>NZ_ANAC01000007.1 GCF_000341225.1 Nocardiopsis alba DSM 43377
TCCACTGAACGCCCCTCCGTGATCATGGTCGTGCGCCCGGACCCGCCACCGCCGTTCGGCCTCGGCCCGACGAGGAGAAGTGATGACCGGTAACGGACACGAGTACACGGACCCCGACGACCCCGTCGGCTCCGAGCCCGCGGACCCCGTCACCGACGACTTCGCCGACGCCGATCGCGGCCTCGTCGCCCGTCTGGAGCCGGGGGTCGTCAAGGACGACCGGGGGCGGGTGGTGTGGGACACCGGCGCCTACGCCTTCCTGGAGGAGGAGTGCCCGGATACCGCCAACCCCAGTCTGTGGCGCCAGTCCCGACTGTGCGCCAAGCAAGGTCTGTACAAGGTCACCGAGGGCATCTACCAGGTGCGCGGCCTCGACCTGTCCAATATGACCCTGGTCGAGGGGGACCAGGGAGTCCTGGTCATCGATCCGCTCATCTCGGCGGAGACGGCCCGGGCCGGCCTGGATCTCTACCGGTCCCGACGCGGTGACCGTCCGGTCAGCGGGGTGATCTACTCGCACTCCCACGTCGACCACTTCGGCGGGGTCGGCGGGGTCACCGAGGGCAACGTGCCCATCCTGGCCCCCAAGGACTTCATGGAGAACGCGGTCTCCGAGAACGTCTACGTGGGACCGGCCATGGCCCGCCGGGGCCTGTTCCACACCGGCGCGCGCATCCCGCCCGGGCCGCGCGGCCAGATCGGCGTGGGGCTGGGGCAGGCCGGTTCCACCGGCACGGTCACCCTCATCGCGCCCAACCGGGCCATCACCCGTACCGGCCAGGAGGAGGTCGTCGACGGGGTGCGCATCGTCTTCCAGATGACGCCCGGCACCGAGGCCCCGGCCGAGATGAACTTCTACTTCCCCGAACACCGGGCCCTGTGCATGGCCGAGAACGCCACCCACAACCTGCACAACCTGTTGACCCTGCGCGGGGCCCTGGTGCGCGACGCCCGCGCCTGGTCCGGTTATCTCGACGAGTCCATCGAACTCTTCGCGTACGACTCCGACGTCCTGTTCGCCTCGCACCACTGGCCCACCTGGGGGACCGAACGCCTGGTCTCCTTCCTGAGCCTGCAACGCGACCTCTACGCCTATCTGCACGACCAGACCGTGCGGATGATGAACCAGGGACTGGTGGGGTCGGAGATCGCCGAAACCCTCCGCATGCCGCCCGGTCTGGAACGGTCCTGGCACACACGGGGCTACTACGGTTCGGTCAACCACAACGTCAAGGCGATCTATCAGCGCTACATGGGCTGGTTCGACGGCAACCCCGCCCACCTGTGGCCGCACCCTCCCGAGGCCGCGGCCGTTCGCTACGTGGAGTGCATGGGAGGCGTGGCCGAGGTGGTCCGCAAGGCCGGCGAGTACCGTGACCGGGGCGACCTGCGCTTCGCCGCGACCCTGTTGGACCACGCGGTCTTCTCCCGCCCCGACGACGAGGAGGCCCGTCTCGCCCTGGCCGACGTGTACGAGCGGCTGGGGTTCGGGGCGGAGAACGGCACCTGGCGCAACTTCTACCTCCAAGGCGCCGCCGAGCTGAGAGAGGGAGGCCAGGGGGCGTCGATACCGCAGGTCACCGGGTTGACCTCGGCCCTGTCGGTGGATCAGCTCTTCGCCTCGCTCGCGATCCGCGTCAACGGCCCCCGTGCCTGGAACGAGTACTTCGTGATCGACTGGGTGTTCACCGACCTGGACACCATCCACCGAACCACGCTCTCCAACGGGGCTCTCACCAGCAGGGAGAAGCCGCGCCGGGGCGAGCCGGACCTGACCGTGACCCTGAACAAGTTCCGGCTGCTGCGCCTGCTCGCGGGAAAGGGGACCGAGGGCATGGTGTTCTCGGGGGACGAGGGGTTGGTGGACCGTCTGATGGGGCTGCTGGACGAGCCCGACCCCACCTTCAACATCGTCATCCCCTGACCCCGCTCGGCACGGTGCTCAGGTCAGGGGCTTCTTGAAACCGAGGTGGCTCCCCACGTAGCCCAGGCGCTCGTAGAAGCGGTGGGCGTCCTCTCGGGAGGCGTCGGTGGTCAGCTGGAGCAGCGCGCAACCGCGCTCCCGCGCCTCCCGTTCGGCCCACTCCAGCAACTCCCGCCCCAGGCCGTGCCCGCGCTCATCACGTCCTACCCGGACCGCCTCGACCTGGGCGCGGGTGGTGGCCGTACGCGAGAGGCCCGGGAGCACGGTCAGCTGGAGGGTTCCCACCACGCGACCGTCCCGGCGGGCCACCACCAGATGTTGGTGGGGGTCGGCGTCGATGACGGCGAACGCCCTCAGGTAGGGATCGAGGTCGTCGGGTGTCTCACGTCCGGCCCCCAACGGGTCGTCGGCCAACAGGGCGACGATCGAGGGGACGTCTTCGACACGAGCACGTTCGATGGTGGGCATGGTCCCGAATCTACGCGGGGGTCGGGGAGCCCCCTCAGGCCCCCTCGGCTCGGCGCAGGGCTCCGGTGAAACGCTCCATACGCTCTCCGAACCCCTCGGCGTCGCCGAACCACACCGCGACCGCGTCCGCTCCCACCTCCACGAGAGAGCGGAAACGCGCCACGGCCTCCTCCAGGCCCTCCTCCTCACCGCTCCAGGCCATCCGCGCCCCGGTCTCCATCGGACGTCCCGCGGCGGCGAGCAGCCGTTTCCGCGCCTTCCCGAACGCCTCCGGATCCGGGTCGAGCCCCTGCCACTCGTCGGCCCACGCGGCGGCCCGGCGCAGGGCGGCGTCCGAGCCACCGCCCACCATCACCCGGATCCGCCCGCTCGGGCGGGGTTCGAACACCCCTCGCCCATAGGAGTGGAATCGACC
Organism: Nocardiopsis alba DSM 43377; assembly: GCF_000341225.1. Lineage (GTDB taxonomy): Bacteria > Actinomycetota > Actinomycetes > Streptosporangiales > Streptosporangiaceae > Nocardiopsis > Nocardiopsis alba. Next base: position 2,808 of record NZ_ANAC01000007.1, read on the forward strand.
ATCGAAGGCCCCTTCACCTTCGAACAGGTGCCGCAGCAGGGCCAACGCCTCATCGGTCCGGGCGCCCCGGGTCGAGAAGTCCGACCCCACCGCCGCGAACTCCTCGCGCGACCAGCCCACGCCCACCCCGAGCGTGAACCGGCCTCCGGACAGCCGGTCCAGGGTGGCGACCTGTTTGGCGACGGTGAAGGGGTCCCGCATCGGCAGCACCAGCACCGACGTGCCCAGCCGCACCCTCCGTGTACGGGCGGCCAGGTACCCGAGGGTCACCAGGGGCTCGTACACCCCGCCGAAGGTCCGGCCGTAGGGGCGGGGCGGAAGCAGGTGATCGGGCAGCCAGAGGGCCCGTGCTCCGAGTTCCTCGGCCCGTACACCCAGGTCGACCAGGGTCGATACGGGCATGTCCGGGGACTCGTCGGGCAGGACCACCTGGAGACGGGTTCCGCTCGTGGACGGGGTCGGCTCGCTCATGCGGCGACGGTAACCCCTGCCATCGGTGTGAGGGTCAAGGCCGGGCGGGGCTACTCTCCGGGAAGGGTCAGGTCGGCGACGAGGGCCCGGTGGGTGGTGCCCTCCACGTCCAGGAAGTCCAGACCGTCCACGGCCGCCCGGTGGTCCACCAGCACGTGGTCGAGGGCCACCTTGGGGACCGGCTTGCCCACCGGCCAGGTCCCGGTCAGCCCCTGCCCGGTCACGTCGGCCGCGTCGACGTACCCCTCGAACACGACGTGGCGCATCGCCGCGTGGTCGAGGGTGGCGTTGAAGTCGCCGGCGAGGATCCGCGTCGTGTCCTCCGCCGCGGGAGGGAGCATGAGCAGGCCCCACTCCCAGGCCTCCATGCTGGAGGGTCGGCGCGGCGACATCGGATGGACCGACACCACCTCCACCGGGCGTGCGGTGCCGGGGACCTCCAGGGACGCGTGGGGCATGGAGAGGGAATCGATCTCGCGCCCCGGGTCGCCCACGGGGGTGAGCGGATACACCGAGTGCACGGTCCCGCCGGCCGCCGCCGGCGCGGAGTGGTCCATCGAGTACGGCAGCACCTCGGCCAGGCCGGCCTCCTCCAGCCCCGCGTACAGCTCGGGGGTGACCTCCTGAAGGGTGAGGACGTCCATCTCGTGCTCGCGCGCCAGGTCGACGATGGTCTCGGGGGCGACCGAGCCGAAGTGCGTGTTCAGGGTGAGCACCCTCAGCTCGGGACCCGGAACCTCGGGAGGGATCGGCCCCTCGTCGATGAGTCGGGGCAGGATGGGGACCGCCAACAGCGCGAACGCGACCATGGCCGCACCGGCCGCCGCGAACCGCCTCATCAGGAGGAAGGCCACCACGAGGACGGGGATCGTGAAGAGGACCAGCGGCGCGTAGGCCATCAACGGCACCAACGGGAAACCGCGCTCCAACCCGACCAGCCGGAGGCCGGAGAACAGGAGAAGACCCACGGCGACCGCGACCACCAGGCCGCTCACCCACTTGTTCCGGGGCCGGACCCCGTGGGGCGGGGCGTCGGAACGTCTCGGACGGAACGGCGGCATGCGCTTCTCCCAGGGGATCGGGGGATCGATACCGGAGTGGGACGCGGGCACGGGGCACGTGGTTCCGATGTGAACATCGGAACATCGGGTGAGCGGACGGCCTATGACGGGTATCGGGGGAGGACACGCCCCCGGACGGTTCGGGAAACGGGCCGAGACGCCCGTTGGTCAACGTTCGCGGTCCGGGGCTACGCTCGAGGGCGCGGCCGAGCCCGCACGCCCCACCACCTCGCACTCAGGGGGAACACCATGCCCGTCTCCAAGGAAGTCCACCTCGTCGCCCGTCCCGTCGGAGAACCGACCCCCGCAGACTTCGCCCTGGTGGAGACGACCGTCGCCGACCCCGGTCCGGGCCAGGTCCTGGTCCGCAACGACTGGATGTCGGTCGACCCCTACATGCGCGGTCGCATGAACGACGTGAAGTCCTACGTCCCGCCGTTCCGTCTCGATCAGGCCATGGAGGGCGGCGCGGTCGGCACCGTCGTCGCCTCCGAGAGCCCCGAGGTGCCGGTGGGCGCCACGGTGCTGCACTTCCACGGTTGGCGCGAGTACGCGCTCGTGGACGGCGCCCACGCCACCGTCGTCGATACCGAGGTCGCGCCCGCCCAGGCCTATCTCGGCGTGCTCGGCATGGTGGGCCTGACCGCCTACGCCGGGCTCACCGCCGTCGCCGGCCTCCGGGAGGGCGACGTCGTGTTCGTCTCCGGCGCCGCCGGGGCGGTCGGCAGCCTCGCGGGACAGATCGCGAAGCGGCTGGGCGCGTCCAAGGTGATCGGCTCCGCGGGCGGCCCCGAGAAGGGGCGTCGCCTGTTGGAGGACTTCGGCTACGACGCGGCCATCGACTACCGGAACGGAGACCTGGAGGGGCAGCTCGCCGAGGCCGCCCCCGATGGGATCGACGTCTACTTCGACAATGTCGGAGGCGACCATCTGCGCGCCGCCGTCCAGGCGATGCGCGTCCACGGTCGGGCGGCCCTGTGCGGGGCCATCTCCGTCTACAACGCCACCGAGCCCGTCCCCGGGCCGGACAACCTCGCCCTGCTCGTCGGCAAGAGGATCCGGCTCCAGGGCTTCCTGGTCGGCGACCACGGGGACCTCGCGGGCGAGTACCGCGAGCGGGCCGCCCGCTGGCTCGCCGAGGGCGGTCTGTACGCGGAGGAGACCGTGGTCGACGGGATCGATCACGCGGTCGACGCGTTCCTCGGCATGATGCGCGGAGCCAACACCGGGAAGATGCTCGTGCGTCTGTCCTGAACCACCACACCACCATCCCCATCGCGCCACGGCGGTCCTCGCCGTGGCGCACGCCCCATCCCCATCGAAAGGCACGACACCCTTGCAGTACGTCACGCTGAACAACGGCCTCACCATGCCCCAGTTGGGTTTCGGCGTCTGGCAGGTTCCCGACGATGAGGCCTACGCCTCGGTCAAGACCGCCATCGAGGTCGGCTACCGCAGCATCGACACCGCGCGGATCTACAACAACGAGGAGGGCACCGGCCGCGCCATCGCCGACTCCGGCGTGGCCCGTGAGGACATCTTCCTCACCACGAAGCTGTGGAACGACGACCAGGGCTACGACAAGGCCCTGGCGGCGTTCGACGCGAGCCTGAAGCGTCTGGGCACCGACTACGTCGACCTGTACCTGATCCACTGGCCGACGCCCGCCCACGACACCTACGTCGACACCTGGAAGGCGCTGGAGCGGATCCTCGCCGAGGGTCGCGCCAAGGCCATCGGCGTGTCCAACTTCACCCCCACCACGCTCGAGCGTCTGCTCGGCGAGGCCGAGGTGACCCCGGCGATCAACCAGATCGAGCTGCACCCCTACTTCTCGCAGGGTCGGATGCGCGCCCTCAACGCGGAGAAGGGTCTGCTCACCGAGGCCTGGAGTCCGCTGGGTCAGGGCAAGGGGCTGCTGGAGGACCCGGTCCTCGTCGAGATCGGCGCCGCCCACGGCAAGTCGGCCGCCCAGGTGGTGCTGCGCTGGCACCTCCAGCTGGGCAACGTGGTGATCCCCAAGTCCGTGACCCCCGCGCGGATCCGGGAGAACTTCGAGGTGTTCGACTTCGAGCTCTCCGCCGAGGAGATGGAGCGGGTCGCCTCCCTGGACGGCGACGGCCGGATCGGCCCGGACCCCGACGAGTTCAACTAGTCGGGCGGGGCGTGTTCCGCCTCACTTCTTCGCGGGGTCCCGCGTGCCCTCCGGCGCGCGGGACCCCGCCCCGTTCGACCCTTCGGAGGGGGCGGAGCGGCGCCCCTCTCATCCGATGACCGGGCCTATCGATCGTCCGGATCCGCCCGCCGTGGAGCGGTCGTATCCTGACTGGACGTCGGTGCGACCGCATGGCCGCTTTCGGTCGGGACAATCCCACCCGTACCAGGGCGAACGCTCCCAACACGGGACACTTCGCTAGGGGTGGGCGGCTCTCGGAGGCGGCCGTTCGACACCGCCACGACGGGGTTCGCGCCCCTGAGTGGCGAGGGGCCGAACAGAGGCGTACAGTCCTCTCTTGGTGCGCCGAGAAGTCAGGGCGGCGAACACCTTTCTCTCTCTACGCGAAACCAGATCCATGACCGTCGTCCCTCTTCGCGCCGCGCGTGTCTACCGCTCGGAGAACTCCGAGCGCTCCGTGCACGCCTGGTGTCACAAAGCCCTGAGTCAGTGGCCCGAACTCGGCCCCCTACCGCTCGTGGAGACCCGTATGGGCCCCACACAGGCCTTCCGGGCCTCGGGCGGGAGCGGTACCCCGGTTCTGGTCCTGTCGGGGACCAACCTCAACGCCGCCACCACGGTTCCCGCCGCCCGCGCGCTCGCCGCGGATCGGCCGGTACTCCTGGTCGACCTTCCGGGGCAGCCGGGGCTGAGCTGTAGTCAGCGCACCGCCGGCGCCCGGACCGAGGCCTACGGTGCGTGGCTCGACGAACTCCTGCCGATGATCACCGACCGTCCGGTCATCGTCCTGGGGCATTCCCGGGGCGCGGCCATCGCACTGGCCTCGACCCCGAACCCGCTGGTCGCCGGGTTGCTGCTGCTCAACCCCGCCGGGTTGACCGCGGCCGGTGTCAGCTCGGAGTCGATGCGCGCCACCCTGCCGTGGATGATCCACCCCAACGAGCAGACCAGCAATCGTCTGATCGAATTCCTCAGTGGGCCGTCCGAGACCGCCTGTGAGGAGTACAGCTCCGAGAGGGAGTGGCTGACCCTGGTGGCCCGCCACTGCCGGACCAACACCACCCCGACCCCGCTCAACGCGGAGGCCTTCCGGGCCTGGTCCACGACCCCGATCACGGTGGCCACCGGCTCCCACGACCGGTTCTTCTCACCGGCGCGGCTGCACGGCCCGGCGCGGAGGTTCCTCGACGCCGAGGTCCGCACCATCGAGGGCGCCGGACACCTGGCCCTGCACGAGCAGCCGGAGAAGGTCGCCGAGCTCCTCCGCGAGTTCGACGCCTGAGTCGGCGGATCGACCCGCGCGTCCGGTGGAGACCGGACGCGACGGGATCGCCGTCCTCACTCCGCGGTGAGACCGCCCTCCTTCAGGACCCGACGCAGTTCGGGCACGGACGTGAACACGTGTCCGTGGAGACCGAGTTCGCGCGCGGCCGCGACGTTGGCGGTGTTGTCGTCCACGAACAGGACCTCCTCCGGGGAGGTTCCGAGTCGTTCCAGGCACCAGTGGAAGGCGTCGGCCTCGGGTTTGGCGTGGCCGATCCGGCACGACAGCCCCAGCACCGGGAACAGGTCCAGCACGCGCCGGTGCCGTTCCTCGAAGCGGGCTGCGAGTTCGGTGGGGATGTTCGACAGCAACCCCAGCGGGACGCCGGTGTCGGACAGGCTTCGCACCAGCGCGACGGAGTCCTCGTCGACCCGGGACCAGCTCTCCAGGTCGAGGGCGATCAGTCGCTCGACCTGTTCGGGGGTGAAGGGGGAGCCGAGACGCTCGCCCACGGCCCGCCAGTAGGCGGGGCCGTCCAGGTCGCCCCGGTCGTAGTCCTGACGGGGCGCCCAGTAGGCGGACCAGAAGTCGGACGAGGCGTGGCCGGAGTGGTCCACCATCGTCTCGCGGACGATCGGCGACTGGTCCATGGCGACCACCCCGAACATGTCGAACAGTACGGTCCTCACGGTTCTCCCCTGGGTCGTGCGGTCGGTGCGGAGGGGTTGCCCGCTCCACGTTAGGACACCATCGGTCGGAGAGTGTCCGAGAGGAGATCCGGGGAGTGGACGTCGGTCCGCCTCCCGCCCGGGTCCCGGAGATCGGGCCCGGCCCGCGCCGCCCCCGCATCCCGACACTCCGACGACATCCGAGCGCCGCCCGGCACGCCGAGAGATCGGATACGGTGCCGACGCCCCGGAGAAGGCCCTGGAACCCGCCTCTCCCGCAGGACAGAACGGGCGCTATGCCCGAATAAAGTTATTTCTGACAATTCTGGGACGTTTTTTAAAATGCGGTTCTATGTGTCGAGAGCGGGGATTTCGCTCTTCATGTAAGGGTAAGGGGTAAGGGGTAAGTCCCTCTAAGGTGCGTGTTCTCACCCGATGGCGAAGGGGCGGTGACGAGGATCCCCCACCCCTGACGAAAACCCCGGAAACCAGAAAGCAGTCGGCATGTTCGCAAAGCTGGCAGGCAAGCTGGGTATGGACACCAACCCGGCGATCTTCTTCATATCGGCCGCGCTGACCATCCTGTTCGTGGTGTGCGCCATCGCCTTCACCGACACGGTGGACGCGATCTTCGGCGCCACCTCGGGGTGGATCCTGTCCCATCTGGGGTGGGTCTACATCCTCGGGGTGACGACCTTCCTGATCTTCCTGATCTGGATCGCGTCCAGCAGATTCGGGAACATCCGCCTGGGTCCGCCGGACAGCAGGCCCGAGTACGGCAACCTGGCCTGGTTCTGCATGTTGTTCGCGGCGGGCATCGGGAGCATCCTGATGTTCTGGGGCGTCGCCGAACCCATCAGCCACTACGCGAATCCCCCACAGCAGAACGTGGCTCCGGAGTCGGTCGAGGCGGCCCAGCAGGCCATGGGCTTCACGCTCTACCACTTCGGTCTGCACACCTGGACGATCTTCTGTCTGCCCGCGTTGGCCTTCGCCTACTTCGTCTATCGCAAAGGGCTGCCCTTCCGGGTCAGCTCGATCCTCCACCCGTTCCTCGGGGACGGCATCAACGGGCCGGTGGGGCGCTTCGTCGACATCTTCGCGGTCCTGGGCACCCTCTTCGGGGTGGCCGTGACCATCGGCCTGGGCACCATGCAGATCAACAGCGGGCTGAACGTGCTGTTCGGCCTGGAGGAGAGCCGTCCCACCCAGATCATCCTGATCGGCATCGTCACCCTCATCGCGGTGATCTCCGTGGCCACGGGACTGGACACCGGGATCAAGTGGCTCTCCTTCATCAACATCGTCATGGCGGTCGGCCTGCTGATCTTCGTGTTCGCGGCCGGCTCCACGCTGTACCTGGCCAAGGGGATCATCGAGACCACGGGCGTGTACCTGGACCAGCTCATACCGCTCTCGTTCTGGAACGACACCTTCGGCAACACGGGGTGGCAGGGCAGCTGGACGGTCTTCTACTGGGCCTGGACGATCACCTGGTCGCCGTTCGTGGGCATCTTCATCGCCCGCATCTCCAAGGGCCGCACCATCCGTGAGTTCGTGCTGGGCGTGCTCGCCCTGCCCACGGCGTTCAGCATCGTGTGGTTCAGCGTGTTCGGGATGTCGGCCTTCGACATCGAGATGCACCAGGGCGGCGGACTGGTCGAGGAGGTCGTCGTCCAGGAGGACATCCCGGGGGCGCTGTTCTCCTTCCTGGGGCACTATCCCCTGGCCACGTTCGTGTCGGTCATGGCCATCGTCATCGTGGTCATCTTCTTCACCACCTCGTCCGACTCCGCGTCCCTGGTGGTGGACATGCTCTGCTCGGGGACTGCCGAATCGCCCACCCGGCAGCGCGTCTTCTGGGGCGTCACCCAGGGGGTGGTCGCCGCGACCGTGCTCACGGCCAGCGGGGTGGGAGGCCTGGACGCGCTCCAACAGACGATCATCGTGTTCGGGCTGCCCTTCTTCGTGATCGGCTTCTTCATGATGATCGCCCTGGTGAAGTCGTTGAAGGAGGAGACGGCGAAAGGGTCGGGGGCGCATCGGCAACGCACCATACCCCTCCAGGCCAGGTCCAGGAGGATGCGCCGTGACCAACTGCGCGAGCAGCAACGGGAACAACAGCGAGAACAGCAGCGCGACAACGGTTCCGGGGGCGACCACCTCGGCCCCGAGGCCAAGGACGACGTCTGAGGGGCCTCGGTCCGCACACGAAAGCCGAAGGGCGGTCCGTCTCCGGGCCGCCCTTCGGCGTGCGGGGTCAGGGGCGGGGAGCGTCCGACGTGATCCCCAGGACGGGCAGCAGGATCTCGTCGACGATCCGGGCCTCGTAGTTCTCGGGAGGGAGCTCCCCCGGATGGTCCACGGGGTACTTGAGCATCAGGGCCTCGCCGACGTCGAGGCTCAGGTCGGTGACCCTCGTCGGGTCGATCCGGCCCAGGTCGGCGTAGTGCCGTAGCACGATCCCGGTGAAGCGCCCCCCACGAGGCTCGTAGACCTCCTCGGACACGCGCCGGGAGAGCTCGGGGCGGCGCGTGGTCTCGGCGGCCACCGCCAGGAGCACGCGACCCAGGAGCGGGTCCTCCATGAGGCCGCGCAGGAGGCCCAGTGCGCGGACGAGGTCCCCTCTGAGGTCATCGGCCCCGGGGGTGGGGGTCTCCTGCGGATAGTGCCGATGGAGGGCTTCGATCAGGATGTCCTCCGGAGACGACCAGCGACGGTAGAGCGAGGTCTTGGCGGTCTCCGCGCGGCGGGCGATCCCCTCCATGGTCAGGCCGGGCAGGCCGGTCTCGGCGGCCTCGGCGAGGACGGCCGTGTGGATGGCGTCGAGGAGTTCTCGTCCGCGTTTGCGCGTGGCCTTGGTGGCCGGTTCCGGCCGCTTCCGGTCGGTCATGGATATCGAGTTCCTAGGAAACGCTTGCGTATCTTATTCTCTCAAGGAGATACGCCACCGTATCCAATGAACGGAGATCCCCATGCCTCGAACACCCCTGCCACCCACCACCGAGGTGACGGCGACCCCGGTCGAACGCCGTTCCCTCGCCCCCGACCTGGCGCGCGGCCTCATGCTGCTGGTCATCGCCACCGTCCACGCCCACATGTTCCGGCAGCTCGCGACCGGCGGTGAGACCTTCACCCTGGCCGGCACTCTGGACACCGCCGTCACCGCCTTCATGACGCTCTTCGCCGAGGCCCGCGGCTACCCGATGTTCGCCGCCCTGTTCGGCTACGGGCTCGCCCTGATATACCTGCGACGCACGGCCGAGGGCAGACCCCGGCCCTGGGTCCGTTCCCTGGTGCGCCGGCGCGGTGGGTGGATGATCCTCATCGGGTTCCTGCACACCGCTCTCCTGTTCTACGGCGACGTCATCGCCACGTACGGGCTCATCGCCCTGCTGCTCGCGGGGCTACTGCACCGGAGCGACCACCGTCTGCTCGCCCACGGGTTCGCCTGGGCGTCCGTGGGCACCCTGCTGTACGCCATCGCCGAGGGGCTGCTCGCAGCGTCCGGGGCCCAGACGAGCGCGGTCGAGGTCGACCCGTTGACGGACCTGTTCCTCAGGCTCTCCGCATGGCCTGTACTGACCCTGCTCATGGTCGGCATCTCCGTTCTCCCCTTCACCGTCGGGGTCTGGGCGGCCCGCCGTCGCCTCCTGGAGGAACCCGAACTCCACCTCCGGTTCCTGCGCCGGGTCGCCGGAGGAGGCATCGCCCTCGCGGTGATCGGAGCGATCCCGCACATGTTCGTCATGATCCGGGTGTGGAACCCCGAACTCCCCTTCCTGATCGGTGCCAAGTGGCTGCACGTGGTGTCCGGGTACGCCGGAGGGTTCGGGTACGCGGCGCTCATCGCCCTGGTGGCGGTGGCGATCGGAGACCGGCGAGGCCCGATCGTGGGGGCCCTGGTCGCCACCGGGCGGCGGTCGATGACCTGCTACCTGCTCCAGTCCGTGGCGTGGGTGGCGCTCTTCCTCCCCTACACGATGAACCTGGCCGAGCGGCTGAACGACGCCCAGGCGGTCCTGGTCGGTGCGGGGGTCTGGGCGGCCACCGTGGTGATCGCCGCCGTGATGGAACGGTTCGGCCTTCGAGGACCTGCGGAGACCTTCCTGCGCCGGATGACCTACGGCGGGGCACGGCGGAAAGCCCCGGTCCCGGTCGCCTCGGGCACCGACGGGACCGGAGACGGGGCACGATAGCCACCGGCGGAAAAGGGGGAGCGGGCGCGCCGGCCGACCGGCCATCATGGAGGGATGACCCTCTCCGACACCGACGAACGCTTCCTCGCCGCCACCACCGACCGTCTCGCCTCGCTCCCCGGGGTGGAGGCGGTCGCGCTCGGTGGCTCTCGAGCCCAGGGCACCCACCGCCCCGACAGCGACTGGGATCTCGCCGTGTACTACCGGGGCGGCGCCGGGCTCTTCGACCCACGTCACCTGCGAGAGGTCGGCTGGGAGGGCGAGGTCTCCGAGATCGGCGGCTGGAGCGAAGGGGTCTTCAACGGCGGGGCCTGGCTGCGGATCGATGGACGCCCCGTGGACGTCCACTACCGCGACCTCGACGTGGTCGAACACGAGATCGTCGAGGCCGAGGAGGGCCGCTTCCGAGTCGAACCCCTCATGTTCCACCTGGTCGGGATTCCCACCTACCTGGTGGTCGCCGAACTCGCCCTCGGTCGGGTCCTGGCGGGCGACCTCCCCGCCCCCGACTATCCGGAGGCCCTACGCCGGAACGCGCCGCCGGTCTGGCGCGGCTTCGCCTCGGCCACCCTCGCCTACGCCGAACGGAACCACGCGCCCCAAGGGCGGGTGGCCCAGTGCGCGGGACTGGTGGCCCAGGCCGCCGCGCAGGCCGCGCACGCGGTCCTGGCCGGGCGCGGGGTGTGGGCCACCAACGACAAGACGCTGCTCTCCCTGGCCGACCTGGCGGAGATGGACCTGGTGGTCGCCGGTATGACCGCCGACCCCCAGGACCTGCTCTCCGCCGTAGCCGAGGCCGGCCGGATTATCTCCATGACCCGCTGACCAGGGCGCGCCGCGCTAGGGCCGCTCGCCGGTCATGGTGAGCAGCTCGCTGAGGACCTCGTAACCCGCCCGACGGAAGGCCGCCGCCATCGGCCCGTTGCCCAGGTCCGTCGCGGCGCGCACGTACTCGGCCTCGCCCTCCTCGCGCAGGACACGGCCGCCCTCGGCGAGAAGATCGTCGATGTGTCCGTGGCCGCGATGCTCGGGGAGCACGGCGATGTAGGCGATGATCGGGTGGTAGGCGTTGCGCGCCGGGATGACGAAACCGACCGGTTCCCCGTCGGGGAGCGTCGCCACCCGCCACCAGGAACGCGGAGTGGTGTACTCGGCGAACTCGTCGGCGAAGTTGGCCGCGGCGACCTCCTCGGCGCTCTTGTCCCGAAGATCGGCGCGGTCGTGGGCGTCCAGGGTCCCTTCGAGGGCCCGGGTCATCAGCCCGAGGATCTCGTCGGTGTCCTCGATCTCGCGGAACCGGAGACGGCCCCCGGGGCGAGGGGCGGGGGTGCCCGCGGGCAGCTCGAAGCGCAGGCGTTCGGCGAGCAGGGAGTACCCCTCGCCCTCCAGGACCTTCATCAGGTCTCGGACCATGGAGGCCTCGGCGGGGTCCTCGCGCCATCCGGCCGGAAGGAAGCGCAGGAACTCGGGGAGACCGGCGTCCGGGGCGAGCGTCGCCGCGGAGGCGGTCCGCAGCAGGTGCCGGGCCACGTCGGTCCGGTCGATGTCGGGGGAGTCGACGACGTCGAACACGTCGAGCAGGAAGGGAGCGTCGTCCTGAGGGCGGCACCACCAGGACAGACGGCCGATCAGGCGGTCCCCGTGCAGGGCCACCCACATCCAGGAGGGACGGCGACGGCCGTCGGCGATGTCCCGGGGGAACTCCTCGTTGAGGAGGTAGGGGAAACGGTTGAAGAGCGAGAGCTCCTCGGAACCGGTGAGAGGACGGATGGTCAGGTCGTTCGAAAGAACGGTCAAGGCGACACCTTCGGTGTGGTGCGCCCGTGTCGAGGTCAGCGTCGGGCCGAGGCCTCGGAGGGCGCGGTGATCACGGTGAACATCGGATGCGCCTCCTCTCGGGTCAGGGGCCGGCACCGTCGTTCGGTGCGGCGGGTCTCTTTATAGGGGCGCTTCGAGTGCTCGCGCAAGGCCCTTTTCCGTGCTCCGACGATCGTGTCACCTATCCGCTAGGGCCACCACCAGGCCCTTTCCTCGGATCCGGAGAGTGGAAAACCCGTTGTCCGGATGTGGCCATCTCGTCAAGATGGGCGTATGAGACGGGATTTCGACGCACTCGTGGCCGAGGCCGAGGCGGAGCCCACCGCGGGCTGGGACTTCTCCTGGTTCGAGGGCCGGGCCACCGAAGAACGACCCTCCTGGGGGTACCAGCGTTTGATGGGGGAGCGGATGACGCGCGCCACCGCCGCCCTGGACGTCCAGACCGGAGGGGGAGAGGTACTGGCCGGGATCCCTCGGTACGCGCCGTCGACGGTCGCCACCGAGGGGTGGCCGCCCAACGTCGAGGCGGCCACGCGGCTGTTGCACCCCCGGGGCGTGGTCGTCGTGGCCTGCCCGGACGAGCCCGCGCTGCCCTTCGCCGACGGGGCCTTCGACCTGGTGGTGTGCCGTCACCCGGTGACCGTCCACTGGAAGGAGATCGCCCGGGTCCTGGCCCCCGGAGGCACCTACCTGGCCCAACACGTGGGGCCCGCCAGCGTCTTCGAACTGGTCGAGTACTTCCTCGGCCCCCAGCCGCGCGAGGTCCGCGAGTCCCGCCACGAGGACCACGACCGGGCCGGGGCCGAGGCCGCCGGACTCGACGTGGTGGACCTGCGCACCGAACGCCTCCGGATGGAGTTCCTCGACATCGGGGCGGTCGTGTACTTCCTGCGCAAGGTGGTGTGGATGGTCCCCGGGTTCACGGTGGACGCCCACCGCGATCGGCTGCGGGAACTGCACGAATCGATCGAGGAGGAAGGGCCCTTCGTCGCGTACTCCTCCCGGATCCTGGTGGAGGCACGCAGGCCGGAGTGAACGGTCGGAGGTCACGAGGAGCGTCCCCCGGGCGAAGAGCCGGACGCCCGGGGGTACGGGTGCGCGGCTCAGTCCCGCGCGGTCACGTGCTGGACGACCTCGAAGCCCCAGATCTCACTGCCGGTCGCCGCCGGGCCGCCGTGCCCGCCGTGGGCCCGGCCCTCCTTCTCCGCGTCGGCGGCCGCCTGGGCGTGCCCCTTCGCGAAGGCCCGGCCCTCGACCCACTTCCGGAAGTCCTCCTCGGACCGCCAGCGGGTGTAGACGAGGTACTTGTCGGTGCCCTCGACCGGGCGCAGGAGCTGGAACTCCTCGAAGCCCTCCTGGTCCTCCACCAGCCCCGCCCGCTTGGCGAAGCGCTCCTCCAGGGTGGCGCCCCCGCCCTCGGGGACGGTCAGCACGTTGAACTTGACGACACTGGTCACGGGTTCCTCCGGTCGGTTCGACACCTGTCGTGGCCAACCTAAGGGACCGCTCCGAGAGGGCCGCGCCGACCCGGCCGACGAGGGTCAGCGGAGACCGTGCTTGCGGGCCACGATACGCAGCATCACCGAACGCGGGAGCAGTCGTCGCAGGGCGAACACCAAGGGCGCGTTGCTGCCCACCGCGTACAGGGGGCGTGGCGAGCGGGCCTCGATCGCGCGGAGCACGGTGGCGGCCACCGCCTCCGCGGAGATCCCCCGGGCCTCGTTCGCGTTGAGCGCGTTCACCATGGTCCGGTACTCCTCCTCGAACGGGGAGCCCTCGCCCACGTACTGGGTGCGCCGCTCGCTGATGCCGGTGTTGATCGACCCCGGCTCCACCGTCGTCACCCCCACACCGAACGGCGACACCTCGCGCCGGGCCGCGTCCGCGAACCCCTTGATCGCCGCCTTGGTCGCCACGTAGGAGGACCGGTAGGCCAGGGGGAAGCTCGCCAGCATCGACCCCACCATCACCACCCGGCCGTACCCGCGCGCACGCATCCCCGGCAGCACCAGTTGGGTCAGGCGGACCGCGCCGAACACGTTGAGCCGGAACACGCGCTCGATCGCGTCCATCGGCAGTTCCTCGATGGGGCCGTTCTGGCTCTCGCCCGCGTTGTTGACCAGGATGTCCACCTCGCCCGCGGCCGTGGCGCAGGCCTCCACCGACGCCGCGTCGGTCAGATCCAGGGCCAGGTACTCGACCCCGGGGATCGGATCGGAGATCCCCTCCGGAGAACGGCTGGTCCCGTACACGCGATGGCCCCGCTCCACGAGGGCGGCGGCGACGGCGGCCCCGATGCCGGAGGAGGCCCCGGTGACCAGGGCTGTACGACGGGTGGTGGGGGAGGACATGGCGGGCCCTTCGGGTCGGAGGGGGTGAAAGTCCGACCCACGGTAACCGACCCTCTCCCCGGAGACCGGTCCAGGGAGGCCCGGACCCGTCGACGGGTGGGCCCCGGAGCCAGGGGACGCTCGCTCCGGGACCCGGTCACGCGGGGGTCAGTCGCCCTTGTGACAGTGGTCCTCGCACTCCTCCAGGATCAGCGCCAACCCCGCCCCCAACAGCCACAGGTCCTTGGACAGGCCGATCCCCTCCTGGGTCGGTGCCAGACTGCGGGGCTTGTGCATGCCCGGGGTGCGCAGGTACAGCCCCAGCAGGCCCGCCGCGAACGCGCTCAGCCCCGCCCCCGCCAGCCGGTTCGGCACCAGCGGGACCAGCAGCGCCGATCCCAGGGCGATCTCCCCGGCCGACAACAGCCGGGTGAAGGTGGCCGGGTCGATCTTGTCGAGGAAGGGATAGGTGCCGACCGCCATGCCGTGCAGGGACACGGCGGTGTCCTCGTCGGCACCGCGCTTGTTCAGGCCGGAGTTGAGGATGGAGGCGCCGGTGGCGAGGCGCAGGATCAGTTGGTGCGGTCTGACGGGCGACTTCATCAGGGTTCTCCCTGCCTGTTCGACAACCATCTGTCACTGTGTGCGATCGAAATGCTACGCACGATGATGGTCGTGGTCGCCTGTGCGCGCCGAGCGTCGACGCTTCTCCCCGAGGAGGAACGCCGGTGGCCCCGGTCCCTCGAGGGACCGGGGCCACCGGGGCGTCGTGCGCGGCGTCAGCCCTCGCCGGTGAGGCGGCCGCGGATCTCGTCCGCGGCGGCGCCCATCGGGTCCTCGGCGACACCGCTCCAGGTCTCGGCCTGTTCCTGGAATCCCTGGGCGGTCTCGGTGACCTCGCCCAGGGCGCCCTCCTGAAGATCCTGGGCCGCCGCGTCCAGCCCGCTGTCCTGGAGGAACTGCTCCCCGACCACTCCCTCGCCGAAGGACTGACCCGCCTCCTGGGCGGTGCCCATCAGGTCCTCCGCCCCCGCTCCGGCCTGGTCCAGGGCCCCGCTCGCCCCGTCGACCAGCTCATCGGCGCCTCCGCCGAACATCCCTTTGAACCACTCGATCACATCACCGAACATCGCTCTTCGTTCCGCCTCCGGCGGGAGCCCGGGCCCCCATGTGTTGTGTTGTCCCACCAGCCTTGCCCACAGCGGGTAAGCCGTCGGTAAACGGCCAGGAGAAGGCGTTTCCGTCCTTTTTCGGGGTTTTCTGCCGGCCGATTCGACGACCTCGATCAGTGGTGGCGGAACCAGGTGTGGTGCACCCCGCCGTACCGCTGATCGCTCGGGGGGTGCGGGCCGAACTCCAGGGCGCAGTCGGCGGCCAGCCGGATCACCTCGTCGCGCACCTCCAGGGCCGACTGCCAGTGTCCGGGGAAGGCGTGCGACCCGTAGCGGGCCCCGATGAGGCCGCCGCAGATCGCCCCGATGGTGTCGCTGTCCCCCGAGTGGTTGACCGCCAGCGGCAGGCAGTGCGCGCCCACGTCGGCCACACCGCGGGAGAAGTGCCGGGAGGGCTCCCGGGCCAGGACGGCCTCGGCGCTCAGGGCCACGCACATCGCCACCGCGAGCGCCTCCTCGGAGGTCCAGCCGTCCCCCAGTTCGGCCAGGTCGCGGGCCTCGGGGATCCCGCGCTCGGCGACCGCGACCGCCTTGTCGAGGGCACTGGAGACCTCCTCGTGTCCCGTCCGCCCCTCCAACTCCTCACGGGCCGTCTCCAGCGCGGAATCCAGGGGTTCGTCGCGGACCAGGCCCCATACGGTGGCCGCCAGGGTCCCGGCCGCCAGGTGGCCGGTCCTGTGCCCGTGGGTCAGGGCGGCGACCTCGCCGCCGAGGTCGAACGCCTTCGCGGGGGACACCGTGAGAAACCCGCACGGGGCGACACGGACCACCGCGGCGCAGCCCTTGGAGTTGTTGATCGGGGCCTTCGGTGTGCCCAGCGGCACCCATCGCCTCTCCACGCGGGCGGAGGCGGCCCGAAGCGCGTCCACGGTGGCGGCCCCGTATCCTCGCCGGGCCCGCAGCGCGGCACCCCCGAACCCCGGGCCGACCTCCTCCTTCTCCAGTGAGGCGCTCGGCATCTGGTGGTTCAGCCATTCCAGGTAGGAGGCCTGCACCATCCCCAGGGCGGCCCCCTCGATCCCCTTGTCCCGGGCCCGCATGTGGGCCCGGAGGAGCGCGTCGGCGGTGCGCAGGGTCAGCTGGGTCTCGTCGGTGATGGCACCGACCCCGTAGGACCCCTCGACGTAGTCGCTCAGGCCGGTCGTCCCGTAGCGTTCGCGGATCTGGTCGAGCCCCAGACCTTCGACGGGGGCTCCGAGGGCATCTCCGACGGCTCCACCCATAAGGCAGCCGGTCAGTCGGTCGGGAAGTGGTGAGGAGGTGCGCATTTCAGGATGCTAGGGGCCCGGCCGGACGACCACAAGCCTTACGTGGTCGGGCTTTCCGGCGCTGCTCGGAGGGGTGTGCCGGGATTCGGTGGGGGTGTCCGGTTCGGCGGGGTGGGTCGATGGATGTGGGCCCGGTCACTCTTGGAGGCGGTTCGTTGGCGAAGGGTGTCGTGTGGGATCCTGATGTCGTTCGACCTCCTTTGTCAGGGCTGGTCAGGGCGTGTGCACTTGGTCACGGACGCTGGACTTCCGAGGTAATCCCGAATTTAATATCGGGAAAATAGGAAATGCGGGGAGAAAGTTCCCGCGTCCTCTCCGGTCCCGTCTCCCAGCAGCACTCGAAGGACACTCATGCGCCGCTCCGTCATCGTCGCCCCCGTAGCCCTGGCCCTCCTGGCGGCGACCGCCTGCGGCGCCCCCTCGGAGCGGGGTTCCGAGACCACCGAGGGAGAGGGCCCGCTCGCGGTGGGCGCCACGGCCGTCCCGGCCGGCGACATCCTCCGGTTCGTCGAGTCCGAACTCGCCCCCGGGGCCGGACTGGACCTGGAGATCACCGAGTACTCCGACTACATCGCGCCCAACGCCGCCCTCGCCGAGGGACAGCTCGACGTCAACCTCTACCAGCACGAGCCGTTCCTGCTGGAGTACAACGAGGGCAACGGCACCGACCTCGTCGCGGTCGAGCGGATCTACCTGCCGCCGCTGGGCCTGTACTCCAAGAGCGTGGACGAGCTCTCCGAGCTGGAGGCCGGCTCCGAGATCGCGCTGCCCAACGACCCCACCAACGAGTTCCGCGCCCTCCTCCTGCTGGAGGAAGGCGGCCTCATCACCCTCGCCGAAGGTGCGGACGAGGCCTCCTTCAGCCTCTCCGACATCGAGGAGAACCCCTTCGACCTCGACTTCCGCGAGGTCGAAGCGGCCCAGCTGCCCCGCTCCCTCGACGACGTCGACGCCGCGATCGTCAACAACAACTACGCCCAGGAGGCCGGGCTGGACTTCGAGAAGGACTCGATCCTGCTCGAGGTGGTCGAGGACAACCCGTACGTGAACATCCTCGCGGCCCGTCCCGACAACGTCGACGACCCGCGGGTGGCGACCCTCGCCGAGCTGCTGACCTCCCCGGAGACGGTCCGCTTCATCGAGGAGACCTACCAGGGCAGCGTCATCCCCGTCGCCTCCGAGTGACGCGCCCCGTCGGGGCCGGATCGCACCGGTCCCGACGGGTCTCGGGCATCGAGAGGGCGACCGGTCACCAGGCGTCGAAGCCGGCGCCCTCGTCGGTGGACCGGGCCACGTGCAGGTCGGAGACCACGATCACCTGCTCGTCGTCGGCGTAGAGGGCCTCCGGGGTGCCCGGCAGCGCGCCGGTCCGCTCCCAGGTGAGCCCGGCGTCCTCGCTCAGGTGCACGGTGCCGTCCAGCGTGATCGCGAAGACCCGGTCGCCGCCGCGGACCCAGGAGACCAGGGCCGGCATGGGCGCGTCCGGGACGGCCTCGAAATCGGCACCGCCGTCGGTGGAGCGGAGCAGGCCCCGCTCGGTGGTGGCCAGGACCGTCTCGCCGTCGTCGGAGACGGCCAGGGAGAAGGCCTGTACCGAGGGGTCGAGGTCGTCCCAGTCGACGCCGTCCCCGGTGGCGCGCAACGCGCCGTCGAAGCCGAACACGCGGTCGTCGTTCGAGGTAAGAGCGTGGAAGTCGGATTCCCCCGCCAAGGACAGGGCCTCCCAGCTCCGCCCACCGTCACGGGTCTCGATCAGGCCGACCGGGTCGGGCATGTCGGTGTCGCCCTCCGGATGGCCACTGGCCAGATAGTGCCCCGGCCCCTGGACCGCGAACCCCATGAGGTCGATCTCGGGGCCCACGTGCGTCGGCTCGACGTCTCCGTCGCCCGCCTCGTCCGGCGCGGGCAGTGTGTACAGGCCGGCGTGGGAGGCCACCAGAACCTCGCCGGTCTCGGGGTCGACCCCCGCGCCGTGCACGTGCCGTGCCTCATCGGGCAGGGCGACCCCGACCGTGTTGCGGGGCCGGTCGCCCTCGGCGTCCCCGAGGGCTCCGGGCACCGTTCCCGGGGCCGAGCAGGCGGTGGCCAGGGCGATCAACCCGACCGAGGCGAGTACGGCGCGGTAGCGGCCCCCGGGTGTTCTCCCGGTGCGGGTTTCGTGTGTTCCGGGCATGCGTTTCGCGTCCTTCTTTCGAGGAGGTACGTCCATGACCGGGGCGGGGCGCGCCCCTTCGCGCGCCCCGCCCCGTGGGAGAGGGGTCAGCGGTCGTCGCCGCCGTCCTCCTCCTGGACGTCACCGTCCGTGCCCAGCAGGTCGTTCATCAGCTCGATCTCCCGCTCCTGAGCGTCGATGATCTCCTGGGCCAGCGCACGGGCCTCCTCGTTCACCCCTTCGTCGAGCTCGGTCTCGGCCATCATGACCGCGCCCTCGTGGTGCAGGACCATGTACTCCATGAAGAGGGTGTCGAAGGCGTCCCCCTCGGAGCCCTCCAGCTCGGACATCTGATCCTCGGAGAGCATGCCGTCCATGTCGGAGGGGTCCATGCCGTGTTCGGCCTCGGCCCCCCAATCGTCGAGGAAGCCCTCCATCAGCTCGATCTCGGGACCCTGCGCGGCACGGACCTCCTCGGCCAGCTCCCGGACCTCGTCACCGGCCCGGTCATCGGCGAGGTCGGCCATCTCCACGGCCTGCTCGTGGTGGGGGATCATCATCTGGGCGAAGTGCACGTCGGCCTGGTTGTACTCCGCGGCCCGTTCCCCGCTCTGGGAGGTGTCGGCGTTCTCCGGTGCGGAGTCGTCCCCGCCGCAGGCGGCGGCGAACAGGGCGGTGGCCAGGGCGGTGGCGATCATCGCCGGCACACGGCGGTTCAGGGCACGCTGCTGAAAGGTCATGTCGACCCGTTTCCTCTCGAATGTCCTCCGTGCGGAACCCGGTTCCGGCACGGCTGTCGTAGGTGCGCGTGGAAGCGGAGACGGGCCGGGTCGGCCGCGTCCCGCGGGCATCTAGATGCGCAGCACCTGCAACAGGGACAGCGAGGGTCCCTCACGTGGGGGGAGGGCGGACGGGGGCGGTCGGTTGACCGGTCCGGCCGAGCGCGGGGGGTTTCCGGGCCAGCGGACGAACGCCAGGGCGGCCACACCGATCAGGGTGGCGGTGAGGGCGCCCAGGGCCAGGCAGATCGAGGTCGGGTCCAGGTCGGGGAGGGCGGCCGCGTGCTGAACGTCGTCGCTCGCGGTGTGTCCGCCCTCGGAGTCGGACAGGGGGAGCCCGTCGGCGGCCATGACCGGGGCGGGACCCTTGGTCTCGGTGGAGGCGTGCGCCTCGTGTTGGACGTGGCCCAGGGTGTGCATGGCGCCGATACCGAGCAGCAGCGCGGCCAGCAGCAGGAGGCGCACCCAGGCGCGTCCCGTGCTGCTCCGGAGCGGCTCGGACGACATCATGTCCGCCAGGGTACCCGTACCCCGTGAGGGTATGGAGCGTTTCAGGGAGAAAATCGAGGCCTATGGGGCCCGTGTTCCGAGTCTGCCGCCCCGTTCGGCGAGGCGCGCGGCGGGGGTGGGAAAACCCTTCGCGCCGGCCCGGATCGGGTTCTAACCTGGCGTGATGCACGAAGACGAACCCTCCTCGGGCCGGATGCCGGTCGACCTTCGACCGACCCGCGGCCCCGTCGAATACGACGACCTCGTCGAGGTGTGGCGCCAGGCGGTGGTGGCCACCCACGCCTTCCTCACCCCGGAGGACATCGAGGACTACCGGGTCCGGCTCGGTGAACAGTGGCTGCCCGCGGTGGAGCTCCACGTCGCGGTCGACGTAGACGACCGTCCCGTGGGCTTCCTGGGCATGGACGGGCACCGTGTGGAGATGCTGTTCGTGGCCGACCGGGGTCGAGGTCGGGGTGTGGGCACCCGGCTGATCGAGTGGGCGGCGTCCCGCCATCCGGTGCTGGAGCTGGACGTCAACGAGCAGAACCCGGGCGCCCTGGCCTTCTACGAGAGTCGTGGCTTCCGGGTGGTCGGGCGTTCTCCGCTGGACGGGGAGGGACGTCCGTTCCCGCTGCTCCACATGCGCAGGAACGAACAGGGCTGACCCCGGCCCCGGCGCGGGAGGGGCCCGGCGGTCCGAAGACCACCGGGCCCCTTCATACATGGTTCACGACCTAGGGAGTGTGCACCGGAGAGCTCGCGCGGCTCTCGTGGTGCAGTCGGTCCAGGGCGGTCACGTAGTACGTGGTGTCGGCGTCACCGGGGACGTCGAAGGTCGCGGCCCCGTCCTCGTCGGCCCGCACCGTGCCGAGCATCGCGCGCGGGTCCTCGATGCCGCAGCGGGCCCGCTCCCGGTCCGGGGCCCCGTCGAACGCGTACACCGCGTAGTAGGCGGGCTTCTCCCCGGGGCCGGAGGCGATGCTCAGGGTCCCGTCCTCGCCGCCGCTCACCCGAGGAGGAGCGGGGACGGTGCCACCGAGGTCGTCCTTGATCGGGATCAGGGCGGGCGAGGAGTAGTGGTCGGCCACCAGGATCTCGGTGGCCTCCTCGGCGTTGGTCCTCAGTGAGGTGGCGCTGAAGTAGACGTCGCCCTGGACCCCTTCGTGGTCCCGGTTGAAGTCCAGGTGTCGGGAGAGCTCGTTCGGGTCCTCCCAGGCGCCCTCGTTGCCGACCTTGTAGGCGGCCTGCCCGATGTACAGGTGGGTGTCGGTGGTGGAGGCGACCTCCTCCCACCAGGGCACGAGGACCGAGTAGTCGGCCACGGGGAGCCCGATCTCCCAGTAGATCTGCGGGTTGATGTAGTCGAGCCACCCCTCGGTGACCCACTTGCGGCTGTCGGCGTACTGCTGGTCGTAGGACTGGAAGCCGCCGGTGTCGGAGCCCTCCGGGTCGGTGGAGGAGTTGCGCCAGATGCCGAAGGGGCTGATGCCGAACTTCACGTGCGGCTTGACGGCGTTGATCGCCTCGCTCATGTCCCGCACCATGAGGTCGACGTTGTCGCGTCGCCAGTCCTCGATGTCGTCGAAGTCGCCGCCGTGCTCGGCGAAGGCGTCCGCGTCGGGGATCTCCTCGCCCTCCACCGGATAGGGGTAGAAGTAGTCGTCGAAGTGCACGCCGTCGATGTCGTAGTTCTCGACGGAGTCCATCATCGCCCGGATCACGAACTCCCGGACCTCGGGGATGCCGGGGTTGTAGTAGAGCTTGCCGCCGTAGGCGAAGACCCAGTCCGGGTTCTGCCGCGCGGGGTGGTCCTCGACCAGGCGCGCGGGATCGTCGTGCATGGCCACCCGGTAGGGGTTGTACCAGGCGTGGAACTCCAGGTTCCGCTCGTGGGCGGCCTGGACGGCGTACTCCAGCGGGTCGTAGCCGGGATCCCTGCCCTGCTCGCCGGTCAGCCACTCCGACCACGGTTCGTGGGGTGAGGGCCAGAAGGCGTCGGCGGTCGGCCTGACCTGGACGAAGACCGCGTTGAGCCCGTTGGCGACGGCCTCGTCGTAGAGTCCGTCCAGCTCGGCCTTCTGATCCTCGACGCTCATGTTCTGACCGCTGGGCCAGTCGATGTTCTGCACGCCGGCGATCCACTCGGCCCGCATCTGCCGTTTGGGCGGGGCCTTCGGGTCGACCTCGCAGGCGTTCCTCGCCTGCGGAGCCGGGACGGCCGCGGCCTGGGGGACGTGCAGTAGCGAGGCGGTGAGCGCGGCGGCCAGGGCACCGCCGAACAGGGCGGCGCGCGCGGCGCCGCGGGGGAGTGCGGCCGGGGACGGCGCGGTGCGCGGTGCCGGGCGGTTCCGGTTCGAGTACGCCAAGGTTGCTCCTTCAGGCTTCTGTCGTACGGGCGGGGGTCGGAGACGGTCCGACCCGTGTGCGACGTTCAGCTCGGGCTCGGGGCGTGTGCTCCGGAACGTTCCGGTCGGTGTCGTCCCGCTCGTTCTCGCGGTGCCGCCCCACCCGTGAAGGACGAGGTCGGCCGGGTCGCGATCGATCCTCGTCGACCGCGGCCCGACCGTCGCCGGTGCCGGAGAAGGCTCCGAAGAACACTCCCTAGGAGAAAACCTTCATGATTTGCCCACCGAATGCAACACTCCTACGTGAGGTTGCCGGTAATGCGATCAATGGGCTTTTTATGGCGCTTTGTCAGTTTCTGTTGGTGGTTATGTAGGGGGAAATGGGTGTTTTCTGTGTATTTATGGCTGTGGTGTTCTCAAGCCGCACCGATTCCGTTCAGAGCGCTTCGGCGATCCGCGGCACGAGGGAATCCACCGCGAAGGGGACCGAGAGCACGGAGTTGTAGGTGACGGCGCCCCGCTCGTCCAGGCTCGTCGTGACGACGGCGTCGTCGCGCACCACGTCGAGGTCGTCGAACACGGCGACCCCCTCGGTGATGTCGAAGTCCTCGTCGTCGCTCATGACCAGGAGGAGGTCGCCGTCCATCATGTCCACGCGCTCGGTCGACAGCTCGACGAAGAAGCTCTCCCCGGTGTCCTGTTCGGTGATCGCCTCGGGGACCTCGAAGCCGAGCGAGACCAGGAAGCGTCCGCGCGCGTCTCCGGGCAGGTAGGCGCCGTACTTGCCCTCGTAGGGCAGTACCGCCGTACCCTCGAGGCCCTCGAACTCCGGGTGGTCCTCGCGGGTCTGGGACAAGAGCGTGTCGGTGGCCTCGTTGAGGGCGGCGCCCTCCTCGGGTCTGCCGAGCGCGGTCGCGACGATCTCGGTGGCCTCGTCGCGGGGCACGGTGTAGGCGGTCGATCCGGCCGGACGCGCCACCACGGGGGCGATCTGGGAGAGCGTCTCGTAGACGCCCTCGTCGAACCCGGCGGAGACCCCGATGATCAGGTCGGGGGCCAGGTTCGCGATCTGTTCGACGTTGGGCTCGGAGTCGGAGTCGATGCGGGTCAACTCGGCGTCGCCGACCAGGTCGTCGGTCCACGGGCCCAGACCGGACTCGTAGAACGTGTATCCGGTATTGCCCACCGGGACGAGGCCCAGGGCGAGCACCGGGTCGGCGTCGGTCACCCCGAGGGTGACGATCCGCGTGGGCTCCTCCTCGATGACGGTGCTGCCGAACTCGTGCTCGATGGTCACGGGGAAGGTCCCCTCCGACGCGGTACCCGGTGCGTCGGTCTCCTCGGTCCCGCCTCCGTTACCGCAGGCCGTGAGGGTGAGGAGGAGGGCCAGGGCGCCCGCGAGCGCGCGTGGTGAGGAGGACATCGGACTCCGATCATCTGAGGTTAGGCTTGCCTACTCTAGTCATCGGTGTCCGGGCGCCGACGCCCGGATCCCCCTTTCGAACTGCGACGACGTCCCGGGACTCATCCGCCGTCCGGATCGCCGTCGCGTAGAGTCCCCTACCGCGAGTGGGTTCGAGGGCGAGCGTGGCCGGGCGCCGGTCCCACCGGGAGACACCGCGGGTCATCGGGTCCGGGATGGAAAAGACGTTGTGATCCCGGCACGTCCTCCGTGATAGTGGCCGGGACGCCATCCGCATCGACACCTCCCCCCAGGAGCCCCCTCATGTCCACTCTCCGGGTCACCGCCGAGCGACTCACGATCCTGCCGCACCCCGACGCCGACGCCCTGGAACTGGCGAAGGTCGGGCTCTTCCACGCGGTCGTGGCCAAGGGCGCCTACCGGACGGGCGACCGGGCCGTCTACATCCCCGAGGGGGCCCTCCTGCCCGAGGACCTCATCGAGGAGATCGGTCTGACCGGACGGCTCGCGGGGTCGAAACGGAACCGGGTCAAGGCCATCCGGCTCCGAGGCGAGCTCTCCCAGGGCATCGTCTGCCGTCCCGCCGCGCTCGCCGACCGCGACCTGGCGGCCGAGCACGAGGCCGGCACCGACCTCTCCGCCGAACTCGGGATCACCAAGTGGGTCCCGGAGGTGCCCGTGCACCTGAGCGGCGACGTCGTGGCCGCCCCGGATCTCCTCAGGTGGATCGAGATCGAGAACGTCAAGCGCTACCCGGGCGTCTTCGAGCCGGGCGAGCCGGTCGTCGCCACCGAGAAGATCCACGGCACCGCCTGCCTCTACACGCTGCTGGCCGAGAGCGGCGAGGAGTTCGTCTCCTCGAAGGGACACGGTGGCAAGAACCTCGCCCTGGCCCCCGACGACGGGAACCTGTACTGGAGGGCGGTCCGCGCCGCCGAGGTCGGCAAGGCCGCCCGCGCGCTGGCCGAGCGCTTCGGAGCCCGCAGGGTAGGCGTGTTCGGTGAGGTCTTCGGCTCAGGTGTCCAGGACCTGGGCTACGGAGAGACCGGCCGGACCGAGGAGGCGCCGGGGTACGCCGTGTTCGACGTCGCTCTGGACGTGGACGGTCGACGTGTCTGGGTCGACTCCGCCGACCTGGGCGGTCTCCTCGCCGAGGTGGGGCTGCCCGCGGTCCCCGTGCTCCACGAGGGCCCCTACGACGAGGCTCTGCTGATCGCGGCGGCCTCGGGCGCCGAGACCTGGAGCGGGCGCGCCCTGAACATCCGTGAGGGCCTCGTGGTCCGACCGGCCAGGGAACGGTTCTCGAAGGAGCTGGGCGGTCGCGCGATCGCCAAGTTCGTCTCCGACGCCTACCTCACCCGCAAGGGCGGCACCGAGTACGAATGATCCGCGCCGTCTGGGACGGGACCGTCGTGGCCCCGTCCCGGACCGCGGCTCAGGGGCGCTCCTCCTCCAGCGGGGAGGGGCGTTCCGCCGTCTCGATCTCCGGGGCCTCGTCCCGATGGCGCAGGGACAGCAGGGCGCCCAGACCCACGGTGATGGCGCTGCCGATCGCCGTGTACCAGGTGAAACCGACCAATCCCGGGGCGAACAGGAACAGCCAGGCCATGGTCGCCACGGCCACCGTGAAGGCGACGGCGGCGTCGGCCTGGCGGGCCCGGCGCACCCACAGGCCCAGGAAGAACGCCCCCAGCAACCCTCCGTAGGTGATGCTGGCGACCGACAGCCCCAGTTCGACCACCGGGTTGTCGGTGCCGGTGAACATCGCGGCGGCTGCGATGAACACCAGACCCCAGCCCAGGGTGAACAGTCGGCTCAGGCGCAGGGCCTCGCCGTCCGAGAGCGTCCGGCGGGAGAACCGCTGGTACAGGTCGGACATGGAGGAGGACGACAGGGCCGACAGGGACGACGACAGGGTGCTCATCGCGGCGGCGATGATCCCGGCCAACAACAGCCCGGACAGGCCGGGGGGAAGCCCTTCGGCGATGAACACCGGGAAGAGCTCGTCGGAGGTGCTCATCCCGAGCCGTTCGATCGTGGCCCGTTCGAAGTAGGAGTAGAGGGCCAGCCCCACGGTCAGGAACAGCGCGAACTGGGCGAACACCACGACTCCGCTGACGATCACGGCCTTCTGCGCGTCGCGCAGGCTGCGACATCCCAGGAGCCGCTGCACGATGATCTGGTCGGCCCCGTGCGACGCGGTCGATAGCAGGGCCCCGCCCAGGACGGCGGTGACCGTCGCGTAGGGGGAGGAGACGGGGTCGGAGGTGAGGTCGAGGAACCGGGTCTTGCCCTCCTCCGCCGCGACCGACAGGAAGTTCACGTCCAGGTTCACGGTGATGACCACCAGGGCCACGATCCCGCCGAGGACGTAGAGGCCCATCTGGAGCACGTCCACCCACACCACCGCGCGGATCCCGCCGACCAGTGTGTACAGGATGGTCACGGCGCCCATCACCGCGATGATCGCGAAGTAGGAGACGCCGAGACCGAACGAGTCCAGGACGATCTTCATCGGGATGGCGGCGGCGAACAGGCGCACCCCGTCGGCGAGCAGCCGGGTGAACAGGAAGGTGACCGAGGCGGTGGCCTGCATGCCTCGACCGAACCGCAGCCCCAGGTAGGCGTAGGCGGTGGTCATCTCGCCCCGGTAGTAGCGGGGCAGCAGCAGGAAGGCGACCACGATCCGGCCGATCAGGTAGCCCACGGCGACCTGGAGGAAGGTGACGTCGCCCAGGTAGGCGATCCCGGGAACGCTGATCACGGTGAGCGCGCTGGTCTCGGTGGCCACCACGGAGAGGCACACCGCCCACCAGGGCAGTCGCCGATCTCCGATGAAGTAGTCCTTGATGTCGCGTTGGCGACCGGACAGCCTCAGCCCCAACCAGGCCGAGCACAGCAGATAGAGGACGATGACGACGATGTCGATGGTCTGCACCGGGTGGTTCCTCCGGAGGGTCGATGGGGCGGGCTGTGGGCTCCGGGGACGGGGGCCGGGTCCGAGGTCACGTGGAGGTGGGCGACCCGGATCAGGGGGCCGGTTCGACGCGTAGGAGTCGTGGGGGTCGATCGGCCGGTTCGGGGAGCCGGAGCGGCCCGGACCCCGGGGTGAAGGAGCCCGCGATGGCGGAATGGCGGGCCCCGGTGCACGCGGGGAGGGCGGCGGGGAGCCCGTGCGCGCTCAGGAAGCCGATCAGGGCGAACAGGTAGGCCTCCTTGGCGTCGCCGTCCAACCCCAGGGCGTCGATGGTGTCCAGCCGCGCGGGCCCGAGTCGGGCGGCGAGCCGCTCCATCAGGACCGGGTTGCGGGTACCGCCTCCGGAGGCCAGCACCTCGACGACCCCGTGGGGGCGCAGGGCGTCGGCGACGGTGACGGCGGTGAGCTCGACCAGGGTGGCGAGCAGGTCGCCGTCGTCGGGGCGGCCCGTCGCGCGCAGGGCCGCCTCCAGGTGGTCGGGCCCGAACAGCTCCGGACCGGTCGACTTGGGCGGGGCCTGCCGGTAGTAGGGCTCGGCCAGCAGGTGGTCCAGGAGCTCGGGGACGGGGGTGCCGGAGCGGGCGAGCCGCCCATCGACGTCGAGGTCGGCGGCCCCGTCGGTGATCAGCCGCATGGCGGAGTCGAGCAGGGTGTTGGCCGGGCCGGTGTCGAAGGCCAGGGGAACTCGCCCCGGGCGTACGACGGTCACGTTGGCGATCCCGCCGAGGTTGAGCGCGGCGGTGGCCTCGTTCCGATCGCCCAACAGCAGGGTGTCCAGGACGGCGGCCAGCGGGGCGCCCTGGCCGCCCGCGGCGACGTCGGCGGTGCGCGGGTCCGAGAGCACGGGGACCCCGGTGGCCTCGGCGATCCAGGCGGGTCCGCCCATCTGGAGGGTGCCGTGCACGGTGGGCCCCTCGGCCCAGTGGAAGAGCGTCTGCCCGTGCGAGGAGATCAGGTCGGCCCGGCCCTCGGTGAAGGCCTCCATTCCGGCCAGCGCGGCCCTGCCGAACTCGCGCCCGATCAGGGTGTCGAGCCGGCAGACCGTCTCCAGGGTGGTCGACGCCGGAGGCAGGGCCGAACGGAGCTCCCGCCGCAGACCGTCGGGGTAGGGGTGGTCGAGGTGGCCCAGCGGGGTCAACCGGATCAGGTCGCCGTCCAGGGCGAGCCGGGCGGCGGCGACGTCGATCCCGTCCGCCGAGGTGCCGGAGGACACACCGATGACGATCATGCGGCTCCCGGGGCGGGGAGGGGGTGTCGGGGTCCGTCACCCGCCCCTGTCGTGCGCGGACCCACCGTGTGACAGCGATATACCGCGACTCCTCCCGCGTCAACACCCCCTCGCCGTCCTGGTCGGAGCCGTGATGGGACGGTGGCCGGGGCACGGGGGCGTGGTCGTCGCCGGGGAACGGGGGAGGGGGTTCGGACGAACCGGGCGGCCCGGTTTCGGAGGGTGGTACCCGCAGGTCGGGGGCGGTGGGATGACGAGGGTCACAGGATCGCGTGCCGATCCGAATTGCATGTTCATTCATAAGGGTGCATGCTTATTGTCATGTCCAAGGTACTCACTTCCCTTCCCGCCGGCGAGCGCGTCGGAATCGCCTTCTCCGGAGGCCTCGACACCTCGGTCGCGGTCGCGTGGATGCGCGAGAAGGGTGCCGTCCCGTGCACCTACACCGCTCACATCGGCCAGTACGACGAGCCCGACATCGAGTCGGTGCCCGGCCGCGCCTCCGACTACGGCGCGGAGATCGCCCGCCTGGTCGACGGTCGCGCCGCCCTGGTCGAGGAGGGGCTGGCCGCCTTGGCCTGCGGTGCCTTCCACATCCGTTCCGGTGGACGGCCCTACTTCAACACCACCCCCCTCGGCCGCGCCGTCACCGGCACCCTGCTGGTCCGCGCCATGCTGGAGGACGGGGTCCAGATCTGGGGCGACGGCTCCACCTACAAGGGCAACGACATCGAGCGGTTCTACCGTTACGGTCTGCTCGCCAACCCCTCCCTGCGCATCTACAAGCCGTGGCTCGACGCCGACTTCGTCAACGAGCTGGGCGGCCGCAAGGAGATGTCGGAGTGGCTGGCCGAGCGCGACCTGCCCTACCGGGACAGCACGGAGAAGGCCTACTCCACGGACGCCAACATCTGGGGTGCCACCCACGAGGCCAAGGCCCTGGAGCACCTGGACACCGGCATCGAGCTCGTCGACCCGATCATGGGCGTGCGTTTCTGGGACCCCGAGGTCGAGATCGTCCCCGAGGACGTCACCATCGGCTTCGAGCAGGGCCGGCCGGTCACGATCAACGGCAAGACCTTCGCCTCCTCGGTCGACCTGGTCTTGGAGGCCAACGCCATCGGCGGCCGCCACGGTCTGGGCATGTCCGACCAGATCGAGAACCGCATCATCGAGGCCAAGAGCCGCGGCATCTACGAGGCCCCGGGTATGGCGCTGCTGCACGCCGCCTACGAGCGGCTGGTCAACGCCATCCACAACGAGGACACCCTCGCCAGCTACCACAACGACGGTCGGCGTCTCGGCCGGCTCATGTACGAGGGGCGCTGGCTGGAGCCGCAGGCCCTGATGGTGCGCGAGTCGCTCCAGCGCTGGGTGGGCACCGCCGTCACCGGCGAGGTCACCCTGCGGCTGCGTCGGGGCGAGGACTACTCGATCCTCGACACCACAGGCCCCTCGTTCAGCTACCACCCGGACAAGCTGTCCATGGAGCGCACCGAGGACTCCGCCTTCGGTCCGGGCGACCGCATCGGCCAGCTCACCATGCGCAACCTCGACATCGCCGACTCCCGCGCCAAGCTGGAGGACTACTCCCGGCTCGGCATGGTCGGCAGCGAGCACCCGACCTCGATCGGCGCCGCCCAGGCGGCCTCGACCGGTCTCATCGGCGCCATGCCCGAGGGCGGCGCCCAGGAGATCGCCTCCCGCGGCGAGGTCGACGACGCCGAGTGGCTCGACCACGCCGCGATGGAGTCCGGCACGGACTGACCCTCGCGACCACCGCGCCGCCACCGTCCCCGAGGCTTCCGGGGCCGGTGGCGGTCGCATGTCCGGGGTCGGTGAATGTGAGATCCGCCCCCGGGCGCGGCCCTCTCCGCCGGTGGGTTCGAGGGCCCCGAGGGAATGGCGTGCGGGGCCCGGATGTTCGGAAAGCCGGGCCACACGCATGATCCGGGCCGGATCGGGAGAACGATCGGGCATAGGGTGCGCTCGAGGGTCGGGTGATCCGCGCGCCGCCGCCGACGTCGATCACGGTGACAGGGGTGTGGGCAGGCCCGGCGGAACTCTCGCCCCATTAGAATGGAACGATCACATTATTTGAGTTGATCCAGAAAAGACGGAAGGTCCAACGAGTATGCCGACCCCCTCGGACTTCGAGCGGATGTTGCGCGAGTCCGCGCTCCGGGTGACCGGTCCCAGACTGGCCGTCCTCTCCGCCGTGCACGCCCACCCGCACGCGGACACCGATTCGATCATCCGCGTCGTGCGCGAAGAGATCGGCGCCGTGTCCAGCCAGGCCGTCTACGACGTCCTCAAGGCCCTGACAGGCGTGGGTCTGCTGCGCCGCATCCAACCGCAGGGCACGGTGTCCCGCTACGAGACGCGGGTGGGGGACAACCACCACCACGTCGTCTGCCGTTCCTGCGGCGCCATCGCCGACGTCGACTGTAGCGTCGGCCACGCTCCCTGCCTCACCGCCTCCGACGACCACGGGTTCGAGATCGACGAGGCCGAGGTCGTCTACTGGGGCCTGTGCGGCTCCTGCTCCGAGGCGCGCGTCTCCTGAGAGCCCCCTCCCTCGATCCCCAGGGAGTGTTTTTGTGGATGCTTTCGTTGGGCATCGGCGGAGCCGATCCGTGGCGAGCGGCCGCCAGGTGATCTCTCGCCAGACGACGAGCGAAGCTGCCCCTACTGTGCCCCGCTACGCGAGCTCCGCAGGATCGCACAGCGGGGGCCCGCCCGGGTTCGGCTGTCCGAGTGATGTCGGCGCCGCGAGAGGAAGCCTGGCCCCGTGTGAAACACCGCGCGCGTCAGCGCGACCGTTGAGGGTGGTGGCGGGTGACGGCGTGGGAGGAATGATCCAAAAAACAGGACCTAGGGCGCCCTCCATGGGCGTGCCGGCCCTGTGGGGTCCCCTTCGCCGTGCCCACCGCTCTCCTGATCACGTCTCCCGGCCCTCGAGGCAGGGTCCCCGCGGCCCCGGGACGATCCGCTCGAACCGGACACGGTAATCTCGTCTGGCCAGTCGAACTCCACCTCATGGAGCAGGGAACCCGGTGCGAATCCGGGACTGACGCGCAGCGGTGAGGGTGACGGGCGGACGTGTTCCGGGACCGAGGTCCCGGGACGGCCACTGGGCGGGGAGCCCGGGAAGGCGTTCCGCACCGGTCGACCCCGAGTCCGAAGACCTGCTGGCGCTGGCGGTGACGGTCCGCCAGGTTCCCGCGGGCCTCGCGAACGGGCCCCTGATCGAAGGACCCGCATGTCCCCGACCGCCGTGCCCCGAACCCGGCACGACCGCTGCCCCGGAGCCCTGCGCCCCTGGCCCGCCGACGACGGCCTCCTGGTCAGACTCCGCCTCATCGGAGGCCGCGTACCCGCTCCGGCGCTCACCGCCCTGTCCTCGGTGGCCGAGGAGTACGGCGACGGGCGGGTCCACGTCACCGGTCGGGCCAACCTCCAACTGCGCGCCCTGCCCGGACGGGAGGGGAGGCTGGACCCCGAGGCGCTCCGTTCCCTGGAGGCGACCGGACTCCTGCCCTCGCGCACCCACGAACTGGTCCGCAACGTGATGGTCTCCCCGTGCACGGGCACGTCGGGAGGGCGGACCGACCTGCGGCCGGTCGCGGCCGAACTGGACCGGCTGCTGTGCGCGAACCCTCGTCTGGCCTCCCTCCCGGGCCGTTTCCTCTTCGTCCTGGACGACGGCCGCGGCGACCTGCTCGACCGCACCTGTGACCTGGGCCTGACCGCCCTCGACGACCGGTCGGCCCAGCTCCGGGTCGGCGAACACCCGGGCGCGACGGTCCCCCTCGACGAGGCCGCCGGGACGCTGATCCGACTCGCCGAGACCTTCCTCGAACGGCGCGGCTCCGGTCCCACGGCGCCCTGGCACGTCACCGAGCTCTCCTCCCCCCTGGCCGAACCGGCCCCGCCGGATCCCCGGCTGCCGGACCCGGCGCCACCCCTGCCGCACGGCCCGCTCCCGGACGGCGGCCGCCACGTGGCCGTGCCAGAGGAGGGGCTGGACCGTGCCGCGATCACGGAACTCGTGGAGGAGGCCCGCGCGGCCGGCCACGACGCACTCGTCGTCACGCCCCGGCGTGGCGTCCTCATCCCCGGAGGGACACGGTGACCACCCCGAAACGCCCGCCCAGGCGCTACGACTACATCGACGACGGATCCGCGATCTACGTCGACTCGTTCGCGACCATCCGGAGCGAGGCCCGGCTCGACCACCTGCCCGCCGACGCCGAACGGCTCGCGGTGCGCATGATCCACGGCACCGGTCAGGTCGACCTGGCCGAGGACCTGGTCGTCCATCCCGGTCTGGTGTCCGCCGCGCGTGCGGCGCTGCGGGCCGGCGCGCCGATCCTGTGCGACGCCACCATGGTCGCGACCGGGGTGACCAGGAGCCGGCTACCGGCCGACAACGAGGTGCTCTGCCTCCTCGGAGACCCCCGCGTGCCGGCCCTGGCCCGAGAGTGGGGCACCACCCGCAGCGCGGCCGCGGTCTCCCTGTGGGAACCGATGTTGGAGGGCGCGGTCGTCGCCGTCGGCAACGCCCCCACGGCCCTGTTCCACCTGATGGAGATGTTGATCGACGGGGCCCCGAGGCCGAGCGCGATCATCGGCTGCCCGGTCGGGTTCATCGGCGCAGCCGAGTCCAAGCAGGCCCTCACCGAGCTGGCCGAACGGCATGGGATCGACGTCCCCCACGTGGTCGCGCTCGGCCGTCGGGGAGGATCGGCGATGACCGCCTCGGCCCTCAACGCCCTGGCCAAGGAGGAAGAGTGACCGGACGTCTTCGAGGTGTCGGTGTGGGTCCGGGCGACCCCGAACTGATCACCCTCAAAGCGGCCCGCCTCATCGGTGAGGCGGACGTCGTCGCCTACCACGCGGCCTCCGGACGGGGCTCCAACGCCCGCCGGATCGCCGCCGCCCTGATCCCCGAGGGGGCGATCGAGGAGCGGCTCACCTACCCGGTGACCACCGGCGCCACCGACCATCCCGGCGGCTACGAAGGGGCCCTGGCCGACTTCTACGAGGAGTCCGCCGCGCGCCTGGCCGCCCACCTCGACGCCGGCCGGGACGTCGTCCTGCTCTCCGAGGGCGACCCGCTGTTCTACGGCTCGTACATGTACATGCACGACCGGCTCTCCGAACACCACGAGACGGAGATCGTGCCCGGCGTGCCCGCGTTCACGGCGGCCACGGCCACGGCGGCGGCGCCCCTGGCCCGCCAGACCGACGTGCTCACGGTCCTGCCCGGCACCCTGCCCGAACCGGAGTTGGCGCGGCGGCTCGCCGACACCGACGCGGCCGTGATCATGAAGCTGGGCCGGACCTTCCCCGCCGTCCGTCGGGCGTTGGAGGCGGCCGGCCGGTTGGAGCACGCGGTCTACGTCGAGCGTGCCTCGATGGATCGTGAACGCCGTCTCCCGGTGGCCGAGGTCGACCCCGACACGGTGCCCTACTTCTCCCTGATCCTGGTCACCGGGGACAGCCTCAACGGTCGGCGCTCCAGGGACGGCGCCGTGACGGAGGCGCGGACCCCGGAGTCCGCGACGGCCGAGGCCGAACTGCTGGTCGTCGGCCTGGGGCCCGGCCCCGACCACTGGATCACCCCCGAGACCACGGCGGCGCTGGCCGAGGTGGACCACGTGGTGGGCTACGGCCCCTACGTCGACCGGGTCCCCCAGCGCGCGGGCCTGACCCGCCACTCCTCCGGCAACACCGTCGAGATCGACCGCGCGCGTCTGGCCCTGGACCTGGCCCGTCGGGGCGAGCGCGTCGCCGTGGTCTCGGGCGGGGACGCCGGCGTCTTCGGTATGGCCACCGCCGTGTTCGAGGCGGCCCAGGACCCCGTCCACCGGGACGTACCGGTCCGGGTGCTGCCCGGGGTCAGTGCCGTCCAGGCGGTGGCGGCCCGTGCCGGCGCGCCGATCGGTGGGGACTTCGCGGTGATGAGCCTGTCGGATCGGCTCAAGCCCTGGGAGGTGATCGAACGCCGGCTCCGCTCCGTGGCCGAGGCCGACCTGGTGCTGGCCGTGTACAATCCGGCCTCCCGTTCTCGGACCGAGCAGATCGCCCACGCCCGACGGATCCTGTTGGAGCACCGCGACCCCGACACCGTGGTCGTCGTCGGCCGCGACGTCGGTCGGGAGGGAGAGACCCTCCTGACGACCACCTTGAAAGAGCTCGACACCACCACGATCGACATGCGCTGTCTGCTGATCGTGGGCGCCTCCGGGACCCGGGTCGACCCGGCCGGCCGGGTCTGGACCCCCAGGTGGGTGAGGACGTGACCGTCCACTTCGTGGGGGCGGGCCCCGGCGCCGCCGACCTGCTGACGCTGCGCGCCGCCCGCATGCTGGCGGCGGCCGACGTGGTGCTCTACCCCGGCACCTACGTGGACGCGGAGGTCCTCTCCCACTGCGCGTCCGACGTCGAGGCGATCGACACCCAGGGTCTGGACCTGGACCGCATCACCGAACTGTTGGTCGCGGCGCACTCCGGGGACCGCGAGGTCGTGCGGCTCACCTCGGGCGACCCGTCGCTGTACTCCGCGTTGTCCGAGCAGACCCGCCGACTCGACGCCCACGGCGTCCCCTGGGACGTCACCCCGGGGGTGCCCGCCTACGCGGCCGCCTCGGCCCTGGTCGGCCGGGAGCTGACCGTGCCGCTGGTGGCCCAGTCGGTGGTGCTGACCCGGACCCGGGCCCGTTCGACGGCGATGCCGGACACCGAGAGCCTGTCCGCGTTCGCCCGGACGCGGGCCACCCTGGTCCTGCACCTGGCGATCCGCCGCGTCCGGGAACTGATGGTCGAGATCGCCCCCGAGTACGGCGACGACTGCCCGGTGATCGTGGTGCACAAGGTCGGCCATCCGGACGTGTCGGTGCTGCGCGGCACGGTCGCCGACATCGCCGACCTGGTGGAGGGGGCCGGACTCCGGCAGGCGGCCGTGATCCTCGTGGGCCGGGCCCTGGACCCGCGCGGGGGAGGGGAGTCCCACCTCTACGATCCGTGCCGCCCCAGGGTCAAGGGTCGACCGTCAGAGCCCACTGGGTGACCGTGCGCGCGGGCGTCCACCCGGTGAAGGTGCCGACGGGCGCGGCGGTCTCGACCTGGATCCGGGTGAGCTCTCCGCCGTGACGACGGCGGGCGTCCGCGAGCAGGGCCTCGGTCTCCAGGGTCACGCCGTGCACCACGAGCCGGCCGCCCGGCGACAGGGCGTCCAGGCAGGCGTCGAGTACGCCCGGCCGGGTCGCGCCACCGCCGACGAACACCGCGTCGGGCCCGGCGAGATCGCCCAGCGCCTCCGGGGCCCGGCCGGTGACCACCCGGAGACCGGGGACCCCCAGCCGTCCGGCGTTGCGTTCGATCCGCGCCGCCCGGTCGGCGTTCGCCTCCACGGCGTCGGCCGAGCAGGTCGGGTGGGCGCGCATCCACTCGATGCCGATCGATCCGGCCCCCGCGCCCACGTCCCACAGGTGCTGTCCGGGAGAGGGCGCCAATCGGGCCAGGGCCGAGGCGCGCAGGTCCCGTTTGGTGAGCTGGCCGTCGTGTTCGAAGGCGTCATCGGGAAGTCCGGTGGCCAGGCCGTACCCGACCGGTCCGGCGAGTTCGAGGGCGAGCACGTGCAGGGCGGAGACCTTCTCGACGGGGATGGACGCCCATCCTTCGGCCGTGCCCTCCAACCGTGACTCCGAGGGCGCGCCCAGGTCGCCCAGGACCGTCATCCGGCTCTCTCCGTACCCGGCGCCGACCAACATCCCGGCGACCGTCGCGGGCGTGCCCGCGTCGGAGGAGAGCACCAGGACACGACGGCCCGGCGCGAGCCTGCGCAGAAGCGGGCGGGGGTCCCGGCCGACGAGACTCACCACGGCGCACCGTTCGGCGGGCCACCCCATACGGGCGCGGGCCAGGGCGACGGAGGAGACGGCCGGTTCCAGACGTACGGTCTCGGGACCCAGCGCGTCGATCAGGGTGGTGCCGATCCCCGACACCAACGGGTCTCCGGAGGCGAGCGCCACCGTACGGGCCCCGTCGAGGGAGGCCAACAGGTCGGGCAGCCCCTCACGGAGCGGGGAGGGCCAGGGCTCGCGGCGTTGCCCGGGCGTCTCCGGAAGCATGGACAGGTGCCGGTGGCCGCCCAGCACCACCTCCGCCTCCAGAACCAGCGTGCGCAGGCGTTCGGGCAGCCCGGACCAGCCGTCGGCCCCGACACCGACGACGGTGATCCCGACCCCTTCGGCGGGGAGGGGCGTCTCGCCCGGCAGGGCCCGGCCGGGCGCCCGACGGGGAGGGCGCGTGTCGTCCTTCATGGCCCTGACGCTATCGTGGCGGGCAACAGGCGCGAGGTGCCCCTGCCCGCCCGGCCATCGGAAACGGTGGTGACGGCGGGAGGGGAGAATCTGGGAAGCCCGGTGAGATTCCGGCACAGGCCCGCTGCGGTGAACCGAGCCTCCGTGAGGAGGACCCGGCAAGTCCGAAGACCGGCCTCGCGCCCGCCCATGACGTATGGCGAAACGAGCGGGAGCCTCACATGCCATTGCGGTCTTCGCACTTTCCCTTCTCCGCGATCGTCGGTTGCGACACCGAACCCCTCGACGACCTCGGACTCTCCCTGGTCCTGACCAGCGTCTCGCCGGAGATCGGCGGCGTCCTGGTCCGCGGCGAGAAGGGCACCGCCAAGTCCACCGCGGTGCGGGCGCTGGCCTCCCTGCTGCCGCCCATCGACGTCCATCGCGGGGACCGCTTCTCCGTGGACCCGGCCGACCCCGGACAGCACTCGCCCGATGGTCCCTTCGGCCCCGAGACCCCGGTGGAGAGCCGGCCGGTCCGGCTGGTCGAACTCCCCGTCGGCGCCACCGAGGACCGGGTCCTGGGCTCCCTGCACCTGGAGCAGGCGCTCACCCGAGGACAGGTCGCCTACGAACCCGGACTACTGGCCCGAGCCCACCGCGGGCTGCTCTACGTCGACGAGGTCAACCTCCTCCACGACCACCTGGTCGACCTCCTGCTGGACGCGGCGGCCACCGGCCGGGTGACCGTCGAACGCGACGGCTTCTCCGTGGAGCACACGGCCCGCTTCCTGCTCATCGGCACGATGAACCCGGAGGAGGGCGAGCTGCGCCCGCAGCTCCTCGACCGCTTCGGGCTCACCGTGGAGATCGCCGCGCCGACCGAGCCCCGTGCCCGCGCCGAGGTGGTCCGACGCCGGATGGCCTACGACACCGACCCGGCCGGCTTCGCCGAGCGCTACCGCGAGACCGAGCGGGCCCTGTCCGCGCGTATCGCCGAGGCGCGCGACGCCCTGGACCGGGTCCGGCTGTCCGAGGCGGCGCTGCTCAAGATCGCCGAGGTGTGCGCCGCCTTCGAGGTCGACGGTCTGCGCGCCGACATCGTCACCGCCCGCACGGCGGTCGCGCACGCCGCCTGGGAGGGGCGGACCGAGGTGACCCGCGCCGACATCCGCCGCGCCGCCACCCTCGCCCTGCCGCACCGGCGCAGGCGCAACCCCTTCGACGCCCCGGGGCTGGACGAGGAGCTCCTCGATCGGGTCCTGGGCGAGGAGGAGCTCCCGCCCGATCCGCCGGAACCCTCGGGCCCGGACGGCGGCGACGACCCCGTCGACACCCCGCCCGAGGGCGACGGCGCACCGGACGCCGAAGGCCCCGAACCCACCGAGGGCCCGGCCGACGGACCGATCGGTGAGGAGACCGGCCCGGAGCCGGAGACGATCCCGGAGCCCGCTCCGCACGAACCCGTGGGCGAGGACCGCCCCGACTCCGAGCCCCGGCCGTCCACCGCCCCGCTCCCCACGGCCAAGGCGGCCGCCCCCTACCGCCCCCGTACGTTCACCGTGCGGGGGACCGGAGAGGGCGCCGACGGTCGACGCAGCCGCGCCATCGGAACCCGGGGCCGCAGGGTCGGCGCCTCCCGCCCCGGCCCGGGCCGGGGCTCCTCGCTCCACCTGGTGGAGACCGTGCGGGCCGCCGCCTCACGACCGGGCGAGGGGGAGCGGATCCGGCTGCGTCCGGAGGACCTGCGCGTCGCGATCCGGGAGGGCCGGGAGAGCAACCTGGTCCTGTTCTGCGTCGACGCCTCCGGCTCCATGGCCGCGCGCAAACGCATGACCGAGGTCAAGACCGCGATCCTCTCGCTCCTGCTGGACGCCTACCGCAGACGCGACAAGGTCGGCCTGATCACCTTCCGGGGGAGCACGGCCGAACTCACGCTGCCGCCCACCCGTTCGGTGGACGTGGCCGCCGTCCGTCTCGACGAGATGCCCGCCGGCGGCCGCACCCCGCTCGCCGAGGGGCTGCTGGAGGCCGCCCGGGTGGTCCGACGGGAACGCCTGCGCGACGCGCGCCTGCGTCCGCTCCTGGTCGTGGTCACCGACGGCCGGGCCACCGGGGGACGGGGCGCCGTCGGCCGTGCCCTGGACGCCGCCGACCACGTCGCCGGACTCGGGGTCACCACGGTCGTGGTGGACAGCGAGTCCGGTCCCCTGCGTCTGGGGCTGGCCGCCACCCTCGCCGCTCGCCTGGACGCCGACCATCTGCCCGTCGGCGAGGTCGACGCCGACGCCCTGAGCGACGCCGTACGAGAAAGGGCCGCCTGATGCCCCAGGGACAGCCGTCCGTCGTCCCCGACGACGGACTCACCACACGCCAACGCCGCAACCTTCCGCTCCTGGCCGTCCACACCGGTGACGGCAAGGGCAAGTCGACGGCCGCGTTCGGTCTGGCCCTGCGCGGCTGGAACCAGGGCTGGCGGATCGGGGTGTTCCAGTTCGTCAAGTCGGCGAAGTGGCGCATCGGCGAGCAGACCGTCCTGGAACGCCTGGGCCGGCTCCACGAGGAGACCGGCGAGGGCGGCCCGGTCGAATGGCACAAGATGGGCTCCGGCTGGTCCTGGATCCGCCACCGCGACGGGGCCGAGGACCACGCGGCCGCCGCCGCGCAGGGGTGGGAGGAGATCAAGCGCAGACTCACCGAGCAGACGCACGACCTGCTCATCCTCGACGAGTTCACCTACCCGATCGCCTGGGGGTGGGTCGACGTCGAGGACGTCGTCGCCGCCCTGGAGAGCCGTCCCGGACGCCAGCACGTGGTGATCACCGGCCGTCGGGCCGACCCGCGTCTACTGGAGGCCGCCGATCTGGTCACCGAGATGACCAAGGTCAAGCACCCGATGGACGCCGGCCGGAAGGGCCAACGAGGGATCGAATGGTGACGTCCCCCCTCCGCCCGGAGGGGACCGCCCCGCCCCGGTTGATGATCGCCGCGCCCATGACGGGGCAGGGCAAGACCACGATCGCGACCGGGCTGATGGCGGCGCTCCGGGCCGCCGGTCACACGGTGAGCGGGCACAAGGTCGGGCCCGACTACATCGATCCCGGTTACCACGCCCTGGGCACCGGACGGCCCGGCCGCAACCTCGACCCCCACCTGGTGGGCGAGGAGCGGGTGGCGCCGCTGCTCCTGCACGGGGCGCGCGGCGCCGACATCGCCGTCGTCGAAGGCGTGATGGGGCTGCACGACGGACGGATCGGCACCGACGGGTTCGCCTCCTCCGCGCACGTGGCGGCCCTGACCGCGACCCCCGTGGTGCTGGTCGTGGACGTGTCCCGCATGTCGCGTTCGGCGGGGGCCCTGGTGGCGGGGATGGTCGCCTACGATCCCGCGGTCGAGGTCGTCGGGGTCATCCTGAACAAGGCCGGGTCGGCCCGCAACGTCGCCGAGATCGCCCGGGCCATGCCTATCCCTGTCCTGGGGGTGGTCTCCCGCGACGAGGAGATCGCCGCGCCCTCCCGCCACCTGGGGCTGGTCCCGGCGGCCGAACGGGCCGAGTCGGCCCGCGCCGTCGAACGGCTCGGCGAGCGCGTCGCGCGCGACGTCGACCTGGACGCGCTGGTGGAGCTGGCCCGTTCCGCCCCGGCCCTGGACGCCCGCCCCTGGGATCCCGCCGACGAACCGGGGATCGCCGCCGCCGACGGTTCGCGGCCGGTGATCGCGGTGGCCGGCGGCCGGGCCTTCACCTTCCGCTACCCGGAGACGGAGGAGTTGCTCACCGCCGCCGGATGCGAGGTCGTGGCCTTCGATCCGCTCGTGG
The DNA here is from genome assembly GCF_000341225.1 of Nocardiopsis alba DSM 43377. Taxonomy (GTDB): domain Bacteria; phylum Actinomycetota; class Actinomycetes; order Streptosporangiales; family Streptosporangiaceae; genus Nocardiopsis; species Nocardiopsis alba. The sequence continues at coordinate 42,757 of NZ_ANAC01000007.1, forward strand.
ACACCGCGCTGCCCTCCGGGACCCGGGGCCTCTACCTCGGCGGCGGCTTCCCCGAGGTGTACGCGGGTCGGCTCGCCGCCAACCGGGCCCTGCTGACCGAGTTGCGCGACGCCGTCCGCTCCGGGGTGCCCACCGTCGCCGAGTGCGCCGGCATGCTCTATCTGGCCGGGTCGCTCGACGACAGGGCCATGGCCGGGGTCCTTCCCGCGCACGCCCGGATGACGGAGCGGCTCACCCTGCGCTATCCGGTGGCGACCGCGCCCGGAGACACGCTGCTCACCCGCGCGGGCGAGAGCGCCACCGGTCACGAGTTCCACCGCACCCGCATGAGCCCCGGAGCCTGCGCCGAACGCCCGGCCTGGGTCGTCGATGGAGCTCCGGAGGGCTTCGCCTCCGACACGCTGCACGCCTCCTACCTGCACCTCCACTGGGCCGGCCGTCCTCGCTTCGCGGCACGTCTGGCCGACGCCGCGCGCGCGACCCCGCCCCCCGCGCCCGCCTCCGTCCCGGCACCCGACCTCGTGTCCCTGAAGGCGGAGGCGGTGGCGGAACCCGTCGCCGACCCGCTCCGCCATCACGGTGACGTCGAGGTGGGCGAGGGGATGCTGGACCTCGCCGTCAACGTCCATCCGGGGCGGCGTCCCGTGTGGCTCGACCGAGCCCTCGCCGAGAGCCTGCGCGAGATCGACGCCTACCCCGACCCCGCACCGGCCCGGGCCGCGATCGCCCGCCGTCACGGGCGCGGGGTCGACGAGGTGCTGCCCACCGCCGGAGCGGCCGAGGCGTTCACCCTGATCGCGCGGCTCCGTTCCTGGCGGCGGCCGGTCGTGGTCCACCCCCAGTTCACCGAACCGCACGCCGCGCTCGAACAGGCCGGACACGCCGTCACGAGCGTGCTCTGCCCGGCCGAGAACGGTTTCGTCCTCGACCCGGACGCCGTCCCCGACGACGCGGACCTGGTGGTCGTGGGCAACCCCACCAACCCCACCGGAGTTCTCCACCCCGCCCGTGACCTGCGTCGACTCTGCCGCCCCGGGCGATTGGTCGTCGTCGACGAGGCGTTCATGGACGCGGTGCCGGGGGAGCCGGAGAGCCTGGTCGAGGAGCGGTTCGAAGGGCTGGTGGTGTTGCGCAGTCTCACCAAACACTGGTCGATCCCCGGGATCAGGGCCGGATACCTCGTCGGCGACTCCGAGGCCGTGCGCGGGCTGGAACGGGCGAGCACGCCCTGGTCGGTGTCCACCCCCGCGATCGCGGCCATGATCGCCTGTACCTCGGAGGAGGCGGTCCCCGAGGCGGAGCGCCGCGCCCGTGAACTCGACGGATGGCGCTCCCATCTCGAAGCCGGGCTGCGCGAGGCCGGGGCGGGGTTCGTCCCCTCACGGGCTCCGTTCGTCCTCGTGCGGGCCGGGGAAGGGGCGCACGCGCGCCTGCGCGCCCAGGGGATCGCGGCGCGCAGGGCCGACACCTTCCCGGGGCTGGACCCCTCCTGGATCCGGGTGGCCGTACGCCCGCCGGAGATCACGCGTCGTTTGACGGCCGCCCTGGCCGGCCTCGTCCCGGACACCGCCCCTTCGGCCTGATCCGGGACGGGCCGGTCGCGTTCACCCCGTTCTGTCCTCGCCCTGTGTCACGATGTGGCGCGTGGCCGAGGAGGGCGTCGAGCAACGGCGACCGTGTGGCCGGACAGGCGACCCGCCCGGATCGGTGTGGACGTCGAGGAGGTCCAGGGGATGGAAGAGACGATGAGCACCGGTTCCGGACACGCCGCCGACGGCCACGACCTGATCCGCGTGCGGGGCGCGCGGGAGAACAACCTCAAGGACGTCGCCGTCGACCTGCCCAAGCGCAGACTCACGGTGTTCACCGGGGTCTCGGGATCGGGCAAGAGCTCGCTGGTGTTCGACACGATCGCCGCCGAGTCGCAGCGGATGATCAACGAGACCTACAGCACCTTCGTCCAGGGGTTCATGCCGCGCACGGAGCGGCCCGACGTGGACCTGCTCGACGGATTGACGACCGCGATCATCGTCGACCAGGAACGGATGGGCTCCGACCCCCGCTCCACGGTCGGTACCGCCACCGACGCCAACGCCATGCTGCGCATCCTCTTCAGCCGGCTCGGAACCCCCTACGTCGGTCCGCCCGGGGCGTTCGCCTTCAACGTGCCCTCGGTCAAGGCGAGCGGCGCCATCACGGTCGAGCGCGGGGCGAGGAAGGCGGTCAAGGCGACCTTCAGCCGGACCGGCGGCATGTGCGTCACCTGTGAGGGCCGCGGCACGGTCTCCGACATCGACCTCTCGCGCCTCTACGACGACACCAAGGCGATCTCCGAGGGCGCCTTCACCATCCCCGGATGGAAGTCGGACAGCTTCTGGACCGTGCGTCTCTACGCCGAGTCGGGGCTGGTCGACCCGGACAAGCCGATCCGCGAGTTCACCGACAAGGAGAGGTGGAACCTCCTCCACCACGAGCCCGTCAAGGTCAAGATCGACGGGGTCAACCTCACCTACGAGGGGCTGATCCCCAAGATCCGCAAGTCGTTCCTGTCCAAGGACCGGGAGGCGATGCAGCCGCACATCCGGGCGTTCGTGGACGAGGCCGTCACCTTCACCACCTGCCCCGACTGCGACGGGACCCGCCTCACCGAGAGGGCGCGCTCATCGCGGATCAGAGGGGTGAACATCGCCGACGCCTGCGCGATGCAGATCAGCGATCTGGCCGACTGGGTCCGGGGGCTCGACGGGATCGAGGAGAGCGCCGAGGCCGGAGGAGGCGAGGCGCGCGGCACGGTGGCCCCGCTGCTCACCACCCTGCGACGGACCCTCGACTCGTTCGTGGACATCGGCCTGGGCTACCTTTCCCTGGAACGTCCCTCGGGCACCCTGTCGGGCGGCGAGGCCCAGCGCGTCAAGATGATCCGACACCTGGGCTCCTCCCTCACCGACGTCACCTACGTCTTCGACGAGCCCACCATCGGCCTGCACCCCCACGACATCGGTCGGATGAACGAACTGCTGCTGAACCTGCGGGACAAGGGCAACACGGTGCTGGTCGTGGAGCACAAGCCCGAGACGATCGCCATCGCCGACCACGTCGTCGACCTCGGACCCGGGGCCGGGACGGAGGGCGGAAGCGTCGGTTTCGAGGGGGACGTCGAAGGACTGCGCTCCTCCGGCACCCTCACCGGACGCCACTTCGACGACCGGGTCCGGGTCAAGGAGAGCACGCGCACGCCCACCGGGGTCCTGCCGATCCGCGGCGCGAAGGCCAACAACCTGCGCGACGTCGACGTCGACATCCCGCTGGGGACGCTCGTCGTGGTCACCGGCGTGGCCGGCTCCGGCAAGAGCTCCCTGGTGCACGGCTCGATCTCCTCCGACGCGGGCGTGGTCTCGATCGACCAGGGCGCGATCCGCGGTTCCCGACGGAGCAACCCGGCCACCTACACCGGGCTCCTCGACCCGATCCGCAAGGCGTTCGCCAAGGCCAACGGGGTCAAGCCGGGACTGTTCAGCGCCAACTCCGAGGGGGCCTGCCCCAACTGCGGCGGGATCGGGGTGATCTACGCCGACCTGGTGATGATGGCCGGTGCCACCGTCACCTGCGAGGAGTGCGAGGGGCGGCGGTTCCAGGCCTCGGTCCTGGAACACCGCTTCGGTGGACGCGACATCGCCGAGGTGCTCGCCATGTCGGTGGCCGAGGCCGAGACGTTCTTCGGCGCCGGTGAGGCGAGACTGCCCGCCGCCCACCGGATCCTGGGCCGGCTCTCCGACGTCGGGCTCGGCTATCTGCACCTGGGACAGCCGCTCACCACCCTGTCCGGAGGCGAACGCCAACGGCTCAAGCTCGCCACCCACATGGGCGACAAGGGCGGCGTCTACGTCCTGGACGAGCCGACGACCGGCCTGCACCTCGCCGACGTCGAACAGCTGCTGGCCCTCCTGGACCGGCTCGTCGACTCGGGGAAGTCGGTCATCGTCGTCGAACACCACCAGGCGGTCATGGCGCACGCCGACCACATCATCGACCTGGGCCCCGGCGCCGGACACGAGGGAGGACGGGTCGTGTTCGAGGGGACCCCGGCCGAGCTGATCGCCGCGCGCTCCACCCTCACCGGCGAGCACCTGGCGGCCTACGTCGGCGCCTGAGAGCCCGTGTCGTCGGGGCGGGTTCCGCGGACGGGCCCGGCCCGGTCGAGGTCGTCGCCCCGCTCCAGCGCGATCACCCAGGCGAAGGCGGTCTCCACGTCGTGGACGGTGGGGACCCCGATCGGGTCCGGTGGACGCCGCACCACCACGACGGGGACGTCCAGCTCCCGAGCCGCCGCCATCTTCGGCCAGGTGTAGGTGCCGCCGGAGTCCTTGGTGATCAGAACGTCCGCCCGGTGCCCGGTCATCAGCGCGCGTTCGCCGTCCAGGGTGTAGGGACCGCGGCTCGTCACCACCCGCCAGGCCGCCGGGGGAGCGGGCTCCGGCACGTCCACCACCCGGGCCAGCACCGCGCGGTCGCCGAGGGCCGGGACCAGCCGGGACAGCTCCTGCCGACCGACCGTCACGAACGGACGCGCCCCCAGCGCGGCCGCCCGCTCCGCGGCCTCCTCGTGGGTGTCGACGTAATGCCAGGCCGGGTCGGGCTCCCAGCCGGGACGCTGCAATCGCAGCAGGGGAAGCCCGTCGTGGGCGGCCACCGCGTTCGCGCTCATGCCCAGGGCGAAGGGGTGGGTGGCGTCCACCACCGCGTCGTAGTCGACCAGGGCCGCGCGCAGTCCGGCCACACCGCCGAAGCCGCCGATCCGCACCTTTCCCACCGGCAGACGGGGGCGCGCCACCCGGCCGGCCAGCGACGACGTCACGTCCACCCCGGCCTCGACCAGCAGCGCGGCGAGCTCACGGGCCTCGGAGGTCCCGCCCAGCAGCAACAGCCTCATCGGGCGCTCCCCGCCGTGCGAGCGGGCGGGCCGCCGGGCGCCAGGACGGGCATGGGCTCGGAGCCGCCGGAACGGGCCAGCTCCAGCAGCGCGTCCACGTCCAGGTACCGCTCCACCAGATCGGCGAGCAGGTCCACCCGTCGCTCGCGCGCGGCAGGGAAGTCCACCCCCGACGGCTCCTGGTCGAGCGTCTCGGCGAGGAAGGCCGAACGGAAGGCGTCCCCCTCCAACGCCCCGTGCCACATGGTGCCGAACACGACGCCCGAACGGGCCCCGCCGGGGAAGGCCTCCACGCCGTCGCCCACGGTGATCCGGCCGTGATGGATCTCGTAGCCGTCCACGGGCGCCCCCAGCGCCTCGCCGGACGGCAGCCTCAGTGTCTTGTCCGGGGTGAAGTCGGTGCGCACGTCGAGCAGGCCCAGCCCCTCCGCGTACGCCCCGGGTTCGGCCTCGACCCCCTCGGGGTCGTGGACGCCCCGGCCGAGCATCTGGAACCCGCCGCACACGCCGAGCACCGGCCGCCCCCGGCGGGCGTGCTCGACGATCGCCGCGTCCAGCCCCCGCGAACGCAGCCAGGCCAGGTCGGCGAGGGTGGACCGGGTACCGGGCAGGACCACCAGGTCGGCGTCGGCGATGTCGCGCGGCCCCGAGGCGAAGACCACGTCGAGCCCCGGTTCCAGACCGAGCGCGTCCACGTCGGTGAAGTTGCTGATCCGGGGCAGACGCACCACGGCCACACGGCGGGCCGAGACCCCGTCCGCGCGCCGTCCCTCCAGGTCGAGGGCGTCCTCGGAGTCCAACCACAGCCGCGAATCCCACGGCAGGGTCCCGTACACGCGACGTCCGGTGAGCCGTTCGAGGTCCTCCAGCCCGGGCCGCAGCAGCTCCGGGTCCCCGCGGAACCTGTTGATCACGAAACCGGCGATCAATTCCTGGTCGGCGGGTTCCAACAGCGCCACCGTCCCGTACAGGGCGGCGAAGACCCCGCCCCGGTCGATGTCGCCGACCACCACCGTGGGCAGACCCGCGTGCCGGGCCAGGCCCATGTTCACGTAGTCGCCCGCCCTCAGGTTGATCTCGGTCGGGCTGCCCGCCCCCTCGGCGACCACGACGTCGTAGCGGGAAGCGAGGTCGTCGAAGGCGGTGTGCGCGGCCTCGGCGAGGTGGCGGCGGCCCTCCTCCCAGTTCGAGGAGGAGACCTCCCCGGCCGGATGGCCGAGCAGGACCGCGTGGCTGCGCCGGTCGCTCCCCGGTTTGAGGAGTACCGGGTTCATGGCCGGCTCCGGCAGGGCGCGGGCGGCCAACGCCTGCACCCACTGCGCCCGACCGATCTCCGCGGGGCGGCCGTCGGGGCCGTGACAGACCATGGAGTTGTTGGACATGTTCTGCGCCTTGTACGGCGCGACCCGGACACCACGGCGGGCGAAGGCCCGACACAGGGCGGTGGTGACCACGCTCTTGCCGGCGTCGGAGGTGGCGCCGGCGACCAGCAGTCCGGACGCCCCGACGCGCCCCGTACCGTTCCCGCTCACCCGTTCCTCCTCAGCAGCGCGGTGTCCATCACCCAACCGGCCCTCTCCCGTGCCCGGCGCCGGGCCTCCTCGATCCGGGGCAGCACGTCGCCGACCCGGCCGGCCACCAACTCCTCGGAGTCGGTCCCCAGGTTGGCGCCCCACCACAGGGACCATTCCTCCAACCCCTCCAGACCGTGCCGGCCGGTCAGCATGACGACCAGGTTGTCCTGGCCGGACTCCACGGCCTCGCGCAGCCGACGGGCCGGGGTGATGTGGACCGGGCTCCCCACCTCGTGCAGCACGATCCGATGCCGCGCGGCCAGGAGCTGGGGCGCCCCGATCCCGGGGAGCACGTCGTAGTCCAGCCGCACGTTCCCTCGCCCGGCGATGGCCGACACGATCCGCAGGGTGGAGTCGTACAGGGACGGATCCCCCCAGACCAGGAACGCGGCGGTGCCGCCGCGCTCCGCCAACACCCGCTCGAAGGCGACCACACGGGCCCGGTGCCAGTCGGCGACGGCGGCCCCGTAGTCGGCGGGATCGTCACGGTCGCGTTCGGGATCGGGGACCTCGACCAAGGGGAGGTCGAACGCGTCGCAGACACCGCGACGCAGCGCGAACAGGTCGTCGTCCCGACGTTTGCGGGCCGCCACCGCGTAGTCGCAGCCCTCCAACGCCTCGGCGACCTCCCGGGTCAGATGTCCGGGCCCCATACCGATGCCGAGGATCCGTACCCTCATTCCGCCCGTTCCTCCAGGTCCCCCTCGACCTCCAGGTAGACCTCGGTCAGGGCCTCGAGGGTCTCCGGCTCCGGCTCCGCCCACAGGCCGCGCCGCGCCGCCTCGTGCAGACGCTCGACGATGCCGTGCAACGCCCACGGGTTGGACCGGCGCAGGAACTCCTGCGTCTCGGCGTCCAGGACGTACTCGGCGGCCAACCTCTCGTACATCCAGTCGTGGACGACCCCTGCCGTGGCGTCGAAACCGAACAGGTAGTCGACGGTGGCGGCCAGCTCGAAGGCCCCCTTATAGCCGTGCCGGCGCATGGCCTCGATCCAGCGCGGGTTGACCACCCGGGCCCGGAAGACCCGCGCGGTCTCGTCGGCCAGGGGGCGGGTGCGGATCGCGTCCGGTGTGGTGGAGTCGCCGACGTAGGCCTTGGGCTCGGTGCCGGTCAGGGCCCGCACGGTGGCGATCATGCCGCCGTGGTACTGGAAGTAGTCGTCGGAGTCGGCGATGTCGTGCTCGGCGCTGTCGATGTTCTTCGCCGCGACCTTGATCCGCCGGTAGTTGGCGCGCATGTCGTCGGCGGCGGGAACCCCGTCCAGACCACGACCGTAGGCGAAACCGCCCCAGTTGGTGTAGACCTCGGCGAGATCGCGGTCGTCACGCCAGTTCCCGGACTCGACCAGCTGGAGGATGCCCGCCCCGTAGGAGCCGGGCGCGGAACCGAAGATCCGGGTGGTGGCGCGCCGCCGGTCGCCGTGCGTCTCCAGATCGGCGAGCGTGTGCGCCCGCACGAAGTTGAGCCCCTCGGGTTCGTCGAGGTCGGCGACCAGGTTCACGGCGTCGTCCAGCATGGCGACCACGTGCGGGAACGCGTCACGGAAGAAACCGGAGATGCGCACGGTCACGTCGATACGCGGCCGGCCCAGCTCCTCCAAGGGCACCACGTCGAGCCGGTGGATCCGTCGGGACGCCTCGTCCCACTCCGGGCGCACGCCCAAGAGCGCCAGCACCTCGGCGATGTCGTCGCCGGACGTGCGCATGGCCGAGGTCCCCCACACCGACAACCCCACCGACTCCGGGTAGGTTCCGGTCTCCTCCAAATGGCGGCGGAGCAGGGAATCGGCCATCGCCTGCCCGGTCTGCCAGGCCAACCGGGAGGGGACGGCGCGCGGGTCCACGGTGTAGAAGTTGCGGCCGGTCGGCAGCACGTTGACCAGCCCGCGCAGCGGAGAGCCCGACGGGCCCGCCGGCACGAAACCGCCGTTCAGGGCGTGCAGGACGTGGTCGAGTTCGTCGGTGGTCCGGGCCAGCCGGGGCACCACCTGTTCGGCGGCGAACTCCAGGACCGGACGCACCTCCGGGTCCTCGCTCCGGTCGATCACGGCCGCCGGATCCCAGCCGGCCTCCTCCATCCGCTCCACGAGATCGCGGGCGATCGCCTCCACCCGGTCGACCTCGACTGTGGGAGCGTCGTCCTTCAACCCCAGGGCGGAGCGCAGACCGGGCAGGGCGCGACCGACCCCGCCCCAGACCTGGGCGGCGCGCAGGATCGCCAACACCAGGTTCACCCGGGCCTCCCCGGCGGGCGCGTCGCCGAGCACGTGCAGACCGTCGCGGATCTGGGTGTCCTTGATCTCGCACAGCCAACCGTCGACGTGCAGCAGGAAGTCGTCGAACTCCTCGTCGTCGGGACGCTCCTCCAACCCCAGGTCGCGGTGGAGCTCGGCCGCGCGCATCAGGGACCAGATCTCGCCCCGGACCGCCGGCAGCTTGGCCGGGTCCATGGCGGCGATGTTGGCGTGCTCGTCGAGAAGCTGCTCCAGCCGCGCGATGTCGCCGTAGCTCTCCGCCCGGGCCATCGGCGGGATGAGGTGGTCGATGACCGTGGCGTGCGCGCGGCGCTTGGCCTGCGCGCCCTCGCCCGGGTCGTTGACCAGGAACGGGTAGATCAGCGGCAGGTCGCCCAGCACGGCGTCCGTGGCACAGGAGGCCGACAGCGCCGCGTTCTTCCCCGGCAGCCACTCCAGGGAACCGTGCTTGCCCAGGTGGACGACGGCGTGGGCGCCGAAGCCGTGCTCCAGCCAGCGGTAGGCCGCCATGTAGTGGTGGCTCGGTGCCAGGTCCGGATCGTGGTAGATGGCGATCGGGTTCTCCCCGAAGCCGCGCGGGGGCTGCACCAGGACGACGACGTTGCCGGCGCGCAGCGCGGCCAGGACGAGCTCCCCGTCGTCGTTCACGTACAGCCGGCCGGGGGCGGGGCCCCACGCCTCGACCATCTGCTCCTTGAGGGCCTCGGGCAGCCCCTCGGTCCAGGCCGCGTACTCCTCCGGGGAGATCCGCACGTGGGCCTCGGTGAGCTGGGCGGAGGTCAGCCAGTCCTCGTCCTGACCGCCCGCGGCGATCAACGCGTGGACCAGGGCGTCGCCGGCCTCGGTCTCGTCCTCCAGGTCCAGTCCGGGCAGGTCCTCGGGGGAGCCCAGGTCGTAGCCCTCCGCCCGCAGCCGGCGCAGCAGGCGCACCAGCGAACGGGGCGTGTCCAGCCCCACCGCGTTCCCGATGCGCGCGTGCTTGGTGGGGTAGGCGGACAGCACGACCGCGATCCGCTTCTCCTCGACCGGAACGTGCCGCAGCCGCGCGTGGGCGACGGCGGTCCCGGCCAGCCGGGCGCAGCGCTCGGGGTCGGCGACGTAGCGGGGCAGACCGTCGCGGTCGATCTCCTTGAAGGAGAACGGGACGGTGATGATCCGGCCGTCGAACTCCGGGATGGCGATCTGGCTCGCCGAGTCGAGCGGGGTGACGCCGTCCTCGGAGGCCTCCCAGGCGGCCCGAGAGGAGGTCAGGCACAGCCCTTGCAGGACGGGCACGTCCAGCGCGGCCATCCGCTCCACGTCCCAGGCCTCGTCGTCCCCGCCGGCGCTCGCGGACGCGGGAACACTGCCGCCCGCCGCCAGCACGGTGACGATCAGGACGTCGAGGTCGCCGAGGGCCTCGTACAGTTCGTCGGGCGCCGAGCGCAGCGAACCGGCGAACACCGGGACCCCGACGGCCCGACCGGTCGCGTCGACGGCGTCGGCCAGGGTGTGCGCGAAGGCGGTGTTCCCGCCGGCCTCGTGCGCCCGGTAGTAGAGGATCCCCACACGCGGCAGATCCGGGTCCACGGGCCGGTCGCGCTCGGCGAAACCCCACGCGGGCAGGGCCAGCGGAGCCTCGAAACCCTCACCGGTCAACAGCACGGTGTCCGACAGGAAGGAGTGCAGCCGACCGAGGTTGGCCGGCCCTCCCTCCGCCAGGTAGCGGTGGGCCTCGGTCGCCACCCCGATCGGCACGGTGGAGTGCTCCATCAGCTCGGCGCTGGGCTGCTGCTCACCGCTGAGGACGATCAGAGGGGTGCCCCGTTCACGGACGGCGGCCAGACCGGGCCACAGGTCGTGCGGCGACCCCAGCAGCCGCACCACCACCAGATCGGCGCCGTCGACGGCGCCGGTGAGCTCCGCCTCCGTGGCGCGGGAGGGGTTCGCCCACGTGTACGCGGCACCACTGGCCCGCGCGGAGAGCAGATCGGTGTCGGAAGTGGACAGCAGAGCGACCCGTGCCGTCATGGCCGGTTCCTCCCTCGGGGTTCTCGCCCCATCGGCGGTCGGATCGCCCGAGACCAGTGTCTGGCTGACCTCCGTCATGGAGGTTCACAGTGGCGGAACCGCCCCGGACTCACACCGGGTTCCTGAAGCCACGGGCAAAGGATCATCACTGTAACCGGCGCCCCGGGTCCACACGTGCCCGGGTTCCCGATTTCGTCTCCATGGAGGAGGCCCCGGACCGGCCGCTCGGGTTTCCTCCCGGAACCCCGGCGACGGTCCGACCACCCCCGTTACGATGGTCCGGCCCTTCGAACGCCCCACCGACCGGCCCCGCCTCACCGGATCGCGAGCGGATCGAAGACCCCGGATCGAAGAGAGGCGTCGATTGCACGGCCCCGACCACACCGACGACCCTCTCGGAGACGAGGCCTTCACGGTCCTCGGTCGAAGGCTCTCCGCCCGCTACGTCGAACTGCACGACCGGGCCGTGGACGAGTACGAACGGCGTTGCTGGGAGGAGCGCGTCATCGACCTGCGCGAACGTAGGAGATCGGTGGCCTCGGACGACGTCGAGACCAGGAACCGCTACGTCCGCGAGTGGACGGCCCTGCTGGCGGACCTGCTCCTTCTCGACGAGGAGTGAGCCCCGGGGAGACACCGTCGAAGACGTTCCGCGACAGCGCCTCTCCGGAAGGGGCTCTCTCCGGGCGGGACTCAGGGCCGGACGAGGACCTTCAACGCCTCGCGGGCGTGCATCGCCCGATACCCCTCCGGGGTCCGCTCCAGATCGACGGACCGGTCGAAGACCAGGCCCGGCTCGACCCGCCCCTCCAACACGTCGGGCAGCAGCTCCTCGATGTAGGAGCGCACCGGGGTCGGTCCGCCGGTCAGGGTGATGTTGCCGCCGAACACCGTCGAGAAGCCGATCGGCGCCCGTTCGTACTGCGGTACGCCCACCCGGCTGACCACACCGCCGGCACGGACCACCCCCACGGCGGTCTCGTAGGCGTCCAGGTGGCCCACCGCCTCCAGGACGGTGTGGGTACCCTCGCCGCCGGTCAACTCACGGACCCTCTCGATGCCCTCCGGACCGCGTTCGGCGACCACGTCGGTGGCGCCGAACCGGCGCCCCAGGTCGGTGCGGTCGGTGTGCCGGCCCATCAGGATGATCCGTTCGGCCCCCAGACGGCGCGCCGACAGCACGGCCAGGAGCCCCACGGCCCCGTCGCCGACCACCGTGGTGGTCTTCCCGGGCCGCACCCCGGCGGTGACCGCGGCGTGGTGGCCGGTGGTGTAGACGTCGGCCAGGGTCAACAGAGAGGGCAGCAGGGCCGAGTCCTCCTCCACCGGAAGCCTCACCAGGGTGCCCTCGGCGTGGGGGACCAGGACCGCCTCGGCCTGGGCCCCGCTGAAGATGCCGCCCTCCGGGCAGGAGGTGTGCAGCCCCTCCCGGCAGAGGGCGCAGGTGTTGTCGGCGTAGGAGAACGGAGCGACCACCAGATCGCCGCTCTTCAACCCGGTGACGTCCCAGCCGGTGTCCTCGACCACCCCGATGAACTCGTGCCCCATCGGCAGCCCCTCCGGTACGGCGGGCATCGAACGGTACAGATGCAGGTCGCTTCCGCAGACACAGGAGCTCACCACCCGCACGACCGCGTCGGTGCTCGCTCTCGGCTTCGGGTCCGCGACGGTCTCGACCCGGACGTCCCCCGCCCCGTACATCACTGCTGCGCGCATCTCGTCTTCCCCCGTGGAAACTCGTGGCATGGTCGGAAGCGCACCCCTCGACCCTCGCGCACGGCGGGGCACTCGGGTGCGCTCGTCCCAGCAAACTAGGTTTCGCGGTCCCGTGTGGGAGAAAGTCGTAACCCGCATCGACGGTTCCGGCGGCCCGGATACCCTGTCGCCCATGCCCCAAGGGAAAGAGACGCCCTTCGAGTCCTCCGCGACCCGGATCCCGGGTGGCCCGGGGTGGTCCATGGACCACCGGGCCCGGAGCCTGGCGGGGCGGGGCCCCGAGGGCACCGCGTCCTGAGAACGCGAGAGGCCCCGCCCCCGGTCAGGGGCGGGGCCCGCGGTGGCGACCGCGACCCGATCAGCCGACCGGGTTCTCGGCGAGGGCCCTGGCCTCGACCTTCTCCTTGATCAAAGCCATCTCCTTGGGGATATTCCGCTCCAGGTTGCGGGTCATCTGGGCGTCGTCCACCGGCGCGGTCGGCTTCAGGGCGAAGTCGTGGCACCAGGTCATGAGGACCCCGTCGGGGCGGTCCTCGTACGTCCACTCGATGTTCATGTACTGGAACGCCCCGGTCTCCACCCGGTGGGCGCGCGCCACACCGGCGGCGCGGTCCATGACACGTTCGGACACCCAGCTCCACACCCGGCCCTGCTCGTCGGGGCGCTTGGTGAGACGGAACCGCACGATGTCGTCCTCCTTGTGGAGGATCTCCACCGACTCGTGCTCGGTGAAGAGCTCGGGCCAGGAGGCGACGTCGTTGGTCATCTCCCAGACCAGGTCGTAGGGGGCGTCGATGAGGATGCTGCTCTCGGTACGTCCGGGCACGACGATCACACCCCGTCCGCGGTGACGACGTCGCCCTCGGCGACGAAGGCGATCAGAGCGGTGGGGGAGGGCACCAGCTCGGCGTCCGGGCCCAGCTTGCGGCCCACACGGCGCTCGATCTCGGCGATGATGCCGAGGACACCGAGCGAGTCGACGCCCAGCTCCTCGAAGGTGCTCGTGGAAGCGGTCGCGACGTCGGTCCTGACCCCGGCGCAGATGGAGACCAGCTCCACCAGCTCCTCGATCGTGATGTTCCTCTGGGACATGTTCCTCCTTGGAATTCCTGTTTCAGGCGTGTTCGGGATGCTTGAGGACGACCGCCGAGTTGGCGCCGCCCATGCCGCGCGACAGCACCAGGGCGGTGCGCGGTCGAGCGGGTCGGGGGACCCGGACGACCAGGTCGAGGCCGAAGGGCGCGTCGAGGACATGGGGCGTGGGCGGGATGATCCGGTGCTCCAGGCTCAGAACGGCCGCGGCCACGTCCAGGGCGCCCGCGCCGGCGTAGGCCCGGCCGAAGCCGGTCTTCGGGGCGGTCACGGCCACCCCCTTCGGGAAGAGTCGGCGGATCGTGGCCACCTCGTCGGCGTCGGCCTTGGGCAGGCCCACGGCGTCGGCGAAGACGACGTCCACCTCCTCGGGGGAGACCCCGGCGCGTTCCATCGCCTGCCGGGCCGCCCACAGCAGACCCTCACCGCCGGGGTCGAAGACGCCGACACCCCCGAAGGTGCTCGCCTGCCCAGCGACGACGGCCCGGATCCGGGCCCCGCGCTCCCGCGCCACGTCGGCCCGCTCCACCAGGGCCACGGCGGCCCCCTCGGCCGGGACGTGACCGGTGGCCCCCTCGGTGAAGGGGACGTAGGCCGTGGTGGGGTCGACACCCGGACTCAGGACCTCGGATCCGACCTGGCAGGCCAGTGAGAACGGCGACCCGATCGGCGCCTCGGCGCCTCCGACCAGCATCGACGAGGTACCGCGACGCAGGGTCCGCGCGCTCTGTCCTAGGGCGTCGAGCATGCCCGGCTCGTCGGTGACCAGGACACCGCACATGCCCTTGAGCCCGTTGCGGATCGATACCTGTCCGGTGCTCGCGGCGTAGAACCAGGCGATGGACTGGTAGGGGCCGACCCGGTCGGGGCCCTCGCTCCACAGAGCCTCGATCTCGCGCTGGCCGAACTCCACGCCGCCGGCGCCACTACAGATCAGCGCACCGGTCGCGTAGGGGTCGACGGAGGTGTCGACGCCCGAGTCGCGCAGCGCCTCCTCGGCGGCGACCAGCGCGAACCGGGTGAAGGCGTCGGTCTGGACGACGAAACGTCCCTCGATGTGGTCGTAGGGGTCGAACCCGGGCACCTTCCCGCCCAGGTGGACGTGGAAGCCCTCGGTGTCGAAGTCGGGGATCGGGGCGATGAGCGTGCGCCCCTCGACCAACGCCTCCCAGTACGCCTCGACGCCCAGACCCGCGGGCGAGACCGTGCCCAGGCCGGTGATCACCGTGTCCATGGTCATCCCTCACACCCCCCTGTCCAGGACGACCGCCGACTGGAAGCCGCCGAAACCGCTGCCCACGGACAGCACCACGTCGTTCCTCTGCTCACGGGCGGTCAAGGGGACGTGGTCGAGGTCGCATTCGGGGTCGGGCGTGGTCAGGTTGGCGGTGGGCGGGACCACCCCCGTGTCCATGGCCAGGACACAGGCGGCCAGTTCGATCGAGCCGATGGCGCCCAGCGAGTGCCCCACCATCGACTTGATGGAGGACATGGGCACCCGCCGCGCGTGCGCTCCCAGAGCCCGCTTGACCGCGTCCGTCTCGTGCCGGTCGTTCTGCACGGTTCCCGAACCGTGGGCGTTGACGTAGTCCACGTCCTCGGCCGACCGCCGGGCCCGGTCCAGGGCGGTCGTGATGGCGCGCGCCATCTCGGTGCCCTCCCGCCGCAGCCCGGTCATGTGGAAGGCGTTGCCGTGGTTGGCGAAGCCCGCCACCCGGCAGCGGATGTCGGCGCCCCGACGTTTCGCCGCGGACGCCTCCTCCAGGACGAGTACCGCCGCGCCCTCGCCCATCACGAAGCCGTTCCGGTGCCGGTCGAAGGGTCGAGAGGCGTGTTCGGGGTCGTCATTGCTGTCCGACGTCGCCTTGATGGCGTCGAAGCAGGCCATGGCGATGGGCGAGATCGGCGATTCGGCGGCGCCCGTGACGACCACGTCGGCGAGGTCGTCCTCGATGGCCTGCGCGGCGTAGCCGACCGCGTCCAGCCCGGAGGTGCATCCGGTGGAGACGGTCTGGACCGGGCCGCGTGCCCCGACGAGTTCGGCGACCTCGCCGGAGAGCATGCTCGGCGTCAGCGCGCGGTACAGGTGGGGCGAGGCGCTGGAGGGGTCGACCACCCAGTCCGCCCCGCTCCGGCTCATCGTGACGTACTCCTTCTCCAGGAGTGTGGTGCCGCCGACGGCGGTGCCCATGCTCACGCCCAGACGCCAGGGCGAGAACCCCTCCAACGGGGTCCCGCTGTCGGCGAGGGCCTCCGCGAGGGCGACGGCGGTGAACTGGACGTATCTGTCCATCCGCGCGACCTGTTCCGCGTCCAGTCCGTGGGCGGCGGGATCGAAGTCGACCTCGGCGGCGATGCGGGAGCGGAACCCGGCGGGGTCGAACAGGGTGACGGCCCGGGTGGCGGTCCGCCCGGCGGTGAGCATGTCCCAGAAGGCGGTGGTTCCGACCGCTCCGGGCGCGACCACGCCGATTCCGGTGACGACGGCTTCACGCCTCATGTCGCCGCCTCCCGTCCTCCGACGAGGGGCGCGCGGGCACGGGTGGCGAGGTGTCGGGCATCGACACCATCGCGAGGTGGTGATGCTGGCTCAAGGACGTCTTCTTCCACGGGTCGAGGGCACCGATCGAGGCCGGAGGCGGGAGCGGGTCGCCGGGCGGTCCGGGGCGGCGCGGGGCACGGTCGGGACGAGGGCTGGTCGGTGGTGGAGAGCGGACACACGGGGGACGTGGAGGTCGTGTGACCAGGAGTAAGGCCTGGTCGTGGCCCGCGTTTTTACTTCCAGCACATGTCGTATCACGCTTCGTGGTCGATCGTCGTGACGAAATGCGCGTGGGCGGGCACCTGGCCGGCCGGCTTTGTCGTTCCATCCCGTTCGTCCTGTTCGAGATGGGCGGCTCGTCGCCTTCGCTCGGTTATGAAACGGACGTCGTCTCTGCGCCGTGAGAGGAGGCCTCGCCACGTGGGCGCGTAATGCTCCGAAAAATACGACCTAGCCTCTGAGGCGTCCCCCGAACACACGAGAACAAGAGACGGTCGGTATGACGGACGACGGTTCGAGCGGAGTGGAAGACGTCGACGCCCGAAGAACCCCGAAGGACAGGGCGTCCGCGGAACGAGAGCGGGAGGATCCGCTCCCTCCCCTTCGGTCTCTTCTCGCCGGGTTCGGCGTGGCGGCCCTTTTCGCGGGGTTGATCTGCCTCTTCACGGGTGTGAACCTCTCGACCCGCTCCGACATGGCCGAACTGACCGAGCGGACCCCCATTGTGGGCTTCCTTCTGGTGGTCTTCATGACCGGGGCCGTGGTGCTGGCCCCGATGGCCGCCGCCGGAATAGGGGAACGCGGGGTCAGACGGGCTCTGGCGGTCCTCTCCGCGGTCTCCGGAACGGGGCTCGTGTACGCGCTCCGGCCGCTGTGGGTGTTCGAGTACCTGCGCGACGAACGGGCGGACCACTGGGCGTACGGTCTCGGCGACCTCTGGCTCTGGATCGGCATGGTGGCCGTCACTCTGGGGTCCGTCCTCTACGCCGTGGTCCCGGTCGGAGGGAAGGGGCTCTGGCGGAGGCCTTCGTCACTGGTCGGAGCCGGGGCCGCGTCCCTGGCGGTCGTTCTGGCGATGGTGATGGTCCGACCGATCGCGGACGAGGTCGGTGCGCGGCTCATCGAGCACACCACGGCGGCTCCTCTCGAGGGCGCGGCTCCCTCCGTTCCGGAATCGGTCTCCGATGTCGCCTGGCGGTGGTCGCCGGAGGACGACCTCGTTCCCGCGGGGGCGCTGGCGGTGGAGCGCGGGGTCTTCGTGCGGCTGGTGGACGGCGGTCTGCTCCTGGACGGCGAGACAGGGGAGGAGCTGTGGCGTCATCGGCGTCCCGGCCACACCCTTCGGGCCGGGGTGGGTCCGGAGGGCACGACCGTCGCCATGGCCTTCGCGCTGCCCCACGCCCATCACCTGGAGGGAGGCGTCGGGGTCGAGTTCCTCCGTCTGGACGCCGGCACCGGGGAGATCGTCGACGAACGCACCCTCGCCCCGTTCTTCGACACCGAGGCGGGGGAGGGCGTCGTCGAGGTCTACGCGGGGACGGGCGACGACGTGGACACCGACCGTCCGCTGTCGGTCGTCCCCGCCGAGTCGGGCGATGTGGAGGACCTGCCGCCGGTGCTCGCGCACATGACCGACGATCTCCTGCTCTCCGTCGGGGGTGAGGAACGGAGCGTCCCCTTCGGTTCCGAGGAGGGGTACGCGACCGCCTACGACCTGGAGACCTGGGAGACGGCGTGGACCCTCCCCGAGGAGGAGGACTGCGTCGATCGAGGGGCCGGAGAGTGGGATCGGACGGCGCTCGTGGGCGACCTGGTGCTGACCTCCCGGCTCTGCTCGATCCCTCGCGGCGAGGAGGACTGTGAGGACGAGGACGGCTGCCCGGACCGGATGGCCGTGGCCGCCTGGGAGGTCGACACCGGGCGGGAACGGTGGCGGCACGAGTGGGAGGCGGGCGAGGACGTCGAGAAGCCGCCCGCGCTCCGGGTCGCGGGGGAGAGCCGGGGGTCGATCCAGGCCCCCGCGGAGGACCGCGGGGAGGCCGGGGAGGGCGATCTCTTCTCCCACCGGGACTTCGACGACCGGGGCGACCGTGTCCTGGTGAGCCGTGCCGACACCTGGTACGAGGGTCTGTTCGTGTTGGACGCGACGACCGGGGAGGTACTGGAGGAGGAGCGGGACGTCCCCTTCACACCCCCTGAGGACGGCGATCGGCCGGACCCCTTCGCCGAGGAACCGGTGGGGTTCGACGAGGACGCCTACTACGCGAGGGTCGGGCGTCCGAACGACGGGACGGGCGTCCGCCTGGAGAGAGTGGGGTTCGGTTCCTCGGGGGAGCCCGAACGGCTGGTCGACCTGACCCATGAGAGCGATGGCTGCCTCATGACGGCGGGCTCCGCGGTCTGCGCCTACGGTCTGAGCCGGTACCGGACCTCGGACACCTCGCCCGGGGGCGGCCATGGGCCGAGGGTGGAGGTCACCGACCTCGCGGGCGGGACCGACACGATCTCCCTGTGGGGCGTCGGCGAGGAGGGGCTCGACGAGACAGGGGAGCCGTCCTTCCTGCCGGTCCCCGGGGCGCTGTTGCTCGTGCCCGGTGGGACGTTCGCGTCCCCCTGGGTCGCGGGACGGATGGGGGCGGCGGAGGAGATGGTCGTGGGAGGAGGGGAGGCCCCCGAACCGACCCGAACGCCGATCGTCGCCCTGCGCTGATCGGGGCGGCCCTCTCGAACGGGCTCCTTCGACCCCCGTCCCCGCGAGGGGCGAGGCCGAAGGAGCCCGTTCTTCTCGTTGGAGGGTGTGCCATTGACGATAATGTGTGTCGCACACTATCGTGTGACACATGCTGGATGATGAGCGTTGGGCCGGTCATGTTCAGGAGCTGAGGCGCGGCACGGTCGTGCTCGCCTGTCTTGCCATACTCGGTCGCCCCCACTACGGCTACGCACTGCTCGAGACCCTGGAGAAGGCGGGTTTCTCGGTGGACGGCAACACGCTCTACCCGCTTCTGCGGCGCCTGGAGAAACAGGGGCTGTTGACCAGCGAGTGGAACACCGACGAGGCCCGACCGCGCAAGTTCTACAAGGTCGGTCCGGACGGTGAGGAACTGCGCGACGCGCTGATGGGGGAGTGGCGTGCCCTCGACGGCTCGATTCGAGCTCTCATGGAAGAGGACCCCGATGGACGACCGTAAGACCGAGACCACCCTGACCGGCCGTTACGTCTGGACCGTCACACGCCACCTTGGGGCGGAGGCCGGCCCCGACGTGGCCCGGGAACTGCGCGCCTCCATCCGGGACCGTGTGGAGGCCGGGATCGAGGCGGGGAACGACCCCGCGACGGCGGAGCGTGAGGCGCTCACCGAACTCGGCGACCCCGAGACGCTCGCCCGCGAGTACGGAGAGCTCCCCCGTCACCTGATCGGGCCCGCGCTGTATCCCGACTACGTGCGACTGCTGAGAGCGCTGCTCGCGATCCTGGCCCCGCTCGCCCTGGCCCTGTTGTTCGTGGACCGATTCGAGTCCGGCGCCGGTGGCCTCGGCGAGATCGGCGTCGAGGCGGCCGTCGTCCTGGTGACGGTGACGGTGCACGTCGCCTTCTGGACGACCCTGGTGTTCGCGATCATCGAGCGCGCGCGCCCCGCCGACCGGCGTGACCTGCCCCTGACCGCATGGGGCCCCGATCGGTTGGACGTCGACGTTCCCGGCGGGCGGGTCGGCCTGCCGGGGACCGTCGCCCGTGTGGCCCTCGAGGTCGCCATGATCGCCCTCCTCGTCTGGCAGTTCTCCGGTGTCTCCGACCTCGGTTCCCAGATCCAGGTCCTGGACCCCGGGCTCGGTCTGGCCTGGAAGGTCCTGCTCATCGGGGCTCTGGCGGCCGGGGCCGTCACCGCCCTGGCGGCCTGGCGGGTCGGTCGGTGGACCTCGGGGCTCTCGGTGATCGATGTCCTGGTCACCGCCACCGGCGCGCTGGTGACCGTGTACCTGCTGATCCAGGACCGGTTGATCGTCTCCGACCTGTCCGAGCGTCTCTCCGAGGTGTTCGGCGGCACGATCGACCTGACGATCTCGAACGACCTCCTCGCCGCCCTGGTGATCGTCATCGCGGTCTGGGACATCGCGGACCGCCTGCGCGGTCACCGTCGGGACACGACCAAGGCCTGACCCGTCGGTCCTTCCGCTCGCGAACGGACGGCCCGGCGCGCCCCTCGACCCCGGGGGCGCGCCGGGCCGCGGGCGTGTGCCCCGGCTTCGACGGACCGACTTCTTTCGAGGAACGGATTTACCGTTCCGAACGGTACGCGGTCTTTTTTCTCGAAGGTGCGACCCATGGGCATTCGCGGCACGGGTTTCGGAATCGGTGAAGAACGGCGCGTGTCCTGAGTGTGGCGTCCGAATTACGGATTGATCCGGGATTCGGATCTCTGGAGAGGAAAGGTCCCATCTTTCCCCTTCGAGGGAGGGTGGGATGAATCTTTACAGGTGGTGAGGGGTGATCCTCCCCTTCTTTCGATTTTCTCCTATACAACAAGGGGAACCGTTTTCCCATGGGGGTGACCGGTTCATTCTCTGACCGGAATCGGCCATGGAAATCCGGGCCACCACCCTTTGCGCGCCGTGCGGGGTCCATGTTCTTTTATGACTGGCAAGTAACCCCGCGAGCCACGAAGGATCCCCCATGACCGAGAATCCCGGATCGGGTCTGGACCGACGCGCCATCCTGCGCGGAGCCGCCATCGCCTCGGGCGCCGTCGCGCTCGGCGCGTTCGGAGCCACGAGCGCCTCGGCCCAGCCCGTCGACGCCACCGACGTCGCACGGATCGCACAACCCGAGCTGTACTGGCGCGGCGCCTGGAACGCCCGCCCGCCGAGCGGCCCGATCCAGGTGCTGGCCGCCCCGCCCCGCTACATCGTGGTCCACCACACCGCGACGGCCAACAGCACCAACTACACGCTGGACCACGCCCTGGCCCTGTCCAAGTCGATCCAGAACTACCACATGGACTCCAACGGCTGGATCGACACGGGGCAGCAGCTCACCATCAGCCGCGGCGGCCACCTCATGGAGGGCCGCGATCGCACGCCGGAGTCCATCGCCGCCCGGCAGCACGTCGTCGGCGCCCACGTGGCCAATAACAACAGCACCTGCATCGGCATCGAGAACGAGGGCACCTACACGAGCGCGAGCCCCACTCAGGCCCTGACGAACACCCTGGTGCAGACCCTGGCGTGGCTGTGCGGCGCCTACGGTCTCAACCCGCAGAGCGCCATCCTGGGGCACCGGGACTTCAACGCCACGGCCTGCCCCGGAGACGTCCTCTACTCGATGCTCCCCGACCTGCGCAACAGGGTCGCCCAGACCATGCTGGCCCACGACATCCCGATCGCCGCCGCCCGGCACGAGCCGGACGAGAACGGCCCGACCTATCCGGCCGTCCCGGACAACGAGCCGGAGCGCGAGTTCTACCACGGCCCGACCAGGGGAGAGGACGACTTCTCCCGGTAGAGCGGAGGCGGAGGAGGACGTACCCCCGTTCCACGTTCTCCTCTCACCTCTCGACGGCGGTGCCCACCATCCCCCGGTGGGCACCGCCCTTTCGCGTGTCACACGGGCCCCACTCGACCACCAGACGTCACCGGACGGTGTCCGAGCGTTGGTCGACGCCTGGGGTCGTGTTCAGCCCCGTCGACGAGGGTTGCCTACCGCCGGTCCCCCGGCCGGCGATACCCCCGTATCGGAGGCGATCCCCATGCCAACGACACACTCACGACACACGCGGACGTGGAACCCCCCGCGCCCTCGCACGATGATCGTCGCGGCCCTGGCCGTGACCCTCGCGGGCTCCGTGACGACGGTGCTCGCTCCGGCCGCGGCGGCCCCGACCAAGGACTCGGAGGAGTCCGTCTACCGAGGTCAGGTCGAGGTCGTCCGTGACGCCGACGGCCCCACCGACGACTCGACCCTCACCGGTCGGGTGTTCGTCGACGAGAACCGGGACGGTACCGGTGACGAGGACGAGACCGGCCTGGCCGACGTCATGGTCACCAACGGCCGCGACGTGACGCTCACCGACGACGAGGGCCGTTACAGCCTGCCCGTGTTCGACAACATGACCGTGTCGATCACCCAGCCGGCGGGTTACCAGGTGCCCCTGGACGAGTACAACATCCCCCAGTTCCACTACAACCACCTTCCCGAGGGCTCTCCCGACCTGCGCTACGGCGGGATCGAGCCGACCGGCCCGCTACCGGCCGAGCTCAACTTCCCCGTCGTCGAGAGTGAGGAGACCGCGAAGGCCGAACAGAACTGCGTCATCGCCGGCGACCTCCAGACCTACGACGAGGAGGAGATCGAGTACGCCCGGGCCGGGGCCATCAAGGACCTGTCCGAGCGCGACGACTACGCCGGCTGCGGCACGCTGTTCGTGGGCGACGTCGTCGGCGACGATCTGTCCCTCTACCCCGCGATCAAGGAGCTGGTCGGAGAGACCAACGGGCCGGCCCGCTTCCTGCCCGGCAACCACGACCTCGACTTCGACGCTCCGAGCGCCGAGCACTCCTTCGACACCTTCCGCGCTCGGCTCGCCCCGGCGTACTACTCCTACGACGTCGGCGACGTGCACGTGATCGCGTTGAACACCGTCGACTATCCGTGCGTGGCCGCCGACGACAGCCCCGAGGGCATCGAGGAGCACTGCTCCGACCCGGAGGGCAGCCCCTCCTACAACGGTCGGATCGGCGACGACCAGCTGGCGTGGCTCGAAAGCGACCTGGAGAACGTCGACCCCGACAAGCTGGTCGTCGTGGCCGGCCACATCGCCCTGCTCAACTACGCAGACGAGGGCTCGGCGGTGCACCAGGTCGACCAGGTCGCCCGCGTGCACGAACTGCTGGAGGGCCGCGAGGCGGTGTCCGTGGCCGGTCACAGCCACAGCATCGAGAACATGAGGACCGGTGACGACGTCGAGGGCTGGCGCGACCTCTTCGGTATCGAGGGTCTGCCCTTCCCGCACATCACCGTGGGCGCGATCTCCGGCGACTGGTACTCCGGCGAGGTCGGTGAGGAGGGCTACCCGACGGCGATCGGTCGTGACGGCGGCCGTCCCGGCGTGGTGACGCTCGACATCGAGGGGTCCGACTTCCAGGAGCGCTACACCGTCACCGGCGAGTCCGACGACGTGCAGACGCAACTGGGCATCAACAGTCCGACCTACCGCGCGTGGTTCGACGAGCGTCGGGAGTGGAACGACGACCCCGTGGGCGAGGCCCCCGAGTTGGACGCGCCCCTGGCGCTGGACCGGGACGACCTGGCCGACGGCAGCTGGCTGACCACCAACTTCTTCCTCGGCTCCACCGGGTCGACGGTGGAGGTGTCCATCGACGGCGGGCCCGTCGAGGAGGCGGTGCGCACCCAGCGGATGGAGGGCGAGGCCGTCAACGTCGGTGTCGAGTACTCCGACCCGTACGCGGTCGCCCAACAGCTGGTCCACGGCGGCAGCCTCGCCGACCGGACGATGCACCTGTGGCGCTTCGACCTGGACGAGGATCTCGATCTCGGTGAGCACACCGCCGAGGTCACCGCGACCGACTCCTACGGTCGCGCGTTCACCGACACCCTGGTCTTCGAGGTCGTCGACGAACGTTAGTCGCCCACCTGGGAGAGGGGCCGCCACCATCGGGGTGGCGGCCCCTCGTCGCGTCCACGGTGTGCGGGGTCCTCGCACGCCGGTCGACACGTCTCCTCAGTTCGAACCCTCCGGGAGTCCGAACAGGACGGTGATCCCGTGGCTTCCGGGAAGGAGGGTCCCGGAAGTGGTGAAGACGTCTCCGGCCGGGGTGGCGATGTGGTCGATCCCGCGAAGGAGTCTCTCCTCCCGCTCGGTCGGGTCGGGCACCGTGTAAGGGGAGGGGTGGACCTCACCGCTCCGGGAGTCGATCGCGATGACCTGATGGAGCTCGTTCGCCCCGAACAGGAGGCCGCCGCGCACCTGGTGTCCACGGTCGATGCTCAGGTGGACCCGATCCTCGATCGTCCAGGCGAAGGTGCCATCGGAGATGTCCACACCTCCGGGTTCGCGCCAGAACAGGTCCCCGAAGGTCCGGACCGCGTCGCCACGGCTATAGGAACCGAGGGTGATCGACGCATGGCGCCCTCCCTCGAGATCGTTCTTCCGCCACAGCTCTTCTCCGCCGGGGCCGAAGGCGATGAGCTCGGTGGAGGCGAACTCGCGGTCGGCACGATGACCGTCGAAGGCCGACACCTCGAACACGGTCGCGGTCTCGTGCGTGACGATGTTGTACACCGCGTGCCCGGTCCCGGGGGCGGGGTGAGCCGGTGGTTCTTCGAGGAGCCGGTCATGGACGAGTGCGCCGTCGATCGTGTCGTAGACGGCCACCGCGGGTCCCTCGGCGAGGACGAACCTGCCGCCCCCGAGAGCGGTGAGCGGGGTGAGGTCGGCGTTCGGAAAGGTCTCCTCGCTCAGGGATGTCGTCTCGGTGTCGATAGTGGCGATCTCGCGTCCGTCGCCCGTGTCGAGGATCCTCCACGCGCCGTCGAACACGACGATCCGGTCGGCACTCTCGGGGTCGGCCAGGAGGTCCGTGACCCCGGGGGCGCACCAGAGTCGACGCCCGGTCTCCATGTCCAAGGCGAGCAGGGCTTCACGAGGATCGTCCGCCCCATCGTCGTGAAGACGTACGAGCAGGACATCGCCCACCGCCTTCACCCGGCCCGAATGGATGGTCCGGGCGCCGCCCCGGCCCTCCACGCCGAACAGTTCCTCTTTGATGTCGAACGTCCACCGGACCCGTCCGTCCTCGGCCTCGTAGACACCGAAGCCCCGAACACCGTTCAGAACCACCGATGTGCGGTTCCCGGTGGTCACACCGCCCCAGAGGGGGAGCCACCAGGCCGCTTCACCGAAGGCGGCATTGCCCTCGAACGCTCGGGCCCGATCGAGCATGCCGGGGTTGCGCGGTGGGTCATCGCCTCCCCGGAGTGGTTCCCCGTCGGGCCAGGCATCGGACGCCCCCCGCGCGACCGCGGGCCGTGCGCACAGAGCCGCATCGGCGGCTCGGGAGGAGTACAGAGGGGAGAGCAGACCGGCCAGTACCACCACCGTCACGGCGATGATCGCCGTCCGGGAGGTGAGCTCGCCCTTTCGCCCCCGTCCGCCCGTGGTCAGGGCTTTCCAACGGCCGATTCGGAACAGAACGTCGACCAGGAGGAGGGCGATGAAGCAGAGCGACCACGGCGGGGGCCAGGCGATATAGGCCGCCGCGCTCATGGCGCCGAACAGGACGATCCCGCTCAGGACGGCCACGATCCCGGGCACCGGGAGGAGCGGGTCCCCGTCAGGGCGCAGCGCTTGGAGCGCCACGAGGCCGAGTGCCACCATCGCCCCCGCCCCTGTGACGAGGAGCGGGAACCCGGTGAGCACCCACATCAGGGCGAAGAGGCCCGGGGCGAGGGCGGTCACGTGTAGGAGTGAAGGGACGGTGAGGAGGGTCTTCCAACGTGGAGTGGGAGGGGGATGCGGGGCCATATCGACTTTTCGTTCTCGGGGGCTTCCGGTGCGCCCTACGACCTCGGGCCGGGGAGACGCTGTTCCCTTTCGACGCGTCGACGAGCCGCCTGGTTCGGGGAGAGCCGAGGATACGAGGCCCGTCTTCCGGAGAGGAGGGCCGCCCCCTACTTCAGGGGAGTTCGACGAGGCCGGTGAGCACCCGGCGCACCATCCGTTCGAACAGCACGTGGGTGTCCTGGGACGCCTCGGTGCCGGGACTCGCCGCCAGCGCCGCCGCGATGAGCGGGTGGCGTTCCTCGGTCGCGGTGGCCAGGTAGGACGTGCGAGCGCGCCCGGGACCGTCGGGCGTGTTCCGGCGCTGGAGTTCGGTGCGCGCGAACAGCGTCACCAGCCCGTTCACCAGCCCGATGATCTCCAGACGGGACGCCTGGGGCAGGGAGGTCGGTTCCAGGGCGCGGAGGGCATGCTCCAGGTAGTCCATGCCGCGAGGCCCCACGGTGGGCTCCGTCGGCAGGTCGAGCAGCCACGGGTGGCGCAGGTGGACCTCCTTGGCCCGGCCGGCCAGGGCGGCCAGGTCCTCGACCGGGTCGCCGCTCATCGGCGCGTCGAGGTCGATCTCCCCGGTGACGGCGTCGGCCATGAGGTCGAGGAGGTCGTCCCGGGCGGAGATGTAGCGGTACAGCGAGGCGGGGCCGGTGCCCAGTCTTCGGGCGACCTGTCGCATCGACACGGCGGCGAGGCCGCCCTCGTCGGCCAGTTCGATCGCGGCGGCGGTGAGCTGTTCGCGGCTGCGCTCCGGCGCGGGGCCCCGCGCGCCCCGTTCGGGACGGCTCCATACGCTCGTCGGTCCCTCGGCCATCGGCCCCCCTGTTCCCCTTGCCACGACGGTCCCCTATCCTAATACTGAGAACAGTGATCGCAGTATTGAAGGGAGAGCGACCATGGACCGACGAACGTGGAGTCCCGTCCGGTGGGCCCGGAACGGCGAGGTTCGACTGGCCTTCGACACCTGGGGGGAGGAGAACGGAGGAGACCCGATCCTGCTCATCATGGGTATGGGCATCAACCGGCAGTGGTGGCCGGACGACCTGTGCCGAGCGCTGGCCGAACAGGGTTTCTCCGTCGCCCGTTACGACAACCGCGACTCCGGTGAATCGACGTACCTGCTGCCCGTCAGGACCCGCAAACCCTTCACCGCCCTGATGAGGCGCCGCGGCG
The DNA here is from genome assembly GCF_000341225.1 of Nocardiopsis alba DSM 43377. Classification (GTDB taxonomy): domain Bacteria; phylum Actinomycetota; class Actinomycetes; order Streptosporangiales; family Streptosporangiaceae; genus Nocardiopsis; species Nocardiopsis alba. Next base: position 69,620 of record NZ_ANAC01000007.1, read on the forward strand.
ACGCCTACACGGCCGAGGACATGGCCGACGACGCCATCGCGGTCATGGACGAGCTCGGATGGGGGTCGGCGCACGTCTTCGGGATCTCCCTCGGCGGGGCCATCGCGCAACGCGTCGCCATCGGACACCCGGATCGGGTCCGCACCCTGACCTCGATGGCCGCGGTCCCCGCCGACGTGTCGGGCCCGGGGCTGCTGCGCTACATCAACCTCTTCTCCATGGCCCGGCTCGTTCGCTGGAACCACCCCGCCACCAGGGAGGGGGCGATCCAGGGGAGCCTCGACATCGCCCGGTTCTGCGCCTCCTCCCGGCGCCCCTTCGACGAGGAGGAGGCGCGCGAGAGGGCCGAACGCCTCGTCGACCACGGCAGCCGTGACAACCTCGCGCACAGTCGGCAGATCGGCGCCCAGTGGCACGGGCCGGGGATCGACGCCATCACGGTGCCCACACTGGTGATCCACGGCCAGGACGATCCGCTGATCCGGCCGCGCGCGGCCGCCGACATCGCCTCCAGGGTGCCCGGGGCGCGACCGGTCGTCCTGCCCGGGGTCGGCCACGACGTTCCGGGGTTCGCGCGTCGGCCCGTCGCCGAACTGATCCGGGGCCTGGCCGACGAGGCGCCCGCCTCCTCCGGTTCCCGCTGACCCTCGGGGCGGGTCGGGAGCCCCCTCTCCCACCCCGGGGGGGACGGGCGGTGTGGCCGTCGTCCTTTCCGGGAACGATCACGAGAGCCGGGGAGGGATCGGCCGCGTTCGTGTTGCGATCTACTGATCGGTCAGTCGTACCGAAGGCCGCGACGACCCTGCCCCTTCTTCACCTAAATTCCCCGTTCACCTGCGAAGACATGGGTCTCTTCGCGTTCGCTCGGGCGCCGTGTCTCCGTGCCCGATCGCAACGGAACATTGCGAAAATCGCCATGGCGTTGTTACGTTCACTCTCGTGAGCGATGACGCGACCGACGACGTGCGCGGTAGGGCCCGAGAGGCGATCCGCCGATCCGGACTCTCCCAGAGACGGTTCGCGGAGCGACTCGGCATCGACCCCAGCAAACTCTCCAAGTCCCTGACCGGGACCCGACGCTTCACCGCCCGGGAACTGGCCGGGATCGCCGACGAGACCGGGGTGACCGTCAACTGGCTGCTCAACGGCCAGGACGACGCCGAGACGGTCTCGGTGCCGCCCCGTGACTCCTCGGCCGTGCGACCGCCGCCCCCGGGCCTCGCGGACCGGCCCACGGCCGCCAAGGAGCACAACCGCCGGTTGCAGATCATCGAGGCCGCGTGGACGCTCATCGCCGAGCACGGATACCACTCGGTCCGCGTCGCCCAGGTGGCCCGCGCCTGCGGAACCTCCAGCGCCACCGTCCACTACCACTTCCCGACCCTGAACGACCTCCTCGTGGAGGCCCTGCGCCACTCGGTCAAGCAGGCCTTCGACCGGCAGGTCGCCGGTCTGCACACCATCGAGGACCCGTACGAGCGGCTGCTCCGGCTCATCGAACTGCAACTGCCCGCCTCCGAACGGCTGCGCCTCGAATGGTCGGTCTGGCTCCAGATCTGGACGGCCGCCGCGCTCGACCCCCGGATGCGCGCGCTGCACGCCGATTCCTACCGGCGCTGGCACGAGACCATCGCCCTCACCCTGAGCGAAGGGCGAGAGCGCGGGGTCTTCGGCGACTTCGACGTCGAGGAGACCACCCGGCGTCTCACCGCCCTCATCGACGGACTGGGCATCCAGGTCCTGACCGGGATGCCCGGCCGGTCCGTCGACCACATGCGCGCCACCCTGCGCTCGGTCATCGATCAGGACCTCCTGGCCGACCGCATGCCCCGCACCTCCTCCTGACCCCTCGGGCCCGTACCCCGACCGGTCTCGGACCTGACCCGACCCTGCCCCGCCACCCATGTCCCCGCGAAGAGACGGAGCCTCGCCATGAGCGACACCATGAACCTCAAACCCATCCTGACCTGCGCACTCACCGGTGCCGGCGACACCGTAGGCCGGAGCGAGCACGTTCCGGTGACCCCGAAGCAGATCGCCGCCTCCGCGGTCGAGGCCGCCGAGGCCGGCGCCAGCGCGGTGCACATCCACGTCCGGGACCCCGAGACCGGCGCCCCCTCGCGCGACAACGCCCTCTACCGGGAGGTCGTCGACCGCATCCGCCAGACCGGCGTCGACATCGTCATCAACCTCACCGCCGGCATGGGCGGCGACCTGGTGATCGGTCAGGACGACCCGCTCCTCTTCGAGGAGGGCACCGACCTCGTCAACGGGCTGGACCGACTGCCCCACGTCGAGGAGCTGCTGCCCGACATCTGCACCCTGGACTGCGGCAGCCTCAACTTCGGCGACGGCAGCCAGGTCTACATCTCCACCCCGGACATGCTGCGCGCCGGCGCCAAGCGCATCCAGGAGCTGGGCGTCCGTCCGGAGTTGGAGATCTTCGACACCGGCCAGCTGTGGTTCGCCAAGACCATGCACGCCGAGGGCCTCATCGACGACCCGACCATGTTCCAGCTCTGCACGGGCATCCCCTACGGGGCCCCGGCCGACCCGGGCGTCCTCATGTCGATGGTGAACATGCTCCCCGAGGGCGCGCAGTGGGCGAGCTTCTCCATCGGTCGCGGGCAGATGCCCTGGGTGGCGCAGTCGGTGCTGCTCGGCGGGCACGCCCGGGTGGGTCTGGAGGACAACCTCTACCTCAGCCGCGGGGTGAAGGCCACCAACGGGCAGCTCACCGAGAAGGCCGTGAACATCATCGAGCAGCTCGGCGCCCGGGTCGCCACCCCCGACGAGACCCGCGCGATGCTCAAGCTGCGCAGCGCCGCCTCCTGACCCCCGCACCGCCCACCCCTTGAGGAGCACCATGACAGAGAACGCGAGAGTCGCCCCCGAGGCCGTGCGCACGGTCGCCTGTATCGGAGCGGGCGTCATCGGAGGCGGCTGGGTCGCCCACTTCCTGGGCCGCGGCTACCGGGTGGTCGCCTGGGACCCGGCGCCGAACGCCGAGGAACGCCTGCGCGATCTGGTCTCCGCCGCCTGGCCCGCCCTGGAGAGCCTCGGCCCGGCCGAAGGCGCCTCCATGGAGAACCTGAGCGTCGCCGCCACCCTGGCCGAGGCGGTCGCCGACGCCGACTTCGTCCAAGAGAGCGCGCCCGAGCGCCTCGACCTGAAGATCGACCTGTTGGCCGAGATCGACGCCGCCACCCCCGAGGGCGTGGTCATCGGCTCCTCCACCTCCGGCTACAGCATGAGCGAGATGCAGGGGAGCGCCCGGACACCCGAACGGCTGGTGGTCGGCCACCCGTTCAACCCGCCCTACCTCGTCCCCCTGGTCGAGGTCGTCGGCGGCGAGCGGACCGAACAGTGGGCCGTGGACTGGGCCTGCGACTTCTACCGGATCGCCGGCAAGTCGGTGATCGGCATGGACCGCGAGCTCCCCGGCTTCATCGGCAACCGGATCCAGGAGGCCGCCTGGCGCGAGGCGCTGCACATGGTCGCCGAGGGCGAGGCCACCGTCGAGCAGATCGACCTGGCGATGACCAGCGGGCCCGGACTGCGCTGGGCCTTCTTCGGCCCCTGCCTGACCTTCCACCTGGCCGGGGGAGAGGGCGGCATGGCGCACATGCTCGACCACTTCGGCCCTTCGTTGAAGTCGCCGTGGACCCGCCTCGAGGCCCCCGAGCTCACCACCGAGCTGCGCGACCGCATGGTGGCGGGCACCGACGAGGTCGTGGCGGGGCGTTCCACCGCCGAGCTGATCGCCCAGCGCGACCGTCGCCTCATCGCCGTGGCCCGCGCCCTCGAAGAGGTCGAACGCGCGGAGGCCGCCGAGCGGGCGGAGGGGACCGCGTGAGCGCGCCCCTCGTCCAGCGGCTCCTCCCTGAGTGGATCGACTACAACGGCCATCTCAGCGAGGCGTACTACGTCCTGATCTTCGGTTTCGCGACCGACGCCCTGATGGACCGGATCGGCCTGGACGCCGCCTACCGCGAACGCACGGGATGTTCGCTGTACACGGTCGAGGCGCACGTCCGGTACCTGAGGGAGGTCGCCGCCGACGCCGAGGTCGAGGTCCACACCCGGGTGATCGACCCGGGCACCGCCGGTCCCGGACTCAAGAAGGCGCGGATCTGCCACGAGATGTGGGTCGGTGACGTCCTGGCGGCCACCGAGGAGCTCATGACTCTCCACGTCGATCAGGGGGAGGGGCGTACGGTGCCCTTCCCCGATGAGGTCGCCGATCGGATCAGGGCCCTCGCCGAGCCCGCCCCCGACTACGCGGGACGCGCCATCGGCTGAGGCGCGGGAGGGCGCCGCCGTGGTCGCGCCACGGCGGCACCCTCCTCCGGCCCGAACGCCTCAGACCCGGGGGTCGGGGGTCTCCGTCGAGGCACCGGGGGCCCAGGACTCCGCCTCGGTCAGGGCGGCGATGACGACGGGAACGTCGATGGCGACCACGGCCAGCCGCCATTTCAGGGCACCCGAGCGGAGATCGAGGATGCACGAACCGGCGAGGCCGTATTCCCGTGGTCGGAGGAGCCTGGGAGCCCTGAGCCCGAGGATCTCGATGGGGGAGGGGATCGGGATGGGCTCCGCGTAGCTCCGGAACGGTCGATACCGGCGCCAGGTGAGCGGCTCGGCGGCCCCGAAGCGCATGATGAGCAGGCCCTGCCGGTAGCGGTGTTCGGCCTCCAGATGGGCGACGGCCCTCAACGGAAGGCCCGCGCGGAGGTCGCGCAGGTCCTGGGCGGCGGCCTCCGGGTTCCCGCCTTGGATCCCCCACCACCACTGCCGGGGGTCGCGGATGACGTCGGGTATGGCTCTCGTGCCCGCGGTGTTGCGCGCCTGGGGGATCACGGGGCGCCCTTCTCTCGATGTTCCGTTTTCGAGAGAGTCTACGAAGACCCCCGCGAGGCCGGGTACGCCCGCCGCGGTCTCAACCGACGCATTCGCAGTGGGGCAGGGCCACGTTGAGGACCACGGCCGCCACCGCCAACACCAGGGGCGCGGCCGTCGACACCACGGCCAGAAGGGTGAGGGCGGCACCGGCCGGAGGTTCGTTCGGGGCTATCTGGCGCCGAACACGGCGCACAGGGCAGGCACCGCCGATGGACAGGGTCGGGTCCGGAGCCCCTTCCGGAGCCGCCATCCTGCCCAGGGCGTGTGCCAGCGCGTTGGGGCTCACCTCCCGGGCCGCGTGGTCGTCCGCGACCCACTCGACCAGTTCGGAGATCTCCACGGAGGCCGCGGCGAGAAGGGGCACCCCGGGAAAGGCGCGGTCCAGCAGTCGTGCCCAAGCGGTCAGGAGGTGGTGGCGTCCTCGCAGGTGGGCGCGCTCATGGGCCAGGACGGCCTGGAGCTCTCGCCGGGTGAGGCGCTCCAGACCGCCGACACTGACCACGATGTCCTCTCCCCGCCCCGGGAGACAGTAGGCGCGTGGTCGGGGGTCGCGCACCAGCCAGAAGTCCTCGCGGTCGATCGTGCGCCTGCTCGCCTGGGAGAGGAGCCAGCGCCGATGCCGGATCAACCAGTGGTTCCGTTTCCGACGTCGGCGCACGGCCACCCAGCCCAACCGGGTCAGGGCGAGAGCGGAGGTGCCCGCGATCACGATCAGACCCGCCCCGGCGTCGTTGGCGTCGATCGCCTGTACCAGGTTCAGGCAGGCGGCGATCAGCGCCTTCACCCCAGGGCCCATGACCTGGCTCGCCAGGGCGCCCGCGAGGACCACGCAGGTCGACGCCCAGGAGGCGATGCCCAGACACCAGAGACCGAGCATGACCCGGGGCGAGGCCCTGTGCCGGTGGTGGAAGGCCCGGAGGAACCGATGCCCGTACAGACTCCAGGCGATCAGCCCGACCACGGCGAGCAGGGACCAGGTCATGCGTCCTCGTCTCGGGGGACGTCGGCGAGCAGTTCACGGAGAACGTCGAGGTCGTTCGGGTCCATACGGTCGACGAACAGCAGAAGCGCCTCGCGGGCGTCCCCGCTGTCGTCCAGGGCACCCCGCATACGGTCGGCGGCGAGGGAGTTGCGGTCCCTCATAGGGCGGTAGAACCACAGCCGTCCGACGCGTTCACGCTCCACCCATCCCTTGCGGCGCAGGTTCTCCAGAACGGTGGAGATCGTGGTGTAGGCGGGGTCCCGGCCGCTCAGCGACTCGATCACCTCGCGCACGCTGAGCGGCTCTCGGGATCGCCACAGGGCGGACATGACCTCGGATTCCAAGGATCCGAGTCCGGGGATCGGGTTGGCGTTCATCGGTGTCGAGCCCATCGTCCTCGAAGTGGTGGTCCATGGTCGATCATCGTGTTCGATCGGTGGCCAGGGCGGTGAACACCCGGGCCCGATCGGTGGTCTCCACACCCATGATGGCCGGACCGTCCTCGAGGGCGGCCACGGGAGGTTCCCTCGCGTCCCGCCACCTCTCCCCGGCCTCACCCGTTCTCACGTCGAGGGCCCGGTAAGAGCCTTCGCCCGCGAGATACAGAGTGGAGGCCACCAGGGCCCGCGGTCGTTCGTCATCTTCCACTCGCCCCAGCCGAACGGGTGCCTCTCCCGCGTCGTCGAGCCTGAACGCGTACCGGCTCTCGGGTTCGTCGACGGGGGAGGCGACGGCCACCGTCCGTCCCCGCCCGGCGTCCAAGAGCACGGGGGTCCGGGACTCCGCGAGCGTGAGCAGGAGGTGCCCCGTGGCCAGGTCGTGCACCGAGTATCCCAGGATCCCATCGGCCTCCGACGTCCACTCGAGGGCCACGGCCGCGGTGGCCCCGTCGGTGGGACGGGGGCCGGGGCCGACGCGGACCCCCGGTTCCTCCCAGAGGGGAGGTATCTCCAGGTCGGTGTGCTCCCACAGGGTACCGCCGGTGGAGTCGATCGTCCGGAGGGTGTCCGCGCTCCGGGTCAGGACCATGCCGCGATACTCGTGCAGGGGTGTCTCCCCCCGTTCCTCGTCCGCGATCACCGAGCCGGTCGCCGGGTCGAGCGCGACCTTGGGGCCGGTGCGGTCGCTCATGACGCTGCCCTGCACGGCCGCGAAGATCAGCCCCGGCCCCACCAGGGTGCCCGGAACGTCCACGGGGCCCCATACGCGCCCGCCGTCGTCGGGGTCGAAGGCCGAGGCCGTGGTCACGGTGGCGAGAAGACCTCCCTCGGGGTCCTTCTCCTTGTCGAGCAGGACCACCGGTTCCGAGCCGTCCCGAGGGTCGTGGGCGATGGCGAACCCGGTGCACTCCGGGTCGCGTTCGGCCGCCCACCTGGTCCGGCCCTCGGCGTCGACGGCCAGGAACCGGAGCCGTTCGCCCGCCGACCCCTGGGCCACGCCGATGAACATCGACCCGGCGGCCTTGGGTTCGGAGGTGAACGGCGCCGTCCACAGGGGCTCTCCCCGGAGCGGCGGGGGAGGGGAGACGGAGACCTCGGGCGGGGGAAGGGCCGGATCGTCCACGAGCCGCACGGCGGCGTCCTCCGTACCGGGCGGCGCGCACGCGCCCACCAGCAGCGTCACCGCCAAGACCACCGCGCGGCCCGCGTTCGAGGGCACGATCACTCCCCTTCCGAGGTCTCGCGCGCGCTCGGGTCGCGGTCCGTCGTCCTGGCGTCGTCGGAGGCGCTCGCGCCGCCGCGCCGGGCGAACAACGCCAGTGCGCCGAGCAGGACCGCCACCAGGACCAGAGCGATGACGTCGGTCGTGCTCCCCAGCCGGGACAGAGGTTCCTGAGCCCGGTAGGCGACCTCCTCCAACCACCGCATCCCCGGAAGGCCGCTCATGGACGCGGTGCCGTCGAAGACCAGGAAGATCACCCCGACCCCGATGAACAGGGCGCCGCTCAGCACGGCCGTGGTGTGCGTGGTCAACGGACCCACGCGCAGGGAACGGCCGCGCAACCAGCGACGGCGTCCCAGGTCGAACCGGTCCCATCCCAGGGCCAGGAGGAACATGGGAAGGACCATGCCCAGGGCGTAGGCAGCCATCAACAGCATGCCGCGCGCCGGGGTCCCGGTGGCCGCGACGGTCAGCACCGCCCCCAGGATCGGTCCGGAGCAGAAGCCGGCCAGACCGTAGACCGCCCCGAGCCCGAGGACCGACAGACGTCCGCGCCCCGAGGCGAAACGCGACTGGGCCCGGGCCAGAGGACCCCAGGTGTAGCCCCACCCCAGGATCTGGATGATTCCGAAGGCGATGATGACGCCGCCGGCGATGCCGATGAGCGTCTCCCTGTGCCCGTAGAACAGGACGCTGACCATGGCCGATCCCGCCCCGAACGGGATCAGGGTCAGGCACAGGCCGATGTAGAAGATGCCGGTGTGGAGCAGCAGGTGCCCCGGGTTCCGGAAGGCGTAGGCGAAGAACGAGGGCAACAGAAGGGCGCTGCACGGGCTGAACAGGGCCAGCACCCCGCCCGCCGTCGCCGCCAGGAGACCGATGTCCATGGGTTCACCCCTCCGCGGCGTTCAGGGCGGACTCGATGCTCTCGACGAACACCGGCAGCGGCTGGGCCCCCATCACGGGGTCCCCGTTGACGATGAAGGCCGGGGTGCCGGAGACACCGATCCGTTGGCCTTCGAGGAAGTCGGCGTCGACCCTGGCCGGCAGGCTCTCGTCGTCCAGGGCCTCCTCGAAACGCTCCGGGTCCAGGCCGCTCTCCTCGACGAGCTCTCGGAGGAGCGCGTCGGGGTCCGAGGACGACTTCAGTTCCTCCTGGTGCGCGAAGACCGTCTCCTGGTACTCCCAGAAGGCGTCCTGTTCGGCGGCGGCCAGAGCGCCGAGGGAGAGCTCGCGGGACAGATCGCCCAGGTAGGGGAACTCGCGCCATTCGATGCGCAGGTCCCCGGAGTCGACGTAGCGTTCGACCAGTTCGGGTTGGGTCTCGTGGGCCCAGGCGGCGCAGAAGGGGCAGGCGAAGTCCGAGTAGGCCACCATCACCACGGGCGCGTCGACGGCCCCCATGGCGCCGGGGTCCTCGGCCTCGCGCCTGGCCAGGGTCTCTCCCCACGCTCGCTGTTCCTCGCCGACGTGGTCCTCGCCGGAGCCGCCCGAGACCTGGACGTCGGAGGCGTCCCCCTCGGGGTCCCCGTCCTCCAGGGCGATGCCGATGGTCACCGCCAGGACGAAGGCGAGCAGTACGGCACCGGCCACGATCAGGGGCATGTTGGAGCGGCTCTTGGTCCGGCTCGACATGGGCACCTTCTTTCTATCTTGCATAGAGAGTATTCTATGGAGGATAGAAAATGCTGCCGAGGTGTTCGAGGAAGAGGGGGACGTATGCGCTCATGGGGGCGTCGAGAGTGGACCGTCGCGGCGATCGGAACGGCCGCGACCCTGCTGCTCCTGGGGGTTCCGGCCGTCCTCGTCCCGAACGGGCTGTTCTCCAGGGAGGTCGATCCGACGTGGTGGTCCTATCCGGTGTGGGCGGCGGCCTCGGTCCTGACCGGCCTGGTGGCGGCGACCTACGTCCGCGGCGCGACGGGACCGGCGACGGAGGACGTCGATCGAGGCCGGGGCAAGGGGATCGTCGGGGCCGCCCTGGCCTGGTTCGCGATCGGCTGTCCGGTCTGCAACAAGCTCGTGCTCCTGGCGTTGGGCGCCAACGGGGCCATGACCTGGTTCGCGCCGCTCCAACCTCTGCTCGCGGTCGCGGGCCTGGCGCTCTCCGCGTGGGCGCTCGCCTCCCGCCTGCGCGCCGCCGAGTCCTGTCCGCTGCCCACGCCCTGAACCGTTCGCTCCACGTCGCGCGTGATCGGATTCCTCATGACCAATGGGCTGTCCCCAGGTGAAATGTGGAGAGGGGAGGGGACCTTCCTCACCTCCTTCGCGCACCTCGCGTGCGGCGCGTATCCGCAGGTCGAGAGCTCACGTGCACGATTCCGGCTCGGGAGCCGCGCGGAAATCGGGGATCCTTCACCTCCTACACAACCGCCCGGTCGGCTGATAGAAGTTCACGCGTAAGGCTCCCCCAGCCGCCCGGAGGCTTCCCATGAAACGCCGGTGGTCGATCCGTTCACGCGCGAGTGCGGTCGTGGCCGCGGGTTGCGCCTTGATCCTCACCCTCCCCCCGGCCGTCGGTACGGCCGCCGCGGACGACGATCCACGCGACCACACCGCCTTCAGCGAGAACGTCGAGGTCCCCCCGGAGGGCTCGGTGGCCCGGGACGACGCTCCCGCCCCTCGATTGGAGACGTTCGAGTCCGAACGTCCGGTCGCCCCCGGCGTCACCCTGAGATCGTTCGACTCCTACGGGCCGGACGGCTACACCGGGAACCCCACCTGGTTGCAGGGCGACCTGCTGACCACCGACCTCACCGGCGGCGTCGGCGTCGACTACCTGTTCCCCGGCCGGGTGACCGACCGCGAACCCCTGAGCGCCCAGGCCGACCGCGTCGGCGCGGTCGCCGCGGTGAACGGCGACTTCTTCGACATCAACGCCTCCGGAGCCCCGCAGGGGGTGGCGGTGCGCGACGGCGAGCTGATCCAGTCCCCGATGCCCGGCGAGTACGCCGGCTCCTCGGTGATCTTCACCCCGGACGGACTCGGCTCCATCGGCGAGGTGTTCTTCGAGGGCACCATCGACCTGCCGACCGGAGAGACGCCGTCTCTGGACGCGATCAACAAACCGGCGCTGGGCGCCGGCGAGATCGCCGCGTTCACCCCGCTGTGGGGCGACCACTGCCGCTGCCGGGCGGTCGAAGGCGCCGCGGAGACACTGGAGGTGGTGGTCGCCGACGGCGTCGTCACCGAGATCGTGGACCGACCGCGAGAAGGGGAGATCCCCGACGACACCTTCGTCCTGGTCGGCCGTGAGGACGGTGCGACCGCCCTCTCCGATCTGACCGTGGGCGACGCGGTCGGCATCGACTACGAGGCCCGGGCCGCCGAGGACCAGGAGATCCACGCCGCCCTCAACGGCCGTCAGATGCTCGTCGTCGACGGCGAGGTCCAGCGGGCCTCCGAAGGTAACAACACCCCGGGCGCCCCGCGCACGGCGATCGGGTTCTCCGAGGACGGCTCGCGGATGTACCTGCTCAGCGTCGACGGCCGCCAGCCCTCCTTCTCCGAAGGCGTGGGCCTCGACGAGCTGGGCGAGATGATGGTCGATGCCGGCGCGCACACCGCGCTCAACCTCGACGGGGGCGGGTCGACCACCATGGTGGCGAGAACCCCCGGCTCGGAGCGGGTACGGGTCGAGAACCGCCCCTCGGACGGCGCGGAACGACTCGTCCCCAACGGACTCGCGCTGTTCGCCCCCGAGGGCAGTGGACGACTCGACGGTTTCTGGGTCGAGACGCGGATCGAACCCGAACGCGCCGCGGGCTCCGGCTACGTCGCCCCGAGCCGCCCCGACCGGGTCTTCCCCGGACTGACCCGCACGCTCACCGCGTTCGGTCACGACGAGACCTTCGGCCCGGCCGAGGGCGTTCCGAACTGGCGCTCCGACGACGGCCGGGTCGGTCTGGTGGACCGCGAGGGCGTGTTCACCGCCCATACGACCGGTATCGCCACCGTCACCGCGAGTAAACTGCGCGCCAGAGGCGAGATCGAGCTGACCGTTCTGGGCGACCTCGCCCGGATCGAGACCACCCCCGAACGGGTCGGACTGGCCGACGCCGACGCGTCCACCGTGGTCGAGGTGACCGGCTACGACGCCCAGGGGTTCGCCGCGCCGATCGAACCGGCCGACGTCGAGCTGTCCGTCGACGAGAGCGTCGCCCGGGTCTCGGTGACCGAGGACGGACGATTCGAGATCACCGCCGCCACCGACAGCGGTTCCACCCTCGCCGCGGTCCGGGTCGGCGACGTCGAGACGACCATGGCGATCACCGTCGGACTGGAGGAGGTCGTCGTCGCCGACTTCGAGGACGCCGCCGACTGGACCTACTTCGGCGAACGCGCCGACGGGGACGTCACGGTCGCCGAGGGCCGGGACGGCAAGGCGGTGGGCCTGACCTACGACTTCACCACCTCGACCGGGACCCGCACCGGAGGCGCCCTGCCGCCCGGCGGGCGACTGGAGATCCCCGGACAGCCGCAGGAACTGCGCGCCCAGGTGCGTACCGAGGGGAACGGAGAGTGGGCCAGCCTCCAGGTCTGGGACGGCGCCGGCCAACTGCTGCCCGCCCTGCGCGCCGGATACCTCGACGAGGAGGGGTGGCGGGAGCTGGTCTTCGAGGTCCCGCCGGGCACGCAGTACCCGCTGTCGCTGCGGCGCCTCTACTTCGCCGAGACCGAACCGGACGCGAGCTACCGGGGCGAGGTGATCCTCGACGAACTGACGGCGATGGTGCCGCCCCCGATCGACGTGCCGCCCACCGAACCGGTCGTCGACCCCGTGGTGGCCTCCGGAACGGCCGTGGCCGACCAGGACTGGCGGTTCGCCGTCCTGTCCGACGCGCAGTTCGTCGCCCGCGACCCCGACAGCGAGATCGTCGCCTACACCCGGCGGGCGCTCCGAGAGATCCGCGACAGCGACGCCGAGTTCCTCATCATCAACGGAGACCTCGTCGACGAGGCCGCGCCGGAGGACTTCGCCCTGGCCCGGACCATCCTCGACGAGGAGTTGGAGGGTGAGCTCCCCTACTACTACGTTCCGGGCAACCACGAGGTGTCCGAGGGCACTCTGGACAACTTCCGGGAGGCCTTCGGGGAGCCCCACCGGGTGGTCGACCACCACGGCACCAGGTTCATCCTCCTGAACACGGCTCGGCTCTCGTACCGGTCCAGCGACTGGTCACAACTGCCCCTGCTGCGCGAGGAGCTCGACTCCGCGGCCGAGGACCCCTCCGTGACCTCGGTCGTCGTCGCCCAGCACGTGCCCTTCCGCGACCCGTCCCCCTCCAGGGCGAGCGAACTGGCGGACCGCAAGGAGGCCACCGCCGTCGAGAACTGGCTGGCCGACTTCCAGGCCGACAGCGGCAAGGGCGCGGCGTTCATCGGAGCGCACGCGGGCATGTTCCACGCCGACCGGGTGGACGGGGTGCCCTACGTCATCAACGGCAACGCCGGCAAGAACCCCTCGACCGGCCCCGCCGACGGCGGCTTCACCGGCTGGTCCCTGTGGGGGATCGACACCGACGGCGCCGCCTCGCGGGACTGGGTGCGGACCGAACTGCGTCCTCACGTGGACGGTCTGGAACTCGACGCCCCGGCCTCGGTCGCGGTGGGCGAACAGGCCGATATCACCGCCACGGTGGACAACGACGGGAGCGCGGTCCCGGTCGCCTACCCGGTGAGCGCGGACTGGTCCGGCTCCGACGACGTCCACATCGGCTCGGCCGACGAGGCCGGGGAGGAGCACGCCGCATCCTTCGACCCGGCGACGGGCCGGTTCGACGCCTTGAGGGCGGCCACCGTCGACCTCTCCGTCACCGTGAACGGCGTCACCGAGCGGGTCACCATCGACCTGACCTGAGGCCCCGACCCGCCCCGGGCCCTCCGGTGACCCCACCGGAGGGCCCGGGCCCTCGTAGAGAAGGGCCCGCCACCGACCCCGCGACGGTGACGGGCCCTTCCGTACCCACCTCGACCGAGGTGGGAGCCAGGGGTGTGAGGCGGGGCCGGCCGGGGCGAACGGCCGGCCCCGGCCCGGTCACCAGCTGGACTTGGTGATCCCGGGCAGCTCTCCCCGGTGGGCCATCTCCCGGAACCGGATGCGGGACAGGCCGAATTTCCTCAGATGTCCACGGGGCCTGCCGTCCACGGAGTCGCGGTTGCGCACCCGGGTGGCACTGGCGTCACGCGGTTGACGTCGCAGCTCGGCGAGGGCGGCCGCGCGTTCGTCCTCGCCGGTGCGCGGGTTCTTGATGAGGCGCTTGAGCTCGGCACGGCGTTCGGCGTAGCGGGCGACGACGGCCTTGCGCTGCTCGTTCCGGGCGATCTTGCTCTTCTTCGCCATCAGACCCTCTCTCCACGGGCGCGGATGTCGGCGACCACGCGTTCGATGCCTCGGGCGTCGATCACCTTCATGCCCTTGGCGCTGACCCGGAGCCGGACGAAGCGTCGTTCGCTCGGCAGCCAGTAGCGCTTCCGCTGGACGTTGGGGTCGAAACGGCGTTTCGTGCGCCGGTGGGAGTGGGAGATCGCGTTGCCGAACGCGGGGGCCTTCCCGGTCACCTGACAGATACGGGACACGGTTCTTCCTTTCAGGTCGATCGGTTCTGTTTCACGGAGGAGGGGTAGGGCAGCAGGGCCATCTCGCGGGCGTTCGCGATCGCCGCGGCGAGCAGCCTCTGCTGACGGGCCGTAACCCGGGTGACGCGCCGGGCCCGGATCTTGCCCTTGTCCGACAGGAACCGGCGGAGCAGGGCGACGTCCTTGTAGTCGACGTGGTCGGCCTCGCCCAAGGGGTTGGCGAGGGCTCGCCGGCGGGCGGGTTTCGCGGCGCGGCGTTCATCGGCGGACATGATCACCTCTCGGAGAACTCGGCGAAGGGGTCGTTGTGGAAGTCCTGGTCCGCTTCCTCGTCGGTGACCAGGCAGGAGTCCAGCAGGGAGAGCAGGGCGTCGGCGTCCATGCCGATCCCGGTGAAGGACAGGTGCTGGCGGCGATCGCCGACCGCCGGATCCCAGTCCACGAGGGCACGGGAGCGTCGTGTGGGCGAGACCAGGTCCATGGCGGCCTCGGGGAGCGAGGCCATCCAGGGGCCTCCGTTCTCCACCATGAGCAGGTCACGGTAGGAGTCCCACACGAGGAGGGAGTCGGGCTGACCGGCCAGCCAGAACCTTCCTCGGCCGCGCAGGCTCATCGAGACGATCCGTTCCAGCGCGTCGGCGAACCGTTCGGGATGCATGGGTCGGCGCCTGGTCCAGGTCACCGATCCCACCCCGTGCTCCTCGGCGTGGTCCGTGTAGTGGGCCCAGGCCGGGTTGAGCCGGTCATGGGTGGAGGCCGGGTCGAAGCGCCGGTCGAGGAGGCTCCGCAGATCGGCCCCCGACCGGAGGAGCGTGGCCGCGGGGTTGAGCTGTCGGAGGAGGGAGCGTACGTGGCGTTCGTTCTCCGTACCGCGAAGTACGAGCGTGTTCGGGTACTCCAGTTGCCGATGGAGGACCTCGGCGACCGTGCGGGAGTCGTCCTGTGCGACGTCCAGTCCGCGGTCGGTCAGGTCGTCGTCACCACCGAGGTCCGAGGTCAGGCGGGCGGTGTCCACGACCGTGGCGACGGTGGTCAGGTGGAGCCTCTCCTGAACGGAGATCGCCTCGGCGATCGACCGGGGTTCCACTGCCTCCCAGGCCTCCACGACGCACAGGCCGTGTCGGCCGGTGTCCGCGGTGCTCAGGAGGAAGGGGACGAGGTCCTCGCGCAGGGTGCAGGAGGCACAGGCGTGGTCGAGGTCGACGGCCGCGATCTCGGTGGGGCCCGCGTGGTCGCGCACCACACGGTGCACGGCACCGTCACCGATGTCCCTCATGTCGTGGTGTACGGCGATGGACCCCGGCACGGCGGCCAGCAGTTCGTCCACGGCCCGGCGCCGCGCGGCCGCGTGCAGGCCGGCGACCAGTGCGATGCGCATCGGATGCTCCTCTCGAGGTGTCTTTTCCAAGTGTGGAAATGAAAATCGTTTTCATACTCTACACAGCCTTGAGCGCACCCGGTAGACCCGGGGTGGAGAAGAGAGGACGACAGCGGCGGGAACGTCCTCGATCATCGAGGGCTCGGCCGCCGGCCGGGGCACGAAGCGGACATGAAAAGGCCCGCCACGGAGGGCGGGCCATCGGGGGCGGGGCAGGGTTCGTCAGGGGTAGGAGGTGTCCTGGACGCCCACCAGGGCGCCCATGGACTCCTGGAGCGATTCCAGGAGCTTCCTCAGGCTGCGTCCCTTCGGCTCTTCGAGGAATGCCGCCACGGCGGCGTAGACGTCCACCGTCGCCTCCGGACGATCGGTGTCGTACTCACCGATGAGGAAACGGCCGAAGGTGGACGACCCCGGATCCTCGTCGAGCACCCACGCACCGCCGACGTCGCTGACCATGTACTCGGCGCAGTACATGGTCAGGAACAGGTCGAAGGGTCGGTAGCCGATCATCTCGAACGGCTCCAGGTCGTCCATGGAGCAGATCGTGTGCATGTGCGTGAGACCGTGGCTCGGGTTCTCCAGGAGCGTCTCGGGCGGGTCCCAGCGGGACAGCTCGCCCAGACGGACGACCACCTCGCGGCTCAGGTCACGCCAGTCCGACAGGGACTCCCGACGCTCGTCCCAGGCACGGGCCGCCGTGTCCGAGTTCGAGGGGTCGGAGATCGGTTCCTCCGGGTCGAAGGGGTAGGGCATGAGGTTCCTTGTTCTCGATGAGGGTGGGGACACACCGGGACCCGGGGGAGAGGACGGCGCGGGAGCCCAGCCTAACGATCACCCCCGACGATCCGCGTCCTCATCCCGGACGCGGAACCCACCCCTGGGGACGACCGTTCTCCGCGGGCTTGACCTCGGCCTCGAACCCCTTGACCAACCCGGTCGCCCGTGCCACCGCGAGGGCCGCGGTCACGTCGAACTCGTCCTTCGCGCGGTTCACGTATTGCGAGTCCTGACGCGCGGCGAAGTCCAGAGCCGCCTCTAGAACCTCACGCCATTCCTCCTCGGTGCCGGAGCCCCGCTCGGCGAGCTCCAGAACCCGGGTCAGGATGAGGACCCCCTCCTCCCACTCGTTCGTGGACTCACGCAGGTCGAGGAAGTTCAGAACCCTCTCGACCGTCCTCTCCGTGGTGGACAGATGGGTCAAGAGAAGGTTCAGACCGTCGTTGTCGATGATGTCGGGGTAGTCGATACGGTCCCAGACGGCCCCGTCCCACCAGTAGGCGAACCCCTGCTCACGGCCGCTCTCCAGTTCGGCGAACCAGGTCCAGGGCAACCAGTCGGGGCCGACATAGGGGTCGTAGCCCTCGATGTCGACGTGCTCGTCGCACTCGTGGTCGGCACCGACGAGCACCCCGCGACCGTCGTCGAGACGGGCGAGCCGCCACTCGTTCCCTCCCGCGTCGTCGTGGTGCACGACCGCGTCGGCGTAGACGTGCTGACTCGCGCCGCCACCCGCCTCCAGGGAGGCCAACGCGGCGGCGCGGGCCCAGAGGAGATCGAACGGGGGCAGGTCCTCGGGGCGACCGGGGGTGTGGAATTCCATGACGAGCCTTCCGGGTAGGGGTGAATGGAGAAGCTACACCGGGGCCACGACGGTCCGAGCGTGGTCCGTTCCGGGCGGAGGAACACGGGGTGCTTCGCGTGATCGCTCGACGGGGCCACGGGAGGCCCCGTCCGGCCCTGGACGCCACGTCGTCGCCGGGCCGGTGGTCAACCGATGTCCCACAGCAGTACGGTGCCGTCATCGCTCGCGGTGGCCAGGGTGGCGCCGTCGGGGGAGAAGGCCACCGACCACACGGCGTCGGTGTGCTCCCCCTCGAGGACCGTGACGGGTTCACCGGTCTCGGCGTCCCAAAGACGTGCGGTACCGCTGGCGTCACCGGTGGCGAGGAGCATGCCGTCGGGGCTGAACGCCACCGTGTTCACGGGGCCGTCGTGTCCGTCGAGGACGATGCGGGGTTCGCCGGTCCCGGCGTTCCAGATCCGTGCGGTGCCGTCCTCGCTCGCCGTGGCGGCGAAGGCCCCCTCGGGGGAGAAGGCCACCGACCACACGGAACCGTCGTGTCCGTCGAAGGTGGTGCGGGGTTCGCCGGTTTCGATGTCCCAGATCCGTGCGGTGCCGTCCTTGCTCGCGGTGGCGAGATCGAACCCACCGGGGCCGAAGACCACCGAGTTCACGGTGTCGGTGTGCCCGCCGAGGGTGTCGACGAACTCACCGGTCCGTCCGTCCCAGAGACGGGTGGTGCGGTCGTCGCTGGCGGTGGCGACGGTGGAGCCGTCGGGACCGAACGCCACCGATCTCACGTAACCGGTGTGCCCGGGAAGGGGCGTGGGTTCTTCGGTCTCGACGTCCCAGAGCTGCGCCGTGCCGTCGCTGTGGACCGAGGCGACGGTGGCGTCGTCGGGAGAGAAGGCCACCGACCACACGTGACCGTCGAAGCTCTTGGGTGTGGCGACGAGATCGCCGGTCTCGACGTCCCAGAGCCGTGCGGTGCCGTCGCTGCCGGCGGTGGCGACGGTGTCGCCGTCCGAGTCGAACACCACCGTGTTCACGTGATCTTCGTGTTCACCGATCGGGACGGGGCCCTCGACCTCGGCCTCCTCCGCCTGCGCCGGGTCCTCGGCGCCACCGATATCGGCCCTCCACAACAGGAGGGCGGAGACGAGGGCGAGGGCGGTCACGGCCGCAACGCCGATGTACAGGCCCTTCCTCGACCTCTTTCCGTTGGAGCCCGTACCCGCTGTGGACGGTGGTGTGCCGGTTCCCTCCAGGGACCCGGGGGACGAGATCTGTTCCCTGGTGTGATGCGGGAGGCCGCCCCGAGCGATCGTAGCGGCCGTCGACGGGGGAGGTGCCTGCCCGGAGCCGGTCGAGACCGAGAGCACGGAGGGGAACGCCGTGTTCTCCTCGGGTACCGCGAAGTGGGGCGAGGCTCCAGGGGTGTGGAGGTCGTCCGCCTCGAAGCGGGTGAGGATCAGCTCCGGGGTCGGGCGCCGGCCGGGGTCGTGGTCCCAGCAATCCCGGATCAGGTCGCGGACGTCCGGGTCGATCTCGCCCGGGTCCGGAGGGGGACCGAGGAGACGGCGCAGGGTCTCGGCCATGGTCCCGCCGGTGAAGGGGCCGGTGCCGGTGGCGGCGAAGGCCAGCACGCTGCCCAGGGAGAAGACGTCCGAGGCCGGGCCCACCCGTGAGCTCTCGGTCTGCTCGGGCGACATGTAGGGCAGGGTGCCGAACACGGTGCCGTGGGTGGTCATACTGTCGGCGTCCATGGGCCGGGCGACACCGAAGTCGATGATGCGGGGCCCGTCGGCGGCGAGGATGATGTTGGCCGGTTTGAGGTCGCGGTGGACCAGGCCGCACCGGTGGATCGCGTCCAGGCCCTCGGCGAGCCCGGTCGCCAGGATCCGGAGCGCCGGTGGATCCAAGGGACCGTGTTCGCGTACGGCCTGGACCAGGGTGAGCCCGGGGATGTGGGCGGTGGCGATCCAGGGCGGATCGGCTTCGTGATCGGCGTCCACGACCTGGGCGGTGTGGAAACCACCGACACGTCGCGCGGCCTCGGCCTCCCGGGCGAAGCGGGCACGGAAGCCGTCCTCGGAGGCGAGTTCGGGGCGGATGACCTTGATGACGAGCCCGCGGCCGGAGGCGGTGCGGGCGAGGTAGACCTGGCCCATGCCGCCGGAACCGAGGCGTGCGGTCAGCCGGTACCTGCCGACCTGTGGGGGGTCGGTGGGGAGCAGGGGGTCCACGGTGTCGGCCCTTTTCGTCGGAGTGGCGAGGGAGAGTCCGCCGGATCGTCGTCGTCCCGAAGGGAGAACGGGATCCGGCCCGCCGTCACCGGAGTGGATCCGGGGCAGGGCCGAAGGGTTCTCCGCTTCCGCCGTCCGTCGGCGGTTCGGAACCCTCAAGATAGGCGGTTTCGTCGGAAACGTCCGCATCCGGACCGTGGGTCGACAGGGTGTCGAGTTCGGTGGAGCACACGTGACCTCGGGACTCGGAATCTCCCGGCCGGGGAGGTCACCGACCGGTCCGCTCGGGGGAGCCCGCTCTCCTCTCTCGTGCCGCTACGCCTATCCCCAGAGTCGCTAGGACGATGACCAGGGTGAAGGTGACCGGCAAGGAGACGGCCTCGGCGGCGAGACCGATGAACGGCGGACCGGCCAGGTGGGCGATGTACCCGATGACGCTCACCTTCGCCGCCATGGAGGCCGCGCGGCTCGGATCGGAGCGGCCCGCACGCGAGATCGCCACGGGGAACAGCGGGCCGACCAGGAGACCGATGACGGCGACGGAGACGCTCATCGCGAGCGGAGTGTGGACGAGCATCCCGATCAGTACCGCCACGGGAAGGAGAAGGGCGGACGCCATGACGATCCGCTTCTCGGAGAAGCGCAGCAGCATCGCGTCTCCGCACGACCGTGAGACGAACATGGCGAGGCTGAAGGCGGTCAGGGCCAGTGCCCCCCTGAGCGGGTCCGGCGCCGAGATCACGCGTGATCAGCAGCGCCGACCAATCCGTCACCAGCCCCTCGACCAACAGGCAGGAGACGGCGAGTACGGCGACGAGGACCGGTAGACGACGCCCCCTCCGTTCGCTCTTCTCCATCTCGACGGAAGGGTGATGTGTCCTGGGGGCGAACCGCAGGAGGACCGGGGCGGACAGCAGGGTCATCAGGACCAGTACCGCGGCCATGACCATGAAATGGGCGAAGACCGTTACGCCCATGTACGTGGCGATGGTCCCTCCTCCGACGCCGGTGAGCACCCCCAGGCTGTAACCGCCGTGCAGACCGGAGAGTACGGGCCGCCCCGAAACCGCCTGGAGCGAGATGCCGGCGGTGTTCATCGCCACGTCGAGCGCCCCACCGGCCGCCCCGAGTACGAAGAGCACCGCCGTCAGCCGGGCCAGGTCTCCGGTCAGCGGTATGAGCGGCAGGGCCGCGCTGAAGACGATCGCGGAGACCACACAGATAGGGGTGTCCCTGAGGCGTTGGAGCAGTTTCGCGGTCAGGATCAGCGCCGGAACGGAACCGCCCGCGATCCCCAGAAGCGCGATTCCGAGCTCGGCGTCGGTCAGTCCGAGGGAATCCTTCACCTCGGGGATCCGTGGCGCCCAACTGGAGAGGATCGCGCCGTTGACGAAGAAGATCGTCCACAGGGCGAGGCGGGCGAGACCGAGCTCGCTGTAAGGCATGAGGCCCCTCGGGCCGCCCTACCGGTGGTGGTGTGCGTCGGCCCCGGACGGGACAGGAACGGCGCTTCGTCCGACCTCAGTATGAGGATCGCCCCCGGATCCCACAAGGGTCCGTCCACCCCCGCCATGTGGACGGAGAGTTCCCATTCGCGGTCGGGGCAATGGTGAATGAATCGCTTTTCCCTGGTCCGTGTCAACGCCTTTGAAACCCAGATGTTCGGCATGACGAGCACGATGGTCGAGAAACGCCCTCTATGCCGGGAGGACAGCGACGACGCTCTCGCCCCGGTGCACCGTCGCGGACGGCAGGATCGTCACGGTCGGCGGCCTCGCGGGACCCGAGGGCCTAGGTCCTCATGCGCGGGCCTTCGCTTGAGCGACCCAGCCCTCGAGGTTGGCGACGAGGTTCGCGTACGTGGCTTTCGTGTCGATACCTCCCCATCGGTCGACCCTCGTCGGATCGAACACCGGGATGTTGTCGGCGCCGAGCGCCTTGTCGAACGGGTTCGCGCCGGGGCGGTCGGCTCTGCCGAACGATGACAGACTGTGAACGCGGACCCCGACGAGCGGTTTCTTCGCCTGCCAGGCCTTCTCGATCTCGTAGATCACCCAGGGGCGGTCGGCTGTCTCCCGTCCGATGAGGACCACGACCGCCCGCTTGTAGCGCATCTGCTCATCGATCCAGTCGACGATGGCCTGCCGACCGCGTCGTTTCACTTCCTCCCAGTCCTGGGCGTTGAGTAGGGGCTGTCCCTCGAGCGCGTTGATGTTTCGCACGAGCTGAACACGGCTCACGTCACGTTCATAGTGGAAGGAATAGAACACGGTTTTGATCGCCACAATCGGCTCCTTATTCTCCTCGAGGCCGAGCGGGTCTCGACCTCGATCCGAGAATAAGGTCGGGCACCGACATTATGTTGATCCCGATATCTCGCGCAGACGATGTGGTGATGAGGTTCGGATCCGGATTCCCGTCATAGCCGCCGAGATCGTCGCATGGTCAGGGTATGCATACCGCCGGTCACGTGTTCGAGGCTCGGTTCAGAAGACGTTTCGTACTGCACGCGATGAAGAACCGGTTGTATGCCGGAGTCGCCTTCCAGTACTTACTCGAAGTGGGTGATAGCCGAACCGGCAGTGCCGGGTGCTCAGAGGGATGGTGAGATTGTCGGGGGTAGAAGCTGAAGAGCTGTTTTTCTTCGTGTCGGTCGGACACTCCGGCAGTGCCCGGCTCTTGCCGATGGTGGGATGCGGGTGACGATGCCTCGGGTGGTGTTCTTGGAGACGCCGGTGAGCCGATCCACTTCGACGTGGACCCCGGACTCCTCCCAGACCTCTCTGCGTACTCCCTCCTCCGGGGTCTCCGCGAGTTCCAGGACGAGACTGGGGAGTTCCCATCTTCCGTTGTCCGCGCGACGGATCGCCAGGAACCGACCGTCCTCGCGGACGACGGCCCCGGCGACGGATACAGAGTGCAGTGGCGTTGACGGCCTATCTCCGGTGCTGTTACCCATGCGCGCGAGCCTAGAAGGGGAGGACTGGCAAGGGAGGAGGCGAAAGAACCTTTCGGGGAGGGCGGGGCGCCGTTCCGCCCGTTCGGAGGACGCAGGGCCCCCACAACGCGACGAGGACCTCTTTCGAGGTCCTCGTGAACCCCGTTTGACCTGGGGATTCGTGGCGCACCCGGCAGGATTCGAACCTGCGGCCGTCGGATTAGAAGTCCGGCACCCTAGTACCGCCACATGCCACTTTGTGCCGTTGTGTCCCGCATCATCCGAATCCGGATGCCGTTTCGTGCCGCCCGCTGACGTCCCGGTCCAAAATTGCGGAGCACGAACGGAGCACACAGACCTGGAAGAGGTCGATGGTGGCTCGTGAGGTTCTGGCGCGAACACTGCTTCCAGGCCGGACGAGCCACTCTCGGTTGTTCTCTGCTCTGACTAGGACCAGAGTGGCGGATCGCCTGTGGAAGATCAGGGCCTGGAACTCGTGGTCGAGTCCGCTCACCCGGCCGGTGCCAGGCGTTTGCCATCGTGGCCGCGGACGTGGGGACCGTTCGGGTCCAGGGCATCGAGGAGCCGGATCGCGTAGACCTCGGACATACGCTCGGCCACTTCTTCGGGGGTGAGCCAGGCGACGGCGGTCGACTCGTCCGACGGGCGTGGGTCGCCACCGGAAGGTGCGCACCGGAAGACCAGGGCCACGATGCCCCGAGCGGTGTTCTTGTAGACGCCGGTGAGCCGGCCCACCTGGACGTGGACCCCGGTCTCCTCCCAGACCTCCCTGCGCACCCCCTCCTTCGGAGTCTCCGCGAGTTCCAGAACGCCACCGGGGAGCTCCCATCTTCCGTTGTCCGCGCGACGGATCGTCAGGAGTCGACCGTCCTCGCGGACGACGGCCCCGGCGACGGATACGGAGTGCAGTGGCGTTGACGGCCTATCTCCGGTGCTGTTACCCATGTACATGAGCTTAGGAGGCGTAGAAGGACTATGACGAGCGTTGCGGGGGCAAGGTCTGGGAAGCCCCGGTATCTCCAGATCGCGGACGACATCGAGGAGCAGATCAAAGGCGGACGTTTGGCACCCGCGGAAGAGGTGCCGAGTGATACCGTTCTGATGGAACGCTACGGCGTCTCCTCGGGAACGGTGCGCAAGGCGATCGCCGAGTTGCGCGCCGCCGGTCTGGTGGAGACCTTCCAAGGCAAGGGCTCCTTCGTCAAGTCTCGGCCACCGGTCACCCGGAAGTCCTCTGACTGGTTCCGGCGCTCTCACCGTCGTGCCGGTAAAGCCGCCTACATCGCGGAGACCGAACAGGCCGGGGTGAAGCCCACCGTTCAGGTTCTCTCCATCGGGCCGGTGGCCGCTCCCCGTGAGATCGCCGAACGCCTGGGCGTGGCCGATGGAGACAAGATCCTCGCCCGTCGGCGCCTCTATTTCAGTGATGGCGTCCCTACTGAAGAGGCCACGTCGTATCTGCCCTGGCCAGTGGCTCGGGATATCCCCGAGCTGTTCGAGGAGAACCCTGGCGGAGGGGGTATCTATGCGAGGCTCGAAGAGCATGGTCATGAATTCGCCGAGTACGTCGAGACCGTGCGGGCCCGGTTGGCCACCAAACAGGAAGCGAGCGCTCTGGGGCTGAGTCCTGGTTCCGCGATCATTCATCTGACGCGTAACGCCGTGACCACCTCGGGGAAAGTGGTGGAGGTCTGCGACACGATCATGGCCGCGGACCAGTTCGTGCTCGACTACCGCATTCCGGCCTTGGACTGATCTATCGGGCGGCCGGGCGGGTCTGTTTCCTCTGCAGGGTTGACTCATGTACATGAGTGGGGCAACCTGAGTGTAGTGCTTATGTACATGAGTGCATGTGTATCTCTTATTTGCATGAGAGGAACCATGGCTTGTCAGCGTGAGTAGTGAGCTCGCGCTCGGCCAGAGGAACACGTCAACGACCCCCTTCGGAGCGTGCCCCGTGAACGCTGCTGCCCCTACGCCGGAACCGACCTTCGTGGGCGATGAGAGTTTCCGACCCCTGCCTGCCGAAGCGACATCGACAGATGATGACGGGACCAGAACGACCGGGGGTAACCCCCAGGGGGCGAATGAGTTCGGGCCGGTGCTGCCACGCCCCGCGGCCGATGATCCGGTCGGGCACGGTTACACCGCGTTTCAGGTAGTGCGGTCGGCCGTGTGGGCGGCGCGGGAGTGCCGGTGGGTGAACGGCATGGACATGGTCCGCCGTGCCGAGACCGCATGGGAGGCGATCGCCGAACACCTGCAACTGGTGCCCCTGAGACCGGAGGAGACCGAGCTGATAGCCGTCGGCTGGAAGGCGATGAAGGCCCAGCGCTACCAAGACCTCCAAGCTCACGGGTTGGGCGGTAGGGACAAGGCCTTGGTCTCTCGAGCCTTCTTGCGCTACTGGAGCAGTGCCTCAGCGCCAGCCCATTCCCACGAGGATCTGATCGTGGATCGTATCGCCCTGGCCCAGATCTGGCTCGCCCTCTCCCCGAAACACCGTCGAATCCTGACCGTGCTGGCTGAATGCGACGATCGCCGGGATGCCGAGCGGGCCATGAACATGGACACCACCACCTTCACACGGGTGTTGGGAAGTGCTCGGAAGGTGTTCTTCGCCCTGTGGCACGAGGGTGAGATCCCATCGAAGATGTGGGGTTACGACCGGATCGCGGAACGCCATCAGAACGTGATGTCCCTGGTGCGACTGCGAAAACGCAGAGCCCTCAAGCGCAAGGCCTCCGGAGTGGTTCCCCGCAAGGGGCGCCCTCCGGTCAAGGACCTGGGTGTTTCCAACAGCGAACTCCTGGCTCGATACGAGGCCGGGGAGACCTGTAAGAAGCTGGCGCAGGAGTTCAGTGTCAGCCGATCCCTCATCACGGACCGAGCGGACAAGGCTCGTTCGGCACGGGCTGCCGTGGCTCAGAAATCGGTCGCTGAGGAGACGAAGTGAGATCTGAGAGTGCCCGTTCCCGGAAGCAGTAGCGAAGGCCTCGGCCATCGACCACGGTCTAGGACCGTGACCTCCCGTGGTTCTCGAAGACCTCGAATGACGACGGCCGATCCCGGCGTCATGGATGGCCGGCCGCTCAGATCACTGCATCAAGAGGCTCTAAGAAAAGGAAACGCCCCGGCGTGGTGTTCGCAGCACCGCGCCGGGGCTGGAACCCCTACCTGAACACAGCAGAAGGAGATCATGGGAAAGCCTACCGGCAGGCACCGTAAATCCGTACGTGGTTGGGGCCAGAGGTTGCGGTGGTGGTTCGGCGTGATGCTGACGGCAGTGCTGTGCAGCCCCTTGAAAGCCCGGTACGAACGTGAACCTGCTCTGCACCAGGGTGTCTCTGGAGCGCAGGTCGCCGGCGTTTCCGAGAGGGGGCCGAAGGTATCCGTTGAGCGGGGGAGTTCCACAGCCCTCCCTCCCAGTCGCTCGGCTGCGGCTTCGGTCCGGATTCCCTCTCCCCGCGAGCCGCACCCTTCGGAGGTGGGGTGGTGCGTGGACGATGACGGTGTGCGCGGGGTACGCCCCTATCTGTTCCGTGCGCGGTCTGCATCCGCCCTGCGGTACGGGAAACCTTCAGAGGTGATCAGTGGAAGGCCCGAGAGTGAGTTCGGTGATCTGGCGTTCCTGGTGCGCACCTGGCTGAACATGCAGAACACGACCTGACCGCGAATGGTCGGTAGAAGCGGGGAAACGCACGGCCACCTTGGACTCTGACACCGTGCGGGTACTGCGGAAGTGGAAGAGGTTCCAAAACCAGGCCCGGCTCCAGGCCGGGCCGGAGTGGGCGGATTCGGGGTTGGTGTTCACCCGCCAAGACGGGCAGGGATGGCACCCCTCGCACGTGAGTGACTGGTTCGCCCGCATCGCACGCGCAGCCGGGTTGCCGCCGATGACGTTGCACGGGCTCCGCCACGGGGCGGCCTCGATGGCCTTGGCTGCGGGAACGGATGTGAAGGTGGTCTCTGCTGAGTTGGGTCATTCCACCGCCCACTTCACACAGGACACCTATCAGACGGTGTTTCCCGAGGTGGCCAAAGCGGCGGCCGAGGCCACCGCCGCCCTGCTGCGCGGCACCTCGGTACCGGTGAGTGGTTTGGTTCCGGTGCGGTAGCCGGTTCAGGGGAGCACACCAGGAGCAGCACGGCACCATCAGCCCCGGGCCGGGGCGCGGGTTCATCTGCCCTGGCCTGGGGTTTTCTCGTGTCCGGAGCCGGGTGACCATCAGATCAAAGGTCCGATCGATTATCGAGAACTTGCCCTGGTGTCTTCCTCTTTTGGTCATTCTGTCGTCGGCCCGTTTGGCCAGATGCTTATAGCAAATGAGGATGCAGGCGGTGCCGATTATGGCCAGGAAAGTGGAGGGGTGTTACGGGGGTGGTGCAACCTGTTGGCCAGGGCATGTTCCTGCGGGTACCGGCACCGACAGCACGGTCGCTGTCGGCCCAGTGCCCCGGTGCCCTGCGATCGTACAGACAGCACTCGATGGCTCCCCGAAAACAGGTAGCGCCGGCGAGTGCGGTGAACTTTGCGCTCTCCTCCCCGGTGCGGCTGCGCGGGCCCAACAGCGTCTGAACCTGGTCGAACTCCTCCCGCCTGATGAGTGGCTCACGGACGGGACAGCCTGACTACGTCCAATCCTCGTTGCTATTCCAGCGCAGTTCGGTCTGGTGGCCGAGCTGAATGTCGTTGACGTCCAGCAGTACTTCGTCCCTGCGCGCCGCTTGCTCAGCTGCCGCGACGCCGAAGCCCCGTACCCGGAAGGTTCCTCCCACACGGGCGAAAGCGGCCGCCAACCACGGCCTACCAGTGGCGGGACTGGGGGACTCTGCGTCCCAGCTCTCGTGGCGGTCGGTCACGAAACCTTGACGTGCTTTGTCCGAAGCATGGGCGTGAGACTGTTTCGTCCCGGTGCTGGGAGAGCAGGGGCCGGAGCAAGGGCGGAAAGCCCCACCAGGCCCGTCCCGCACCCATTCTTGGAGAAGATCATGAAGGCCCTTGTGTACAACGGATCCCGCGATGTCTCCGTCAAGGAGGTCCCTGACGCCCGGATCGAGCGTCCCACCGACGTGCTCGTGCGCATCACCGCCACCAACATCTGCGGTTCCGACCTGCACATGTACGAAGGACGCACCGACCTGGAGCCCGGCAAGGTGCTCGGGCACGAGAACCTCGGCGTGGTCGTCGAGGTCGGCGAGGGTGTCGAGCGCGTCAAGGTCGGCGACCACGTGTGTCTGCCGTTCAACATCGGCTGCGGGTTCTGTCGCAACTGCGAGACCGGCATGCCCTCCTACTGCCTGACGGCCAACCCCGACCCGGAGATGGCCGGGGCCGCCTACGGCTTCGCCGGGATGGGCCCCTACTCCGGCGGGCAGGCCGAGTACCTGCGCGTGCCGTTCGGGGACTTCAACTGCCTGCGGCTGCCCGAGGATGCGGAGGAGAAGGAGGACGACTACGTGATGGTCGCCGACATCTTCCCCACCGGCTGGCACGCCACCCGCCTGGCCGGGCTCAAGCCGGGGGAGTCCTGCGTCGTCTACGGCGCGGGTCCGGTCGGCCTGATGGCGGCCTACTCCGCGCTGCTCCAAGGGGCGTCCCAGGTGATGGTGGTCGACCGCCACCCCGACCGGCTGCGCCTCGTGGAGAGGATGGGGGCGATCGCCGTGGACGACTCCAAGGGCGACCCGGTCGAGCAGATCCTTAACCTCACCGACGGCCGCCGCGCGGACTGCGGCTGCGAGTGCGTCGGCTACCAGGCCCACGACCATCTCGGTGTCGAGCACCCCGAGATGACCATGAACAACCTGGTCAAGTCGGTGAAGTTCACCGGCGGCATCGGCGTCGTGGGCATCTTCCTGCCCTCCGACCCCGGAGCGTCGGACGAGATGGCCCGCAACGGTCGGCTCACCTTCGACATGGGGACGTTCTGGTTCCAGGGCCAGAAGATCGGTACCGGCCAGGCGCCGGTGAAGGCCTACAACCGGCAACTGCGGGACATGATCCACCGGGACCGCGCGAAGCCGTCCTTCATCGTGTCCCACGACCTGCCTCTGCAGCGGGCACCGGAGGCCTACGAGCACTTCGACAACCGCGAGGACGGCTGGACCAAGGTGGTGCTCAAGCCCGCGCTGGCGTGAGCTACGCCGCTGGTCGGCCAGTCGGCCACGCAACCTACACCACGCGGGCCCGGAGGAGCTCAGGTTCTAACGGTGGTCGCAACACCCTGACTTTCAGGACATTGCGACCACGGTGTCGTTTTCGAGGGAAGAACGGGATCGTCTGCGAGCACGGTTCCTGGAACTGATGGACCAGATCGGCAACGCCACCGAGGTAGCCCGGCTGCTCGAGATCAACCGGAACACCGCCTTGGGGTGGGCTCGTCAGGCCGGGCCGAGCGCACAACGCCGACAACGGCCGTACCCAGCGCGCCAGGAGTACGAACGCCTGCGCACACGTGCCCCGACAGACCGCGCGAGAAGTCGGGGTGAACGAGCGCACCGCACGGGACTGGGACCACAGGGTACGCAAGTCCGGTAACAGCTGGCTCTACACCGACGGGCGTAGCGTGGACTCCCCACCGGGTAGACGACCACCAAGTCCCTGACCAGCCCTCCGCCAACCCTAGCCGCGCTCGAAGCGCAGGTGTACCCGCGTTTTCTGACTCTGACCGACCGGGAACGGATCGCGGATCTGCACCACCAAGGCCAGAGCCTGCGAGCGATCGGGCGCCAACTGGGGCGCCCTGCCTCGACCATCAAACAGACGCTCGGCGCTGCCAATACCGCGGAAAAGCAGTCCAGAAATCATGACAAACCGGAAACCCAATCGGAGTGCCGGGCGAGACACTGTGGGCACACCCGAAGGGCCATCTGGCGAACCGGGCGTTCCGGAGCTCGGAGGAGCTGGAGCGGGTGCTGCGGTCCCATCTGTGCTCGGTCCAGTGACAGCCCGGTTTGTTGCGCGGTTTCATCCGATCGGTCCGGTTGGATCCGTGCCCTATTCCGTCAAGCGCCTAATCAAATATCAGTAAAATCGAAGTGTAGCCCCTTGAGGAGACGGGTACATTTTTCACTCTTCCCATATAAGATTTCAGTAGGGGATCCGCTGCCGTTTATGGGGCAATGAGGTCTGTGCTTGCAAGGTTCAAGGTCTGTGTTTTTCTTCAGGGCTTGTGTGTCAGCTTTCCTGGCTGGGTCTCACTCAATAAGAGAGGCAGAATTTTGCCGGACGCAGAACGTCAGAAGGGCCAGAACGAGAACCGCCTTACGGTCGGCGTGATCGCTGATCCCGTCGCCATGCCAGCTTTGATCGGGGAGCAGCTCGCTCAGGACCTTCCACAGTTGTTGACTCAACAAGTCGACTCAGAACAAACCTGGGCCGCCCAGGTGCACTGGGAACGCCTCCCGCCCAGCGATAGCCGCCACACGGCGATGATGGAGCTCGCCGAGACCAAGTTGGCCGAGCACGGCTGGGACATGGTCGTATGCGTGACCGACCTGCCCATGCGCAGCGGCAAGCGAGCGATCATGGGTGACATGAACAGCCAGCGGCGCGTAGTCGTGGTCTCGTTACCGGCCTTCGGGGTCATGGCGCTGCGGCGCAGGGTCGGTGCGGTAGTGGCTCAGCTCGTCGCTGATATGCACAGACCCGTGGCTCCCCAAGAGGGGACCGCACCACACGCACGAAACCGCATCCCCCTACTAGCGGCGCGTTTTCGGCGTCACACCCCCGACCAGGCCGGAGTCGATGCCCGGATCTCCTCCAGGTGGGGGAATCTGCGTTTGTTGTTGGGGATGGTACGAGCTAACCGGCCCTGGCGCCTGACCTGGAGCTTAACCAGCCCGCTGGTCGGTGCCTTTGCCTTCAGCGCATTCTATTTGCTCAACGCCACAGTTTGGGAGATCGCGACCACTTTGTCAGCCTGGCGCCTGGCTCTTGCGGTAATGGGAGCGCTGTCGGTGATGACTGGATGGCTCATTGTTTACCACAACTTGTGGGAACCGGTGAGGGCGCGCCCCCGCGACGAGCGCCAACAGGCGGTGCTGTTCAACGCGACGACGGTACTGACCTTGGGCCTCGGAATAGCTTTTTTGTATGTGGGCCTGTATCTGGTCAACTTGACAGCGGCGCTGGTATTGCTCTCGCCAGGGGTTCTGGATTCGTACATCGCTGGCCAAGCGAGCGCGGGCACCTATGTGCTGATCCCTGTGCTGGTGACGGCGGCGGCCACGGTGGCGGGTGCGATCGGGTCCGGTTTCGAGAGCGAGGAGTCGGTGCGCAACGCCGCCTTCAGCCGGCGCGAACGGGAGCGGCGCGAGGCTTTCCGAGAAAGGCACGAACAGCGCCAAGGATCTCTACAAGAACGCGGAGAGGCTTCCTGAGCCTGAGAACACGTTCCTCACGTCGACGGGGGTCGTGCGTGGCCGGGTAGACAGGCCCGGACGGGTGCGTAGTTGATGAGCTGGTCGGTCCCAACACCACGGCATGAACACGACACGAAGTGAATCTCCCCGGTTGTGTTGGACACTCCGATGGGCGTCTGAGAGGGCTCGTCCGGCCCCCGGTTGCCCCCCGCGCAGGGTAGGGGTTCAGAGGCGGCCGCGGGGTGTTGAAGGGCGTGCGAGGGCACATCGACGGCGGGCCCGCACGGTCACGGGATGGCGAAGTGCTCCGGGAGATCGACACCCACCTGTACTGACCTTGTACTGGGGAGCACACGAGGAGCACACATGACCCAAAAACGCCGCGAGGACCTCTTCCGAGATCCTCGCTTACCCCGTCTGACCTGGGGTTTTGTGGCGCACCCGGCAGGATTCGAACCTGCGACCGTCGGATTAGAAGTCCGGTGCTCTATCCACTGAGCTACGGGTGCCGGCATTCAATTGTGGCCCGACTTCGCCGGACGTGACCGGGTTGTGACCGGGGGTGGGGCGAGAGGGGCGATCCTCTGGCGGGAGGGCCCGCGCGGTGGTGCCTCCGCTGTCCCGAGCAGACATTCTAGGGTATTCGGCAGATGTCGCCCACAGCCGGGCAAAGCCTCATCGACTACG
Organism: Nocardiopsis alba DSM 43377; assembly: GCF_000341225.1. Lineage (GTDB taxonomy): Bacteria > Actinomycetota > Actinomycetes > Streptosporangiales > Streptosporangiaceae > Nocardiopsis > Nocardiopsis alba. The sequence goes on from NZ_ANAC01000007.1 coordinate 100,946, forward strand.
GGGATTCGTAGTTGCGTCTCTTTAGCACGCGCGTTCCACCAAATCGGTCTCTATGGGCTTCCCGCCCCACGTTACCGGTGATTAACCCCGGTTGCGGTGCTGCGCGGCCGGTGTTTCGCGAACTGCGAGGGGCCGCCCCTCACCGAGAGGCGGCCCGGTCGATCAGAAGACCCACCACTGACCTGCGGAGATCTCCGTTGACGCGAGCTCGACCAGCATGTGTTCGCCTCTCTTGCCGACTGTATGGGGCTCTAGGGGTATGGACGAACGAGCGGTGCGCCAAACCGATTCGGCCGTGGTCAGGTGACCCGGGTCGGTGCTGTTGACTGAAGGCATGAGACGGGGATTGATCTCGGGGTTCGTACTGGACGGGTTGGTACCGGATCCGCGTGAGGGGCATCCGGTGGCGCTCTTCGGCGCGGCGGCCGGGCGGTTGGAACGGTGGCTCTACCGCGATTCGGTGGCGGCGGGAGCGGTGTTCACGGCCGCCGCCGTGGTGCCGGTGGTCGTGGCGGGTCGTGGGCTGCGGGGGCCGGTGGCCACCGCCGCGGCGACCTGGGCGGTCCTGGGCGGAAGCATGCTCGGGCGTGAGGCCGAACGGGTGGCCGACGCCTTGGAACGAGGGGATCTGGAACGGGCACGGACGCTCGTGCGGGGCCTGTGCGGGCGTGATCCGCGCTTCCTGGACGAGGACGGGGTGGCGCGGTCGGTGGTGGAGTCGGTCGCCGAGAACACCTCCGACGCCGTCGTCGGTCCGCTGGTGTGGGGAGCGTTGTGCGGAACGCCGGGGCTGGTGGGTTTCCGGGCGGTCAACACGTTGGACGCGATGGTCGGTCACCGGAACGAGCGTTACGAGCGGTTCGGCAAGGCCTCGGCCCGGTCGGACGACGTGGCCGGATGGGCGCCCGCCCGGTTGACGGCCCTGCTCGCGGTGGCCGCGTCGCCGCTGGTGGGCGGGGACATGGGGAAGGCCTGGAAGGTATGGCGGCGCGACCGTCGTGCCCATCCGAGTCCGAACGCCGGACAGTGCGAGGCCGCGTTCGCGGGCGCGCTGGGGCGGACGCTGGGCGGGACCAACACCTACGGGGATCGGGTGGAGCACCGGCCCCGGATGGGGGAGGGGCCCGAGGTGGCGGTCGCCGACATCCGGCGGGCGGTGCGGTTGGCGCGGGCGGTGAACGTGGGCGCGCTCGCGGTGGCGGTGGTCGGCGCGGGGCTCGGTAAGGGGCGCGCGCCGGGTGGCCGCCTTCGACGTCGGGGGGCCGTCGCCGGCCGGAGGTGAGTCGTCTACTCTCCTACGACGCCGTGCGTCCGCCGCGCTTCCACGGACGTGACGCCGTTCCGATGTTCGAAGGGCCGAAGCGGCGCTCGGACGTCGGATTCGCCATCGCCCGCCACCCCCCTTCGCCGACCCCATCGAGACAAGGCCCCGACATGACCTCCATCGAGTCCTCTCCCCATCCCGACCAGAGACGTGTCCTGACCGTGTTGGTCGTCGCGCAGGTGCTCAGTGGCGCCGGCCTGGCGGCGGGCATCACCGTGGGGGCCCTGCTCGCCCAGGAGATGCTCGGCGGCGCGGGTTGGGCCGGCCTGCCCAGCGCCCTGTTCACGGTGGGTTCGGCGGTGGCCGCCGCCCTGATCGGTCGGACCTCGCAGCGTCTGGGGCGGCGTACCGGTCTGGCGGCCGGGTACGCGGTGGGCGCGGTCGGTGCTCTGGGCGTGGTCGCCGCGGCGATGGCGGACAGTGTGGCGCTGCTGTTCGTGTCCTTGTTCGTGTACGGGGCGGGGACCGCCACCAACCTCCAGGCCCGTTACGCCGGCGCCGACCTGGCCACGCCGGGCAGCCGAGGGCGGGCCCTGAGCACGGTGATGGTGGCGACCACCCTGGGCGCGGTCGTGGGCCCCAACCTGGTCGAACAACTGGGGGCTCTGGCACGGTCGATCGGGATCCCGGAGCTGTCCGGCCCCTTCCTGCTGGCCGCCGCGGCCTACGCCTCGGCCGGTCTGGTGCTGTGGCTCCTGCTGCGCCCCGATCCGCTGCTCACGGCCCTGGCCCGGGAGACGGGTGTCGAGGGCGTCGCGGTGAAGGGCGACGAGGGGGCGGACGGCGATCGGCGGATGCTGCTCCTGGGGGCGACCGTCATGGTCCTGTCCCAGCTCGTCATGGTCGCGATCATGACGATGACCCCGATCCACATGATCGGTCACGGGCATTCGGTGGGCGCGGCCGGTCTGGTGATCGCCGTCCACGTCGCGGCGATGTACCTGCCCTCACCGATCTCCGGTCTGCTGGTCGACCGGGTGGGAAGGCTGCCCGTGGCGGCGGCCTCGGGGGTCACCCTGGTGGCGGCGGGGATCGTGGCGGCCCTGGCCCCGCCCGCGTCGGTGCCGCTGTTGGCGTTGGCGCTGGCCCTGCTGGGGCTGGGGTGGAGCTTCGGTCTGGTGTCGGGGACGGCGATCATCACCGACGCGGCCCCGACCGCCACCCGGGCGAAGGTCCAGGGCACCGTGGACGTGGCGATCGCGATCGCGGGCGCCGGTGGAGGTCTGGCCTCGGGGATGGTGGTGGCGGCCGGGAGCTATGCCCTGCTGTCCCTGAGCGGGGGTGTGCTCGCGTTGGCGGTCCTGCCGGTCATCGTCTGGTCGGCGCGTGCCAAGGCCGCGAACGGGGTCTGATCGCGCCCTTCCCGCCCCGGCCCGTCGTTCCGCGGCCGGGGCGGGCGTCGGTCCTCCGCGTCCGTCCTCTCGATCACGTCCGTCGTCGGGCGGGCGCCGTTCAGGCCGCGAGGGAGCGAGCGTGGTTGACCTGATGGTTGACCTGGGTCACGATCACGCGGTTGCTCACCGGGACGAGGGTCGAGTGGTGGTGGCCCGCGCCCTGGACGGTGACCTGCACGTGGCCGTTGACCCTGGTCTCCTTGACCAGTAGGAAGAGCAGGCCGAGCAGGCAGGTCCACCAGAAGACGAGGATCGCGACGACGATCGCCCAGGTGGGGGTGTGCTGTTCGGCGCGGCTCATGTCGGTCACCGTCCAGACGGTGCCCTTGATGGGGAAGCGTCCGGCCGGGGTGATCACGGTGTTCTGGGTGACCGCGATGTCCCCGATGGTGAGGAGAGTGGGTTCGCCGGGGAGGGGTGTAGCGCCCTCGGCGGGCATGTAGCCGCCGGTGGAGGGGGTGTAGGGGTCGAGTCCGCCGCCGTGGGGGCCCGGTGGGAGGCCCCAGCCGGCGGGGCCGTTGCCGGGACCCTGCCAGGGACGTCCGGGTTCGGGGTGCTCGTTCATGGGGGGATTGTGTCAAAGGCCCGCCCGTTCGAGGGGCGCCGTCTCACGGCCGGGGGAGGTTGTGGCCGGTTGTGGCCATTCGAGGGGGTGGGTGTGAGGGACCGTGTGCGGTGCGTTCGGAGTATCGGCCCTGGTGTGGCATGCATCACGTTCAAACATGAGGGTTCGGGCCGTTCTGTCCAGGACGCTCCCGAAAACGTGAAAGACTTTCGCGATTTGCGCGCCCCTACGTAACATGCGGCTGATCCATCGCCCGCACCCCCAGGTGGTGACAGCTACACATGCCTCCCTCCCCTCCGTCCCTCAGCACCCCTGCCCGAAGGCGCCGGTTCCGTGCCGGCGCGGTGGGGGCCGCCATGGCGGTCGTCGCCTCCACCGTCTCCGCGGTGCCGGTCGCGCCCGCCCTGGCCGAACCGGTCGCCTACGAGGACTACTGCGCGCCCGCCGGGTGCCTGGACATCCTCCCGCCGGGCCAGAACGGCAGCGCCACCCTGGTCGAGATCCTCGGCCACCAGGTCTTCGGCACCCGTCCGGCCTACTCCTCCAGTCAGCTCGACATGTACGACGAGCTGGTGCACCAGTACGACAACCTCACCGAAGAGCGTCTGGACGAGTTCTTCCAGGACGCCACCTTCGGGGTCGGCGACGCCGGAGTGGACCGGGAGTACCGGCCGCGCGAGGACGTCACCATCACCCGCGACGCCCGCCACGGCATCCCGCACATCGAGGGAACGACCCGTGAGGGCACCATGTTCGGCGCCGGATACGCCGCCGGCGAGGACCGCCTCTTCCTCATGGACGTCCTGCGTCGCGTCGGCCGGGGCGAACTCACCTCCTTCGCCGGAGGCGCCGAGGGCAACCGCGGTCTGGAACAGGACCTGTGGGCCACGGCGCCCTACACCGAGGAGGACAAGCAGGCCCAGATCGATCGGGTCGCCGACAGCGGAGAACGGGGCGCTCAGGCCCTCGCCGACGTCGACTCCTACCTCGAAGGCGTCAACGCCTACATCGCCGAGTCCGACAAGGGCCGCTACTTCCCCGGCGAGTACGTCCTGACCGGGCACAAGAACGCCATCACCAACGCGGGCGAGATCGAGCCCTTCACCCCCACCGACGTCGTCGGCATCGCCGCCATGGTCGGCGGGATCTTCGGCGGCGGGGGCGGCGGCGAGGTCCAGTCCGCGATCGTCCTCGCCAACTTCCAGGACCGCTACGGCGCCGAGGAGGGGCTGGAGCTCTGGCGGGCCTGGCGGATGGAGAACGACCCCGAGGCCTCGGTCAGCGTCGACGGTGAGTTCCCCTACAGCCAGACCCCCGACGACCCGGTCGGCGAGGTGATCCCCGACGCCGGATCGGTGGAGCCCTACGACATCGTCCACGACGAGTACGGTTCGGCGGCCTCCGACGCCTCCGTCGCCGCGGCGGAGTCGGTCTCCGAGGAGGAGGTCCCAGGGGCCGACGCCCCCACCGTGGACGATCTCACCGAGGAGCAACGGGCCGAGCTGGAGGAGATGGCCGAGGAGGGCGACCTGTCCGCCGTCGAGGGCATCTTCGACGACGGCGTGCTCCCCGAGGGCTTCCTCGACCCGAGGGGCATGTCCAACGCCCTGCTCGTCTCCGGTGAGCACACCGAGAGCGGCAACCCCGTCGCCGTGATGGGTCCCCAGACCGGGTACTTCTCTCCGCAGCTGCTCATGCTCCAGGAGCTCCAGGGGCCCGGGATCAGCGCGCGCGGCGCCTCTTTCGCCGGTGTCAGCTTCTACGTCCAGATGGGACGCGGGGTCGACTACGCCTGGAGCGCCACCTCGGCGGGCCAGGACATCACCGACACCTTCGCGGTCGAACTGTGCGAGACCGACGGTTCGGCGCCCACGACCTCATCGCGCTCCTACGTGAACGCCTCCGGTGACTGCGTGGACTTCGAGTCGCTGAGCGTCAGCAACGACTGGACCCCGACCATCGCCGACCAGACCCCCGAGGGCGGCTACACGCTCACCTCGTTGCGTTCGGACCACGGCCTGGTGCGCTCCTTCGCCACCGTCGACGGTGCTCCGGTCGCCTTCACCGAGCTGCGATCGACCTACATGCGCGAGGTCGACTCGATCCTCGGCTTCCAGAGGTTCAACGACCCCGACGAGATCACCTCGGCGGAGAGCTTCACCGAGGCCGCCGGGGACATCGGCTACGCCTTCAACTGGCACTACGTCGACGACGAGGACATCGCCTTCATCAACTCGGGCTCCAACCCGATGCGGATCGAGGGCACCAACCCCAACCTGCCGATCGACGCCTCCTCGTCCGCCGGCTGGTCGGGCTGGGACCCGGCCACCAACGAGGCCGACTACCACCCCAAGGAGGACCACCCGCAGCAGATCAACCCGGACTACATCGTCAACTGGAACAACAAGCCGGCGCAGGGGTACACCTCGGGCTGGTCGACCGGTTCGGTGCACCGCAACGACCTGCTGGACGCCCGGGTGTCCGGTCTGATCGGGGAGGGGCATCGGTTCACCACCGCCTCCCTGACCGCGACGATGATGGAGGCCGGGGTCGCCGACCTGCGCGCCGAGCAGGTGCTCCCGCTCCTGCTGGAGGTCATCGACTCCGAGGAGGTCGACGACCCGGAGCTGGCCGCCACCGTGGACTCCCTGCGGGCCTGGGTCGACGGCGGAGCCCTGCGGCGCGAACCGCACCGCGACGCCGGCTACTACGACCACGCCGACGCCATCCGGGTCCTGGACGCCTGGTGGCCGATCCTGGTGCGGGCCCAGTTCGAGCCGGGCCTGGGCGAGGATCTGTTCACCCAGATCACCCGGGCCGCCTCGGTCGACGAGTCCCCGGCGCGCAACGGGCACGTGGGCTCGGCCTTCCAGTACGGATGGTGGTCCTACGTGGACAAGGACCTGCGCACGGTCCTGGATCGAGAGGTCGACGGCACGCTCGGCGACCGGGCCTACTGCGGCGAGGGCGACCTCGGCGACTGCCGGACGGTGCTGCTGGACAGCCTCGCCCAGGCGGCGGCGGTCCCCGCGGGCGAGGTCTACCCGGGTGACGGGAACTGCTCGGCCGGCGACCAGCTCTGCGCGGACACGGTGATCCACCAGTCCGTGGGCGGGATCGACATGTGGCCGATCCACTGGCAGAACCGACCCACCTATCAGCTCGTCTACGAGTTCTCCGGCGGACGCTAGCCGCTCGGAACGGACGCGGCCCGCGGCACACCTCGATCCTCGGGGGAGCCGCGGGCCGCGATCGTGTATCCGTTCAGGGGATCTTGTGGTGCGGAGGGTTTGTGTGGGTAGCTTAAGGACTACCCGGAACCATGGCGGGGAGGGCCACAGGAACATGCCGGTCTGGCTGATCTGGATCATTCTCGCGACCGCTCTCGGCGTCGCCGAGTTCTTCACGCTGACCTTCGTCCTGGGTCTCCTGGCCGCCGCCGCTCTGGTGGCCGGATTGCTGGGCGCGCTGGGGCTTCCCGTGGTCGTGCAGATCATCGGGTTCGCCGCGGCCGCCGCCGCGGGGCTCGTCCTGGTCAAGCCGCTCATGGACCGGCAGATGAACCGGGGCCCCGACGTCCGTTCCGGAACCGCCGCCCTGGTGGGCAGGTCGGCGGTGGTCCTGGAGGAGGTCGACGCCGATCGCGGGCTCGTCAAGTTGAACGGTGAGGAGTGGTCGGCGCGCTGCCTGGACGAGGACCTGGTGGTCCCGGTCGGGGCGCGTGTCGATGTCATGGAGATCGATGGCGCGACGGCCGTGGTCTATCCGCGCGAGGCCCTGCCGGAACGGCCCGAACCGCCGGAACAGAACAGACCCGAGCAGGACTGACCGGCCGACACCGCGGCGGGTCGGCCGGCGGGACCGCTTCCGTCCACATCGGGGACGGGGCCCGACGACCGGCCACGGACGGCGGCCGCATCCCCCGAACGAGGGAGTGTTCTCGTCGACGCTCTCGCGGCACCGGCGGAGCCGGTCCGTGACGAGCGGGCGACGATCGACGAGGACACGACCGAAGGACAGGTGCAGAAGATGGAATCAGCCATACCGCTCATCATCATCGCGGTCATCCTGGTCGCCGCCGCGCTGTCGGCGATCCGTATCGTGCCGCAGGCGCGCGCCTACAACATCGAGCGCTTCGGCCGCTACATCAGGACGCTCGACCCCGGACTGAACTTCATCATCCCGGGGGTCGACCGCGTCAACACCAAGTTCGACCTGCGTGAACAGGTGTTCAGTTCGCGGCCGCAGCCGGTGATCACCGAGGACAACCTCGTGGTGAACATAGACACCGTCCTCTACTACCAGGTGACCCAGCCCAAGGCGGCCGCCTACGAGGTCGCCAACTACATCCAGGCCATAGACCAGCTCACCGTCACCACGCTGCGCAACGTCATCGGTTCCATGGACCTGGAGCGCACCCTGACCTCCCGTGAGGAGATCAACACCCGACTGCGCGGGGTCCTGGACGAGACCACCGGCAAGTGGGGGATCCGGATCAACCGGGTCGAGATCAAGGCGATCGACCCGCCTCCCACCATCAAGGAGGCGATGGAGAAGCAGATGCGGGCCGACCGCGACAAGCGCGCGGCGATCCTGCACGCCGAGGGTGAGCGTCAGTCCCGCATCCTCAAGGCGGAGGGCGCCCGTCAGCAGGCGATCCTGGAGGCGCAGGGAGACCAGCAGGCGGCGATCCTGCGGGCCGACGGTGAGGCCCAGGCGATCGAGCGGGTCTTCCAGGCGGTGCACGCCAACAACGCCGACGCCAAGCTGCTCGCCTACAAGTACCTGGAGACCCTGCCGAGCCTGGCCGAGGGCGAGGGCAACAACACCTTCTGGGTGATCCCGGGCGAGCTCACCGAGGCGGTCAAGAACGTCAGTCAGGCCTTCGCCGGCGAGGCGGCGGCGTCCACGCCCTCGACGGAGAAGGCGGCCGACGAGGGGGCCGACAGCGGTCCGGCGCAGATCACCGGACCCGATCCGGCCGGTTCCTCCTCGGCCCGGGCCGCGGCCCAGGCGGCCGAGGCCGCGGAGCGGGCGGTCGCCGACGCCCGAGACGACGTGCGCAGGGCCGGCGCGGGGCTCGGCACTCCGGAACCGCGCGACGGCGAGTGAGGAGATCGGTTCCACGAACGCCCGGAGGCGCCCTCGACGAGGGCGCCTCCGGTTCGTCGAGGGTCAGATCAGCAGCAGCTTGCCGGTGGTGCCGCGCGAGGTCAGGTCCTCGTGGGCCCGGCCCGCCTCCTCCAGCGGGTAGCGGCCCCCGATCCGCAGGTTCAGCCGCCCCTCGCCGATCAGGGTGAACAGGTCGCGGGCGCGCCCCAGCAGTTCGTCGCGGTCGGCGACGAAGTGCGCGAGCGAGGGTCGGGTGAGATAGACCGAACCGGCGCCGTTGAGCCGCTTGGGGTCCACCGGTTCGACCGCTCCGCTGGACTGGCCGAACAGGGCCAGCACACCGCGCGGTCGCAGCGACGCCAGACTCGCGTCGAAGGTGTCCCGGCCGACCCCGTCGTAGACGGCGGCCACGCCCTCCCCCTTGGTGAGGTCGCGGACGGCCTCGGCCACCGGGGTCTCGGTGTAGCGGACGATCTCGTCGGCGCCCGCCTCACGGGCGACGGCCTCCTTGGCGTCGGTGGAGACCGTGCCGATCACCCGGGCGCCTCGGGCCTTGGCCAGTTGGACGATGAGCAGACCGGTGCCGCCGGCGGCGGCGTGCACCAGGACGGTCTCGCCCTCGGCCACGGGGTGCACCGAGTGGGTGAGGTAGTGGGCGGTCATCCCCTGGAGCAGTACGGCGGCCGCCTGCTCGTCGGTGACGTCGTCGGGCACCGGTACGAGCCGGGAGGCGTCGATCACGGCCCGGTCGGCGTAGCCGCCCGGAGCCAAGGCCCAGCCGACACGGTCGCCCGTTGCCAAGGAGTCGACCCCCTCGCCCAGGGCCGCGACCGTGCCGACGGCCTCCATACCGGGGACGTAGGGCAGCGGCACCTGGTAGGCGCCGGCGCGCTGGTAGACGTCGATGAAGTTGACGCCTCTGGCCGATACGTCCACCAGGACCTGACCGGGACCGGGGGCGGGGTCGTCCAACTCGGCCGGGCGCAGGACCTCGGGTCCACCGAACTCCTCGATCACGATGGCGCGCATGTCGTTCCTCCTGGGATGGGGTCAGTCCTCGGGGTCGATCCGGTAGAGAGAGTAGTCGGTGTAGGCGGCGCCGATCGGGTCATTGGCGGCACCGGGACGCAACACGATCCCGACCCGACGGCGTTCCTCGTCGTCGAGAGAGGAGTCGTCCGGGAGCGGCTGGTCGTCCTTGGTCTGAAGGACCAGCTCGTCGTTGACCCACATGCGCAGGTCCATGTAGGGGTCCTGATCGTCCTCGACCACGTACTCGCAGGAGAGGGCGATCTCGTTGGTGACCAGGTCACCGAGGTCGGCCCGGTAGGGCAGCCCCTCGACGTCGCTCTCCTCATCGAAGAGATCGTAGGTGCGGAAACCGCCGAGGTCGGTGGTGGAGGCGAGCGCGTTGTCACCGCTCTCCTCCGTCACCCGGCGGATCTGCGCCTCGGCGCCGTCGAAGCGCAGCAGAGCCTCGTACGTGGTGCGCTCGTCGTCCTCCTGGTCCCAGCAGCGCACCCCCGACGTGGACTCCCCGGGCCCCTCCAGCGCGATCATCGTGGTCCGGACGAGGATTCCGTCGGGCGTCTCGCGCTCGTAGGGGACGACCGAGCCCCGGGAGGGTCCGGACTCGGGGTCGAGCCAGAGCATCATGGCGTTCTGGGCGCCCCAGTAGGAGACCTGGCCGGTGTCCGGGTCCTGAGGGTCGAACTCGTAGGAGGACCAGCCGGGGTCGGTGGCGAAGTCGTGCGAGTAGAGGCTGGTGGTGTTCTCCGGAGGCGCGGAGGAATCGGAGAACAGGACGGCGCCGCCGATCACCGCCACCAGGACCAGCGCGGTCGCGCCGCCGCCGATGAGCATGAGCCGGCGTCGCCCACCGGACCCGCCGTTCTCAGGGGCGGAACCCGGACCACCGGGCGTGCCGGGACCCCCGGGACCGCCGGGTCCGCTGTGGGCGCCGAAGGCGGGCTGACCGTGGGCGGGGGAGGGACCGGGGTGCCCACCCTGATGGGTCGGCACGGGGTGGCCGCCGTTGTGCCATCCGCCGTGGCCGGGCCCCTGTGGGGTCCCCGCGTAGGGGCCCTGACCCGGGCCCGGGCCCTGCGGTCGGGCTCCGTAGGGGTGGCCGGCCTGCGGCGGATGGGCCGGTGCCTCCTGGGGGCCGGAGGGCGGTCGCTGGGCGTACGGACCCGGCATGTGGGGCTGAGGAGCGGCGTTCTGCCCGCCGGGAGGGGTGGACCCTCCCGTGGGGGCCCGCCCCTGGTCGGGCGCGGGAAGCGTGGGAGCGACCGCGGTCGGTGGCGGTGCCGCCTCTTCCCGGGGGAGCTCATCGACCGTCTCCTGGGGCGGGGTGCCCGCGACCGGGGCCGAACTCGGCGGCGCCCAGGAGGTGCTGATCGTGCGTCGCACCACCGACTCCTCCGGGGACTCCTGTCCGGTGAGCCGGGCCAGGAGCTGCTGGGAGGTGGGGCGGTTGTCGGGGTTCTTGTCGAGGGTGGAGCCGACCAGGTCGAGCAGGCTCGGGTCCAGGCCGTCCAACCTTGGTTCCGCGGAGGAGATGTTGTGCAGGACGGCGGGCACGGTGGCGGCGTCGAAGGGGGCGCGTCCGGTACCGGCGAAGGCGACCAGGCAGCCCCAGGCGAAGATGTCGGCGGCGGGGGTCGCCTGCTCGCCGAGGATCAGCTCCGGCGCCATGTAGGAGGGGGTGCCCATGAGCTGGCTGGAGCGGGTGATGCCGCCACTGGAATCGTCCAGGGCGCGGGCGATCCCGAAGTCGATGACCTTCGGTCCGACCGGGGAGAGCAGGACGTTGGCCGGTTTCAGGTCGCGGTGGATCACCCCGGAACCGTGGATGGCGGTGAGCGCCGCGGCCACGCCCATGGCCAGGCCGTCCAGGGTGCCGCCGCGCATGGGCTCCCCGTGCCGTACGGCCTCGTCGAGGTTGGGACCGGGAACGTACTCCGACACGATGAACAGGGGCTCGCCCTCCAGGCGGGCGTCGATGACGCCGGCGGTGGAGAAGCGGGCCACGCGTCGGGCGGCGTCCACCTCGCGGGCGAAGCGCCTGCGGAAGGATTCGTCGTCGGCCAGATCGGGGTGGATCAGTTTCACGGCGACGGGGCGGCCGGCGGAATCCTCGGCGAGGTAGACGGTTCCCATGCCGCCGCGCCCGAGTCGGCTGACGACGCGGTAACCGTCGAGTTCACGCGGGTCCCCCGCACGCAGGGGTTTGCCGCTTTCGTGGCCCTTGGACGTCACAGTAGGGGGTCCCTCGTAGATCGTGTGGTTCGCGCCTGACAGCGTATCGACGCCCCGCCCGGGCGCGTTTCGGGCGGGGGGTTCGACCCGGTGGTGGGATCGGCGCCGCCCATGACTCTCGTACACCTTCGAAGGCGGGAACGCCGGGTTCCGGCGATGGTGTCACAGGTGGGGACGTCTCCTGAGCGGAAACGGTTCCGGACCGGAGCCTCCTTCGCTAGTATTCGAATGCTTGTTCGAATGCCCGGCCGTACTTCCCCACGGGTGGGCACCTGGTGGTGTGCCCTCGACTCAGCACCATCGGACGTCGTTGGAGGTCGGTCGATGCCGGGGGGAGTCGTCGTGGGGCGGTACTACGGGGCGGACGTCACCGTCGTGGAGGACGAGGGGCGTCCGGCCAGGTTCGTCTGGAACGGAAGGGTCTACGGGATCCGCAGGATCCTCGACCACTGGGTGACCCTGAGTTCGCTACGAAAGCCGGGCGAAGGCTCCTGGGCGCCCGAATGTCGGCACTGGAGGGTGGAGGCGGGGTCCGCCTACTCCCAGGGGGTGTACGAACTGCGGCACGACACCATCACGCGGGAGTGGACCCTGGCCCGGGTCTGGGGCTGACCCGGACGCTCGTGCCGGGGTGCCTCAGTCGGCCTCGGGCCGTACGTCGGAGGGGACGAGGCTGTACACGGCCAGGTCGGCGCGTCCCTCGTGCAGGGGCATCGCGTTGCGTTCGACGCCCTCGGCGACGAAACCGGCGGCCTCGGCCACCCGGCGGGAGGCGGTGTTGCCGGTGGCGGCCTTGATCTCGATCCGTTGGAACCCCTGGCCGAGGGCCCAGCGGGAGACGGCCACGGTCGCCTCGGTGGCGTAGCCCCTTCCACGGCCCCAGGGGGAGATCCAGTAGCCGATCTCGGTGACCATCGCGGGCCACTCCGTGCGCAGGAGGGACATCGAACCGATGAAACGCCCGCTCTCGCGCTCCAGGATCGCCCAGTGCTGGCCGTCCCCGGAGGTGCGGATGGACGGGGCCAGAGTCAGGCAGAAGTGTTCGGCCGACTCGCGGGTGTAGGGCTCTCCCGGAGCGGGGATCGGGATCCATCGCTGGAGCCCGGGGTCGGTGCAGGAGGCGTACACGTCATCGATGTCGCTTTCGAGCGCGGATCGCAGTCGCAGCCGTTCGGTCTCGAGGATGACCGCGGGCATGATCGGCGTGCTCCGGGCGCTGGTCATGGTGGCTCTCGTCCCTCTTTCTCCAGGTACACGGGTTATGGACGGCGCGGGGTCCGATCACCCTATGTGTTCGTTCCGGGAGACGCGCAAGGGCGGGGCGGCCGATCGGGCCGCCCGTCGAGGGCGCGTTCGGCCCGACGGAGGGCGCCGGGCCGAACGCGTACGGGATCAGAGCAGGCCTCGGGCCACCCGCTCTCGGATCAGGGTGTCGAAGACCTCGGAGAAGGCGTCGCCGGGGCAGGCGGTGTCCAGCCAGTCCCGGTGGCGGGCGACCGCCTCCTGCGGGGTCACCACCCCGGTGTCCGGGTTCACGTACTCGATGTCCCGGCCCGGATCGATCCCGGTCAGCGCGCACAGCAGGCGGAGCAGAGAGACCAGCGAGTCCTGAGCGGCCTGAGTGGGCAGGCCGTCGGTGAAGTCGCCGAGCAGGCACACACCGACGTTCCCGTGGTTGAACCCGACCGCGTGACCCGCGGTCACCGAACGGGCCAGACCGGGCAGGGGCGGACCGGAGAAGACGGGCATGCCGTCCTCGCCCGAGTGCCGTCCTTCGTAGATCGTGCCCTCGGGGTCGATGAGCAGGTGGTAGCCGATGTCGCCCCAGCCCAGGTCGGCCGCGTGGTATCGGTACACGGCCCGCATGTCGGCCGCGTGGTCGTCCGTGGTCTCCCACGCGGTGTGGTGCACGGTCAGGGCCTGGGTCCGGTGGAAGACGGCCGGCCACAGGTCGGTGCCGTCCTCATCGAAGCGCAGGGACTCGTCGGCGCCCCAGCCCGCGCGGCTGCGCATGCGCAGGACGGTGGGGCCGGAGAAGGATCGGATCCCCTCGTCCTCCGCCGACAGGGCGACCCGCTCGGGGCCGCCGAGGTTCAGTTCCTCACCGTCACGGGTGTTCAGGGCGGTGAGCTCGGCGCCGTCCGCACCGCGGACCTGGTAGCCGGTGGCGCCCTCGGGGGCGAGCGCCATCGCGGTGGCGACCGGCTCGTGGTGGTCGGGGCCCTCGGTGTGGAAGTCCAGTTCCCGCCAAGGGCCGAGGCCGTCGGGGCCTTCGAAGCGTACGGCGGTCTCGGAGGAGACGGCCTCGGGAGGCCGTGCGACGGCGATGAGGTCGAAGCGCCGTTCGGGGCGGACGAGTTCTCCTGTGGCGGTGGCCCGCTCCGCGAGCACCCGGGGTGCCTTCAGTCCGTCGGTGGTCTCCGCCGAGGCCGCCGAGGTGAACAGCGAGGGGGCGAGGGAACTCAGGCCCGCCACCGCCGTGGCGCTGGTCAGGAAGGTACGCCTGCGCATGCGTGTCCGATCTGTTCTAGGGGATGAGAGTGCCCCATGAGAGGGGCGTGAAGCGCGTGCTGTGGATAGACGCGGCTCGGCACCGGAACAGCCTGCCACAGGCATGTGACTTGCGACACGATAACCCCGGGTGTCGGACCCACTGCGACGCGTGTTCGGCCCGACCGAAAAGCCTCGAAGAACGGGAGACCGCTGACTGAGAGGTGTTCGAAGAGGGGCGCGGGCCGCCGATATCACGGTCGGGTCGTGCCCCCTCCGGCCTTATCGGTCCTCGGTACCAGGGGGTATGCGGAACCCCGAAGGCCACCACGTACGGGGGTGGTCTCTGGCAGAGTTGGTGATGACCTGAGGCCCCTGCGCTCTGCGGGGGCAGGCTGCCCAGGGTCGGGGGACCTGTGCGAACGGTGCGGACACCGGGGACGACGTCGGTCCGAACCCCTACCGGACCGGATGAGACCGGGCAGCCCACGGACTTCTGCTGCGGGGAGCGATATGACCGACCACGACCGCGAGGACGCGCGTCACCGGGAGTACGAGGGGCCGAAATGGATGGGCGGACGCACCGCCCCCGGCCTCGGCCCGGCTCTGGGCGGCCTGTTCGAGGGTCTCCCTGGAACCGGTCAGGGGCCCCGGGGACGGGACGCGATGGGAGACCCCTCCCATCGGGTCCTCCAGGAACCCCAGGGGGCGCCCATGAACCCCGTCCGCCCCGAACGGCACACGATGTACGAGGAGAGCCGCCCGGAACAGCACGTCTCCAGGCACCCGGAACACGACCACGGTGAAACGGCCGGCCACCCGTCGGGCACGACGACCCCCCGGACCGAACCGGCATCGCGTCCGTCGATGGAGGGGCGCCGCGTTCCGGCCGCCGAGGAGCGGGCCGAGGAGCTGCGGCCCAACGTCATCCCCTTCCGGGGCGGCGCCCAGCCTCCCCGTTCCACACCTCCCCGCCCGCAGTGGGACACGGGGGCGAGCACGGACCACGGTCAGGTGGACGAACCGCCGATGTCGGTCCGGCCGACGGTCCGGGACGGTGTCGAGCGCGCGCACGAGACGCTCGACCCTCTTCCGGAACCGCCGCACCAGGGGAGCCCCCGAAGTGACGAGGCCGTCGAAGCGGACCGCCCCCGACCGAGCCCCGAGACGCCCCGGAGCCCCTCCGACGACGTTCCGCGCGCCTCCGAAAGGGACTTCGACGAGACCGAACGCGCCGCCGTCTACCGCGCCATACGCGAACGCCGTGACGTCCACGCGGGCTTTCGCCCCGACCCCGTCCCGGCCGACGTGCTCACCCGTGTCCTGGAGGCCGCCCACCAGGCGCCCGGGGTCGGCCACACCCAGCCCTGGGACTTCCTGGTCATCGACGACCCGGAGCTGCGCGCCCGGGTGCGCGACCTCGCCGAGCGCGAGCGCGCCACCTACGACGACGCCCACCCCGACACCCGGGCCCACGCCCTCTCCGGCCTCAAGGTCGAGGCCATCGCCCAGAGTCCGACCAACATCGCGGTGACGGTCGACCCCACCCGGGGCGGTCGTACACCGGGGCGGCACTCCAAACCCGCCTCCTACTCCGCTGCGCTCGCGGTCGAGAACCTGTGGCTGGCGGCCCGCACCGAGGGGCTCGGCGTCGGTTGGGTCTCGCTCGTCGACGAACGAGAGGTCGCCGACGCCCTCGACCTCCCCTCCCACCTGGAGGTCGTCGCCTACCTCTGCGTCGGCTACGTTGAGGAATCACCGACGACCGACACCGAGGACGACGGACGGACCCGGGGACGCCCCTTGGCGTGGGTGGTGCACCGTGACCGTTACGGTCGTCGAGGTCTGCCCGGTCAGGAGCCCACGACCCTCCTGGAGGAGACCATCACCGCCATCGGAGCGCTCGACCACCGCGCCGTGGAGGAGGCCCGCGACCGGCAGGCCCGTATGACCAAGCCCCCGGGCTCCCTGGGGGTCCTGGAGGAGGTGTCGATCCGGCTCGCCGGGCTGGCCGGACAGTCCCCTCCGCCGATCCCCGAACCCGCGGCCGTCGCCGTCTTCGCCGGTGACCACGGCGTGCACGCCCAAGGTGTGACGCCTTGGCCGCAGGAGGTCACCGCGCAGATGGTCCGTAACTTCCTCGACGGGGGAGCCGTGGTCAACGCCTTCGCCGCCCAGGTGGGGGCCGAGGTGACAGTGGTGGACGTCGGCGTCATCGAGGACCTCGCCCCTCGACCGGGCCTGCTGTCCCGCAAGGTGGCGCGGGGCACCGCCGACCTCGCCCGCGGACCGGCCATGTCCCGGGAACAGGCGCTCCACGCTCTGGAGACCGGTATCGAGGTCGCCCGCGACCTGGTCTCGTCGGGCGCGCGCTGCCTGCTCACCGGTGACATGGGCATCGCCAACACCACCCCGTCCGCCGCGCTGATCTGTGCCTTCACCGGGGCCGACCCGGCTCTGGTCACCGGTCGCGGAACGGGGGTGGACGACGCCACCTACGGACGCAAGGTCGAGGTGGTCCGCCAGGCGTTGACGGTCGACCCGCCGGACCTCGACGACCCGATCGGCGTCCTGGCCTCCCTCGGTGGTCTGGAGCACGCGGCCCTGACCGGCTTCATCCTGGGCGGCGCCGCCCTGCGCGTCCCGGTGTTGCTGGACGGGGTGATCGCCGGCTCCGCCGCGGCCGCTGCGGCGGCGATCTCCCCGGAGTCCATGGCCGCCTGCTTCGCCGGGCACCGTTCCACAGAGCCCGGGCACGACGCCGTGCTCGAACACCTGGGGTTGCGTCCTCTGATCGACCTGGAGATGCGTCTGGGCGAGGGCTCGGGCGCCCTGCTGGCGTTGCCGCTGTTGCAGGCGGCCGCACGCGCCCTGCGCGACGTCGCCACCTTCGACACCGCCGGGGTCTCCACCGCCCCGTGAGGCCGAAGGGCCGCCGGAACCCGACCCCGACGGGAACGGCCTCCGGCGGCCCGGACCGGGCGCGTGAGACGCCCGGACGTGAGGACGGGCACGGTGTGAATCACCTCTCCCGTGCCCGCTCCTTGACCTCCACGTGACACCGTTTCGGCAAGGTAATTTGAACCAATCGCCGAACATCGCCGGCGGCGCGCCGAGGCAGGGCCCCGCGCGCGCACCCCGCCGCCGACGTCGGGGGCCGGCACGGACGACCATGAGGGGTGCGATCCGTGACCTATCTCCTGGGCCTGCGCATGCGGGACCGTGACGTGCTTGTCGTCGGCGGGGGCAGGGTCGCCCAGCGCCGTGTCCCCGTCCTCCTGGAGGCGGGGGCCCGGATCACCCTCATATCCCCCGAGGTCTCCCCGGCCCTGGAGGATCTGGCCGCCGCCGGGCGGATCACCTGGCTCCGCCGTGCCTGGCGGGCGGGGGACGTCTCGGGGCCCGAGGCTCCCGCCTTCTGGCTGGTGCACGCCGCCACCGACGACCCGGAGATCAACGCCGAGGTGTCCGAGGAGGCCGAAGGCGCCCGGGTCTGGTGCGTGCGCGCCGACGATCGGCACACCTCCTCCGCGTGGACACCGGCGGGAGGCTCCGCCAACGGCATCACCGTCGGTGTCCTGGCCTCGGGCGACCCGCGGCGCGCGGCGGGCCTGCGCGACGCCATCACCGAGGGCCTCGCCGACGGCACCCTGGACGCCCGCCGCGGCCGAGAGCGCCTGCGCGGGGTCGCGCTGGTCGGCGGCGGCCCCGGCGACCCGGGCCTCATCACCGTCAGGGGGCGGCAGTTGCTCGCCCAGGCCGACGTGGTGGTGGTCGACCGTCTGGCGCCCACCTCGCTCCTGGACGGACTGCCCTCCGATGTGGAGATCGTGGACGCCGCCAAGATCCCCTACGGCCGTTCCATGCCGCAGGAGGCCATCAACGAGGTGCTCGTCGAACGTGCGGGCCGGGGCCTCTTCGTCGTCCGTCTCAAGGGCGGGGACTCCTTCCTCTTCGGACGAGGGGGAGAGGAGGCCGCCGCCTGCGCCGCTGCGGGGATCCCGGTCACCGTGGTGCCCGGGGTGACCAGCGCCCTGGCCGCCCCCGCCGCCGCCGGGGTGCCCGCCACCCACAGGGGCGTCGCCCAGGACATCCACATCGTCTCCGCGCACGTGGCCCCCGACGACCCGCGTTCCACCGTCGACTGGGCCGGGCTGGCCCGGGCCCACGGTACGGTCGTCGCCCTCATGGGGGTGGAACGGATCGAGGCCGTCACCGAGGCGCTGATCGCGCACGGTCGGTCGGAGGACACCCCCGTCGCGGTGGTCCAGGAGGCGACCCTGCCGGGACAGCGAACGGTGACGGGTACGCTGGCGGACATCGCCGCAACGGTCCGATCGGCCGGCGTGCGGCCCCCCGCCGTGGTGATCATCGGAGAAGTGGTCAAAACGGCTCGGGATCTTGACATACTGCACACGGGTGCCCAGTACGAGCCGGAGCGACTGGCGACCGGGCGCGATCTTCCGTGACACCTTCGATCCAGGCGCGCGTTCGCCGCGCCGACGAGGGGATCTCAGCACCGATGAGGAGGGCATACCGATCATGACCCGGCCGTCGGCAGCATCGGACACCTCGGAATCCGATGCCCCGGACCGGTTCGAAGCCGGACCGGACGCCACCTCAGACCAGACCGGCCCGGGCCTCGGCCCCGCGGCCGACGACCTCGACGGAGAACGTCGAGGACCCACCGTCCCTCTACCCTCCGGGCAGGCCAAACACCGTGCCCCCACCGGCGAGGACAGCCGTTTCGAACAGGTTCTGGAGACTCTGCGCAAGCAGGTCCTGGACCTGGAGTTCGCCGACGGTCTGGACGGGGCCGAAGAGGGACGGGCCCTGAAGGCGGACGTCCTGGCCCAGCTCTCCGACTACGTCCTGCCCCGGGTACGACGCCCCGACATCCCCCTGCTCATCGCCGTGGCCGGTTCCACCGGTGCCGGCAAGTCCACGCTGGTCAACAGCCTGGTCGGTGAGCAGGTGACCACCACAGGCGTGCGCCGCCCCACCACCAACAGCCCCGTGCTGGCCTGTAACCCGGCCGACGTGGACTGGTTCAGCGAGGCCTCCTTCATCCCCTCCCTGCCTCGTGTGCGCCAGCAGGGTCTGGCCATGCCCGGCAAGGACGGCATGCTGGTCCTGGCCGCGACCGAGGCGATGCCTCAGGGCGTGGCCCTGCTGGACACCCCCGACGTCGACTCCGCCGTCTCCGCCCACCACGAGTTCGCGGCCAAGTTCCTGGACGCCGCCGACCTGTGGGTGTTCGTCACCACCAGCGGCCGTTACGCCGACGCCCGGGTGTGGGAGTTCCTCCAGGTGGCCCGGGACCGGGACACCTCCATGGCCGTGGTGCTCTCCCGGGTGCCGCGCAGGGGGCGTCGTCGTCTCCTCGACCACTTCGGCGCGATGCTGGAGGCCAACGGTCTCGGCCACGCCGCCAGGTTCGCGATCCCCGAGACCGACCAGATCCGGGGAGAGCGCTTCACCTCCAACGTCGCCGACCACATTCGCGAGTACCTCGCGGACGTGGCGGGCGAGGCCGAACAGCGCGACCGGGTGTCCCGTCGCACCTTCATCGGTGTCATCGACAGCTTCCGCACCCGTGTCCCCGAACTGGCCCGCCAGGTGGAACGGCAGATCGAGACGGGCCACGCCCTGGGGGCCGTCGTCGACGACGCCTACTCCGACGCCCAGGACCGTATCGACACCTCCCTGGGCGACGGGTCGCTCCTGCGCGGCTCCCTGCTGGCCCGCTGGCAGGAGGTCACCGCCGGAGGCGACCTCGCCAAGAGCATGCGTCCTCGGGGCAAGCGCTCTCGCAAGGGCCGTTCCGAACAGGCCGAACGCGGTCGTCGGGTCGGTGCCCTGGAGGACGCCGTGCGCGACTCCCTGGAGGCCCTTGTGGTCTCCGCCGCGGAACGCGCCGCCGAGCGGGTCGAACAGCGGTGGCGCAAGGTGCCCGGGGGCGACGCCCTGGTCGAGAAGGCCCTGGCCAACCCCGGCGGGATGGACCTCGCCCGCCAGATGCGCCAGGAGATCGGCGAGTGGCAGCGCGAGATCGCCGAGCTGACCGCCGCGGACGGCGCCACCAAACGCTCGGTGGCCCGTTTCGTCTCCTTCGACCACGACGTCGTCGCCCTGGTCATGATCATCGACCTGCTCGGCTACGAACAGACCCGTTCCGGAGGCGGAGCCCACGCGGCCGAGTCCTCCGGCCCCTCCCCACAACGCCTGCTCAAGGGCTTGTTCGGCGCGCAGTCACTGCGCAGTATCGGCGGATCGGCGCGGGAGAACCTGCGTCGACGTGTCCTCGGCCTGCTCGCGTACGAGCGGGTCCCCTTCGACACCGCCCTGTCCGGCGCGGACATCCCGTCCGACGACAGCGCCGTCCAGCTCTACCAGGCCACGTACAACCTTGAGATTGCACGATGACGACTCAATGGAACCCCGCGCAGGCGGGGGACACCGGTGGCGGGGAACCTCGCCCCACCGGTGAGGACACCGAACGCGAGAGTACGGCGGGTCCCGGGCCGTGGGTCGACGACCCCGCGCCCGAACCCACCGCGCCCCGCGTGCGTGAGCAGCAGAGCGGCCCCTGGCGTGGCTACACCATGCCGGTCCCCGAACATCCCGAGCACGCCGAGGAGCGGATCAGGGGCGTCGACGACCAGCCCGCGTACGACGGGATCACCGGATACCCGGACCCCTCCGGAGCCGGCGCGGCGCACGGAGCCCTCCAGAGCGGCACGGAGACGCGTCGTGGACCCGCCGCCTCGAAGGCCGAGCCCGAGGAGACGAGAGGCGAGGGCCGGCGTCGTTCCGGGCGGCACGCCCGCCTGACCGGAGAGGCGCGGCGCGCCCCGGTCGAGGGCGACCACGACGACCCCGAGAACCTCGCGGGCTGGGTCGGCAGCCTCACCGAGGCCGCCGACGACGCGCGTATCGCGGGCCGTCACACGGGGGCCTTCCCGGCGATCCGGCCCGAGTCCGAGATCGCCCCGGAAACCGAACCCTCCGAGGCCGAGGCCGAACCCGAAGAGACCGCGGCCGATCAGGGCCCCGATCGTCGAGGCGCTCGTCCCGCGCCCGGAGCGGGCGACCCCCGTTCCCAGGCCACCTGGGTCCCCGACCCGCAGAACGACGAGGACGACGGGGACGAGAGCGAGAAGGAGGAGGGCGAGGACACCGAGGGGTCGTCCGAAGAGGACCGCGTCCCGGAGGAGACCGAGGCGGTGGAGGGGTCGGACAAGCCCGAGCCCCTGCCCCGCAGGGTCCCCGGCCCCTCCGCGGTCTCGGGCGCCTTCCGCGCCATCGGACCCGACACCACGGTCCCCGAGCGCCCCGCCGAGGAGGAGGCGACCGAGAGGACCGAGGCGGTCGAGGAGGAGTACCGCTTCACCGACCACGACCGTCCCAGCACGGCCGGGGCCACCACCCGCTCGGAGCTCATCGGGCGGCTGGAGGCCCTGAGCACCCTCGTCGAACTGGGCGGGGACGACCTGCCCGAGGAGGCGACGGGCCGGGCCGGACAGCTCCTCGACCACGCGGGGGCGCGTCTGCGCCTGTCCGCCGAACACACGGTCGTGGCCCTGGCCGGTGGCACCGGGAGCGGTAAGTCCTCCCTGTTCAACGCGTTGTGCGGACTGGAGCTCTCCCAGATCGGGGTCACCCGACCCACCACCTCCAAGGCGCACGCCTGTGTGTGGGGACACGAGGGCGCCGACGCCCTGCTGAGCTGGTTGGGCGTGCCCACCCGCTACCGACACTCGCGCACCAGCGTCCTGGACACGGGCGACTCGGCGCTGACCGGCCTGGTCCTGCTCGACCTGCCCGACCACGACTCGGTGCGCAGCGTGCACACGGCCGAGGCCGATCGGCTGATCGGTTCGGTGGACCTGCTCGTGTGGGTGTTGGACCCGCAGAAGTACGCCGACGCGGCCGTCCACCACCGTTACCTGGCCAAGATGGCCGGGCACGGCGCGGTCACCGTCGCGGTCCTCAACCAGGTGGACAAGGTCGAACCCGAGGAGCTGGAGGAGCTGCTCACGGACCTGCGCCGTCTCCTGGAGACGGAGTCGGGGGTGCACCCTCGGGTGATCACCACCTCGACCCTCACCGGTCAGGGCATCGACGAACTGCGCGGGTTCCTGGGGGAGACGGTCGGAGAGCGACGCGCCCTCGTGGACCGTCTGGTCGCCGACCTGGACCAGGTCGTCGAGCCGTTCGAGGAGTTCCGGGGGACGGGGGAGATCCCCCGGACCGTCTCCGAGCGGGTGCGTTCCCGGGTCCAGGAGGGGCTCGCCGACGCCGCGGGTGTGGCGGCGGTGGCCGACGTGGTCGAGACCAACGAGGTCCGTCGTGGCAAACGTCGGGTCGGTTGGCCGGTGGCGCGGCGGGCCTCCAGCCTGCGCAAGGACCCGCTGGCCGCCGTCCAGCTGGACTTCCTGCGTCGGGCCGAGCCCGGCGTCGGCGGCCCGGTCGACGCCCACGAGGCCGAATTGGAGACGGCCCTGGGCGAGGCGGCGGACGAGATCTCGCGGGAGATGCCCTCGCTCTGGCGTCGGAGGATGCGCGCGGCGGCCCGTTCGGGGCTGTCCGAGCTGTCGGCGGAGCTGGGCGAGGCGGTCTCCGGCGCGGTCGGCGACCCGGATCGCAGCCCCTCATGGTGGCGTCCGGCCCGGGCGGTGCAGTACGCGCTGCTGACGGTGGCCGGTATCGGCCTTCTCTGGGCCCTGGTGTCGTCGGTGAGTCTGATCGGCGGTGGCATCACCGGACTGCGGATGTTCGACGATCCGCTCTTCATCGCCTACTCGGGCGCCGTGGTGGCGGCCGGCCTGGTGGTGGGATGGCTGACCGGCGTGGGCTGCGGGAACCTCGTCGAGGTGGCCGCGGTCCAGCGCCGTGAGGAGGTCGAACGGACCGCTTTGGAGCGGGTCCGGGAGATCGCCGCGCAGCGGGTCGTGGCCCCGATGGAGGAGGAACTGGAGCGCTATCGCGCCTTCCGGGAGGCCTACGAGGCGGCGGTGCCTCGGGATCGGCGGGCCGGCCGACGGCACGGGGCGCACGAGGAGTGAGGATCGAAACCGTCGTCCGAGGGTGATGTTTCGGGGACGACGGGTGATCGGGGGCGGATCGTCTAAGGGCGATTCGTCCCCGTTCGTATGTATTGGAGCGAATTCAGGCTGGTAGAAGGCAAATCGTGACTCTTGTCAACTCCCTTGGGACACAGGGTGAGGGCTACCGTGTCCCCAACCCACGAGTCACATACAATCGGCGATTAAGTTATTACCCAAAGTAATGTAAAGTGGGGAGGGTGTGCTTGCCGAGGCGCCGACCAGGGGGGTTGTTCGCCGGTTCCGGTGACCGAACGGTATCGCGGGGGAACGTGGGGCGAATCCGGTTCGTCGAAGGGAGAACCGTGAGAGGCGGTGGGCACATCAGAGTCCCAGAGGCCGAAGGGCAGAGGGCGGAACGAGGGGGGAGGACGGAACGGTGAGTATCTCGGAGAAGCCGATGGCGCCCGAGGGGAGCCCGCCGGGGGTCTGGCGGTCCTGGCCGGTCTTCCGACAGCCTCCGGGGCTGGTCGTCTACCTGGTCCTACTGGTGTTCGTCGCGTTGTTCCTGTTCGGGGTGGCCGCCGCGCAGACGGTGTTCACCGCCTACGACCTCACGCTCTTCGTCGCCCTCACACTGTGCGCCGTGGTGTGCGTGGAGGCGATCCGGCGCATCGGGATCCCCGAAGGCGTGAGCCGCGACCTGCTGGGCGCCTGGTGGCTACCGGCGATGCTCCTGCTGCCGCCGCTGTACTCGCTCCTGATCCCCGCGCCCGTCTTCCTCATCCTGCAACGCAGGAGCAGGCGGGCGCTCCTGCACCGCAGGGTCTTCAACGCCGCCTCGGTCGGCGTCTCCGGGTTCCTGGCCTCGGTGCTCTGGAACAGCGGGCAGAACGGACCGATCGCCGGGATCGGCGGCACCTCCTCCGCGCACGAGACCCTGACCACCGTCAACGGCGTCTTCCTGGCCCTGGCCTGCTGCGCCGTCTTCACGCTGCTCAACACCCTCCTGGTCTTCTTCGCGGCCCGGCTCAGCACCGGGGCCGGCAGTACGCCGAGCATGTGGGACCGTGAGGCGCTCCTGGTGGACTCCGTCGAATTATGTGTCGGCGTCACCGTCGCCATCCTCGCGCAGCTCTCCCTGTTCCTGCTGGTGATCGCCGTTCCCCCGGTGCTCCTGCTCCAGCGCAGCCTCGTCTACCAGCAGTTGCAGACCGCCGCCCGTACCGACCCCAAGACCGGGCTCCTCAACGCCCCCACCTGGGAACAGGAGGCGGCGGCGCAGATCGCTCGCGCGCGTTCCTCGTCCGGTCAGGCCGCCGTGCTCATCGTCGACATCGACCACTTCAAACGGGTCAACGACAACTACGGGCACCTCTTCGGCGACCAGGTCCTGCTGGGGGTGGCCACCACCATCTCCCAGCAGTTGCGCCAGTCCGACCTGCTCGGTCGCTTCGGGGGCGAGGAGTTCGTGGTCCTGCTGCCGGGCGCGGACACCACCGAGGCATGGCAGGCGGCGGAACGACTGCGCTCCCAGGTCGGCCGGATGGAGATCGCGGTGGACGACGTCCCCGTGTCGATCACCATCTCGATCGGTTTGGCGGTGGTCGGCGACCACGGCGACGATCTCGTCGAGCTGCTCACCGCGGCCGACCTCGCGCTCTACCGGGCCAAGGAGACCGGCCGCGACCGGGTCTGCCTGCCCGCGGGGCGGCCCGAGGTGAGCGGGAAGATCCCCGGCCCCCGGGAGGGGGAGACCCACCGGGCCGGCGGTTCGGCCGATCAACTCTGAGCGGTGGGTCGGGGAGGCGCGCGGGTTGTCCACAGGCTCCGACACCCGTGCTTGCGCCGTCACCGCCCGGTGACCGAACGTGAGTACATGCCTCGTGATCGGTACGAACCCTCCCCGGACCCCGACGACCTTCTCCGACCCACCGACGGCCCCGCCGCCTTCGACGGAGGGGGCGCCGGCCCCGGCCCTCGACCGCCGACCCTCGGCCCCCCACTGCGGCTGAACGACGCGAACGACCTCCTGGCGATCCTGCCCCGCCTGGTCCGCCGACCGCTCGTCGACGCGGTCGTCACCCTGGTCCTGGACCGGCACGAGGTCCTCGGGGTGCTGTACGGCCCCCTCGACCACCTGGAGCGGACCTCGGCGACCGAACACGGCGGTTCGAGCGCGGTGGAGATCGCCCTGCGCTCCTCGGCCGACTCGATCCTGGTGATCGCCTTCGGCCCGGCGGAACGGGTGGACCCCCACGTGACCTCGCTGCTCGTGGCGGCCGGGACGGCGGGCCTGGCGGTGCCGGAGGCGCTGCGGATCACCGACGGTCGTTACCTCTCCTACCTGTGCCGAGGAGCCGACTGCTGCCCGGAGGAAGGGCACCCCCTCGCCCCTCGACCCGCACCGATCCCCCTCCCGGGCCCGGAACCCGGGGAACCGGTACGGGACGCCCGGATCCGGGCCCTGCTCGAACCGGTCGAGGGCACGCCCCGCGCGACGGCGGAACGGGCCGCCGCGGCCGAGGAGGAACGCGCGCGGCGCGAGGACCCCCGGGCCGCGGGCCGTGTCCCCTCGGTGCTCAGGGCGGTCCGGAGGGAGCGGGAGGGGCGTGTCACCGACCCCGGCGCCCTGGCGGCGCTCGGGGTCCATCTGCTCGATCTCCGGGCTCGGGACGCGGTCTGGGCCGGGATCACCCCGGAGACGGCCCGGCTCCACCTCGGGTTGTGGTCCAGGGTCGCCCGCCACGTCCCCGAACGCCATCGGGCCGCCCCGGCGGCCCTGCTCGCGGTCGCGGCCTGGCAGCTGGACGACGAACCTCTGGCCAGGGCCGCCCTGCGGGTCGCCACCGAGGCCGCCCCCGGGTACGCGATGGCGGTGCTGATGGAACGGGCCTTGAGTTGGGGGTTGCCCGCCGACCGTTGGGCCGGATACGTGGCCGAACACGGGGGAGCCGAGGGCCTGACACGGGCGACCTTGGAGCGGGAACCCGAACCCGACGACCCACCGGAAGGGCGCCCATAGGGATGAATCGGACAGGAGGGGTCGCGAACCCCTGTGGGGCGGGGGAGGCCGCACGGAACTCGTGGCCCCGGCACATCTCCCGACGCCCTAGGCTGGAGGCATGCCGGAGTACATCTACACCATGCAAAACGTGCGCAAGGCGCATGGCGACAAGGTCGTCCTGGACAACGTTTCGGGTTCGTTCCTGCCCGGAGCCAAGATCGGTGTCGTGGGACCCAACGGTTCGGGTAAGTCGACGCTGCTGAAGATCATGGCCGGCATCGAGCAGCCGTCCAACGGCGAGGCGCGACTCATGCCGGGGTTCACGGTGGGCCTGCTCGCCCAGGAGCCGCACCTCGACGAGACCAAGACCGTCCTGGAGAACGTGCAGGACGGCGTCGCCGAGACCAAGGCGATGCTGGACCGCTTCAACGAGATCGCCGAGAAGATGGCGACGGACTACTCCGACGATCTTCTCGAGGAGATGGGCAAGCTCCAGGAGCAGCTCGACCACCGCAACGCCTGGGACCTGGACAGCCAGCTCGAGCAGGCGATGGACGCTCTGCGCTGCCCGCCCGGGGACGCCGACGTCACCCAGCTCTCCGGTGGTGAGAAGCGCCGGGTCGCCCTCTGCAAGATCCTGCTGGAGGCCCCCGACCTGCTGCTGCTCGACGAGCCCACCAACCACCTGGACGCCGAGAGCGTGAACTGGTTGGAACAGCACCTGGCCAAGTACCCCGGCACCATCATCGCCATCACCCACGACAGGTACTTCCTGGACCACGTGGCGACCTGGATCCTGGAGCTGGACCGGGGACAGTTCTACCCCTACGAGGGCAACTACAGCACCTACCTGGAGACCAAGCAGGCCCGCCTGAAGGTCGAAGGGCAGAAGGACGCCAAGAAGGCCAAGCGTCTCAAGGAGGAGTTGGAGTGGGTCCGCTCCAACGCCAAGGCCCGTCAGACCAAGAGCAAGTCCCGTCTCCAGCGCTACGAGGAGATGGCCGCCGAGGCCGACAAGACCCGCAAGCTGGACTTCGAGGAGATCCAGATCCCGCCGGGTCCGCGTCTGGGCAACACCGTGGTCGAGGTCAAGAACCTCACCAAGGGCTTCGACGACCGGGTGCTCATCGAGAACCTCAGCTTCTCGCTGCCGCCCAACGGCATCGTCGGTATCATCGGCCCCAACGGTGTCGGTAAGACCACGCTGTTCAAGATGATCGTGGGCGAGGAAACCCCCGACGAGGGCACCATCAACGTCGGTGACACCGTCCAGATCTCCTACGTCGACCAGTACCGGGGTCGTATCGACGACACCAAGAACGTCTGGGAGACCATCTCCGACGGCGAGAGCTTCATCGAGGTCGGCAAGGTCGAGATCCCGAGCCGCGCCTACGTCGCCGCCTTCGGCTTCAAGGGTTCGGACCAGCAGAAGTCCTCCGGGGTGCTCTCCGGTGGTGAGCGCAACCGCGTCAACCTGGCGCTCACGCTCAAGCAGGGCGGCAACCTGCTGCTCCTGGACGAGCCCACCAACGACCTGGACGTGGAGACCCTCGGGTCGCTGGAGAACGCCATCCTGGACTTCCCGGGCTGCGCCGTGATCACCTCCCACGACCGCTGGTTCCTGGACCGCGTCGCCACGCACATCCTCGCCTGGGAGGGTGGCGCCAACTGGTTCTGGTTCGAGGGCAACTTCGAGGCCTACGAGAAGAACAAGGTCGAGCGCCTGGGCCCGGACGCCGCGCGTCCGCACGCGGTCACCCACCGCAAGCTCACCCGCGACTAGACGCGGAACGCTCGTGTTCGGCCCCGCCCTCCGGCCTCGGAGGGCGGGGCCCTTTCGTGCCCGATGGTCGATCTATTCCCTCCGGAGGGCTCGACCTGACGGAACGGGGGACGTCGCATACCCTGGGGGCGATGACTTCCGCGCGTGATGACCACCAGAGCGCGGGCGACGAGCCCGTGCGGACGACCTTCTACGAGGCCGTGGGCGGGGAGGAGACCTTCACCCGCCTGGTACGCCGTTTCTACGAGCGTGTGGCCGAAGACCCCGTGTTGCGACCCATGTATCCGGAGGAGGACCTCGGCCCCGCCGAGGAACGGCTCCGGCTGTTCCTCATCCAGTACTGGGGAGGGCCGCGCACCTACAACGAGCTGCGCGGCCACCCGCGTCTGCGGATGCGGCACTTCCCCTTCCGCATCGGTGCCGTCGAGCGCGACCTGTGGCTGGAGCACATGCGCGCCGCGGTGGACTCCCTGGAGCTGCCCCAGAGCCTGGAGCGCCGTCTCTGGGAGTACATGGTCATGGCCGCGCACAGCATGGTCAACGTCCCGGAGGAGGCCACGCCTCCGGAGGTGGCCGAGCCGACCTCGGTGACGGTCGGACCCGACGGCGGTGTGCGCGCGGGCGGCTCGGACGACGGCGACGACGACGGCGAGGCCATCACCATCTCACTGAAGCGTTGAGCCGGGGCGGTTCCGCTCAGGAGTACTCGGCGAGCAGGGCGCGCTCGGTGTCGTTCAGACGCCGGGCGCTCTGCGTCGCCACGTCGAAACCGACCAGGACGGTCGAGGCCTTCAGGTACACGCGCTCGTCGTCGAGGATCTCGTAGGCCAGGGTGCAGCTGGCGTTGCGCACCTGTGTCACCCACAGTTCGACCCGCACCGGGTCGGTCCGGGGCAGCAGCGGGGCGACGTAGTCGGCCTCCTGGCGGGCCACCACCATGGCCCCGAAGCCATCGCCCCGCGCCACCGAGCCCAGGTTGAGGAACGAGACCCGGGCGTCCTCCAGGTAGGTGAGCATCCGCACGTTGTTGACGTGCTGCTGGGGGTCCAGGTCGGCGTAGCGCACCTGCGCGTGGTGCACGTACCGCTTGGTCTCGGCGGTGGTCTCGGTCGGGGTCACGTTGCGGGTCCTCTCCCTCGGGTCACCCCCGGAGGGGCTCCTGCGCTCGGGTGCGCCCGGCGGGGAACGTCGGGGCACGACCCCTCATTGTTCCAAAGAGGACCGGACGGGGCCCCGGGTGGTCCTGTGTCCTTGCTCTCCCACCCGGAGCCCGCGTCGATGGTCAGCCGACCGAGAGTCCCAGGTGGTGGGCGAGGAAGGCGAGCTGGTCGGCGCTCAGTTCCACGCTGCGGCTCACCGAACGGGAGCTGTGCCCCACCTCTCCCTCCCTGCGCAGCAGCACCGGGCTCTCCTCGATCGACGACGAGGTGGCGTGCTGGAGGGCCGCGCACAGCTTGCGCGCGTGCAGCGGGTCCACACGCGTGTCGTTGTCGAACACGGTGAAGAGGACGGCCGGGTAGCGGGTGCCCTCACGCACGTTGTGGTACGGGGAGTAGCCCAGCAACCAGCCCAGCTCCTCGGGCACGTCGGCGCTGCCGTACTCCACGCTCCACAGCTGTCCGAGCCCGAACCTCTCGTAGCGCACCATGTCCAGCAGGGGGGCCGAGCACACGGCGGCGGCGAACAGGTCCGGTCGCTGGGTGACCATGGTGCCCACGAGCAGGCCGCCGTTGCTGCCGCCCATGATCGCCAGGTGGTCGGTGTCGGTGACACCCGAGGAGATCAGGTGTTCGGCGGCCGCCGCGCAGTCGTCGAACACGTTCTGCTTCTTCCCGAGCATGCCGTCGCGGTGCCACTGCTCGCCCTCCTCCAGGCCGCCCCGCAGGTTGGCCACGGCGTAGACGCCGCCGGCCTCGACCCAGGACAGGATCGTCGCGGAGTAGGAGGGGGTCATCGGGATCTGGAAGCCGCCGTAGCCGTACAGGATGGTCGGCCGGGGGCCGTCCGCCGGAGCGACCGGGGAGACGACCAGCATCCGGACCGTGGTGCCGTCCTTGGAGGTGAAGGACACCTGCTCGGTGCGGACCTCGGGCAGGTCGACCTCGCCGGGGGCCTGGGCCCAACGCTCCACCGTGTCGGCGCGGGCGTCGTAGCGGTAGACCGAGGAGGGGTGGGTGTTGTCGGTGTAGCCGAACCACGCCTCGTGGCCGCCCTCGGGGCGGGCGGTCAGACCGGCCAGACTCCCCAACCCGGGCATGGGCAGGGTGCCCAGGAGCTCTCCGGAGGCCGGATCGTGGCGGGTGATCTCGCTGATCGCGTGCCGGCTCCAGACCGCGAGCAGCACGGGGGAGTCGAGCTCCTCGCCGTCGAGGAGGGCGTGTCCCTGGAGCACCGCCTCCTCGTCCTCGTGGATCAGGGTGGTCCAGTTCTCGTACCCGGGTGAGGCCGGGTCGACCACGCACAGACGTCCGCGCGGGGCGTCGCGGTCGGTGAGCAGGTACAGGCGACCGTCGCGGCCGACCCGGGCGCCGGTGTCGGCGTCGACGCCCTCCTGAACGGTGACCAGGCGGGGGCTCTCCAGAGGGCCCTCGTGCAGGTCGGCGACCCAGAGGTCGATGGCGGCGGAGGTGCCCTTGGCCGAGGACAGCACCAGCCAACGGCCGTCCGTGCTGATGGACAGGCCGTAGTACTCGGTCTTGTCCCGGCCCTCGCCGAAGACGATCGCGTCCTCCTCGGCGGGGGTTCCCAACCGGTGCAGGTAGACGCGGCGGTGGTAGCTCTCCTCGCCTTCGGGGACCAGGTCGGTGGACAGCCGGCGCACGTAGTAGAAGGCCGAGCCGTCCGGTAGCCAGGCCACCGGGCTGTACCGGGTGCGGTCGATGGGGGTGTCGACGAGCTCCCCCGAGTCCACGTCCATGAGGCGCAGGAGGGACTCCTCGTCGCCTCCCTCGGAGAGCTGGTAGGCCAGCAGACGGCCGTCGGGGGAGGGGCTCCAGGAGTCCAGGGTGGTCGTTCCGCTCGGGTCCAGGACCCCGGGGTCGATCAGGGTGCGCTCGGGGCCGTCGCCGTCTTGGACGGACAGTACGGAGTGCTCCTGGCCGGGGCCGAGACGGGTGCTGAAGCGGCGCTCGCCCCGCCATACCGGCACCCCCACGTTCCCGGCACCCATGAGTGAGCGGAGCCGTTCGGCGAAGGGATCGCGGGCGACGTGTTCGGAGCCGAGTCGGTGGTACAGGTCGTCCTGGGCGTCGGACCATTCCTTGGTGTCGGGGGAGTCGGCCTCCTCCAACCATCGGTAGGGGTCCCGGAC
The DNA here is from genome assembly GCF_000341225.1 of Nocardiopsis alba DSM 43377. Classification (GTDB taxonomy): domain Bacteria; phylum Actinomycetota; class Actinomycetes; order Streptosporangiales; family Streptosporangiaceae; genus Nocardiopsis; species Nocardiopsis alba. Next base: position 132,239 of record NZ_ANAC01000007.1, read on the forward strand.
CATGTGGCCGTGCAGGTTCTCTTGGATGTCCAGCCGTTGGGCCGGGGGATAGCGGAGTTCGCTCATACTTCGCACCCTATCCACCCATATCTCACCGTGTGTGTTCGGCGCGGCGGCAACGTGAAACCCGGCTTCTCGGCCGCACAATGGGTTCCAGAAAGCGACAACGAGCGGTTTTCTGGACGCCCGACGTAAATTGGGGTGGCGCCGGGACGGTTCCACCCAGCAAACTGAATGCGGGACGCAACTCGGCGGGAACCACCGGGAGGTCCGTGTGGCAAGGCGTAAGGAGACATCGGTCTTCGAACCGGTGCACAGGGAGGTTTCCCGGGCGGCCGAACGGCCGACCGGGAAGGAGACACGGCGGTCGACGACGACCGTCGGGGTGACGCGATGAGCGCCCGACGCAGCCGGGAGGGTGGTCCAGGCACCGCCCGCCGCCACGTGCTGCTGCTCAACGCCAGCTTCGAACCATTGACGACGCTTCCGCTACGCAGAGCGATCCTGCTCGTTCTGCGGGAGAAGGCGGAGGTCGTCCACGAGGACGGCACGGGGGCGATGCTGCATTCGGCCACCCGCTCCTACGACGTGCCGTCGGTGATCCGGCTCAGGCGCTACATCAGTGTTCCGTACAGCCGCAGGGTGCCCCTCACCCGAGTGGCGCTCATGCGCAGAGACAGGCACACCTGCGGTTACTGCGGTAAGAAGGCCGAGACGATCGACCACGTCATCCCTCGAAGCAGGGGCGGTGCCCACGTGTGGGAGAACGTCGTGGCGGCCTGCAAGCCCTGCAACCACCGCAAGGCGGACAAGTTCCTGGACGAGATCGGCTGGGAACTGCACATCACCCCCAAGGTGCCCAAGGGACCCCACTGGCGGTTGATCAACGGTGACCTGCACGGCGACCCCCAGTGGGAGCCGTACATGGCGCATCTGGCCGCCTGAGGCGGCCCGCGGGGTCGGGGGCACGCGTCCCACCCGGTCCCGTGAACGCCCTCGGAGACGGAGCCCTTCCCCGGCCCGGCTCCGGGGGCGTCGCCCTGCCGGGGACCTCGAGCGCGGATCTATCCTGAGCCCATGCCCAGATACGATTTCCGCTGCCGCGAGTGCGGCGAGACCTTCGAGCTCTCCCGGCCCATGGCCGACTCCGACGCCCCGGCGGACTGCCCGCGAGGGCACGACGACACGGTGCGCCTGCTGTCCACCGTCGCGGTGGGCGGACGCGCGTCCGCCCCCGCCGCCCCCACCGGTGGCGGGTGCTGCGGGGGCGGCTGCTGTTCCTGAACCGACCACGGTCCGGTGGGACCACGTCGGGTCCTCGGGCCCACGTCCCTCGGGCGTGGGCCCCGGGTCGGTCAGCGCTCGATCTGGGAGATGTCGCGGGCCGCGCCGGTGGAGGCCGAGGTGGCCATCGCGGCGTAGGCGCGCAGCGCGGCGGTCACCGGACGCTCGCGGTCGCGCGGCCGGAACCGGCCCAGCTCCTTGAGCAGACGCTCGCGTCGGGTGTCCAGCTCGTCCTCGGGGACCCGCAGCACGATGCCCCGGTTCGGGATGTCGATCTCGATGACGTCGCCGTCCTCGACCAGGGCGATGTCGCCCCCGGCCGCGGCCTCCGGGGAGGCGTGCCCGATGGACAACCCCGAGGTGCCGCCGGAGAAGCGGCCGTCGGTGATGAGCGCGCAGGCCTTGCCCAGACCGCGTCCCTTCAGGAAGCTCGTCGGGTACAGCATCTCCTGCATACCGGGGCCGCCCTTGGGGCCCTCGTAGCGGATGACGACCACGTCACCGGGGACGATCCGCTTGTTGAGGATGCCGTCGACCGCGTCCTCCTGGGATTCGAAGACCTTGGCGGGGCCGGAGAAGGTCCACAGTTCCTCCTCCACGCCGGCGGTCTTGACGATCGCGCCGTCCGGGGCGAGGTTGCCGAACAGCACGGCCAGCCCGCCGTCCTTGGTGTAGGCGTGCTCCACGGAGCGGATACAGCCCTTCTCGCGGTCGGTGTCCAGCGTGTCCCAGCGGACGCTCTGCGAGTAGGCCTTGGTGGTGCGGCGGCCTCCGGGGGCGGCGTGGAAGAGCTCCAGGGCCTCCTCGCTCACCGTCTCCGAGACGATGTCCCAGCGGTCGAGCACCTCGCCGATGGTCTCGCCGTGAACGGTGGGCAGTGAGGTGTCGAGCAGACCGCCTCGGGCCAGTTCGCCCAGGATGGCGGGGATGCCGCCGGCCCGGTGGACGTCCTCGATGTGGTACTTCTCGGTGTTCGGCGCGACCTTGCACAGGCAGGGGACCCGGCGCGAGATCTCGTCGATCTCGGGCAGCCCGAAGTCCACACCGGCCTCGGTGGCCGTGGCCAGCAGGTGCAGGATCGTGTTGGTGGAACCGCCCATCGCCACGTCCAGGGCCATCGCGTTGCCGAAGGCGGCGGGGGTGGCGATGGACAGGGGCAGCACCGAGGCGTCGTCGTCCTCGTAGTAACGCTTGGCGGCCTTCACGACCAGGCGACCGGCGTCCTCGTACAGGGCCCGGCGGGCGGTGTGGGTGGCCAGGACGGTGCCGTTGCCGGGCAGGGCCAGGCCCATCGCCTCGGTGAGGCAGTTCATCGAGTTGGCGGTGAACATGCCCGAGCAGGAACCGCAGGTCGGACAGGCGTTCTCCTCCATCTCGTCCAGCTCGGCCTGGGAGACGCTCTCGTCGGCGGCGGCGATCATGGGGTTGATCAGGTCGAGCTTGCGGACCGTGGTGGCGGTGCCGTTCACGACGGTGACCTTGCCGGCCTCCATCGGGCCGCCGGAGACGAACACGGTGGGGATGTTCAGCCGCATCGCGGCGAGCAGCATGCCCGGGGTGATCTTGTCGCAGTTGGACACGCACACCAGGGCGTCGGCGCAGTGGGCGTTGACCATGTACTCGACGGAGTCGGCGATGAGCTCGCGGCTGGGCAGCGAGTACAGCATGCCGCCGTGGCCCATGGCGATGCCGTCGTCGACGGCGATGGAGTTGAACTCGCGGGGGACCCCGCCCGCCTCGCGGATGGCGTCGGCGACGACCGCGGCGACCTCGCGCAGGTGCACGTGACCGGGGACGAACTCGGTGAAGCTGTTGGCCACGGCCACGATGGGCTTGCCGAAGTCCTCACGCTCTACACCGGTGGCGCGCATGAGGGCGCGTGCGCCTGCCATGTTCCTGCCGTGGGTGACCGTGCGTGAGCGTAGGGCCGGCATGGGTTGGGCTCCCCTCGTTACAGGTGTTTCCCCACGATGGTAGCCCCCCTCGCGGACAGCTTCGGTCTCGATCGGGGAGACGGCTGTTCCGTATTATGAGACATCGGGGGATGTTCGCCCTGGTTCGCCCTGGGGTGAGCGGACATGCGTCGGGCCCGGAGGCTCCGTGGTACGGGGGCTCCGGGCCCGAGGGCGGACAGGGGGTCGGGGTCAGTAACGGGGTGGCAGAGCCTTCTTCGCGGCCTGATAGATCTCCTCGATCTCGGTCTCACTGAGCCGGTCGCGGCCGGTGCGCAGCCACTTGCGGACCTTGGTCCCGGTGATGATGTCCACGCCCCGCAGCCGGTGGCTGTCCCAGGGCATGCCGGGCCCGTAGATGGCCAGAGAGGCCCGGACCTTGATGTCACGGCCGAGTTCCTCGCTGATGAGCTCCTCGGCCCGCTTGGCCTCCTCCAGGGCCTCGTCGATCCTCTCGTTCTTGCTGAACCGCCCGTGGTAGAGCTTCTCCAGCTTGTTGCGCAGGGGCAGGCGCTTGTCCCAGGATTCGGAGTCGATCGCGAAGGCGCCGCGTCGACCGACGATGAAGTGGTCGATCTGACCGTTGCCGCCGGGCACGGCGCGAGCGTGCAGGACCCGGTAGCCGAGCTGTTTCATGACCTTGAGCTGGGCCTCGGTGCGACGCTGTGCCGCCGAGGGCTTACGCCAGCGCGGGATCTCCGATTCCCTGCGCGAGCTCCACACCATGACCGAGACCAGTGTGATCAGTCCGAGGGTGACTCCGACCCGCCAGTCGCCGGTGAGCATGCCGCAGCCGCCCGCGACCAGGGCGGCCACGGTGCTCCGGATGATCCACCGACGCATGGCGTCGTTGGCCTTGAGGGCACCGTAGAGGGCCTTGGTGCTGGATTCCTTGCGCTGGTTGGGGAAGAAGAGGGCTTCGGGCGGGTCGGGATCCGAACCGCCGGACGATGGGCTACGACTGTTCACTCTGGTTGCCGATTCCACGTCGGACAGGGTAGTTCCATCCATAAGCGAGTCCTAGTGCATTGGATCTCACACTTTCCCTCCCTGGTACTCGTGGTCCTCCATGTGTTCGGATACCTCGGGCGGGGAAGGATTTCCTTTTCTCTGTCTCTCTAGAGAAGACCTACCTCATTCGCCGTGGTGCCCGTTGCCCTACCCCGTTAATCTCGATCGGCATGACACGGATTCACGACCTTCCCCTTCATCGGCTCGCGGCGTCGATCCGCAGTGGTGAACTGTCGCCTGTTGAGATCACTGAGCACTATCTGGACCGGATTCACCGTCTCGACGACCGTTACGGTGCCTATATTTCGGTCCTTGAGAAAAGTGCCCTGGAACAGGCCCGTAATGCCCGAAACCGGATCGTTCGCGACACGCCGGAGGAACTCCCCCCGCTTCTCGGGATCCCTCTGCCGATCAAGGACCTGGATCCCCTCGCGGGCGCCCGTGTCACCTTCGGCTCACGACTCCACGCCGATCTCGTCGCCCCGAACGACTCCGCCGTCGTCGGTCGACTGCGCGAAGCGGGGGCGGTCCTCCTCGGAAAGACCAACACCCCCGAATTCGGGTCGACCTGCTACACCGAGAACGACGTCGCCCCGCCCACGCGCAACCCCTGGGACACACGGCTCTCGCCCGGCGGCTCCAGCGGAGGGGCCGCGGCCGCGGTGGCGGCCGGACTCGCGCCCGTCGCCCACGCGAGCGACGGCGGGGGCTCCATCAGGATCCCGGCCTCCGTCTGCGGACTGTTCGGCCTCAAGCCCACCCGAGGCAGGATCTCCACCGGAGCCGACCGGGCCGAGCTGTTCGGACTCTCCACCTCGGGGCCCCTGACCCGCTCCGTCCTGGACGCGGCCCTGCTCCTGGACGTCATGGCGGACAGTGCCCCCGGAGACGTCTACCCGGCCCCGCCGACGGCCCCCGGTACGAGCTTCGCCGACCACGTCCTCCGCGAACCGGGACGGCTGCGGATCGGGCACTACGCCGACACCGGGACGGCGGGGATCCCCGTCCACGCCGAGGTCCTCGCCGCGCACGAAAGGACCCTGAGGATCCTGACCGACCTGGGGCACGAGGTGGAGGAGATCGAGACCCCCACCGACGCCCACTTCGGCGGCTCCTACGCCCGTGACTTCCAGTACCTGTGGGAGGCCGTCGCCTCGACCATCCCCGTGGACCCGGCCCGAGAGGGCGAGCTCACCGCCATCAACCGGTGGCTGCGCGAGCGCGCCCGCTCCACCGCCGCCCCCGACCTGGTCGCGGCCTGGGGCCGCCTGCAACGAGGGGCGCGCTCCATGCTCACGGCCCATGAGGTCTACGACGTGGTCCTCAGTCCCACGCTGGCGTCGCCCCCGGTCCCCGTCGGCCACTTCACCGGGGACGGCCCCGAGACGGAGTTCCGGCTGATGACCTGGTTCTCGCCCTTCACCTCGGTCTACAACGTGTCCGGGCAGCCGTCGGTGAGCGTCCCGCTGCACCACACCGAGGACGGCCTGCCGATCGGTTCGATGTTCACGGGGAGGATGGGCGGGGAGGGGACGCTGTTGTCCCTGTCCGCTCAGTTGGAACGGGCCCGACCGTGGGCCCACCGTGTCCCCGAGGGCTGGACGGACTGATCCGATCGCCTCCGTCCGTCGCGAGGGGGACGGCCGTCCCGTCGGACGCCGGCTCTTCCGGAACGTCCGCGGGAGGGGCGGTGGAGGCCCCCGTGCGGGGGAGGAAGAGGGTGAGCACCGCGGCGAGGAGGACCAGTGAGGCCGCGCCCACCGTCCCTCCCGCGATGCCGTTGGTGTCCACGAGGGCTCCGGTGAGCGGGCCGGCGACCGCGGCCCCGGTGCTCATGGCGGTGGACATCCAGCCGAACGCCTCCGCGCGACGGTGGGAGGGGGCGGTATCGCCGAGCCTTCCCATCATGGCGGCCAGGGTCGGGGCCAGGGCCAGCCCCGAGACGAACAGCAGCGGGGTGATCAGCAGCGGGGTGGGCAGGTGGGAGATCGGCGGGACGAAGGGGATGAGGACCGCCATGCCCAGCGCGGCGGCGAACGCCCGCAGAGTGAGCCGAGGGGCCCCCTTCAACATGCCGGAGACCGCACCGCCCACCAGCGAACCCAGGGCCCAGACCGAGGCCAGGACCATCACGTACTGGGGCGCGCCGAGCTCGTTGGCCCAGGCCACGATGACCAGGTCCATCCCGACCACACCGGAGATGATCAGCAGGCACATCGCGAACAGCAGACACAGGGCGGGATGGAACAGCAGGCTCCCGCGAGGGCCCTTGTCGCCCTTCTCCGCGACCTCTCCCTCCAGGGCCTCCTCGACCGGCGCGGGTCCGGTCACCCCGGCACGGCGCAACGCCCAGGCGAACCCCACCGCGCCCAACAGCCCCAGCACACCCAGCATCAGCAGGGCCTGGCGGGGACCGGCCATGGCGACCACGGCGGCGGTCAGGACCGGGGCGAAGACGAACAGGAGCTCCTGGGTGGTGGCCTCGGCCGCGTAGATGGCCTGGCGTTCGGGGCCTCGTGTCAGGCGTGGCCACAGGGCACGCACGATCTGGTTGGCGGGAGTGCCGAACAGCCCTGTTCCGAGGGCCAACGGCAATGAAAGCCACCACAGCGAGGCGGGCAACAGGGCCAGGGCGAACAGGCCCAGGGTGAACACCACACCGCACACCAGCACCAGCCGGTCGGAGCCGCCGCGGTCGGCCATCCGTCCGCGCAACGGTCCCACCAGCGCGATCCCCAGGGTGAAGGCGCCCGCGACCAGACCGGCGAGGGTGTAGGAACCGGTCCAACCCTCCACCAGGAAGGTGACCGCGATCATCAGTCCCGGCGTGTAGAACCTGGCGGTCAGGGACCACACGAGAAGGGACGTGACGTGGGGCACGGCGAAAAGGCGCCGGTAGTTGGCGAGCACGCTTTCGATTATGCAGTTCGTCCGTCTCGGGCGCGATGGGATATCGGACTCGTTCCGGAGAGCGCCCGAGGGCCTCGTCGACGGCTCGGGGGCGATCTTTCGACCCCACGCCGGGTCGGCCTCCGGTGTACGGAAGCCCAGGTGGGGCATGATCGTTCTCTGTGAAGGACGTTCAGCTTGCCAGGGTGGCCGAGCGGTACGGGGTCGCGACCGCATACGAGGACTGGCGGGGACGGCGGGTGTCCGTCTCCCCGGAGACGATCCGCCATGTCCTGGAGGCGTTGGGGGTGGATCCGTCCGACCCCGGGTCCTCCCCGGAGACGGGCCGCGGACCGCTCCCGCCCGCCGTCGTGGTCCGTGAGGGCAAGGCCCCGGACCCGGTGCTGCCGGAGGGGGTCCGCAGCACGGTGGAGACCGCCGACGGTTCCCTGCTGCCCTTCGACCCGGGCCTGCCACTGGGGACGCACACTCTGCGGGTGACCGACCGGGACGGAGAGCACACCGCCCCGCTGCTGGTCGTCCCCGATCGGATCGAACCCACCGCGCTCCGGGAGAACCCCCGGCTGTGGGGGTTGATGACCCAGCTCTACAGCGTGCGATCCCGGGCCTCCTGGGGGACCGGCGACCTGCGCGACCTGGCCGAACTCGCCGACTGGAGCGCCCGCGATCTGGGGGCCGACTTCACCATGATCAACCCCCTCCACGCCACCGAGCCCGTTCCCCCGATCGAGGCCTCGCCCTACCTCCCGGTCGGCCGGCGCTACACCAGCCCCCTCTACATCCGGGTCGAGGACGTGCCCGAGTACGCGCGCCTCGACCCGACCCGGCGCGAGAGCGTGCAGCGTCTGGCCCGCCCCCTGCGCGAACGCGGCAGGACCGCGGACCTGCTGGACCGTGACGCGGTCTGGGAGGCCAAGCGCGCCGCGCTGGAGGTGCTCTTCCAGGTGCCCAGGACCCCGGTACGGGAGGAGCGGCTCCGCTCCTACCTGGAACGGGAGGGCCGCCCCCTGGTCGAGTTCGCGACCTGGTCGGCGCTGGCGGAGGAGTACGGCCCCGACCACCGGACCTGGCCCGCCCACCTGCGCGACGTCGGCGCGCTCGCGGTGGGCGAGGAGGCGTTGCGACGGTGGCATCGGGTGGAGTTCCACCGTTGGCTCCAGTGGATCCTGGACGAACAGCTCGCCCACGCCCAGCGCAACGCCCTCGAAGGCGGGATGAGCGTGGGCATCGTGCACGACCTGGCCGTCGGGGTCCGGCCGGGCGGTTCCGACTCCTGGATGTACGGCGACGCCCTGGTCCGGGGCCTGCACGTGGGGGCACCGCCCGACGAGTTCAACCGGCTCGGGCAGGACTGGGGGCAGCCTCCGTGGCACCCCACCGAACTCGCCCGTACGGGCTACCGGCCGTTGCAGGAGATCCTCGCCCACAACCTGCGCCACGCGGGCGGGCTGAGGATGGACCACGTGATGGGTCTCTTCCGTCTCTGGTGCGTCCCCGAGGGCGCCTCCCCGGACCAGGGCACCTACCTGAGGTTCGACCACGAGGGCATGGTGGGGGCCCTGCTCCTGGCCGCGCGTCGGGCCGACGCGATCGTGATCGGCGAGGACCTGGGCACCGTCGAGCCGTGGGTGCGCGAGCACCTGTCCGACCGGGGCGTCTTCGGGACCTCGGTGCTCTGGTTCGAGAACGACGAGGACGGACGCCCGATCGCCCCCGGTCGGTGGCGTCGCGACTGTCTGGCCACGGTCGACACGCACGACCTCCCGCCGGTGGCCTCCCACCTGTCCGCCGAACACGTCGACCTGCGCGCCCGTCTGGGGTTGCTCGACCGTCCTCTGAAGGAGGAACTCGCCGACTCCGAGGAGCGGGTGGGTCGCTGGCGGGACCTCCTCGTCGAACTGGGCCTGTTGGACGCCGGTGTGGATCCTATGGCCGACCCCCCGGCGGTGGTCGCGGCGATGCACGCCTACCTGAAGGCCACCCCCGCGCGGATGCTGGGCGTCGCGCTCACCGACGTGGTGGGGGAGCGGCGCATGCAGAACCAACCCGGGACCTCCACGGAGTACCCGAACTGGCGGATCCCGCTCACCAGCGGCGAAGGGGAACCGGTCCTGGTGGACGAACTGTCCGCCGACCCGCGCATGGTGGGCCGCATCCGCAGGGCCCTGGGCCCCCTGGGTCTTTGGACCCGGGACTAGGAACACGACGGCGGCCCCGGGGAGGAACCCCGGGGCCGCCGTGACGGTCGACCGAACGGTCCGAGATCAGCCCTCGGCGCCGGCGGCGATGTCCGTGGCGCGGGCGCGCAGGGCGCGCTCCACCCCGGCCCGACCCTCGATCAGCAGACGACGCAGCGCCGGAGCGGGGGAGTTCTCGGCGATGTAGGCGTCGGTGCGCTCCAGGGTCGCCTCCTCCACCAGGTGGCTCGGGTAGGCGATCTCGGCGAAGGACTGCGCGAACTCACCGGTCCAGCTCTCCCAGGCCGGAGCGAGCCGGGCGAAGTACCGGTCCAGGAAGGGACGGTACAGGTCGGCCTGGAGCGGCTCGGTGAAGCCCACCAGCACCGAACGGAACTCGGCGTTGGCGAGGTCGCCGCCCACGATCCGCTCCCACGCGGCCTCCTTGGCCTCGGAGGTGGGGATCGCGGCCCGGGCGCCGGCGGCGTTGCGCTGACCGGCCGCGGTCGGGTCCGCCTTCAGCTCGGCGTCGATCTCGGCCTCGCCGGCCTCACCGGTGGAGACCAGACGGCGCAGCAGGGTCCAACGCAGGTCGGTGTCGACGGTCAGACCGTCCACGGTGATCGCGCCGTCGAGCAGACCGCGCAGCAGCGACAGGTCGGCCTCGGTCACGGCCACCGAGGCGAGCGCGTTGACGTAGGCCAGCTGGAGGTCGCCGCCGGGCTCGGCCGAGGACAGCAGCTCGCGCAGGCGGGAGCCCAGCTTCTCGAAGCCGATCGGGCGCCAGGCCGGGTCGGCGTAGTTGACGATCGCGCCCGCGGCCTGCCGCAGCAGGGTCTGGGCGACCATCACGTCGTCCACGCCGCTGATCCCGGAGATGACCAGCTCGACGTAGTCGCGGGCGGCCATCTCGCCGTCGCGCGTCATGTCCCAGGCGGCGCCGAAGGCCAGCGCGCGCGGCAGGGACTCGCGGATCTCGCCGACGCCCTCGACCACGGTGCGCAGGGAACGCTCGTCCAGACGGATCTTGGTGAAGGTGAGGTCGTCGTCGTTGATCAGCACCAGGTCCGGGCGGGCCTTGCCGACCAGCTCGGCGACCTCGGTGCGCTCACCGCTGACGTCCAGCTCCACACGCTCGCGGCGCACGATGCCGTTCTCGGTGCGGTCGTACAGGCCCACCGCGAGGCGGTGCGAACGCAGCGTCGGGTGCTCGGAGGCGGCCTCCTGGAGCACGGCGAACGAGGTGAAGTTCCCGTCCGCGTCCACCTCGAACTCCGGGCGCATCGTGTTGACGCCGGTGGTCTCCAGCCACTCACGGGACCAGCCGGAGAGGTCACGGCCGGAGGCGGCCTCCAGGTGCTTGAGGAGGTCCTTCAGCTCGGTGTTGCCGTAGGCGTTCTCCTTGAAGTAGGCGCGCACGCCCGCGAAGAACGCGTCCACGCCCACGTACGCCGCGAGCTGCTTGAGGACCGAGGCGCCCTTGGCGTAGGTGATGCCGTCGAAGTTGACCTCGACCGCCTGGATGTCGACCATGTCGGCGGCGATCGGGTGGGTCGAGGGCAGCTGGTCCTGGAGCAGGGCCCACGCCTTCTCGACGTTGGCGAAGGTCGTCCAGGCGTCGGTCCACTTGGTGGCGTTGGCCTGGCAGTAGACGCTGGCGTAGGTCGCGAAGGACTCGTTCAGCCACAGGTCGTCCCACCAGCGCATGGTGACCAGGTCGCCGAACCACATGTGCGCCATCTCGTGCAGGATGGTCTCGGCGCGACGCTCGTAGCGGGCGTCGGTGACACGGGAACGGAAGACGTAGTCCTCCAGGAAGGTCACCGCACCGGCGTTCTCCATGGCCCCGGCGTTGAACTCGGGCACGAAGAGCTGGTCGTACTTGCCGAACGCGTACCGCACGTCGAACAGGTCGTGGAAGAAGTCGAAGCCCTGCTTGGTGACCTCGAACAGGGCGTCGGAGTCCAGGTGCTCGGCGAGCGAGGCGCGGCAGTACAGGCCCAGCGGGATGCCGTCGTGCTCGTCGCGCACCACGTGGTAGGGGCCCGCGATCAGCGCGGTGATGTAGGTGGACATCACCGGGGTGGCCGGGAAGTGCCAGCGCACGCGCTCGTCGCCGGCGGCCTCGCGCTCCACGTCGGGGGCGCTGTTGGACACGACCTCCCACGACGGGGGCGCGTACACGGTCAGCTCGAAGGAGGCCTTCAGGTCGGGCTGGTCGAAGCACGTGAACATGCGGTGCGCGTCGGCCGTCTCGAACTGGCTGTACAGGTAGACCGAGTCGTCGACCGGGTCCACGAAGCGGTGGAGGCCCTCGCCGGTGCGCATGTAGGCGGCGTCGGCCACCACGGTCAGCTCGTTCTCGGCCGCCACGGAGGGAAGGGTGAGCCGCTCACCATCGAACAGCTCGGCGACGTCGAGCGCCTCGCCGTTGAGGGTCGCGCCGTGCATCTTGGGCGCGACCAGGTCGATGAAGGTCCGCGCCCCCGTCTCCGAGCTGGAGAAACGCACCGTGGTGGTGGACCGGAAGGTCTCGTCCCCGGTGGTCAGGTCCAGCTCCACGGCGTAGGAGTCGACGCTGAGGATCCGCGCCCGCCCCCGGGCCTCGTCCCGTGTGAGGTTCCCTGCCACGCAAAGCTCCCTTCACGGCCGCCGTCGTCGCCGGCCGGAATCGTTACCGACCACGGCGAGCCTGCCGACAAGGGTGGGCGTCGTCGGGCCGAAGGTCGTCTCAATCGGCTTCGATCCTGCCACGCGCGGGGGTGGAATGCGCAACCGATGTGCGTGGTTGGTGACCTACGCGGCGAAGTTTTCGGCCTTGGAGAACAGGAGTAGTCGATGACGCAGGACGACGGTGGGCGCGACCAGGGGACGATCCGGGCGGACATGTGGTTCGACCCGGCGTGCCCTTGGGCATGGATCACCTCCCGGTGGCTTCTGGAGGTGGAGAAGGTACGTCCGGTCCGGGTGGACTGGCACGTGATGAGCCTGGCGGTGCTCAACGAGGACCGCGACATCCCCGCGGACTATCGGGAGTTCCTCAAGACCGCCTGGGAGCCGGTGCGCGTGTGCATCGCGGCCGAACGGCGCTTCGGCCCCGAGGTCCTGGGGCGTCTGTACACCGCCATGGGCACCCGCTTCCACGACAAGGGGGAGCCCCGGACCATCGACACGGTGCGCGCGGCCCTGGCCGACGCGGAGCTGCCCGTCGACCTGGCCGACGCGGCGGGGTCCACCGAATACGATGAGGCCTTGCGCGCCTCGCACGGAGAGGCGATGGAACTGGTCGGAGAGGACGTCGGTACCCCCGTCGTCCAGGTCGAGGGCGTCTCGTTCTTCGGTCCGGTCGTCACTCCGATCCCGCGCGGCGAGGACGCCGGAAGGCTGTGGGACGGTGTGCGTCTGGTCGCCGGGACCGACGGGTTCTTCGAACTCAAGCGCACCCGCACCCGTGAGCCCGTCTTCGACTGATCCACCCGGGAGGGACCCCATGCCAGGGCCTGACGACGACCGCCGTGTCGATTTCCTCGACGACCTCGAGATCCTGCCCGACATCACCGGTGACGAACGCTCCGAAGGGTGGGGAGACTCCGACGAGGACTCCACCGCGCGGCTGATCGCCGACCGGCCCCCGCACTGGGGCTGAACGTCCCCCCGCCCCGGCGCCCGCGACCCGCGGACGTCGGGGCGATCTTCCTCGATGCCCTGGTCAAGGCCGAAGCGGCTCTGGGACAGTGGGCCCATGCGATCCCTCTACATCGACGGCACCTGGCGAGACTCCTCCTCCGACGAGGCCCTGGACGTGATCGATCCGGCGACCGAACAGGTCATCGATCGCGTCCCGGCCGGCACCACCGACGACGTCGACGCCGCGGTCGAGGCCGCGGCGGCCGCCTTCCCGGCCTGGGCGGCCCTCTCCTCCGGACAGCGCGTCACCCATCTGGCCAAGGCGCTGGAGCTGTTCTCCGCGCGTCTCGACGAGATCACCGCCCTGTTGACGCGGGACATGGGCGCCCCCGTCACCTTCTCCGGCAAGGTCCAGGCCGGGCTGCCCGCGTTGATGTTCCGCACCTACATCGACCTGGTCGAGGAGCACGGGGAGCGCTACTTCACGGGGGAGCGGGTCGGCAACTCCCTGCTGGTGCACGAGCCCGTCGGTGTGGTGGGCGCCATCACCCCGTGGAACTATCCGCTGCACCAGATCGTGCTCAAGGCCGTCCCGGCCCTGCTGGCGGGCAACACCGTGGTCCTCAAACCGAGCGAGATCGCCCCTCTGAGCGCCTACGCCCTGGCCGAGGTGTTCGACGGGGCGGGTCTGCCCCCCGGTGTGTTCAATCTGGTCAGCGGCGCCGGGCCCGTGGTCGGAGAGGCGATCGCCGCGCACCCGAAGGTCGACATGGTCTCCTTCACCGGCTCCACGCGGGCCGGGACGCGGGTCTCCGAGGTGGCCGCCGCGACGATCAAGCGGGTCGCCCTGGAACTGGGCGGGAAGTCGCCCGACGTCATCCTGCCCGGCGCCGACCTGACCCAGGCGATCAAGCGCGGGGTCGCCGACGTCATGCGCAACACCGGGCAGAGCTGTGACGCGCTCACCCGCACGCTGATCCACCGCGACTCCTACGAGGAGGCCGTGGAGCTGGCCGTCGCCGCCGCGGCCAAGTACGTCCCCGGGGATCCGACCGACGAGTCCACCCGGCTGGGACCGCTCGTCTCCGCGGCCCAGTTGGAGCGGGTCCGCGCCTACATCGACCTCGGTGTGGAGGAGGGGGCCCGTCTGGTGACCGGCGGCTCCGGCCCGGTCGAGGGCATGGAGCGCGGCTACTACGTCGCTCCGACCATCTTCGCCGACGTGCGCAACGACATGCGTATCGCGCGAGAGGAGATCTTCGGCCCCGTCATGTCCCTCATCCCCTACGACACCGTGGAGGAGGCCGTGCGGATCGCCAACGACACCGTCTACGGCCTCAGCGCCTCCGTGTGGTCGGCGGAACCGGAGCAGGGGATGGCCGTGGCCCGTGCCCTGAGGGCCGGTCAGGTCCGGCTCAACGGGGGTGCGCTGAACCCCCGCGCGCCCTTCGGCGGATACAAGCGTTCCGGCAACGGCCGCGAGTGGGGGCTGCCCGGCCTGGAGGAGTTCTGCGAGGTCAAGGCCGTGCAGACCTGATCCTGTGCTCGGTATCACCCGGGATCGGCTCATCGGCGAGGAATCGGCCCCGGTGACGGAGGCGTTGTGGGGTGTGGAAAGATTCCGACTGGTCATTCCCCGGTCGAACCCAAACGAGGTGTGAGTTGAGCAACAAGCCCGCGGTCTCCAAGGCAGGTCCCCTCGGCAAGGACGTCAAGGCCATCATCGTGTACAACCTGATCGCGATCCTCTCCGCGGTGGGTTTCGCCGCCCTGGGTCTGAGCGTCGCCGCGGCCGCGGCCGGTGCCTGATCAGGTCGACGCCGAGACGTACACCGCAGCGCTCTCACCGCGCCCCGCCCGCTCCCGGGCCGGGGCGCGGCGTCGTTCGCGCCCCGAAGGTGCCACACTGGTGAAGTGCGTGTTTACCTTGGATCAGATCATGCGGGCTTCGAGCTCAAAGAACACCTCGTCACCTGGCTGAAGGAGCGGGGCCACGAGGTCGTGGACGCCGGACCGGCCGTCTATGACGCGGTGGACGACTATCCTCCGTTCGTCCTACGCGCCGCCGAGGGCGTGGCGAAGGACCCGGGCTCCCTGGGCATCGTCATCGGAGGCTCCGGCAACGGCGAGCAGATCGCCGCGAACAAGGTCGAGGGCGTTCGTGCCGCCCTGGCCTGGAGCGAGGACACCGCCAAGCTGGCGCGCGAGCACAACGACGCCAACGTGCTCGGCATCGGCGGGCGGATGCACTCCCTGGAGGAGGCCACGCGTTTCGTGGAGCTCTTCCTGGCGACTCCGTACAGTGACGAAGAGCGGCACACCCGTCGTATCGCGATGCTCTCCACCTACGAGCGGACCGGAGAGCTTCCTCCGCTTCCGTAACATTCCCGTCCTGGTCGGGGTCGCGAGGCCTCTCCCGACATGAACGGAACAAGGCCCCCGTGCGTGTTGTACGGGGGCTTTGTCGTGCTTGAAAGTGGAATAGGTGACGAATCGGGCCTGAAGACCCTGGCGCGACCGGCCGTTGTAGGGGATCATGTCTCGCGGCCGTGTCCACCGAACGCCGGTGAACAGGGCTTCCGCGCGGGTTTAGGCGGAACCCAAACCCGGGGTTATGGGGTGGAACGGCACCTGTGGCACGTGCCACGCCGGTACTCCAAGCGCTACAGTTCGTGCACAGCGGCGGGCCATGGCCGTCCGCGGCGCAGCGATGCCGCCTCTTCACCGGCCACCATGTCCCCACACCGTCCGGCCCGCCGACACGGACAGGCCCCGACGCGACCCCGGCCGCACCGGTGCGCCTTACGACGACCAGGAGTGACCCCCGCCGGCGAGCGGGCGCGCCGAGCCAGAGGATCAATGAACCCCACACCGACCGCCAAGGCCACCCGTATGCTGCGCTCCGCCG
The DNA here is from genome assembly GCF_000341225.1 of Nocardiopsis alba DSM 43377. GTDB lineage: Bacteria > Actinomycetota > Actinomycetes > Streptosporangiales > Streptosporangiaceae > Nocardiopsis > Nocardiopsis alba. Next base: position 148,108 of record NZ_ANAC01000007.1, read on the forward strand.
CGCAGCGATTCATCGCGGTGCTCAAGCGCAAGGTGCTCTTCCGCTACCGGCTCGTCCTCATCACCCTCGTCGCCCTGGCGGTCGGGATCGGCGTGGGCTCCGTGTGGGGCCCGGCCGGCTGGTTCCCACCGAGCTCCACCATCCTCACCGTCCTGGCCGGCGGACTGCTCCTCAAACGCAAGAGCCTGGCCTTCCTGCTCGCCGTGGTCGCCGCGGTCCTGCTCTTCGTCGCCTCCCGCCTCGACGTCGGCCAGGTGGGCCCCGGCCTGTTGGTCACCATCGGGGTCACCGCCGTCCTGTCCTACCTGCTGTCCGGGGTGCGCGAACGCCTCGGCGTCCAAGGACTGAGCGGCGAGATGATGCTGCTGGACCTGCGCGACCGGCTCCGCCACCAGGGCAGGCTCCCCGAACTCCCCGAGGGCTGGGGACGCACCGCCGTCCTGCGCCAGGCCGGCGGCTCCTCCTTCGGCGGCGACTTCGTCGTGTCCATACTCCGCGGCAACCGGCTCGACATCGCGGTGGTGGACGTGTCGGGCAAGGGAGTGGACGCCGGCACCCGCGCCCTGATGCTGTCCGGTGCCTTCAGCGGACTGATCGGCGCGGTGCCCGCGCGGGACTTCCTCGCCCACTGCAACGACTACCTCATGCGCAACAGCGGCGGTGAGGGGTTCGTGACCGCCGTCCACCTGAGCGTGGACACCGACACCGGCGAGTACCAGGTCGCCTCCGCCGGACACCCGCCGGCCCTGCACTACGACGGTGGAGCGGGCTCCTGGAGCGCCACCGACGCCAAGGGCGTCGTCCTGGGGGTCATCCCCGAGATGACCTACGGCTTCGTCGAGGGCAGGCTCCGGCCCGGAGACGCCATCATGCTCTGCACCGACGGGCTCATCGAGACGCCGGGCGAGGACCTGGACGCCGGGATCGACCGTCTTCTGGGCACGGCCGACATCCTGGTCACCCAGGGGTTCGCCACCGGGGCCGGTGAGGTCGTCGACACACTCAGCAAGGACAAGAACGACGACTGCGCCCTCGTCGTCCTCTGGCGTTCCTGAGCCCGGAGGAAACCCTCACCACCCCTCCGACCGGCGCTTCCCCGCTTCGGAGGCCTCTCTCCGAGGCCGCCCCGACACCTCTCGGAGCGACCCGCCGATCCGGGCCGACCCCGCCTACGGGGACGGCGGTGAGCCGCGTCGGCCCTTCCTGCCGGTAGGGTCGACATGTTCCCCGACCCCGGTACGAGGTCGTTCGTACACGTCCCAGGATCGCCGTGCCCTCCCTCTCCGCCCCCTGGGCGCCGACTCCGCACGGTCCACCACACCAGTGACGAGGGGCCGGACCCGGGATCCCCGAGGTCCCGGACCTTTCCGGATTTTGCCGGCCCGACAGGCGTGTCCGTCGGGCTCTGGAGACGCAAGGGGGTGCTTCGCATGGACGGCGAGCGCGCTGAAGAACTCACCGATCTGGTCGAGAACAGCGACCTGACAGGGATCAGGCTCTGGTTGGCCGAACACAGACCCCACGAGATCGCGGACGAACTGGCCCGTATGCCGGGACGCGAGGCGATCATCCCCTTCCGGCTCCTGGACAAGGACCGGGAGCTGGAGGTGTTCGAGGAACTCGATCCGAGTCAGCAACAGAACATCCTCCTGGGGCTGCGCGGGACCGACTTCCACGACCTGCTGGAGGAGATGGAGCCCGACGACCGGGCCCGTCTCATCGGTGAGGCCCCGGCCAAGATCGCCACCCGGGCACTGGCCGGTCTGAGCCCCGCCGAACGCAAGATGACCGCCGCCCTCCTGGGCTACCCGGAGGACTCGGTCGGCCGGTACATGACCCCCGAGACGGTCATCCTGCACCGCGACCTCACCGTCGGGCGCGCGCTGGAGGTGGTACGGGCCCGAGGGGCCGACGCCGAGACGATCTACATCCTTCCGGTGGTCAGCGACGGCCGCCGCATGGTCGGCACCATCACCCTGAGCGACCTGGTCGTCAGTGACGACGACAGGATCCTCAAGGACCTGGTCGACGTGCTCGCGCCCCGGGTGCGCGCCAACGAACAGGTCGAGGACGCCGCCCGACTGATCCAGGAGGCCAACCTGGTCTCCCTGCCGGTGGTGGACTCCGAGGACCGCTTCGTCGGTCTGTTCACCTTCGACGACGCCCTGGAGGTCATCGAGGCCGCCGACTCCGAGGACATGGCCCGTCAGTCCGGTGCCAGCCCGGTCGGCGACCACTACGTCTCCGTCGGGGTGCTGCGTCTGGTCGGTGCCCGCTCGGTCTGGCTCATGCTGCTCATCGTCGCGGCCACGCTCACCATCAACGTGATGCAGGTGTACGAGGCCACCCTGGAGGAGGTCACGGCGCTGGCGATGTTCGTTCCGATGCTCATCGGAACCGGCGGAAACGTCGGGGCCCAGTCGGCGACGGCGATCGTGCGCGCCCTGGCCGTCGGCGAGGTGCGCGTCCGCGACCTGCCCGGGGTGATCTGGAAGGAGGGCCGGGTCGGGCTGCTGCTCGGATTCATGCTCGCGGGCATCGCCCTGGTGATCGGCTCCCTCCTGGTGGGGACCGACATCGCCGTGGTGGTCGCATGTTCGGTGATCGCGATCTGCACCTGGGCGGCCGTCATCGGCTCGTCGATGCCCCTGCTGGCCCGCAAGGTCGGCGTGGACCCGGCCGTGGTCTCCTCGCCGATGGTCGCGACCCTCGTGGACGCCACCGGTCTGCTCATCTACTTCTCGATCGCCCGGATGATTCTGGGTATCTAGGAAAGAGAGAGCCCAGAGGCGCTTTCGAGGCTTGTGTGATCTCCGTGTCTCCTCTCACCGCATGAACCGGGGGTGAAGCGGGTATCGCGTCAGAAGTCAGGACCGATCCAGGGGGGTTCCCATGTCCGGTACCGGAGAGGCGTTCGACCGGTTGAAGAAGGCCGTCGGAGACAACGCCGACAAGGTCGAAGGGGTCGTCGGAAAGGCCGCGGACGCCGCCAAGAAGGCCACCGGAGGCGCCCACGACGACAAGATCGACAAGGGGGCCGGAGCGGCCACCGAGTACCTGCGCAAGCGCGCCCAGGAGAACAAGAAGTCCTGACCGGGGAGGACCCGGCACACGGAGCGGAGGGGGAGATCCCCCTCCGCTCCGTGCTTCCGAGCACGATCGACGTCCTCGGAAGAAAGTGTGTATTCGCAGGTGAGGATAGGTTTCGAGAGGACTATCCTGATCGTGTGAGGCGAACCTTACCCAGGACCCCGGGGTGGTGAGGACGATCGACGACGCGCCCTGTAGGCTCACCGTCTGCCGAGGATGCTGCTGCGGCACCCGCAAGAAGGTCCCGGGCGTCGATCACGAGGCACAGCTGGCCCGCCTCGGCTCCATCGACGACCACGCCGCCCGCCGTGTCCCGATGCGCACCAGCAAGTGTCTGGGCATCTGCTTCCAGGCCGACGTGGTGGTGGTCCAACCCTCCGGAACGGGGCGAGCGGCCGGCGGACGCCCCGTCTGGCTCGGTCGGATCACCGACGACGAGCTGTTGGAGGCCATCGACGACTGGATCTTCGAGGGCGGCCCCGGACTCGCGCCCCTGCCCGAGGCGCTCGTCGACCACGTCACGTCCAAGGACGCGAAGAAGCCGAAGAAACCCAAGGGCGCCAAGCACTCCAAGGCCGAGAAGAAGAAGCGCAAGAAGGACAAGAAGCGCGAGAAGGAGAAGAAGGCCAAGGCCGGGAAACGCGAGAAGAAGGCGGGCAAGGGGGCAGGGGCCGCCTGAGACCGCGCCACGCCCCCGCCCGAGCGGGGACGCGCGCGAGTCCCTCAGCGGTCCTGGGAGGCGAACTGGGTCCGGTACAGGGCCGTGTACAGGCCCCCGGCCGACAAGAGCTCGTCGTGGGTACCGCGCTCCAGGATCCGACCGTCCTCCAGCACCAGGATCTGGTCGGCCTCACGCACCGTCGCCAGACGGTGGGCGATCACCAGCGAGGTGCGTCCCTGGAGGGCGACGGCCAGAGCCTCCTGGACCGCGGCCTCCGAACCCGAGTCCAGATGCGCGGTGGCCTCGTCCAGAACCACCACCGACGGGGCCTTCAACAGCAACCGGGCGATGGCCAGCCGCTGCTTCTCCCCGCCGGACAACCGGTAGCCGCGGTCGCCGACCATGGTGTCCAGACCGTTCGGCAGCTGCTCCAGGAGAGGACCCAACCGCGCCATCCGCAGCGCCTCCTCCATCTCGGCCTCGGTCGCCTCGGGCCGGGCGTAACGGAGGTTGGCGCCCACGGTGTCATGGAAGAGCTGTGTGTCCTGGGTGACCACGCCCACCGAGGCGCGCAGGGACTCCCCGGTCACCTCCTTCAGATCCAGGCCGCCCAGGCGCACCTCGCCCTCGTTCGGGTCGTACAGACGCGAGACCAGGTGGGTGAGGGTGGTCTTGCCCGCCCCGGAGGGGCCCACCAGCGCCACCATCCGGCCCGGCTCGGCTCGGAAGGACACCTCGCTCAGAACCTGGGTCTCCTCGGCCGCCTCCGTGTGCGGGGTGAGCTCGAGGGAGGCCACCGAGGACTCCGCGGCTCCCGGGTAGCGGAACGACACCTGGTCGAACTCGACGCTCAACGGGCCCTTCGGCAACGGCAGGGCGTTGGGGCTCTCCTTGATCCGCGGTTCCAGGTCCAGCACCTCGAAGACCCGGTCGAAGGAGACCAGGGCCGTCATGATCTCCACGTGCACGTTGGACAGGGTGGTGATCGGGCCGTACAGCCTGGCCAGCAGGGTGGTCAGCGCCACCAGGGTGCCGACCTCGAAGGCGTTCTCCACCGCGAGCACACCGCCCACGCCATAGACCATCGCCATGGCCAACGCCGTGATGGTGGCCAACAGAGTGAACAGTAGACCGCCGATCACCGCCTGACGGACCCCCAGGTCGCGCACGCGCGCGGCCTTCGTGGAGAAGTTCAGGGACTCCTCCTCAGGGCGACCGTACAGCTTGACCAGCATGGCGCCGCCGACGTTGAACCGCTCCGTCATCAGGGAGCTCATCGCCGCGTTGTTGTCCATCGCCTCGCGGGAGATGTTCGCGAGCCTGCGGCCCAGGAACTTCGCGGGCAGGACGAACAACGGCACCATGGCCAGCGCCAGTAGGGTCACCTCCCACGACAGCGCCAGCATGGTGATGAGCACCGCGACCACGCTGATCAGGTTGGACACCACCGACTGGAGGACCGAGGTGATGGCGCGCTGGGCGCCGACCACGTCCGTGTTCAGTCGGCTGATCAGGGAACCGGTCTGTGTTCGGGTGAAGAAGGAGATCGGCATCCGCTGCACGTGGGTGAACACCTGGGTGCGCAGCAGGTAGATGACCCCCTCGCCGATCCGTGAGGAGAGCCAGCGGCCGGTGAGGGTGATGACGCCCTCCATGAGCGCCAGGACCCCGGCGGCGATCGCCAGCCAGATCACCAACGAGGTGTTCCCGGGAAGGATGCCCTGGTCGATGATGGCCCGCAGGAGCAGGGGGTTGGCCACGACGATGCCCGCGCCCACAGCGGTCACCATCAGGAAGAGCAGGATGGAGCGCCAGTGCGGGGACGCGTAGGACATGACACGTCGGGTGATCCCCGGGGGGAGTTCCTGGCCTCGGGCGCTCCCGTCGTTGACCAGCGCCCTGTAGGAGGGCCTCCCTGACATCATCGGCAGCCTCGTTTCGTACATCGGTTCGCCACGCATGGGTCAACACCGGAGAGGGCGCGCGCCTTCCCAGGCGGGAGGCCGTGATGAGCCGAGGAACCCTGATGCCTAGAGGGAGTGCGCCAACCGTCCCAGAGCCGCGGTGGTGGAGCGGCCGGGGGTGAAGGGGAGCTCCCAGGCCTGGGCTCCGAGGGCCTCGGCGCCGCGGATCTTCGCCTGGGTGTAGCGATCGCCGGCGGTGAAGGCCAGGGCGGCGGGGGAGAGCGGACGCAGTAGATCGGCGTAGGCGGCCCAGTCGGCGACCGAGGGAGAGCCCTCGATGATGAAGGAGCCGCTCACACAGGAGAGGGCCGCGATGGTCTCGGCGCGTTCCTCGGCGGGGTTGATCGGGCGTCCGGGGCCCTTCCAGGCGCGCACTCGTTCGTCGGATTCGATCCCGACGACCAGGGGGAGTCCGCGTTCGGCGATGGAGGTCAGGAAGCGCACGTGGCCGACGTGCAGGACGTCGAAGACCCCCGTGACCACGACGGGGCCCTCCAGCGGCTCCGGTCGTCGGAACCAGATCGCTCTGAGCGGCAGGCCCGCCTCGTGCGTCCCGTCCGTGTCCGTCATCTGGCCCCCGTTTCACCGAACCCGAGAGGCGCCCGTGCCCGATCGGGCCGACGGGACCGCCCGAAAGGTCAACGTACCTCTTCGAGGTGGGTATTCCGCTTTCGGGGACGCGGGAACCGGAAGGGGCCGACGTTATTGTGACGCGCGCCACTTTGGATTGTATGGGTGGAGCGTGAGTCCCATCACGGAGACGAGTGCGTCGCGTGATCTTCGAAGGGGGCGGCCCTTCCCCATGCCCGTCCGGCCGGCTCTGAACGTGTGAGGGCCGATCGGGTGGGGTCGAGAACGGCCGGAAGCGGACATGGAGCCCCCGCGTCACACCCGCCCGCCGGTGCCCCGGTTGAGGTGGTGGAACGGGCCGGTTTTCGTGGGGGCGCGGCTCGTTTCGAGTGGTGTGGGGGTTCGGGGGTCGTCCCCCGGTTGAAGTGGTGGAACGGGCCGGTTTTCGTGGGGGCGCGGCTCGTTTCGAGTGGTGCGGGGGTTCGGGGGTCGTGCCCCGGTTGAGGTGGTGGAACGGGCCGGTTCCGGTAGGAACACAGCTCGTCTCGAGTGGTGCGGGGGTTCGGGGGTCGCCCCCCGGTTGAAATGGCGAAACGAGCCGGTTCCGGTAGGAACACAGCTCGCCTCGAGTGGTGCGGGGGTTCGGGGGTCGTCCCCCGGTTGAAATGGCGAAACGAGCCGGTTCCCGTAGGAACACAGCTCGCCTCGAGTGGAGCGGGCGACGAGAATCGAACTCGCATGACCAGCTTGGAAGGCTGGGGTTCTACCATTGAACTACGCCCGCATGGCGCCGGAGACTTCGAGTTTCCTCTAGACTCGTGGAGCCGATGGAGACAAGAGTACAGTCTCCAAGGCGTTGGTCGCACATCCGTTGTGGATTGGTGTGGCGGCGCCGGGTCACGGGGTGTGGCGCAGCTTGGTTAGCGCGCATGCTTTGGGAGCATGAGGCCGCGGGTTCGAATCCCGCCACCCCGACGAAACCGTCCTCGGTCGTCCGGCTCTCGGCCGGACGCCGTGGCCCCCTGTGTATCTGCCCTAGACTTGGTGCGATCAGCAGGAAACTGTAAGTCCCAGCCCGTCGCAGGGCACCCCAGTAGAACGTGTCATCACCGACCGGGGTGCGCGCGTGCATTCGCCGTTTGTGTGGTGCGCCTGCGGGCCGACGCGGACACCAGCCGGCAAACCTAGGAGTACCGCCCCGTGAAGACCGATGTCGAGGAGCTCAGCCCGACCCGGGTCAAGCTGACCATCGAGGTGCCCTTCGAGGAGCTCGAGCACGCTTTCGACGTGACCTACAAGTCGCTCGCCAAGCAGGTTCGGATCAAGGGCTTCCGCCCGGGCAAGGCGCCGGCGCGGCTGATCGACCGCTATGTCGGCCGCGGCGCGGTGATCAGTGAAGCGGTCAACCACGCCGTTCCGGAGCTCTACAACGAAGCCATCCAGAAGGAGGAGATCTTCGCGCTCGGCCAGCCCGACGTGGAGGTCACCAAGCTGGAGGACAACGAGGAGCTCGCCTTCACCGCCGAGGTCGACATCCGACCCAAGTTCGAGGTGAAGGACTACAAGGGCATCGAGGTGACGGTCGACAACGCCACCGTCACCGAGGAGCAGGTCGACGAGCAGATCGGCACCCTGCGCGAGCGTTTCTCGACCCTCGTGGGCGCCGACCGTCCCGTCGAGGACGGCGACCACCTGTCCATCGACCTGTCGGCCTCGATCGACGGTGAGAAGCTCGAGGACGTGGCCGTGAGCGGCTACTCCTACGAGGTGGGCACCAACACCATGCTGGAGGGCCTCGACGAGACCCTGCGCGGCATGGAGGCCGGTGGCGAGGCCACCTTCAAGACCACCCTGGTCGGTGGCGAGCACGGTGGCAAGGAGGCGGACGTCACCGTGACCGTGCAGTCGGTCAAGGTGAAGGAGCTGCCCGAGCTGGACGACGAGTTCGCCCAGCTGGCCTCGGAGTTCGACACCATCGACGAGCTGCGTGAGGACGTGCGCAAGCGCATGGCCGACGTGCGTCGCATGCAGCAGCTCTCCGCCGCCCGTGACAAGGCGCTGGAGAAGCTGATCGAGTCGGTGGACATCCCGCTGCCCGACGCGGTCGTCGACGAGGAGATCGACCGTCGTCGCCAGAGCCTGGAGCAGCAGCTCGCGCAGAGCGGTCTGACCAAGGAGGCCTACCTCGAGTCGCAGGAGAAGACCGAGGAGGAGTTCGAGGAGGAGCTGAAGACCGGCGCCAACTCGGCGGTCAAGGCCGGGTTCATCCTCGACCAGCTGGCCCTCCAGGAGGACCTGAGCGCCGACCAGGGCGAGCTCAGCCAGTACGTGTTCGAGCAGGCCCAGCGCATGGGTGTCAGCCCGGACCAGCTCGCCCAGCACCTGGTCGAGTCGAACCAGATCCGTGTGGCCTTCACCGAGGTCGTCCGCGGCAAGGCCATGGACGTGGTCCTGGCCGGCGCCAAGGTGACCGACGAGGACGGCAACGTCATCGAGCAGGAGGTCGTCGAGGCCTCTGACGAGGACGCCGTGGAGGAGGCCGCCAAGGCCGCCGCCGCTGCCGCCGCCGAGGTCTCCGAGGACGAGGCGAAGGACGACAAGGACGAGGACGCCGCCAAGGCCGACGACTCCAAGTAGTCGCGTTCGGCGGCGTCGGGTCGCCGTCGAGCCCTCTCACGGGCCCCATCGATCCACCGCGATCGATGGGGCCCGTGGTGTTCTCCTTTGTTCGCCCGCAGAGGAATATGTGTGTCTCGCAGGGGGTCCCACCCTGCGCTCAAAGCGAACAGGGACGTTATCCGGACGAGCCCGGCGCTCGTCGGCGTTAGTGTCGCTGTATCGCAACCGTTTCGATTCCGGAGCAGGTGACGAGAGTGCCGCCGACCTTTGATGAGTCCCCGCGATTCGACGCTCGTACGTCGGACCCGCAGCTTTCCCCTTTTATTGAGCAGACGCCTCAGCGCCTGTTGCGCCAGCGAATCGTGTTCCTCGGCCAGCAGGTCGACGACGACATCGCCAACCGCCTTGTCGGTGAACTTCTGCTGCTGTCCGCCGAGGACCGGCAGCGGGACATCACCATGTACATCAACTCGCCGGGTGGTTCCGTTACCGCGGGCATGGCGATCTATGACGTCATGCAGTACATCCCCAACGATGTGCGCACCGTGGGTATCGGTATGGCCGCGTCCATGGGGCAGATGCTCCTGTGCGCCGGTGCGCCCGGTAAGCGTTACGCGCTGCCGCACACCCGCGTCATGATGCACCAGCCCTCCGGTGGCATCGGAGGCACCGCCTCCGACATCCGGATCCTGGCCGACCAGCTGCTCTACGTGAAGAAGATGTTCATCGAGAAGATCTCCGAGCACACCGGGCAGACGGTCGAGCAGATCGAGAAGGACGCCGACCGTGACCGTTGGTTCACGGCCCAGGAGTCGCTGGAGTACGGCTTCATCGACGAGGTGCTCGAGGGCACCCTCGACGTGACCAGTGACCGTAACCAGAGCTGACCTGGCCCAGTCCATGGATCGGCGCAGTGCGTGGAAGGCGTGAAATGACCGAGTTCAACCCCAGTCTCATCGGCGGCGCGGCCTCGATGGCTCCCCAGAGCCGCTACGTCCTGCCGTCCTACGTGGAGCGTACGTCGTACGGCGTCAAGGAGATGAATCCGTACAACAAGCTCTTCGAAGAGCGGATCATCTTCGTCGGCGTCCAGATCGACGACACTTCGGCCAACGACCTGATGGCCCAGCTCATCACCCTTGAGCAGCTCGACTCCGAGCGGGACATCCAGATGTACATCAACTCGCCGGGCGGGTCCTTCACCTCCCTCATGGCGATCTACGACACGATGCAGTTCGTGCGCCCGGACATCCAGACGGTGTGCATCGGACAGGCCGCGTCGGCCGCGGCGATCCTGCTGGCGGGCGGCACCAAGGGCAAGCGCGGCGCGCTTCCCAACGCCCGCATGATGATCCACCAGCCGGCCACCGAGGGCATGCACGGTCAGGCGAGCGACATCGAGATCCAGGCCAACGAGATCACCCGGATCCGTCAGCAGCTGGAGACCACCCTCTCCCGGCACACGGGTCGCAGCCCCGAGCAGGTGTCCAAGGACATCGAGCGGGACAAGATCCTGACCGCGGAGGAGGCCGTCGAGTACGGCCTGATCGACTTCGTGCTGCCTTACCGCAAGGCCTCGTTGAAGTAGTAGGGCCCCGGCCGGAAGTCCTCTTCCCGGGAAAGTTCACATACGTGTGCAACGGTTCACGGAAGGGGAATTCCGGCCTCGGAAGTACGCGCCGGACCGGTTCGTGACCCGCCTGGTACGACCCGGTGGTGAAGCCGGTCCGGTTTTTCGCTTAGTCTGGCGGAGAGCGACACACAGATCGCCCCGTTCGTGACCGGTCGGTCGTGAGCGGGTGCACGGAAGTCGAGCTTCCGTCCGTTCGGCACCACAGGAGTGTCGTGAACGGGGCGGCCTTAGTTTTGAGGAGTGGCTGGGTGGCACGCATCGGCGACGGCGGGGACCTGCTGAAGTGCTCATTCTGCAACAAGAGCCAAAAGCAGGTGAAGAAGCTCATCGCCGGCCCCGGCGTGTACATCTGCGATGAGTGCATCGATCTGTGCAACGAGATCATCGAAGAGGAACTCGCCGACGCCACGGAACTCACGTGGGATTCGCTTCCCAAGCCTCGCGAGATCTTCGACTTCCTCGACTCGTACGTGATCGGTCAGGAACAGGCGAAGAAGGCCCTTTCGGTGGCGGTGTACAACCACTACAAGAGGGTCCGTTCGGAGAGCGATCGTCCCGGTGACGAGGACGTCGAGATCGCCAAGTCCAACATCCTCCTGCTGGGGCCGACCGGGTCGGGCAAGACCCTGCTCGCGCAGACCCTCGCCAGGATCCTGAACGTCCCCTTCGCGATCGCCGACGCCACGGCGCTGACCGAGGCGGGGTACGTGGGCGAGGACGTCGAGAACATCCTTCTGAAGCTGATCCAGGCCGCCGACTACGACGTCAAGAAGGCCGAGACCGGGATCATCTACATCGATGAGGTCGACAAGGTCGCCCGCAAGAGCGAGAACCCGTCGATCACCCGGGACGTGTCCGGCGAGGGCGTACAGCAGGCCCTGCTGAAGATCCTGGAGGGCACCACGGCGAGCGTGCCGCCGCAGGGCGGCCGTAAGCACCCGCATCAGGAGTTCATCCAGATCGACACCACCAACGTGCTGTTCATCTGTGGTGGTGCCTTCGCGGGGCTGGAGCAGATCATCGAGTCCCGCACGGGGCAGCAGGGCATGGGCTTCAACGCCGTCCTGCGTCCCAAGAGCGAGACGTCCGGGACCGCGCTGTTCGGCGAGGTCATGCCCGAGGACCTGCTCAAGTTCGGGATGATCCCGGAGTTCATCGGTCGACTGCCGGTGATCACCAGCGTGCACAACCTGGACAAGGCCGCGCTGATCCAGATCCTCACCGAGCCGCGCAACGCCCTGGTCAAGCAGTACCAGCGCCTGTTCGAGCTGGACAACGTGGAGCTGGAGTTCACCCAGGACGCGTTGGAGGCCATCGCCGAGCAGGGCATCATCCGCGGGACCGGAGCGCGCGGCCTGCGCGCCATCATCGAGGAGGTCCTGCTCTCGGTGATGTACGAGGTGCCCAGCCGGGAGGACGTCGCCCAGGTGATCATCACCCGGGAGTCGGTCGAGCAGCACGTCAACCCGACGATCGTGCCGCGCGCCCAGCTGGACGAGGACGGCCGCCAGGAGAAGTCCGCCTGACCCGCCGGTAAGAGACCCGAGGGGCGCCCCGCCGACCGGCGAGGCGCCCCTCTCGCGTCCGCTCAGGGGGTCAGGAGTCCTCCAGGACCGCCTCCATCCGGGCGATCTCGGTGTTCTGCTCGGCGATGAGGTCGTTGGCCATCCGCATGACGGTCTGGTCCTTGCCCTCGGACAGCACGTCCACGGCCATGGAGACGGCGCCCTCGTGGTGGGCGGTCATGAGCTCCACGAAGAGCTGGTCGAAGTCGTCTCCCTCGGCGTCGGCCAGGCGCTCCATGTCCTCGTCGGAGACCATGCCCTGCATCTCGTCGTGGTCGACCTCCAGATCGCACTCGGGGATGTCGTCGTCACCCGAGTGGTGGCTCCCGTCCCCCTCCAGGCCGCAGAAGTTCTGGTGGGCCGGGTTCTCCCGGGCGGGGCCGAAGACGTTCTCCTCCAGCCAGCTCTCCATGGCGGTGATCTCCGGGCCCTGGGCGGCGGCGATGCGGTCGGCTATGCGTTCGATGCCGTCGCGTTCGTAGCGTTCCTCGACCAGGTCGGTCATCTCCAGCGCCTGGGAGTGGTGTTCGATCATCATCACCAGGTAGGTGACGTCGGCCTCGTTGTGGCCCTGCTCCTCGGCCAGTGCGGCGATCTGATCGGCGGTGGCCGGGCTGGAGGACTCGCCCGGGGCGCCCGGGGCGATGACGTTGGCGGACTCCCGTCCGTCGTCGGAGTCGCCACAGGCGGAGACTCCGAGCAGTACGAGGGCGGTTCCGGCGGCGAGTGCCAGGCGGCGCACGAGGTCTCCTCCAGGGGTGGGGTGGGCGGGCCGGACGGACCGCCGGGTGTCGAAAGGGGAAAGCGACATCCTGCGGGTTTTCTACTCACTCGGTGGGGGTCCTGTCCAGTACGGAGTGCGGATCATCGTCCCGGGATGTCCGTTCTCTCGCGTGGGCGGCGGGTGATTCGGGGGAGGTAGGGCCCGAACACGGGGGCGACGTGGCGATTCGAGAGGGCCCTTTTCGGGGGGCGTGGGCCCTCTCATTAGCGCAATGTCTGAAATGAGCCTTCCGGGGGACCGGAAGGGGGAGTCGTGGAGTCGGAGAGGACTCCGGGACGAGCCCGCCGTGAGGTTCTCGGCATGGCCGGCTCGAGGTCTCAACGGTCGCCCGGGGGTTCCGGAACCTCGAGAGGGGCGGTGCGAGGAGCCGTCTTCGGGGAGGTCGGACGCCCGCCGGAAGAGGGGAGGGGTTCCCGCCCACCCGTGCCTTCGGGGCGCCGGGCGAGGACGCGCCTGGGAAAGAGGTGAGTGGTCGAAGCGCAGGTGAGCGCCTTTTCAGGCGCCATGTTCGACTGTTCTCGGACGACTCCGGAGCGTGTTAACAACCATATTTCTTTTATTGCCCTCTGTACATGTAGATGTTGAACTGTGTACGTTCTCCCTGTTTCGCTCCATTCGGAATCAGGAGTACGTATGGCGTCATCCCCCGTCCGCCCCCGTTCCCGGCGCACGCCGTTCCGCGGAGCCCGATCCACGACGATCCTCGCGGGCGCGACCGCCCTGATCGCGGCCCTCCTCGCCCCCACGACCGCGGTCGCGGACGAGACGCCCTTCGAAAGCGACGCCGAGACCAGCGCCAACGTCACCCATGTGACCAACGTCCCGAAGCCGGACGTCATGGACGACTACAACACGGACCTGGCCTTCACCGGCGACTACGCCATCGGCGGCAACTACAACGGCTTCGTCGTCTACGACATCTCCGAGCCCGAGGACCCGCGGATCGTCTCCGAGGTCCTGTGCCCCGGCGGACAGGGAGACGTGTCGGTCAGCGGCGACCTGCTGTACTTCTCCGTCGACTACCCGCGCGCCGGTGAGGAGTGCGGCGCTCCGGCCGTGCCCACCACCGACCCGAACGGCTTCGAGGGCATCCGGATCTTCGACATCTCCGACAAGAGCGCCCCGGAGTACGTCGCCGCCGTGGCCACCGACTGCGGTTCCCACACCAACACCCTGGTGCCGGGCAAGGACGGGGAGAACGACTACGTGTACGTCTCCTCGTACTCGCCGTCGGCGTCCTTCCCGAACTGTCAGCCGCCGCACGACAAGATCTCCATCATCGAGATCCCGATCGACGACCCGGCCTCGGCCGCCATCGTCGACGAGCCGGTGCTCTTCCCGGACGGCGGCAACCGCAGCACTACCGGCTGCCACGACATCACCGCCTACCCCGAGATCGACCTGGCCGCCGGGGCCTGCATGGGCGACGGAATCCTGATGGACATCTCCGACCCGGCCGCCCCCGTCGTCACCGACGTCGTCCAGGACACCAACTTCGCGTTCTGGCACTCGGCCACCTTCACCAACGACGCGAGCACGGTGATCTTCACCGACGAACTCGGCGGTGGCGGCGGAGCCATCTGCACGGAGGACTACGGCCCCGAGCGCGGCGCCAACGCCATCTACACGATCGACGGCACCGACGACGACCCCGAACTGGTCTTCGAGAGCTACTACAAGATCCCGCGCACGCAGACCGCTACCGAGAACTGCGTCGCGCACAACGGTTCCCTGATCCCCGTGCCGGGGCAGGACTTCTTCGTGCAGTCCTGGTACCAGGGCGGCGTATCGGTCATCGACTTCAACGACCCGAAGAACCCCCGCGAGATCGGCTACTTCGACCGTGAACCGATCGACGACGACCGGCTCGTCCTCGGCGGCTCCTGGTCGGCGTACTACTACAACGGCCACGTCTACTCCTCCGACATCACCCGAGGCCTCGACGTCCTGAAGCTCACCGACCCGCGCCTGCGCTCGGCCGAGCGCGTCACCTACGACGAGTTCAACCCGCAGTCCCAGCCGTCCTACCGACCGGGTCGCTGAGCCGCCCCCACGACCTCCTCCCGTCGTCCCCTCCGAGGACGGGAGGAGCGGGGCCGCGGCCTCGACCGCGGCCCCCGCGCATACCGTCCCGCTCTCTATGCGACCTACAGGAGAACAGAATGTCCGCAGCTCCCCCGGCAGGGAGAGGCCTCCGACGCTCGGCCGCGTTCGCGCTCACCGCGGCGGCGGCCCTGTTCACCGGCCTCCTCGGGCCGGCGTCGGCCTACGCAGACACCCCTCCCTCCGACAGCGTGACCAGCGATAACGTCGAGCACATCGCGAACGTCCCCAAGCCCGAGGCGGTCAACAGCACCAACTCGGACCTGGCCTTCACCGGCGACTACGTGATCGGTGGCAACTACGACGGTTTCGTCATCTACGACGTCTCCGAGCCGGAGGACCCGCGGATCGTCTCCGAGGTCCTGTGCCCCGGTGGTCAGGGCGACGTGTCGGTCAGTGGTGACCTGCTCTACTTCGCGGTCGACTATCCGCGCGCCGGCGAGGAGTGCGGCGCCCCCGAGACCCCGGTGACCGACCCGGACGGCTTCGAAGGCGTTCGGATCTTCGATATCTCCGACAAGACCTCCCCCGAGTACGTGGCCGCGGTCCGCACCGACTGCGGTTCGCACACCCTGACCCTCGTTCCGGGCGACGACGAGCGCGAGTACGTGTACGTCTCCTCCTACGCGCCCGCCGAGGAGTTCCCGAACTGCCAGCCGCCGCACGACAAGATCGCGATCATCGACGTGCCGCTGGACGACCCCGCGTCGGCCGCCATCGTCAACGAGCCGGTCCTCTTCCCGGACGGCGGCAACCACGACCAGGACGGTCTGCTGCGTCCCACCGAGGGGTGCCACGACATCACCGTCTACCCGTCCAAGGACCTGGCCGCGGGCGCCTGCATGGGCGACGGCATCCTGATGGACATCTCCGACCCCGTCGAGCCGATCGTGACCGAGGTCGTCCAGGACACCAACTTCGCGTTCTGGCACTCGGCCACCTTCACCAACGACGCGAGCGCGGTGATCTTCACCGATGAGCTCGGCGGCGGTGGGGCCCCGACCTGCACCGAGGAGATCGGTCCGGAGCGCGGCGCCAACGCCATCTACACGCTCGACGGTGAGGGCGCCGACTCCACCCTGGAGTTCGCCTCCTACTACAAGATCGACCGCCACCAGGGCGACCAGCAGGCCTGCGTCGCGCACAACGGTTCCCTGATCCCGGTCCCGGGCCAGAACTTCTTCGTGCAGTCCTGGTACCAGGGCGGGGTGTCGGTCATCGACTTCAACGACCCGACGAACCCCCGCGAGATCGGCTACTTCGACCCCGATGACCGGATCGACCCGGACATCCAGAACGGCAGCACCTGGTCGGCGTACTACTACAACGGCCACGTCTACTCCTCCGACATGCGTCGAGGACTGGACGTCCTGAAGCTGACCGACCCGCGTCTGCGTCCGGCCGAGCGCGTCACCTACGACGAGTTCAACCCGCAGACCCAACCGGTCTACCGGCCCGGCCGGTGATCGCCGTACCGAACCGGTAGGCGACCACCACGAACGGTGACGCCCAGGGGTGTCGCGCCCATCGTGCGCGGCACCCCGACGCGCCTCCACACCCTCCACCCACCTCTCGTCTCCGCC
Organism: Nocardiopsis alba DSM 43377; assembly: GCF_000341225.1. GTDB lineage: Bacteria > Actinomycetota > Actinomycetes > Streptosporangiales > Streptosporangiaceae > Nocardiopsis > Nocardiopsis alba. The sequence goes on from NZ_ANAC01000007.1 coordinate 164,680, forward strand.
GCCATCCCCGTCCCGGACCGGGCCGCGGAGCATCCCCGCACAGGAAGAGAGATCCATGCGCACCCTCGCGCGCCGCGCGGCCGTGCCGTTCGCGGCCCTGGCCCTGCTGGTGGGCCTGACGAGCCCCACGTCGGCCTACGCCGACACCCCTCCCGTCGACGAGGTCTCCAGCGACAACGTCGAACTCGTCGCCAACGTCCCCAAGCCCGAGGCGGTGAGCAACACCAACTCGGACCTGGCCTTCACCGGCGACTACGCCATCGGCGGCAACTACGACGGTTTCGTCATCTACGACATCTCCGAACCCGAGGACCCGCGGATCGTCTCCGAAGTGGTCTGCCCCGGCGGACAGGGAGACGTGTCGGTCAGCGGCGACCTGCTCTACTTCGCGGTCGACTACCCGCGCGCCGGAGAGGACTGTGGCGCTCCGGCCGTGCCCACCACCGACCCGAACGGTTTCGAAGGCGTCCGGATCTTCGACATCTCCGACAAGAGCGCCCCGGAGTACGTGTCGGCCGTGGCCACCGACTGCGGCTCCCACACCCTGACCCTGGTCCCCGGTGACGACGAGCGCGAGTACGTGTACGTCTCCTCGTACTCGCCGTCGGCGTCCTTCCCGAACTGTCAGCCGCCGCACGACAAGATCTCCATCATCGAGGTCCCCCTCGAGGACCCCGCGTCCGCCGAGGTCGTCGACGCCCCGGTGCTCTTCCCGGACGGCGGGCACCGCACCACCACCGGCTGCCACGACATCACCGTCTACCCGGCCAAGGACCTCGCCGCGGGCGCCTGCATGGGCGACGGCATCCTGATGGACATCTCCGACCCGGCGGCCCCCGTCGTCACCGAGGTCGTCCAGGACACCAACTTCGCGTTCTGGCACTCGGCCACCTTCACCAATGACGCGAGCGCGGTGATCTTCACCGATGAGCTCGGCGGTGGCGGGGCCCCGACCTGCACCGAGGAGATCGGTCCGGAGCGCGGCGCCAACGCCATCTACAAGCTGGAGCGCGACGGTTCCCTGACCTTCCAGAGCTACTTCAAGATCGACCGCCACCAGGGCGACCAGGTGTGCGTGGCGCACAACGGTTCCCTGATCCCGGTCCCGGGCCAGAACTTCTTCGTGCAGTCCTGGTACCAGGGTGGCGTGTCGGTCATCGACTTCAACGACCCGACGAACCCCCGCGAGATCGGCTACTTCGACGCCGATTCCCGTGTCGACGGCGAGGTCCAGGACAACGACACCTGGTCGGCGTACTACTACAACGGCCACGTCTACTCCTCCGACATCGACCGGGGCCTCGACGTCCTGAAGCTCACCGAACCGCGTCTGCGTCCGGCCGAGCGCGTCACCTACGACGAGTTCAACCCGCAGACCCAACCGGTCTACCGACCCGGTCGCTGACCGGACCCACCGCCCCTCGGAACCTCCCGATCCGCGGTGACGAACGACGACGGCCCGGACGGCCTGGAACCGTCCGGGCCGTCGCCCTCACGTCGGACCATGAGAGATGGGCCGGTCGTGGGTGGTCAGGTGAAGAGGTCTTCGGGTGTGTCGGCCTCGATGGCCTTGGGGATCCATTGTTCGAGGGTGTGGAGGTCGGTGCAGGTTTCGATGCGTCGTTGGGTGTGGGGGGTGAGGGTGAGTCCTCGGGATTCGAGGATGGTGATGACGCTCCGGGCGGCCTCGTAGGCCCGCCCCTCTTCGCGGCCCTCTTCGCGTCCGATGCCGACGTATTTGCGGGCGAAGTCGCTCTGCCACTCGTAGGTGCCCACGCTCATCAAGCCCTCCAGTTCCTTCCGGGATACCTGTGGAACGGCCGGTCGTGGGTGGTCAGGTGAAGAGGTCTTCGGGTGTGTCGGCCTCGATGGCCTTGGGGATCCATTGTTCGAGGGTGTGGAGGTCGGTGCAGGTTTCGATGCGTTGGCGGGTGTGGGGGGTGAGGGTGAGTCCTCGGGATTCGAGGATGGTGATGACGCTCCGGGCCGCTTCGTAGGCTCGCCCCTCTTCGCGCCCCTCCTCGCGGCCCTCTTCCCGGCCGATGCCGACGTATTTGCGGGCGAAGTCGCTCTGCCACTCGTAGGTGCCCACGCTCATCAAGCCCTCCAGTTCCTTCCGGGCGGCCTCGTTGAGACCTGCCAGAACGTAGTCATAATAGAACGTCCGATTCTCTTCGGCCGTGGAATTCAGCGCCTCCACCATCGCCTTCAGCGCCTCCGGATCGTCGTCGCCGTGAGCACGGGCGGACAATACGGCCAGTTCCGGGAGGGCTCGTGCCCTCTCGACCCCTGTGACCTTGGGGGTCCTGCCCGGGCCGATGGTCAGGGGCGCCAGGTCGAAGCCCGGGTGGCCGGTCCGGATCGGTCGGGCGCACCACGCCGCGACGGCGTCGGTCGGACACAGGACCAGAAGCACCGTCGGGCACCTCAGTCGGACGTGGAGGGTGACCAGGTAGGCGGGCCAGCTGCGTCGTTTCCCCTGGTCGTGGCCGTGTTGGCGTTCGATCACCACGGCCATGACGTTCTCGGTGCCCTCGCGGAGCACCACGGCTCCGTCGCTGTTGAACTCCTTGGGGTCGCAGTTGGTCAGGACCGAACTGGTGTTGAGCGCCTCGGTGTGGCGTGGAACCTCGATGCCGAGGGATTCCAGCAGGGCCGGGGCCATGTCGGGTCGGTTCTGCACCAACCGGAGGGGGATCTCGTGCTCTCGTGTGGGCATACGGCTTCCTGGGGTCCGATGACGGTCGAGAACGCCCTCTAAGGGGTGCCGACCGACGGGAACGGGTGGAAACGAGCATGCCGGGCTCTTCGTCCGGGTGGTGGTGCTTTTCGAGATCCGGGGGGTATGTGACCCGGCCGGAACGTCGCTCGAGGTCAGAGCGGGGTGAAGAGGCGGTCGGTGGGCACGTCCAGCGCCTCGGCCATACGGCCGGTGAAGTAGACGGTGCCCATGGCCAGGATCCGATCGCCGAGCGAGGCGATGAGCTCGGGGGAGAGGTCCTCGGCGTCGATACGACCCCAGTGTTCGGGCAGCTCGTATTCGAAGCGCAGGTGGGCCTCGGGGAGGCGGACCGCGGTCACCGGAAGATCCCTCAACAGGTCCACCGCGCCGGGCACGTCCTTGTGGTCGGGCAGGCACAGCAGCACGTGGTCGACCCCGCCCCACAGGGAGCGGGCGCGGTCGAGGGCGATCCCGGCCCCGACCCGCTCGATAGCCGAGTCCACCAGCACGCGTGCGGTCGCGCTTCCGGGCACCGGGTGTTCGGAGAGTCGGGTGGGCAGGTGGAGGGTCTCCAGGACACGGTGCAGCCGCTCGGTGGGCAGGGGACCGCGGTCCAGGACCTCCAGCATGTGCTCGGCGGCGGCCACGCCGAGGACGCCCGAGGCGGCGGACAGGCCCGGCGGGCGCAGTTCGAGCGGGGGTTCGGTACCGGGAGCCTCGGGATCCACGACGTGGGGGAGGACCCGTCCTTCGGTCGCCTCGGCCAGGGCCCGCTCGACGACCGGGGTCACCTCGGCGCTCTGGGGAAGACTCACCAGGGCGCGGGTGCGTTCGCCGGCCACCCGGGTCTTCTCCCGCGCGATCTCGGGGACGGTGTAGCCGAGGAGCCCCACGTGCTCGGCGAAGACCTTCCCGAGAGCCACCACCTCGGGGCCGATCAGACGCAGCTCGTCACGGTGGCCGCCGATGCCCGCCTCCAGGACGCACACGTCGGCGCCGACCTCGCGGGCCTTGAGCAGACCGGCCATCAGGAACAGACCGCTCGGGGCGAGGTGGCCGCCGCTCTCCTCCACCGTGGGCAGACGGCGGCGGGCCACGTCCATCTCCGCCCCGAGGGCCTCCAGTTCGGCGTCGGTCACGGAGACACCGTCCACCCTGACCCGCTCCCGGTAGCCGCGGAAGCTCGGCCCGGTCACCAGAACGGTCCGCAGGCCCGCGGCGGCCAACGACGCCGCGGCCACGGTGGCCGTGCTCCCCTTGCCCTTGGAACCCACGACCCCCAGCACCGGTGTCCGTTCGGTATCCAGGTCCAGATCCCTGAGGAGGGCGGCGGCCCGGTCCAGGCTCCGGGTGCGTCCGGGGCGGCGCTGGGCCCATTCGGAGAAGAAGAAGGAGTCAGGGTTCGGCATATCCCAAGTATGGTCTCCACGACATCCGACCTCGCACGGCCGGTCCGGATCCGGACGCCGGGCGAGGCCGCGTACACTGGCGCGGGTGTACACCCCGACCATCGAGACGCCGTGAGCGGCGCGGGCGCCCATGAGCGCTACGCCGAGGTCACCGCGCAGATCCTCTCCCGCGCGCCCGAGACCGACATCGATCCCCGCCTGGACCGTGTCCGTACGCTTCTGGACCTGTTGGGCGACCCTCAGCGCAACTTCCGGGTCGTCCACATCACCGGGACCAACGGCAAGACGTCCACGGCGCGGATGATCGACGCCCTGGTGCGCGGTCGCGGTCTGCGCGTGGGCCGCTACACCAGCCCGCACCTGAGGACGGTGCGCGAACGCATCGTCGTCGACGGTGAGCCCATCTCCCAGGAGCGGTTCGTCGAGGCCTACGACGACATCCGTCCCTACATCGAGATGGCCGACTCGATGAACGACGCCCCGCTGTCGTTCTTCGAGATCCTCACCGTCATGGCCTACGCCGTCTTCGCCGACGCCCCCGTGGACGTCGCTGTGGTGGAGGTCGGCATGGGCGGGACGTGGGACGCCACCAACGTGGTGGACGGGGACGTCGCGGTGGTCACACCGATCGGTATCGACCACACCGAGTACCTGCCCGACACCCTGGACGGCATCGCGGAGGAGAAGTCGGGCATCATCAAGCCGGACTCGGTCACCGTGCTGGCGCAACAGCCCGTCCCCGCCGCCGAGGTCCTGGTCCGGCGCGCCGCCGAGGTCGGATCGACGGTGGCCCGCGAGGGGCTGGAGTTCGGGGTGGTCTCCCGTGAGGTGGCCGTCGGCGGTCAGCAGATCGCCGTCAAGGGCCTCACCGGGAACTACGAGAACCTCTTCCTCCCGCTGTTCGGAGAACACCAGGCCTCCAACGCCGCCGTGGCCATCGCCGCGGTGGAGGCCTTCTCCGCCTCCGAGGACGCCATCGGTCTCGATCCGGTGATCGTCGCCGAGGCGTTGGCCGGTCTGGAGTCGCCGGGGCGTATGGAGGTCGTACGTACCAGCCCGACCGTCATCGCCGACGCGGCGCACAACCCGGCCGGGATGATCGCCACGGCCGCCGCGGTCGAGGAGGCCTTCACCTTCTCCCGCCTGATCGGTGTGGTGGCCGTCATGGCCGACAAGGACGTCGAGGGGATCCTGGACCCCCTCGAACCGCTGCTCGACGAGATCGTCGTCACCCGTAACTCCTCTCCCCGCTCCCTCGACCCGGAGAACCTCGCCGCGCTCGCGGAGGGGATCTTCGGTGAGGATCGCGTGCATGTGGCCCCCCGACTCGACGACGCCATCGACCGGGCCGTGGGCCTGGCCGAGGAGGGCGGAGAGTTCGGCGGGGTCGGCGTGCTGGTCACCGGTTCCGTGGTGACCTCCGGCGACGCCGTGCACCTGATGCGCGGCTCCGGAGAGTAGAGGACGGGGAGACCCACCTACGAAGGGAAGACCGACGTGCGCACAGTCTGTGCCGTAGTCCTCGTGTTCGAGGCCATCGTGATCGGCCTGGCGATCCCCATCGCCATCCAGCTGGAGGGCGTCGACCCGGCCGTGGCCGGCGGCGTCTGGGGCGGTATGGCCGTGGCCGCCCTGCTCCTGGCCGGACTCCAGAAGCGGACCTGGGCGCACTACGCGGCCTGGGCGCTTCAGGCGGCCTTCCTCTTCACGTCCTTCATGATCAGCGGGGCGCTGCTGGTCGCGATCATCTTCGGGTCGCTGTGGGTCATCGGCGTGATCATGGGGCGTCGGGTCGACGAGATCCGGGCGGTCCACGCCGCGCACGCCGAGGCGGCCGAGGGCGAGGAGGGCGCGGTCACCGCGCCCGGTTCCCAAACGCGATAGTGTGACGCACGTCCGGGCGGGCGGGCCTCGGGTCCGCGACAGGCGGATCGTCTCCCTCCCACCCCCTGGTCCCGGACGCACACCCGTACATTCCACCGCGTGCGGCCACGCCGCGGGCCTCGTGCCCCCGTGCGCCGTGCGGGGGCAGTGAGGAGTTGAAACGCACGTGGAGCGCACTCTCGTTCTCATCAAGCCGGACGGTGTCCGCCGCAACATCATCGGCGAGGTCATCTCGCGCATCGAGCGCAAGGGCCTGAAGCTGGTCGCGATGGAGCTGCGCACGCTCGACACCGACACCGCGAAGACGCACTACGAGGAGCACGCCTCGCGTCCGTTCTTCGACTCGCTGGTGGAGTTCATCACCGGTGGTCCGCTGGTGGCCATGGTGGTCGAGGGCGACCGCTCCATCGAGGCCTTCCGCGCCCTGGCCGGCGCCACCGACCCGGTGACCGCGGCCCCGGGCACCATCCGCGGCGACTTCGCCCTGGAGGTCCAGCAGAACATCGTGCACGGTTCGGACTCCACCTACTCGGCCGAGCGTGAGATCAAGCTGTTCTTCCCGGACCTGTAGACCGTGGAAGATCGCCGGAGCCGGTGATCGGGGCGCTCGCGCCCGTGTCGAACATCGGCTCCGATCCCGTACGACGCGTCCCTTCGGGGGCGCGTTCGTCGTTTCCGCGACCTTCTCCACGGTGTCCGTCCGGTGGTGAGGCAACGATTCGGTGTGTTTGCGTAGCGGACTAAGTGCGGACCGTTACGATACGGAGGACTGGATACATACCGTGTCGGAACGGCTACCCGAGGTCGCTCCGCGCGCACACGCCCGCCACGGCGCCTCTGAGGACGTGACATGCCGAACAACCTTGCATTTCTCGGCCGGGACATGGCCGTCGACCTTGGTACCGCCAACACACTGGTGTACGTGCGCGGCCGCGGGATCGTCCTGAACGAGCCGTCAGTGGTCGCGCTCAACACCTCGACCGGCAAGATCGTGGCGGTGGGTATCGATGCCAAGCAGATGATCGGGCGCACACCCACCAACATCACCGCGATCCGCCCACTGAAGGACGGCGTCATCGCCGACTTCGAGGTCACCGAGCGGATGCTCCGCTACTTCATCCAGAAGATCCACCGGCGTCGGCACTTCGCCAAACCCCGGATCATCGTCGCGGTGCCCAGCGGCATCACCTCCGTCGAGCACCGCGCCGTCAAGGAGGCCGGCTACCAGGCCGGGGCCCGCCGGGTCTACATCATCGAGGAGCCCATGGCCGCCGCGATCGGCGCCGGGCTGCCCGTCCACGAACCCACCGGCAACATGGTCGTCGACATCGGCGGCGGCACCACCGAGGTGGCCGTCATCTCCATGGGCGGCATCGTCACCTCGCAGTCCATCCGGGTGGGCGGGGACGAACTCGACCAGGCGATCATGACCTTCATCAAGAAGGAGTACTCCCTGATGATCGGGGAGCGCACCGCCGAGGAGATCAAGGTGGCCATCGGATCCGCCTACCCCACGGGGGCGGAGGAGCTCCACGCCGAGGTGCGCGGCCGCGACCTCATCAGCGGTCTGCCCAAGACCATCGTCATGTCCGAATCGGACGTGCGCCAGGCCATCGAGGAGCCGGTCACCGCGATCATCGACGCGGTCCGCACCAGCCTCGACAAGTGCCCGCCCGAACTGTCCGGGGACATCATGGACCGGGGGGTCGCCGTCACCGGCGGCGGGGCCCTGCTGCGCGGACTCGACGAGCGTCTCCTGCACGAGACCGGGATGCCCATCCACGTCGCCGAGAACGCGCTCGACTCGGTCGCCGTCGGCTCCGGGACGTGCGTGGAGAACTACGAGCGTCTCCACCAGGTCCTCGTTCCGGAACGGCGGCGTTGACATGCTCCGCGACTCCTCACGGTCCCGCGTGCTGTTCGCCGTGCTGGTCGCGGCGGCCCTGGTCCTCATGGTCCTGGACTCCCGACCGGGGAACGACGCGGTGACCTCGCTGGCCAGGGCCGGCGGAGAAATCGCCTTCGTGCCGGCCTCGGCCGGGGTGGGCGTGTTCGCCGAGCCCGCCGGCCGTTTCTACGACGGGCTGCGCAAGAGCCACGAGAGCGCCGCGCGCATCGCCGAGCTGGAGACGGCCAACGCCGAACTGCGGGCCGAGCTCGACTCCACCCGGATCGACGAACACCGCTCCGAGCAGCTCGACGAGCTGCTGCACCTGTCGGGCCTCGGGGGCTACGAGATCGTTCCGGCCCAGTCCGTCACCCGCACCACCGCCCACGGCTACGCCCACACCGCCACCCTGGACGCCGGAACCGAATCCGGTATCCGCAAGGACATGACCGTGCTCAACGGCTCCGGTCTGGTCGGTCGGATCGTCGAGGCGGGGCCGCGCACCTCCACCGTCAAGCTCGCCACCGACGTGAACTCCTCGGTCGGAGCCCGGCTGGAGGGGACCCGCAAGATCGGTTCGATCACCGGCGGCAGCGTCCTCGGCGGTCCGGAGGCCGACATGACCCTGGAGCTCTTCGACATGGAGGCCCCGATCGAGAAGGGGGACCGGGTGGTCACCCTCGGCTCGCACGAGGGGGCGCCCTTCGTTCCCGGGGTCCCGATCGGGACCGTGGACGACGTCCAGGTGGCGCCCGGAGCGCTCAGCCGGATCGCCCGGATCACCCCCGCGGTGGACTTCGCCGCGCTGGACATGGTGGGCGTGGTCGTCAAGGGCCCGGCGGAGGACCCGCGCGACTCCGTTCTGCCGCCCAAGCCCGACCCGAAGGGGGACCAGTGAGGGCTCTGGTAACGCTGTTCCTGGTGACCGTCACGGTGCTCGTCCAGGCCACGGTCGTCAATCGGCTCCCTTTCGAGTGGGGGCCCGGCCCCGACCTGGTCCTGGCGGCCGTGGTCGCGGTCGCCCTGACCACCGGGCCCGCCGCGGCCGCCGCGTGCGGTTTCGCGGCGGGTCTGGCCATGGACGTCCTGCCGCCGGCCGAGCACCCCATGGGGCGTTACACCCTGGTGCTCTGCGTGGCGGCCTACCTGATCTCGCTGCTGCACTCCAACGCCGGTCTGGGCGGGGGGAGCGGGGCCCGGGTCTCGCGCTGGGCGGCCGTCGGCGTCACCGCCGTCGCCTCCGTGGGCGTGGGCCTGGGGTACGCCCTCGTCGGGATGATCATGGGGGACGCGCACATCACGGTGTCCGCGGTGGCCTCCAACGTCGGTATCGGCACGCTGCTGACCACCCTGTTCGGGCCGCTGGCCCTGTTGCCGATCCTGTGGGCGCGCACGCTCCTGGCGGAGGACGAGTACGCCACGATCCAGGGTCCGACCTCCGTGGGCGGGTGGTGACCTCATGCGAAGACTGCCGGTCGACCCCGCCGTACCGCGCCGCAGGCTCGGTCGGCTCGGTCTGATCCTCGCCCAGTTCCTGGTCCTGTCCCTGTTCGCGGTCCTGATCGGTCGGCTGTGGTACCTCCAGGTGCCCATGGCCGACCACTACCGTGAGCTGGCCGTGGCCAACCATCACCAGGAGTTGGTCGTCCCCGCCACCCGCGGCCAGATCCTGGACGCGGCCGGACGCCCCCTGGTCAACAACCGCACCGAGCTCATCGTCTCGGCCGACTACCACGAGTTGCAGAGGATGGACGACGGCGGGGAGAAGGTCCTGAGCGACCTCTCCGAGGTGCTCGACATCCCCCTGGAGAAACTCCAGCAGCGTATGCGGCTGTGCGGCCCCGAGGTGGAGCGTCCCTGCTGGCCCGGATCGCCCTATCAGCCCGTCACCCTCGCCGAGGACGTCGAGGGGCCCCTCGCGCTCCAGATCATGGAGAAGTCCGACGACTTCCCGGGGATCACCGCGCAGGCGCACGCCGTGCGCGAGTACCCCCAGGGCGAGCACGCGGGCCAGATGCTCGGCTACCTCCAACCGGTGACCCAGGAGGAGCTGGACGCCAGGGAGGAGCTGCGCACCGGCTTCACCGGGGTCGACCAGGTGGGTCGTGACGGTCTGGAGGCCGTCTACGACAAGGAGCTGCGCGGTACCCCGGGTCTGCGCACGCTGGGGGTGAACAACCACGGCGAGGTCATGGACGTGATCTCCGAGGAACTCCCCGTGGCCGGTCGCCACCTCATCACCCACATGGACATCGAGGTGCAGAAGGCCGCGGAGAAGGCGCTCGCCGAGGGTATGGCCGGAGCCCGCCCCAAGTACAAGGCGGACTCGGGCGCGGCCGTCGTCCTGGACGTCACCAACGGCGGCGTGGTCGCCATGGCGAGCATGCCCACCTACGACCCGAGCATCTGGCAGGGCGGCATCGACCAGAAGACCTTCGACGAGATGCTCAGCGAGGAGGCAGGCGAGCCCCTGCTCTCTCGAGCGGTCCAGGGCACCTACCCGCCCGGCTCCACCTTCAAGGTGTCGTCGCTGTCGGCCGCGGTCGAGAACGGGTACTCCCTGCGCAGCACCTACGCCTGTCCCGGGTCGGTCACCCTGGCCGGCCAGAGCTACGAGAACTACGCGGGCGCGGGGCAGGGCAGCATCACCCTCAAGCAGGCCATCGTCGCCTCCTGTAACACCGTCTTCTACAACTTCGGTTACCAGATGTGGCTCAAGGACGGCGGCCTGCACCCCGACGGAGACCCGGACGAGGCCATGGCCGAGATGGCCCGCGGCTACGGCTTCGGTTCGCCGACCGGCGTGGACCTGCCCTACGAGACCGGGGGGCGCATCCCCGACCGTGAGTGGAAGCGCACCTTCTGGGAGGAGACCCGGGAGGCCAACTGCGCCCGCGCCGAGGACGGCTATCCGGACATCGCCGAGAGCAACCCGTCCCACGCGGCCTACCTCAAACAGCTCGCGCACGAGCACTGTGTGGAGGGCTTCGAGTGGCGGGCGAACGAGGCCGTCAACTTCGCGATCGGCCAGGGCGACGTGCTGGTCAGTCCGTTGCAGTTGGCCTCCGCCTACGCGGCCATCGCCAACGGCGGCACCCTGTACGAGCCCCGCGTGGCCAAGGCCCTGGTCTCCGCGGACGGTTCGCGGGTCGAGCCCATCGAGCCTACCGTCAAGCAGGAGGTCCCGGTCAGCGACGAGACCATCCGTTACCTCCAGGAGGCCCTGACCGAGGTGACCCGCTCCGGTACCGGTGGCGGCGCCTTCGGCGACTTCCCGCAGGACCAGGTGGCCGTCGCCGGCAAGACCGGTAGCGCCGACGCCGAGCAGCGACAGGTCTCGTCCTGGTTCGCCTCCTACGCGCCCGCCGACGATCCGCGGTACGCGGTCGTCGTGCTGGTCTCGCAGGGTGGTACCGGTGGTGAGACGGCCGCGCCCATCGCCAGCAACATCTACAAGGCCATCTATGGGCTCGGGGGCGGTAAGGAGCTGCTGCCCGGCGGTAAGCCGTACTCCGACCTGCCCACCGTCCGCACGGACGGTTCCATCGATCCCCTGGAGCGATGATGAACATCCACATGGGCATGCCCCGGAACCAGGGCTCCGGGTTCGGGCGCACCGCGGCCACCGCGGCGGGCAGCGTCCGGCGCCTGGACTGGATCCTGATCGTCTCGGTGCTCGTCCTGGGCTGTATCGGGGCGCTCCTGGTCTGGTCGGCGACCCTGCCGGGGGACGGCGGCGACCCCAGGGACACGATCGACGCGCTCATCCGCCACCTGGCGCACTTGGGCGTGGCCTCGGTGGTGTGCCTGGTGGTGGCGAGCCTCGACTATCGGACGGTCCGCGCCTACGCCCCGATCGTCTACGGGGTGACGGTCGTCTGCCTGATCCTGGTGCTCACGCCCTTGGGCGCGGTCATCAACGGGTCGCGCGGATGGATCGTCATCGCCGGCTTCCAGTTCCAGCCCAGTGAGCTGGCCAAGGTGGGCTTGATCCTGCTCCTGGCCACACTGCTGGGGGAACCCCGAGACGGCGAGACGCGGCCGATGACCCGCGACGTGCTCCTGTGCCTGCTGGCCGTGGCGGTCCCGCTCGGGCTCGTCATGCTCCAGCCCGACCTGGGCACCACCCTGGTGCTGTGCGCGATCTTCCTGGGCATGCTCACCCTGTCCGGCGCCCCGGTGGTGTGGGTGGCCGGCATGCTGGCCACCGGGGCCTTCGGGGCGTTCATGGTGTGGTGGCTCGACCTGTTGGAGCCTTACCAGGTGGACCGCATCGCCACCCTGATGGACCCCGCGGCCGACCCGCAGGGCGCGGGGTACAACTCGGCCCAGGCGCTCATCGCGGTGGGGTCGGGCGGCTTCGACGGCACCGGGCTGTTCCAGGGGGAGCAGACCCACGGCCGGTTCGTGCCCGAGCAGCACACCGACTTCATCTTCACGGTGGCCGGAGAGGAACTCGGCTTCGTCGGGGCCGGGGCGATCATCGTCCTCTTCGCCGTGGTGATCTGGCGGATCCTGCGGGTGGCCCGGGAGTGCGACACGCCCTATCCGCGCCTGCTGTGCGTGGGGGTGGCCACCTGGTTCGGCTTCCAGGCCTTCATCAACATCGGGATGGGCCTGGGGATCCTCCCGGTGACCGGTCTGCCGCTGCCGTTCGTCTCCTACGGCGGTACCGCCATCCTCGCCAACATGCTCGCCCTGGGGCTGGTGCTGGGGGTCGACTCCCGGGACCGCGGCTTCGAGTGAGGTCGGCTCCGGGGCCCGAACGCGCCCCGGAGCACGCGGTCCAGGGGAGTGGTCCTTCGAGAGCGGTTAGCCTGGTGACATCGTGCGCCCGTGCACCCGGCCCGGAACGCACCGCTCGGGCGTCAGCCCCGGCCAGACACGTTGTCCGCCGATCGAAGGCCCACACCATGTCCGTCGAAAGTCTCTTCCCGCGCCTCGAACCCCTGTTGACCCAGGTGGGAAAGCCGATCCAGTACGTGGGCGGTGAGCTCAACTCCGTGGTCAAGGACTGGGACGAGGCGACGGTGCGCTGGGCGCTCATGTACCCCGACGCCTACGAGGTGGGCGTGCCCAACCAGGGGGTGCAGATCCTCTACGAGGTCCTCAACGAACGCGAGGGCGTTCTGGCCGAGCGGACCTACGCCGTCTGGCCGGACCTGGAGCGGTTGATGCGCGAGCACGGCGTCCCGCACTTCACGGTGGACGCCCACCGGCCGATCCGCGCCTTCGACGTGCTGGGTCTGAGCTTCGCCAGCGAGATGGGCTACACCAACATGCTCACCGCGCTGGACCTGGCGGGCATCCCTCGTCGCTCGGCCGACCGGACCGAGGAGGATCCGATCGTGCTCGCGGGCGGCCACTCGGCCTTCAACCCCGAGCCCATCGCCGACTTCCTGGACGCCGTCGTCCTGGGGGACGGCGAGGAGATCTCCATCGCCATCACCGAGATCATCCGCGAGTTCAAGGAGGAGGGCGAGCCCGGGGGCCGTGACGGGCTGCTCCTGCGCCTGGCCGCCACCGGCGGGGTGTACATCCCCCGTTTCTACGACGTCTCCTACCACGAGGACGGGCGGATCGCCGCCTACGTCCCCAACCGCGACGGGGTGCCGAACACGGTCCAGAAGCACACCGTCATGGACCTGGATCAGTGGCCCTACCCCAAGAGCCCGATCGTTCCGACGGCCGAGTCCGTGCACGAACGCTACAGCGTGGAGATCTTCCGCGGCTGCACCCGCGGCTGCCGCTTCTGCCAGGCCGGGATGATCACCCGCCCGGTCCGCGAGCGCAACCAGGAGACCGTGCAGAAGATGGTGGAGGAGGGCGTGCGCAACTCCGGCTTCCAGGAGGTCGGGCTGCTCTCGCTCTCCAGCGCGGACCACAGCGAGATCGGCGATATCGCCAAGAACCTCGCCGACACCTACGAGGGGACCAACACCGGTCTGTCGCTGCCCTCGACCCGGGTCGACGCCTTCAACATCGACCTCGCCAACGAGTTGACCCGTAACGGTCGCCGCTCCGGTCTGACCTTCGCGCCCGAGGGCGGCAGCGAGCGGATGCGTCGGGTGATCAACAAGATGGTCACCGAGGAGGACCTCATCCGTACCGTCACCGCCGCCTACGCGGCGGGGTGGCGGCAGGTGAAGCTGTACTTCATGTGCGGCCTGCCCACGGAGGAGGACGAGGACGTCCTGGCCATCGCCGACCTGGCCACCGAGGTCATCCGCACCGGCCGTGAGGTGACCGGTCGCAAGGACATCCGCTGCACCGTCTCGATCGGCGGGTTCGTCCCCAAGCCGCAGACCCCGTTCCAGTGGGCCGGACAGACCTCGCACGAGGACGTCGACGCCCGGCTGCGCAAGCTCCGGGACCGTCTGCGCGGGGACCGCAAGTACGGGAAGTCCATCGGTCTGCGCTACCACGAGGGGCGCCCCTCCATCATCGAGGGACTGCTGTCCCGAGGGGACCGTCGGGTCTCCCGGGTCGTGGAGGAGGCCTGGAACGCGGGCGGTCGCTTCGACGGCTGGAGCGAGCACTTCTCCTACGACCGCTGGATGAAGGCGGCCGAGGAGGGGCTGGCGGGGACCGGCGTGGACGTGGACTGGTACACCACCCGCGAGCGTTCCGAGGAGGAGGTCCTGCCCTGGGACCACCTGGACGCCGGTCTCGACCGCTCCTGGCTGTGGCAGGACTGGCAGGACTCTCTGCACGGCGAGGAGTCGTTGGAGATCGACGACTGCCGCTGGAACCCCTGCTATGACTGCGGTGTCTGCCCCACCATGGGGACAGAGATCCAGATCAACGACGACGCCGGGGGACGGCCGATGCTCCCCCTGTCCGTGATCTGACCCGTTCGATCGCCCACGGGCGCGTGGAGAGCCTCTCCGCGCGCCCGTGGTGTGTCCGAGGGGCGTGGGGAGAGGCGGAGGGGTACGGGGCGACGCTCGGGCGTTCCTCGATGGGGAGGGTCCGAGTGGGGGTGTGGGACGAGGGGCCGGACATGACGAGATCCGGGCCTCGGGTGCCCTGGGAGAAAAAGGAGTAAAATGCGCGCGCCGGGTGCTCTTCGCTCTCATGGGGGAGCCGCCCGGGGAGAAGGTGTACGGCCCGGCGCCCCGCTCGCGCCGGGCCGTACGTGAAGTAAGACTCGCGGGTGCGGTGGGCGGTTGCCATGGGTTGCGGATTTTCTTTGGATTTTTTTCCGCGACCCCCGTGTTCTGGTGGTGAACACCGCCCCGAGCCCCTCTTGGACCCGGTCGGGACTTTTCGATCGGGGGTCGGCGGGGGAGATATCGGTAAGCGCGGTCCTGCCGGCGCGGGTGCACCACGGCGCACCGTACGCTGAACAGGACGAGGAACAGCCCCTTCGGGTCGCCGACCACCGGCCCATACGCAGGGGGACACGAGGAAAGGAGTTGAGCTGCCCCCCGTAAACGAGGGCACCACCTCACCCTCCAACACCAAACCCGGCCAACGGCTTCGCGTCCGCTACACCAAACGCGGACGCATGCGTTTCGCGAGCCATCGTGACATCGCCCGGGCACTGGAGAGAGCCCTGCGCAGGGCCTCCGTACCCGTGGCGTTCTCCGCCGGCTTCTCACCGCACCCCAAGATCTCCTACACCGGTGCGGCCCCCACAGGGGTCGCCAGCGAGGCGGAGTATCTTGAGCTCACCCTCGCCGAGGACCGCCGACCCGAACAGGTCAGGGACGCGATCGACGCGGCCATGCCCGAGGGCATCGACGTCGTCGAGGTCGTCGAGGCCCGTATCCCGGGTCTGGCCGATCGCCTCCAGGCCTCCCTGTGGCAGGTGAGGATGGACGGTGTCGACCCCGACGAGGCCACCCGAGCGGTGGACGCCTACCTGGCCACCGACAGTGTCGAAGTGGAACGGGTGACGAAGAAGGGTCGACGCCGGTTCGACACCCGCCCGGCCGTTCTCGACATCGACGTGAGCGGTGGGACCTCTGGGCGCGTCCCAGGGGAGCGACACGCGACATATGCCATACTTCGAATGGTCGTACGGCACACGACACCTGCTGTGCGACCGGACGACGTGCTGACCGGCCTTCGTCGACTGGCCGACCTCGCGCCGCCGTCATCTCCCATGATGACCCGGCTGGCGCAGGGGCCACTGGACGAGGTGACAGGTGCGATCGCCGACCCGTTCGACGCGGACCGGACCGAGGCTCCCACCAACGAGAGCACCGGGTCCGCGAACGATGAGACGAACGATCGACGCACCCGCGCACCACGGCCGTCACCGCCCATGACGGGCCCACGCCGATGAGTGGTCTTACGGCGGGGGACATGGGCGGAACCACAGGACTCTGCCCCGGCGGCACCCAGGTGCCGTCGGCGCTGACACAGCGACGACAGCTCTCGTGAGCCGCGCCGCGGGCCGTAAGGTCGCGGTGTGCCCGAGGGCTCTGACGGGAGACCGCCCGGATGCTCGACAACGAGCCCAACAACGGTGCCGAAGGCGCCGTGGGTACAACTGAAACAACCGAGAAGAAGGCGGCGACGCCCTCCAAGGGGGACGGCGGGGTCCGGGTCACCACACCCGCGCCCGCCAAGGGCGCTCGCCGCGCGGCGGGACCGCCCCCGGAACCGGACGAGGTCTTCACCCCGCCGGCCGCCCCGGTGACCACCCTCGCCGGCTCCGGTGAGGTGGGTACGGTCAAGACCTCGGTCCGGACCTCCACCTCGCGTAAGCGCACCGTGCGCGCCGCGGGTCGCCCCGAGGAGATCTCCGAGGCGGCGGCGGGAGGCCGCGCGTCCCGGGAGAAGGGACGCGTCGACTCGCGCGCCGCCGAGCCCGACGAAGGGTCGCGCAAGACCCGGGTCGAGGCGACCGAGGAGAAGGAGAACAGCGGCCGGAGCCGCTCTCGTTCCAGGACGCGCACCCGTGCGACCAAGAGCGTGGAGACCCCCGCGCCCGAGCCGGTCGAGGCCGAGGAGGACGAGACCACCCCCACCGCCGAGGCGGCGGGCGCGCTCTTCACTCCTCCCGGAGGCATGCTCTTCCAGCCCCCCGTGGCGCAGGAGAGCGCTCCGACCCGACCCCGCAAGGAGGTCGAGCCCGAACCCGAGCAGGTGGAGGAGCCCGAGGAGACCGAGCGGGCCTCCGCCGCCGAGGAGACCGGCGCCGAGGAGCGTCCCGGGCGTCGTCGGCGCCGTCGGGGCGGTCGTGGACGCGGCCGTTCGCGCGGCGCCGAGGAGAGCACCGAGGACGAGGAGCGCGGCGACGCCTCCGGCGAGACCGACACGGCCAAAGGCCGTGACAAGGACGACCGGTCCGCCTCCGAGACCGACACGGCCGACGACGAGGGTTCCGAGGACTCCGAGGACACCTCCGAGGACGGTTCGGAGCGCGGTAGCAGCCGTCGCCGCCGTCGTCGGCGGCGCCGTTCCGGCTCCGGTGGCGAGACCGCCGTGGACGACCCGCCCAACACCGTGGTCAAGGTGCGCGAGCCGCGCCAGGAGCGTCCCATCGAGGACGAGGTCCAGGCGGTCCGCGGCTCCACCCGTCTGGAGGCCAAGAAGCAGCGCCGCCGCGAGGGGCGTGAGCAGGGACGCCGTCGCGCCCCGATCGTGACCGAGTCGGAGTTCCTGGCCCGCCGCGAGGCGGTCAAGCGCGACCTGGTGGTCCGTCGGACCGGCGACCGTACCCAGATCGCGGTCCTGGAGGACGACGTCCTCGTCGAGCACTACGTCGACCGGGCCACCCACCGTTCCTACGTGGGCAACGTGTACCTGGGCCGCGTGCAGAACGTGCTGCCGTCGATGGAGGCCGCCTTCGTCGACATCGGCAAGGGCCGTAACGCCGTGCTGTACGCCGGCGAGGTCAACTGGGACTCCTTCGGTCTGGAGGGCCAGCCCAAGCGCATCGAGTCGGTGCTCAAGTCCGGTCAGTCCGTCCTGGTGCAGGTCACCAAGGACCCGATCGGCCACAAGGGCGCCCGTCTGACCAGCCAGATCAGCCTGCCCGGCCGCTACCTGGTGTACGTGCCCGGCGGTTCGATGACCGGGATCAGCCGTAAGCTCCCCGACAAGGAGCGCGCCCGCCTCAAGCAGATCCTCAAGAAGGTGATGCCCTCCGGCGCCGGCGTGATCGTTCGGACCGCGGCCGAGGGCGCCAGCGAGGAGGAGCTGGAGCGCGACATCACGCGTCTGGCCAAGCAGTGGGACTCCATCAAGCGCAAGTCCAAGTCGGCCGGCGCCCCGTCCCTGCTCAACAGCGAGCCCGACCTGACCGTCCGTGTCGTCCGCGACGTCTTCAACGAGGACTTCTCCAGCCTGGTCGTCTCCGGTGACGAGGCCTGGACCACCGTCCACGAGTACGTCGACTACGTGGCGCCCAACCTCTCCGAGCGGCTGTCGCACTGGACCGAGGACCGTGACGTCTTCGCGGCCTACCGGATCGACGAGCAGATCAACAAGGCGCTCGAGCGCAAGGTGTGGCTGCCCAGCGGTGGTTCGCTGATCATCGACCGCACCGAGGCCATGACCGTGGTCGACGTCAACACCGGTAAGTTCACCGGCCAGGGCGGCAACCTGGAGGAGACGGTCACCAAGAACAACCTGGAGGCGGCCGAGGAGATCGTCCGTCAGCTCCGGTTGCGCGACATCGGCGGCATCATCGTCATCGACTTCATCGACATGGTGCTGGAGTCCAACCGCGACCTGGTGCTGCGCCGGATGTTGGAGTGCCTGTCCCGGGACCGGACCAAGCACCAGGTGGCCGAGGTCACCTCGTTGGGCCTGGTCCAGATGACCCGTAAGCGGGTCGGCCAGGGGCTGCTGGAGGCCTTCTCGCACACCTGTGACCACTGCAACGGTCGCGGCCTGCTGCTCTCCACCGAACCGGTGGAGAACAAGGGCGGCGGCAACGGCGGTCGCAAGAAGAAGAAGGGCAAGGGCGAGGCCGACCAGGCCTCCGACAAGGCCGAGAAGACGGACAGGACCGAGAAGGTCGAGGAGCCCGTCGAGGACACGGCCGTCGCCGTGGAGACCGACGAGGCGCCCGCCGCGGACGAGGGACGCTCGGAGAAGGCCGACAAGCCCGCCAAGCGCACCCGGAGCCGTAAGGCCGCCGACAAGTCCGACAAGGACGCCGAGCGGGTCGAGGAGACCGCGGAGACGGCCGCTCCCGAGGGAACGGACGACACCGAGGTCGCGGCGGAGGCCCCCGCCAAGAAGACCCGTAAGCGCGCCTCCAGGGCGAAGAAGACCGAGGCGACCTCCCACGAGCCCACCGAGGCCGTGACGGAGCCCACCGAGGAGAAGGAGGCCGCCGGGGCCCCCTCCGAGGAGGAGGCCCCGGTCAAGAGGACCCGCCGGCGCACCACCACCCGCAAGACCGCCAAGGTCGACGCCGGTGAGGGTGAGCGGGCGACGGTGGAGGACGACTCGGACGCCTCCACCACACGGACGACCGCCGACGGTGACGCCGAGAGCGCCACCGAACGGCCCAAGCGCCGCCGTACGCGGCGGACCAGGACCGCGGTGTCCTCGCCCTCGGGCGAGACCACGGTCGACGCGGGCTGATACGGGCGGGACGACATCTGGTCCGGATCGGTGACGAACCGGTCCGGACCAGAGCATCTGTGCGGGCCTGTGTCGGGGCGATGGTAATCTGATGGACGGTGCGTCGGCGCGCCTCGAATGTTCGCGCGCCCCGAGACCGCAGTGCTCTCCATCAAGGTGGGTTTGTTTCCCTCAGATCCCCGCGCCCCGCTACAGGCGATTTGTGGATCGTGGCATCACGGTCCTGAGTGAGCGCATTATTCGTTGAGCGAGCAGGAAGAGAGTTCACCGGTGTACGCGATCGTGCGAGCGGGCGGCCGACAGGAAAAGGTGTCTGTCGATGACGTCCTGAACATCGACAAGGTCTCCGACGAGACCGGTGCCACCATCACGTGGCAGCCGATCCTGGTGGTCGATGGTGACAACGTCATCAGCGAGGCGGACAAGCTGAGCGGTTACACGGTCACCGCCGAGGTCCTCGGCGAGACCAAGGGCCCCAAGATCAACATCATGAAGTACAAGAACAAGACCGGTTACAAGAAGCGCCAGGGGCACCGCCAGAAGCACACCCAGGTGCGCGTCACCGGCATCGCGGCGAAGTAGGAGGCCTGGACACATGGCAAGCAAGAAGGGCGCTTCTTCCACCAAGAACGGTCGTGACTCGAACGCCAAGCGCCTCGGCGTGAAGCGCTTCGGCGGTCAGACCGTCTCGGCCGGCGAGATCCTCATCCGTCAGCGTGGAACCAAGTTCCACCCCGGTGCGAACGTGGGCCGCGGTGGCGACGACACGCTGTTCGCCCTGGTCGACGGCGAGGTCAAGTTCGGTAACTTCCGCGGCCGCAAGGCCGTCAACATCGTCCCGGCCGCGGTCTAGGTCGCGCCGGACGGCGATTTCTTCGGGGGCGGGCCAGGGAACACTGGCCCGCCCTCGTTGTTGTCACCAGGTGACACGTGTGCTGTACCGGCCCCGTCAGGAGACGGTGGCCACGATCAACGGGGAGAACAATGCCTGACTTCGTCGACGAGGCGGTCTTGCACGTCAAGGCCGGGAACGGCGGGCATGGCTGCGCCTCCGTGCATCGTGAGAAGTTCAAGCCGCTGGGCGGTCCGGACGGCGGCAACGGCGGCCGCGGCGGCGACATCGTCCTGGAGGTGGACGCGCAGGCCGCGACCCTCCTCGATTACCAGCGCAGGCCCCACCGCACGGCCCAGAACGGCACCCCCGGTCAGGGCGGCAACCGCGCCGGGGCCAACGGCGAGGACCTGATCCTGACCGTGCCCGACGGCACCGTGGTCACCACGCAGGCCGGTGAGTTCGTCGCCGACCTGGTGGGTCACGGCACCCGTCTGGTCCTGGCCCAGGGCGGCCACGGCGGCCTGGGCAACGCGGCGCTGTCCTCCAAGAAGCGCAAGGCCCCCGGCTTCGCCCTCAAGGGCGAGGAGGGCGAGGCCGTCGACGTGCGCCTGGAGATGAAGACCATCGCCGACGTGGGCCTGGTGGGCTTCCCCAGCGCCGGCAAGTCCTCCCTGATCGCCTCGATGTCGGCCGCGCGCCCCAAGATCGCCGACTACCCGTTCACCACCCTCGTCCCGAACCTGGGCGTGGTGGAGGCCGGGACCACCCAGTACGTGATCGCCGACGTGCCCGGTCTGATCCCCGGCGCCAGCGACGGCAAGGGCCTGGGCCTGGAGTTCCTGCGGCACATCGAACGCTGCTCGACCCTGCTGCACGTCCTGGACTGCGCCACCTATGAGGGAGGCCGTGACCCGGTCAGCGACCTGGAGGCCCTGGAGGCCGAACTGGTCGCCTACGGTGAGCGGACCGGTGTGGACCTGTCCGACCGCCCGCGCGTCGTCGCGCTGAACAAGGTGGACGTCCCCGAGGCCCGCGACCTCGCCGAGCTGGTCCGTCCCATGCTGGAGGAGCGCGGCTACAAGGTCATGGAGGTCTCCGCGGCCTCCCGTGAGGGTCTGCGCGAACTCTCCTTCGCCCTGGGCGAGCAGGTGGCCGCCGCGCGCGGCGCCGCCCCCGTGGCCGAGCCCACCCGGATCGTGCTGCGACCCAAGATGATCGGCGACACCCCCTTCGAGGTGGTCGCCCTGGGCGACAACGCCTTCCAGGTGCGCGGCGACAAGCCCACCCGTTGGGTGCGTCAGACCGACTTCTCCAACGACGAGGCCGTGGGCTACCTCGCCGAGCGTCTCAACCGTCTCGGTATCGAGGAGGCCCTGGCCAAGGCCGGCGCCACCCAGGGCGCCGAGGTGCACATCGGCACCGAGGAGGACTCGGTGGTCTTCGACTGGGACAACTCGCTCGACGCCGAGGCCGTCCCGTCCGGCCCGCGCGGAACCGACGCCCGGCTGGGCTGACCCGCGCGGGGACCGACCGCTCCACACCAGCCGGATCCACACAGGTAGCGCACGCGCCCGGGCCGGGCGCGTGCCACGGATGGAAAGCTCCTCGCGGTGCACAGCGCAGACACCCGACAGCAGTACGTCGATCCTCTGGAGGCGGACGGTCGCCGGGCCGTGGCCGAGGCCCGAAGGGTCGTGGTCAAGGTGGGATCGTCCTCACTGACCACCCCGGACGGTCTGATCGACGCCGGACGGATCCGCGACCTGGTCGCGGACCTGGCGGCCCGGCGCGCACTGGGACAGGAGGTGATCCTGGTCTCCTCCGGCGCGGTCGCGGCCGGTATGAGCCCGTTGGGGATGGCCCGCCGCCCCCGGGACCTGGCCGCGCAGCAGGCCGCGGCCAGCGTCGGTCAGGGGCTGTTGGTGGCGGCCTACACCGCAGAGTTGGCGGCGCACGGTCTCACCGCGGCCCAGGTCCTGCTCACCGTCGAGGACATGATGCGACGGGTCCAGCACCGTAACGCCCAGCGGACGCTGCGGCGGCTGCTCGACATCGGTGCCCTGCCGATCGTCAACGAGAACGACACCGTGGCCACCCACGAGATCCGCTTCGGCGACAACGACCGTCTGGCGGCCTTGGTCGCGCACCTGATGCGGGCCGACGCCCTGGTGCTGCTCTCGGACGTGGACGCCCTCTACGACGGGAACCCCTCCGAAGAGGGCACCTCGGTGGTGCGTCTGGTGCGCGACCGCTCCGACCTCGACGGCATCGACATCGGCGGCAGCGGCAAGCGCGGGGTGGGGACCGGTGGGATGGTCACCAAGGTCGACTCCGCGCGCATCGCCACCGAGGCGGGGGTGCCCACCGTGCTGACCTCCGCGGCCAACGCCCGCGCCGCGCTGGCCGGAGAGCGGGTGGGCACCTTCTTCGCCCCGGCCGACGGCCGTCGCCCCTCCGCCCGGCAGTTGTGGCTGGCCCACGCCACGGCGGGTCGGGGCAGTCTCGTCCTGGACCCGGGCGCGGTCGAGGCCGTGGTCCGGGAGAAGGCGTCGCTGCTGCCCGCCGGAGTGGTGAAGGTGTGGGGCGAGTTCAGCGCCGGAGACCCCGTCGACCTGCGCGACGAGTCGGGCGCGGTGGTCGCCCGAGGGCTGGTCAACTATGACGCGGCCGAGGTCCCCGACCTGATGGGACGCTCCACGCGTTGGCTGGCCCGGGAGATGGGTCCGTCCTACGAGCGTGAGCTCGTCCACCGCGACGACCTCGTCGTCCTCTGAACCGAACATCGCCGCCGCCCCTCCCCGGGACGGGGGAGGGGCCGCGGGGCGGGTCGTCCCGGGCCGTGTGAGGCTGTCGTCAGCACCGCCCGAAGGAGAACGATCCCCCGTGCCGAGCCCGTCCGTCCGAGCCCTGAACCTGCTCCTGCGCGCCACCCGCAAGCCGAGGATGGCCACCGAACGCGCCGCCCGCGCGCGCCTGGCCGGGTCCGAGGGGGTCGCGATCCCGCCGGGACTCCTCCTTCCGGGACACGTCGTGCGACGGCGCGAGGTGGCCGGGCGGTCGGTCTACACGGTCCTGCCGAAGAGGGGCGGGGTTCCGGAACGGGCCGTGCTCTACCTGCACGGAGGCGCCTACGTCGGCCCGATCACCCCGTGGCACTGGTGGCTGGCGGGACGGATGGCCGACCAGGGGACGCGGGTCGAGGTCGCCCTGTACGGCCTGGCCCCCGAGCACACCCACCGGGAGGCTCTCCCGTTCCTGGAGAGGGTGTACCGGGAACTGATCGACGCGGTGCCCGCGCGGAGGGTCGCCCTCGCCGGGGACTCGGCCGGTGGCGGTCTGGCCCTCGCCCTGGCCCAGCGGGTGATCGGTGCGGGGCTCCCCACTCCGGGACGGTCGATCCTCGTCTCCCCGTGGGTGGACGCCACCATGACCAACCCGGAGATCGCTGAGATCGAGCCGCGGGACCCCTGGCTGGCCTCGATCGGGCTACGGATCAGCGCCGAGGCCTGGGCGGGAGGGGACGACCCGTCCGTGCCCGAGCTCAGCCCCCTCCACGGTTCGATGGAGGGGCTGCCGCCCACCGACGTCTACGTGGGCACGCACGACCTGTTCCTCCCGGACGTGCGACTGGCCTGCGAACGGATGCGTCGGGCCGGGGTCCGGGTGGATCTGGAGGAGGCCGAGGGGCTCTTCCACGTCTATCCGCTGGTCCCGTGTCCGGAGGGCCGGCGGGCGCGCGACCGGATCCTGAGGCGGTTGCGGGGGCTGTGACCGGCGCTCAGGTGAGTCTGCGGACCACCGACAGGGGCAGGACCCGCATGGCGAACCCGATCGGCACCCACGGCCAGGCCGGAACGTAGGCCTTGGCCCGGCGCCTCTCGATGGCGGCGATCATCGAACGCACGCCCACCTCGGTGTCCACCATGAAACGGGTCCGCTGCCGTACGTGCTCGTTCATCTCCGAGCGGATGTAGCCGGGGTGGATCACGGACACGTCGACCCCGGGGATCCGCTCCGAGCGGACCCCCTCGGCCAGGGACGACACCCCGGCCTTGGTCGCCGAGTAGACCGTCATGGCCTTGCGCATGCCGCGCAACGCCGACATCGAGGAGATCATCACCAGGTGGCCCCGCCCTTGAGCGCGGAAGATCTCCAGGGCCGCCTCGGTCTGGGCGAGCGCGCCCACGAAGTTGGTCGTGGCGGTCCGCAGGTTGGCGTCGAAACGCCCCGTCCCGAGCGCCGCCCCCTTGCCGAGCCCGGCGTTGACGATCACCCGGTCCACGCCCCCGAGCTCCTCGGCGAGCGTTCCGAAGACCCGGAAGACCGCCTCGTGGTCGTCGACGTCCAGCGCCTCGATCACCACCCGCCGCTCGGGGTGGGCCGAGGAGATCTCCGACCGCAGCCCTTCCAGACGTTCCACGCGGCGCGCGCACAACCCCAGGTCGTATCCGAGCGCGGCGAAGCCACGGGCCATCTCCGCGCCCAGGCCCGAGGAGGCTCCGGTGATGATGATCGTTCCCCTGCCCATGAGCGTCCTCCGAGCGGTCGGTCCGGTAGAGCGTCGTTCGGCGCATCGTACGGGGCGGTCCCCGAGGCGCGCGCCCCGACCCCTCCCGGCCTCGGACGACGGAGGAGAGGGGAACGCCCCCGACCGCCCCCGGAAACGACCTAGGATGCGACCGTGAGCCAACAGACGACACAGCAAAGCGACCCCCATCCGAACGAGGGCGACGTCCGTGAGGTGCCCACCGGACGCAACGCCACCAAGCTCGTCTACGCGCCGGAGAAGGACGGACTCGCCGACGCGGGCGAGATCGTGTGGACCTGGGTGCCCTACGAGGAGGACGCCGGTCAGGGCAAGGACCGTCCTCTGCTCGTGATCGGCCGCAAGGGCCGGCGCCTGCACGGCCTCATGTTCTCCACCCAGCGCCCGGACGACCACGAGCGCCAGGACTGGCTGCCGATCGGCTCCGGCCCCTGGGACCGGGAGGGACGCGACTCCTACGTCCGTATGGACCGCCTCTTCGAGTTCGACGAGGCCGCCATCCGTCGGGAGGCCGCCGTGATGGACGAGGAGCTGTTCTGGCGGATCGCCGCCGTCCTGCGCGACCGCTACGGCTGGCGCTGACCGTGGGGGCGGCCCTTCCCGACGGGGGAGAGCCGTCCCACTCCGTGGACGATCCCGTGTGTTCTCCGGGAGTCCGCTATACGCTGGGATGATCCTCGATCCGGTGTCCCTTCGACGTGGCGGGCGACGCCGTTCACAGCGGACCTGAACTAGGAAAACGGGTAGATGACAGTCAACAGCGACATCGAGCGCGAGGTCCACGCGGTGGCCGAGCGCGCCGGGAACGCGGCGGTCGACCTCGCCACGCTCAGCCGTTCGGTGAAGGACACCGCCCTGGCGGCGATCGCCGACGCCCTGGTCAAGCGGGCCGACGAGATCACGGCGGCCAACGCCGAGGACGTCGAGCGCGCACGGCGGGACGGCACGAGCCCGGCCATGATCGACCGTCTCACCCTCACCCCGGCGCGGATCGAGGCCATCGCCGACGCGGTCCGGGAGATCGTCGAGCTGCCCGACCCGGTGGGCGAGTCGGTCCGCGGCGGTGTGCTCCCCAACGGTCTGGACCTGCGGCAGATCCGCGTCCCGCTGGGGGTCATCGGGATCATCTACGAGGGACGCCCCAACGTCACCGTGGACGCGGCCGCCCTGTGTCTCAAGAGCGGGAACGCGGCCCTGTTGCGCGGTTCCTCCTCCGCCTATGCCTCCAACACCGCCATCGTGGGGGTGCTGCGGGACGCGCTGGAGGGGACCGGGGTCCCGGTCGACGCGATCCAGATGGTCCCGGGACGTACCCGGGAGTCCTCGACCGCGCTGATGCGGGCGCGGGGGCTGGTGGACGTCCTCATCCCGCGCGGGGGTCGCTCCCTCATCCAGGCGGTGGTCCGCGACTCCACGGTCCCGGTCATCGAGACCGGCGAGGGGTTGTGCCACGTGTACGTGGACGTCGACGCCGACCTGGACAAGGCGGTGGCCATCGCGGTCAACGCCAAGGCGCAGCGCTGCTCGGTGTGCAACTCCGCCGAGACGCTCCTGGTGCACGACGCGATCGCCGAGGCCTTCCTGCCGAAGGTCCTGGCCGCGCTGGCCGAGGCCGAGGTCACCGTCCACGGTGACCGGCGGGTCCTGGAGATCGCCGAGACGCACCCGACGGGGGCGACGGTGGTCGAGGCCGACGAGGAGGACTGGGCCACCGAGTACCTGTCCATGGATCTGGCCGTGCGGGTGGTGTCCGACGTCGACGAGGCACTGGCCCACATCCGGACCTACTCCACCCGGCACACCGAGGCGATCGTCACCGATTCACTGAGCACGTCGCGCTACTTCGTGGCCCGCGTGGATTCGGCGGCGGTGATGGTGAACGCCTCCACCCGCTTCACCGACGGAGGCGAGTTCGGATTCGGGGCGGAAATCGGTATCTCCACCCAGAAACTGCACGCCAGGGGCCCGATGGGTCTCACCGAAATGACGTCGACCAAGTACGTGGTCACCGGGAACGGTCACGTGAGGTGAACAAGGGAATCGGGGCCGTGACGGTTCCGATAACGAGGGGTCGTCCGATGAATCGGGCGGCCCCTCCGCCTTTCCCCGTCGAGACGGGCCTCCTTCGAGGATCTCTTACACAACAGAGGTAACGCAGGTCACGCGTGTCACGACAATCGTTCTCCTGGTGGAAACCTGGACAGCAGCGAATCTTCTCTGACCAAGTATTCCCAAAGCGGGCATAGCTCGGTACTTTCACTGTGGTGTCAAACGGTGCTCTTCCCGCACTCGATTCAGGAGCGCCCTCCCCCGGTCACGACGAAAGGAAATCCCCCGAATGAAGCTCGGGAATAAGATCGCGGCGTCCACCGCCACGGCGGCCCTGGCCCTCGGAGGCCTCACCCTGATGGCGACCCCGGCCCAGGCCGGCCTGGTCACCCTGTGCTCCGGACACGGCGGCGCGGTCACCCTGCCCACGGACCTGAAGGTCCCGGCCGGAGCGAGCTGCTTCCTGGACGGCACCTCGATCAAGGGCGACGTCACCGTGGAGGGAGGAGCCAACCTCCACATCATCGGCGGCTCCATCGAAGGTGAGGTGTCCGTCGCCGACGACGCCTACTTCGACGCCTCCGACAGCGTCGTCGACGGCGACGTGGTCAGCGACGGAGCCTACGGAACCTACCTGGAGGACGGCACCTCGGTCGCGGCGCTGCGCGCTCAGGCCGCCGAGGGGGCCGCGAACGACGGCTTCACCTTCGTGGTCGACTCCTCCGCCGCCTCCGTGGACGCCACCGCCGGTGAGCTCTACATCAACGGCTCCCGCGTCGCCGGTCCGGTCAACGCCGACGGCGCCGTCTACGCCGACATCTACGACAGCGTCGTCCGCGGCGCCCTGACCGTCGCCGGCACCGAGCAGGGCGGCATCCTGTGCGACAGCGAGGTCCTGGGCGACGCCACCTACCGCGACGCCTCCGGTCCGGTCGCGGTCGGCGCCGGTGACAACGACACCTACTGCGCCTCCCTCAACTACATCGACGGCGATCTGTCCGTCACCGGTATCTCCGGCGGCGCCTACATCGACGACAACATCGTCGGCGGCGACCTGGTGGCCGAGAACAACACCCCGACCGCCCAGATCGGCGACAACAACCGCGTTCGCGGTTCCGTCATCACCCAGGAGGTCGCCATGCGCGCCCTCGCCGCCGAGGTGACCGCCGACTTCGAGGCCCACGAGGCCGAGCTGGAGGACCAGGTCGAGGAGGCCCGCGCCAAGACCATCGAGGAGGCCATGGAGGCCGGCCCCGCCTTCTAGTCACGACGGAGGCTCCGGGGCCGACCGTCGACCCCGCCTCTCACCGAAGCGCCGACGCCCCCTGGGACGTCGGCGCTTTCGTCGTCTCCGGGCCGGGCCTGGGCGTCCCGGACGCCTCATCCGTCCCCCCTCCCTCAGGGGCTCCGGACGTATATCGAACCCGTGACGACGGTCATGTTCGAGTGATAGGTTCGCCGCATGGCTGACACGCGACGTCTCGCCGTGGTCTCGGGCGGCTCCGGAGGTATCGGGAGGGCCGTCGTGCTCTCCCTCGCCGAGGCGGGGGACGAGGTGGTCGCCCTGGGGCGATCCCCCGAACGGCTCGCGGATCTGGCCGATACCGCCCGCGAGCGGGGCTTCCACGTCGCCACCCGCGTCGGGGACCTCACCGATCCGGCGACCGTCGAATCCCTGGCCGAGACCCTCGGCCCCGTCTCCGTCCTGGTCAACAACGCCGGAGACGCCCACAGCGCCTCTCTGGCCGACACCGACCTCGACCTGTGGCGGCATCACCTCGACGCCAACGCCACCTCCGCCTTCCTGCTCACCCGGGCGCTGTTGCCCGGCATGCTCCGCCGCGACCGGGGGCGGATCGTCTTCGTGGCCTCCACCGCCGCGCACACCGGCTCCCGCTACACCGCCGCCTACACCGCCGCCAAACACGCCGTCCTGGGGCTGGCCCGATCCGTCGCGGCCGAGGTCGCCGGCGGCGGGGTCACCGCCAACACCGTGTGCCCCTCCTTCGTCCGTACGCCCCTGACCGAACACTCGATCTCCCGTATCGCCGAACGCACCGGCCGCGACCTCGAACGGGCCGAACGCGCCCTGGCCGCCTCCACACCCCTGGGGCGTCTCATCGAACCGGAGGAGGTCGCGGCCGCCGTCGCCTACCTGGCGAGCCCTCTGGCCGGGGCCGTCAACGGCCAGACCCTCACCATCGACGGAGGAGACACACAACGATGAGCGGACACCGGGCCTCCGCGCCCTTCACCGAACAGTGGGACCACTTCGACCTGGAACGGGAGGGCGGCGTCGCCACCGTCACCCTGAACCGCCCCGAACGGCTCAACGCCCTCACCTTCGAGGCCTACGCGGACCTGCGGGACCTGCTCCTCGAACTGCCCCACCGCGACGACACCCGCGCGCTGGTCCTGCGCGGTAGAGGCCGGGGGTTCTGCTCGGGCGGGGACGTCGACGAGATCATCGGCCGCACCCTGGAGATGGCCCCCGACGAGCTCCTCGCCTTCACCCGCATGACCGGCGAGGTCATCCGGGCGATGCGAGAGTGCCCCGTCCCGATCATCGCCGGGATCCAAGGGACCGCCGCGGGCGCCGGGGCCGTCCTCGCCCTGGCCGCCGACTTCCGGGTGGCCTCGCGCTCGGCCCGGTTCGCCTTCCTGTTCACCAAGGTGGGCCTGGCCGGAGCGGACATGGGCGCCGCCTACCTGCTGCCCCGCGTGGTGGGTCTGGGCCACGCCACCCGGATCCTCATGCTCGGCGACACCGTCGACTCCGCCGAGGCCGAACGGGTCGGACTGATCGACCCTCCGGTCGAGGACGACGAACTCGACGCGGCCGTGGACCGTCTGGCCCGACGTCTGGCGGAGGGCCCCGCCTTCGCCTACGCCCAGACCAAGGCGCTGCTCTCCAGGGAGCTGGACATGAGCCTGTCCGGGGCGATCGAACTGGAGGCCATGACCCAGGCGCTCCTCATGCGAAGCGAGGACTACGCCGAGTTCCACGCCGCCTTCACCGGTCGGCGCGAACCCCGATGGAAGGGACGCTGATGGGATCCGTTCGACCGTCGTCCACACCGCACACCCTCGTCTCACCACCCGAACTCGGCCCCAACCCGGGGTTCGCCCAGGCCGTGGTGGCCGCGCCGGGGAGCACCGTCCACCTGGCCGGTCAGATCGCCTCCGGACCCGACGGGCGTCTGGCCGCCGAATCCCTCGCCGACCAGTTCGACCTGGCCCTGGCCAACCTCCTCACCGCCCTCCGAGCCTGCGGGGGAGCGCCCGAACACCTGGTCTCCCTCACCATCTACACCACCGACGTCCCCGAATACCGGCGGGTCAAGACCGAGATCGGTCGCGCCTACCGCGCCCACATGGGACGGCACTATCCCGCCATGGCGCTCGTGGGCGCCGCCGACCTGTTCGAACCGGGCGCCCTCGTCGAACTGGTGGGGGTGGGGGTGCTCAAGGGGTGAGGGTGGATCTCACGTGGTCCAGGGCGGGGGCGCGGAGCAGGGTGTGCAGGTCGGAGAAGACCCGGGCGGCGCGGCCCCCGGCCCAATCGTCGGGGAGCAGTTCGGGGGGCAGACCCGGATCGAGGAAGGGCGAGCGGCGCCAGGAGTCCACCGCGCGCAGATGGTCGGCGAAGGCCGCCCTCCGCCTGCGCGGACCCTCCTCGCCCCGGAGGCTCCGACGACGCCAGGCGGTCAACACCGGCTCGTGCTCGGTCAGGAAACCCTCGTGCATGGCCTGGAGCGCGGGCAGGTCCCACCAACGGGCCACGGCCTCCGACAGATCGCGAAAGCCCAGGTGGTCGGCGTGGAAGAGCTCGGCGTACCCCTCCATGTCCAGCTCGCGCAGGGTGGCCCGGGCCTGGTCGGTGGCGTGCGCCGGGGCCACCCACACCCCGGCGGCCGTGGTCCCGAACCCCGACCGGGTCAACCGTGAGCGCAACGCGTGCCGGCGGCTCCGCTCGGACTCGGGCACCGAGAACACCACGAGGACCCAACCGTCCTCGACCCGGGCGACCCGATGCCCGAAGATGCGGCGATCGCCCTCGGCGAGGATGCGCCGGCCCTCCTCCGACAACCGGTAGCCGGCGGCCCCGCCCAGGCGTTCGGACACCAGCAGGCCACGCCGTTTGAGACGGGAGACCGCGGAGCGTACCGAGGGTCCGTCGACGTCCAGATCGGCCATCAACGCGATGAGGTCGGCCACCCCCACCCATCCGCCCACGTCGCGGGCGTAAGTGCCGAAGAACGACACGATCAGGGAGCGCGGCCCTCGTAGGACCCGGTCGGTGTCGGAGGATCCGGACACCGCCTCTTCCCGTTCGCTGTTGGTGATCATGAGGACACGATATCCACTCGTGCGGAGAAGCCCCCTTTCCACCTGGCTTCGACCGTTTCCAGGGAGAAGCCGGACGGGAACTTCATATAGCTCTCTTGACGATCGTCACGTCGAGGATGCATCGTCGAGGAGGGGGAACAGGAACCCGAGAGAGTCGAGGTCGCCCATGGGGCTCCCACCGAACGACGACGACCACGAGTTCGCACGGTGGGTCGCGGAGCGCGCCGCCGGACTCGACACCGTCCCCCCACGAGAACCCGGCCGCGTCGACCGGGACCTGCTCCGGCGTCTCGGCGCGTCCGGTCTGCTCCCCGCGCTCTTTCCCGGTACGGCCGACGGCGGACCGCTTCGTGAGGCCCCGGCCACCCGGCTGTGCCTGCTGCGGGAACACCTGGCCCGGGTCGACACCCACGCCGAGACCGCCCTGGCCCTCCAGGGGCTGGGCACCTATCCGCTCCTCCAATCCGGCACCGAACGGCAGCGTCGACGTTGGGTGCCCGAGGCGGCGGCCGGTCGCGCGGTGGCCGCCTTCGCCCTGACCGAACCCGACGCGGGCTCCGACGCGGCCGCCCTGGCGCTGCGGGCCGAACCGTTCGGCGACGGTCGGCGCCTGTACGGCGAGAAGACGTGGATCTCCAACGCCCCCGACGCCGACTTCTACACCGTCTTCGCCCGCACCACCCCCGGTACCCGGTCGCGGGGCGTCACCGCCTACTGCGTCCCCGCCGACCGTCCCGGCCTCCACGGCACCCCGTTGGAGATGCTCTCCCCGCACGCCCTGGGCCATCTGGTCTTCGATGGGGTCGAGGTCGGCCCCGAGGACGTGATCGGTGTCCCGGGGCAGGGGTTCGCCGTGGCCATGCGCACCCTGGACCTGTTCCGGCCCAGTGTCGGCGCCTTCGCCGTCGGCATGGCCCGGGCCGCCTTGGAAGCGGCCCGGGAGCACACGGGGGACCGTCGGGCCTTCGGCGGCCCGCTCTCCGGCCTCCAGACGGTCGCCCACACCCTGGCGGAGATGGCCACCCGCACCGAGGCCGCCCGCCTACTGGTCTACGCGGCGGCCGCGGAGTACGACGCCGACGGTCCGGAGGTCACGCTCAAGGCGGCCATGGCCAAGCTCTTCGCCACGGAGGCCGCCCAGTACGTGGTCGACTCCGCCGTCCAACTCCACGGGGCCCGTGCCCTGCGCCGGGGCCACCTGCTCGAGCACCTCTACCGGGAGGTCCGCGCCCCTCGGATCTACGAGGGCGCCTCGGAGGTCCAGCGCCAGATCATCGCCCGTCACATGTAGCCCGCCCCGCTGTCGCACCCCGAGCCCGGAGGTCCAGCCATGTCGAACCCGCCCGTGACCGCGCACGAGGACACCTTCACCCGCGACCACCTGCCGCCTCCGGAGCGGTGGCCGGTCATCGAACCCCTGGAGTACCCGGAGCGGATCAACTGCGCGGAGGAGCTGCTGGACGGCACCATCGGGCGGTACGGCGCGGATCGGCGCTGTGTGGTCGGTGCGGACGAGGAGCTCACCTACGGCGGGCTGCGGGACCGGGTGGACCGTATCGCCCACGTACTGGTCGCCGAACA
This sequence comes from Nocardiopsis alba DSM 43377, assembly GCF_000341225.1. GTDB lineage: Bacteria > Actinomycetota > Actinomycetes > Streptosporangiales > Streptosporangiaceae > Nocardiopsis > Nocardiopsis alba. The sequence goes on from NZ_ANAC01000007.1 coordinate 197,497, forward strand.
GGGGGTGAGGCCGGGGGAGAGGGTGCTGCTCCGCGGCCCCAACTCGCCCTGGCTCGCCGCCTGTTGGCTGGCGGTGCTCAAGGCCGGGGGAGTGGTCGTCACCGTCCTGCCGGTCCTGAGGGCCGGGGAGCTCACCACCATCCTGCGCGCGGCCCGGGTCGCCCACGCCCTGTGCGACGTGGGCTGCCGGGACGACCTCGACGAGGCCGCGCGCTCGCTGGGCGCGGACGCCCCCGCCACCCTCGTCTACGGCGGTGAGGGCGACGAGGACCTGACCGTGAGGGTCGCGGGACGTCCGGGACGGTTCGCAGCCGTTCCCACCGCGGCCGACGACGCCTGCATGATCGCCTACACCTCCGGCACCACCGGGACGCCCAAGGGCTGCGTGCACTTCCACCGCGACGTGCTCACCATCGCCGACACCTACTCGGCCCGGGTGCTCCGACCCACCCCCGACGACCTGTTCGCCGGGAGCCCGCCCTTCGCCTTCACCTTCGGTCTGGGCGGGCTCCTGATCTTCCCGTTACGCGCCGGGGCCGCCACCGTCCTGTTGGAGCGCCCCCGCCCCGAGGCGTTGATGGACGCGGTCGTCGACCACGGCGTCACGGTGCTGTTCACCGCCCCCACCGCCTATCGGACCATGCTGGCCGGGCGCGCCGGACGCGACCTCTCCTCCCTGCGCCGCTGCGTGTCGGCGGGCGAACACCTGCCGGCCGCCACCTGGCACGCCTGGTACGAGGCGACGGGGGTGCGGCTGCTCGACGGCATCGGCGCCACCGAGATGCTGCACATCTTCCTCTCCTCCGACGACGCGCACATGCGTCCGGGCTCCACCGGCCGCCCGGTCCCCGGCTACACCGCCGCGGTCCTGGACGACGAGGGGACGCCGGTCCCCGACGGCGAACCCGGACACCTGGCGGTCCGGGGCCCCGTCGGCTGCCGCTACCTGGACGACGACCGGCAGACCGAGTACGTCCGCCACGGATGGAACCACACGGGGGACACCTACGTCCGCGACGAGGACGGCTACTTCTGGTACCGGGCGCGCAGTGACGACATGATCGTCTCGGCCGGCTACAACATCGCCCCCGCCGAGGTCGAGGAGGCGCTGCTCTCCTCGCCCGAGGTGGTGGAGGCCGCGGTGGTCGGGGTGGAGGACCCCGAACGCGGGCCGATCGTGCGCGCCTACGTGGTCCTGGAACCGGGGATCGAGGCCGACGACGGGACGGCCGAACGTCTGCGCGAGCACGTACGGTCCCGGATCTCCCCCTACAAGGCGCCGCGCTCGGTGGTCTTCGTGCCCGCTCTGCCGAGGACCCCCACCGGCAAGCTCCAGCGCTTCCGGCTGCGGGAGGAGACCCCGTGACCGAGGACCTCCGAGGGAACATCGACGATCGGGAGGGCGGAGCGATGCGCGTCGCGTGTATCGGCGGAGGTCCCGCCGGACTGTACTTCGCGGCCCTGGCCCGGCGGCTCGGCGTGGGCCACGAGATCACCGTCTACGAACGCAACGCCCCCGACGACACCTTCGGGTTCGGCGTGGTGCTCTCCGACGAGACCCTCGGCGGGATCGAGCACGCCGACCCTCGGATCTACCGGGAGATGGCCGGGGAGTTCGCGCGCTGGGACGACATCGACGTCCACATCGACGGCACCGTCACCACGTCGGGGGGACACGGTTTCGCCGCGATCGGCCGGCAACGGCTCCTCCGGATCCTGCGCGCCCGTTGCGCCGAACTCGGCGTACGGATCCTCACCCGCACCGAGGCCCCGCCCGCGGCGGAACTGGCGGCCGAGTACGACCTCGTGGTGGCCGCCGACGGGGTCAACAGCCTCACCCGGAGCACCTACGCGGACCATTTCGGGACCACCCTCGAACAGCGCCACAACCGGTTCATGTGGCTCGGCACGGACCTGGTCCTGGACGCCTTCAACTTCCACGTCCTGCGCACCCCGTACGGGATCGTGCAGGCGCACGGCTACCCCTACTCGCGGGAGCGCAGCACGTTCATCGTGGAGATGGCGGAGTCGGTCTGGGAGGCCGCCGGGTTCACCGATCCGCGCACGGCCCCGGGGCGGAGCGACCTCGACTCGATCGCGCGCTGCGAGGAGCTCTTCGCCGACGTCCTGGGCGGGCACCGACTGCTGCCCAACAACTCCCACTGGCAGCGTTTCACCACCGTGCGCAACCGCACCTGGCGCCACGGCAACATCGTGCTCCTGGGCGACGCCGCCCACACCGCGCACTTCTCCATCGGCTCGGGGACCAAACTGGCCATGGAGGACGCCCTCGCCCTCACCGCCTGCCTGCGCGAGAACCCCACCGTCGAGACCGCGCTCGCCGCCTACGAGGACGAACGCCGCCCCGTCGTGGCCGGTGTCCAGCGCGCGGCCCAGGCCAGCCTGGAATGGTTCGAGGGCATCCACCGGCACGTCGACGCCGACCCGCACGCGTTCGCCTTCGACCTGCTCACCCGTAGCCGCCGGGTCACCTACGACAACCTGCGGATGCGCGATCCGGGGTTCGTCGCCCGCGTCGACGAGCTCTTCGCCCGCGAGGCGAACCCCGCCGACCCCACGCCGCGTCCGCCGATGTTCCACCCCTTCCGCCTGGGCGGGCTGGAGCTGGACAACCGGGTCGTGGTCTCGGCCATGGACATGTACTCGTCCATCGACGGAACCCCGGGCGACTTCCACCTCGTCCACCTGGGCGGGAAGGCGCTCGGCGGGGCCGGGCTGGTGATGACCGAGATGGTGTGCGTCTCCCCGGAGGCCCGCATCACACCCGGATGCGCGGGCATGTACCGGCCCGAACACGAGGCGGCCTGGCGTCGCGTCACCGACTTCGCGCACACCCACAGCCGGGCCCGGATCGGTGTCCAGCTCGGCCACGCCGGACGCAAGGGAGCGACGCGTCTGATGTGGGAGGGCATCGACCGGCCCCTGCCCGAGGGCGGCTGGCCCCTGGTGGCCCCCTCGCCCCTGCCCTACCGGGAGGGCGTCAACCAGGTGCCGCGCGCGTTGGACCGGGCCGCTATGGACGGGATCCGCGACGACTTCGTCGCCGCCGCCCGGGCCGCCGACCGGGCCGGTTTCGATCTGCTCGAACTCCACTGCGCCCACGGCTATCTGCTCTCCTCCTTCCTGTCCCCGATCACCAACCATCGGGACGACGCCTACGGGGGCGATCTCACCGGGCGGCTCCGCTACCCGGTGGAGGTCCTGTCCGCGATCAGGGAGGCCTGGCCCGAGCACAAGCCCCTCTCCGTGCGCATCTCGGCGACCGACTGGGTCGAGGACGGCACCACCGCCGAGGACGCCGTGGAGATCTCCCGCGCCCTGGTCGCGGCGGGGGCCGACGTCATCGACGTCTCCACAGGACAGGTCACCCCCGACGAAAGTCCGGCGTTCGGGCGCAGCTATCAGGTGCCTTTCGCCGAGAGGATCCGCCGGGAACTCGGGGTCCCCGTCATCGCGGTCGGCGCCATCTCCTCCCACGACGACGTCAACTCCACGATCCTGGCCGGCCGCGCCGACCTGTGCGCCCTGGGCCGGCCCCATCTGTACGACCCGCACTGGACCCTGCACGCCGCCGCCGAACGGGACTACTCGGGTCCCGGGGCGACCTGGCCGACCCCGTTCCGGGCGGGGAGCCGCAGACCCCCCACCGGCCGCACCGACTCCCCCCGCCCCCGGCTGGAACTGCTACGTTCCTCCGACAGGGACGACGCCGCCCGGCACCGGCGATGGCGACCGGACACCGTGCGAAGCGCCCCGGAACCCCGAGGGAGCGAGGAAGAACGCGATGGCGACCGCCTACGGTGAGCACTCCAGCCAGATCGTCCACCGCCGGGACCCCGAGGCCTCCTCCGGGCCGGTCCCGGTCGCGGTCCTGCTCCACGGGGGCTGGTGGCGCGACCTCCACGACGCCCGTCTCATGGACCCCCTGGCCCGGGACCTGGCCGCCGCCGGGTGGGCGGTGTGGAACGTCGAGTACCGCCGGACCGGAGCGGACGGAGGGGGCTGGCCGCAGAGCGTCGACGACGTCGCCCGGGCCCTGGACCTCCTGGCGGAGACGGCCGAACGGGAGGAGGGGCTGGACCTCTCCCGGGTGGTGGCCGTCGGACATTCCGCGGGCGGCCATCTGGCCCTGCTGACCGCGGCGGACTCGCCGGTCGCCTCCGTGGTGGCGCTGGCCCCCATCACCGACCTGCGCCGCTGCGCCGAGGCGGGCCTGGGGGAGGGGGCCGTCGAGCCCTTCCTCGGGGCCGACCCCTCACCCGAGGAGTACGCCGAGTCCTCGCCCCTGCACCGGCTGCCCCTCGGAATCCCTCAACTGATCGTGCACGGGGACGCCGACCAGCGCGTCCCGGTCGAGCACAGCCGCGACTACGTCGACGCGGCCCGCCTGGCGGGCGACCCGGTCGACTATCGGGAGATCCCCGGCGAGGACCACTTCGCCGTCGTCGATCCCACGAGCGTCGCCTGGCGCACCGTACGCGAGGTCCTGGGGCCCGTCGGGGGCCGCTGACGCGAAGGGGCGGGCGGTCCCCCCGGACCGTCCCGCCCCGATCGGTGCCCGGTGGCCCCCGGGGTCGCCGTCAGTTGCTCTCCCCGCCGCCCTGGGTCGAGCCGTTCTGGCCGCCGCCGTTGCGCCAGCGGTCGGCCACCGAGTCGAAGAGTCGGCCGCCCGCGCGCCCGGCGCCGTCGGCCACCCCGCGCAGGGTGGTGACCAGCGGGTCGCTGGTGCGGTTCCACTCCTCCCGGTAGGAACGGGCCGCGTGACCGGCCTCCTCGGTGACCTTGGTGTCGCGGTCGGAGGAACGGCGCGGGTAGTCGCCGTCGATGATCCTCTGGTAGTCGCCCTTCTCGACCCAGCGGTGCAGCTCCGCCACGCGGACCACCGCGAACGGGTGGCTGGCGGGCAGGGTGGTCATCAGCTTGAGGACGCTGTCGACGGCGTCGCCGCCGCCCTCGTACTCGCGCGCCTGCTCCATGAACGCGTCGGGGTTCATCTGGGACAGGTTGGAGCCGCCGGCGAGCTTCATCAGGGCCCGCTTGGCCGCGTCCGGGTTCTGGCAGGTGAGCAGACCGGCCCGGTCGCTGGAGAGCTCGGACTTGCGCTGCCATTCCCGCAGCCCGGACAGGATCGCCTGGATGGCGATGGCGCCGAGCGGGATCCACATGATCTTGGTGGACAGCCACACCAGCAGGAGCAGGAGGGTGCGGTAGAGGGAGTGACCGCTGAGGACGTGGCCGACCTCGTGGCCGATGACGAACCGCTTCTCCTCGGCGTCGAAGAGGTCGAACAGCCCGGTCGTCATGACGATGAACGGCTTCTTGCGCCCGATCGCCATGGCGTTGGGCTGGGGGTCCATCTTGACGTAGAGCTCGGGCACCTCGTCGAGGTCCAGGACGTAGGCGGCGTCCCTGAGGTAGTCGTGCAGCTCCGGGAACTGGGTGGGGCTCACCCGCACGGCGCTGGAGAGGAACATGAGGCGTAGGGTGCGCTCGTTGATCCGACCGAAAAGGGACTTGACGAGGGTGTCGAAGCCCGTGAGGGACCGCAGAGCGACCAGCGCGCCACGGTCGGCGGGGTGCTCGTAGGCACGCGGCGAGATCTCTGAGAGCCGGACACGGACGCGATCTGGTGAGTTGGCCATATCGGCATGCTATGCGTCACGATGCGGCTTGGCCACGGTTTACGCCCAACGAGATATGACGCGTTCGTGTGTGCTCGCTCGGAGAGCGGGGAAGGAAGCCGGCGGACTCCTTGTTCGAGCGGTTGCGGGAGGCTTCGCGAAAAGTCCACCTCCTCGGGTGTTCCGCGTCGGCTAATCTCGGTTGGCCGAAACCGGAAACCACGGCAGCGACCACGGCGAAACGGAGCGCACAGTGACGGACCAGGCCACGGGTGCCCACCCCGAGGGGGGTTCCCTCGCGCGTCGGGGCGGCTCCGCTCCGACCAAGGTCGGCATCATGGGCGGCACCTTCGACCCCATCCACCACGGGCACCTCGTGGCGGCGAGTGAGGTCGCCCACCTCTTCGGGCTCGACGAGGTGGTCTTCGTGCCCACGGGCCAGCCCTGGCAGAAGGACCTGGACAAGGTCACGCCCTCCGAGGACCGTTACCTCATGACGGTCATCGCGACGGCGGAGAACCCCCAGTTCAGGGTCGACCGGGCCGAGATCGACCGTTCGGGGCCCACCTACACCCTGGACACCCTCCGACAGATGAGGGCCTCCTACGGTCCCGACGTGGAGCTGTACTTCATCACCGGGGCGGACGCGCTCGGCGCCATCCTCAGTTGGCACAACGTCGACGAACTCTTCGAGCTCGCGCATTTCGTAGGCTGTAACCGGCCCGGACACCATCTCAGCGACCCTGGCCTGCCCAAGGGCAAGGTCTCCCTGGTGGAGGTCCCCGCGCTCGCCATCTCCTCCACAGAGTGTCGCGAACGCGTTCGCAAGGGCGAACCCATCTGGTACCTGGTACCCGACGGCATCGTCCGATACATCAACAAGACCGGGCTCTACCTGGAGTCCTGAGCCGCGGACCGCGGACCCGACGGGTTCACGGATCGCCGCCGGTCGACACCCGATCAAGTAAGGCAGCAAGCACAACGTGACAGCCACCGACAGGGCAGTGGAACTCGTCCAGGTCGCCGCAGAGGCCGCCGCCGACAAACTCGCGCAGGAGGTCATCGCCTACGACGTCAGCGAACAGCTCGTCATCACCGATGCCTTCGTCCTGTGCTCGGCGCCCAACGACCGCCAGGTCCGCGCCATCGTCGACGAGGTCGAGGATCAGCTGCGCATCAAGGCGGGCGCCAAGCCGCTCCGCCGCGAGGGAGAGCGCGACGGGCGCTGGGTCCTGCTGGACTACAGCGAGATCGTCGTGCACGTCCAGCACGAGGAGGAGCGCGGGGTCTACGGCCTCGAGCGCCTCTGGAAGGACTGCCCCGAGATCGACCTTCCCGAGAAGTCCCGGGGCGCCGAGCGCACCCCTCTGGACGAGCAGTAGGAGATCGCGGCCCTGGGCCGCCGGAGGAGAAGGACACACCACGTGAGCGACGCCCCTCGTGTGCTGTTCTGGCGGCACGGACGCACCACCTGGAACGTCGAGAAACGCTTCCAGGGACAGACCGACATCGAACTCGACCCGGTCGGCCACGCGCAGGCCGAACGGGCCGGTCGGCTGTTGGCCACCCTAGGCCCCGACGTCATCGTCGCGTCCGATCTCAAGCGCGCCGCCGACACCGCCGGGTACCTCTCGCGTGCCTCGGGGCTCGCGGTGGAGTACGACAAGGGTCTGCGCGAGCGGTTCGGCGGCTCCTGGGAGGGGCTCACCGCCGACGAGCTCTCCCGGCGCTGGCCGGTCGAGCACGCCCGTATGGACATCCCGGACGGAGAGAACATCTCCGAGGTCGGCGACCGGATGACGGCCGCCGTCGAACGCGGTATCGCCAAGACCCCGGCCGGCGGTCTGCTGGTCATCGTGAGCCACGGCGCCGCGGTCAGGGTCGGGATCTCCCGCATGCTGGGCATCCCCGACGAGCGCCGTGAGCTCCTCGGCCCGCTCAGCAACTGCTGTTGGTCGGTCCTACAGCGTCGCGGTCCGGAATGGCGACTCATGGAGCACAACGCGGCCAGCCTGCCGGAGCCGGTCGTCCTCAGCGACGACGCCTGATCGTCGTTTCGACGAACGGGCCGATATCCGCTAAGGTTCAGGGAGTCGGAAGGGCACGCGCCCGGAAGACTCCCACAAGGGGCTATGGCGCAGTTGGTAGCGCGCCTCCATGGCATGGAGGAGGTCTGGGGTTCGAATCCCCATAGCTCCACTTATATAAGGCATCGAGAACCCCGTCTCACGCTCACGCGAGGCGGGGTTCTTCGTTTTCTCGGGATCACCCGTCCGACGGGACCGAGGCGGTGTCGATCCACAGACGCAGTTGACCGTCGGGGTTCCTCCCGTCGTGGACGCCGCCGTTCTTCTCGATGACCCGCAGGGAAGGCCCGTTGTCCTCTTCGACGGTGAGAAGGAGTCGGCCGATGCCGAGGCCGCGGGCGATCACCGTCGCCTGACGGAGCATCTCCGTCGCGTGGCCCCGCCGGTGCCACGGTCGGACGACGTGGTAGCCGATGTGACCGCCCAGGTCGTCCTCGGGCGGTTCATGGCGCACGACCAGGGAACCGATGTAGTGCTCGTCCGAGGTGAACCAGAAGACCTCGGACGGGACGCCCCAGCGTTCTCGCACACCGACACGGTCCGCGACGAAACCGTCGAAGTCCCGTGCGGCGTCGGCGAGCCGGTCCGCGTCTTCGGCTCGGGCGTCGTCGTGGAGGAGTATGTTCGAGCGCCCGAGGAAGCGGCGTGACGAACACCGACCCATCCCGGCCGGGGCACGGCGGGGGGACCCCATGAGAGCGAAGGGCTTCGCATGAACCCGGTATCCATCACGGCACTGATCGCGGCGGTCCTGTGCAACGGCCTACTGGCGGGCACCTTCTTCGCCTTCGCCTGCTCGGTCGTCCCCGGGCTGCGACGGGTCGACGACGCCACGTACGTGACCACGTTCCGCGCGATCAATCGGGCCGTCCTCAACGGCCTGTTCATGAGCGTGTTCCTGGGGGCGCCCGTACTCGCCATCATCGTGGCCGTACTCCGGCCCGAGGGCACGTCGCCCCCGTGGCTCGTCGCCGGAGCGGTCTGCTCCGTCGCGACGTTCGTGATCACCGCGGCGGTCAACGTCCCCCTGAACCGGGATCTCGAAGCCGCGCGGAGTGACACCGCGGCGGACCTCGCCGAGGCACGGCTAGGGTTCGAGAGGCGTTGGAACACCGCCCATCTCGTTCGCACCCTGACCTCGGTGGGCGCCGCCGTCTCCCTGGCGATCGCGATCGTCCTCTGACCCCGCCTCCTGCCCGAAGGGGCCCGCCGATGGAGACGCTCGCCATGTCCGCCTCCCACCCCCTCGCGGCGGCCCGGACGGTGTCCTTGGAGGATCTCGCCGAGGTACCGGTGATGGGAGGCGCGCGACCGGAGTACTGGCGGGAGGGACTGGTCCCGAGCCGTACTCCGAGCGGCAGACCCGTTCCCCTCGGGCCGACGGTCACGACCTCGGAGGAGATGATCCCGATCCTGGCCACGGGCGAGGCGGTCTCGCCCATGCACGCGCACGCCGCCGAATACCTCCCGCTGCCCGCGCTGGTGTACCGACCGATCGTCGACGCGCCGCCGGCGCGATGGGCCCTGGTGTGGCGCACGGCGACCGAGAACGAGCGGATCCGCGCGTTCGCCGAGGCGGTCCGGGCCACCGCTCCCTGAGCCCCGTCCGACCGCGCACGGGGATCAGCGCAGGGCGCGGAAGAAGGCGCGGACGTCGTCGACGAGTACCTCCGGCTCCTCCAACGACAGGAAGTGGCCGCCCCGGCCCGCCTCGGTCCAGCGCACGATGTCGTGATCGCGTTCGGCCCAGGGGCGCACCGTCACGTCGTGGGCCGAGAGCAGTACCCCGGTCGGCACCCCGGCCGGGGTCTCCCACGAGTCGTCCGAGCCCTCGTCGGCGCTCCAGTCGTTCGCGCTCATCTCCTCGTAGTAGATCTGCGCCGACGAACCGGCGGTGGCGGTCAGCCAGTACAGGGAGACGGTGGTGAGGATCCGGTCGCGGTCGATGCTCTCCTCCGGAAGGGCCTCCTCGGGCATGGAGAGCTCCTTGAACTTCTCCACCATCCAGGCGAGCTGTCCCACGGGCGAATCGGTCAGCCCGTACGCCACCGTCCAGGGACGCAGGGAGTTGCACCTCAGGTAGGCGTCGTTGAAGTCGCGCATCGCCTCCCAACGGCGCAGGTCGGCCCCTTCCAGACCCTCGGTGTCCTCGTCCCCGTAAGGGAAGGCGAGCAGGGCGTTGAGGTGCGCCCCGATCACCCGATCGGGCGCCCGACGCCCCACCTCCGGCGCCACGAGGGAACCGGTGTCGTAGCCCTGGACCCCGTAGCGGTCGTACCCCAGCCGGTCCATCAGCTCCACGAACACCCCGGCCATGCGGGCGACGTCCATGCCGGGGCCGGCCAGGGGGACGGAGAGGCCGAACCCCGGCAGGGAGGGGATCACCAGGTGGAACGCGTCGCCGGGGTCACCACCGTGCGAGCGCGGGTCGGACAGCGGCCCGATCACGTCCAGGAAGTCGGCGAACGTCCCCGGCCAGCCGTGCAGTAGGAGCAGCGGCACGGCGTCGGGCTCGGGCGAATGGACGTGGAGGAAGTGCACGGTCTGACCGTCCACCTCGGTGACGAACTGGGGGTGGGCGTTGATCTCCGCCTCGTGGACGCGCCAGTCGTAGCCGGTGCGCCAGTGCTCGACGAGCTCCTTCAGATAGGAGACCGGCACCCCGCGCTCCCAGCCCGCCCCGGGCGCCCCGGCCGGCCAACGGGTGGCGGCCAGACGTGCGTTCAGATCGGTCAGTTCCCCCTGGGGGATGTCGATGCGGAAAGGGTGGATCCCACGCGGATCCCGCTGTGCGTCGTTCATGGGAGCACGCTAGGAGGCGTGGAGGTCGGAGACGGTCCTCCACTCGCCCGCGGTCTGGAACAGGTGGGGTCCTCCCCGGACGGGGCCGTGTCATGAGAGACCTCGCCCATGGCAGGGGGGTAGTTTCCGGTGAAGGAGGCCGACGTGGACGAGATTCGGGTGGAGAACGAGTTCGCCCCACTGAGAACCGTGGTCCTCGCCCGGAGCGAGGTGATGATCCCCGAGTCCGCGGCCGACTCGCCCGACGCCCGTTTCCTCGCCGACGACTGGGCGGACGACCCGGTCGGCCGGGACATGCGGGACGGGGCACCGGAACGCCAGGCCGCCTGGGAACGGGAGCGGGAACGGTTCCGCGAGGTTCTGGAGCGTCGTGGCGTCCGGGTGCTGAGACCGCGGGCGCTCACCCGCCCGGAGAAGACGGCGGCGGGTTCCGACGGCTACGCGAACTTCTTCGCCCGTGATCCGTTCTTCGTCGTGGGCGACCGGGTGATCGAGGCCTCGATGCGGTTCCGGCACCGCCGGACGGAGGCGCTCCCCATGCGCGATCTCCTCATGGAGCACGTCTATCCGGCGGACTGCGGATACGTCGCCGTGCCCGCGCCGGAGATCCCGGAGCCCGACGACCCCTCCCTCGGGCGTGGGCCCTTCCTCGAAGGAGGGGACGTGCTCGTGCTCGGCGACCACGTCTTCGTGGGGTACTCCGGGCTCGCCTCGAACCTCCTGGGAGCGCGGTGGCTCGCCAAGTACCTCGAACCGCCGGGGTACACGGTGGAGCCGGTCCGTCTGCACGAACGGATCCTCCACCTGGACTGCGCCCTCGGCCTGGTCCGCGAGGGGCTGATGGTGGTGTGCGAGGAGGCCCTGCTCGACGGGGTGCCGCGGGTCCTGCGGGAATGGGAGCGGATCCCGGTCGACCTGGACCGCGCCACAGCCCTGGCGGTCAACGGTCTGCCGATCGACCCGCGGACCTACGTCACCGACCCCCGGTTCGAGGACGTCGGGGAGCGGATCCGGGCCCGCGGGGTCGAGGTCGAGTACGTGGACTTCTCCATCACCCGGTCGTTGGGCGGGTCCTTCCGGTGCAGTACCCAGCCGCTCCTACGGCGTTCCTGAACCGGAGGCGGGGCGGTCGGTGGGGCGCATCCACACCGTGCTGTTCCCGGGGAGCTCACCGTCCGGCTCGGCGCTGGACAGCAGCACCTCGCCCCGGGGCAGCCGTACCGGGGCCTCCCCGGTGTTGACCACGATCAGCACGTCGGAGCGGTGGAACGCCAGTACCTGGCCCCGGTTCAGCCCCTCGTCCCAGACCAGCGTCTCGTCCGAGGAGAAACCGCGACGCAGCCGCAGCGCGTTCCGGTACAGCCACAGGGTCGAACCCGGATCCTCGTCCTGGGCCAGGACCGAGTACTCGCCCCACCAGGAGGGCTGGGGCAGCCAGGAGCCGGCCGGGCCGAAACCGAAGGAGTCGCCCCCTCGCGTCCAGGGGAGGGGGACCCGACAGCCGTCCCGCCCCTTGTCGGTGTGTTCGCCGCCCCGCCACCGGGGGTCCTCCAACGCCTCGACGGGCAGGTCGGCCACCTCCGGGAGCCCCAGCTCCTGGCCCTGGTAGACGTAGGCCGATCCGGGCAGGGCCAGGGTGAGCAGGGCCAGGGCGCGCGCCCTGGCCCGCCCCAGGTCCCGGTCGGGTTCGGGGTCGCGCCCGTCGGAGAGCAGCCACCGGCGCAGGTCGGTCCCCGAGGGCAGCCCCAGCCGGGAGGGCACGCGCACCACGTCGTGGTTCTCGGTCACCCAGGTCGGGACGGTGCCCACCCGTTCGGCGTCGGTCAGTGAGGAGGCGATGACCTCCCGGTAGGCGGAGGCGTCCCAGGGGGTCAGGAGGAACTCGAAGTTGAACGCCTGGTCGAGTTCGTCCGGGCGGGTGTAGAGCACCCGGCGCTCGCCCGGAAGCCACACCTCGGCGACGGTGGCGCGCGGCGGATCGTAGGCGGACAGCACCCGGTTCCAGTCCCGGTAGACCTCGTGCACCTCGGGGCGGTCCAGGAAGGGGTGGTCGGGGTTGGCGGCGATGTCCTCGAAACGGCCGCCCTCCACGAGCACCAGGTCGCGCAGCGGGTCGAGGTCCTTGACCAGGGCGTAGGCCACATCGATCCGGAAACCGTCCACCCCCCGGTCGCTCCAGAAGCGCAGGATGTCGCGGAACTCCTCGCGCACCCGCTCGTGACCCCAGTTCAGGTCGGGTTGTTCCGGGGCGAACATGTGCAGGTACCACTGCCCGTCGGGGACCCGTGTCCAGGCCGGACCGCCGAAGGTGGAGCGCCAGTTGGTGGGCGGTTCCGATCCGTCGGGGCCCCGGCCGTCCCGGAAGACGTACAGGTCCCGCTCGGGGGCGTCGGGGGAGGCCAGGGCGGCCCGGAACCAGGCGTGCTCCTCGGAGGTGTGGTTGGGCACGATGTCGATCATCACGCGCAGGTCCCTCATGTGCGCGGAGGCGACCAGCGCGTCGAAGTCGGCGAGGGTGCCCAGGGACGGGTCGACCCCGCGGAAGTCGGAGACGTCGTAGCCGCCGTCGGCCCAGGGCGAGGGGTAGAAGGGCGAGAGCCAGATCCCGTCCGCGCCCAGGGCGGCGATGTGGTCCAACCGTTCGGTGATCCCCCTCAGGTCGCCGACGCCGTCCCCGTCGGAGTCGGCGAGGCTGCGGGGGTAGACCTGGTAGAGCACGGCGTCGCGCCACCACTGTCGCATGGGGGGCTCCTCGGTTCGTCTCGTGTGTTTCTGCGTGCGGTCAGGACAGACCGCGGGTGCTCCTGGGCGCGGCGGTCGACCGGCGCAGGAGTAGCTGGGTGGGCGTGCACACGTGAGTGCCGGTCGACGCGGGCTCGCGCAGCGCCTCCAAGGCCAGCCGTCCGGCCTCCGCGCCGATGCGCCGGGGCTCCTGGTCGACGGTGGTCAGGTCGAGGACGGCGGCGGCCTCGTGGTTGTCGAACCCGACGAGCGAGATCGCCTCCGGTACCGGCACCCCGGCCCGGCGCAGGGAGCGCAGGGCTCCGAGCGCGATCTCGTCGGTCTCGGCCAGGACCGCGGTGGGCGGGTCGGCCGCCGAGAGGAGTTCCCCCATCCCGTGCTCGCCTCCCCGGTGGCCGGCCGACTTGGCCACGTGCCAGGGGGTGTGTCCGGACTCGATCATCGCCTCGGTGTATCCGGACAGCCGTTCCACCACACTCTCCTTGCCCCCGTGCTCACCGTGCGTACCGATGTAGGCGATGCGGCTGTGCCCGAGGTTGAGCAGGTGGCGGGTGGCGCCCAGGGTCCCGGCGCGGTTGTCGACGTGGACGCAGGAGCGTCCGGGGACCCGTTGCCCGGTGAAGACCAAGGGGACCCCGATCCGGTCCATCCTGCGGTATTCGTCCTCGGTGAGGTCCATGGACAGGGTGATGACGGCGTCCGCGTTGCGTCGGGGAGGCAGGTCGCGCAGCCAGGTGTCGCGGGCCTCCTGGGAGCCGAGTCGGTAGACGAGCAGGTCCAGGCCGGCCTCGGAGAGGACGTCGCCCAGACCGGACAGGACCGTGCCGAAGTACCAGGGGCCCAACCGGGGCAGGACCGCGGCCACGCGTCCGGTGCGGCCGGTGACCAGCCCCGAGGCGTTGCGGGAGACCACGTAGGACAGTTCCTCGGCGGCGGCCCTGACGCGTTCGCGCACGTGAGGGGCGACCCCCGGGGCGTCACGAAGGACCCGGGAGACCGTGGACAGGGACACTCCGGTGCGCCGGGCGACGTCGCGCATGCTCGGCGGGCGCTGAGACATGGGTTCACGTTAGAAGCGAGTGCCAGAGGTTGGCAACGTTTTCGGGGTTTCGGACCGGGCCTATCACCCCCGCTCAAGTGCCCCAGTGACTGGTGTTGTCCCTTTATGTTGACTACATCACAGTCATAATGGCATCGTTTTCGGTCAATTGGAGGGGATCGGGTCCCGACACCTCGAAACCTCACGCGCGCCCTCTCCCCCGTACGGGCGCGAAAGGAGAGCCATGTCAGTTTTTCCACACCGGAGGCGTCTGCTGCGCGCGAGCGGCGCGGCCCTGGCCGCCTTGGCCCTGACCCTGACCGCCGCCTGCGGTGAGCCCCCGGGCCAGGAGCCCGAGGGTGAGGGCGAGAGCGCCGGACTCGCGGACGACCCCCAGTTCGTCTGGGCGGTCACCGGAGCCGACCGACAGATCCACGAGGACGTCGCCCGCCTGTGGAACGAGAACAACCCGGACCGGCAGGTCGAGGTCTTCTTCCTGGCGCCCACGGCCGACGAGCAGCGCCAGGCCATGTTCCAGGACCTCCAGAGCCAGGCCGGCGAGTTCGACGTCCTGGGCCTCGACGTCATCTGGACCGGCGAGTTCGCCGAGTTCGGCTACATCGAGAGCCTGGAGGACATGCGCGGCGAGATCGAGGGCGTCAGCCTCCCCGGCGCCATCGACAGCTCCCAGTGGCAGCAGGAGCTCTACGCCCTCCCGTACTCCTCCAACGGCGCCTTCCTCTACTACCGCACCGACCTGATCGACGAGCCCCCCACGACCTGGGAGGAGCTCTACGAGACCGGCATGGAGGCCGCCGAGGAGGAGGGCATCGCCCCCTTCGTCGGCCAGGGCGACCAGTACGAGGGCTTCGTCGTCAGCTACCTGGAGATGTTCTGGTCCGCGGGCGGCGAACTCTTCGACGAGGGCCAGGAGACCTCCACCTTCCTGGAGGGCGACGCCGCGACCACGGCCCTGGACTTCATGATCGAGAGCCGTGAGAACGGTTTCTACGCCGAGGGCTACGACTCGATGGTCGAGGACGACGCCCGCGCCCTCTTCCAGGCGGGCGAGGCCGTCTACATGCGCAACTGGCCCTACGCCATCCCGCTCCTGGAGGGGGAGGACGGCGAGGAGAGCGCGGTCGCCGGCGAATTCGCCGTCGCCCCGCTGCCCACCTTCACCGGTGAGGGGACCACGAGCGCCCTGGGCGGTCTCAACAACGCGGTCAGCAGCCTCAGCGACAACAAGGAGCTCGCGAGCGAGTTCGTCCTGTGGGCCGCCACCGCCCCCGAGGCCCAGGCGATCTTGGCCGACCACAGTCTGCCCCCGACCATGCTCAGCACCTACGAGGACGCCGACGACCCCGACTTCGAGATGCTCGGCGACATCCTCGCCGAGGCCCAGGCCCGCCCGCCGGTGCCCGGCTACAACTCGCTGTCCCTGGCCGTCCAGGACAGCCTGCACCCGGCCTTCCTCGGGCAGCAGGACGCCGCGACCGCCCTCCAGGCCGTCGACGACGCCGCGAACGACGCGCTCGCGCAGGACTAGGCCTCGATGAGCAGTAACCCCGCTCCTGCGCCCGGCGCCGTCGGGTCCGTACGCAGGCGAGCCCAGGGTCTGGGAGAACGGGCGATGGGGCGGATCTTCCTCGCCCCGTCGCTCGGCTTCATGGCCCTGCTCGCGCTCTTCCCGGTGTTCTACGCCGTCGGGTTGAGCCTCTACAACATCCGCGGCTTCAGCCGGGACCTCGTCGGCGTCGCCAACTACGTCGACGTCCTGACCGACCCCGGTTTCTGGAACGCCGCCAAGAACACGCTGATCTTCACCGTGGCGTCGGTGTCCCTGGAGTTCGTCGTCGGGATGGCGTTCGCGCTCATCATGCACCAGGCCTTCGTCGGCCGCGGGTTGACCCGGGCGGTCATCCTCGTGCCATGGGTGATCCCGACCGCCGTCGCCGCCCAGGTGTGGCGGTACATGTTCGACCACAACCCCGGGTTCGTGAACTGGGTCCTGGGCGCGGACATCAACTGGCTCCGCGACCCGGCCTGGTCCATGGTCGGCATCATCAGCGCCGACGTCTGGAAGACCGCGCCGTTCGTGGCGCTCCTGCTCCTGGCCGGACTCCAGACCATCCCCCGGGACTACTACGAGGCGGCCAAGGTGGACGGCGCCGGGGCGCTCCAGCGCTTCTGGTCGATCACCCTGCCGCTGCTGCGCCCGGCGATCGTGGTGGCGTTGTTGTTCCGCACCGTGGACGCGCTGCGGATGTTCGACTTCGCCTACGTGTTCTCCGGCTACTCGAACTCGTTGGCCACCCTGTCGGTGTACGCGCAGCGGTTCCTGGTCGCGGAACCGCGACTGGGCTACGCCAACGCGCTGTCCACGGTCACGTTCGTCATCGTCATGCTCGTCGGCCTGGCCTTCATCAGCCGGATGGGCCGGCACATGGTCGGCGACGTGGGTCGGAAGGAGAGGCGATGAGCGCCGAACAGACCCGGAAACCCGTTCGGACGGCCTCCAGGCCACGACGTGACGTGCCTCCGGCCGTGACCAACGCCCTCAAGCTGCTGGGCCTGCTCGTCGTCCTGCTCTGGTGCCTCTTCCCGTTCCTGTGGATGGCGATGACCAGCCTGCGCACCGGCTCGGCGGCGCTGACGGACCCGAACATCTTCCAGGGGCCGTTCTCCTTCGGGAACTACGAGGAGGTCCTCGGGCAGGGCTTCCACTTCGCGTTGCGCAACTCGCTGATCGTGGCGGCCGCGACCACGCTGATCTGCATCCCCGTGGCCTCGCTGGCCGGGTACGCGCTGGCGCGGCTCCCCTTGGCGGGCAAGTTCGCGTTGCTCGCGGCGACCCTGGTGGCGACGCTGTTCCCGCCGGTGGCCCTGGTCAACCCGCTGTACCAGATGTACATGCGGCTCAACGAGTGGACCGGGATCAACCTGCTCAACTCCTACACGGGCATGGTCGTGCCGTACGTGGCGCTGACCCTGCCGCTGTCCATCTTCATCCTCGCGACCTTCTTCTCCGGTATCCCCAAGGAGATCGAGGAATCGGCGAAGGTCGACGGTGCCACGCCCTTCCAGGCCTTCCTGAAGGTGGTGGCGCCGTTGGCGGCGCCGGGTGTGGGCGCGGCGTCGATCCTGACCTTCGTGTACGCGACCAACGAGTTCCTGCTGGCCTTCTCGTTCGCTCCGCGCGATCTGAACGTGCAGACCGTTCCGGTCTTCGTGGGCACCTTCGAACGGGTCGGCTACGAGAACCCGATCGGCCAGATCATGGCCGCCTCGGTACTGGTCTCCCTCCCGCTGATCGTCTTCGCCTTGATCCTTCAACGCAGGATCGTGGCGGGGCTGACCTCGGGAGCGGTCAAGGGCTGACCCGACGACCGGTGTCCCGGGCCCCGCACGAGGCCCGGGACACCGTCGTCCTCAGGGGCGCCGACGGACGTCGTCGGCGCTCAGGTCGGCGACGTCACGCCCCATCAACTCGGCGGTGATCTGTACCTCGGCCAGGATCGACCGCAGTACGTGCTCGACCCCGGCCGCGCCGTCCACGGCCAGCCCGTACACCCAGGGGCGGCCCACCAGGACGGCCTTGGCGCCCAGGGCCATCGCCACCACCACGTCCGCACCCGACCGGACACCGGAGTCGAACAGGACCTCGGCCCGGTCGCCCACGGCCTCGACGACCTCGGGCAGCGCGTCCAGCGCGGCCACCGCCGCGTCCACCTGCCGACCGCCGTGGTTGCTCACCACGATCCCGTCGATCCCCGCGTCGACCAGCTCCTCGGCCTCGTCCGCGCGTACGACCCCCTTGACCAGGACGGGCAGATCCGTCCACTCGCGGATCCGGGCGATGTTGTCGGTGCTCAACGCCCGGTTGGAGAAGGACCCGAGGAAGTGCAGGACCGCCTCGGTCAGCACCCCTCCCGGTTCCGGCTCCTCCTTCAGACGGGACCCGAAGACCGGATCGCCGTAGTAGTTCGCCGTGCCCTGACCGCGCAGGAACGGCAGATGCCCCTGGGAGAGGTCGCGGGGACGCCAACCCAGCCGCGAGGTGTCGGTGGTGACCACGATCGCCCGCGCACCCGCGGCGGTGGCCCGACGCACGAACGACTCGGCCAGCTCGTCGTCCCCCGGCCAATAGAGCTGGTACCACCAGGAGTCGGCGACCTCGGCGACCTCCTCCATCGAGGTGGAGGCGGCCGTGGACAGCACCACCGGGACACCCAGGGCGTTCGCGCCCCTGGTCAGGGCCCGTTCGCTTTCGGGGTGCACCTGCTCCAGCACCCCGACCGGGGCGGTCAGCAGGGGAGAGGGGTACCGTTCGCCGAACAGGGTGACGCCCGTGTCCCCGGCGTTCTCGGCGCCGGGCCGCAGCCCTCGGGGCCTCAACGCGTAACGGGAGAAGGCCTCGACGTTGGCGTCCGCCGTACGTTCGCGCCCGGCGCTCCCCTCCACGTAGCCGAACGGTCCGGGGTCCAGGATCTCGCGGGCCCGGTCCCGCAGCTCGTCGTGATCGTAGGGCAGGTGCGGCAGCACACCGTTGGTCGCGTCGGCGTAGACACCGTCCTGGTATCGGGCGTAGTCGCTCATGAATCCCTTCCGTGCGCCGAGGCGCCGGGGTCCCGTGCGCCGGGGGAGCGCACGGTCGGACAGGTCGCCGCGGGGCCGGGGCGAGCGCCCCGGCCCCGCGGCGAGCGGGCCGTTCGCGCCCTACGACCCGCTCTGCGGTGGATGGTACTGCCGAGAGCTCAGAGGGGGGAGACCCCCGTGACGACCTCTTCCCGTCCCCGCTCGTCGTTCCCTCCGATGTGCAGGGCCGCGACGAGCTCCCGGTACAGGGAGTCCCGTTCCAGGAGTTCCTCGTGCGTGCCCTGGGCACGGATCCGGCCCTCCTCCATCAGCAGGATGCGGTCGGCGTGGATGACCGTCGACAGGCGGTGCGCGATGGTGATCACCGATCCGCGGTCGGCCTGACGGCGCACGCTCTCGGTGATGGCGGCCTCGGTGATCGCGTCCACCTGGGAGGTGGCCTCGTCCAACAGCAGCACGTCCGGGGAACCGAGCAGGGCGCGGGCCAGGGCGATGCGCTGACGCTGCCCGCCGGAGAGCGAGGTGGAGTCCAAGGGCGAGTCCAGCCCCTCGTCCAAGGCCTCGATCTTCTCGGTCAACCGGACCTCGTCGAGGACGCGGCGCACCTCGTCCTCGCCCGCTTCGGGACGGGTGAACAGCAGGTTGTCGCGGATGGTGCCGGGCACCACCGGTGTGTCCTGCTCGACGTAGGAGAAACGTCCCCGGACCCGACCGGGGGACAGCTCCCGGTAGGGGGTGCCGTCCAGCAGTAGTTCGCCTTGCTCGGGCTCCAGGAAACGCAGGAGAAGGGAGAGCACCGTGGTCTTGCCGGCTCCGGAGGGGCCCACGATGGCGGTGTGCCCTCGCATGGGGACGGTCAGGTCGACCCGGTCCAGCGCGGCGGCGGCCCCGGGGGCGTAGCGGGCGGTGACCCCGCGCAGCTCCAACAGCGGGCCGGTGCGATCGCCGGTGGAGTGAGGGTCCGGCCCGGTGGCGGGCCCGTCGAGGGGCTCCGCGTCCGGTTCGAGCGGGATGGCCTCCACCTCGCGGATGCGCTTGGCGGCGGCGATGCCGGACTGGAGCGTGGTCACGCTCTGGGAGAGCTCCATGACCGGGTTCATCAGGGAGAACGCGTACAGCAGGAAGGCCACCAGGGTGGAGACACCGATCTCGCCCGAGGAGACGCGCAGGGCGCCGACGGCGAGGATGGCGATGATGGAGAGCTGGACACCGCCGAAGGCGAGCGTCCAGGCCACGGCCTGCCGGCGCACCGCGCGGACGCCGTGCTCGGCGGCCTCCTCGGCGTGTTCGAGGATGTGGGAGCCCAGACGTTCCTCGGCGCGGCTCACCTTGACGGTGCGGATCGCCCGCAGAGAGCCTTCGAGGATTCCGCCCATCAGACCGAGGGAGGCCTGGGCCTTCTCCTGACTCTTGGCGATGGCCGGCATCAGGGTGAGGAACAGGATCGTCACGATGACCACGGCGGTCACGGTGACCCCGAGCAGGATCAGGTCCAGCACGCCCATCATGATCAGGGTCCCGATGAGCAGGACCCCGCCGTTGATCAGGCTGATGACGCTGCTGGAGGCGGCCTCGCGCAGCAGGACGGTATCGGAGGTGGCCCGGGTGACGAGTTCCCCGGAGGAACGGCGGCTCAGGGGGAGCAGCGCGGCCCGGAAGTAGCGGCGCACGAGGGAGGCGCGCGCGTCCAGGACGACCTTCTCCGCGACGGTGCCCAGCACGATCCAGTGCCACATGCCGAAGACGAGGCCGCTGACGAACAGGCAGAGCAGGATCGCGATCGGCATGGCCAGGGAGCCCGCGTCGGACACGGTGTCCAGGACCAGCTTGATCACCATCGGGTTGGCCAGTTCCAGGGCCGACCCGAGCAGGGCCAGGACCAGTCCGAGCAGGAGCTTGGAGCGGTGCGGGCGCACGAAGGACCAGAGCACGCGCAGTTGCGCGAATCGGGGCTCGGGGGACGCGGGCGCGATGGGAGGTCTTTCGTCGGTCGGGGAATGATCAGTCATGATCTGAATTAGGTCATGTGTGACCCATTATTGTCAAGAAGATACCCATCACTCTAGGATGAGGGCATGGTGAAGAGCTCTCCCTCAGAAGACGAGACGAGGACCCGAGCACGCACCCGACGCGCGATCCTGGACGCGGCGGTCGAGGTGCTGGCGAAGAATCGGTCGGCGCCCCTCTCCCAGGTGGCGGCCGAGGCGGGGGTGGCGCGCAGTACCCTCCAGCGCTACTTCGCCGAACGCGCCGATCTCGTCGCCGCGCTGGGCGACTACGCCGAGGAGCTCATCAACGAGGCCACCGAACGCGCCCGGGTCGACGAGGGCACCGCCCTGGAGGCCTTCTCTCGCTTGGCCTCCGAGTACTTCGCCCTGCGCAAGGTCGCCCTGCTCGCCTTCGAAGGGGAGAGCGAGAGCAGCGCTCAGGAGGAACAGGACTGCGGCCCAGGCGACCTCGCCCTCTACGAACTCGTCGAACGCGGCCACGAGGACGGCAGCATCGACCCCCGGATCACCCCGCTGTGGGCCCAGCAGCTCCTGTGGTCCATGCTCTACTCGGGCTGGACGTACTCGTCCATCGCCAGGGTGCCGGTCTTCGAGTCGCACAACATGTGCGTGATGTCGCTGGTCAAGGCGCTCGCCCGGGAACGGCGCGACTGACCGCGGACACGACGGAGCCGGAGGTCGCCATCGCGGCCCCCGGCTCTCGAACGTCGACGCCCGGCCCTACAGGTACAGGCCGGTGCCCCGCTCCGGGGCCTCGTTCGCGATCGCGTGCACGTCCCGCTCCCGCAGGATGACGTACCGTTCGCCGTTCAACTCGACCTCACCCTGCTCCTCGGGGTCGAAGAGCACACGGTCTCCGGTCTTCACGTGCCGGGCGCCGGTCCCCGCGCCGCGGACCTCGCCCCACGCGAGCCGGGTCGCCAACTTCACCGTGTCCGGGATGACCAGACCGGCGCTGCTGCGCCGCTCACTCTTGTCCGGGACCGCCTTCACCAACAGGCGATCGTGGAGCATCTGGATTTCAAGCTTGGATTCGGGCACACCCCCAGGATATTCACCTTCGCGCCGGGTCGCCTCCGCTCCCGGGAGCCCTCGCGCAACCCCCGGGACCCCCGGCGTTCGACTCTGGTTCGACCGGCTCTTGAAATCCGGTAGAGTACTGCCATGCCGAACGGGGAAACCGTCCGGCAGACCAGGGGCTATGGCGCAGTTGGTAGCGCGCCTCCATGGCATGGAGGAGGTCTGGGGTTCGAATCCCCATAGCTCCACTGGACGACGATCTTCGGACCCCGTCCCGCGAAATCGCGGGACGGGGTCCTTTCGTCGTTCCGGCCCTCTGGGGAGCGGAGAGGGCGTGAGTAGAATCCGCTCATGGTCGACGCCCACGACGTACCCGATCCCGAACCCGGCCGGACCACCGAACGCGTTCCCGCGGCCGGCACCGTCGTCACCGACGACCTGGGGCGGCTGCTGCTCGTCCTGCGGGGGACGGAACCGGAGAAGGGCCGCTGGTCCGTGCCCGGGGGCTCGGTCGAGCCGGGGGAGACCTTCGCGAGGGCGGCCGCCCGGGAGACGCTGGAGGAGACCGGGCTCGTCGTCGAGATCGGGCGTGAACTGTGGACCGTGGAGATCCCGGCCGGTGACGGCCGGGTGTACGAGGTGCGCGACTTCGCGGCCACCGTCATCGCCGGCGTTCCGCGGGCCGGGGACGACGCGGAGGACGTGCGCTGGTTCGCCCCGGACGAACTCGACGAGGTGCCGTTGGCCCGCGGTCTGCGCGACCACTTGGCGCGCGCCGGGGTCATCCCCGCCTGACGGGGCGCCCGGGCCCTCCGGCCCACGCGGCGCACACGTTCAGGCCCCGTTCTCCTCCTTCGCCTGCGAGAGACGGGCGACCAAGGCCAGGAATTCGGGATCGGACGAGGTGAGACGGTCCACCTCGGTGCCGTCGTCGCAGGTCTCCAGGGAGACGGTCACCCGGGTCGCGGTCCGTTCCAGGACCCGCCACGGCGCTCCGTGCTCGTCCCAACGTCGTAGTGCTCGTATCTGAGGGTTCTCGGACGTCGTCACACCGACCTCCTCGTGTCGGACCTTCAGAATACGTTCCGTTCCGGCCGGGCCTCCAGCCCCGTCGTTCCACCGAGGAGCGGGGGAACGGCGGCCGGGGCGGGAGGGGCGTGGGCGGGAACACGTCGAACCCACCCCGCGATATCCGCTAGAATCATGATCACGGCTTCAAGGGGCTATGGCGCAGTTGGTAGCGCGCCTCCATGGCATGGAGGAGGTCTGGGGTTCGAATCCCCATAGCTCCACGTAACAGACGGTACGAGAACCCCGCTCCCGGGTAACGGGAGCGGGGTTCTCGCGTTTCCGGGTCCGGGCGAGGGAACGCCAGGGCGGAGGGGCGCCCCCGGTTCGCCCGATCGGAGAACGCGGGTTCGTCCCTTGACCGGGGAGGCTTCGAAGCGCATAATCAACTTAGTGGTTGATCAACTGAAAGGTTGAATAGTGGCGGACGACCCGCTCAGTCTCACCTTCGCCGCGCTGGCGGACCCGACCCGTCGGGAGATCCTCGCCCGGTTGGCCCGAGGCGAGGCGACCGTCAACGAACTGGCGGAACCGTTCCCCATGAGCCTCCAGGCGATCTCCAAACACCTGAAGGTCCTCGAAAGGGCGGGGCTCATCGTGCGCGGCAGGAACGCCCAATGGCGCCCCTGCCGCCTGGAACCGGCCCCCCTGGAGGAGGTCGATCGTTGGATCGACCGCTACCGGGAACGATGGGAGGACAGGTTCGCCCGCCTGGACGAGGAACTGAACAGGATCCAGAGCAGCGACAAGGGAGAGAAGAGCCATGAGTGACCTCGAGGTCATCGCGGAACCGGGACGCCAGGACATCGTCATGACCCGCACCTTCGACGCCCCGCGCGACGTCGTCTACCGGGCCATGAGCGACCCCGAACTGCTGACCCGTTGGTGGGGGCTGGACTCCACCACCACGGTCATCGACCGGCTGGACCTTCGGCCCGGCGGCTCCTGGAGGTTCGTGGAGAAGGACCGCGACGGACAGGAGTACGCCTTCCACGGCGTCGTCCACGACGCGCGGGAACCGGAGGGCTTCACCCAGACCTTCGAGTTCGAGGGGATGCCCGGCCACGTGCTCCTGGAACGGCACACCCTGGAGGAGGCGGAGGGCCGCACCCTCTACACCTCGCTCGCGGTGTTCCAGAGCGTGGAGGACCGGGACGGGATGGTCGCCTCCGGCATGGAGGACGGGGCGCGACAGTCCATGGACCGTCTGGAGGAGCTCCTGCGCACCCTGCGCACCCAGGGCTGAACCCCGACCACCGACCTCCCCGCCCTCGACCCGACGGCGGGGAGGTCGGCCTGTGGACGACGCCGAACCTGTCCCCGGATCCGGGTACTGTCGACGGGTGGCAGATCTCCCCGACGTCCCCACCCTCCTCGACGCGGCCGTCGAGGCCCTGGGCGGCAGCAGCCGAGAGGGACAGCAGACCATGGCCGACGCCGTCGCCGCGGCGGTCGAACGGCGCGAACACCTGGTGGTCCAGGCCGGCACCGGAACCGGTAAGTCCCTGGCCTATCTGGTGCCCGCGATCAGACGCGCGATGGCCTCCAAGACCACCGTCGTGATCTCCACGGCCACCATCGCGCTCCAGAACCAGCTCATCGACCGGGACCTTCCACGCCTGGCCGCCGCGCTGGCCCCGCTCCTGCCCCGCGAACCCACGTTCGCGGTGCTCAAGGGCCGACGCAACTACCTGTGCCGCAACCGGCTCCAGGCCGGAACGGACGAGGAGGCCGAGGGCGCCGAACTCTTCGACCCCCGCCAGCTCTCCTCCCTGGGACGCCAGGTCGCGCGGCTGCACGAATGGGCCGAGGACACCCTCACCGGCGACCGCGACGAACTCGTCCCCGGCGTCGGCGACCTCGCCTGGCGCCAGGTCTCGGTGGGCGGCAACGAGTGCATGGGCGCCCGGGTGTGCTCCTTCGGCCAGGAGTGCTTCGCCGAGTTCGCCCGCGAGGCCGCCGCCGGGGTCGACGTGGTGGTCACCAACCACGCCATGCTCTCCATCGACATGTCGCAGGGCCACCACCTGCTGCCCGAACACGACACGATCATGATCGACGAGGCCCACGAACTGGTCGACCGGGCCACCTCGGTGGCCACCGGCTCCCTGAGCGAGCGCGCCGTGACCACCGCCGCCAAACGGGCCGCGCGACTGGTCGAACCGGGTATCTCCGAACGTCTCACCGAGTGCGCCGACGGCCTGGCCCTGATGTTCACCGAGGTGCCCGAAGGACGCCTCGACCACATCGACGAGGGCCTGGCCGGAGCGGTCGCCGCCGTCCGCGACGCCGCCGCGGCGTGCGTCACGGCGATCGGCCCCAACCCGGGAGAACTCGACCCCGACACGGCCTCCGATCGCAAACTCGCCCTGGCCGCACTGGAAGAGGTCCGCGAGGCCGCCGTCCGAATCCTGGAGTCGTACGAGCCGCCACTGCGCGACCGCACCGAGGTCGTCTGGCTGACCAAGGCGCTCTCCCGCGCGCCCGCGCTCAACGTCGCCCCGCTCGGGGTCGGCGGACTGCTTCGGGAGAAACTCTTCGGCGACCGCACCGTCGTTCTGACCTCCGCGACCCTCACCCTGGGCGGCGACTTCACCGCCCTGGCCCGCCAATGGGGGCTGGGCCGCGAGGTCGCGCGCGAGGAGGCCGACCGGGCCGCCGGCCGCCCCCTGGAACCGGTCGGGGTCCCCGCCCCCACGAAGGACGGCGACGACGGGAACGACGGCCCGCACCGGGCGGAGGGAGAACCCCGCTGGCGCGGACTGGACGTCGGCTCGCCCTTCGACCACGCCCGCAGCGGCATCCTCTACGTCGCACGCCACCTGCCCAAACCCGGCCGGGACGGGCTGTCCGAGGACTACCTGGACGAGATCGCCGGGCTGATCGAGGCCTCCGACGGACGCGCCCTGGGACTGTTCTCCTCGATGCGCGCCGCCCAACAGGCCGCCGAGGAGCTGCGCGAGCGTCTGGACCAGCCGATCCTGTGCCAGGGAGAGGACTCCACCGGCCAACTGGTGCGGCGGTTCACCGAGGACGAGCGCTCCTGCCTGTTCGGCACCCTCTCGCTGTGGCAGGGCGTCGACGTGCCGGGCCCCTCGTTGCAGCTGGTCATCGTCGACCGGATCCCCTTCCCACGCCCGGACGACCCACTGGCCTCGGCCCGTCAGCGCGCGGTGTCCGCGCACGGGGGCAACGGCTTCCTGGCGGTCTCGGCCACCCACGCCGCCCTGCTGCTGGCCCAGGGCACCGGACGACTGCTGCGCTCCACCGACGACCGCGGGGTGATCGCCGTCCTGGACCCGCGGCTGGCCACGGCGGGGTACGGGGGTTTCCTCCGCTCCTCGCTCCCGCCCTATTGGGGGACGGCCGACCCGGAGGTGGCCCGTTCGGCCCTGCGACGTCTGGCCGAGAAGGCGAGAGCCGAAGAGGGCGAGAACGTGGCCTGAGGGGACGCGGAACCAGGCCGGGCGGCTCGGCCCGGCCTCGACCACCGGCGTCCCGTCCCGGACGGCGTCCGGAACGGGACCCTCAGCCTCGTGTGCGGTAGCCGAAGAGACGGACCGCGTAACCGGGGGAGTCGTCCTCGGGTTCCTGGATGTGCCAGCGGTCGTCGTGCTCGCCGACCAGGAGCTCGCTCCACATCATGTCGATGAGTTTGAGTCTGGAGACCACCGAGGCCTCCGGGTCCAGGACGATCGAATACGAGTGGTCGGTGAGCCGTTGGGTCACCATGCCCACGGACTGACCGTCCCAGATGGCCGGGACGGTGGCGTGGCCGACCTCGACGCCGCACAGCCGCAGTTGCTCGACCTCTTCGTCGAGTGCCTCGGCGGCCAGGGCCCCGTCCAGACGCAGGGCGTCCTCCAGCTCGTCGCGATCCTCGTCGGACCGCAGGTAGGCGTGGTAGGTGCGGTAGTCGCACGAACGGCACTTGCGCCAGACCACGCAGCGGGCCAGCCCGTAGGCGGACTGCGCCTCGCCGACACTCTGGTAGTCGCTCACCTTGCGGATCATGCCGCATTCGCAACACAGGGCAGTGAGATCCTGCTTCATCGGAGTCCCCCCTCCCAGGTGAGTATGCGACGGATCGAGCCTGTTAGGGAACCCGTTCGGCGAGGAAGTCGCGGCAAGGAGTCGTCATCAATGCCCAAAATGACCGGCTGACGGGTTTCGCGGGCGCGGAAACAGGCGCCGGGGTGGCCGTTCTCACGTTCGCCACACCCGGCGGAGTGCCGTCCGACGCGGTCAGTCGTCCATGGACAGGCCGCGTTTGTTACGTTCGGTCCAGTCGCGCATTCTCTGCGGGTAGCCGACGATCTGGACGTCATAGGCGGGGGCGGCCAGATCGGCCGCGACCTTGCGCAGGACCTCGGGGGAGCCACAGCGGCGGCGGATCCACTCGCCGTCGGTGGCGACCGCGACCGCGGTGGCCCGGGTCGCGAAGGTCTCGGGTTCGACGAAGAACTCCACCCCGACCCTGGTCTTCGCGAACTCGATCAGCGCCTTGATGTCCGAATCCTCGGCGGCCCGGTCGAACCGGGCCTTGCCCTTGCGGTTGGCCTTGCGGAGTCCGAAGCGGTCTCGCCATCCCATCGGTGGCCGTCTCCTCAATGCGGGTCCGGTTCTCGTGCAAACTCGGCTGCGCGCGAGTCTATCCACTCGGACAACGAACGAGGTGGGCCGAGAGTGCCCCGGCTGCACCGGTTTCACGTGTTTTCCGGACGGCTCGGTCACCACGCTGCTACGTTCTGTTCACACGCGGCTCGGTCAGGGGGAGAAAGACATGCCGATGTGGACATGGGCTGGGGAAACGGCGCGTCGACTGCGCGCCGCGGGGCAGGAGGAGTTGGCCGAGGCGGTGACCCGGCTGCCCCGACTGTGCGAGGCCGGCGACTCGGTCAAGGTCGAGGCCGTGGCGCGTTCGGCGATGCGCACGGCGCGACGTCTGGTCGCCGAGGCCGGTAACCGGGAGGCCGCGGTCCCCGGGGTGTTCGGTCCGCCGACCCTGTTCTATCTGGCCTATTGGCCGTTGGCGGTCCGGGTGGGGGCCCTGGGGGAGGGGCGTCGCGCCCTGGCCCAGGCCGAGGCCGCGGCCCGGGACGAGCCCGCTCCGCACACCCACGGTCCGCTGCCGGTCTCGGCCCGGGTGTCGCTGGTGCGCTGCCAGTCCAACATCGACGCCCGGGGCACCACCGAGATCCGACGCGAGTTGTTGTCGGCGCGGAGCCTGTCGGGTTGGGAGGACACCCCGGCCTGGCCGGCGTTCACCCTGGCCAGGGTGCATCTGCTCATCGACGAGGAACAGGCCGACCGCGCCGAGGCGGAGCTGCGCCGTTACGAGCACACCGCCACCGGGCCGGCCCTGCTGGGGGCGGAGGGGGTGTTCGCGCTGGTGCGCGCCCTGCGACACCAGGACAAGCACACCGACGCGCTGGAGACCCTGGACCGGCTGGAGGCCGAACTCGGGTTGGAGGAGGAGCGCGGCGCCAATCCGCGTCGGACCGCTCTGCTCCGCTCGATCCGTTTCGAACGGGCCCGTCTGCTGTCCTGGCTGGCCCGACTGGGGTTGTGCGACGCCCGTAAGGCCATCGCCCTGCTGCCCACCGTGGAGGAGGCCGAGGCCTGCCCGAATCTGCGCCCGGCCTGGACCGAGGCGGTGGAGAACCTCGTCTGCCAGGGGAGCGTGCGCAACGACTGGCGGCTGGGCGTGCGGGTGACCACCTGGTCGCGTTACTTCGAGCGGGTGGGGGCTCCGCGTCGCGGCGCCGAACTGGCGTTGGCCGCGACCCGGCTGGCCTGCGGTCGGGGTGCCCGTTGGGTCGCGGAGTGCTCCGCGCGGCGGGCCGAACAGCTCATCGGAGAGCTCGGCGGGGTCGAGGAGATCACCGGAGACCTGGCCGAGGCCCGGTCGATGGTGGGTTCGATGGCGCCGATCCGCCCGCTGGCCCCGTCGGAGGGCATCCTGGAGTTCCTTCGGGCCCGTCCCGCCGAGGAGGTCGACCCCGAGGAGCAGGCCGAACAGGTGAACGTGGCGCTCTCCGCTAGGCCGCACGACACCGCCCTGTTGAGCGCGCTCGGCCAGGTGGGGCGCACCCTGATGTTGTCCGACGCGGCGACAGAGCCCCAGTGGCGGCATGTCCGTGAGCAGCCGGGCGACCAGCGTGCGGCCCTGTCGCTGTTGGAGACGTTGATGCACGACAACGACACCGCGGGGGTGCGCGACCTGGTCCGGACCCTCGCCGCGGGCGCCCTGTCGACCGGGGAGACGGCAGCCGGTGGGCACCCGGGCGTCGCCGCCGCGCCGGAGGCCGTCACCCGGATGGTCCAGCCCGCGGGGGTCCGCGAAGCGCGTTGATCCCGAGTGGGCCCGGTCGGTGGGGCCGGGCCCGGGATCAGCGGTCGGCGCGGGCCCCGTCGAGGAGCGACCGGCCGGCCGGATAGTTCAACGCCGCGGCGGGCAGTTCGGCGGGGCGGCCGCTGGCCAGGACCCGCACCCGGCCGGCGCGCGCGGACGGGGGTTCGGCGGTGCCGATCCGGCGCAGTGTCTGGGCGGCGACCGCGTCGGCGGCGGTGAACAGCGCGGCCCTTCCGCCGAGGGCCTCCGAGATCCGCTGTCCGACCAGGTCGTAGTGGGTGCAGCCGAGCACCACCCCGCGTACCTCGGGCGGGGTCAGTTCCGCCGCGTAGTCCACCGCGTCGGCGATCCTGCGCGGGTCGGCCGACTCCACCGCCTCGGCGAGTCCGATACAGGCCACCGGGGTGACCTCCAGGTTCGAGGCGAAGGTCTCCACCAGGCCGCGCTGGTAGGCGCTGCGGGTGGTGGCCTCGGTCGACCAGACCGCGATGGGGGTGCCCGCGGCGGCGGCCGGTTTGATGGCGGGGACGGTGCCGATCACCGGAACGCCGGGCTCGTATTCGGCGCGCAGCGCGTCCAGTCCGTGGACCGAGGCCGTGTTGCACGGCACCACCACGGCGTCCAGGCGACCGCCGTCCTCGGCCACGGCCCGGGTGGCGGCGCGGGCCCCGGCCAGGGCGCGTCCGATCACCTCCTCGGGCGTTCGGGGGCCCCAGGGCATGTGGTCGGGATCCATGGACAGGTACAGGTCGGCGTCGGGTCGTGCCGCGCGCAGAGCGGCGGCGGTGGACAGCATGCCGATGCCGGAGTCGATGAGAGCGATGCGCACGTAACGGGATCCTATGCGGGCCGGCCGGTGACGCCGCCGGCACACGGGGTGACCGGGGGGTCGCCGCCCTCGGAAAGGGTGCGCGCCGGTCGCTCGTGGACGACGACGGGTGAGACACGTAGCGAAATGGGGTGGCACAGAACCGTTACCGATAGGTAGAACTGAGGGGATCGGCCTGCCCCGGCACGCCATGCGACCGGTTCTGGCCGACCTGATCCGAGCCGCGCGAACCGTCAGGGGATCCGGTATGACCCGAGAGCAGTCCGGTACCACTCCGCACCAGGGATCGATCGAGGGGACCGCTCCCCCGACGGGGATGGCCGAGCATCGGGTGGCGGTCCAGCGGCTGAGCCGGGAGTATCGGGCGCTGCCGGCCGACGCCCCGGTCCGCCTGGCCAAGCCCACCTCCAACCTCTTCCGGTTCCGTGAGCCCTCGTCGGCTCCGGCGTTGGACGTGTCCGCCTTCTCCGGGGTGATCTCCATCGACCCGGTCGAACGGTTGGCCGACGTCGGTGGGATGACCACCTATGAGGAGCTGGTGGCGCGGACCCTTCCGCACGGTCTGATGCCCATGGTCGTGCCTCAGCTGCGCACCATCACCCTGGGCGGCGCGGTGACCGGTCTGGGGATCGAGTCCTCCTCGTTCCGTAACGGTCTGCCCCATGAGTCGGTGCAGGAGATGGAGGTCCTCACCGGTTCGGGTGAGGTCGTCACGGCCACCCGTGACAACGTCCACTCCGATCTCTTCCACGGCTTCCCCAACTCCTACGGAACGCTCGGCTACGGCCTGCGGTTGCGTATCGAGTTGGAGCCGGTCTCTCCCTACGTGCACCTGCGCCACCTGCGTTTCTCCGACGCGGGCGAGGCCATGGCCGCCCTGGAGGTCATCTGTGACGAGGCCTCCCACGATGGGGAGCGGGTCGACTTCGTCGACGGTGTGTCCTTCGCGCCGGACGAGCTGTATCTGACGCTGGCCCGGTTCACCGATCGGGCGCCCTGGACCAGTGACTACACCGGTACCGACATCTACTACCGGTCCATTCCGCGCTACGCGGGCGAGGGCCCGGGCGACTACCTCACGATCCACGACTATCTGTGGCGTTGGGACACCGACTGGTTCTGGTGCTCCCGGGCCTTCGGTACCCAGAACCCGCTGGTGCGTCCGCTGTGGCCCCGTTCTCTCAAGCGTTCCGACGTGTACCGCCGTCTGGTGGCCTGGGATCGGCGCACCGACTTCTCCCGGTTGCTGAACCACTACCGCGGGCGTACCCCGCAGGAGCCGCTCATCCAGGACGTCG
Organism: Nocardiopsis alba DSM 43377; assembly: GCF_000341225.1. Taxonomy (GTDB): domain Bacteria; phylum Actinomycetota; class Actinomycetes; order Streptosporangiales; family Streptosporangiaceae; genus Nocardiopsis; species Nocardiopsis alba. The sequence goes on from NZ_ANAC01000007.1 coordinate 228,987, forward strand.
AGGTGGGGGTGGAGCGCGGCGCGGAGTTCCTCGACTTCTTCCACTCCGAGATCGGCATGACCCCGTTGTGGATGTGTCCGCTCCGCCTGCGCGAGCCCCGCCGCCCGGGTATGTCCTCCGACGAGCACGTGTGGCCGCTGTACCCGTTGGAGAACGACCGGCTCTACGTGAACTTCGGGTTCTGGGGGCTGGTCGACATGAAGCCGGGGCAGCGTCGCGCCCACCACAACCGTCGGGTCGAGGAGGAGGTCTCCCGGCTCGGCGGTCACAAGTCCCTCTACTCGGACGCCTTCTACTCCGAGGACGAGTTCTGGGAGCTGTACAACGGCACGGCCTATCGCGGTCTCAAGGAGGAATACGACCCGGACGGGCGTCTCCTGGACCTGTACGCCAAGTGCGTACGCAATCGCTGAAGCATCAGGACACCACCGGCGGGGGCGACCCGTGGGCATGGGTCGCGTCCGCGAGGAGGAAGGACGAGAGCATGCGGCTTGCAGAGATCTTCGAGCGTGTCGTGGGAAACGACGCGCCCATCCGTTTCACCGCCTATGACGGAAGTTCCGCGGGGGATCCCCACAGCGACGTCACCCTGCGCGTGCGTACGCCGGTCGCCGTCAACTATCTGGCCCAATCGCCCAACGCGGTGGGTCTGACGCGCGCCTACGTCTCCGGTCACCTGGAACTGGAGGGCGACATGTACACGGCGCTCAGACGGATGGCGGACTTCGTCTTCGCCGAGGGCGTCAACGTGTCCGCCCGCGACATGGTCGAGATCGTCCGTTCCGTCGGCTGGGTCAAGTTCGTCAATCGGGTGGCCCCGCCGCCCCAGGAGATGCGCCGGGGCACTCTGCTCGGGCGTGGGGCGCGCCATTCGAAGAGGCGCGACGCCGAGGTCATCCACCACCACTACGACGTCTCCAACGAGTTCTACGAGCTGGTCCTGGGGCCGTCCATGACCTACACCTGCGCGGTCTTCGACGACGAGGACGGGGGGCTGGACCGGGTCGGGGACTTCGACGGCGCGTTGGAGAGCGCCCAGTTCCGTAAATACGACCTGGTCTCTCGGAAGCTCGGTCTTCGAGAGGGCATGCGTCTGTTGGACGTGGGGTGCGGTTGGGGCGGCATGGTCCGGCACGCGGCCCGTGAGTACGGGGTCAAGGCCATCGGCGTGACCCTGTCCAAGGAGCAGGCCGAATGGGGTTCCAAGAAGATCGCCCAGGAGGGGCTGGGCGGTCTCGCCGAGGTCCGGCACATGGACTACCGGGACGTGCCCGACGGCAGTTTCGACCGGATCAGCTCCATCGGTCTGACCGAGCACATCGGGGCGAGGAACCTGGACGCCTACTTCGCCTCGCTCAACGACAAGCTGGTGCCGGGAGGGCGTCTGCTCAACCACTGCATCACCCGGCCCGGTAACAACCTCAAGCCCATGGACACCAAGGGCGTGATCAACCGTTACGTGTTCCCCGACGGTGAGTTGGAGGGGCCCGGGACGATCCAGACCGCGATGAACGACGCGGGCTTCGAGATCCGGCACCAGGAGAACCTGCGCGAGCACTACGCGCTGACCCTGCGCCATTGGGGCGCCAACCTGGAACGGCACTGGGACGAGGCGGTCGCCGAGGTGGGCGAGGGGACCGCGCGCGTGTGGCGTCTGTACATGGCCGGTTGCGTGCTGGGCTTCGAGCGCGACGTCGTGCAGCTCCACCAGATCCTCGGGGTGAAGTTGGACGGCACCTCCGCGCATATGCCGTTGCGTCCCGTCTTCTGATCCGGGGCGGGGGTGTTCGCCGCACGCGGACACCCCCGCCGCCTGCCCCGCGAAGGGGCGGTGAGGGGGCATGATGGGGGCGTTGCGCAAGCGTCCATCTGCTGTGAAGGGACCCACCGTGTCCTCCGACGACCACGCCTCCCAGGGCGAACCGACGCCCGCCCCCGATCTTCCGGACCACGTCAAGGAGACCGCGATCGCCCTGGTCGGTGCCTACGTGGATCACGACCGGGAGGAGCTGGACCGGCTCATCCCCCCGGCCACCGACGACGCCGACGACGTGCTGTCCGAGCTCAAGGTGATCGCCGCCTTCCTCAGCCGCCGGGTCCAGAGCACCGGGGTGGTGTGGAAGCCGGCCGATTCCCGTGAGGCCGTGGCCACGACCGTCGCCGAGATGCTCCCGCCGGAGCTGGAGTTCGCCGTCTCCACCGCGTGGGAGGCGCACTCGGTGGGTGAGGAGGAGGTGGCCGAACGCTTCACCCGGGGCGACCCCATGGTCTACGTCCACATGCTCGCGGCCTTTTGCGCCGCGATCGGAACGGCCGTCTACAAGAGGGCCGAACTGATCTCCACCCTGCGCCAGGTCGCCGGTCTGAGCGAGTGACCGGAAGGGGCGTCGCGAACCTCCCCTAACAGCTCAGCCACAAGTCGCAGTGGTTTACTTCACAAGTCGTCGTTCTTTACGTAGGTTTCCTACCAACCCTCAGGGGACCCTCGAACGGAACGGGAGGCGAGCCCATGGCCCGCAGACGAGCACACCAGTACGTTTCCCTCCCCGCGGCCTCTCTGGCCCTGGTGCTTGCGGCGACGGCCTGTGGCGACGACAACACGAGCGACGCCCTTCAGGTATGGATCATGGAGGGCACCAACCCCGACGCCTCCGCCTTCTTCGACGCGGCCAATGAGGCCTTCACGGAGGAGACCGGGATGGACGTCGAGGTCGAGTTCGTGCCCTGGGCCGACGCCCAGGACAAGATCTCCACGGCGATCGCGGGCGGGACCGTGCCCGACGTCATCGAACTCGGCACCACCTTCACCCCGGAGTACGCCGCCGCGGGAGCCCTGCACGACCTGTCGGGCTATATCGACGACCCCTCCCGGTTCCATCAGGAGATGTACGAGATGGGCGTCGTCGACGACGCGGCCTACGGTGTGCCCTGGTACGCCTCGATCAGGTCGATCATCTACCGCAAGGACATCTTCGAGGAGCACGGCCACGAGGAGCCGACGAGCTGGGAGGAGCTGCGCGAGACCGCGCTCGACCTGGCCGAGGCCGAGGAGGACATGATCGTCTTCCCGGTGCCCGGACAGGCCCAGTACTCGGTGATGCCGTGGATCTGGGGCGGTGGCGGAGAGCTGGCCGTCCAGGAGCCCGACGGCACCTGGACCTCCACCGTCGACTCGCCCGAGGGACGCGCCGGGGTGGAGTTCTTCACCGGCCTGGCGCTGGAGGACGGTCTGTCCACGACGGGCGCCGTCAACTGGAACGAGATCGACGTCATGGAGTCGCTCTCGGACGAGAAGTCCATCATGGCGATCTCCAACAGCTCCAACCCCAAGGCCATCCTGGAGGCCAACCCGGACCTGGAGGGGAAGCTGGGGGCCTTCGTCCTGCCCGGGCGGGAGAGCGGCTACACGGACTCCTTCGCGGGCGGATCCCTGCTGTCGGTGTTCGAGGGCACCGGCAACGAGGAGGCCGGTTGGCGGTACGTCGACATGCTCACCGGTACGGACCTCTTCGACCGTTGGGGCGAGGAGAGCGGCTTCTTCCCGGCCGGGGTGGAGCAGATCGAGACCTACGCCGAATCCGACGATCCGCTGGTCCGGCCGTTCGCGACGCAGCTTCTCGACGCGGGCCGTAGCACCCCGGCGCTTCCGGCCTGGTCCCAGGTGGAGGCCGAAGGGGTCCTGGTCGGTATGCAGCAGGACATCCTGAACGGGAACGCGACCGTGGACGAGGCGACCGAGAACGCGGCCGCGACCATCGAAAGACTTCTCAACGAGGGCGCTTGATGAACACACCGACCCGTGAGCGGTCGGGACGGGCGCCGCTCCTGAGCATGCGGGGGCGGCGCACCCTCCTGCCCTGGGTCCTGCTGGCCCCTCCGCTGGGGGTCATCGGGATCCTGTTGCTCTTCCCCATCGGCCGCATCGTGTGGCTGTCCTTCCGGGACTTCAGGTTGGCCAACCTGGTCTCGGGAGAGTCCGAGTTCATCGGACTGCGGCACTACGTCGACCTGCTGTCCGATCCGTACCTGTGGCGGGTCGTGCTCGTCAACACGGTGCTGTTCGCACTGGTGGCGGTGGTGCTGACGATCGTGTTCGGCACGCTCGTCGCCCTGCTGCTGTCCACCCTGGGCTCCGTCGCCCGGGTGGTGGTCGTCTCCTGCATCATGGTGGCCTGGGCGATGCCCGCGGTCAGCGGCACCTACGTGTGGATCTGGATCTTCGACGTCGATCAGGGGGTCGTCGCCCAGGCGTTGATGTCCCTGGGGGTGGTCGAACCCTCCGGACACAACTGGTTCGCGGACCGCTTCTGGTTCTACGCGATCGTCACGCTCAACATCGTGCACAGCGGTTTCCCGTTCGTGGCCGTGACCGTGCTGGCGGGTCTGCTCACGGTGCCCAAGGAGCTGTACGAGGCCGCCCGGATCGACGGGGCGAGTGCGTGGAAGCGCTTCTGGCACGTCACGTTCCCCACGCTGCGGCCGGTGTTCGCCGTGGTGACCGTGCTGTCCACCATCTGGGACTTCAAGGTGTTCGCGCAGATCTACCTGATGCCCGGAGGCGACGTCGGAGGATCACAGATGCTCAACCTGGGCGTGTGGTCCTACATCCAGTCCTTCGGCCAGAACGACTTCGGCAAGGGGTCGGCCATCGCGGTCATGCTCACGCTGCTGCTCCTGGTGGTCACCCTCGTCTACCTGCGCGCGCTGTTCCGAGAGGACGAGCTCAGATGAGACACGTGAGAGGACGGGGGACGCGCCCGATCGGGGTCGGAGACCAGACGTTCGCGGACGAAACGCCAGTCCACCGAGGCCAGGGGGCGCCCGGCCAGATCCTCGCGGATCGCGGCCATGGTGCGCAGCCCGTCCTCGGTCAGCGGTCCGTCGTCGTCGTTCCCGCGCGCCAGGCGGTCGACGTACCGGTGCAGCCCGCGCCCACTCGGGTCGGCGAGGGCGTGCCGGACGGCGTTCTCCCGGAAGCGGGCGTCGTAGGGGAGCCAGGAGGCGATGACCTCGGTAGGGGAGGGGCCGGAGGGTTCGTTCACGCGCACGCTCACCTCTTTCCCCGCTCTTCGCGGGATGAACGGGATTTCAGGACATATCCCCTCGGCGCCGTCGGGCGCGGCGGGCGTCGTCGAAGGAGGGCCGTAGGACATGACTGACTCCCGGAGCGACGCGGAGCGGGACGGGGCCTCCTGGGAGGCCCGGGTGCGAGAGGCACGTCGGCATGGGGACCGGCTCCGCGTGGGGCGGATCGTGGCCAAGGCCGCCGGAATCTCGCTGCTGCTGCTCTTCACCCTGTTCCCGGTCTACTTCATGCTGGTCAGCGCCTTCTCCGACCGGGCGACCTCCGGAACGGGCGCGCTGTTGCCCACCTCCTTCACCTTCGACAACTTCGTGTACGTCATGGTGGAGGGCAACTTCTCCCTCTACCTGCGCAACTCGTTGACGGTCGCGGCGATCACCGTGGCCATCTCCTGTGTGCTCGCGATGTTGGCGGCGGTGGCGGTGGGGCGGTTCCGCTTCCGGTTCCGCACGGCCGTGCTGGTCCTCGTGCTCATCGTGCAGATGGTGCCGCTGGAGGCCCTGGTCATCCCGCTGTTCCTCCAGGTGAGGGACCTCCAGATGCTCAACACCGTGCTGGGCCTGGCCATCGCCTACGTGGCCCTCTCCCTGCCTCTGGCCATCTGGATGATGCGCGGCTTCGTCGCGGCGGTGCCCAAGGAGGTGGAGGAGGCCGCCTACATCGACGGGGCCTCGTGGCCGCAGATGTTCTGGAAGGTGCTGTTCCCGTTGGTGGCCCCGGGTCTGGTGGCGACCGCGATCTTCTCCTTCATCGTGGCCTGGAACGAGTTCGTGCTGGCGATGACGTTCATGACCCAGAGTCAGAACTACACGGTCGCGGTCGGGCTGCGGCAGTTCTTCGGCCAGTACTCCAACGACTGGGGCCACGTCATGGCCGCCTCCACGATCATCACCATCCCGGTGATGATCTTCTTCATCCTCGTCCAGCGTTGGCTGGTGGCGGGGCTGGTGCAGGGTGCGGTCAAGGGCTGAGGCCGCTGTCATCGACACGAGAACGAGGGGCCGCCCGCCCGGGCGGCCCCTCGTCCATGCCCGCTCCGGATCAGCCCTCGCGCAGCTCGCGCTTGAGGATCTTGCCGGTGGAGGTCATCGGCAGCTCGGTGCGGAACTCGAACTCGCGCGGGTACTTGTAGGCGGCCAGACGCTCCCTGGCGAAGACGTCCAGTTCCTCGGCGGTGACCTCGGCGCCCTCCTTGGGGATCACGAACGCCTTGATCTCCTCGCCGTGGGTGTCGTGCGGCACGCCCACGACGGCGACCAGGCCGACCGCGTCGTGGGTCATCAGGACCTCCTCGACCTCACGCGGGTAGACGTTGTAGCCGCCGCGGATGATCATGTCCTTGGAGCGGTCGATGATGAAGTAGAAGCCGTCGTCGTCACGGCGGGCGATGTCGCCGGTGCGGAACCAGCCGTCCCTGATCACCTCGGCGTTGATCTCGGGGCGGTCGTGGTAGCCCTTCATGATCAGGTGGCCGCGGATCGCGATCTCGCCGACCGGGTCCTCGTCGCCCTCCTTCTCCTTGACGACCTCGTTCCAGTCGGGGTCGATCAGCCTCATCTCCACGCCCCAGACCGGGCGGCCGATCGAGCCGGGCTTGGCCCCGGTCGCGGGGTTGTTGAAGGAGGCGACCGGCGAGGTCTCGGAAAGGCCGTAGCCCTCCTTGATCCCGACCCCGAAGAGCTCGGTGAAGTCCTCGGCGAGCCGGGCCGGCAGGGCCGAACCACCGGAGACGGCGTCCACCATGTTCGCGGCGATCCCCTCGAGGTCGTAGCGGCCGGGCTCGGCGGCCCGGGCGGCGTTGAGCAGACCCCAGTACATGGTGGGCACCCCGGCGAAACCGGTGACGCCCTCCTTCTGCATCAGGCTCAGGGCCTGATCGCCGTCGAAGCGCGGCAACAGCACCATGGTGCCGTGCCGGTACAGGGCGGCGTTGAGCATCACCGTCTGCCCGAAGATGTGGAACAGCGGCAGGACGACGAGGGAGACGTCCCGCCCGTCCGGGTGCGGGTTGACCAGGCCGGCGGCGACCACCGCGTTCATCATCAGGTTGGTGTGGCTCAGCTCCGCCCCCTTGGGGCGGCCGGTGGTGCCGCTGGTGTAGATGATCACGGCGGTGTCGTCGCCGTTGGACTGGACGGTCTCGAACGTGCCGGGCATGCCGTCCAGGGCGGCCCAGATGGTCTCGGCGCCCTCGATGGTGGACTCGGTCGCCCCCGCGGTGGCGGGCATGTCCACGAAGAGCTCACAGCTCTCCACCTGTTCGAAGGCGTCGAAGGACCGCTGACCCAGCGGGAGGTCGGGCGTGCCGGTGAAGGCGAAGAGCGCCTTGGCCCCGGAGTCCTCCAGGTGGTAGGCGATCTCCCGGGGGGTCAGCAGCACGTTGAGCGGCACGACCACGGCGCCGGCCTTGAGGGCGCCGAAGTACACGAAGGGGAAGTAGGGCAGGTTCGGGCTGGCCAGCGCCACCCGATCGCCCGGCCGGACGCCCCGGGCCACGAGCAGGTTCGCGACCTGCGAGGCGATCATGTCGGTGATCGCGTAGTTCAGGCGCGTGTCGCCGAAGACCAGGCACTCCTTCTCGGGTACGGAGCGCGCTCCGTCCTCCAGAAGTGTGGACAGGTTGAACATGGGGGCCTCCCGCGGCAGATGATCCGGACAGGTGCGAGCAGGGTCGATGTGACCTGCGTCGCGTGTTCTGCGCCACTTTGACGGAAGAGTAACAAACCGCGCGGTCGGTGGGGAGGGCGTGAAGGGGTGGGGACCGACCCGTGTGTCAGAGGGGGGCGGGTACGCCGGGGGCGGCGGGGAAGAGGGCTTCGACGGGGGACGGCAACCGCTAACCTGAAGAGGACAGACAGACCGAGGAACGGCCGAGGAGCCGCACGTCCCGCACGGGTCATGGAACGGCGGCACCCCTCCTCCCGCTTCGAGGGAGATCCGTTTCCCCCACCCGCGTCGACGCGGGAGCACCCACGAAAGAGATCTGATGACAGCGGTAGACGGCGACCAGACGACGGGCGACACCTACGACGCCCGCGCCCTCCAGGACAAGTGGCAGGCGCGCTGGGCGGCCGAGCTTCCGTTCCAGGCGAGCGAGGACCCCGGAGACGACCGGCCCCGCTCCTTCGTGGTGGACATGTTCGCCTACCCCTCCGGTGACCTGCACATGGGACACGCCGAGGCCTACGCCATCGGCGACGTGATCGGCCGCTACCGCCTTCAGCGCGGCGACAACGTCCTGCACCCCGTCGGCTGGGACTCCTTCGGCCTGCCCGCCGAGAACGCGGCGATCAAGAACAACTCCCACCCGGAGAAGTGGACCTACGCCAACATCGAGACGCAGGCCGCCTCGATGGGCCGCTACGGCGTGGCGGTGGACTGGTCCCGTCGCATCCACACCAGCGACCCCGAGTACTTCAAGTGGAACCAGTGGCTGTTCACCCGCTTCTTCGATCGGGGTCTGGCCTACCGCAAGGACGGCCTGGTCAACTGGTGTCCCCAGGACCAGACCGTGCTGGCCAACGAGCAGGTCGTCCAGGGCCGCTGCGAGCGCTGCGGCGCCGAGGTCGAGCGCCGCGCCCTGAACCAGTGGTACTTCAAGATCACCGATTACGCCCAGCGCCTGCTGGACGACATGGACCAGCTCGACGGCGGACGTTGGCCGGACGAGGTCCTGGCCATGCAGCGCAACTGGATCGGCCGCTCCACCGGCGCCGACGTCCACTTCGAGATCGAGGGCCGGGACGAACCGGTCACCGTCTTCACGACCCGCCCCGACACCCTGTACGGAGCGACCTTCTTCGTCGTGGCCGCCGATGCCGAGCTGGCCGAGGAACTGTGCGCCCCCGAGCAGCGTGAGGCCTTCGAGACCTACCGCTCCGACGTCGCCAAGCTCTCCGACATCGAGCGTCAGACCACCGAGCGCCCCAAGACCGGTGTGTTCCTGGGCCGGTACGCCGTCAACCCGGTCACCGGCGAGCGCATGCCGGTCTGGGCCGCGGACTACGTCCTGGCCGGATACGGTCACGGCGCGATCATGGCCGTCCCCGCCCACGACCAGCGCGACCTGGACTTCGCCCTGGCCTTCGACCTGCCCGTGCGGGTCGTGGTCGAGACCGGTGAGCCCGACCCGGCCGAGACCGGCGTCGCCACCGCCGGCGAGGGCGTCCTGCGCGACTCCGGTCCGCTGGACGGCCTGTCCAAGGACGAGGCCATCGAGCGCATCATCGAGGTGCTGGCCGAGCGCGGCACCGGCGAGGCCACGGTCAACTACCGTCTGCGTGATTGGCTGCTCTCCCGCCAGCGCTACTGGGGCACCCCGATCCCGATCGTCCACTGCCCCTCCTGCGGCGAGGTCGCCGTCCCCGACGAGCAGCTCCCCGTCACCCTGCCCGAGCTCAAGGGCGCCGAGCTGGCTCCCAAGGGGATCTCCCCGCTGGCCGCGGCCAAGGACTGGGTGGAGGTGGACTGCCCCTCCTGCGGCGGCCCGGCCGAGCGCGACACCGACACCATGGACACCTTCGTGGACTCGTCCTGGTACTTCCTGCGCTACTGCTCCCCGCACCTGGACACCGCCCCCTTCGACACCGAGGCGGTCAACAAGTGGGGCCCCGTCGACCACTACATCGGCGGTAAGGAGCACGCGACCCTGCACCTGATGTACGCGCGCTTCTTCACCAAGGTGCTGCACGACATGGGCATGCTCGACTTCACCGAGCCCTTCGCCCGTCTGACCAACCAGGGTCAGGTCATCAACGAGGGCCGGGCGATGTCCAAGTCGCTGGGCAACGGTGTCGACCTGGGCAAGGAGATCGACGCCTACGGTGTGGACGCGGTCCGCCTGACCATGCTCTTCGCCTCCCCGCCCGAGGAGGACGTGGACTGGGCCGACGTGTCCCCGACCGCGGCCCTGAAGTTCCTCAACCGGGCCTACCGCGTCATGCACGAGGCGGGCGCCGCCGGTACGCCGGGCGCGGACCCCGCCACCGGCGACGTCGAACTGCGCCGGATCACCCACCGCTCCATCGACCAGATCACCGCCCTGATCGAGGACAAGCGCTTCAACGTGGCGATCGCCCGTTGCATGGAGCTGGTCTCGGCCACGCGCAAGGCGATCGACTCCGGTCCCGGAGCCGGGGACCCGGCCGTGCGCGAGGCCGCCGAGTTCGTGGCCGTGGCCCTGTCGCTCTTCGCGCCCTACGTGGCCGAGGAGGGCTGGGAGAAGCTGGGGCACGTGGGCACCGTGGCCGCCGGGAACTGGCCCGAGGCCGACCCGGAGCTGCTGGTCCAGGAGACGGTCACCTGTGTCGTCCAGGTGCAGAACAAGGTCCGCGACAAGCTGGCGGTGGCCCCCGACATCTCCGACGAGGAGCTGGAGCGTCTCGCCTTGGCCTCGGAGAAGGCCCAGGGGTTCATCGGTGACAAGACGGTCCGCAAGGTGATCGTCCGCGCGCCCAAGCTGGTCAACATCGTCGTCGGCTGACGCGCCCGACGGGGGCGGTGGTCGCGACGGTGATCACCGCCCCCTACGGTTGTCCTGAACACGTACTGGGAGGCGGTGGCCGAGTGGGCTCTTCGGCGGCGGGTGGTGGGCTTGGACCCCGACCCTGGACGCGGGCGCTGATCATCGGGGCGGGGGCCGTGCTGCTCGCGGGGGCGGCCGTCGGCGGTGGTCTCGTACTCGCCGGGGACGATCCCGACCGGCCCGACGGGGACGACGCCCTCGCCTCGGCGCCCACGTGCGCGTCGATCCCCGAGGACGCGGTGCTCTCGGCCCTTCCCGGAGCGACCCCCGAGACCGAGGGCCACGGCCCCCTCGCCGGCGGGGAGAGCAGCACGTGCGTGTGGACCTCCCTGGCCCCCGACGGAGAGGGGCGGGGTTCTCTGCGCGTGGACCTGTCCGCGCGCTTCACCGACGCCTCCGCCGAACCCGTGGTCACCGGCGAGCGGGCGGCGGTCCTGGCCCGTGACGCCGCCGTCCCGGTCCGCGGGGAGCAGGTCGACCTGGCCGGAGGAACCGAGGTCGGGGTCTGGCGCGGACGACTGCCGGGCACCGCCGAACTCGCCTTCCAACGCGACAACATGCTGGTCCGGGTCTCCTACGTGGGGGAGGCCGACGGGGAGCCGGTGTCCTTCGGCAGGGCACGCGACACGGTGGTGGACTTCGCGGCCCGGCTGGAGGAGACCCTGTGAGCGTTCCCCCGTACGGGGCCGCCGACCCGGGGACACCGCCACCGCAGAGCCGTGTGTTCGCCACCACCGCCCTGGTGGTCCTGGCCCTGGTCGTCCTGGCCGCCTCCGGTCTCCTGGCCTGGTACCTGTTGACCTCGGGGGGTGAGCGCGGAGAATTCGAGGCCGCCCCCGAATGCGGGATCGGGCGGACCGAGGTCCTCGACGAGATCGTCCCCGACCACCGGCTCGAGGTCGAGGAGACCGTCGGTACCGCTCAGGACACCTTCGGTACCGGCTGGCAGTGCCGCTGGGCCACCCCGGAGGGGGAGGGCGCCTCCGTGCCCGCCGCCGCCACCCTCGTCCTGGTGGCCGCCCCGGTCGAGGGAGGGCCGGACGTCGCCTCCGGCACCCTCTCCTCCACCGCGCAGGGGCACGAGCCCGAACCGGTCGACGACCTGGGGGACGAGGCGCTCCGGTGGGTCGAGACCGGGGCCTTCGAGGTGGGCTGTACCGGGGTGCGGGTCTCCAACCTGTACGTCGAGACCTGCTACACCGCCGCCACCGACTACGAGGCCACCGGATCGGTCGACGGGGAGAGCGCGGCCGAGGACGCCGAGCGTCTGGCCCGTTCGATCGTGGCCGAGCTGCCCGAGGGCACCGCGGCCGACTGAGGGCTCACCAGAGCCCGTCGACGAACCTCTCCAGGGCCGGGGCCACGTCGGGGGAGAAGGGCCGGTCGCCGTCGAGGGCGGCCGCGCCGGGGGAGTCGTCGTACTCGCGCAGGACGTGGTCGGTGCCGGGCAGGTCCACCCGCTCGGCGTCCTCGAACCCGGTCATGAGCCGATCGATCTCGTCCCGGGGGATCTGGGCGTCCTCCTCGCCCCACAACACCAGGACCGGGGTGTCGTCCGGCAGGTCGCGGGCGAGGTCGACCGGGTCGAAGGCGTCGATCCAGGCGAGGAAGTCCTGGTTCTGAGGCGCGAAGATCCCGGTCGGGTCGTACATGTCCAGTTCGTCTCCGGCGCGGACGAGGGCGCGGGCCGTCCGGATGTCGGAGAGGATCATCGCGGCGTCGGACTCGTTCACGGCGCCCTGGGCCTCGGCGGTGCGGACCTGCTCGGTGATCTGTCGGTCGATGACGTCGAGCATGCGGGCCCCGGGCGGGGCGGCCAGCACCAGGGCGGGGTCGGCGTCCTCCAGCACCTCTCGGGCGCGCAGGGCGAACAGGGCGCCTTCGCTGTGGCCGACGATCAGGGTGCGTTCGGGGTCCACCTCGGGCTGGGCGATCAGCTCCTCGTAGGCGGCGGCCATCTGGGCGTCGAAGAGCAGGGGATCGATGTCCTCGCCCATGGCCTCGACGGTCTTCTCGTCCCAGGTGTCGGGGTCGCCGCTGCCGAACTTGTCGTAGCGCAGGGAGGCCACCCCGGCGCCGGCCAGGACCCGGGAGAGGTTGAGGTTGGTGTCGGCCTCGGGGCGGCCGTCGCTGTTGCCGTTCCGGTTCGTCGGCCCGCTGCCGGAGATGATGAGGGCGCCCGGCACCGGCTCCCCGTCCGGGGATTCGGGGTGGGTGAAGGAGCCTTCGACGGTGAACCCGCCGCCCTCGAAGGTCACGTCGCGGCCGTCGGCGGAGAGCCCGGGAGGTTCGGGCCCCTCGTCGCCGGGGGAGCAGGCGGAGGCGGACAGCGCGACGGCGATCACGGCCGACGTGAGGAGGGTACGTCGGGAGGAACGGTCGGGGAGGGCGGGAACACGGACACGAATGGACACGTTCTTCAGAGTATCGGCCGGTCCGTGGGCCGCGCCCTCCACCGTTCGCGGAGGGGGTCAGACGCGGCGCATGACCGTGACGACCTTGCCCAGGATGGTGGCCTCGTCGCCGTCGATCGGCTCGTAGGCGTCGTTGCGCGGCATCAGACGCACGTGACCGTCGGCCCCGCGGTGGAACACCTTCACGGTGGCCTCGTCGTCCAGCATGGCCGCGACGATGTCGCCGTTCTCGGCGTTGGGCTGCTGGCGGACCACCACCAGGTCGCCGTCGGTGATGGCGGCGTCGGTCATGGAGTCGCCGACCACGGTGAGCATGAACAGACGCCCCTCGCCGACCAGCTGACGGGGCAGCGCCAGGACGTCCTCGACCGACTCCTCGGCCAGGATCGGGCCGCCCGCGGCGATCCGTCCCACCAAGGGCACCGAGGCGGCGCGGGTGGCGTCGGCGGTGAGCTGGTCGTGGGTCAGGCTCTGGCCCTCGTCGCGGCCGGGAACGCACAGTTCCACGGCGCGTGGCCGATTCTGGTCACGGCGCAGGTAGCCCTTGCGCTGGAGCACCTTGAGCTGGTGGGCCACGCTGGAGGGGCTGGAAAGGCCGACCGTCTCGCCGATCTCCCGGATCGAGGGCGGATAACCGCGTTCGCGAACATAACGCTGGATGCAGTTGAGAACGCTCTGCTGGCGCGCGGTGAGTTTGGGGGCGACGGGCGTGACACCGCCCGTGTCACCCACGGGCGAAAGAACGGTGGTGTTTCCGGAGTGATCGGCTCCGGGGTTGTCCTCCGGCACGGCCGGGCCTCCTCGGTGTTCGGTTCGGTCAGGGCCTGTTCGGGTGTCCGGTGCCGGCCCTGCCGACCGGCTGGTCCGCGGGGTGGTGAAGCCGGCGTGAAAACAAGGTCAAGATTAGTCGTTGCACACGGTGATATCAAACAAGCGTTCGAGGGTCGTGGAGATATGACCGGGCCTTTTCGATGGACGTTTTCGGGTCCCCTCGATCGGGCGTTCGCGCGTCTTCGTCCGAGGGTGTTCGGCCAATGTCGAAAACGGCTTTCCGGGGGTCGGTCCGAGGGCGGTATGGGGTTCGTCTCGTGGAAGTCGGTCGAGGGTCCGAACGGGCCGGAAAGGCCCGCCTCGTAAGGGGCGGACGCCGCTCCGGCGGATCGCCGGACGGAGGGCGCGCGCCCTCCGTTCCCGTAGTCTTGACGCCGGTGTCCGGCACCGCCCCGCCCCCGTCTCCACCCCCCTCTCCGAGCGCCCCGCGAGGGTCCTCGACGCGAGCCCGGGAACACGCCGTCGTCAAGGTTGCGACCCGCGCTGCGGAGGGCTAGGTTCGACCACAACATCTGGTGTTGCCGATGGGGCTTGCGCCTAGAAGTTGTGGTTAAGTAGATCTACGGGTCGTTGTTCGGGTCGAGGGAAGCAGGTGAACCGGGATGCACTGTCCGTTCTGCCGCCATCCGGACACCCGGGTGATCGACAGCAGGTCCACCGACGACGGCGCGGCCATCAGACGCCGCCGCACCTGCCCGGTCTGCGAACGCCGCTTCACCACGCAGGAGACCGTCCTGCTCATGGTCGCCAAGCGCTCCGGGGTCACCGAGCCCTTCAGCCGCACCAAGGTCATCGCCGGCGTCCGCCGCGCCTGTCAGGGGCGCCCGGTCTCCGAGGACGCCCTCGCCAAACTGGGGCAAAAGGTCGAGGAGGAGATCCGGTCCAGAGGCGTGGCCGAGGTCCCCGCCCACGAGATCGGGCTGGCCATCCTCGGCCCGATGCGCGACCTGGACGAGGTCGCCTACCTGCACTTCGCCAGCGTCTATCGGGGCTTCGAGAGCCTGGCCGACTTCGAGGCCGAGATCGCCGGTCTGCGCCGTGACCGAGGGGAGGACCCCTCGAAGCGGGAGGAACCGTCCGAGGGGAACGGATCGCCCCGACCCGCGATCGACACCACAACTTCGGGCTAGCAGTCCGGACGTCCATCGCGACGTCCGGAGCCATCATCCCGGGTGGTCGACCTCACGGCGAGGGAGCACGCCGCCGTGGTCGACCCACCCCGCCACCAGGGACATCCGCGCGGGCATCAGCGTTT
Source organism: Nocardiopsis alba DSM 43377 (assembly GCF_000341225.1). Lineage (GTDB taxonomy): Bacteria > Actinomycetota > Actinomycetes > Streptosporangiales > Streptosporangiaceae > Nocardiopsis > Nocardiopsis alba. The sequence continues at coordinate 244,094 of NZ_ANAC01000007.1, forward strand.
CCGCGCACGATCAGTATTTCGGGGAGACTCCGTCATGACGGAAACCACCAGCGGCCCTACGGGACGCAAGGGCAAGGGGTCGCGCAAGGGCCTGAAGATCAAGCGGGTCTTCACGACCGCCGGTACCCACCCCTACGACACGCTGGAGTGGGAGCGTCGGGACGTCGTCATGACGAACTGGCGCGACGGCAGCGTCAACTTCGAGCAGCGCGGCGTGGAGTTCCCCACGACCTGGTCGGTGAACGCGACCCAGATCGTGGCCAGCAAGTACTTCCGTGGCGCGCTCGGCACCCCCGAGCGCGAGTGGAGCCTCAAGCAGCTCATCGACCGCGTCGTCGGGGTCTACACCGACACCGGTCGTAAGAACGGCTACTTCGCCTCCGACGAGGACGCCGAGGTCTTCGACCACGAGCTCAAGTACGCGCTCGCCCACCAGCTCTTCAGCTTCAACTCGCCGGTCTGGTTCAACGTCGGCACCACCTCCGCCCAGCAGGTCAGCGCCTGCTTCATCCTGTCCGTCGACGACACCATGGAGTCGATCCTGGACTGGTACAAGGAGGAGGGGATCATCTTCAAGGGCGGTTCCGGCGCGGGTGTGAACCTGTCCCGCATCCGCTCCAGCAAGGAACTGCTCACCTCGGGCGGCACCGCTTCCGGTCCGGTCTCCTTCATGCGCGGCGCCGACGCCTCCGCCGGGACCATCAAGTCCGGTGGCGCCACCCGCCGCGCGGCCAAGATGGTCGTGCTGGACGTCGACCACCCCGACATCGAGGAGTTCGTCGAGACCAAGTCCCGCGAGGAGCACAAGATCCGTGCCCTGCGCGACGCCGGCTTCGACGTGGACCTGGGCGGCGCCGACATGTTCAGCGTCCAGTACCAGAACGCCAACAACTCGGTCCGGGTCTCCGACGCCTTCATGCGCGCGGTCGAGACCGAGTCCGACTTCGGTCTCACCTCCCGTACCACCGGCGAGGTCATCGCGACCGTCGACGCCAAGGGCCTCTTCCACCGCATGGCCAAGGCCGCCTGGGAGTGCGCCGACCCGGGCATCCAGTACGACGGCACCATCCAGGACTGGCACACCAACCCCGAGACCGGTCGCATCTCCGCGTCCAACCCCTGCTCGGAGTACCTGTCCCTGGACGACTCCTCCTGCAACCTCGCCTCGATCAACCTGCTCAAGTTCCTGCGCGAGGACGACACCTTCGACGTCGAGCGGTTCACCCGGCTCACCGAGCTGATCATCACGGCGATGGACATCTCCATCACCTTCGCCGACTTCCCGACCGAGAAGATCGGCGAGACCACCCGCGCCTACCGTCAGCTGGGCATCGGCTACGCCAACCTGGGCGCCCTGCTCATGGCCACCGGTCACGCCTACGACTCCGAGGGCGGCCGCGCGGTCGCCGCCGCCATCACCTCGCTGATGACCGGCGCCGCCTACCGCCGTAGCGCCGAGATGGCCGGGGTCGTGGGCCCCTACGACGGCTACAAGCGCAACGAGCAGGCGCACAAGCGGGTCATGCGCAAGCACGCCGCCGCCAACGACGACCTGCGCACCATCGGCACCCTGGAGGAGCCCATCCACGCCGCCGCCACCGGCGAGTGGGCGGAGTGCCTCAAGGTCGGCGAGCGCAACGGTTGGCGCAACGCCCAGGCCAGCCTGCTGGCGCCCACCGGCACCATCGGCTTCATGATGGACTGCGACACCACCGGTATCGAGCCGGACTTCTCGCTGGTCAAGTACAAGAAGCTGGTCGGCGGCGGCTCCATGCAGATCGTCAACCAGGCGATCCCGCGGGCGCTCAAGAACCTGGGCTACCAGGACGAGCAGATCGAGGCGATCGTCGAGTACGTCGCCGAGAACGGCCACGTGGTGGACGCCCCGTCCCTGCGCCCCGAGCACTACGAGGTGTTCGACTGCGCGATGGGCCGCCGCTACATCCAGCCCATGGGTCACGTGCGCATGATGTCCGCCGTGCAGCCGTTCCTGTCCGGCGCGATCTCCAAGACGGTGAACGTGCCGGAGGAGGCGACGGTCGCCGACTTCGAGCACATCTACTTCGAGGGCTGGCGTCTGGGGCTCAAGGCCCTGGCCGTCTACCGCGACAACTGCAAGGTCGGACAGCCCCTGTCCACGGCCAAGACCGAGGACAAGGCCGAGGAGAGGACCGAGGCGGCCCCCGAGGTCGTCGAGGTGCCCCGTCCGGTCCGCCGTCGTCTGCCCAAGAAGCGGCCGAGCGAGACCACCTCGTTCTCCGTGGGCGGTGCCGAGGGTTACATCACCGCCGGCTCCTACCCGGACGACGGTCTGGGGGAGGTCTTCATGAAGCTCGGCAAGCAGGGCTCGACCCTGGCCGGTGTCATGGACGCCTTCTCCATCGCGATCTCCATCGCCCTCCAGTACGGGGTCCCGCTGGAGACCTACGTGGAGAAGTTCACCAACATGCGCTTCGACCCGGCCGGTATGACCGACGACCCGGACATCCGCATGGCGCAGTCGGTGGTGGACTACATCTTCCGTCGTCTGGCGCTGGACCACCTGCCCTACGAGGAGCGCGCGGCCCTGGGCGTGCTGTCGGCCTCCGAGCGCGAGGCGCAGCTCAACGGCGAGGACCCGGCCCAGATCGCCGCCCAGGTGGAGTCCTACTCCCAGTCGGCCTCCACCGGCGCGGCCACGACCGAGTCGGCCCCGACCGCCCCGGCCGAGGCGGAGGAGAAGCGGGCCCCGGCCTCCGAGGGTTTCGTGGCGGACGCCCCGCTGTGCATCACCTGCGGGACCAAGATGCGTCCCTCCGGTAGCTGCTACGCCTGCGAGGGCTGCGGCGCCACCAGCGGTTGCAGCTGATCCGAGGCCTCTAGAGGCGATACGAGACCTCTAGGGACCGAGTGATCGAGGGGGAGACGCGCGGCGTCTCCCCCTCTTCGTCGTCTCCGTGTCCCGTGGACGTTCCGAGGGGACGGTCAGTCGCCCTTCCGGTCTCCGACGACGGTGGCGACGGCGGCGGTCGCCGCGGTCACCCCGAGCACCGAGGGCCAGGCGCCGACCTTCTTGGCCAGGGGGTGGGAGAGGCCGAAGGCCCCCACGTAGAGACCGGTCAACGCGACGGCGGTGCCCAGACCCGAGCGGCGACGCCAGGTCTCGAAGGCGGCGGCGCCGCACGCGGCCAGGACGGCGCCGCCCAGCGGCCTGTTGCCGGTGGCGCGGGCCACCGAGTAGCCGCCGATCAGACCGGCGCTGGTCAGGGCGGCACTGGGTAGAGCGGTCATCGGGATCCTCCCCATGGATGTGTTCCGTCCCTTTCGACGGTAGCCCCCTCCTCGACGGGTCCTCGGGCGGCTCGCATGTAGAGGTCGGGGAGAGGTCGCATCACGCTCCAGCCACGGATCTGTGTTTCGGTTTGTCCGCATGGCACTCTTATGTTCTGGCCACTATCGCCTGTTCGCGTACGAAATCCGCTCTCACCTGGAACCCGAGCGGTGTACGCCGCGTCGAAGTCGTCAGTTCCCGCTGTTCCAGAATGGAGTGCTTGCCTATGTCGTTCGCGCAGACAGTGCGCGGTGCGGCCGGTGCGATGGCCCAAGGGGCCGATCCGCGTCAGGCCGTCACCGACGCGGTCCAACAGGCCGCGGGCCAGATGTCCGGATCGGGCTCCCAAGGGTCCGGACAGGGCTCGGAGGGCGGACTCGACCCGCGCGACTTCATCGCCGCGCGGGAGCAGGGCACCTCCGTCGACACCCGCATCGAACAGAAGACCACCTCGCTGAACAACGCGGGCGAGGCGCTCAACCGCAGCTACTACGAGCGCGGCTCCGGCGGCCCCGTGCACGTCATCTGCCCGATGGTGATCCCCCGGGGACGCACCTTCGTCACGATGCTCCCCGCCATCGTCCTCATCGCCCTGGGCCTGGTGGGCACGGTCGCCGTCGTGGTTCCGGAGACGGTCACCCTGGGGAGCAACCCGCTGCTCCACCCCTTCTTCGGCCTCCACTACTGGCTCGTCACCCTCGCCGTCACCGCCTTCATGTGGTGGCGCCAGGGCATGGTGATGGTCCCCGAGGGCTGCCAGGCGATCGTCACCCGCTTCGGCAAGATGGAGAACCTCTTCCAGCCGGGTCGGGTCACTCTGCTCAACCCGTGGAAGCGCGTCTCCTACATCGTCAACACCACGCGCGAGTACCCCTTCAACGCCCCCATCCGCTCCGCCCCCACCAAGAGCGGCGTGCAGGCCTCCGTCGACCTGTTCGTGCAGTTCAAGATCGAGAACGCCACGGACTTCGTCTACACCCTGGGCGGCGTGCCCGGTTTCCAGGAGAAGCTCAACAACGCGATCTCCGAGACGACCCGGAGCCTCATCTACGAGCAGGAGGCCTCGGCGATCTACGACATGGTCGGCGAGTCCACCCACGGTCTCCTGGAGGCCCTCAACCGGCAGTTCAGCGGGATCGTCGTCCTCACCAGCGCGAACATCACCCACGCCGAGCCCTCCAGCCAGGAGTACCGGATGGACCTGGCCGCCCCGGAGATGGTGCGGGTGGCCAAGGACGCCTACACGTTCGAGTACGAGCTGCAACTGCGCAAGGAACAGAACGAGGGTGACCTGAACAAGGAGCTCGCCACCCTCAACGAGACCCTGTCGGCGATCCAGGCCGACATCGCCCAGTACCAGGCGCAGATGGACACCGCCCTGGAGCGCGAGACCAACCGGGCCCGTGCCCTGGCACGGCAGCGCTTCGTGGAGGCCGAGTCCGAGGCCAACGCCAACTCGGCGCTCCTCCAGGCCCAGGCCCTGGACATCCGCGCCGTCAGCGCGGCCGAGGCCCCGGAGATCCTCAACTACCGCTTCCGGGAGAACCTCCTGGACAAGCTGGAGGCGGTCGCCGACAGCCTGCCCCAGGTGCTGCGCATCGGCTCCGGAGACGCGGCCAGCGTCGACTACCTGCGCATCGCCCAGGAGATCATCGGCCAGGCCGACACCGCCCTGTTCTCCGACGAGGACATGGCCGCGATCCGCGGTCGCCTCGGCGAGATCCAGGACCGGATCGCCCGGCGTCAGCAGGAGATCGAGGAGATCGTCGAGGGCGACTCCGAGGACGTCCGCGGCCCGGCCGCGGAGGACCCGGGCCAGGACCTGGTCGAGGAGATCCGCCAGTCGGTGAGCGACGACGCCATCGACGAGCGTCTGTCCGAGGCCGCTCAGGAGGACGCCGAGGCCGACGCCTCCGCCCTCCCGTCCCCCGACACCACGCCGCAGAACCCGCAGGACCCGCCGTTGCCCCCGTGGGCGCAGGGCGGCCAGAACCCGGGAGGTCAGTAGATGAGCGAGTCCTTCAACCCCGGTAGCGGCTCCAACATCAAGGAGTCCCTCGCCTCGTGGGGCGACCTCGCCGGCCTTCTACGGGGTGGAGACCAGGGGGCCATCGTCCCCGTCGTCATCCCGCGCGACAACCGGGGCCTGCGCTGGATGATCCTGGTCTGGTTCGGCCTGTTCGCGCTGCTCTCCGCGCTGGTCATGTCCATCCGCGTCGTGATCGGCGAGGGGCTGGGGGCCTCGTCCCTGTTGGCCGTGCCCACCCTGATCGTCGGTGTCCTCAGCGTGCTGGCCGCCGTCCTGTGGTGGTGGCGCGGATCGATCGTCGAGATCGAGGAGGGCACCACCGGCATCCTCACCAAGTACGGCGCCTACGCCAGGAGCATCGGCCCGGGCCGCCACTACCTGTGGCACCCGTGGGCCCGCGTCGACTTCGTGGTCGACACCCGTACGGAGATCCCCTACACGGCGCCGGTCCTGGCCTGCCCCACGCGGGAGAACGTGCCGCTGAAGTCGATCGAGTTCTTCCTGAAGTTCCGCATCGACGAGCCGTACGCGTTCGTGACCACCATCGGCGCGAGCAACTTCGACCTGGTGCTGTCCAGCGCGGTGCAGGACGCCATCCGTCAGCGCAGCCGTCAGGTGAACACCGAGTCCGCCTACGACCTGCGCGGATCCAACGTCGAGGACATGCGCCGCCTGCTCAACGAGCAGCTGCGCAAGTACGGCGTGGTCATCACCGGCTGCAACATCCCCGACGTGCAGCTGCCCAACCAGTACCAGCAGCACCTGGCCACCCGGGAACGGGTCGCCAAGGAGCTGGTCGCCTACGAGCAGGAGTGGGAGCTCACCCGCAAGCGTCGTATCGACACCCTGCTCATGGACATCGAGCGCTCCAAGAAGACCCGTGACGCCAAGATCGTCGAGGTCAACGCCTCCCTCAACAAGGCGCGCAAGGACGTCGCCCAGATGCTGGAGGAGCAGGAGACCGAGGCCCAGCGGGTGCGGTACGAGATCGAGACGCGCGGCCGGGCCGACCTGGTGGCCGCCGAGAACGAGGCCAAGGCGCAGCAGCGTCTGGCCACCGCCTACCGGGACAACCGGGCGGTCCTGGAGTACGAGCTGGCCCGCCGTCGCCTGGACGTGGGCGCGGTGCTGGCCGAGCGGGCCCCGCGCCCGGTCGTGGTCCAGACCGAGGGGGGTACCGGAGACGGTTCGGCGCTGTCCACCCTGCTGACCGCCCAGTTGCTGCCGCAGGTCATGAACGGCGCGAGCGGCTCGCGCGCGTCGCTGTCCGCGCAGGGGGCCCAGGACGCCCTCGGTTCGGCGCAGGGCGCGGTGGCCGCGGCGGCCGCGCGCCAGCAGCAGATGTCCGAGGAGTACCAGCAGCAGCAGGACACCGCGATGCGTCAGCAGTTCGAGCGGGGAGAGGGCTACGGGGACCAGGGGCGTCGTCGCCGCTGACCGTACCCCCGCGAGGAGAAGGGCCCCGCGCCCGCCGTCCGGATCTCCGGTGTCGGCGGGCACGGGGCCCTCGTCGTCCCTCGTGCCCTCGCGCGGGTCCTCAGCCGGTGGGGGAGAGGGCGGCGTAGCCGGCGATATCGATGCCGTGGCGGGCCGCGATCTCCACCAGGTCCTCCACCTCGCCCGCCTGGGCGGTGGCCAGATCGTCGTCTCCTATGGCGTGGGCCCGACGCAGGGCCGTGATGGAGTCGTGGATACGAACGTGGAGGGTGAGGGCGAACTCGCGCATGGACAATCTCCTCGGGTGAGTGGACCTACCTGGGGGAGAACCTCGTCGGGGGTCTCCCTGGGGGCTCCACCATCCCTATCGGTCGAGGGTGAGAGTCCGGTTGGATCCGGGCAGTATTGAGCAAAGAACCGGGTAAGAGTCGGCGCGCGGGGTCAGTGGTCGACCCAGACGTACCAGTCTCCGGACACGTGCTCGTAGACCCGCGACCCCTGGCCGGGGACGAAGACCCCGGTGGGGATCTCCTCGGTGCTGTAGGCCAGCCCCGAGGGCTGGAACAGCCCGGCGCCCTCGACCGTGTAGTGGACGGTCTCCCCGTCATCGGAGACGCTGGTCAGGGGATAGAGGCCCGTCCACTCCCCGTTGAGGGGGATGGTGGTCGCGGCGCCGGTCTCCTCGCGCAGCTCGATGAGGCTCTCGGAGGACAGGTCGATCCGGGTCCGCAGCGGGACGTCGGCCACGGCCAGGCCCAGGGCCACCGTGGCGATCAGCGGGGCGCTGATCCAGCGCAGCCAGTAACGGCGGATCATCGGACGGGCGACGGCGAGGGCGATCCCGAGCCGGAGGGCGCCCATCCCGGCCAGCAGCAGACCGCCGCCGAGACCGATGACGAACGAGGGAAGGTGCCCGGCGGGCACGCTGTCCTCGAAGAGCAGGACCAGTCCGACCAGCGCGCAGGCGGGAATGTAGAGCCGCCCCGGAGGGCGCGAGGCCCAGTCGATCAGGCGCCGGCCCGGAGTGGGCTTCTCCGAGATCTCGATCAGCTTGGCCACGGACCCGTCAGGGTGTGTGCCGGGAGCTGAGGCGGACATGGCGTTCCCCCCACCGAATCCGAGTCGTGGTGACGCGGCCGGCGGAACGGCACGAGGCGCGAGGTGGGCCGCGTCACAGGCGAGACGGCCGTCGTAGCGCGGCCTGGTCCACAGGATAGAGCAGCGGTGGCGCGTGTTCGGGGCGACGGGGAGAAATGGCGGGGGAGCCCCTCCCGACGGTCGAGGTCGAGCGACGTCCGCGGCGTCGGACCCCGGTGGCCCCGGTGCCGAGGATCAGATGGTCCCAGGACCACCGTCCGCCGCCCACCGCCAAGAGGGCGCATACCGCTGTGACCAGCATGGTCGCCCCCCAGGAGCCGAACAGGGAGAGCGGTTCGGTCCCGGCGGTGAAGGTGCCGACGAGGGCGGCCAGGGCGAGCAGAGGGCCGGTCAGCCATGTGAGCAGCCCCACTGCGAAGGAGATCGAGAGCGCCACGAGGAGAGGAGGGACGAGAGGAGAGACGAAGGCGATCGGAGAGAGGCCGGCGTCGATCAGGCGCTCGGCGACCACGTCCTCCCGGCCGCGAAGGGCGAGGCCGTACTCGGCGAACACCCATCCCACGCCCACCCTGGCCCCGGCGGAGACGACGTCGTACAGGCGGCCGCGCGAGATCCGGGCGAAGGGGCGTCTGCGGGGGCGCGGCCTGGGCCCGGTCGTGGGCCGGGGCCTGCTCTGCTGCATGTCCATTCCTCCCGGGGGACCCGGCATGGCGATGATGACAAGCGCAAACTACCTAAAGTGATGAGTCATGACCGAGTGTCATGGTCGGTGGGTCGCGCAAAACCCCGGGGAAACGCCTCGTTCGCCCCCGCCGGGCCGGGAAAGCGACACGGAAGGTGTTCGGGCCGCCCTAGGGTGGGAGCCGTGTCGACGACTTCCCAGAAGAACAGCCCCCCGCCCGCCCCCACCTTCGAGGTGGAGAACGAACTGCGCGCCGCGGGCGCGCGGGTGGTGGCGGGGATGGACGAGGTGGGGCGCGGGGCCTGGGCCGGACCACTGCTGGTCTGCGCCGCGATCCCCGGAGAGGGCGAGCCTCCCGCCGGTCTCACCGACTCCAAGCGCCTCACCCCCAAGCGCCGCAGGGAACTGGCCGTCCAGATCGAACCCTGGGTCGCCGCCCACGCCTTCGGCTGGTCCTCACCCGCCGAGATCGACGAGGTCGGCATGACCGAGGCCCTGCACCGCGCCGCCCGCCGCGCCCTGGAGGCCCTCGACCCCCGCCCCGACGCCGTCGTCCTGGACGGCCGGCACGACTTCATCGGAGCCCCCTGGAGGGTGAGGACCCAGGTCAAGGGCGACCTGACCTGCGTCAGTGTGGCCGCCGCCGCGATCCTGGCCAAGGTCCACCGTGACGCCCATATGGCCGAGCTCGCCGAGGACCACCCCGGCTACGGTTTCGAGAAGGCCGCGGGCTACCCCTCGCCCGTCCATCGGGCGACCCTCGCCGAAGCCGGGCCCACCCCCCACCACAGGATGAGCTGGTCCTACCTGGACGCCCTGCCCCGCTGGCGTCACCTGCGCGTCACCCGTTCGGTCCCCGCCACCCCGGCCCCGCTCTTCTGACCCCGAGGGCGGCCGACGACACGCCGCCCCGCACTGGACATCCTGCCCCGGTTGGGGCAAGGCTGTTCCTTGCCCGATACCCTCCGGCCCGCCCCCGGGCCGGTCACGCGACCCCCACGCAGGAAGGGGCATGGATGACGCGCGAGACGAGCTCCACCGCCGCGGCGCGTTCGGCACCCACCTCGGGGCTGGACCGTCTACGGGCGGTCTACCACCGTGTCCCCCTGGGGCGTCGCCTCGTCGCCGCCCTGGTCCTGCTCACGGTGGTGGGCGTCGTCTCCCTCATCCTGGGCCTGCCGGTGATGTCGATCCTGTTCGGCGCGCTGCTGCTGCTCATCGCCTTCGGTGCCCTGATGCGCTCCCTCGACGCGTTCCTCACCGTCGTGGTCTCCGCCGTCTGGTTGATCCTCGCGGTCCCCCTGTTCCAGATCCCGCTGCCCGGACGGCCGGTGGTCCTTCTGGTCCTGCCGCTGCCTCTGCTGGTGACCCTCGCCGCCTCCCGGGTCCGGGAATTCCCGGTCTGGCACACCGGGCTGCTCTGTCTGACCGCGGGGCTGGTGGCCGGCTTCTCGGTGGCCCTGTTCGGCATGCTCGTCGAACCCTTCCCCGCCGAGGCCGGGATCGCCGCGCTCTACGTCGCGGCGGGGGCCTGCCTGCTGTGGCGTCTGCTCGCCTCGGGACAGGTGGTCAAGGAGAGCAGGGAGAACGACCGTAAACGACGTGAGAGCGGGGCCGTGAGCCGCGACGGGACGGCGGCTCCGGTGGGGGGCGTCCGCAAGGACACCGCCCAGGCGCCGCCTCTGCGCGGTCGGGGCTCCGACGCGCCCCGAAGAGGGGCCCCCGAACGGGACGAGGAAGAGGCCGAACCGATCCCCGTCGACCAGGCCCTGGCCGAGCTGGAGGACATGATCGGCCTCGACCCGGTCAAACAGCAGGTACGGGGGCTGGCCGCCTCCATCGAGGCCGCCCGACTGCGCGCCGACGCCGGCCTCTCCGTCGAACGCCCCCTGCGTCACCTGGTCTTCTCCGGGCCGCCGGGTACCGGCAAGACCAGTGTCGCCCGCACCCTCGCCACCATCTTCCACTCCTTCGGGCTGTTGCCCACCTCCCGGGTCGTCGAGGCCCAGCGCGCCGACCTGGTCGGCGAGTACCTGGGTGCCACCGCCATCAAGACCAACGAGCTCATCGACCGCGCGCTCGGCGGGGTCCTGTTCATCGACGAGGCCTACTCCCTGGTCAACGAGGGCGACGGGCAGGCCGACCGGTTCGGCAACGAGGCCGTCCAGACCCTGCTCAAGCGGGCCGAGGACGATCGCGACGGCCTCGTCATCGTCCTGGCCGGCTACGAGAAGGAGATGGACTCCTTCCTGGCCTCCAACCCCGGTCTCGCCTCCCGGTTCGCCACCCGCATCAACTTCCCCGGCTACTCGGCCGACGAACTGTTCCGGATCTTCGAGCGACTCGTCTCCCACAGAGGCGACCTGCTCGACGCCGACGCCGCCCGTACCCTGCGGCTCAGGTTCGACCAGGCCGTTCAACGCCAGGCCGTGGACGAGCTGGGCAACGGACGTTTCGCCCGCTCCATGGTGGAGAAGAGCTGCCAGGCCCGGGACGTACGCGTGGTCACCTCCGGGGCCGAGGGCGACGAACCGGTCCGCCGTCCGAGCGCGGACGACCTCGTCACCGTGCGCGCGGTCGACGTCGAGACCGCCTACACCGAGCTCACCTCGCGCCTGCCCGGCTTCGGCGAGTCGCCGGGGCTGGAGGAGGCGATGGCCGAACTCGACGGCATGATCGGGCTGGAGCCGGTCAAGGAACAGGTGCGTTCCCTGGTCGCGCAGTTGCGGGTGGCCCGTCTGCGCGAGGAACAGGGGCTGCCGCACCAGCCTCCCCTGCGCCACCTGGTCTTCACCGGCCCTCCCGGCACCGGCAAGACCACGGTGGCCCGTGTGCTCGGCCGGGTCTTCGCGGCCCTGGGCATGCTCGGGCGCGCCGAGGTGGTCGAGGCCCAGCGCGCCGACCTGGTGGGGGAGCACCTGGGGGCCACGGCGGTCAAGACCAACAGGCTCATCGACCGGGCCCTGGGCGGCGTACTGTTCGTCGACGAGGCCTACTCCCTGGTCAACCCCGGCTACAGTGGTGGCGACGCCTTCGGGGCCGAGGCCATCCAGACCCTGCTCAAGCGGGCCGAGGACGATCGGGACCGGCTCGTCGTGGTGTTGGCGGGCTACACCGCCGAGATGGACCGGTTCCTGGCCTCCAACGCGGGGCTGTCCTCACGGTTCAACGTACGCGTGCGTTTCCCCTCCTACACGCCCTGGGAGCTGTCCGAGATCGCCGACACGGTGGCCGCCCGCAACGGCGACACCTTCGACGACACCGCGCACGAGGACCTGTCCAGCATCTTCACGCACGTGTGCGAGGCGGGCTGGATCGACGAGCTGGGCAACGGACGTTTCGCCCGCTCCCTGTACGAGCGCTCCTGTTCCCACCGCGACCTCAGGGTCTCCCAGGAGGTGGGGGAGTCGGCCACCGCCGCCGAGCTGACGGTGATCACCAGCGAGGACGTGCGCAAGGCCTATTCCGACGCCACCCAGTAGAGGCCGGGAATCCCGACCCGACGATGCTACTGTCCGGTACATGACCGCCTCATCCTCATCCACCGGGTCCCCCGTCACGCAGGCACTGATCCTCGCCGGCGGACAGGCCACCCGGTTGCGGCCCTACACCGACACCCGCCCCAAGGCGATGGTGGAGGTGGCCGGACGGCCGATCATCGACTACCAACTGGAGTGGTTGGCCTCGCACGGGGTCGAGCACGTCGTCGTCTCCTGCGGTTACAAGGCCGAGGTCCTGCGCGAGCACCTCCAAGAGCGCACCGAGGGGCCCGAGATCACCCTGAGGGTGGAGGACGAACCGCTCGGCCGCGGCGGCGCCCTACGATACGCCGCCGAGGGACTGCGCGACACCGACGCCCCCTACTTCGCCCTCAACGGCGATGTCCTCACCTGGTTCCCGCTGGACGAGCTCACCGCCCGCCACCGGAACGGGGGTGGTCTGGCCACCCTCGCCCTCGCCCGCTTCCGCACGACCTGGGGCATCGTCGACGTCGACGACCAGGACCGGATCGAGGGGTTCACCCAGAGCCCCCTGCTCCCGGTCTGGATCAACGCGGGCGTCTACCTCTTCGAGGCGGGCATCACCCCGCTCCTGCCGGTCAAGGGCGACCACGAGTCCTCGACCTTCCCCGAACTGGCCGAGGCCGGGCGGCTGACCGCCTACCGCATCGACGGGTTCTGGCGCGGTGTGGACACCGCCAAGGACGTCAAGGAGGCCGGTTCGGAGATCGAGGCCATGCGGGAGAACGCGGCCTGAACCTTCGAGCGCGTCGGGGCGGGTGATGACGGGGCGCCGGGTCGGTGGGTAGTGTCGCCATCGTGACGAATGACGGTTTCCTCCTCTCCAGCGCCCCCAACTTCCGTGACCTCGGCGGCCACCGTACGCGAGAAGGCCGTACCGTGCGCGAGGGTCTCCTCTACCGTTCCGACGCGCTCCACACCCTTTCCGAACCGGACCTGACCACCTACAACGGGTTCGGCATCCGCCAGCTGATCGACCTGCGCACCTCCCACGAGCGGGACCGTCTCCCCGACGTGATCCCCGACGGCGCCGAGTACGCGGCGATCGGGGTCCAGAACGCCGAGGCGGCCGGCGCCAACTTCGTCGACCTCCTGTCCGACCCCGAACGGGCCCGCGCCGTGTTCGGCGACGGCGCCGCGGAACGGTTCATGTTCGCGGTCTACCGCGACCTGGTCACCGAGGGCGAGGCACTCCAGGGCTACCGGGAGCTGGTCGAACGCGCCGCCAAGGGGCCGACAGCGCTGGTCTTCCATTGCAGCGCCGGCAAGGACCGCACCGGATGGGGCGCCGCGCTGCTGCTCACCCTCCTGGGGGTCGAGCGCGAGACCATCGTCGCCGACTACCTCGTCAGCAACGACCGCCAGGCCGCCACCGACCACTGGATGCGCACGATCTCGGCGGACAGCGGCCTGCCCTGGGAGGACATCGCGCCGATGACCCGGGTGCGGGCCGACTACCTGGAGAAGGCCTTCACCACCGTCGACACGGTGTACGGCTCCTTCGACGCCTACGTGGCCGAGGGGCTGGGCCTCTCACAGGCCACCCTGGAGGAGTTCGCCGACCGCATGCTCGACTGAGCCGCGAGGGTCACAGGGCGTCGAGTCGGCGGCGCAGGTCGCTCTCGCCGGTGGACTCGAACAGCACCTCGCTCAGCGACGACAGCACCGTGGGGCGGTCCACCCCTCGGTCCAACAGGCGTCGTGCGGCGGCCCACAGGTTGGCGGGGCGGCCGTCCCAGAGCCGCTCGGCCAGCCGCTCGTGGCGGTCCAGCTCCCGCTCGCGTTCGGGATCGGTCCCGCTCACCGGCCGGTACCAGTGGTCCTGGCCGGTGGAGTGGTGTCGACCGCTGTGCGGGGTGGCCGCCTCGTACTCGCCGTAGTGGTCCAGCCTCAGCAGGGCCCGGCGGCCGCGGGAGGTGGCCGGGTCGAACTCCTCGGGGTCCCCGGTCATGAGCTCGCTGGCCAGCAGCGGGAAGGCGAACATCCGACGGGCGAGAGAGGCGAAGTCACCGTCGGGCAGAAGACGGCGTACCGCCTCGTGGCGCAGGCCCAAGGGGCGGGCCGGGTCCCGATAGACACGGGAGAAGGCCGAGGTCGCCTCCCACACGGCGTCCAACGTGGCGCCCACGGCCGGTTCGGGCAGCCGGCTCCGCTCCCCGGCCCAGCGCACCCAGGCCGCCAGCACGTGCGGCATCGCCTCCTGCTCCTCGGGCAGCAGGACCACCCGTCCGGGCAGCCAGTGGAGAAGGAACGACTCGACCTTGCGCGGGCTGACTCTGAGCGGACGTCCGGAGTCCACGTCGCATCCGTGCGCGATGATGTGGTCGACGCACCGGCTCGCCGCGTAGGAGTCCGACAACTCGGCCGCCTGCTCCGACGCGAGGAAGCGGGCGGCCAGCACGGCACGACGGTCGCGTCTCCACACCGGGACCGTGTCGGGCACCCCCTCGGGCGGGGACGGCAGACGCTTGACGCGAGCCGAGGCCAACGCGAAGTGCGCGGCCAGCGAGCCGCCGGTCAGATCGGCCGAGGAGATCCCCACCGGTTCCACGATCGGACCGGTCGAGGGGTCGGACTCGACCCCGGTGGCCACCCTCTCGGTCCGGTCCAAGGCGCGGACCAGCACGGAACGGGCCTCGCTCAGCTCCCACTGCTCGAAGCGGACGAAGTCGTCGGCTCGCGCCCGTTCACGGCACTGGTCCAGGAGGAGGTCGACCTTGGTGGTCACCCAGGCGTCGCGCAGCAGGCCGCCGCTGTTGTGGTCCAGCACCAGGATCAACGCGTGTTCGGGCGGCAGCGCCCCGCTGTGGTCGGGCGCGTCCCTGCTGAACACGCACACCACGTCGTCGGTGTCTCCGAAGAGATCGCCGTGGACGTAGGCGGCGACCGGGGTGACCGCGCCGAGCTGGTCCGCCCAGGCGGGGGCCTGAAGGCCTCGCTCACGCAGGGCGATCATGCCCTGTTCCGCCAGATCGCGTTGGGAGGACGAGGTGCCCAGGGCGGTGATCGCGGCGAGGATCCCCAGGCCGGCGGGTTTTCCGGAGGCGGTGGCGTGGGTGATCAGGCCCTCGCCGAGGAGTCGCTCCACGTCCACTCCGGGCAGCCGGGCGCCCCACCAGGAACCCAGGAGTTCGCTGAAGGACAGCTCGGCGTCGAGCGGGTGTCGCATGGCGAGCAGCGCTCGGGCCGCGCGCAGCATCTCCTCGAAGGCTGCGGCGGGAACGTCGGGTCCTGTGGGCGGGGGCGTCGCGGAGGGCACGTCCCGAGCGTATGCCAGTCGGCGCGGGGAGTGAGCCCGCGTACGGTCTCGGAGAGTCTCCGGTCGCGGGTCAGCGCGGCTCGGGGACGGTGCGGTGACCGGTGAACAGGGTGGTGCCGGAGC
Organism: Nocardiopsis alba DSM 43377; assembly: GCF_000341225.1. GTDB lineage: Bacteria > Actinomycetota > Actinomycetes > Streptosporangiales > Streptosporangiaceae > Nocardiopsis > Nocardiopsis alba. The sequence continues at coordinate 259,553 of NZ_ANAC01000007.1, forward strand.
GGCGTGGGGCCTTCCTCGTGACCTGCGAGGGCGGTACGGAGTTCACCATCGCCTCCAGGTGCTCGCGGGCCACCCTTTCGACCAGGGGCGGTGTGACCTCGATGCCCAGGTGTTCGGCGCAGTTCCAGGCGTCGCTGACACAGCGCTCGACACAGCGGTGGGACAGCCCGCTGAACTCGTCGTGAAGCCTGGCCGAGATCCGCCTGAGATCCTGGACCGGGAAGGTCTGGAGCATTCTCGCTCACACTCCTGGCTGAAGATGGTCGGGAAGGTGACCTCCACCCATTTCACTTGTTCTGAACGCACTGTCAACCCCTCGACCGGCGTGCTGAGGATAAAACCTGAGGGGGACGATGTTTACTCAGGTCACGTCGTTATCGCGTGTCATCTCGACGAAAAGGGTGTTTCGGGCACACAACGGCCCTGTTCTGCGGTGTTCGCCGCCGATCGTCGATATCCGTCCGTCGGTGGGAATGGCCGGAGAACACGCCGGTGAAACCCCGGATCCGAGGAGGCACGGTCGGCTCGTGGCCTATTATTTACCTTCCGCGGGCAACCCGGACCCCCGCCACCATGGCCGTTGCGCCCGGCCGGGTGTGTCTTATGCTTGAGCCGTGACAGCGGCCGAGAGGAGTCATGGGGACATGACCCTCGGGAGCCGCGGAGCCCCCCGATCGGAATCGGCGCCGCGCACCCCGAGCGGCGGCGCCACCGGGAACGGGTGGCGCGCACGATGCGCAGGGACCACGTGGTCCGAGAACGACCCCCAACGAAACCCGGCTGGGGATTTCCGACGGCTCCGGAGGTGTCGAGCAGTTGAGCGCCGAGACGTCCATTCCCCCACCTCGGATCAGCGTGGCGGAATTGCCAGACGCGGTGAGAACCCTTCTCACCGACGCTCCGATCGGGTTCGCCCTGCTCGGTCCCGACGACGCCTTCGGCTCGATCAACCCGCGCATGGCCGCGGTCTTCGGCAGCACCCCCGAACGCTGCCTGGGGCGCACCCCCGGCCAGGTCCTGGAGGAGGCCGGCGACACCGCCGGAGCCTCGGCCCAGGTCGCCTGTCTGACCGGTGCGCGTGAGGGCGGGCGCGCCGTCCGCGGACGGCACCGCACCTCCGACGGTCGGGTCTGGGATCTGACCTGGTTCCCCGTCGAGGACCCGACCGACGGGGGAGAGCACATCGCCCTGATCGCGGCCCGCGACGTCGACGACGACGGCGCCCGCCGCGGCGAACAGCGCCTGCGCGCCCTCCTCCAGGCGGGCAACCAGATCGTCTGGTCGGCGGGTCCCGGTGGAGAGATCCGCGAGGACTGCCCCCAGTGGCGCACGCTCACCGGCCAGGACCTGGACTCCTACCTCGGCCACGGTTGGCTGGACGCCCTCCACCCCGAGGACCGGCCCCGGGTGGAGCGCGCCTGGGAGGACGCCGTCCTGGACGTCACCCCCTTCGACGCACTCTTCCGCGTGCGCACGCGCGTGGGCGGACACCACCACTACCGGGCGCGGGCGCATCCGATCATGGACGGGACCGAGACCGTCGAATGGGTCGGCACGCTGATCGACGTCACCACCGAGCGTGAGGCCGACGAACTGCGGCAGCGCCTCAACCAGCAGCTCAGCGAGGCGGCCATGCGCACCGCCCGGCTCCAGAAGGCCACCTCCGACCTGGCCGAGGCGCTCACCGCCGACGAGGTCGTCCAGGCCATGGCGGAGATCGGCCGCTCGGGCGTGGGCGCCGACCACACCTCGCTGGTCCTCTTCGATCGCGATCGGCTGCGGCTGCGCATGCTCTCCGCGGACGGTCGGCAGGGGCCGCCCGAGCGCGGGTTCGATCTGGACTATCCCGACATCGCGGCCAAGGCGGTCGCCGATCGCACGCCCTGCCTGGTCGCGGGACCGGCCGAGCTGCGCGCGCTCTTCGACGGGGCTCCCGAGGTCGAGGCGCTCATCGAACGCACCCGGGAACGCGCCTGGGTGGCGTTGCCGATGATGACGGCGGGCCGGCCCATCGGCGCCCTGCGCTTCTCCTTCGACGCCCAGCGCGAGGTCGCCGACGAGGAACGCGTCTTCCTCGAAGCGCTCGCCGGGCAGTGCGCCCTGGCCATCGGCCGGGCCATCGTCTACGAGCGCGAGCACGGCACCGCCGAGGAGCTCCAGCGCAGCCTGTTGCCGGAGGCGCTGCCCGAGGTGCGCGGGGTGCGACTGGCCGCCTACTACCGGTCGGGTTCCCAGCACGTTCAGGTGGGCGGCGACTGGTACGACGCCTTCCCTCTACCGGACGGCCGCGTGGCCGGCGTCCTCGGCGACGTCATGGGCAAGGGCATCCCGGCCGCCGCGGGAATGAGTCGGATCCGCAACGCGTTGCGCGCCTTGGCGTTCTCCATGCCCGAACCCGCGGACGTCCTGACCGGACTGGACCGCATGTTCACGGCCACGGAGGGTATGGATCAGGTGACGACCCTGGTCTACTTCGTGTTGGACCCGGTGACCGGACAACTCGACCTCAGCAACGCGGGACACCTTCCGCCGCTGGTGGTCGCCGGCAACGCCGGGCCCTCGCTGCTCGACACCGAGCCCGATACACCGCTCGGGGTCAGCTCCGACCGGGGCCATCACAAATTCTTCGTACAACCCGGTAACACGGTCGCCCTCTACTCCGATGGACTGGTTGAGAACCGCAAACGATCGGTCGACGCCGGTCTCGACGAACTCGTGCGGAAGGCTGCCGAGGCCCGGCCCGACGTGGTGGGCGATCCACAGCAGATGCTGGAGTACCTTGTTGAGAGCATGCTGAAGGGGTATGAGCAGGACGATGATGTCACGCTGCTGGCCGTTCAGCTTCCGGTGATCGATTCCGTGTCGGAGCGGTAGATCGTACGAACAAGTCCATTGCCTTGCCTACAGTGAAGAAGCCGCCGCGCCCCGCGAAGCGGAGGTGACCCCGGCTTCCCCGCCCAGTGGGGACGATCCAGGCCACAGGTGGGAGAGGGTGCAGTGCCCGGTCCCGGCCAACGACGGACCACCGGGTCCGACAAATCTCGCCACACGTCCGTTCGAGAGGTGTTTGTGTCATCTGCCAGTTCGACTCGCTCGAAGCAGTCCGAGTCACTGCAAGAGCCCGTCATTCAGCAGCTGATCGAGCGTGGGCGGTCCCAGGGCTTTCTTGAGCCCGAGGACGTGCGCCGTGCCTTCGAAGAGGCCGAAATCCCGATGTCGCAGGCGCAGTCCGTGCTCCGCAGCCTGGCCAAGGAGGGCGTGACCGTACTCGTCCCCGAGTCGGCCTCCTCGCGGCGCAAGACCACGCGGCGCAAGACGACGACCTCTCGATCCGCCACCACCCGCTCGACCACGACCCGGTCGGCCAAGGTCACCCGGACCACCACCCGCGCGGCGGCGGCCCAGGAGCAGCCGGAGACGGTCACCGCCGTCGTCGACGACTCCGAGGGCGCGCCCGCCGAGAAGCCCGCGGCCAAGAAGACCACCGCCAAGCGCGCGGCGGCCCCGAAGAAGGCGGCCGCGGCCAAGAAGCCCGCCGCCAAGAAGGCGACCGCCACCAAGAAGACCGCGACCAAGAAGTCCGCCAAGAAGGACCTCGAACTGGCCTCGGACGCGGGCGACTTCGCGGAGGAGGGTCTGGAGGACGACCTCGAGCACACCGGCGCCGAGCTGGAGCTGGTCGAGGACACCCCCGACACCGAGACCAACGTCAAGCCGGTCAAGCCCGAGACGGTCGGCGCCCCCGTCAAGCCGAGCAAGGACGACGACTCCTTCGTCCTGTACGACGATGACGACGACGCCCCCGCCGCCCAGGTGGTCGCGGCCGGCGCCACCGCCGACCCGGTCAAGGACTACCTGAAGCAGATCGGTAAGGTCCCGCTGCTCAACGCGGAGCAGGAGGTCGAGCTCGCCAAGCGCATCGAGGCCGGCCTGTTCGCCGAGGAGAAGCTCTCCGAAGAGGCGGACGTCCTCACCTTCGAGCTGCGGGACGAGCTGGAGTGGATCGCCGAGGACGGCGGCCGCGCCAAGAAGCACCTCCTCGAGGCCAACCTGCGTCTGGTCGTCTCCCTGGCCAAGCGTTACACCGGCCGCGGCATGCTGTTCCTGGACCTGATCCAGGAGGGGAACCTGGGTCTGATCCGCGCGGTGGAGAAGTTCGACTACACCAAGGGCTTCAAGTTCTCGACCTACGCCACCTGGTGGATCCGTCAGGCGATCACCCGCGCCATGGCCGACCAGGCCCGCACCATCCGTATCCCGGTGCACATGGTCGAGGTCATCAACAAGCTGGCCCGCGTCCAGCGTCAGATGCTCCAGGACCTGGGCCGCGAGCCCACCCCGGAGGAGCTGGCCAAGGAACTCGACATGACCCCGGAGAAGGTCGTCGAGGTGCAGAAGTACGGCCGTGAGCCGATCTCCCTGCACACCCCGCTGGGTGAGGACGGCGACAGCGAGTTCGGTGACCTGATCGAGGACTCCGAGGCGATCCAGCCGGGCGAGGCGGTCAGCTTCACCCTGCTCCAGGAACAGCTCCACTCGGTCCTGGACACCCTGTCCGAGCGCGAGGCCGGCGTGGTCTCCATGCGCTTCGGGCTCACCGACGGTCAGCCCAAGACTTTAGACGAGATCGGCAAGGTCTACGGGGTCACCCGTGAGCGCATCCGGCAGATCGAGAGCAAGACGATGTCGAAGCTCCGTCACCCCTCGCGTTCGCAGGTGCTCCGCGACTACCTGGACTGATCGGTCGGCCCAGGATCGGCCCGCTGCCGTGGACCGACACAGGCGCGCCTCCCGCTCCCGCGGGAAGGCGCGCCTGCGCGTGTGTGTACCCGAAGCTGCTCACGGGCGTGTGGCGACCCCCGCGTGTCCCTTACAGAGCCGAGTACCTTCTCACCCCCGCACGGAGTCCGATCTCCATCCGATGCGAATCATGGTGCCGGACGCTCTGTAGGTGTGGCATAAAGTCGCCCTGATCCGCTTTACGGGCACGATCTCCCTGTTCGTGAGGGGCCTCGCCGCGGACTCAGTCGCGTACGACGACGTCCATCGTGCGGGCTTTGCCCGGCCCGCCCGTCTCCTGGAGTTCCACGGTGTGCCCCAGGTCCCGCAGCGCCGCGACCAGCTCCTCCGGGGTGCGCGCCTCGACGCCCTCCCGGACCAGGACCCGGGCGATGTCGCCGCGGGTGGCCTTGGCCATGTGGCTGACCACCGAGCGTCGGAGCTCTCCGTCGACCTCCTTCTCCCGAAGGACGCGCACGGCCACGCTCCGTTCCGCGACCTCCCCGGCCGGCCTGTAGGCCGCGACGTAGGAGGAGGAGCGGCAGTCCACGACCAGACGGTCTCCGACCAGCTCGTTCAGGGGGCCGGTCAGCGCCTTGCGCCAGTAGGCCCCCAACCCGCCCAGGGACGGCAGTCGTACCCCCATGGACAGACGGTAGGGCGGCAGGTGGTCGTCCGGCCCCACCACGCCCCACAGTCCGGAGAAGACCAGGATCCGTTCCCGGGTCGCTTCGCCACGCTCGGCCAGGAGGTCGGGCAGCCCCAACCGGTCGTAGAGGACGCCCGTGTACAGGTCGGCGGCGCGCAACGTGGGCGCGACCGCCAGGTCGAGGTTGCGCTTGATCGCGTCGGTCTGGGAGACCGAGAGACCCAGGATCTCGCGCGCGGTGTCCTCGGGGCCGGAGCACACCTCGGTGAGCGCCTCGACGACCCGCTCCCGGGCCGGGGCCAGCCCCGGGAGGGTGAGCGAGTCCACGTCCAGACGGGGTCCGTCGCCGGATGTGGCCTTGCCCTCGGAGGGCGGGAGCAGGATGAGCATGCGTGTTTCTCTTCCGAACGTCGTGTGTCCTGGGACGGAGCCCATGCTAGGTGTACCGACCACAGAGGTTGAGTACACCTGGGTCGTGTACGGAGGGCCCGGGGTGCCTCCCGGGCGTGGATGCCGGCAGGGTTCTGAGAGCCGGAGAACACCCCCTCGTGAGGAGACGAACATGCACCCATGGGCCGCGCGCGTGACCCGGGACTGGCCGCCCTTCCACGTCGAGACGCGCGCCGGTTGGCGCTTCGGCCTGGCCGACGGCGTCACCAAACGGGCCAACTGCGCCCTGCTGGAGTCCCCGGAGGCCGACGTCGCGGAGGTGACCCGGTTCTACCGGGACCGTGGGCTGCGTCCCTGCGTCCAGGTGTGGCCCGGCGAGGAGGAGACGGACGCCCGTCTGGCCGAGCACGGGTACGAGCGGGTGGAGCCCACCCTGGTGCTCGCCCACGAGCCGCTCGAACGGCCGAAGGCCCCCGGCCGGACCCGGATCCACGACCGGCCCACCGACCGCTGGATCGAGCTGTTCGCCGGGGCCGGTTCCGATCCCGCGTGGACCGACGGCGTGGTGCGGATCCTGGGGGCGGTGACGGCGGCCTACGGCGTCCACGAGAGCGGGGACGGGCGCGGCTGCGCGGTCCTGGACGGGGAATCGGTGGCGATCTGCTCGATGGGCACGGTCGAGGCGGCCCGAGGCCGGGGGATCGCCAGGGACGTGCTCGCCGACCTGCTGGCCTGGGCCCACGACAAGGGGGCCCGCCGGGCCTACCTGTGCGTGGTGGCCGCCAACGGGCCCGCGCTAGGGCTGTACCGGAGTTCGGGTTTCGTGGAGGTCTCGCGCTACCACAACCGGGTCCTGCCGGACTGAGATCCTTCGCACGACGACGGCGGCCCCCTCGGGGACCGCCGTCATCGTCTCTTGGTCGTCGTGGCTAACGCTCGTCCGCGTTGTCGTTCTTGCTCTCGGTGAGCTTGCTCGTCTCGTCCTGGATGTCCGAGGCGATCTTGCGGATTGAGTCGTCGTGCTTGCGCATGTGGTGCGCGCAGAACAGGAGTTCGCCGCCGGAGTTCAGCAGCACCCGGACGTAGGCCTGTGCACCACAACGGTCGCAACGGTCGGCAGCCGTCAGCGGCTGAGTGGGGGCAAGGGTTCCAGTCACTTCGCCATCCTCAATACTCGGCGTTAGTCACCTCTGACAACATCTAACCCGACCCAGACGTTCCCAACCGGGTTCCGTGTACGCCGACAGCGGAATCCGCCCGGTCCGTGCCTAGAGGGTGCCCCTTGGGGTCTTTCCGGCCGGAAGCCGTATGCACTCCTGGTTGTACCCCGGGGTAAGCCTCGACTATCCCCGGAAAACGGGCGTATCCAGGTAGCGGCCATCAGAGGTGGTAGTCTCGCGCGGAGCGGGCCTGACGGAGCCGATTCGTCGGTCTGTGCGACCGGTCACAGTAGCTTCCGGAGACGACGTCTCCCGGACGTCGAGGCGAGCGCCTCCCGGGAGGACACGACCCCGCCCGCCACGGCCCTCGCCACGGCACGGCCCCCCGGCCCGTCGTAGCCTGGCCCCCTCGAACCGTCGGTGCGGCGCGGTACAAAGGGCACACGCCGCATCAGCGCCCCGATGGCCCTCAAGACGCAGGAGATGTCCGAGTGACCGCCTTGACCGCAGCCGTCCACGATCCCGAGGATTACTCCGCCCGACACCTGTCGGTCCTCGAGGGACTCGAAGCGGTGCGCAAACGGCCGGGCATGTACATCGGGTCCACCGACAGCCGCGGCCTCACCCATTGCATGTGGGAGATCATCGACAACTCCGTCGACGAGGCCCTGGGCGGCTATTGCGGCCGGATCGACGTGACCCTGCACCCCGACGGCTCCGTCTCCGTGAGCGACGACGGCCGCGGTATCCCCGTGGACATCGAGCCCAAGTCCGGACTGTCCGGTGTCGAGCTGGTCATGACCAAGCTCCACGCGGGCGGCAAGTTCGGCTCCGGCTCCTACACCGCCACGGGCGGTCTGCACGGCGTGGGCGCCTCCGTGGTCAACGCGCTCTCGGCCCGGGTGGACGTCGAGGTCGACCGGCAGGGGCACACGCACGCGTTGAGCTTCCGCAGAGGGATCGCCGGACGCTTCGCCGGCCCCGGCCCCGACGCCGAGTTCACCCCCACCTCCGGGCTGGACCAGGTCCGCAAGATCGCCAAGAAGATCACCGGCACCCGCATCCGCTTCTGGCCGGACCGGCAGATCTTCCTCAAGGACGCCGAGATCGCCCGGGAGAACCTGCTCGACCGGGCCCGCCAGACCGCCTTCCTCATCCCCGGCCTGACCATCGCCGTCCGGGACGAGAGCGTCGAGGGCGAGGAGCCCTACACCGAGACCTTCCACTTCGACGGTGGGATCGGCGAGTTCTGCACCTTCCTGGCCCCCGACGACCCCATCAGCGACGTCCTGCGTATCCAGGGCAGCGGTACCTTCACCGAGACCGTCCCGGTCCTGGACGAGTCGGGCCACATGGTGCCCGCCGACGTCCAACGACGTCTGGACGTCGACGTCGCCCTGCGCTGGGGGACCGGCTACGACACCACCGTCCGCTCCTTCGTCAACGTGATCGCCACCCCCAAGGGCGGCACCCACATCAACGGCTTCGAGCGGGCCCTGGTCCGGGTGATCAACGACCAGCTGCGCGCCACCAAGCTGCTGAAGAACAGCGACGACCCGGTCACCAAGGACGACACCCAGGAGGGGCTCACCGCGGTCGTCACCGTCCGCCTCCCCGAGCCCCAGTTCGAGGGCCAGACCAAGGAGATCCTCGGCACGTCCGCGGCGTCCCGGATCGTCTCCCAGGTGGTCGGCCAGGAACTGCGCGAGTTCCTCACCTCCACCAAGAAGACGGAGAAGGCCAAGGCCCGCACCGTCATGGAGAAGGTGGTGGGCGCCGCCAAGGCCCGCCTGGCCGCCCGCCAGCAGCGCGAGACCCAGCGGCGTAAGAACGCCCTGGAGAGCTCGGCTCTGCCCGCCAAGCTGGTGGACTGCCGCAGCGAGGGGCTGGAGCACAGCGAGCTGTTCATCGTCGAGGGGGACTCGGCGCTGGGCACCGCCAAGCTGGCCCGGGACTCGGAGTTCCAGGCCCTCCTGCCCATCCGGGGTAAGATCCTCAACGTCCAGAAGTCCTCGGTCGCGGACATGCTCAAGAACGCCGAGTGCGCCGCGATCCTCCAGGTCGTCGGGGCCGGTTCGGGCCGCACCTTCGACCTGGACGCCGCCCGCTACGGCCGCGTCATCCTCATGGCCGACGCCGACGTGGACGGCGCCCACATCCGATGTCTGCTGCTCACCCTCATCTACCGGTACATGCGTCCGATGCTGGAGGCCGGCCGGGTCTACGCGGCGGTCCCGCCGCTGCACCGGGTGGAGCTGACCAACGTGCGGCGCAAGCGCGGGGCCAAGCCCGAGGACCGCTACATCTACACCTACTCCGACGCCGAGCTCCAGCGCACCCTGCTCGACCTGGAGAAGCGCAAGGTCGGCTGGAAGGAGCCGGTCCAGCGGTACAAGGGTCTGGGCGAGATGGACGCCGACCAGCTGGCCGAGACCACCATGGACCCGCGCTACCGGACCCTGCGCCGTATCCGGGTGGAGCAGGCCGAGGAGGCCGCCTCGGTGTTCAACCTGCTGATGGGCAACGAGGTGGCCCCGCGCCGCCGGTTCATCCAGGAGGGCGCCCAGGAGCTGGACCTGGAGCGCATCGACGCCTGAGTCGTCGCGCCCGGCCCCGGCCCCGTCAGGGGTCAGGGGCCGGCCGGCGGCTCCCAGACGCCCTCGGTGAGGAAACGGTCGATGGCCGCCCGGTAGGGGGCGGGGTCCAGGCCCCGTTCCGACACCCAGGCGTCGTCGTAGTAGCTGTGCTGGTAGCGTTCGCCGCCGTCGCAGATCAGGGTGACCACGCTGCCCCGGCGTCCCTCACGGAGCATCCGGGCGACCAGGTGCCACACGCCCCACAGGTTGGTCCCGGTGGAACCGCCCGCGCAACGTCCGGTCAGATCGTTGAGGTGGCGCATCGCGGCGATGCTCGCCGCGTCGGGGACCGGCATCATCAGGTCGATGACCGAGGGGACGAAGCTCGGCTCCATCCGGGGGCGCCCGATCCCCTCGATCCGGGACGGCATGCCGCTGGAGTGGTCCGAGGCCCCCGTGACCCAGCCGGGGAAGAAGGCCGAGTTCTCCGGGTCCACGACGGCCAGCCGGGTGTGCAGCCGTCGGTAGCGCAGATAACGGCCGATGGTCGCCGACGTGCCGCCGGTGCCCGCCCCCACCACGATCCAGTCCGGGCAGGGGTGCCGCTCCATCTCCAGCTGCTGGAAGATCGACTCGGCGATGTTGTTGTTCCCCCGCCAGTCGGTGGCCCGCTCGGCGTAGGTGAACTGGTCCATGTAGTGGCCGCCGGTCTCGGCCGCCAGCCGCTCGGCCTCGGAGTACATCTCGGGCGGGTGGTCCACGAAATGACAACGGCCCCCGTAGCGCTCGATCAGCGCGATCTTCTCCGGGCTGGTCCTGCGCGGGACCACCGTGATGAAGTCCAGGCCCAGGAGACGGGCGAAGTAGGCCTCGGAGACCGCCGTCGACCCCGAACTGGCCTCCACGATCGTGGTGTGCTCGGTGATCCATCCGTTGGCCAGCCCGTACAGGAACAGGGACCGGGCCAGACGGTGCTTCAGACTGCCGGTGGGATGGACCGACTCGTCCTTCAGGTACAGGTCGATCCCCCACTCCGGGGGAAGGGGGAACACGTGCAGGTGGGTGTCGGCCGAGCGGGTGTCGTCGGCGATCACCTTGCGCACCGCCTCGTCCGCCCACGCGCGCGCGGGGTTCGAGGAACGGTCGACCCACGCTGAGTCGGGTCCGGGACGGTCGGATGTGGGAGCCATGACCGCAGGGTAACGCCCCCGCCGGGGGAGAGGGGCCGGGCCCTCGGGTTCCGGCCCCGGACGGCCCCGGTCAGTCCAGGGAGCCCCCGGACATCACGGCGTACATCCTTCGGTAGGTCGCCGCCTCCTCGTGGCGGCTCTGGCGTTCCAGGGTGCGGGCGAGCGCGATGTGCGCCCAGTGGTCCACCGGATCCAGTTCGATCAGGGACCGGAAGGTCGCCTCGGCCCGGTGGAGCTGGGCGGAGAGGAAGTAGGCGCGTCCCAGGAGCTCCAACAGGGAGCGGCTGCCGGGCTCGTTCTCGACCACGGGGGCCAGGATGCGGGCGGCGTAGATCGGGTCGCCCAACTCCAGGTAGATGCGGGCCTGGTTGTAGGTGTCGTAGGTGCTCTCTTCCACGGTGCTCCTCTCGACGTGTCACACCGTTCGGGGACAACGGTCGCCGAGGTGACCGTGTTCCCCGGGCGGAGGACGAGACGGGCGGGGCCGTACCGGGAGGCGGCCGTGATCCCACGCCCACCGGAATGATCCCCGGCCCCGTCCGTCTCGACACCTCAGGGCGCCCGGAGCACGCTCACAGACCGGTCGGGGCGACCCGTCCGGTGTCCACGTCGTAGATGGCGCCGGTCACCGGCAGACCCGCGGGAAGCAGCGGGTGGTGACGGATCCGCTCCAGGTCGTGGGCGAGCGCGCCCAACTGGTCGTCGTTGGTGTGGAACTCCAGGCTGCGGGTGTCCACGCCGTACTCCTCCTGGATGAGGTCGTGCACGGTGTCGTCGCCCGGGACCGAGGCCATCTTGCAGTTGGTGTGCGGCAGGATCAGCACACGGTCCACGCCCAGCAGGTACACCGCCAGGACCAGGGTGCGCAGGGTGTCGTCCGTGACCCGGGCGCCCGCGTTCCGCAGGATCTTGGCGTCACCGGGCTTGAGGCCCAGCATCTGCAACGGCTCGATGCGCGAGTCCATGCACGTCACCAGGGCCAGACCGCGGGCGGCCACGGGCTTGAGGCCGGCCAGCGAGTAGGTCTCGGCGTAGGAGGCGTTGGCCTCGAACACGTCGTCGAAGGCCCCTGGGGGGACGGTGCCGTTCTCGTTCGAGCTCATGATGGTTCTTCTCCCTCGTCTCAGGCGCCCTTGTCGGGGGCCGTGATCCCGCTGTCGGTCTGTCCGGTGCCGACGGTGGTGATGGCACGCGGCAGTGCCTCGCCCGAACCGTCGCGGCGCTCGCTGGGGTCGGGCAGCCGGACCGGCTTGCCGTCGGCACGCGAGGCCCGGGCGGGGGAGCGTCCCACCCATGCGAACAACAGGGTGTCCTCGCCCTTGAGATAGCGGTGACAGCGCACACCGCCCGTGGCCCGTCCCTTGGTGGGGTAGGCCTCGAACGGGGTGACCTTGGCCGACCCGGCCTGCGTACCGGCCAGGGCGGTGCTGTCACCGGAGACGGTCACCACGACCGAATCTCCAGGGCTCGGAACCGCACCGAACCACAGTACGTGGGCGTCCTCGGCCAGACGTACACCGGCCACCCCCGTGGCGGGGCGGCCCTGGGGACGTACGGTGCCGGCGGAGAAGCGCAGCAACTGCGCCTCGGAGGTGACGAAGGCGAGGTCCTCCTCACCGGTGGACAACTGGGTCGCCCCGATGACGCGGTCGTCGTCCTTGAGCGTGATGATCTCGAAGTCGTCCTTGTTGGGCGGATAGTCCGGGGAGACCCGCTTGACCACACCGCCCCGGGTGCCCACGACGAAACCGGGGCCGTGGGTGTCCATCGACACCACGGTGACCACCGACTCGCCCTCGTCGAGCTGGACGAACTCGCCCACGTCCAGGCCCGAGGCCAGGGGCGGGCGCTCCTGTTCCTCCTCCGCCGACGGTTCGGGCAGCTCCGGCAGTTCCACGACCGGGACACGGATCATCCGGCCCAGATCGGTGACCAGGCCGACGTCGGAACGCGAGGTGGTCGGCACCGAGACGTGGATCGCGTCGTGCGGCACGCGCAGACCCTCGTGGGGACGCGGCAGGGAGGCGCCCTTGGTGCGGGCGATGTGCCCGTCCACACCGAACACCACGTGGCAGGGCTGGTCGGCCATCTCCAGCGGGATCACCGCGGCGCGGGCGGCGCCGTCGCTCTCGCGCAGACGCGTCCGGCGAGGCGTCGCGTACTTCTTGGAGACCTCGTTGAGCTCCTTGGACACGACCCGACGGAGCTTCTTGTCGGACTCCAGGATCGAGGTGAGGTCGTCGATCTCCTGGTTGAGCCGGTCCCGCTCGGTCTCCAACTCCAGCCGGTCGAACCGGGTGAGGCGGCGCAGCGGGGTGTCGAGGATGTAGCGCGCCTGGATCTCCGACATGTCGTAGGCGCCCATGAGGGCCTCGCGCGCGGCGGCGGTGTCGTCGGCCTCGCGGATGAGGGCGATCACGCGGTCGATGTCGAGCAGCGCCATGAGCAGGCCGTCGACCAGGTGGAGCCGTTCCCGACGCTTCTTGCGGCGGTACTCGCTGCGGCGACGCACCACGTTCAGACGGTGGTCGACGTAGACCTGGAGAAGCTCGCGCAGCCCCAGGGTCTGGGGCTGGCCGTCGACCAGCGCCACGTTGTTGATGCCGAAGGACTCCTCCATCGGCGTGAGGCGGTAGAGCTCCTCCAGCACGGCCTCGGGGTTGAAGCCGTTCTTGAGCTCGATGACCAGCCGCAGGCCCTGGTTGCGGTCGGTGAGGTCCTTCAGGTCGGAGATGCCCTGGAGCTTCTTGGACTGCACCAGCTCCTTGATGCGGCTGACGACCTTCTCGGGGCCGACGCTGTAGGGCAGCTCGGTGATGACCAGGCCGGTGCGCCGGGCGGAGACCTTCTCGATCGACACGGTCGCCCGGGTCTTGAAGGTGCCGCGACCCTTGCGGTAGGCGTCGCGGACGCCGTCCAGCCCCATGATGGTGCCGCCGGTGGGCAGGTCCGGGCCCGGGACGAACTCGGTGAGCTCCTCCAGAGTGGCGTCGGGGTTGGCGATCAGGTGCCGGGCGGCCGCGATCACCTCGCCCAGGTTGTGCGGGGCCATGTTGGTGGCCATGCCCACGGCGATGCCGGAGGCGCCGTTGACCAGGAGGTTGGGGAAGGCCGCGGGCAGGACCTCCGGCTCGGTCTCCTGACCGTCGTAGTTGGGCTTGAAGTCGACGACGTCCTCGTCGATGGAGGAGACCAGCAGCTCGGCGGCGCTGTCCAGGCGGGCCTCGGTGTAACGCATGGCGGCGGGGGCGTCGTCGCCGCCGAGCGAACCGAAGTTGCCGTGACCGTCCACCAGCGGCACGCGCATGGCGAAGGGCTGGCTGAGGCGCACCAGGGCGTCGTAGATGGCCGAGTCGCCATGGGGGTGGAGGCGGCCCATCACCTCCCCGACCACACGGGCGCATTTGACGTGTCCGCGGTCGGGCCGCAGACCCATCTCGTTCATCTGATAGAGGATCCGCCGTTGGACGGGTTTCATGCCGTCCCGGGCGTCGGGAAGAGCGCGTTGGTAGATCACCGAGTACGCGTATTCCAGGAAGCTGCCGCGCATCTCCTCGGAGACGTCGATGTCGATGATCTTCTCGGCGAGATCCTCAGGGGGACGGGAAGTAGTACGGGCCATGTCCGTAATTCTGGCGTGCCCCGGTGACTGAAACGTACACGGATGAGCGGTCGGGCGTGTGTGAGCCGCGCGGCACCCGGGTTCCGCCCCTGTTCCGGGCGGGATCCACCGCGTCCGGAACAGGGTGGGGTGGACGTCTCCGACCGGTGTGTCGGCCCCTCGGTCGGCCTCGGGAACGACGGGAGAGCGTCCCCGCCCGGGGCACGGGGCGGGGACGCTCGGATCGGTTCGGTCAGTTCGTCACGGCGACCTGACGCGCGGGGACCTCCAGGGAGGTGCCGTCGGAGAAGGTGACGGTGAGCGCCTCCGAGGCGGGGTTGAACGCCGTGTAGGTGCGCTCACCCTCCTTGTCGAAGACCGCGTAGTGCGCGGTGTCGGCGGTGACGGACACGTCCACGGTCCCGAACGCGGCGAGCGTGGAGACCCACTGGTAGGTGTGCGGCACGGAACCGCCGGCCTCCGGCTCGTAGGTGTCCCACTGCTCCTCGAACATCCTCAGGGCGTCATCGCCGTCGGAGAGGGCGCGGTGGGCCCAGTGGATGTCGCGCCACACGTCCGGCTCGCCACCGATCTTGTCGACCAGGGAGTCGTAGACCGCCCCGGCGTGCTCGGGGTCGTGGCCCAGGTACAGGGAGCCCGCGGTGATGGGCAGGTAGTTGATGCCGTAGTGCTCCTCGTGGCCGCCGTCCCACCAGATCCGGTAGTCGCCGCCGTCGCCCCAGACCATGCCGACCACGTCCTCGGGGTACTCCTCCGGGAAGGTGCCGCCGCCCTGGTTCTGCCAGTAGCGGGCGACGGTGGAGGCCTGGGTGGTGTGCAGGTAGACGCCGAGGTCGCGCAGTTCCTCGTCTCCCGTCAACGCGCCGAAGTGGGCGGTGGCGGCGGCGAAGTGCATGCCCTCGGAGGAGGACTCCTGGTTGTTGCCGGAGGCGAAGCCGGCGTGACCGGAGGCCCAGCCGTGTCCGGCGTAGGGCGAGAAGGAGCGCAGACGGGGGAACATCTCGCTGTCGGGGTCGGTCCCGGCCACGTCCTCGATGAGCAGGCGGATCATGCCGCCCCAGGCATCCTCGTCGGCCCACTCGGCGTCGTAGCGGGCGACCATGGCCGCCGCCGAGACGAAGTAGCCGTAGTGGAAGTCGTGGTCGTTGAGTTCCGTTGCGGCCCCGAAGCTGTCGGGGAAACCGAGCATGGCGCCCCATTCGGCGTCGTGGTGGAACTGGCGGGCGCCCCCGACGGTCAGCCAGTCCTCCAGACGGCCCTTGACCAGGCCCAGGAGTTCGTCACGGGCCTCGGTGCGCCCGATCGAGTCGGCGATGGGCACGAGCTGGGCCAGGCGGCCCATGGCCTTGCCGTCCCAGTAGGTGTCGCCGGGTTCGGGGAAGAGCTCCTCCTCGGCCAGGACCTCGTCGATCAGCGCGGCCATCCGGTCGTGGTCGGCCTCGTCGACGGTGGGCAGCGAGGGCATGATGCCCTGGGTGGTGAGCGCGGTGGTGAAGGACGCCCCCTCCGAGACCCGCATCTCGCCTCGGGGCGAGGCGTAGGTCAGGTCGGTGAGGTCTCCGGTGGCGTTCTCCCACTGGTGCGGGTAGAGCGCCATGAGGGTGCCGGTCTCCTCTCCCTCGCGCGCCTCGGTCTCCAGTCGGTAGGTGCTGGTCAGGGTGGCGGCGGACTCGTCGTAGTCGTACTCCACCACGGAGCCGGTGACGAAGGAGTGGGCGTAGGGGGCGAAACGGTCCAGGTCGTCGGGGGAGGGCAGGAGCGCCGCGGAGTAGTACCCCTCGTCCCCGGTGGCGGCGGTGAGGGCCTCGCCCTCCAGGGTCCAGGGGGCGTCCGAGGGCGAGAACAGGGCGTAGTGGCGGCCGTTGACGGTGACTCCGACGGTCGAGCCGTCCTCGTGCCAGACCTCGGGTGCGCCGTCGAAGGTCACCCGGGCGTCCGCTCCGGAGGTCTCGGCGTAGGCGAACGGCAGCCCTTGGCCGAGGGTGACGCGCAGGGTCGGGCCGCCGCCCTCCCAGTGGGCGGTGACGGTCCAGTCGCCGTGGTCGGCGGTGCGGGTGTCGGGGGAGTCCAGGCCGGTCACGCCCAGGGTGAGGTCGGAGGCGGCGGTGTACTCGTACTTGAGGTCGTCGCCGACGAGGGTGGGCGTATCGGAGTGCCCCATGTCCAGGCCGCCGGAGTGGGGCAGGAAGTTGAGCGGGTGGGCGAACAGGTTCTCGCCGTAGGGGTTGTCCGGGTAGCGCTGGAAGATCAGCGAGGACCACCACTCGTTGGTGGGGGCGGGGCCCTCGAAGTCGTCGGTGACCTTGGGGGAGACCGGGGCGCCGTCGAGGTCGGAGGGGCCGGAGCGCCCTTCGGGAAGGACGGTCGTGTAGCCGCCGGAACCCACGGGGACCTCGGTGGATCCCTCGGCGGAGACGGGGGCGGCGTCGTCCGCCCCCGAACCGGTGAGCGCGAGGGCGGAGCCGCCCATCACGAGCGCAGTGGCCGCGGCGAACAGACCGAGTCCGCCTCCGCGGGACCGCGGGCGTCGGTGGGCGTATCGAGCGGGGGAGAGGGGTTTCATATCGTGTGCCTTTCGTGCTTCTCAGCGGGAGGCGAAAGGGAGCGGGAGCGCTCCCATTCGCAGAAGACGGGGCCTTGCGCAAAGTGTTCGGGTCACACCGTGTGAACGCAATGGCACATAACGAGAACGTTTCCGTTCTGTGACCCCGGAGCTCGGATCCGGCCCCGCCGCCCCACCGGGCCGCCCGGGGCGGGGACGCTCCGGCGAAAGTGCGGAACCGTCCCTGTGGACAGGCGCCTGAGGCCCCTCCGTCTCTGGTACCAAAGAGGACATGGCCACTCCCACGGACCTCACCACCGATCTCGGCGCCCTGCGCGAACGCGCCGAGGAACACCTCCGAGCCCTGGCCGGGGACGGCGCCCGGCTGCGCGAGGACCAGTGGACCGCCATCCACGCCCTGGTCGCCGAACGACGCCGGGCCCTGGTCGTCCAACGCACCGGCTGGGGCAAGTCGGCGGTGTACTTCGTGGCCACCGCCCTGCGCCGTGCCGAGGGGGCCGGGCCCACCGTCATCGTCTCCCCGCTCCTGGCCCTGATGCGCAACCAGATCGCCGCCGCCGAACGGGCCGGCATCCACGCGCGCACCATCAACAGCTCCAACACCACGGCCTGGGAGGAGACCTACGCCGAGGTCGCCCAGGGCCGGGTCGACGTGCTCCTGGTCAGCCCCGAACGGCTCAACAACCCGGAGTTCCGCGACCGGGTGCTGCCCGAACTCGCCGCCGGGGCCGGGCTGGTCGTGATCGACGAGGCGCACTGCGTCTCCGACTGGGGACACGACTTCCGTCCGGACTACCGCCGGATCCGCTCCCTGCTGCACGACCTGCCCGACGGCGTCCCGGTGCTGGCCACCACCGCCACCGCCAACGAACGCGTCACCCACGACGTCGCCGAACAGCTCCAGGCCGGGGACGATCGGGCCGACACCCTGGTCCTGCGCGGCACCCTGGAGCGCGAGAGCCTGCGTCTGAGCGTGGTCGAGCTGCCCGACGCCACCGCCAGGCTCGGCTGGCTGGCCGAGCACCTGCCCGAGATCCCCGGTTCGGGCATCGTGTACACGCTCACCGTCTCCGCCGCCCAGGAGACCGCCCGCTTCCTGAACGAGCAGGGTGTGGAGGTCCTCGCCTACACCGGCCAGACCGACCCCGACGAACGCCGGGCGGCCGAGGACGCTCTCCTGGACAACCGGGTCAAGGCGCTCGTGGCCACCAGCGCCCTGGGCATGGGCTTCGACAAGCCCGACCTCGGCTTCGTCGCCCACCTGGGCGCGCCGCAGTCGCCGATCTCCTACTACCAGCAGGTCGGCCGTGCCGGACGTGGCGTCGAACGGGCCGAGGTGATCCTGCTCCCGGGCCGCGAGGACGTGCAGATCTGGGAGTACTTCGCCGGGCTGTCCTTCCCGCCGGAGGAGACCGTCCGCCGCACCCTCGACGTGCTCGCCGAGGCCGAGGGGCCGCTCTCCCCGGCCCACCTGGAGACCCGGGTGGACCTGCGCCGCACCCGGCTGGAACAGATGCTCAAGGTGCTGGACGTGGACGGGGCGGTGCGCCGGGTGCGCGGTGGCTGGATCGCCACCGGGCGGCCGTGGACCTACGACTCCGCACGCTACGCGCAGGTCGCCGCCGCGCGCGAGCGCGAACAGCGGGCCATGCTCGACTACATCGCCACCGACACCTGCCGGATGGAGTTCCTCCGCCGTCAGCTCGACGACCCCGAGGCCGTGGCCTGCGGACGCTGCGACGTGTGCACCGGCCGGTACTGGCCCACCGAGGTGGACGCGGGCCGGCGCGAGGCCGCCACCGACCACCTGGACCGGCCCGGAACGCCGATCGCCCCCCGACGCCAGTGGCCGACCGGCATGGACACCCTCGGCGTGCGTCTGTCCGGAAAGATCCCGCCCGAGCTGCGCGCCGACGAGGGGCGGGCCCTGGGCCGTCTCACCGACATCGGCTGGGGGACCGAGCTGCGCCGTGTGCTCGCCGAGGACGCGCCCGACGCCCCGGTGGACGAACGTGTGCTCCAGGGCGTGGTGCGGGTACTGGCCTCCTGGAACTGGGAGGAGCGCCCCGTGGGCGTGGTGGCGATGCCCTCGCTCACCAGGCCGACCCTGGTCGCCGACCTGGCGTCCCGGCTCTCCTCGTTGGGCAGGCTCACCCCGCTGGGCTCGCTCTCCTACCGCACCGGCCGCGGCCCGGGCACCCGGCGGCACAACAGCGCGATGCGCCTGGAACAGGTGTACTCGGAGCTGGTGGCCGACCCCGAACTCCAGGAGAGGGTGGCCGAGTCGCAGCGCACCCGTCCGGGCCCGCTGCTGCTGGTGGACGACATGGTCGACAGCGGATGGAGCCTGACCGTGGGCGCGGCACTGCTGCGCAAGGCCGGGGCGCCACGGGTCCTGCCGCTCACCCTGGCCACCACCGGCGGCTGATCCGCCGGCCTCGGGCTCCGGCTCCGGTGCCCGAGGCGCTCCCCGCCCGAGGACGAGAGCGGGGCCCGTGGTCGTCGACCACGGGCCCCGCGAAGAACGTGTCAGCGCAGGCGCTGGCCCCTGGGGGCGCCACGGCGCACCGGCTGCCCCTCGCCCAGGTCGGGACGGGCACCGGGCTGGTGCAGGGCGCGGGCGGCCAGCCTGCTGGCCCGGCCCAGGGCCTCTTTGGGGTGGCGGCCCGCCAGCCACGCGGGCAGGAACCCGGCGATGAAGGCGTCGCCGGCGCCCACCGAACCCGGGGACGGATCCACCGGTTCGGCCGGGGCGGTCACACAGTCCTCACGGGTCTTGGAGGCCCACAGTCCGCCCTCCCCGCCGAGCTTGATGACGACGTTGGGGAACCAGGCGGTCAACACCTTGGCGGCGGCCTCGGCGTCGTCGCGGCCGGTCAGCACCCGGGCCTGGTCGACGTTGACGAAGAGCAGACGGGCGCCCTCGGTCCAGTCCAGGAAGTTCTCCGCGCCGGCGCGTTCCAGCGGGGCGTGCGAACCACCGTCCACCGAGATGGACATGCCGCTCTCGCGGGCCATGCGCAGGGCCACCCGGGCCGCGCGGCGCGAGTCGGAGTTGATCAGGGTGTAGCCGGACACGTGGAGGTGGCCGTCGGAGGAGAAGACGTCTCGGGGCAGGTCCTCGGGCTGGAGCCTGGCGTTGGCCCCGGGGTCGCTGAGCATCGTCCGGTCGCCCCTGTGCGTGATCATGACGACGCAGGTGCCGGTCGGGCGCTCGGGGTCCATGACCATGCGCGAGTCCAGGCCGTAGCCCATGAGCTCCATCTCACGCGTACGGCCGGTGATGTCGGAGCCGCGGCGACCCACGAACGTCGTCTCGGTGCCCTCGACCGCCAGCCAAGAGGCGATGTTGGCCCCCGAACCGCCGCCGTACATGACCACCGAGGCGGGGGTGTCACTGCCCCGGGCCAACGGGTGGAATGCGCGCGCGACTGCGTCGGTCATCAGATCACCGATCACGACCACTCGTGTCATTTTCGCCAGCCACCACCGAGCGTTGAGAACCTGTGCCCGCCCGACGTTAACAGGTGAACGATCAGGGTCGGGTAACGAAGTGACAGCGCTCCGGTACGCGGGAACGTCGGCGCCGTCGGGTCCTGGGACCCACTGGAACAGAGTATGCGGAGTCGGGCGGAACCGGCGCCCACGAACCGGCCGTGGGGCGGTGATTTCAGACGGACCGCATGGACTTTCTCCGGATTCGGCCGTTTGTCGTCTAGTCTCACAGTCGTGCAGTCCTACCCGAACCACTGGGAAGCCGACGTCGTTCTGACCGACGGAGGCACCGCGCACCTGCGCCCCATCACCCCTGACGACGCCGACCTGCTGCGCGAGTTCCACTCCAGGCTCTCGCCGGAGACCATCTACTACCGGTTCTTCGCGCCCTACCCCAAACTCTCCGACCGTGACGTCCAACGTTTCACCACGGTCGACTACGAGGACCGTGTGGCCCTGGTCGCCACCATCTCCGACTCCCTGGTCGCCGTGGTGCGCTACGACAAGGTCGCCCCGGAGGAGGCGGAGGTCGCCTTCGTCGTGGAGGACGGACATCAGGGTCGGGGCCTGGCCTCGGTCCTGCTGGAGCACATCGGGGCGGCCGCGCGCGAACGCGGCATGCGCCGTTTCATCGCCGACGTGCTGCCCGAGAACCGTCGGATGATCAACGTCTTCCGTGAGGCCGGGTACACGGCCCAGCAGACCTTCGACGAGGGCGTCATCCGGCTGACCCTGGACCTTCAGCCCACGGACGGCTCCCAGGAGGTCATGCGGGCCCGTGAGCAGCGGGCCGAGTCCCGGTCCATAGCCCGCCTGCTCTTCCCCGAGTCGGTGGCGGTCATCGGGGCCAGCCGCACCGCCCACACCATCGGGCAGACGGCGCTGCGCAACCTTCTGAACGGCGAGTTCCAGGGGCCGGTCTACCCGGTCCACCCCGAGGCCAAGGCCGTCGTGGGCGTGCGGGCCTACCCCTCCATCCTGGACGTCCCCGACCAGGTCGATCTGGCGGTGGTGGCGGTCCGCGCCGACATGGTCGTCGACGTGGTCGAGCAGTGCGCGGAGAAGGGGGTGCACGGTCTGGTCGTGGTCAGTTCGGGCTTCGGTGAGATCGGCCCCGAGGGTCGGGCCCGCCAGGACGAGCTGGTGCGCACGGCCCGTGCCGCGGGGATGCGCGTGGTGGGCCCCAACTGTCTGGGCGTGGCCAACACCGATCCCGCGATCTCCCTCAACGCCACCCTCTCCCCGGACCTGCCCGCCCCCGGGCCGATCGGCTTCTTCTCCCAGTCCGGTGCCCTGGGCCGGGCGATCCTCCAGCGGGTCGCCGAACGCGGGATGGGGCTGTCGACCTTCGTCTCCGCGGGCAACCGCGCCGACGTCTCCGGCAACGACCTCATGCAGTACTGGCAGGAGGACCCCTCCACCAAGGTCGTGCTCCAGTACCTGGAGTCCCTGGGCAACCCGCGCAAGTTCACCCGGCTGGCCCGGCGTCTGGCCAAGCAGAAGCCGGTCGTGGCGGTGCGCAGCGGAGGTTCCGCGCAGGCCACCCCCACCGGTCACGCCGCGGGCGGGCTCGCCCTGCCCGACTACGCCGTCACCTCCCTGTTCCAGCAGGCCGGGGTGGTGCGCGTGGACGACATCACGCAGATGTTCGACGCCGCCCAGCTCTTCGCCTACCAGCCGCTGCCCGCGGGGCCGCGCGTGGGCGTCATCGGCAACTCCGACTCCCTGGAACTGTTGGTCAAGGACGCCGCCGTGCGTCAGGGGCTCAAGCCCCACGAACCGGTCAACCTGGGTCCGCAGGCCACCGCCGAGGACTTCGACAACGCGCTCCGGACCGCCCTGGCCGCCGACGACGTGCACTCGGTCGTGGTGGTGTTCGTCCCGGCCCTGCAACCGATCGGCGACGACGTCGCCCGGGTCCTGCGCGCCCGCTCCCTGGAGTCGGACAAGCCCATCGTCGCCACCTACCTGGCACGCCAGGGGCTGCCCGAGGAACTGCGCCACGTCGGCGACCTCGGCCAGACGCTGCCCGGCTCGGTGCCCTCCTACCCGGCGCCCGAGGACGCGGTGCGCGCCCTGGCCCACGCCACCCGCTACGCCCAGTGGCGCGACCGCAAGCCCGGTCGCCATCCCGAACTGCCCGACATCGACGGCGCCCGCGCCCGCTCCGTCGTCTCCCGGGCCCTGTCCAAGGCCGACGCGGCCAAGGACGAGGTCGCCTGGTTCGGCGGCGAACGCCGCTACGACGAGGAGACGGCGATCTCCAACGAGGACACGCACGAGCTGCTGTCCTGCTACGGCATCGCCGCCTACCCCGATATCCGGGTCCACTCGGCCGACGAGGCCGTGGTCGCCGCCGGAGAGCTGGGCTACCCGGCGGTGGTCAAGGCCGACGCCCCCGACCTGCGGGTCCGCGCCGGAGGCACGTTCGTCCGCGCCGACCTGCGCACCCCCGACGACGTGCGCAGCGCCTACCTGTCCCTGTACGACCGCTTCGGCGGCGAAGCCGAGCTGGTGGTGCAGCGGATGGCGGCCCCGGGCGTGCCCACGGTGGTGCGCGCCGGCGACAACCGCTCCTTCGGTTCGGTGGTCTCCTTCGGGCTGGCCGACGTCACCGCAGAGCTGTTGGACGACCGCTCCTTCCGGCTGGCCCCGCTGACCGACATGGACGCGGCCGACCTCATCCACGCGGTCCGGGCCGCCCCGCTGCTGTTCGGACTGCCGGCGGGCGCCACCTCGCTGGCCGAACAGCCCGACGTGGAGGCCTTGGAGGAGCTGCTGGTCCGGGTGTCCCGCCTGGTCGAGGCCTTCCCCGAGATCGGTTACGTGGATCTGGACCCGGTTCTGGTGAACGCCACCGGCGCCCACGTCCTCGGAGCCCGCATGTGGCTGCGCGAGGCGCCCGAGGTGCGTCCGGACTCCGGCCCCAGGAGGTTGCGCGGGGTGACGTTCTGATCCGGCAGTGGGTCTCCCGTTTCGGTGGCAGGTCGCGAAGTGTCGCCGGAAGGGGGCAGGATAGAGGTATGAGGAAAACACGTGCCGTGCCCACGGACTGGCGGCTGGAGATCGAACGGAGCGGGTACTACCCGGCTCTGGTCATCGACGCCGTCGCCACCACCCTGGGTGATGAGGACGCCGAGGCGTTCATCGTGCACCACGAGGCGACCTTCGACCCGGCGATGGAGATGCGGCGTCACATCACCGTGATGCTGTTGACCGCGACCCGGCTCGTGGTGTGCCACACCGACGAGCACCCACCGACGGAGCCCGGCGGCGCCTCGCACGCCTCCACCACCACCGACAGCATCCAACTGGGCAACGTCCAGTCCGTGGCGCTGACCCGGGTGGTGCCCAACCCGGCCCAGTACACGCCGGGGAGCACCCCCAGCGAACTGGTGCTCAGCGTCAACCTGTCGGTGAACTGGGGTGCCGTCGCCCACATCGACCTGGAACCGGCCTCCTGCGCCGACGAGAGCTGCGAGCTCGACCACGGTTACACCGGTGCCGTCACCGCCGAGCCCCTGACCCTGAGGGTCAGTGAGGCGGCCGACGGGGCCGAGGCCGTCGCCTCGATGCTCCACTTCTCGGACGCGTTGTCGCGGGCGGCCCGGGGAAGGTGACCCGAGGACACGAGGGCCGGGGACCGTCACGGTCCCCGGCCCTCGTGCGTGCGGGGTCGGTGTGGGGCCCGCGGGCCGTGGAGCGCTAGCGTGTGATCCACCCGACACCCACGGACCGTGGGTCGAACGAGTGTTCCGCGCCGTGATCTCGGCCGGCGTGGGCGCCCAACGGAGAAAGGCGAGTCCGCGATGACGCAGCACCCGACGTCCGCGACCCCCTCGGACGACACCCCGCTCGTGCGGTCGAGCGTCGACCGGGCCGTCGCCACGATCACCCTCGACTCCCCGCGCAACCGCAACGCCCTGTCCGCGCGGCTGCGCGCCGGTCTCTTCGAGGCCCTCGGCGCGGCGATGGACGACGACGAGGTGCGCGCGGTGGTGCTCACCGGCACCGGCCCCGTCTTCAGCGCGGGCGCGGACCTCAAGGAGGTCGGCGCCGCCCTCAGGGGGGAGCCGGTCGAGCCCGCGCCCGAGCTGCCGGAGATCTTCGAGCGGATCATGGCCGGCCCCAAACCGGTGGTGGCCCTCCTCAACGGTCCCGCGCGGGCGGGCGGGATCGGCCTGGTCGCCGCAGCCGACATCGCCCTGGCGCCCGCCGAGGCGACCTTCGCCTTCACCGAGGTGCGCATCGGCGTCGTTCCGGCGATCATCTCCCTCCCTCTGTCCGCGCGGATGCACCCCCGCCAGTTCAGCCGCTACCTCCTCACAGGCGAGGTGTTCGACGCCGAGGCCGCGGTCGAGGCCGGGCTCCTCACCCGCGCGGTTCCGGAAGGGGAGATGGAGGAGGAGCTGGAGAACGTGCTCCAGGGGATGCGGGCCGCCGCCCCGAAGGCGCTGGCCCGGACCAAGAAGCTCATCGGCGAGCTCGCCGGCGGGGAGCGGATCCTTCCCGAGCGGCGCGCGGACGAGTTCGCCCGCCTGGGGGAGCTCTCGGCGGAGTTCTTCGCCGGTGAGGACGCGGCCGAGGGGCGGACGGCCTTCTTCGAGAAACGCCCTCCCCGCTGGTCTCGATGAGCCCGTCGTCGACCTGGGTACACCCGCTCTCCACGACAGGTCACAATGGTCGGGTGAGCTACTCCGGAGATACCAGGGTCGGCGGCCCCGCCGACCTGCGCCAACTACCGCATCTGACGATCACCAAGCTGGCCGTGGGCCCGATGGACAACAACGCCTACCTCCTGCGCTGCCGCGCGACGGGGGAGGCGGTCCTCATCGACGCCGCGGCCGAACCCGACCGTGTCCTGGAGATGATCGGGGAGGACGGGCTGGCCCGCGTGGTCACGACCCACCGCCACCAGGACCACTGGCAGGCTCTGGCCGAGGTCGTGGGCCAGACCGGCGCCCGCACGGTCGCCCACCCCGACGACGCCGACGAGCTTCCGGTGTCGGTGGACGAGCCCGTCACCCACGGCAGCACCGTCCCCGTCGGGGACTGCGCGCTCACCGTGATCCACCTGCGCGGCCACACGCCCGGATCGATCGCCCTGCGCTACGACGACCCCGAGGGGCACACCCACCTGTTCACCGGGGACAGCCTCTTCCCGGGCGGGGTCGGCAAGACCTGGTCCGACGCGGACTTCCGCACCCTGTTCGGCGACGTGTCCGAGCGTGTGTTCGGCGCTCTGGCCGACGACACCTGGGTCTACCCCGGCCACGGCAAGGACACCACGCTGGGAGCGGAGCGCCCGCACCTGTCCGAGTGGAGCGAGCGCGGCTGGTAGCCGGGCCGTTCAACCGACGTAGCAGCAGAAACCGACCCGTCCGAGATGCGCGGAGACCGCTTCGGACGGGTCGGTCCCTTCGCGCAGGGCCCGATGGAAGTCGTGCGCGGCCTCGCCGGTGGGCCCGTCGGGGACCGGCAGCGGGCTCGCCACCACGGTGCGCGTGCCCAGGGAGGTCAGGGCTCCGGGGAACCCGCCCGGTCCGCCCTGCCCGGAGAGGAAGCCGTGTCCGCCCCAGCAGGTGGCCAGGACCACCGTCCTCGGCGCCGAGGGGAGCCGTGTCAGGTCGCGGGGCAGAAGCGGACCGTCGCTCAGTTCCATCCGGGGGCGGAGCGGGGCGTTCTCGTCGACGCGACCGTGTCCGGCCAGGTGGGCCAGGTCCGCGCCCGCCAGGGCCTCCAGGAGCCGGCCCCTGCGTACGCTCCGCATGATCCGCGCCTTCGGGTGGATCCCGGACAGGGCGCGCACCTCGGTTCCCGCGCCCTCGGGGCCCGCCGCGGCGGCCAGCAGGACGCGGCGCGGATCCCGGTCGGGGGAGCGTTCCACGCGTGCCCGGGCCGTGGCGACCACGGTGATCGGGCGGTCGCGCGCCCCGGGGAACAGCCCCCAGGGCGGATCGCCGAGGTAGGGCTCCCCGGTGACGACCAGGGCCCGGGCGCCCACGAGGGGCAGGATCGGATCGAGGAGGGCCCGGCCGACCTCGGCCGGGACACGCGGTGGAGCCTCCTCGGTCACCGTCGACGTGTACGTGTACCGCATATGGGCGAGCAGCCGACGTATCCGTAGGAGCGGGCCCAACGAGACCGAGTGGACCCGTCCGGCCACCGCGACCAGGGCCAGCGCCCGATGTTCGGCCGCGACGTAGTGCACGAAGGCCCGCCCGTCCAGGGAGGCGAACAGTCGCTCCCGCACCGGTTCGTCCACCGTCCCCGGAGGGGGCGGGGCCGATCGCCCCCGGCGGAGGCGGGCCATCGCCGCCGGCCGGAGCCCTTCGGCCCATTCCAGCGCGGACGAGGGGTCGCCGTGGGCCAGCGCCCGCTCCAACCCGGCACGCACCAGAGGGAGATCGTGTGCCGCCGGACCCGACCGGGGAAGGCCCGGGTCCGTGGACCGCCTTCGCCCGGAGGGCGAGGACGCGCGGACCCGCCCCGTCGGACGGCCGGGCGCTCGCAGGGCGACCCTCTCCAGACGGGAGGCGAGCCGGTGCCAGGCCGTGCCCCGCCCGGTGCGCAGGCGGACCCGACGGGCCAGGTGCAGGGCCGCCCGATGGTCGCCGCACGACAGATGGAACCCGGCCTCCACCAGGGTGCGGGCGGACCCCGGTTCCCCGTCCCGCCAGGGCGACTCCGCCAGGGTGCGCCCCGCCTCCTCGATCAGTCCGCCGGCGAGCAGGGCCTCGGCCAGGTCGGTGCGCAGCGCCTCGCGTCGCCTCTCGGGGACCACCGGTACGAGCTCTCGGAAGGTGCCGATGGCCTCGGCGGTCTCGCCCCGGTACAGGGCCAGGCATCCCTGGTTCTGACGGGCCACCGTGTCGAGCAGGACGAGGTTCCTGGAAGCGGCCAGGGAACGGGCCTCATCCAGGTGCTCGGCCGCGGCGCCGAAACGGCCGGCCAGCGCCTGGGCCAGCCCCAGATCGACGAGCACGCCCGGTAACACCGAAGGGATCTCGGAGACGGGGTGGCCGCGCAGTGACCGATGGAGGTTCTCCAGAAGGGTGACGCCCTCCTCGACGCGGCCCGCTCCGGCCAGCCCGACCCCGAGGGAGATCCGGGACAGCAGGGGGCGGGCGGTGATCAGGACCGCGTGTTCGTCGTGCGATGAGGTGGGGGTGTGCGGGGGATCGGGGAACGCGCAGGGGGACACGTTCGGCCGCCTTTCACCGAGGGGGTCGACCGTCTTCAGTGATAGCAGCGGGAAGGGGAGGGAGGAAGCGTTCGTGTGCTGCCTGTGGACGGCCCGACCAGGGTGGATCTCCGGTTGTCCGGATAAAGGGGGACGGTCTTCTGAAGCGGACCGTCCGGCACACCCGGTTTCGGACGCCCCTTCCTCAGAGGACGAACCAGTCGCCGGCCACGGGCGGGTGGCCCGGGCGCTCCACGGTCAGGGAGGCCGGCCCACGTCGAAGACCCTCCGACCGGAAGCCGCCGTCGACCGTGACGAACAGGCGCGGACACCCCCAGGGGCGGTACAGCCGCACCTCCAGATGATCGAACTCCCCTCTGACGAGACCGGTGAGGGAACGTAGATCCCCTCGTGCCAGGATCAGCGCGTCGATCACCAGACCGTCGAGATCCATGCGCAGGGTCGTCGAGGTCGTGTCCTCTCCGGCACGGAACAGGGAGTCCGGTTCCGCCCGGCCCCCGAGGAGGACGGGTGCGGGGGCGGCTCCGTCGAGGGAGCGGTCGAAGGCGGCCAGGGCGGCGTCTCGCCCGGGTTCGGATTCGTTCACGGGTCGCGCACGCCTTTCGCCGGGGTCGGCACCACGCCCAGGGACCTGCGGAGCCTGCGGAACAGGTGCCTGCGTTCGCCGGCGGTGGTGCGTCGGGTGATCGGGGCCGCGTCGGGGGAGTCGTCCAGGTAGTAGCGGGCGACACGGCGGTCGGCGGGGTCGGTGAGTTCGTCGATGGCCCGGTGGAGTTCGGTGCGCCGTTCCCTGCTCAGGTACTCGTGTTCGGTGTCGGGCTCGGGCATGGGGTACTCGGCCAGGTCCGAGGGGTCGACCGGGACCGTTCGTCGAAGCGGGTCCCTCTGGCTCGCGCACACGTTCCGGGTCACCCGGCGCAGCCAGGGGCGGAGCAGGTGGGGGGAGCGCAGTCGGGGCAGATGGCGGTTGAGGTTGAGCCACACGGTCTGGACCGCGTCCTCCCGGTCGGGGGTGGAGAGCCCGTAGGAGCGGGCGATCCGGTTGACCATGGGCAGGTGCCGGTCCACGATCCCCTCCCAGGCGCGGGGGTCGCCGTTGCAGGCCCTCAGGACGAGTTCGGCGTCGGAACACGGCGGGAGGTCGGGGCCGATTGTGGCCGGAACCGGGCGAAAAGTGGTGAGAGCATGCCCTGAACCGCCCTTTTGGGGTGTTCGGTGGTGGGGTTTCGGTGGTGGGATGTCTTCGCGAGACTGGTCTGGCACACCCGCCCCCACTATGATCGGACTCCCTGTCACAGCCTGGGGCACAGGCTAGCCCCTGTGTGGTCCGGGCATGGTGGGAACGCTGGAAAATACCAGCGTGCGAGATGGTTCTCAGGGTGCCATTGGGGCACAATGGGGCAAAAGGTGTTCAAGCGGGTATGCAACCTTCTCGTGGTACGAGGGCGTCGGGGAAGCGCACTCGTTCGTATCAGGAGGTTCGGTGTCCGCACGTGGCGTCTTGTACGTCCACTCCGCGCCCGCGGCGCTGTGCCCACACGTCGAGTGGGCGGTCGCGGGTGTCGTTGGAGTACCCGTGAAACTCGACTGGGTCGCCCAACCGGCGGCCCCCGGCCATCACCGCGCCGAGCTCAACTGGCAGGGAAGGGCGGGGACCGCGGGAGAGGTGGCCTCGGCGTTGAACGCGTGGCAACGCCTGCGTTTCGAGGTGACCGAGGAGGGGTCGCCCGGCTGTGACGGGGTCCGTTACAGCTACACGCCCTCCCTCGGGGTGTTCACCGCCATCACCAGCGCCGCCGGAGAGGTCCTCGTGCCCGAGGGACGCCTGCGCGCGGCCATGGAACGGGTCGCCGTGGAGGGCGGAGACCTCGCGGCGGAACTCGACCGACTCACGGGGCGCGCCTGGGACGAGGAACTCGAACCCTTCCGCTACGCGGGCGACGGCGCCCCCGTCCGCTGGCTCCACGCCGTCGGCTGACCTCCGAGCCCCTGGAACCCCTAGGCCGGGGGTTCGGCGTCGCCGGGCCAGATGGCCGAGGCCAGCAGGACCGCGGCCCAGATCCCCAGCGGGACCAGCGGCCAGTAAGGGATGAGCTCACCGCCCACCAGACTGGCCGTCGCCCACATGGCGGTCAGCAGTACCCCGGCCCCCGACCACCACCGCCACTCCTCGCCCCATTCGGAGCGGGCCGGGCCCCGGCCCGTGGGCGTGGGCCGAGAGGGACGCTCCCGTTCCCGATGCGGTCGCGGCGCGGGAACGACGAGGGCGGGGGCCGGGATGTCGGCGGTCAGGGAGCGCAGCTCACCGACCAGGACCGCGTTCAGGGCCTCGCCCACCCGACGTTCGTACTCGTCGTGGTCGAGTCGGCCCTCGGTGAAGGCCACGGCCAGACGTTCGATCGTCAGATCGCGGTCGGTGTCCGAGGCGCGCATCAAGTGCGCCGGCAGACGTCGGACCTCCATTTCCCACCCCCTGAGGCGCGAGTCGGTGACCACACGATACGTGGCGCGGACGGCACGCGAAAGAGCTCACGGAGAGCGATTCCCGGAGCCTTCCGGGGACCTCTCCTCGGCCCCTGTCCTCGCAGGTGGAGAGCTCGCCCAGTGGGCCACGGCGCGGCAGGTGGACGGGTCGGCGGCTCCCACCAGACCGGTGTGCTCATAGGGGCCCCGATAGGTGAAGGCGGAACCGTCCAGCAGGGTCACCCGGCCGCCCGCCTCGGACAGGACGAGATCGGGGGCGGCCACGTCCCAGTCGCGCACCGGGACGTCTTTGACGAACAGATGGGCCTCGCCCCCGGCGATCCGGCACAGCTTCAACGAGATGCTGCCGCTCTCCAGATAGGAGCCGTAGCCGAAGTGGTCGTAGACCCGCCGTGCGATCCCGGAGGGTTCGGGGGTGTTGTCGGTGAGGACCCCCTCGCCCGGCGCGGTCGTGGCCGTACGGGGCAGTTCCACCCCGTCGCGTCGGGCCCCGAGCCCGCGCACGGCCGTGTACAGGGTGTCGAGCTGCGGGGCGTAGACCGCCGCCACCTCGGGCCGGTCCCCGATCATCAGGGCGGCCTGGGTGACGTACCCGTCGAAGCCGTGAACGTAGCTGGCGGTCCCGTCGATCGGGTCGATCAGCCAGTACCGCTCCGGCCGGCTCCGCGACAGCGAGTCGGGGTCCTCCTCGCTCACCACCGGGATCCGTCCGTCGATCCGGGACAGGCGCGCGGACAGCTCGCGGTGGGCCAGGGCGTCGGCCTCCGCCTTGAACTGGGAGCCCCGCCAGACCCCGTCGAGCGCGCCCGGGGCGCCGCGCCGTTCGCGCAGGAGCGCGCCGACCTCGGTGACCGCCTCGGCCACCGCCTCCGAGAGCGGGTGACGGCCGCTCATCGCGTACGCGCCGGGGGCGCCGGGGCGGCGGGGCCGGGGATCGTGGTCCCCGGCAGGACGAGGCCCTCGCCGTTCCGGGTGGGCAGGGGCGCGGGGGAGAGCCCGTGCGAGACGAAGCGCTCCTCGTCGAGGAACTCGTCGGTCCACCGTCGGACCATGGTCACGCCCTCCCGCCAGTCGTCGGTGAGCCGCCCTCCCGAACCGAGGGCCTGACGCAGTAGCCCGGCGATCTCGTCCACCCCGGCCGCGGTGGTCAGCGCGGCGGTGGAGGAGAAGCGGGGGTTGATCTCGAAGATCCGGGGCCGCCCCTCGGCGTCCAGGCACAGTTGCACGTTGAACGGCCCGTCCGCGCGCAGCGCCTCCTGGACGGCGACGCAGGTACGGACCACCTCGGCGTGGCGCCTGGTCACCGCGTACTTGGTGACGCCCTGTTTGAGGAGGACCTCCTTGGGGACGACCGCCTGCACCTCGCCGTCGCGCCAGACGACCACCGACACCGTGTACTCGGGGCCGGTGACGCGTTCCTGGACGATCAGTTCGTCGGCGGCGTATCCGCTCTCGGAGATCGCCCCGGCCAGGTCTCGGACGGAGTCGACGATGGTGACACCGCGGCTGCCCCGACCACTGCGCGGTTTGACGATGAGACCGCCGGGGGCGTCCTCGATCGCGTCGGCGGGCCACTCCGAGGCCGACCAGGTGCGCGGCACCCCGATCGAGGCCTCCTCCAGCCTCCGGGTCAGGACGTACTTGTCCAGGCAGGTCGTCACGAACCCGGCCCGGGGCAGCAGGACGGCGATCCCGTCCTCGGCCAGCTCGCCGATCCGGAGCAGTTCCTCGTCCACGAGGGGGATGACGGCGACCGCGCGTTCCTCCTCGCACAGGGCCCGCATCCGGGGGAGGAAGGCGTCGCTGTCGCCCGGGGGCACCAGGTGGCCGCGATCGGCCAGGTACAGCCCCGGGGCCGTCGGGTCCACGTCGGTGGCCACCACACGGAAACCCTGCTCGCGCAGGCGCAGGATGGTCCCCGGGGTCGGGGCCGAGCCCGCCGTCGTCACGATGACCGTCGGTTCTCCCGAGTCATCCGAAGCCTTCTGTGCCACCGGTGTCAACCCTTCCAGACGTTCGTCGGATCGGTGTGGTGGGGATGGACCGAGCGTAGACCGAAGGGGCTCGCGGCGGCCCCTGTTTGGCCGGATCCGGCTCACGGGACAACCGAACCCGGCTCTCGCGCGTGTATCCAACGACCCCGGGAGGAAAAGGGTCGAGGGTGGGGAGCGCGTGCGTTCCCCACCCTCGTGGCGTCTCCACCGGTGAGAGGCCTCAGCCCTGCTCGTAGACCGGGGTGATGAGCGCCCGGCCCAGAGCGTGCGAGAACAGGTTGAAGCCCAGGAAGGCCGGGCTCGCGGAGGAGTCCAGGCCCAGGCTGGGCACGTCCACCGCGTGCACCGCGAAGATGTACCGGTGCGGGCCGTGCCCGGCGGGCGGGGCCGCGCCGATGTAACGGTGGCCTCCGGCGTCGTTGCGCAGGGTCACGGCCTGTTCCGGCAGGCCGGAACCGTTGCCGGCGTCGGCCGCCAACTCGGTCACGTCGACGGGGATGTCGCACACGACCCAGTGCCAGAACCCGCTCGCGGTGGGGGCGTCGGGGTCGAAGCAGGTGACGGCGAAGCTCCGCGTCTCCTCGGGGAAGCCGCTCCAGGACAGCTGCGGTGAGACGTCCTGTCCTCCCGCGCCCATGATCCCGCTGACCTGGGCCGTGGGCAGGGTCTTCCCGTCGGCGACGTCGGTGCTGGTGACGGTGAACGAGGCGACCGGGGGCAGGAAGTCGTAAGGGGAGGGTGGCGTGGCCACGACGATGGCCTCCTTGGTTCTCGTGGATGTGCGTACCGGCCCGTGATCGGGCCCGCTACGAACATACGCCCCTGGAAGGGGAGGGGCGCGGAGCACGATGGGAGAGTCCGGCACTGTATCGCCTCACTCCAACGGGCCCAGGAGTCGTCGGGCCCGCAACACCAGCCCCAGTTCGAAGCGTGTGTCCGGTTCGCGTAGTCGGGCTCCGAACAGTTCCTCCAGGCGCCGCATCCGATAGCGCACCGTCTGTGGATGGATGCGCAGACGCTCGGCCGCCTCGTTGGCGTTGAAGCCCGATTCCAGCCAGGCCAGCAGGGTGTCGGCCATCCGGTCCCGCTGTGGTCCCCGCATCCCCCGCAGGGGAGCCAAGAGCCGGCGGGCCATCGCGGCGACCAACGCGGTGTCCCGGGACAACAGCAGTTCGGACAGGTGGTCGTCCCACCGGGAGAGTCCGGCGCCGGGGATCGCGCCCGAGCGCACCAGTTCCGCCAGCTCCCGGGCGCGCGAGAGCGACAGGGACGCTTCGATGATCGGCACCGTGGGCCCCATGACCGCGCCGAAGCCGCGCAGGGACCGTTCCAGGGAGCGCAGCCGGCCGGGCCCCTCCGGGTCGGGTATCAGGGCGCACGGCTCCGCCCGTTCCAGGTCCACCAGCACGTCCGACGGCGGCGCCGGGGCCGAAGGGCCCTCGACGTCCTCGCGGTACAACAGCGCGACGGCCACCCGCTCCGGGACCCGCCACCGTGCGGAGCGGGCCAGGGTCGCCAAGGCGCCCGGGGTCGGGGCCGTCCCGGACTCGCCCAGCAGCACCTCCAGTAGCCGGGAGCGACGGCGGCGCAGCTCCTCCACCCCGGCTTCGCGCACCCGGGCGTACCCTTCCGAGGCCGCCGCCGAGACCTCCTCCTGGAACGCGAAGACCTCGTCTCCCAGGGCGGCCATGCGGTCGGGGGAGACCGCCCCGGAGCCGGCCACCCGCCGCCAGGTCACCGCGGCGGCCACGCGCATCCCGTGGTGCAGGCACTCCAGGGTGCGGCCCCGCCCGGCCTCGTCGGCGCCGAAGGCACGGAAGACGCGGACGAGGGCGTCACGGTTCTCCGAGGTGGGGCCGTGCTCGACCCGGTCCAGGAAGGCGCGCAGGGCCGTGGTGAGCACCCGTCGCGTCTCCTCCAGATGTTCCAGGGGGTGAGGGTGGCCCCTCGCCGTGTACGCGAGTTCGGCCAGCACCTCGTCGACCAGCTCGGAGACCGGTGGGAGCGGCCGTGGGGGCGGCCCCGCGCGGAGGACCTCGGGGGCGGCGGCCTCCTGCCATCGGTACGTCATGTCACCTCCGGCGCGGACGCACGACGGAGTCGAACGGGCACGCCCGCGCGTGCTCTGTGCGCCAGACGGCGACCGTGACCCCGGTCACCTTCCTCCATCCCATCAGAGGCCTTCCCCACGAACAAGACCTCTCTCCGGACCGTTAGGGTGCGATCGAGACGAACCCCCCTTCCGGAAGGCCTTCCCGTGCGACGCTTCCTGCTGTGCTCCCTGCCCCTGGCCCTGGCCCTGACCGCGTGCGGCGAGGCGGAGTCGGACCCCTCGGAGGAGGGGACCTCCGCGGAGGCCGCGGCGCCCGACGACGTCGCCGAGGTGGAGGCGGCCGCGCGAACCGTCGCCGAGGGGTTCGTCGCCTCCCTGAACGCCGAGGACGCCGAGGCGGCCTGCGCCTTCATGGACGTCTCCGCGCAGGAGGCCGTCGCCTCCCTGAGCGAGGGGTCGGATGACTGTGTCGAGGCCTTCCCCGAGTACGCGGCGGGCCTTCCCGACGCCGAGGACGTCGAGATCGAGGAGATCACCACCGAGAGCGAGCTGGACGGCGGCGTCGAGGTCGTGGTCGTCACCCTCGTCCATCCGGACGAGGAGGTCGGCGCCCTGGAGATGCGCGAGTCCGAGGACGGCGAATGGCGGGCCACCCGTCTTCCCGGGCTCTCCCTCGGAGGCGCGTGAGCGGGGGCGATCGGGGCCACGGGCCCGGGTGATCGGACGAACACCGCGCCGGGGCGTTCGGCGGGGCCCGAGACGCTCCGGCTCTGGAAGAGTGGTGACCGGCGGGCACGGAACGACCGGGTGCCCGTGTTCCAACGAGAAGTGAGGTGCGCGATGATCCTCATCGTCGTCAAGTTCCGCGTCAAGCCCGAGGTCGGGGACGGTTTCCTCGACGCGGTCGCCGACTTCACCGCGGCCACCCGGGCCGAGCCCGGCAACCTGTGGTTCGAGTGGTCCCGTAGCGTCGAGCGTGAGAACGAGTTCGTGCTCATCGAGGCGTTCAAGGACGACGCCGCCGAGGCCCACGTGAACAGCGACCACTTCCGGGACGGGCTCGCGGCGATGAAGCCGCTGCTCACCGAGACCCCGCTGATCGTCAGCCGCCTGGTCGAGGGCGAGGGCTGGGACCGGATGGGCGAACTCACCATCGACTAGCCGAGAAGGAGAGCGGGCGTTGAGCACCTATGTGGCGAGCGAGGACCGGTACGAGAGGCTGGAGTACGGGTCCTGTGGGAACAGCGGGCTGAACCTGCCCAGGATCTCCCTGGGCCTGTGGCAGAACTTCGGTGGGGACCGGGACTTCGAGGGGCAGCGGAGGATCCTCCGGCGCGCCTTCGACCTGGGCGTCTTCCACTTCGACCTGGCCAACAACTACGGTCCGCCGCCCGGTTCGGCCGAGGAGAACCTGGGTCGGATCCTGGCCCGGGACCTGAAGCCCTACCGGGACGAACTGGTCATCACGACCAAGGCCGGATGGGTCATGGGTCCGGGTCCGCACCAGCAGGGCGGGTCGCGCAAGTACCTGTTGTCCTCGCTCGACCGCTCCCTTGAGAGGATGGGGCTCGACCACGTCGACATCTTCTACAGCCACCGTCCCGACCCGGACACCCCGCTGGAGGAGACCCTGATGGCCCTCCACCACGCGGTGGTGTCCGGGCGGGCGATGTACGCGGGCATCTCCTCCTACGGGCCTACGCTCAGCCGGCTGGCCGCGGAGATCATGCACGATCTCGGTACGCCCTTGATCGTGCACCAGCCCTCCTACTCCATGCTCAACCGCTGGGTGGAGGACGGGCTGTTGGACGTCGCCTCCGACAAGGGCATGGGCGTGGTGGCGTTCTCCCCGCTGGCCCAGGGGCTGCTCACCGACCGCTACCTGGACGGCACCGTGCCCGCCGACTCCCGGGCCGGGGTGGGGCGTCCCAGTTGGCGGGACAACATGCTCACCGAACCGGTCCTGGAGCGGGCGCGGGCCCTCCACGAGATCGCCTCCCGCCGCGGCCAGACCCTGGCCCAGATGGCGATCGCGTGGGTGCTGCGCGACCAGGGGCCGCGTACGGTCACCACCGCGCTGATCGGCGCCTCCAGCGTGGAGCAGCTCGAACAGAACCTCGCCGCGGTGGAGAACACCGACTTCACCGACGAGGAGCTGCGCGACATCGACCGTTGGGCGGTCGACTCCGACATCAACATCTGGCGGAGGGCGACCGACTTCATGGGGTGATCGTCCCGCGTTCGACGGGCGTCGGTGCTCGCACCGGCGCCCGTTCGCGGTCTCTCTAGGGTTCCGGCGGCTCTTCCCGCTTCTCTTCGCCGCCGTTCTCGGTCGGTCCCTCGTCGTCCTTCTCGTCCGGTTCCTCGGAAGGGTGGCCGGGCTGTTCCGCCTGGCGTTGGACGATCCGGAAGATCCCCAACACCATGAGGATGATGGCGATGGGGATGGCCAGGGAGAGCAGTACGCCGAACAGGGCCGCTCCTGACATCGATCCCACCTCCTTGTTCGAGCGCGTACCCGTTCGGTCGTGCCCTCACCCGTCCGTCGAACGGTCGTCCCACGCCACGGGCCTGTCCGTTCTGTTCGCGAACCGCCGTGAGGGGCGGGGGATTCCCCGGTAGGGGCGGGAAAGGGAGGCCTTTCCCTCCTGGTGGGAGATGGTTAGGATTCCGTGAACCCCGGTCGCCCTCCGAGGAAGCCGTCCAGGAGTATCCATGACCCTCCCTCCCGGAACCGCGAACGACCTCACCCTCGTCGACCTCCTTCGCCGCAACGCGCGCGAACACCCCGACCTCCCCGCCCTGTCCGGCCCCTCCCGCGATGGTCGGGGGCGGACCACCCTCACCTGGGAACGGGTCCACGCCACCGTCACCTCGCTCGCCGCGGGCCTGATCGACCTCGGGATCCGTCCCGGGGATCGCGCGCTGCTCATGATGGGCAACCGGCCCGAGCACTGGCTCGCCGACCTGGCCCTGCTCCACACCGGGGCGGTCCCCGGCAGCGTCTACTCCACCTCCGCCCCCGAGCAGATCGCCCACATCGCCCGACACGGGCGGGCACGGCTGGCCGTGGTCGAGAACCCGACGGTCGCCGCCGTATGGGAGCCCCTCCTGAGGGACCCGGCCACGCCGTTGGAGTTCCTCGTCGTGGTCGACGGGCCCGACCTCGAACGCGGCCACCTCTCCTACGCGGACCTGGTCGGGAGCCCGGGCACGAGGGGAAGGGAGGGCCTCCACGAGCCGGGCCCCGACGACCTGGCCACCGTCATCCACACCTCCGGCACCACGGGAGCCCCCAAGGGGGTGGCCATCACCCACCGCGCCGTGCTGGCCCAGGCCATCGCGCTGGACCGGAGCGTGGGCGTTCCCGGCCACCCCGACCACGTCTGCTATCTGCCGCCGGCCCACATCGCCGAACGCGTCCTGGGCCTGTACCTGCCGCTCCTGCGCGCCTCCCACGTGTGGATGTGCCCCGAACTCGCCGACCTGCCCGCGACCCTGGCCCGGGTCCGCCCTCCGCACTTCCTCGGGGTGCCCCGGGTGTGGGAGAAGCTCGCCGTGGCGGTCCGGCTGGTGATGGCCGGTCTGTCCGAGGACGAACGGGCCGCCGTCGACGCCGCCCGCCGGATCGCGACCGAGCGGCTGGCCCACGTCGAACGCGGCGACGCGGTCCCCGAAGAGCTGGAGGAGGGCTACCGGCGGGCCCGGGCCGAGGTCCTCACCCCACTCCTGGCCGGGCTGGGCCTGGATCGGCTGATCCTGGCCGCCGGCGCCTCGGCGCCCCTGCCCCCCGACCTGGTCCGTTTCTGGGCGGGCCTCGGGGTCGTGATCATGGACGCTTGGGGGCTCACGGAGTCCGTGGGGGTGGCCACCATGAACGTTCCCTCGCCCGGAGGGTTCCGGATCGGCTCGGTGGGGCGCCCTCTGCCCGGGATCGAGCTCCGTACCGGCGAGGACGGCGAGGTGTTCCTGCGCGGTGACTCGCTCTTCGAGGGCTACCTGCGCGAGGACGGGACGATCGATCCGGCCGTCGACGACGAGGGCTGGTTCGCCACCGGCGACGTCGGTCGTGTGGACGAGGACGGGTTCCTGTGGATCACCGACCGCAAGAAGGAGCTCATCGTCACCTCGGGGGGAAAGAACGTCTCACCGGCGCTGGTGGAGAACGCCCTCAAGGAGCATCCTCTGATCGGCCAGGCCTTCGTGCACGGTGACGGACGTCCCTATCCGGTCGCCCTGTTGGTCCTGGACCCCGAGGTGACCCCGGTGTGGGCGGTGTCGCGCGGGGTGGACCCGGGGCCGGATCCGGCCGGGCACCCGGAGATCGTCGCCGAGGTCGAACGCGCCGTCGAGGCCGCCAACGCCCGACTCAGCCGTCCCGAACGGGTCAAACGCCATCGATTGCTGGCGGGTGAGTGGGGTCCGGGCAGCGGGGAGCTGACCCCCTCCCTCAAGATCCGCCGCCGCGTGGTGGCGGAACGCTACGCCGGGGAGATCGACGCCCTCTACGAGGAGTGAGCACGGCCGCACCGGGAGCACCGTCGGGCCGGTCCGGAAGCAGTATCCTGCCGGAGGAAACCGGTTCCCCGCGCGGTTCCTCCCCAGCTCTCCCGGAGGCGGCATGAGCCTGCACCCCTTCCGCTTCGATTCCCCCGTGTCCGACCAGGTCGTCACGGTCCAGAAGGACTACGACAGCGATACCCCCATGGACACCCACCACCTGAAACCGGGGGAGAACCGTACCTTCGGCCGGGGTGGACGCAACCGCAAGGTCGACATCCTCCTGGCCACCGAGGATCGGGCCGTCTCCCGTCTGGCCGGGGAGATCTCCTCGTACGGCGACCACTGGCGGATCACCAACCTGAGCCCCACCAAGTCCTATCTGGTGGAGAACACCGAACGCCTGGCCGGGTACATCCAGGTGCCGCCGCACACCCAGGGCATGCTGGTGCCCTTCGAGACCTCCCGGGTCCTGGTGCCCGGCGCCCAAGGGGAGCACGGCTTCCTCGTGATGGCCCCGGCCGCCTGTAGCAGCGTCCTGGTGCCCGACGAGACGGCCCCCTTCGGTGAGGCGGACGAGACCTTCGACGAGCGCACCGACCTGCGCAGTTTCCGGATCGACCGGCTGCACACCTACTACCGGGTGCTGGTGGCCTTCTGCGAGCCGCGCCTGCGCAACCCCGGGAGCAGGGTCATCCCGACCCAGACCGAGGTCGCCGAACGGCTGGGGCTGTCCAAGGCCGCCGTCAACTCCCACATCGACTACCTGCTCAAGAACAAGTTCCAGGTGGAGCCGGAGGAGGCCAGGCAGGGGCGTGACTGGCGGGCGGACGTGCTCACCGAGAAGGCGCTCCACTACGGTCTGGTGACCGAGCAGGACCTGGCCCGCCTGCCCTGAGGCAGGGGGTCGCCCCCTCGTTCAGGCGCCCCGGGGCCTCGACATGGGGCTCAGGTGGCGGGCCGCGCCCGCCCGGACCCGTTCGGTGACCTCGTCCAAGAGGGGCGAGCGCAGGTTCCATCGCTGCCAGAACAGTCGGACCAGCACCGGGTGGTCCGGGGCGATGGCCAGCAGGCGCCCGTTCTCCAGGTCCTCGGCGCACTGGAGTTCGGGCACGGCGCCCCACCCCAGCCCCAGCAGGACCGCCCGGGCGAAGCCCTCGGAGGAGGGGACGTGGTGGCGGGGGCCGGACGATCCCCGGCCGGTGAGGTCGCGCAGGAACCGGTCCTGAAGGTCGTCCTTGCGGTCGAAGTCGACCACAGGGGCGTCGACGAGGTCCTCCGGGCCGTGGATCCCGTGGCGTTCGGCGAAGTCGGGGGCGCACACCGCCTGGTAGCGCATCACCCCCAGCCCCTCCACGGAACATCCCTGGACCGCGTCGGGGGTGGAGGTGACCGCGGCCATCACCCGCCCCGAGCGGAGCAGTCCCGTGGTGTGCTCCTCGTCCTCGCGGTGGATCTCGAACACCGCGCCCAGGTCGGAGGGGAGGGCGGCCAGCGCCTCCAGGAACCAGCTGGCGAGGCTGTCGGCGTTGACCGCGAGCGGCACCTGGTGACGGTGTTCGTCCTCGCCGAGCCGTAGTTCGGAGATGACCTCCTGATCCAGCAGCAGGACCTGCCGGGCGTAGCGCAGCACGGCGTCGCCGGCCTCGGTGGGCTCCACCGGGTTGGTCCGCTGGACCAGGACCCGACCCGCGCGCTGCTCCATGGCCCGGACCCGTTGGGAGACCGCCGAGGCGGTCACGTGCAGACGTCGCGCCGCGGCCTCGAAGGTGCCCTCGTCGACCAGGGTGGTCAGGGTGTGCAGGTGGTCGAACTGGAACGGCATCTTAAGCCTTTCTCAGGGGTTCTAAGAAAGTTTAGCTTTACTGCATGGGGTGGTTGCGGAAGGCTGAGGAGGGTGAACGAAACACTGCTTCCCGCGCTTCTGGGAATGGGGACCGGACTCGCCCTCATCGTCGCCATCGGCGCCCAGAACGCCTACCTGCTCCGTCTCGGTATCGACGGGGCTCCCCGCACGGTGCTGGCCGTGGTCCTGATCTGCGCGCTCTCCGACGCCGTGCTCATCCTCGCCGGGGTGGTGGGCATCGGAGGGCTGATCAGGGCCATGCCCGAGGCCCTGACGGTCATCCGTTTCCTCGGCGCGGGCTTCCTCGTCGTGTACGGGCTGATGGCGGCCCGCCGCGCCCTACGCCCGGGGCCCGGCCAGGCTCTGGTGCCGACGGAGGAGGAGCCGGAACACCTCGGCGGCGGCCCGGAGGGCGGCACGGGCACCACCACGATCGTCCGTGGGGCCGGCACCCGGACCTCCACCACCCTGGGCGCCGCGGTGCTGACCACCCTCGCCCTGACCTGGCTCAACCCGCACGTCTACCTGGACACGGTGGTCTTCCTGGGGTCGGTCGCCAACCAGCAGGTCGGAGAGGCCCGCTGGTGGTGGGCGGGCGGCGCCGTGACCGGCAGCCTCGTCTGGTTCTTCGCGCTGGGCTTCGGCGCCCGTCTGCTGCGGCCGGTCTTCGCGCGCCCCGCCGCCTGGCGGGTGCTGGACGGCCTGATCGCGGTCGTCATGATCGCCTTGGGGGCGAGTCTGGCGTTCGGGGCCTGAGCCCCGCCTCAGGGGCGGCGGGCCTCGGCCAGGGCGCGCAGGACCTCGGAACAGCCCTGGTCGACGGTCAGGGTCGCGAGGCCGTCGCAGCGGGTCTCCCCGCGGTTGAGGATCACCACCGGTCGGCCCAGTTCGACGGCGCGCTTGACGAACCTGCGGCCGGAGAAGACGGTCAGCGACGATCCCACGACCAGCAGGGCCCGCGCCGCCTCGACCATCGCGTAGGCCTCCAGGACCCGGGGCTTGGGGACGTTCTCTCCGAAGTACACGATGTCGGGCTTGAGCGTCCCGCCGCAGTCGGCGCAGTCGGCCACACGGAAGTGCTCGGTCCGGGCGAGGACGGCGTCCGCGTCCGGGGCGATCTCCACGTCGTCCACCTCGTCGGCGAACCCCGGGTTGAGCTCCTCCAGGCGTTCGGCCAACGCCGCTCGGTCGCTCACCGTCCGGCAGTCCAGGCAGACGACCCGGTCGTGGCGGCCGTGCAGGTCGATGACCGGGCTGCTGCCCGCCGCCTCGTGCAGGGTGTCCACGTTCTGGGTGATGATCCCGCCCACGGCCCCGGCCCGTTGGAGTTCGGCCAGGGCGAGGTGGCCGTCGTTGGGTCGGGTGCGTGTCATATGCCGCAGCCCGATGTGGTTGCGGGCCCAGTAGTGCCGTCGGAACGCCGCGTCGCCGACGAACTCCTGGTAGGTCATGGGTCTGCGCGGCGGGGAGTCGGGCCCTCGGTAGTCGGGGATCCCCGAGTCGGTCGAGATCCCCGCGCCGGTCAGCACGGCCGTGGGGCCCGCCCCGAGGACCTCGACGATCCGGGCCGCGGCCTCGACCGCTCCGGGCGTCTCACGTGTCTCGGTCACGGTTCGAGGATAGGTGGTCGCCGGAACGCCCCTTCCTTGTTCCTCCTTGCCTTGGTGGCCGGCCGATCATCGGCCTCCGCAGGCGCGGCGGCCGACAACGTCCAGGTGGTCTCCGGGATGGGGTCGGTGGCCCTGCGCCGGACGATGCCGTCCCTGTACGTCTTCGCGTTCTGTTACGGAGCGCTGGTGTGCGCGGCCTTCCCCCTGGCCGGGCTCGGCGGCCCGGTCCTGGTGTGGGCGGGCTACGCGGTGGCCGTCACCGGCCTGGCCCTCGGCCAGACGGTCGCCCTCTGGCGGGCGACCTCCGGGAGGGGGTGAGACGGAGGGGTCAGCCTCGGCAGACCGCTTCCGTGCTCCGTCCTCCATCGCCCTGACGCAGGCAGTCGACCAGGCAGCGGGCGGTGGCCAGGAGACGATCGCGGTCGTGCGCGCCCTCCCCCGGGGAGGGCGCCGAGCGCAGCGCCTCGTGGGCCGCGGCGAGCGCCCCGGCCAGGGCGATACGCGCCAGCGTCCGGTGTCGGTCGTTCATCGCGGTCCCCGACCTTCCCTCGCGTGCGGTGCATCCGGCCCCTCGGCGAGGGACCCTGGACCGAAAGATACCCCAAGGGGGTATATGATGGCCAGGGTGGCGCCGAGGGAACGGAACGGCGGACCCGGTCTCGCCTCGGGTCCGCCGCCCGGCTCAAGCGGTGTTCACGACCCTGAACACCTCGGCCAGGGAGCCCTCGGGAAGGCCCGCCCCGGCCGCGTTGGCACCCATCCACTCGCGCAGCATGGGTTCGAGTTCGGCGATGTCGGAGATCTGGCTCTCGTGCGCGGCCAGCGCGGCCACCTTCCGCTCGAAGACCTCCGTGATGTCCGTGTGGTGACCGGGGCCGCCGATGACCCAGACCTCGGGGACGGTCCACGGGGCCAGCCCCTCCTCGGCGAGCAGCTCCCGGTGCGCGTGCGGGTTGCGCGCGTCCGGGAAGACCGCGTTCATCGCGGCCTCGCCGGTGGCCATGTGGTCGGGGTGGCTGGCGGCGACGCTGTCCCAGTCGCGCTCCGGGGAGGGGATGATCACGCGCTGGGGGCGGACCTGACGGATCACCCGGGAGATGTCGCGGCGCAGGTCCAACGTGGCCTCCACGCGACCGTCCGGATACCCGAGGAAGCGTACGTCCTTCACCCCCACCTCGGCGGCGGCCCGTCTCTGCTCCTCACGCCGCATGGCCCCGATCTCCGCGCTGTCCAGGGTCAGCTCGTCCCCGCCGGCCTCGCCGTCGGTGACCATCAGGTACACCACCTCGGTACCGGCGTCGGTCCACAGGGCGACCGTGCCGGCGCAGGAGAAGTCGGCGTCGTCGGGGTGGGCCATGACCACCAGGGCGCGTTCGGGTGTGTCGGTCAAGGCGGGCTCCTTCCATCATGGGAGGACCCGCGGGACCGGGTCCATACCCACATTACGGACCCCGGCCCCGTTCACGCCTCCGGTTTTCCGTCACGTCGGGGACGGTCCCTGCCGACTCAGGGCTTGCGGGCCACGGCGGCGTACATGTCGGTGTCCGGGGCGGTGCCGAGGTCCAGGGGGTCGGGGCGCCACGAGGGGCAGGGGACCACACCGGGATCGAGCAGGTCCAGCCCCTCGAAGTAGGAGGCGAACCCCTCTCGCGTGTGGCCCCGGTAGGCCAGGGCGGCCTCCTTGTTCCACTCGTCCAGGGCCTCCATCGCGCTCCCCCGCTCGGGCAGGACCGCGTCGGCCACCATCAGCAGACTCCCGGAGGGCAGGGCGTCCATGTAGGCATGGACGATCTCGCGCGCCTCCTCCAACGTGGGCACATGTCCCAGGGTTCCGATGATCGACACCCCGATCGGCCGGTCGAGCCCGAGGAGCGCCTCGACCTCGGCCAGGATCCGTCCGGTGTCGCGGAGGTCGGCGTCGACGAACTCGGTGGCCCCCTCGGGGGTTCCGTCCAGCAGGGCGCGGGCGTGGGCGAGCACCATGGGGTCGTTGTCGACGTAGACCACCCGGGATTCGGGCGCGGAGGCCTGCGCGATCTCGTGGGTGTTCTGCTGGGTGGGCAGCCCCGTGCCGATGTCCAGGAACCGGCGCACGCCCTCCTCCCGGACCAGATGGGTGACGGCCCGGCCGAGGAAGGCCCGACCGGCGCGCGCGTCGACGGCGATCTTGGGGTGGATGGCCAGGATCTGGTCGCCGAGCGCGCGATCGACCGGATAGTTGTCCTTGCCGCCGAGCCAG
The DNA here is from genome assembly GCF_000341225.1 of Nocardiopsis alba DSM 43377. Classification (GTDB taxonomy): domain Bacteria; phylum Actinomycetota; class Actinomycetes; order Streptosporangiales; family Streptosporangiaceae; genus Nocardiopsis; species Nocardiopsis alba. Next base: position 303,907 of record NZ_ANAC01000007.1, read on the forward strand.
TGGTTCCACACCCGCGCCGAGTGCGGGGCGGTGACGTCGACGCCTTCGGGGACTGTGGAGGTGTGGTCCATGGGGATCCGTTCCGGAACGAGGGGGGAGGCCAGTCTGGCGTGGATCCGCCTCGCGCGAAAGCCCCGAAGGTCCCGGTGTCCCGGGGGAGAGGCCCCGGGACACCGGCGAGGGATCAGCCCAACCGGACGATCAGGTCGCCGCCCTCGACGCGACGGACCCCGTCGATCGCCACCCGGGCGATCACACCGTCGCGGGGCGCGGTGATCGAGGCCTCCATCTTCATCGCCTCGATGGTGGCGACGGTGTCGCCCGCGCCGACCACGTCGCCCTCGGACACCACCGGCGTGACCACCCCGGCGAAGGGCGCCGCCACCTGCGAGGGATCGTCACGGTCGGCCTTCTCCGCCTCGCTCACGTTGGAGGTCAGCGACCGGTCCCGGATGTGCAGCGGACGCAGCTGGTCGTTGAGCGTGGTCATCACGGTGCGCATGCCGCGCTCGTCCGGCTCGCTCACCGCCTGGAGCCCGATGAGCAGACGCACGCCCGGCTCCAGGTCGACGACGTGCTCCTCGCCCTCCTGGAGCCCGTAGAAGAAGTCCCGGCTGTCGAGCACGCTGGTGTCGCCGTAGGACGCGCGGTGCGCCTCGAACTCCCTGGTCGGGCCCGCGAACAGCAGTCGGTTCAGGGTCGACCGGGGCTCCTCGACCAGACCGGCGCGGTCGGTCTCGCTCAGCTCCGCCGTCTCCCTGGGTCCGCCGCGTCCGCGCAGCGCCTTGGTCCGGAACGGTTCGGGCCACTCGCCCGGGGGGACCCCCAGCTCGCCGTGGAGGAAGCCCACCACCGAGTCGGGGACGTCGAACCGGTCCGGGGCCTCCTCGAACTTCTCCGGGGACACCCCCGCCCCCACCAGGTGCAGGGCCAGGTCTCCCACCACCTTGGAGGAGGGCGTCACCTTCACCAGGCGGCCCAGCATGCGGTCGGCCGCCGCGTACATCGCCTCGATCTCCTCGAAACGGTCGCCCAACCCCAACGCGATCGCCTGGGTGCGCAGGTTGGAGAGCTGGCCGCCGGGGATCTCGTGGTGGTAGACCCGCCCGGTGGGCGAGGCCAGGCCCGCCTCGAAGGGCGCGTAGACGCGGCGGACCGCCTCCCAGTACGGTTCGAGCTCGTTGACCGCGTCCAGGGACAGCCCGGTCGGGGTCTCGGAGTGGTCGAAGGCGGCCACGATCGCCGACAGGGACGGCTGCGACGTGGTGCCCGACATCGACGCCACCGCCCCGTCCACCGCGTCCGCGCCCGCCTGGACCGCCGAGAGGTAGGTGGCGAGCTGACCGCCCGCGGTGTCGTGGGTGTGCACGTGGACGGGCAGGTCGAACTCCTGCCGCAACGCCGTGACCAGGCGTCGGGCCGCCGGGGCGCGCAACAGACCGGCCATGTCCTTGATCGCGAGCACGTGCGCGCCCGCGTCCACGATCCGCTCGGCCAGCCTCAGGTAGTAGTCGAGGGTGTACAGCCGCTCGGAGGGGTCGGACAGGTCGGCCGTGTAGCACAGGGCGACCTCGGCGACCCCGGTGCCGGTCTCCCGCACCGCGTCGATGGCGGGCCGCATCTGGTCGACGTCGTTGAGGGCGTCGAAGATCCGGAACACGTCCACACCGGTCGCCGCGGCCTGGCGGACGAAGGCGTCGGTCACCTCGGTGGGGTAGGGCGTGTAGCCGACCGTGTTACGGCCGCGCAGCAGCATCTGGAGACAGATGTTGGGCACCGCCTCGCGCAGCGCCGCCAGCCGGTCCCACGGGTCCTCGGCGAGGAAGCGCAGCGCCACGTCGTAGGTGGCCCCGCCCCAGCACTCCAGGGAGAGCAGTTCGGGCAGGGTGTGGGCGACGGCGGGGGCGGCGGCGAGCAGGTCGCGGGTCCGGACCCGGGTGGCGAGCAGGGACTGGTGGGCGTCGCGGAAGGTGGTGTCGGTGACCCCCAGGGTGGGGGACTCGCGCAGGTGACGGGCGAACCCCTCCGGCCCCAGCTCGTCCAGGAGCTGCTTGGAACCGGCGGGCGGTGTGCCCTGGGGGACGTCGGGGAGCTTGGTGGCGGGGTCGATCAACGAGGGGCGCGGGCCGTGCGGCTCGTTCACCGTCACGTCGGCCAGGTAGGTGAGCAGTCGGGTGCCCCGGTCCGCGGAGGGGCGGGCCGTGAGCAGGTGGGGGCGTTCCTCGATGAAGGAGGTGGTGGCCCGGCCGGCCCGGAAGTCCTCGTCCTCCAGTACCGCCTGGAGGAAGGGGATGTTGGTGGAGATGCCCCGGATGCGGAACTCGGCCACGGCGCGACGGGCCCGCCGGACCGCGGTGTCGAAGTCGCGGCCTCGACAGGTGAGCTTGACCAGGAGGGAGTCGAAGTAGGCGCTGACCTCCGAACCGGCCGCGGCGGTCCCGCCGTCCAGCCGGATGCCCGAGCCGCCGGGGGAGCGGTAGGCGCTGATCGTCCCGGTGTCGGGACGGAAGCCGTCGGCGGGGTCCTCGGTGGTGATCCGGCACTGGAGGGCGGCGCCGTGCACGACGATGTCCTCCTGGGACAGACCCAGGTCGGCCAGGCTCTCCCCGGCGGCGATCCGGATCTGGGCCTGCACGAGGTCGACGTCGGTGACCTCCTCGGTGACGGTGTGCTCCACCTGGATGCGGGGGTTCATCTCGATGAACACGTGCCGGCCGTCCCGGCCGACCAGGAACTCCACCGTGCCGGCGTTGCGGTAGCCGATCTCCTCGGCCAGGCGCACCGCGTCCCGGCACATGCGTTCGCGGAGTTCGGGGTCCAGCCCGGGGGCCGGGGCCAGCTCCACGACCTTCTGGTGACGCCGCTGGACCGAACAGTCCCGTTCGTACAGGTGGATGACCTCGCCCCGACCGTCGGCGAGGATCTGCACCTCGATGTGGCGGGGGTCGACCACGGCCCGCTCCAGGAAGACCGTCGGGTCGCCGAAGGCCGTCTCCGCCTCGCGCATGGCGGCCTCGATCGACGCCCGCAGGGTTCCGGGGGAGTCGACCCGGCGCATGCCGCGGCCGCCGCCTCCGGCCACGGCCTTGACGAAGAGGGGGAAACCGATCTCGGAGGAGGCGGCCACCAGGGCGTCGAGGTCGGTGGAGGGGTCGGAGGAGTCCAGGACCGGGATCCCGGCTCTCCGGGCCGCGGCGATGGCCCCGGTCTTGTCGCCGGTCAGTTCCAGGACCTCGGCGGGCGGCCCGACGAAGGTGATGCCCGCCTCCGCGCACGCCCGGGCCAGCCCCGGGTTCTCGGAGAGGAAGCCGTAACCGGGGTAGACGGCGTCGGCCCCGGACTCCACGGCGGCGCGCACGATCTCCTCGGCCGAGAGGTAGGCGCGGACCGGATGCCCCGGCTCCCCGATCTGATAGGCCTCGTCGGCCTTGAGCCGGTGGAGGGAGTTGCGGTCCTCGTGGGGGAAGACCGCGACGGTCCTGGCCCCCAGTTCGTGACCCGCGCGCAGGGCACGGATCGCGATCTCGCCGCGGTTGGCCACCAGTACCTTCTGGAACATGCCGGATGCCTCCTGAACTCGTGCGGTGCCGCCGGTTCGTCGGTCGTACGGCACCGTCGTCCACTTGTCGCACGCTCGACCAGGGTCATCGGAACCCTAACGATCCGGAACCCACCTATTTCCCCTTGGGGTGGGCTTAAGGCGGGTTCTTTTCAGGAAATACGAAGAGGCATTTCCGATTATGGAAAGAAAAAGGTTTGTTCTCTTGGGTTTTCCGCTGAGAAGAGCCCGGAGCGCCGTGCGGGCGGCCCGCCCGCACGGCGTCGAACGTCCTACCGGTTGATGGGCGGCCCCGGGGCCCAGGAGAACCCGCGGTCGTAGAGGTAGCGCAGCTCGGGGTCGGACTCGATGACCAGGTCCAGCCCCTCGCCCACGAGGTGGATACGCCCGTCGTCCAGGACCGTCCAGGTGAGGACGAAGGTCTCCTCGGCCTCCTGTGTCAGAGGACGGTCGCCCTCCAGGGCCGGGTTCAGGGAGACCTCGATCTCATCGTCGCCGATGTGCCGATACCGACCCTCGTGGAGGACACCGTTGGCCAGGCGGAGGGTCATCGAGCGGGTCTCCTCCCGCAGGACGTACCGGCCGAAGGCGACCTCCCGCCAGCGTTCGTCCTCCACGAGCAGCGCGGCGGGTTCGGCGGTGTCCTCGACCACCCGGTGGACGCCGGACAACGGGGTCTCCTCGCTCCGGGGGGCCATCTCCTGGAACACGAGGAGCGGGCTCAGCGCGATCAGCACCGCGATCGAGGAGAAGATCCACCGGGTGACGGCGTGCACCCTCGGCCACGGAACGGGGCGGGGGATCGAGGCCGGAGGCGTCGCACGGCCCAGGACGAAGGCGTACAGGCGCGGCAGGTCCGGCAGCAGGATGAGCGCGCAGGCGATGAGCAGGAAGAGGGCGAGCTGTTTGACCGGGACGTCGTAGAGGAGGTTCAACAGCAGAACGGCGCCCATGGCGAAGCTCCCGAGCAGACCGCCCAGCCAGGAGGTGCGCCGCCAGATGAGCAGGACCCCCGCCAGGACCTCGACCAGCCCGGAGAGGAACTGGAAGACGGGCGCGTAGGCGACGAAGGACCACAGGAGACCCATGGGGCTCTTCTCACCGAAGGCGTAGAGCGCCGCGCTGTAGTCGAGGCCGCCCATCTGCATCAGGGTCAGCTTGCTCCACCCGTAGATCATCAGATAACCGAAGACCACGACCCTGAGCAGGCCGTGCCCCCACCACAGGAGCGTCTTCGGGATCGATACGGGGGTGGGCGCGATGGGCGGCGTGGAGGCCTCGGGGCTCGCGGGCTCGGTCGCGGCGGCGGGGGTGACCGTCCCGGGGTCCTCCGGTCCGTGGGTGTGGGTCGACACGGATCCTCTTCTGGTCGGATTCGGGGGATGGGCGGGTGACGCCGCCCGCCCCGTTCGACGTTACCGACGGGTTCGCGGTTCCCGACGCCCCTGACCGGAACCGGCCCTACTCCGGTGGGCGGGGCTCGGCGCGCTCCACGATGACGACGGTGCCCTCGGTACCGTCGATCCGCAGCAGGTCGCCGGTGTGGATGGCCTCGGTGGCGTCGCGCACGCAGATCACCGCCGGGATGCCGTACTCGCGGGCGACGGTGGGGCCGTGCGCGATCGGCGATCCCGTGTCGCTCACCAGACCGGCGGCGGTCATGAACAGCGGGGTCCAGCCGGGGTCCGTGGTCGGCGCCACGAGGATCTCCCCGGGCTCCACCCGCGCCCCCATGGGATCCACCACGACCCGGGCCCGGCCCTCGGCCCGCCCCGGAGAGGCAGGGGCCCCGGCCAGTCCTCCGGCCTCCACCGGCGGGGGCGGCAGGGTGGCGACCACGTCGGTTCCGTCGGTCAACAGGGCACCGGGAACACTCTTCCTGCGCAGTTCACGCAGGTGGAAGCGGCGGCGTTCGGCCACCAGCGCCCGACGGTCGAGACCCTCTGCGGCGGTCGCCCGTGCCTCGTCGACCTCCAGGAAGAAGAGGTCGTCGGCGCGCTCCAACAACCCTCGCGAGGCCAGATCCTCCCCGGCCAGGAGGAGCTGTCGACGCATCTCGGCGAAGGGCACCAGCCAGGCGAACTTGGCGTACTCCCGCATGCCGCCCAGCTCGCGGGAGCGGCGCATGAGGAAGGCGGCGATCCGGCCGCGCACCGGGCGGAGCCGTTCCGCGCGCGCGGAGAGCCTCGTGAGTTCGGCCTCGGCCGCTGCCGCCGCCCGCTGGAAGCGCAGGTCCGGGGCCTGGTCCGGGTCGGTCGAACGCAGATAGTTGGCGATCGTGGCGAAGACGGGCGCGGGATCCTCCCGCCACCGGGGCACCCCGATGTCCACCTCGGCGGCGGTCCGATGCCCGTAGGCGTCGAGGAAACCCTCCAGGCCGATGTCGGGCAGTTCTCCGGCCGCGTAACGGGCGGCGAGCTCCTCCGGAGGCGTCCGGGAGAACAGGTCGCCGTGCCCCCGGGCCCGCAGGGTGACCCGCCACAGCTCCAGGTCCATCTCCGTGGTCACGTTGTGGGGCAGGCCGCCCAGGACGGTGTCGGTCTCCTTCTTCGAGGCGATACCGGAGAGCAGGGCGGCCGGGATCGTATTGGCCAGGATCCCGGCGAACACCGGAACGATCGTCTCCATGAGCTCGTCGCCGAGCATTCGAGAGAAGGCCTCGCCCAGGACCCAGTCCAGCCGTTCCCGAGCATCGGCCCCGGGGCCGGGACCCCGCATCGTGCGCAGGCGGGCGACCGCGGCGTGGGCACGGGCCCGGGCATCGGTGGGCCGGAGTAGAGAACGCCCGACCCCGACCAGGGCGGCGGGGATCAGGGTGCGGGCCAGGGAGGCCACGGTCCGCCCCGAGAACGGCGGGCCGGGGCGGGGGGAGAAGCGCGGATCGTCCAGCAGGTGTTCCACCGCCCGACGGATGTGCGGACCGTACACCTCGAGGCCCGCCGGCACCCTCGCGTGCAGCCACCGGTTGCGCAGGAACGGTGTGAGGTCGATGTAGAGCCGGCGCCCGATGTCGACCATGAGGGAGGAGGAGCTCCGAGGGGCGTCGCCCGTCCCTTCGATCGACCACCAGCGGACCCACACCTCTTGGAGCAGGGTCAGCCCCATGGGGGTGAAGGGGCGCAGCATGCCCTGCATGTGCCCCACCTCCATGTACAGGCGGGGCGGGTCGGGCGGGTCCTGGGGCGGGACGGGGAAGAGCGTGGTGATGGGGCGGGACTGGAGCAGCCACAGGTCCCCCTCGCGGTCGTAGGCCCATTCGGCGTCCTGGGGCGCGTCGAAGTGCTCCTGGAGTCGGCGTCCGGCCGCGGCCAGTTCGGTGACCTGGGCCCCGGTGAGGCAACCTTCGACGTCGCCGACCGGGCGTCCGTCCTCGGCGGCGTAGTGGTCCGGTTCGGTCGAGCCGTCGACGACCCCGGTGCCCAGGCCGCGGACCGCGTCCACCACGGTCCGGGTCCGGGTTCCGGTGAGCGGGTCGGCGGTGAACATGACGCCGGCCGTGGCGGCGTCCACCATCTTCTGGACCACGACCGCCATGCGCACGTCGGCCCGGTCGATGCCGTTGGCCCTGCGGTAGGAGACGGCGCGCTCGTTGTCGAGGGAGTCCCGACAGCGTCGGACGGCGTCCACGACGGCGTCATCGCCCTCGACGTTCAGGTAGGTGTCCTGCTGTCCGGCGAAGCTGGCGTCGGGCAGGTCCTCGGCGGTGGCGCTGGAGCGCACCGCGACCGGGCCGCGTCCCATCCGGCCGTAGGCCCGGACGATCTCCTCGGCGGGCACCTCTTCGGTGTCGAAGGCCGCGGTGGTGACGCAGAACCCCGGTGGGACCCGTTCACCGGCCGCGATCATCTCCCCCAGATTCGCGGCCTTGCCCCCGACCAGTGTCCCCATGTCCCGACGCACGTCGGCGAGGTCGATGACGGTGACGGCTTCCCTGTCCATCGGAGGGCCCTTCCACGAGGTACCGGTCGTCGCGGGCGGCTCCGTGGCGTGGCTCGGCCGGGGCGCGTCCATGGAGGAGTCTTCCCAGAAGAACGCCCGCGCTCACCCATGGTTAGTCTGGGGTCATGCCGTCACGCGAGGAGATCACCCGTCACCACGAGGCCCCGTCCGATGACGACGTCTGGGTGCGGGGACGCCCCGATCCCGAGCCGATCCACGTGGTCGACCACGACCCCGAGTGGGCCGTATGGTTCTTCCAGGTGGCCGCGCTGGTCCGTTCCGCGCTCGGCGATCGGGTGAAGGACATCGAACACGTCGGTTCGACCGCGGTCCTCGGGCTGCCGGCCAAACCGATCATCGACGTCGACCTCACCGTCGACGACCCCGCCGACGAGGACTCCTACGTGCCCGACCTGGAGGCGCGCGGTTTCGTCCTCACGGTGCGCGAACCGCTCTGGCACGAGCACCGCCTGCTCACGCTGGCCTCTCCAGCCGCCAACCTGCACGTGTTCGGCCCGGACTGCCCCGAACTCGTCCGGCACCGCATGTTCCGCGACCACCTCGCCTCCCACCCCGAGGACCTGGCCCTCTATCGGGACGCCAAGCTCGCGGCGGCCGCGGCCACCACGGAGGAGGGCGGGATCGTCATGGACTACAACCGGCGCAAGGAGCCCGTGATCCGGCGGATCTACGACCGGATCTTCGCCGAGCACGGGCTCCTCTGACACTCGGGAACGGGAGGCGGACTCAGCGCCTTCTCACGGCGGCGCGGGGCAGGACCACCACGGGGACGGTCGCCCCGCGCAGGACCCCCTGGCTCACCGAGCCCAACAGCAACCCCCGCACGCTGCCGCGTCCCCGAGAGCCCACCACGATCATGTCCGCGCTCTCCCCGGCCTCGATCAGCGCGGTGGCCGGGTCCGCGTCGACCCGTGAGACGGCCACCCCCACGCCCTCGGTCTCCTCGTCCTGGATTCGGGCGAGCATGTCGGCGACCATCTCCTGCGACCACCGGTCCACGAGGTCCTCCGGCGGGGTCCACCCGCCCTGGGGCAGTTCCGCCGGGTCGAAGGGCAGCGTCACCAGCCGGCTGTGCACCACGACCACCGAACCGTTCGCCACCCGGGCGGCCTCCCGCAGCGCGAACCCCAGGGCGTTCCTCGAATCCTCGGAGCCGTCCACCCCCACCACGATCCGGCGCGGGGGAGTGGCCACCGAGCCCTCTCCGTGCGGGACCACGACCACGGGGCAGACCGCCCTGGCGGCCAGACGGACGCTCACCGAGGATTCCAGGGCGGAGCGGGCCGCGCCCAGGCCTCGGGATCCCGTCACCAGCAGATCGTCCGGCGAGATCCGGTTCAGCAGGGCCTTGGCGGGGTCCTCCGACGCCAGGACGGTCTCCACGGCAAGCTCCGGGTGGAGTTCGTGGACGTGCGCCTCGGAGCGGTCCAGTACCCGTCGGCCCTGGTCGGAGATCTCCTCCGTCGGGGGGAAGCGCGTGGGGCCCGCATAGACCGACATCACCAGAGGCATGTCCAGGGCATGGACCACCCGGAGGGGGAGTCCTCGACGCTCGGCCTCGGCGGCGGCCCATCCCAGGGCCCGCTCACCGGTCGCGGAGCCGTCCACCCCCACCGTCACCCTCGGCGCGACCTTCTCGTTCTCACCCATCGGTCCCCCTCACCATGGGCGGTCCGACGCGCGCCCCGCGCGATCCGGGTCTCCGCCCTCCTTCGCAGGTGGTCGTACCCGGAACACCCCGGTCCGTTCACCCGCGCGCGGGTGAACGGACGGTCATGGGTCTTCCTCGGAGTTCAGGCCTCGGCGGGGCGAGCGGCGGTCGCCCGTAGGAACCCTCCGGTCTGCCCCAGGACCAGCCCCGCACAGGCCACGGCGTAGGCGCCCCAGAGCCAGGCCAGCCCACCGGCGGCGGCGACCGGGAAGACGGCGAGGGCGAGCGCCCCGAAACAGAGCGCGAACGTGTACAGGGTGGGCGTCGTCCGCTTCACGGCGAGCAGACCCATACCCGGCATGACCTGGGCGGCGTCGGCCAGGACGACCAGGAGCAGCAGCGGCAGCAGGGCGATCACCATGGCCTGCACCCGAGGGTCGGGGGAGAAGACGCCCAGGAGGGGGCGGGCCACGAGGAGGACCAGCAGTCCGCTCGCCGCCACGACGGGCAGGGCGACGGCCACGCCCGCCAGGAGGGCACGGCGCACCTCTCCGTGGCCCCGCTCCGGGGCCTCCTTGGCGGCTCGGGCCATGAAGGGGACGGTCGCCTGGCCGACGGCGGTGGCGGGCAGGAAGACGAAGGTCACCAGGGTCACCATGATCTGGTGCGCGGCGGCCTCGACCACGCCGACGGTGGCGGCGGCCATCGCCGTCAGGCCCAGGACCCCGAACTTGATGAGCATGGTGGAGCCCATCGGCAGTCCGACCCGGGCGATCCGCCACACGACCCCCCACTCGGGGGAGGTCACGCGGATCCGGCGTCCGGCCAGGACGGTACGGCGGCGCAGCAGCAGGTGGGCGGTGACCATGGCCGCAGCCGCGTTGCCGCACATGGCGACGCCGGCCCCGGTCATGCCGAGGGCGGGCAGGGGGCCCGGCCCCAGGACCAGGAGCGGGATGAGCACGACCGACAGACCGGTGTTGACCAGACCGACCCACATCGCCTCCCGGGAGTGTCCCAGGGCGATCAGCAGGGTGGTGGCGCAGGTCTGGAGGGAGGTGGCCATCAGCGCGAGGGCCATGAGGGCGGGAAAGAGGCCGAAGGCGGCGACCGTCGCCTCGGGTACGCCGATGAGGCCGGCCAGGAACGGAACCCCGGCGACGAGCACGCCTCCCAGGGCACCGACGCACAGGGCCAGCCACAGGGAATGGCGGAAGACGCCTTCGAGGGCCTCGGGGTCGTCGCCGTTCTCGGCGACGAAGGGCATGGAGCCGCGTAACGCCCCCTGGATCACCATGACGGCGGGGTTGGACACGGCGACGGTCATCGCGTAGGCGGCCAGGGAGGCGGTTCCCGCGTGGCCGAGGACCGCCGCGGTGACCAGGGTCCCGATGACCCCGGCGACCATCGACAGATAGAGGGGAAAGGTCTTTCCGGCGATCTCCCGTGCCGTTTCCGAGAAAGGCGGAGAATTCCTCCGGTTATCGGATGAGGAAGTGGGGGGAGGGGAACTCTTTTCGAATTCGGGGGGCATGTCGCCATTCGATCGACGGGAACGTTCGAATGTCAAATCGCGCTTTCCCCTCCGAGGAGAGCGACGTTCGCCCCTCCGCCCGCGAACCCTCGGTCAGCGAATGCTCTCGCCGTACACGTGCTCGACCGTCATCGCCATCAGCACCCTGCGCTCGGACACCATCACCTCCCGGTACTCGTCCCAGTCCGGGTGCTCCCCGGCGGCGCGGCGGTAATAGTCCACCAGGGCCTCGACCTCGGGGCCGCGCGGGTCCGTGCCCGGGCCGGTGAGGGCCACGGGGCCCTCGGCCGTCGCCCACGCCAGGCCGTCGGGGGCGGTGGTCTCCAGGGCGGCCCAGGGGTCGCGGCGCAGGTTCACCGTCTTGGCCCGCCCCTCGGTCATCGACACGTACAGGGTCTCGGTGTCCCGGTCGTAGAAGGGCATGACCGGGGACAGTTGTGGGCGTCCGTCGGACTTGATCGTGGCCAGGACGCCGAGTCGGCTCTCGGCGAGCAGGGCGCGCGGGTCGAACGGTGTTCCGGGGCTCCCCATCGGTGCTCCTTCGTCGCGGACGGGTTCCTCGCCCCATCATCGCCCCTCCCGGCGAGGAGGTCTTCGGGGCTCGCCGCGCCGGCCGTCGTCGTGAGAGCGACCCGGCCGGCCCGAAGGGGGCGGATCAGGTCTCCGCGGCCTCGTTCGCGGCCTCGGCGTGTTCGGTGTGCAGGCGTCGGCTGCTGACCAGGTGTTCCCTGGCCAGGTGGGCGACCAGGTCCTCGTCGCGGTGCGCGATGGCCTCGAAGAGACGCGCGTGCTGGCGCGCGACCCGCGACAGATCGTCGTGCCGGCCCAGCAGCCACCGCATACGACTGCGGAGCAGGTGCTCCACCTCGCCCAGCAGACGGTTGCCCGCCAGGTCGGTGACGATCTCGTGGAAGTCGGCGGCGGCCCGGCGCGCGGCCGTGGTGTCTCCGCGCTCGGCGGCCTCCTGTTCGATCTCCAGCGCGTTCTGGAGTCGGGCCAGCCCCGTTCTGGTGTGCCGTTGCGCGGCGAGGCGGAAGGCGAGCACCTCGAAGGCCTCGCGCACCTCGTTCAGGTCGGCGATGTCGCTCGGGGTGAACTCGCGCACCACGGCCCACGTGCGTGGGCGCAGGGTGACCAGACCCTCGGCCACCAGCGTCTTCAGGGCGTCCCGGACGGGGACACGGCTGACGCCCAGCTCGCCGGCGAGGTCGCGTTCGACCAGCCTGCTGCCGGGGGCGCGTACGCCGTCGAGAATCTCGTCGCGGAGGTGGTCGGCCACTCGGGCCGCCTCGGATCCGCGATCGGAAGGCCTGTCCACAACCTCCATCCTCCCACCGCCACCCGGACTCGGTACAAATTCGGTAGACCATCGCCCGTGTCGTGGCCGAAGGCGGGAGGCGTTCGGCATCCTACGGTGTGTCGCTCGCATGGCAGGGCGAGAGTTCGACTCCCCGGCCCGGGACGGTGAATGGTATACCATTTATCGTAGAGTGAGAGTATGAGCACATCACCCGAGGCACAGCCGATCGACGCCACCGACCTGGAACGTCTGCGCCGCTGCGTGGACCTGGCCCGCGAGGCCCTGGAGGACGGGGACGAACCCTTCGGATCACTGCTCGTCGACGCCGACGGAGCGGTGCGTTTCGAGGACCGCAACCGCGTCTCCGGGGGAGACGCCACCCGGCACCCCGAATTCGAGATCGCCCGCTGGGCCGCCGAGAACATGACCCCCGAGGAGCGCGAGAGCGCCACCGTCTACACCTCGGGCGAACACTGCCCGATGTGCAGCGCCGCCCACGCCTGGGTGGGTCTGGGCCGCATCGTCTACGCCACCAGCGGCGCACAGCTCGGTGAGTGGATGACCGAATGGGGGGTCGCCCCCGGACCGGTCGCCCCCCTGCCGATCACCCGGGTGGCCCCCGGGATCCCGGTCTCCGGCCCCGCTCCCGAGCTGGCCGACGAGGTCAAGGAACTCCAGCGTCGCGTCGTGCTGCGCCGAGACGACGCGTAGGAAGCGGAGCCCCGGGCCGACCACACCCCCACCGCACCGTCACCTCACGGGCGCGCCGGTCGCGTGGACCGGCGCGCCCGCCCCTCCGACCACTCAGGACCTCACCATGACGACCCATCGCGACCACACCGACACCACCACGACCGACGGCCCGGAACCCGCGGCGACGCTCACCACCCCGGGGTTCGTCGACGCGCACATCCACCCCGACAAGACGACCTGGGGTTCGACGTGGCTGAGCCGTGAACCCGTCTCCTCCCTGAGCGACCTCATCGCCGCCGACCTGGCCGCCCAGATCTCCGCCGACGAGGACGTGGAGACACGTGCCTTCCGGATCCTCGACCAGGCGGTGCGCAACGGCACCATGGCGATGCGCGCCCACGTCGACGTCTCCTCCGAGCTGGGTCTGCGCAACGTCCACGGGGTGCGCGCCGCCGCCGAACGGCTCAAGGGCGTGCTCGACGTGCAGATCGTCGCGTTCCCGCAGTTCGGCATGCTCACCAACCCCGGCACGCTCGACCTGATGGAACAGGCCCTGGGCGAGGGCGCCGACCACGTCGGCGGGATCGACCCGGTGGGCCTGGAGGGGGACCTCGAGGGACACCTGGGCGCGATCTTCTCCCTGGCGGAGAAGCACGGCCGCGACCTCGACATCCACCTGCACGACCAGGGGCCCGACGCGCTCGCGCAGATCCGAGAGATCGCCCGTCGGACGCTCGCCGCGGGTATGCGGGGCCGTGTGACCATCGCGCACGGGTTCGCCGTGTGCGACACGGAGGAGCCGGACCTTCCCGCCACCCTCGACGCCATGGCCGAGGCGGGCGTGTGGCTGGCCACCTGTGCCCTGGGTGATTCGCCCGTCCCCACCCTCGACCTGATGGAGCGCCACGGCGTGCGGGTCGCGCTCGGCTCCGACGGCATCCGCGACTCCTGGTCGCCCTTCGGCACGGGCAGCATGGTCGACCGCGCCCACCTGCTCGGATACCGGACCGGCGCCCGTACCGACGCCGAGCTCGAACGCTGCCTGCGTCTGGCCACCACCTCCGGCGCCGAGCTCGTCGGCGCCGAGGCGGTGCTCGGCTACGAGGGGGCCGGCTCGCCGGACCGGGTCGAGTTCGCCGTCCCCGACGCGGCCCGCCTGGTCGTCGAGCGCCCCGCGCCCCTGCGCGTGGTCCGCGGCGGACGGACGATCTAGATGTACTGACCTGAGAGGGCGGGGGCGGTGTCGCACCGGCCCCGCCCGCCCGTCCTCACCTCGCGGAAGGCGTTCCGCGACCCGGAATCACCCGTGATCCGGGCACCGGTACAGTGCCTTGCATGGGCAACGGTCTCCGCGCGAAGCGCCTGGGCACCCTCGCGGTGCTCCTGGGCATGTTCGTGCTGATGTCGTTGGCGTGCAGCTTCGCCACCGCGCCCACCGACGGCCCGGACAGGGCCGCCGTCCCGGCGACCGCCCAGGTCGCCGCCGCCGACGAGGGCGGCACCGACCTCGCGGCCTCCGCGACCACGGAGGACCGGACCTCGCACCCCTGCGGGCCCCCACAGATCCAGCCCTCGATCTCCTGGAACCTGCCGCTCCTGCCCTTCCCGGCGCTCGCGCTGTTCGACCTCTTCGAGGCGCCCCACGAGACCTCCTCGCCGAGGACCGGCGCCGGCGAACCCTCGCTCCACCGCGCGGACGGTCTGTTGACCTTCCTGTGCGTCCAAAGGGTGTAGATCACGTCGCGCGCGGAGCCCCCGGCTCCCCGCGCTCCACGGGCGGCCCGGACGTTCCGGCCCGCCCCTCCTCCGAACGTGATCCGGGACCGCGCCTCGCAGCGCGGCCCCTTGTGGAGTCGACACCCGTGAACAAGAACCTGACCATCAGCCTGTCCATCCTGGCGATCCTGGCCGTCGTGATCACCCTCGGGGTGTTCGCGTACTCGGGATCGGACGGTGAGGAGGCCTCCGGCCCACGCCCCTCCGCCCCCGAGGCCCCGCCGACCGCCTCGGCCGAACTCCTGGTCCGCGACGACAGCCGCTACCTCGACCGGGTCGAGGACGCCCAGGTCACCGTGGTGGAGTTCCTCGACTTCGAGTGCGAGGCCTGCTACGCCCAGTTCCCCGTGATGGAGCGGATCCGGGAGGACTACGAGGGACGGATCGACGTCGTGATCCGCTACTTCCCGCTCCCCGGGCACGCCAACTCCCGACCGGCCGCCGCGGCCGTCGAGGCCGCCGCCCAGCAGGACGCCCTCGACGAGATGTACGTCCGCATGTTCGAGACCCAGCCCGAGTGGGGCGAGAGCCGGGAGTCCCAGGCCGAGCTGTTCATCGGTTTCGCCGAGGGCCTCGGCCTGGACGTCGACGAGTTCACCGAGGTGATGGAGTCGCCGGAGACCGAGGCCCGGGTCCAGGCCGACTTCGACGACGGGGTGGAGCTCGGCGTCCAGGGGACCCCGACGATCTTCGTCGACGGTGTCCGCACGTCGAGCATGCCCTCCTACGAGGAGCTCTCGTCGAGGATCGACGCGGGGCTGGGCGAATGACCCCGATCGAGGCCCCCGAACGGACCTCGACCGGTCCGGACGGGGCGATCATCGGACGCGTGCTGCCCTGGCTGCTGGCCCTGGGCGGAGCGGTGGGCCTGGTCGCGGCCACCGCCCTGCTGGTCGAGAAGCTCAAGGTCCTGGCCGACCCCGATCACGTGCCCGCGTGCAGCATCGACCCGGTGCTCTCCTGCGGCACCGTGATGACCACGCCCCAGGCCGAGGCCTTCGGCATCCCCAACCCGATCCTGGGGATCATCGGCTTCAGCGTGGTCGTCACGGTGGGGGTGGTCCTGCTCGCCGGGGCCCGCCCGCCCCGATGGTTCTGGCTCGGGCTCCAGGCGGGCACGCTGTTCGGCGCGGTCTTCGTGCACTGGCTGATCTTCCAGAGCCTGTACCGGATCGGGGCCCTGTGCCCCTACTGCATGGTCGTGTGGGCGGTGACCGTGCCGATCTTCTGGTACACGACCCTGCACAACGTCAGGGAGGGCCGGCTCCCCTCGACCCCGGGCGTCCGCAGGATCACCGACGTCCTGGTGCGCTACCACAGCACCGTGCTGTGCCTGTGGGCGGCGGCGTTGACCGTCGTGATCGCCCAGGCGTTCTGGACCTACTGGACGACCCTCATCTGACCCGGGGCACGGCGCCCCACCGCACATCCCGCTCGCGACCGCGGCGGGGTGAGCGGTCGCCTGTCACGAACCGCCTCGGCGCCCGAGAGAGCGCCGACCACCTGCAAAGACCAGATGAACCACATCGACGTTGATGGGAGGACCGCACATGCTCTTCTCGATCCGGCCGCGCGTCGGCCGAAGATCGGATCCCGGCCGGACCCCACGAGGGGCACCGGGAACGACCTCACGGGCACGGGCCCTGGCGGTGTCCGCCGCCGCCCTACTGGTCCTGACCGGCTGTGCCGGGGGGACCGAGATCCAGACCGGTGGTGAGGAGGACCGTTTCATCTCGGGGGATGGGAGTGCGACCGTCTTCGAGGCGGGGGATCGTGTTCCGGTTCCTGAGGTGG
>NZ_ANAC01000008.1 GCF_000341225.1 Nocardiopsis alba DSM 43377
CATCAACCCCATCGCGATGACCACACGCTGACGCATACCACCGGAGAACTCGTGCGGATACGAATTGATCCGCTTCTCCGGCTCGTGGATCCCCACCCGCTCCAGGGCCTCGACGGCGCGCTTGCGGGCCTCCGCCTTGGGGGCCTTGGGGTGGTGCACCCGGTAGGCCTCGATGAGCTGGTTGCCGATGGTGTACTGCGGGTGCAGCGACTGCATCGGGTCCTGGAAGACCATCGCGATGTCGTTACCGCGCATCCGACGCAGCTGCTTGTCGGTGGCGGTGACCACGTCCTGCCCGGCCACCTCGATGGAGCCGGTGATCTGCGCCCGACTTCCCCGGTGCAGACCCATCAGGGCCAGCGAGGTCACGCTCTTACCCGAGCCCGACTCGCCCACGATCCCCAGGGCGCCTCCGGCGGGCACCTCGAAGGAGAGACCCTTCACCGCGTGGACGTCACCGTCCATCGTCGGGAAGGTCACCCGCAGATCGTCCACCCGTACGACTGCGTCGGAGGCAGCCGTTCCGTTCGAGGCCATGTCACTTTTCCTTCGGTAGAGCCGGTCCGGGGTTCACACTGACGCGCGTCACTTGGCGAGCCGCACTCGCGGGTCGACCACCGGGTAGAGGAGGTCGACGATGAGGTTGCAGACCACGATGAAGACGGCGCCCAGGAGCGTGACGCCCAGGACGACGGGCAGGTCCTTGGAGACGATCGAGTCGATCGCGTAGGCACCCACGCCGTTGAGGGAGAACACCTTCTCGGTGAGGATCGCGCCGCCCAGGACCATGCCGATGTCCAGGCCCAGGATGGTGACGATGGGCGTCAGGGTGGGGCGGAGGGCGTGCTTGAAGATCACCTTCCGCTCGCTCAGACCCTTGGCCCGGGCGGTGCGGATGTAGTCCTCGTTGAGGGTCTCCAGCATGCCCGCGCGGGTCTGCCGGGCGTACTGCGCGGCGTGCAGGAACGCCAGCGTGATCCAGGGCAGGAGCATGACCTGGTACCAGCCGACCGGGTCCTCGGTCAGCGGCACGTAGCGCGACACGGGGAACAGGCCCCACTGGTGGACCAGGAAGGACAGGGCCAGAAGACCCGTGAAGTAGATGGGGAGGGAGACGCCGATGAGGGCGGTTCCCATCGCCAGGCGGTCGAAGATGCTGCCCTTCTTGACCGCGGAGAGCACACCGACCGAGACGCCGCCGACGACCCAGATCACGGCCGCGCCCAGCCCCAGGGACATGGTGACGGGGAGGCGATCGAGGATCTGCGGTAGCACCGGCGAGTTGGTGGTGAAGGAGTAGCCCAGGCAGGGCGCCGCGCACTCGACGGTCTCACGGCCGAAGGTGAACTCCTGGCCGAAGAGGATGCTGCGGATGAACTCGACGAACTGGACCGCGACCGGCTGGTCGAGACCGAGGCGTTCCACCGTGGCCTCGAGGGCCTCGGGGGTGGGCGCCTTGCCCACGTACATCGCCGCCATGCCCTGCGGGGTGACGCCGGCCCACCTGGGCAGGACGTAGAAGATCCAGAAGGTCACCGCCGTGACGACGGTGAGAAGCAAGAGACCCGCACCAAGGCGGCGAAGAATATAGTTCAGCATCGCGGTCGGCGGCGGGGGCGCCCCGGGGATCACCCGGGGCGTCCCGCCGCTTTCACCTGCCTTCTCGTACTAGTTCAGGCTGGTATCGGGCTCTAGTCCCGGTCCACGCCGATCGCCATGAAGTCGTACATCATGTAGGCGGGCGTGTAGTAGACGTTGGTCAGGTCGTCGGAGCGGTACATCAGGGCCTTGTCGAAGACCACCGGCAGGATGGCGGCGTTCTCCATGACGAGGGTGTCGATGCGGCCGTAGATCTCGGCGCGCTCGTCCGGGTCCTCCGTCTTGAGGGCCTCGTCCCAGAGACCGTTGACCTCGGGGTCGTCCAGCTCGGAGGTGTTGAAGTTACCGGTCTCCATGATCGCGTCGCCGTGCGTGATCTTGGAGGCGAAGCCGTAACCGGTGGGCCAGTCCGGACCCCAGCCGGAGACGCTCATGCCGATGTTGTTCTCACGGACGTAGTCCTGCGAACCGGCGTACTGACCGAAGAAGTCGGCGGACGGGAAGCTCTTGATCTCAGCCTCGATGCCGACCTCGCCCAGGGCCTGCTGAAGGGCCTCGGCGGTCTGGACGTCCTTCTCGCGCTCGACGCGGACGGCGATGTTGGTCTTGAAACCGTCGTCCTCGCCGCACTCCTCGAGCTTCTCCCGAGCCTTGTCGAGGTCGCCCTTGTTGTCCGCGGACGGGTACAGGTCAGACTCGGTGTCGGAGCCCGGGATCGCCGGGGGCAGCAGGTTGGTGGCGATGTCGCCGCCCTCGGCGCCGCCCCAGGCGCGCCACATGCTGTCACGGTCGGCGGCGTACATGATCGCCTGACGGCAGGCCACGTCCTCGATGACGGGGAGGTGGATGTTCACGTAACGCAGGGCGCCCGTGTACGGGTTGTCCAGGTTGCCCTGAATGGCCTCGTCGTCGAGCAGACGCGAGTGCATCGCCGGGCCGACGCCGGTGCCGGAGAGGTCGACGTCGAGCTCGCCGCTGACCAGGCGCTCGTCGATCTCGTCCTGGTTGACGCCGATCTCGACCTCGATGCGGTCCGGCAGGGCCGGACGCACGGCGTCGGTGTCGGCGTCCCAGTGCTCGTTGCGCTCCAGGTTGAGCTTGACGCCGGGCTCGTAGTCGCCGTCGAACTTGTACGGACCCGAGGACAGGACGTGCTCCTGGTACAGCTCACCGCGGTCGGCCTCGATCGGCACCGGGGCGGTCTGCGGCTGGGTCAGCACGTTCGGGAACTCGGAGAAGGAGTCCTTGAGGTGGAAGACCAGGGTGTAGTCGTCCGGGGTCTCGATGGAGTCGAAGCCCGCGAGCGGGTCGTCGCCCTCGTAGACGTTGTGGTCGTCCTGGTCCAGGTGGGCCTTGAAGTACTGCGGGCCCTCGGTGAACACGCCGCCGTTGAAGTTGGCACGGGCGATGCCGTACTTGATGTCCTCGGCCGTGATCTCGGTGCCGTCCTCGTACTTGAGGCCTTCCTGGATCTTGACGGTCCACTCGGTGAAGTCGTCGTTGGGCTCCGGCAGGTCCACGGCCATGTCCGGGATCAGCTCGGTGGCGCCCTCACCCGGAGCCGGGTTGAAGGCCAGCAGCGTACGCGCGTAGTAACGGGAGAAGTTCCAGTTGAACGCGTAGTAGGTGTTGGCGGGGTCGGTGGAGTCGAAGTCGCCGGCGATGGCGTACTTCAGGGTGCCACCGGTCTTGTCCGACGGGTTGACGACCTCGGTGGAACCGAGGTCGAAGCTGCCGTCCGAGTCGGAACCGCCACCGCCGGTGGCGGCGCCGCCGCAGGCGGACAGGAAGAGGGATGCGGCCGCGCCGAGCGCGACGAAGCCGAGGGCTCTTTTCCTCAAGGATCTACCTCTCTGAGACCTGGTGTGGGGATGGGTTGGACCCGCGGGTTGATCCACGCCCGCACGGGGTTGCCGAGACAGCCCCGTACGAGCGGGGGTCAGTCCGAGGTTCTGGGGTCGAAGGCATCTCGAAGACCGTCGCCGAACAGGTTGAAGGCGAGCACGGTGATGAAGATGGCCATACCGGGGAAGATGATGAAGTAGGGCGCCTGCTGGTAGAAGGGCACCGCCTCGGAGAGCATCTTTCCCCAACTCGGAGTGGGCGGGTTGATACCGACACCGAGGAAGCTCAGAGCCGCCTCGAACAGGATGTTCGTGGGGATCAGGAGTGTGGAGTAGACGATGATCGGGGTGACCAGGTTGGGCAGGATCTCCTTGACCAGGATGTGCCCGTTGCCCGCGCCCAGGCTCTTGGCGGCCTCCACGAACTCCCGCTCGCGCAGGGCCAGGGTCTGACCGCGGACGATACGGGCGATGTAGGGCCAGTTGAAGAACCCGATGATGAAGACGATGACGCCGATCCTCAACCCGTTACCGGTCAGCCCCATGACCCCCTCGGGGATGACCCCGACCAGGGCGATGGCGAAGAGCACCAGCGGGAAGGCGAGGAAGATGTCCATCGCACGGCTGATGATGGTGTCGACCCAGCCGCCCATGTAACCGGCGATGATGCCCAGCGCGGTGCCGATGGCGACACAGACCAGGGTGGCCAGGAAGGCGACCAACAGGGAGATCTGGGCCCCGTAGAGGATCCGACTGAACAGGTCGCGACCGGTGGTCGGCTCGACGCCGAGCAGGTGGTCGGAGCTGATGCCGCCCCAACGGTCCACGCCCAGTTCGGGGTTCTCGGGATCGAGATAGGGGATCCGTCGACTGGGGTCGATCAGGTCCTGGTTGAACTGGGTGGGCGGGTGACCGAACCACTTGGTCAGGAGGGGCGCGAGGAGCGCGGCGAGGATGAGCAGCACCACGACCACGCCCGAGACCATGGCGACCTTGTCGCGACGCAGACGCTGCCACGCGATCTGACGCAGTGATCGGTTGGCGGCGTCGCCGCGGCCTTCGGTGGCCGTCACGGCGGTGTCCGCGGCGTCGGCCTCCTCGACCGACCCGGGGACCTGTGAGGGCGCACTCATCGGGCGACCACTCTCCACTCTTACGCTTCTGACCGAGAGGACAGAGCCCACTCGTGAGGCACCTGGGGGTGACCCTGCCGGGCCTCACTGTGGGGCCGGTCGGTTCTCGACACTGGCTGGCGTGGGCTTCGCGTCCGACGGGGAGGGGGGATCGCCCACCACGTCGGCTCTGACGCACACGGTCTGTCCCCTTTGAGCGGTGGACACCCATGTGCACGTTCAGCCCGGGATGTTACACAGCGACCAATTTACTCGCCCTTTGGGCCCCCGCTGTCCAAAGTCTGTCCATGTGGCTAAATCGTAACAAACACTAATAAACAACCCACATGAGAACTAACGTGCACAAAGTTCTCATTCATCGGATGACGGGGGTGAGCTGGGGGGACAGCGGACACTCTCGGCCTCATGCACCTTACGATCATCAGGCCCACAAGGGGAACCCATTCCCCCGAGCTATGGCAAGTGCTATGAATCCGGATGTCTCGTCACAAGTTCCCCCGAAGGGGGTCGCACACGACGGTGGCCCCGCCGAAGCGGGGCCACCGTCGTGTGTCAAGCGGGGCTACTCATCACCCCGCCTCGTCGTCGCTACTCGATGCCGTGCTTGCGCAGCAGGGCCTCGATGTCGTCGAGGTCGTCGTCACCGGACTTCTTCTGCTTCGGCGCCTTGACCTGACCCGCCGCGGACGGCGCCGGACCGGCGGCCTCCGGGCCCTGCGGCTCCGGCCT
>NZ_ANAC01000009.1 GCF_000341225.1 Nocardiopsis alba DSM 43377
CCTTGGGCTTCGCGCCCTCGGAGGAACCCGCCTTGGCCCCGCGCACCCCGATCCCCCTGGCCTTCATGAGGCCCGAGACCACGTAGAGGACCACCATGATCGGCACCAGGGCCACACCGGCCCACACGATCGGGTTGAAGACCAGACCGGCCAAGACCCCCAACAGCCCGGTGAAGAACTGCATCACCACGGTCATCAGGCCGAGCAGCCCCACCACCAGGGGGAGCATCGACCAGGCCAGCCCGCGCAGACCGTAGGCCAGGCCCTTGCGCCGCCACACGAAGAACGTGATGATCAGGCCGACCGCGGCCAGCGCGGCCCCCAGGGTGAGTCCGGACGTCATAGTCAGAGTCTCAGGCATGACCCCAGTCTCCCATCTCGCGCCCGAACACACATCCGGCTCATCCCCTAGGGAGTGTCCTCACAGGTGATCCTCTCGAGGCCCAGGGGGCGTCGACCGCCGCTCAGCGGTCGGCGACCAGCGACTCCAGCCATTCCAGGTCGATCCCGACCAGGCTGTCCCTGATGACCACGCCCTCACGTGGTTCGATCTCCACGTGGTGGGGCACCGCCACCGTGACGCATCCGGCCCCCGACGCAGAGGCCACACCGACCACGGAGTCCTCCAGGGCCACACAACGCCTCGGGTCCACGCCCAACCTGCGGGCCGCGCGGAGGTAGGGGTCCGGGTCGGGCTTGTTCGCGCTCACCTCGTCCCCGGCCACCGAGTCGTCGAAGCTCTCCAGACCGATCCCGCCGATGGCGGTGGAGATCAGGGAACGCTCGGTCGAGGTCACCAGGGAGAGCGGCACACCGGCCGCCGTCAGCGTCGCCACCAGTTCCTTGGCGCCGGGGCGCAGCTCGGCACCCTCCTCCAGCTTGGCGAGGAAGCGCTCGTACAGACGGTCCGCGATCTGTCGGGGCGTGAGGTCGGACCCGGTCAGACCGATGATGTAACGGCCCACCGGCTCGGCGGCGTTGCCGACGTTGCGGAGGTGGTCCTCCTCGGTCCACACACCGCCGAGGTCGGCGACGAGCTCGGCCTCGGCCTCGTCCCACAGATGCTCGCTGTCGATGAGGGTGCCGTCCATGTCCATCAGCACCGCCTGGAGGCGGCGCTCCGGGGTCCGGGCGGTCTCGGTCGGTTCGGTACTCATAGTGCTCAATTCGCTCATATCGGCTCATGACCGACCGCCCCCGCACGGGGAGAGGCCCCACCGGGTCGGACTCCGGTAGGGCCTCTCCCCTGGTCAGGGCCGGTCAGACGTTGAAGTATGTCGCCTCGGGATGATGAATGACGATCGCGTCGGTGGCCTGCTCGGGAACAAGCTGGTACTCCTCGGACAACGTCACCCCCACCCGCTCGGGTTCCAGCAACCGCATGATCTTGGCCCGGTCCTCCAGCTCGGGGCAGGCCCCGTAACCCAGGGAGAAACGGGCGCCGCGGTAACCGAGCTTGAAGAAGGCGTCCAGCTCGGCCGGGTCCTCCCCGGCGAAGCCCAGCTCCGCGCGGACCCGCGTGTGCCAGTACTCGGCCAGGGCCTCGGTCAGCTGGACCGACAGACCGTGCAGCTCCAGGTAGTCGCGGTAGGCGTTCTTCTCGAACAGCTCCGCGGTGGCCCGGCTGATCGCCGCGCCCACCGTCACCACCTGGAAGGTGACCACGTCCAACTCCCCCGACTCCTTGGGCCGGAAGAAGTCCGACAGGCACAGGTGCCGGTCACGGCGCTGACGCGGGAAGGTGAACCGGGTCCGCTCGGTGACCCCGTCCTCGTCGAGCACGACCAGGTCGTCACCCTCGCTGTAGCAGGGGTAGTGGCCGTGCACGACCGCGGCCTCCAGCAGACCGTCGGTCTGGATCCGGTCCAGCCACATCCGCATGCGCGGACGCCCCTCGGTCTCCACGAGCTCCTCGTAGGTGGGACCGTCACCGCCCCGGGAGGCCTTCAGCCCCCACTGGCCCATGAAGGTGGCCCGCTCGTCGAGGAAGGCCGCGTAGTCGGCCAGCGGGATGCCCTTGCTGATCCGGTCGCCCCAGAACGGCGGCGTGGGGATCGCGTTGGTGGTGGACACGTCGCTGCGGGCCGGCATCTCCTCCGGCTCGGTGACCTTGAGCGTGGCGCCCCGCTTGACCCGCCGCTGACGCAGCTCGGGCAGCTTGGCGCCCTCCTCGCCGCGCTTGACCGCCATGAAGGTGTCCATCAGACGCAGACCCTCGAAGGCGTCCTTGGCGTAGCGGACCTCGCCGGAGAACATCTCGGCCAGATCCTGCTCCACGTAGGAGCGGGTGAGCGCGGCACCGCCCAGCAGGACCGGGAAACGCTCGGACATCCCCCTGGAGTTCATCTCCTCCAGGTTCTCCTTCATGATCACCGTGGACTTGACCAGCAGACCCGACATCCCGATGACGTCGGCCCGCTTCTCCTCGGCCGCCTCCAGGATCGCCGACACCGGCTGCTTGATACCGAGGTTGACGACCTCGTAACCGTTGTTGGACAGGATGATGTCCACGAGGTTCTTGCCGATGTCGTGGACGTCGCCCTTGACGGTGGCGAGCACGATCCGGCCCTTGCCGTCGTCGTCGGTCTTCTCCATGTGCGGTTCGAGGTAGGCGACGGCCGCCTTCATCACCTCGGCGGACTTGAGGACGAACGGCAGCTGCATCCGACCGGAGCCGAACAGCTCGCCGACGGTCTTCATGCCCTCCAGCAGGGTGTCGTTGACGATCGCCAGCGCGGGGCGCTCGGCCAGCGCCTCGTCGAGGTCGGCCTCGATCCCGGTGAGCTCACCGTCGATGATCCGACGCTCCAACCGCTCCCAGAGCGGCAGCGAGGCCAGTTCCTCGGCGCGCGAGGCCTTCATCGACTTGGCGTCCACGCCCTCGAACATGTCGATGAAGGTGGACAGCGGATCGTAGTCGTCCGCGCGACGGTCGTAGACCAGGTCCAGGGCGACCTTGAGCTGGTCCTCGGGGATCTGGTTGATCGGCACGATCTTGGAGGCGTGCACGATCGCCGAGTCCAGCCCCGCCTGGGTCGCCTCGTGCAGGAAGACCGAGTTCAGCACGATGCGGGCGGCGGGGTTGACGCCGAAGGACAGGTTGGACAGACCCAGGGTGGTCTGCACCTCCGGGTAACGGCGCTTGAGCTCGCGGATGGCCTCGAGGGTCTCGATGCCGTCCCGGCGGGTCTCCTCCTGCCCGGTGGTGATGGGGAAGGTGAGGCAGTCGATGACGATGTCGCCGGTACGCATCCCCCACTCGCCGGTGAGCTGCTCGATCAGGCGGGTGGCCACCCGGACCTTCCACTCGGCGGTACGGGCCTGCCCCTCCTCGTCGATGCACAGACCGACCACGGCGGCGCCGTGCTCGGAGACCAGGCGCATGATGCGGGTGAAGCGCGAGTCCGGACCGTCGCCGTCCTCGTAGTTGACGGAGTTGATCACCGCGCGCCCGCCGAGCGCCTCCAGTCCCGCCTCCAGGACGGGGGGCTCGGTGGAGTCGAGCATGAGCGGCAGAGTGGACGCCGTGGCGAACCGGAAGGCGAGCTCGCGCATGTCGGCCACACCGTCGCGACCCACGTAGTCGATGTTCAGGTCCAGCACGTGGGCGCCGTCGCGGATCTGGTCGCGGGCCATCTCCACGCAGGCGTCCCAGTCCTCGGCCAGCATGGCCTTGCGGAACTTCTTGGAGCCGTTGGCGTTGGTCCGCTCGCCCACCGCCAGATAGCTGGCGTCCTGCCGGAAGGGAACGCTCTGGTAGAGCGAGGATGTCGACGGTTCGACCAGCGGCCGGCGGTTCTTGATGCCGCGGCCCTGTACCCGCTCGACGACCTGGCGCAGGTGTTCTGGGGTGGTGCCGCAGCAGCCGCCCACCAGGCTGAGCCCGAACTCGGAGGTGAAGGTGTCGTGGGCGTCGGTCAGGTCCTCCGGGGAGAGGTTGTAGACCGCCCCGTCGGGTCCCAGCTCCGGCAGACCCGCGTTGGGCATGCAGGAGATGGGGATCGGCGAGTGGTGCGACAGGTAACGCAGGTGCTCGCTCATCTCGGCCGGGCCGGTCGAGCAGTTGATCCCGATCACGTCGATGCCCAGCGGCTCCAGAGAGGTCAGCGCCGCGCCGATCTCCGATCCCATGAGCATGGTGCCGCTGGTCTCCACGGCGACCTGGGCGATGATCGGGATGTCCCGGCCCAGGGCGTGACGCGCCCGCTTGGCGCCGATCACGGCGGCCTTGACCTGGAGCAGGTCCTGACAGGTCTCGATCAGGATGGCGTCGGCGCCGCCGTCGATGAGCCCTCGTCCGGCCTGCTCGTAGTAGTCGCGCAGCAGGGCGAAGGGGGAATGCCCCAGGCTCGGCAGTCGGGTACCGGGACCGACCGACCCCAGCACGTAGCGGGGATGGTCCGGCGTGGAGTACTCGTCCGCCGCCTCGCGGGCGATACGGGCGCCCGCCTCCGCGATCTCGTAGGTACGGTCCTGGATCCCGTATTCGATCAGGCCGCCGTAGTTGGCGGAGAAGGTGTTGGTCTCGACGCAGTCGGACCCGACCTCGAAGAAGGCTGCGTGGGTGTCCCGGACGATATCCGGCCGGGTGAGGTTCAGGATGTCGTTACAACCCTCGTGCCCCTCGAACTGGTCGAGGTCGAGATCGTGCGCCTGCAACATGGTGCCCATCGCCCCGTCCGCAACGACCACGCGCTGGGACAGTGCTTCACGGAATGTCCGTCGATCTCTCATATCGGCAACTCTAGTTCTCTGGTGCGCCGCGGCCCCACACCGAGCGTCCCGTGAGGAACTCGTCGAGCGGACCACGACACACGGCTGTGTGAAAGCGCCTGGGACGTCGTCGTCCGGTTCGGTCGCTGATCGCGAGGCTACCCCATCGGCTGTTTCGGCACGTGAGACGGGCGTCCCGAAGTGGTGGACGCCATCGTCCCGGAAGCGGGCCCGCCTCGGACGGTTTCCCGGTCGCGGCGCCACCCCGTAGGGTGGTGGGCGTCCACGTCCGGAAAGGGGCCGCCATGATCCAGCTCGACCGCGAGCTCGTCGAGCCTGTCATGGTCGCGGCGTTCGAAGGGTGGAACGACGCCGGTGAGGCCGCGAGCCTGGCCGTGGACCACCTGGCCCGCAAGTGGGAGGCCGAGGAGCTGTGCTCCCTCGAGCCCGATGACTACTACGACTTCCAGGTGGCCCGGCCGCGCATGTCCGTGGTCGACGGACGCCTGACCGAGACCCAGTGGCCCACCACCCGTGTGCGCGTGGTCCGGCCTCCGGGCTCACGCCGCGACGTGGTCCTGGTCAGCGGCCCCGAGCCCAACATGCGTTGGCGTTCCTACGCCTCCGACCTGCTGGCGATCGCCCGTGAGCTCGGTGTGCGCCGCGCGGTACTGTTGGGTTCCCTGTTGGCCGACTCCCCGCACACCCGTCCCATCCCGGTGACCGGTATGGCCGTTCCCCCGGGGCTGGGCGACCGGCACGGGCTGGACACCGCCACCTACACGGGGCCGACCGGCATCATCGGGGTCGTGCACGAGCGCTTCGGTTCCGCCGGGATCGAGACGGTGTCGCTGTGGGCGGCCATCCCGCACTACGTCGCGCAACCTCCCTGCCCGAAGGCGACCCTGGCGTTGCTGGGCTGGGTGCAGGACCTCATCGAGACCGAGGTCCCGTTGGGCGATCTGCCCGAGGAGTCGGTGTCCTGGCAGGCCGGGGTCGACGACCTGACCGCCGAGGACGAGGACATCGCCGCCTACGTCCGCGGTCTGGAGGAGGCCAAGGACACGGTCGACCTGCCCGAGGCCTCCGGGGACGCGATCGCCCAAGAGTTCGAGCGCTACCTGCGCGGCCGCGAGGACGGCTGACCCGATCCGACGCGCCGTCGCCGACTGCGGATATCCCCTTTATTACACGGTCTTTAGCTCCGGGGCGGTACGTTCCGAGGACACGGCTCGCGGACCGGAGGGGTACGGGAGCACTTGCCCCGGCGTGGAGGCGCGTTGAGCGCCCGTTCCCGCCCACGTTCCGAGGGCACGCCCTCCGGTGGACCCGGACCGATCGTCCCTTCGGCCCGCGAGAGGAGGGATCGGGGGACAGCGCTGTGAAAATCGCCTTCGTCATCGCCAACGGCTACACCATGGGCGGCACGGTACGGACCGTGCACAATCTCGCCCGCGGGTTGTCCGAGCGGCACGAGGTCGAGATCGTCAGTCTGGTCCGTAGGCGCGTCAAGCCCTTCTTCCCACTGACCGACCGGGTCCCCCTCGTGCCGATGGAGGACCGGACCGGGGAGAAACGCGTCATGAGCCGGTTCTCCCGTACGTGGTGGGAGCGGCGCGCCGCCGCCGTGATCCCCCCGTCGGAGCTGGCCCGCAACCAGAACTTCACGCCCGAGGCCGTCTCCGCCCTGCACCGCTACCTGAAGACCACCGACGCGGACGTGGTCATCGGAACCCGCCCCGGCATCAACCTGATGCTGGCCGCGTGGTCGCCCAAACGCCTGCGCGTGATCGGGCAGGAGCACCTCAACCTGGCCGAGCACAAGCCCGACCTGGTCAAGGCGATCGACCGCCGCTACCGGAGGATGGACGGGCTGAGCGTCCTCACCGAGGCCGACCGGAACGCCTACCGCGAACTACTGGGGCGTGGGGACGACTTCCTCACGGTCATGCCCAACGCGCTGGAGCCGGGCACCCCGCCACAGGCGACCCTGGACGAGCCGGTGATCGCCGCCGCGGGCCGCCTGTCGCCGGTCAAGCAGTACCCGACCCTGGTCAAGGCGTTCGCGCACGTGGTCGCCGAACACCCCGACTGGACCCTGCGCATCTACGGCGACGGTGACAAGGCCGCCAAGATCCGGGAGACCGCCGAACGGCTGGGCGTCGAGGACAACGTCCACCTCATGGGCAAGACCAAGGACCTCACCTCGGAACTGTCCAAGGCGTCGATCCTCGCGGTGAGCTCCAAGGTGGAGGGGTTCGGGATGACCATCGTGGAGGCCTTCTCCGTGGGGTTGCCCGTGGTGAGTTTCGACTGCCCGCACGGCCCTGGGGAGATCATCGAGGACGGCCACGACGGGCTGCTCGTACCGCCCCAGGACGTCGAGGGGCTGGGCCGGGCCCTGCTGCGTCTGGTCGAGAACGACGAGGAGCGGCACCGGATGGGAGCGCACGCCCTGAAGTCCGCGGAGCGTTACGGCCTGGAGGACAGCGTCGCCCGTTGGGAGCGTTTCCTGGAGGACCGCCGCCGCTGAACCGACCGCCCGGGCCCTCGTCGTCCCACGGCGTGGTCCCGGGCCCCCGGGAACCGGGAACCGGGACCCACCGTGGGGCGAGGAGGTCACCGACGCATACGGCACCACTCGCCGGTGGCCAGGACGGCGGCCCAGGCTCCGGCGATACGCGCCAGGCCGCGACGGACCTCGTCGACGACGGCGGGGGCCAGCGGCGATTCGGCCTGCTCGGTCGGTTCCAGACGGACGGTGACGCGCAGGCCGTCCAGCACCTTCTGGGCACGCCCCAGGACCTCGGGGTCGGGGGTGTCGGAGGCGTCGAGGAACGCCCGGATGCCGTCACGCAGGGTGATGGCCTCGTCCAGGTCGGCGAGGGTGATCGGGATGGCCCCTTCGGTGACCAGGCGGTGGTCGCGCAGGAACCGGGCCAGGTCGGCCCGGTCGGTGAGGCGTCCGCCGGTGGAGACGAAGTCCGCGATGAGCTCTGCCGCGGCGCTGGGCCGGGTGGGGGTACTGGTCGTGGTCGTGGTCATGCGCGCCATCCCATCACGAAGAACCGACCATCGGTGGCGTTTCCACGAGACCGTGGCCAAAGGTGGTCACAAAGGCATCGGGGAATCGGACATCCGTGGATCTTCACCCCGGGGCCCCCGTTCCGGCCCCGACCGACGGGTCCGGAACGGCCCGTGTCGCGTTCGAGGACGCGGCCAGGGCCTCGACCAGGACGTCGCGTCCCCCGAGCGCGAAGAGGCTCGGCGGTGTCGTGAACCAGGCCTCCACGGCGTCGGGATCGGTCAGGGCGGAGCGCAGTTCGGCGAGGGCCGCCGGGTCGTTCCGCAGGGCCGGTGCCAGGGCGGCACAGACCCGGACGACCGGATCGGCGTGGGAGAGGAACTCGGTGGTGTCCTCGCCGATGTCCCCCAGCGCCAGGACGATCACCGCTCCCTCGTCACGGCACTCGGCCAG
This sequence comes from Nocardiopsis alba DSM 43377, assembly GCF_000341225.1. Classification (GTDB taxonomy): domain Bacteria; phylum Actinomycetota; class Actinomycetes; order Streptosporangiales; family Streptosporangiaceae; genus Nocardiopsis; species Nocardiopsis alba. The sequence continues at coordinate 8,192 of NZ_ANAC01000009.1, forward strand.
GTCGGCGGCGCCGGACAGGTCCGGCGTCCCGGCGCCCAGACGGCAGAGCGCGGCCGCCGCCTCCACCGCGCGGATCCGCGTCGACCGGTCGGGGTGGGTCAAGAACGGACGGACCGCGTCGGCGAGGGCCGGCGCGGCGGCGCGCATGTCGGCGAGCCCGTCGAGCATGAGCCGCTCCACCACGGGCTCGTCCCAGGCGGCGATCGCCTCCTCCTCGTCCTCCGAGCGCATCATGGCGATCACACGGTCGCGTTCCGTCTCGGGGACCGGGGCGGGCGCGGGGGTGCCCGTGTCGTGGTCGATCAGGGAGGCGAGCGCGGCTCCGGCGAGGAACTCCAGGAGCACCACCCTTCCGGTGATCGGCCCCGACACCCGCTCCTCCACCACCGTGTCCAGGGCGGAGAGGCCCAGCCCTCCGGCGAGGAACAGCGCCGCCGGGGCCGTCGCCGGATACACGGTCCCCTGATGGAGGACGGCGCCGTAGAGGTGGTCCAAGGCCCCGCCGAAGGCTACCGCGTCTCCCGAGAGCACGGCGGCCAGCGCCCCCGGAAGGTCGGCCGCGCACCCGTATGCGTGGAAGGTACGGTCCCAGTCGCTGTTCCGGAGTGTGTCCGGTCCTGTGTCCATACGCCGGATCATGGCACCCTCCACCGACGGTCCACGGATGCGGCGTCCACTCTCGGAGCCGCCCATGCCGGCGCCCACGCCGTTCGGCCCCTCAGGGCTCCACGGTCGTCTCGTCCCCGGGCAGGTGCGGGCTCGGCCGTCCGCTGTGGGTCAGGGTGAGTCGGTGCAACGCACGGGTGCAGGCGATGTACAGCAACGAGCGGTCGGCCTCGGCTCCGTACTCCCGCTCCGACGCCCGGGCCACGATCACCTCGTCGAACTCCAGCCCCTTGGCGAGACCGACCGGCAGGACCGTGACGTCGTTTCCGAGGACCCCCCGCGAGTCCGCCGTCGCCAGGACGACCCCCTCCAGCCTCTCCGAGAGTTCCCCGTGCAGTTCCCTCGCACCCGCCCGCGACCTGGTCACGATCGCGAGCCGACCGGGGTCGCCCTCGTCGCCGGAACCGTCGGGGGCTCCGGTGGAGCGGAAGCGGTCGATCTCGGCGGCGATCCGGTCGACCTCCTCGACCGGGGTGTCGAAGCCGAGGACCCTCGGCCGGTCGCCGTGGCGATCGATGGTCGTGACGGCGGTGCCGCGGATCGCCGAGGCGAACCGTGCGATCTCGACCGTGGACCGGTAGCCGCGGGTCAGCTCCATCACCCGCGCGCCCTCGAACAGCCCGCCGAGCCGTTCCAGGGTGTAGTCCTCGGTGTTGCCCAGCGCCTGCGCCACGTCGCCGAGGATCGTCATGTCATGGCGGAAGATCCGTCTCAGCACCGCGTACTGGGTCGGTGAGTGGTCCTGCATCTCGTCGATCACGAGGTGCAGGACGTCCTGGTCCGTCTCCCACCCACCGAACCTTCCGGCCACGAAGAGGAAGGGGTAGACGTCCTCCCATTCCAGGAGGCCCGGCCCCGGCGCCCGGAACACCGTCGGGGCGTCCTCTCTTCGGAACAGTCCTCGGTACAGCGCACGCGCGCTCTTCACGGTCAGCATGGCGGTGAGCCGCTTCCCGACCTCGCCGACCTTCGGAGTGGAGGAGAAGAGCGGGCTCTCCGACCGGGCCCTCTGGCAGAGGTGCTCGGCCATCACCCGCAGACGTTCCGCGACCCCCAGGGCGGACAGCCGGTCGAAGTGGGCGCGCAGTTCCTCGGCGTCGATACGCAGGTCCCCGAGCCGTAGTTCCCGGGGGACGAAACAGTCCTGGATCGCTTCGTCCAAGGCCCGTTCCAGCCAGTGGTGGAAGGCCAGGGTCGATTTGGCCCGTGCGCGCTCACGCGCCGCCGCTCCGCCGGGACCGAGCGGCTCCACCGGATCGATCGGATCGGTGAACCCCAGACGGTGCCGTTCCAGCCTGCCCCGGGCCACGGCGGCCAGGTCGAGCGCGACCACCGCCTCCTCGCCCAGTTCGGGCAGCACGTCGGAGACGTACTCGGCGAAGAGCCCGTTGGGCGAGATGATGGCGATGTTCTCCGCCTTGAGCCGCCCGCGCCGACGGAACAGCAGGTAGGCGATGCGGTGCAGGGCGATGGAGGTCTTCCCGGAACCGGCGACCCCTTGGATGATGAGCGTGCCGTCCGACTCGTTACGGATGATGGCGTTCTGCTCGCGCTGGATGGTGGCGATGATCGAACGCATGTGGGCGCTGCTCGTGCGCCCGATCTCCTCCAGCAGGATCTCGTCACGGATGGCCTCGGCGGTGTCCAAGACGAACCGCAGCCTCCCGTTCTCGACCTTGAACTGACGCTTTCGCTCGATCGTCCCGCCGATCGTCCCCGAGGGCGCTTCGTAGGAGGCCCGTCCGGGTTCGCGTTCGTAGAACATTCCGCCGAGCGGGGTGCGCCAGTCCACCACCGCCGTCCCCTCGGCGCTCTGGAGCCCCTGGCGTCCGATGTAGTGGGCCTCGGCGGCGGACGCACCGTCCGGGGCGAAGTCGAGGCGGGCGAAGTAGGGGGAGCCGCGCATCGTCTCGAGGCGCTCGCGCAGACGCATGGCGTGCGCGCCCCTGGCATCGATATCACGCAGGATGAGCTCGTTCTGGTACATCTCGGCGGGGTCGATCTCACCCCTGTTGTCCGACATATAGGACTTCACGTCGTTGTAGTCGGTGTCGTGGCCGTCGAGCGCCCCGGTCAGCGCCTCGATCCTGCTCTCCAGGAGCTCCAGAGTCCGGGCGAGGTGCGCGGCCTCCTCTTCGTGGACGTCGGGGAAGACGGAAGTCACAGCGGCCCTCCAGAGGGATCGAGTTCGAGTAGTTGCGTGGGGTGGCCGAACTCCGTTCGCAGCGAAGCGGGGCCGAACCCGAGGGAGAGCAGGGCCCGACGGTGGCCGAGATCGGCCTTGTCCCCCTCCCGGAAGGTGGTGACGGACAGGCGCCGGTGATGCCGTCGGGCCCTGTCCACCAGCGCTCGCACCACCGAGGAACCTCGGGCCAGCGGGTGGACGGCGAGGTACTCGATGTGACCGTTCCCGGGATCGACGATCATCGCCGCCGCCGGATGTCCGTCGACGTGGGCGAGAAGGACCCGACACGAGTCGAGAAGCAGGTTCAAGGCCTCCGTGTGCTGCTCGGGCACGAGCACCGGAAGCATGTCCACCGAGGCGTGGGACAGCGGAAGGAGTCGGCCGACGTCGACCCGATCGGTGATCTCGAAACCGTCCGTGGCCCGACCGATCCCCCATTCGGACTCGGCGAAGTGGTAGGGCGACAGAAGCGGGAAGAACGGCCGTGTGCGCCGCCAGAGGGCCGGGGACAGTCCGTAACCCGCCGTGAAGGCGTTGGTGAAGGACTGCTGGTTGCGGAACCCATGGCTCGTCGCGATGTCGATGACCGGTTCCGAGGTCAGGGACAGCTCCCGTGCCGCCTCGGTCAGCCGTCTCCGATGGACGTAGGCGTGCGGGGTCAGGCCGAAGGCGGCGCGAAAGGAGCGGTGCAGGTGGTAGGGCGAGTACCCGGTGTGCTCGGCGATGCGCTCCAGCCGTAGGTCGGAGTGGAGGGAGCGTTCGACGAAGTCGACCGTCGCGGCGAAATCGATCGACTGCATGCTCCCCCCTGGTGATAGGCCGACCGATCTCGGTGTTCTCGGCGCGTCCGAGGCTACTCTCGGGCCGATCCGACCCGTTTGCGCGATCTTGCGCCCTTCCCCCGTCCCTTGCGGTGGACGGCCCGCTCGGAAGGACGTTCTGGAATGGCGTGGCGTGCGCCTCTTCGGGACGGTCCGTGCTTACACTCATGCCGCCCGGACCCGCTCCCACCAGCGAAGGGACCATCCCATGACGTTCTCCAGGCCACCGGACACCCCCCTCGAACGCGCCCTGTACCGCGCGCCGATCTGGATCTACCGGCTGGGGCTGGGCTCGCTGTTGGGACGCCGGTTCGTGCTGCTCACCCATAGGGGACGCAACAGCGGCGAGGCCCGCCAGGCGGTGCTGGAGGTGGTGGGGCGCAACGACGCGACCGGGGCGATCCTGGTCGCCTCCGGGTACGGAGGACGCTCCCAGTGGTTCCGTAACATCCGTCGAGAGCCGAAGGTGCTCTTCCAGACGGGCCGCCACCGGCATAGGGGGACGGCCGAGTTGCTGCCGCCTGAGGAGTCGAGCGCGGCGTTGGCGCACTACGCGCGGCGCCACCCCGGATCCGCGCGGGGGCTGTTTCGGGCGCTGGGGCACGGGGACGATCCGTCCTCGCGACTCCTCGAAGAGCTGGGGGCCGACCCCGAGAACGGGATCCCGATCGTACGTCTGTCACCGTCCGTGCCGCCCCGGCCGAACGATCTTCTGGGCGAGGCCCCGGCCGACGTCGTACCGCGGTGACGGAGAGGATCCGCGCCCGCCCCAGAAGAACCGGTCGGGGCGGGCGCGGAAGCGTGTCCGACGATCAGGGGAGTTCGACGCCGAGCAGAGTGGCGACGGTCGTGCGCGCCAGGGCCGGGGCCCCGGTGTCGCCACCGCCCTCGGTCAGGGCGAGGTCGACCCAGCGGTCCACGGCGGCCAGGGCGGCCGGAGAGTCCAGGTCCTCGGCGAGGGCGGCGCGCACCTCGGCCAGCAGGGGCGCCGCGTCGGGCGCGGACCCCAGGGCGAAGGCGGCACGCCAGCGTCCGGCCCGCTCGACGGCGGTGGACAGCTCGGCGTCGGTCCACTCCCAGGCGGCGCGGTAGTGGTGGGTGAGCATGGCCAGGCGGATCACGCCCGGCTCCACCCCCTCGGCCCGCAGCTTGGAGACGAACACGAGGTTGCCCAGGGACTTGGACATCTTCTCGCCGTTCAGACCGACCATGCCCACGTGCAGGTGGTTGTGGGCGTTGGGTCGACCGGTGACGCATCGGGCCTCGGCGGCGCCCATCTCGTGGTGCGGGAAGATCAGGTCGTTGCCGCCGCCGTTGAGGTCGAACTCCGGGCCGAGACGGTCCAGGGCGATGGCGCTGCACTCGATGTGCCAGCCGGGCCGGCCTCGGCCGAGGGGGCTGTCCCAGGCGGGCTCGCCGGGGCGTTCGGCGCGCCAGAGCAGCCAGTCGAGGGGGTCCTTCTTGCCGGGACGGTCGGGGTCGCCGCCGCGCTGACCGAACAGCGTCAGCATCTCCTCGCGGTCGAGGTGCCCGATCTCGCCGAAGCGGGACGCCTCGGCCACGGAGAAGTACAGGTCGCCGTCGACGTCGTAGGCGGCACCGCTCTCCTTGATCCGCAGGGCCAGCTCGCTGATGAGGTCGACCGACTCCACCACACCGACGAAGGAGGTCGGCGGGATGATCGACAGGGCCGCCATGTCCTCACGGAAGACGTCGATCTCCCGGTGGGCCAGGTCCCGCCAGTCGACCCCGGTCGCCTCGGCCCGCTCCAGGAGGGGGTCGTCGATGTCGGTGGTGTTCTGGACGTAGTCGACGTCGTGACCGGCGTCGCGCCACACCCGGTTGACCAGGTCGAAGGTGAGATAGGTGAAGGCGTGGCCCAGATGCGCGGCGTCGTAGGGGGTGATCCCGCAGGCGTACATTCCGGCGGTGGGACCCGGCGTCGTCGTCCTTATCCGACCCGTGGCGGTGTCGTGGATACGCAGGGGGCCGCCGGTACCCGGCAGGGGGACGATGTCAGGCGCAGACCATGAACGCATGAGGGAAGACTATCCGCACGTGCCCGTGCGGAACGCACCGATATCGGGTGTGGTCCCGGGTGATGATCAACGCAGGTGGAGTGGGAATACCAGGATCCTCCCGGTCACCTGGGCACCGGCGTGATCCTGATCCCTCCGATGAGGAGGGCGCTCAGCAACGCCGTGATCCCGCAGAGCGCCGCGAGGAGCTCGTTCCCCAGACGCCAGTGCAGGAGTGCCCCGCTGAAGGAGACGACGTAGAGCAGCCAGTACGCTCCGGTCTCCATACGATCGGTCCCTCGGCCCGTCATGGTGCCCCCTGCCGTGTACGCGCGGGTCTCACGCGTCTTCGACGACGGAAGAGTCGTCTCTCTGGGAGACGTCGCGTTCACGCAGAGGGTTTACGCGTCACGGCCGGCGTGACCCGATCAACAGTCCCGGGGCCGTCGCACCCTGGATGAACAGGGACGACACCCCGGAACCGGTACACCCCCTAGGGGTGGGCGGCGAGCTGGAGGTCGAGGAGGTCGAGGTCCTCCGCACCGGGGAGACCGGGGTCGTCCATCACCGCGCGCAGGCGCCGACGCGTGGGGCCGCTCTGCTCCCTGTGGGTGACGGGCTCGGCGGCCAGACGCCCTCGGCCGGAGCGGATCCCGGTGGGGGTGCGCATGCTCCAAGAGGTGTCGTCGGCCTCCAGAAGCAGGCCGACGGTGCCGTCGTCGTACACCCGGACCCACTGCCCCACCAGGTGGGCGGGGTCGCCCATCGGACGCAGGGCGGGGGTGGCGGCGGAGCGGGCGCTCATCATGGCGTGTTCCTCGGAAGGGTCTCGTGGTCTTCGGACTGTTGTCTCAGATGAGACGCTCCCGCACGGCGCCTATGACGCGCTTTCGAAAAACTTCCGTCGAAAAATCTCCGAGTCGCCGTGAACCCGGCCGAACCTCGCGACATCCGCGCTCCTCAGGGCGTTCCGGACGTTCGGCCGTCGATGGGTCGTGACCGGTGACCGTACCCGTACGGCTTCTCCGTAACCCGGGATCCGGTCCCCCGTTGGCCGTCCGACATCGGCCCGCCGACCCCTCGCGTGCGCTTCGGAGGCCATGATGGGGGGATGAACGACACCTTCGCCCCCGGAGACGACACGCGTTTCCGATCCAACGCCCTCATCTCGATCGTCGCCTTCGTCGGCGTGACCCTCTTGGGGGCCCTGGCCTTCCTCCTCCTGTTCTGATCGCCCCCGGGGAGGGCCGCAACGGCCCTCCCCTCCCATGGGGCGGGTTCAGACCTCGATCGTCCGCCAGGCCTTCGGATCCGCGGGGTCGGCGGTGAAGGCGTAGCTCAGGGAGTCCCGCCCCAGCGCCAGCAACGTGACCGATCCCGTCGACCACACCTGACCGTCCCCCAGGTCGGCGTGGGCGATGAGGGCGGAGGGGTCCCCCTCGGTGAGCCCCACACCGGGCGAGCGCGGGGTCTCGTGCGCGGCCCGGGTGATCAGCCCCGGCCACTCCCCCCAGATCTCCTCGACCGTTCGGGGCCCGTCTCCGGCGTCCGGATCCGGGTCGGGCCGGGTCCGGGCGAACTCCGGGGTGTGCCGGACCGCTCGAGGATCGGCCGGATCCAGACCGGTGTTGACGATGGTGGTCACCCCTCGAGGCAGGGAACGGACGTCCAGGCACCGCCCGTCCCAGCTGTACAGGGTGGCCCGGTGGGCGTCGGCGTCCAGCAGGTGGAAGGGCGCGTACCGGGTCGGGTCCTCTCCGGCCAACGGGTCTCGGTTCCCCCGTCCCAGCGCGTGCAACGGCAGATCTCCCCGACTCGCCGGATAGGTGCCCTCCCAAGGCATCCGACCGTCCCAGGGCCAGCCGTTGAGCAGTGCCGCCACCCGAGGCCGCTCCGGGTCCACGGCCAGCCAGGTGCCCCCGGCCAGACGGTCACGGCCTCCCACCAGTGTGGGCCGCTCCGGCCAGTGGCGGGCCGGACCGTCCCAGGGTCGCGAACGCATCTCGTCGCGTAACGCGGCCACGACCAGGGGTGTGGCGGCCTCGGGATCGAAACCGACGATGACGGTGCACATGATGCCCCTCCGGGGGTCGTGGGTCCCCTCTCGGACGTTCGGGGCCCTGTGGTGGTGGTTCCCTCGGGCCGGGGGTGGTGCACACCCCCGTGCCATCTGGGGGGGACGACCCTACGGAACTTCGGGTGTCGTCTCCAGTCCGCCCCGGTCGGTGCTCTTCTAGGCTGAAGGCTCTCTACTCTTGTTCTCGTCGACACAGGGGCCCGTGTGACGGCACACACCTCGTGAGAACCGTTCCGGCCCCGCTCTCGCCCTCTCCGTTCGATCAGGAGTCACGCGTGCCCGAAGAAGCAGACCGGACCGACCGTGGTCGGGCCTCCTCGACGACGGATCGGAGGCCGATCACCGGGGCCCCGCCGGAGCCCGGACTCTCCGGGCCCGAGGTCGCCGAGCGGGTCGCCGCGGGCAGGACCAACGACGTTCCGGTCCGTGCGAGCCGCAGCGTCGCCCAGATCATCCGAGGGAACATCTTCACCCGGATCAACGCGATGATCGCCGTACTGTTCGCGATCATCGCGGTGATCGGCCCGGTGCAGGACGGCCTCTTCGCCATGGTCATCGTGATCAACACCCTGATCGGGATCGTCCAGGAACTACGGGCCAAGCGCACCTTGGACCGGCTCGCGATCGTCAACGCGGCCCGCCCCCGGGTGGTCCGCGACGGGGCCGTGGTCCGGGTGTCCGCCCAGGAGATCGTCCTGGACGAGGTCCTGGACGTCGGCGTCGGCGACCAGGTGGTCGTGGACGGCGTGGTGACCTGGGCCGGCGGGCTGGAGGTCGACGAGTCCCTGTTGACGGGCGAGGCCGACCCCGTGGTCAAGGCGCCGGGCGACACCGTCATGTCGGGCAGTTTCGTGGTGGCTGGCTCGGGGCGTTTCCGGGCCACCAAGGTGGGGCGTCACGCCTACGCGGCCCGTCTGGCCGAGGAGGCGAGCCGGTTCTCCCTGGTCCGTTCGGAGCTGCGTTCGGGGATCGACCGGATCCTGCGATGGATCACCTTCGCCCTGTTCCCGATCGGCGCCCTCCTGATCTACAGCCAGCTCTTCCTGGGCGGTCACGTCGCCTTGGAGCCCGAGACGGCCTCCGGTGGGATCTCCGGGCCCTTCGCCGACGCTCTGCGCAGCATGGTGGCGGCGCTGGTGTCGATGATCCCCGAAGGGCTGATCCTGTTGACCAGCATCGCGTTCGCGGTCGGGGTGATCCGGCTGGGACGGCACCGGTGCCTGGTCCAGGAGCTGCCCGCGATCGAGGGCCTGGCCCGTGTGGACGTGGTGTGCACCGACAAGACGGGCACGCTGACCGAGGTCGGTATGAGGCTGACCGAGATCCGCGACCTGGGCGGGGCCTCCGGCTCCAACGGCGTCCCGGTCTCCCCGACCCGTGTACTGGCCGCGCTGGCCGCCACCGACCCGAACCCCAACCCGAGCATGGCCGCGATCGCCGAGGGCTGCGCGGCCCAGGGGCAGGAGGATCCGGGTTGGAAGGCGACCGCGCTGGCGCCGTTCTCCTCCGCCCGCAAATGGAGCGGGGCGAGCCTGCTCGCGCCCGGCGGCGAGGAGCACTGGGTGCTGGGCGCCGCCGACGTCCTGGTCCCCGCGGACTCCCCCGCCGCTCTGGAGGCGGCCCGCCTGGGCGAACAGGGCCTGCGGGTCCTGCTGCTGGCCCGCGGGGACGTACGCGTGGACGAGGCCTCGGCCCCGGGCGCTCTGCGACCGGTGTCGTTGGTGGTCCTGGACCAACGGGTGCGCGAGGACTCCGGTCCTACCCTGGACTACTTCTCCGACCAGGGGGTCGACGTCAAGATCGTGTCGGGCGACCACGCCGCCTCGGTGGGCGCGGTCGGCCGCGGGCTGGGGATGCGCGGGGCGGACCGGCCCGTGGACGCGCGGACCCTCTCCGAGGACCCCGCCACCCTGGCGCGCGAGGTGGAGGAGGGGACGGCCTTCGGCCGGGTGACCCCGGAGCGCAAACGCGACATGGTGCGCGGCCTGCGCGACCGCGGCCACACGGTGGCGATGACCGGTGACGGTGTCAACGACGTCCTGGCCTTGAAGGAGGCCGACATCGGTGTGGCGATGGGCTCGGGCAGCCCGGCCTCGCGCTCGGTGGCGCAGTTGGTGCTGTTGGACGACCGGTTCGCGGTGCTGCCCCGGGTGGTGGCCGAGGGTCGTCGGGTCATCGGCAACATCGAGCGGGTGGCGAGCCTGTTCCTCACCAAGACCGTGTACACGATGACCCTGGCGATCGTCGTGGGTCTGTTGGCGGTCTCCTACCCCTTCTTCCCCCGCCACGCGACACTGATCAACGCGGTGACCTTCGGCATCCCGTCGTTCTTCCTGGCGTTGGCGCCCAACACCGACATCGCCCGGCCGGGGTTCGTCATGCGCACCCTGCGTCTGGCGATCCCCTCCGGCCTGGTGGCGGGTGTGGCGGCGGTGACCACCTACCTGATGGTGTTGGGCGGCCGTACGGTCCCCGACCCCTCGGACCGTACGGCCGTGGTGATCACGCTGTGCGCGACCACTCTGTGGGTGCTGTTGCTGGTGGCCAAGCCGTACGTGTGGTGGAAGGTCGTCCTGGTGGGCTCCATGGTGGGGTTGTTGACCCTGGCGATGGTGACCCCGTGGGGCCGATGGTTCTTCGACCTCGACGTGAGCGATCCGACGAAGCTGCTGACCGGTCTCGCCGTCGCGGGGGTGGCGATCGTCGCGATCACGGTGATCCGCGTGGTGGACGACCGGATGACGGCGCGCTCCTCGGCCGAGGAGGATCGGGTCCACGCGACCGAGAGGGCCTGACGGCGGGTGGGGACCGACCGAGGGTGGTCGGTCCCCACCCGCCCCGTCGCGGCTTTCCGGTCCGTCACGATGCCCCGTTCCGGGCCGGTCTCCGAACGAGTTCGGGGATCACCTGTTCCCCGGCCAGCGTGGGAACTGTGCATAGCGCTCGTCCCCCGCGATTCTGGGTGCGCTACGTGGCTGGAATGACTGGAGCGACATTGAGCATCCCGAACACGCATATCCGCGCCGTCCTGGACGGTTATCTGGAGCGTTTCCCCAAAGAGGGGGACGCGGCCGCCCCCCTGATCCGCGCTCTGGGCGGTGAGCCCGCGACGTCCTCCCCCGAGACGCCCCGGGTCGGGCACGTGACCGTCGGGGCGGTGGTGCTGGATCCGTGTTGGCGGGTGCTGATGGTCCGCGACGCGGAGCGGGAGGCGTGGTCCCTTCCGGGCGGTCCTCCCACCGACGCCGACACCGCCCTGCACGAGGCGGCCCGGGCCCGCCTGGAGGAGGCCACCGGTCTGACCCCCGAACAGGACGGATCCGCGTCCGATCCCCTTCCCCTGGACCTGGACGTACGTCCGGTCCCCGGAACGTCGGACACGGAGGAGCCCGAAGGACGGCACTTCACGTTCCTGTACCTGTACCGGGCGACCGCCGCCACGGTGCCCGCCGGTTCCGGGGCCCTCGGTGCCCCGGCCTGGCGCCCGCACACCGACCTCCCCTCGGCCCGGCTGGCGGCGAAGATCGCGCAGGTCCTGGCGACGGCACGCGAGGCCGTCAGAGCCTGATGTCGTCGCTCCGGCACCCTCCCGGAGCCGACGCGGTCGGTCGGGTTCCTCGACACACCCTCGGTCGAGACGGAAGACCCGCGCACCGTGCCCCTGATCGAACCTGATCGAATCGATCGGACACGTCGGTGCCGGGTCCTCGGCCCCTCGATTCCGGGTTCCGGTCGACTCACCCCTCCCGGATGGTCATGCGGGCGATCCGATCCCCGTCGACGGTGAAGGCGAACGAGCTGAGCCCGTTGGCGTATTCGGAACGCCAGTCGCCGATCACGGTCACCCCGTCGTCGGTGATCTCGACGGAGCGCGGGGGCAACACGCCTCGCGCTCCGATGAACTCCTTGTCGCTCCAGCGCTTGATCGCCTCACGCCCCTGGAACTCCCGCCCCCAGTCGTCGACGACGCCGTCCTCGGTGAAGGCGTCCAAGAACGCCCGTTCGTCGTGCTCGTTGACCCCGGCGACGAACGAGGCCACCGGCTCGGGGATGTTCTCACTCACGATTCGCGTCTCCGTCCCACCGTTCGGGGCCCTGACCGGCCCCTTCGCCATCCTCACATCCGAAGGAGCCGAATCCCGTCAGGACGGGCCGGAGGGTCGGGGCCGGCGCGAGGCGCGGACGAAGAAGGGCCCGCCGCGGAGCGTCTCCGCGACGGGCCCCGGCTCGGCGGGGGCGCGCCGCCCCGCGAAGCCGGTCCGATCAGTTCTTGTCGTTGTCGTCGTCGACGGGCTCGAAGTGGCCCTGGATGACACGTCCACGGTCGGTGGAGGCACCGGGACCGCCCCGCCCGGGGGCTCCCGCGCCGGGCTCCGGGCCGAAGGGACCGCCGGCCGGACCACCGGGACCGAAGGGGCCCTGGCCCGGGATGGTGGCGCCGCGGGCCGCGAACTCCTCGTTCACGCGTTCCTGCATCCTGCGCATCCGGCGGGCGGCCCAACCCGCGAAGACCCAGCGCAGCACGGGCCGGGTGAAGGGGGTGGCCATCAGCAGGCCCAGGGCCGCCGTGATGAACCCGGGAACGACCAACAGGATGCCGCCGGCCATGAGCATCAGGGGGTCCAGCAGGCCCTTGCGCGGCTGTTCGCCGGTGCGCATGGCCTCGTCGGCCTCCTTGACCACCTCGCGGAAGGCGTGTCCCGTGTGGCGGAGCACCGCGAAGCCCAGGATCATCAGCGAGACCAGGGCCGCCAGGGTCCAGGGGACGCCGATCCGACCGGCGACGACGATCATCAGCCAGACTTCCAGGAACGGCAGTGCCATCAGCGCCAGTACCGTCAGCAGCGGCATCGCTCAACCATCCTCAGAGTCGTGGGCCGGCTCGTTCGTCTCCCTCTAGGAGAGAACGCGCCCTCATGGTCAATGGTTCCCGGGTTCGGAACCCTCTCACCGTTCGATTCGCGCGCGTGAACGTCGGGTGATCACGGTGGAGGCGACGGCGGCGGCCAGACCGACCACCGCGAGCAGGGCCTCCGGGACCGCCCCGAGCCGCGTCGCGACGGTGGGCCCCTCCATCGCGGTCAGCTCGGCGACGTGGATATCGGGCTCGGCCTCGGGCGATCGGTAGGTCACCACCCCGTTCGGTTCGACCACGGCGCTGATGCCACTGGTGGAGACGACGATGGCGGGCCGCCCGTGTTCGACGGCACGCAGTCGGGTGATGGCCAACTGCTGGTCGGACTGGCCGGTGAAGTTGTAGTTGGCGTTGTTGGTGGGCACGACGATGATCTGTCCGCCGGCGGCCACGGACTCGCGGATCGGCGGGTCGAAGGCGACGTCGAAGCAGATGCCCACGGCCAGCGTGGTGTCGGCGATCTCCAACGCGCCGGGTTCGGTGCCGGGGATCGCGTCGGAGCTCACCTGCTCCAGCCGGGAGACGAACCGGGTGAAGAAGTCGCGGTAGGGGATGTACTCGCCGAAGGGGACGAGGTAACGCTTGTCGTAGGTGTCACCGGGGCCGGTCTCGGGGTCCCAGACCACACTCTGGACGTAACGGGTGCCGTCGTCGTTGAAGCGGCTCATCCCCCAGAGCAGGGGCACACCCGCGTCGTCCGCGGCCGCCTCGATGATCGCGGCGGCCTCCTCGTCGTGGAAGGGGTCGATGTCACTGGCGTTCTCCGGCAACAGGACCATGTCCGGCTCGGGGTACTCGCCCTCACGGACGGCCTCGGCGAGTTCGTGGACGCCGTCGGCGTGGTTGCGCAGGACCTGCATGCGCTCGCCGAGGACGGACATCTCGCCGGTGTTGGGCACGTTGCCCTGGACCATGCCGAGGGTGACGGTCCCGTCCGGGGCGGGTCGACCGATCGCGGGGGCGACCAGACCGCCCAGGACGATCGCCGCGGTGGTCGCCAGGCCCATGGCGGGCAGCAGGAGCCGGGGGCGCCCCCGGGTCGCCACGGCCCGGATGAGGGTCCACAGGAGCATGGCTCCGGTGAGGGCGACGGCGAAGGTCACCAGTGGAGAGGAGCCGAGGGCGGCGTAGCCGGAGAAGGGCGTGTCCGGCTGAGCGAAGGCGAGCTTGCCCCAGGGGAAGCCTCCGAGCGGCCAGCGCGCGCGTACGGCCTCCTGGGCCACCCACAGGGCCGCGGTCCACAGCGGCCAGTAGGGCAGGCGGGCGACGACGGCCAGGCCCGCGGCGAGGGGAAGGAAGTAGACGGTCTCGGCACCCGCGATGGCGAGCCACACGTCGACGCCGAAGACGCTCTGCCAATGGATGAGCGGGACCATGAGGGCTGCCCCGGACAGGGCTCCCAGCCAGAGGGCGCGGCGGGGTCGTGTCCCTCCGACCGCGAGCAGGAGCAGGGCCGCGCTGAGCGGCCCCAGCCACCACAGCCCGTAGGGCGGCAGGGCCAGGAGTTGGGCCAGTCCCGAGGTGGTGGCGACCAGCGCGCGCCAGAGGGGGTCGAGGCGACCCCAGCGGTACCCCGGGGACAGGGGGGACCATGTGGTCGCGCCCGCCCTCGATTCGGGCACGGTGGTGCCCCGCGAGGATCTTTCGGGGCTCGGGGCGGTGCCCGACCCCGTGTGCTCGGCAACCACGTGGGGTGCTCGCTTTCCGCCGGCGATGGAAGGGTGCTGACGGTCAGCATATTGGGGGGACGCGGAAAAGGCCCGAGCCACCCTTCGGACCGGCTCCGTCCCGTCGGCGGCGAGCTCGGAATACCGTTGTCTACTGGATGTTCGGGCCTTTTCCGGGTCCAACCCCCCGCCCGGTCGCGGTACTCCGCCCCTCACCCGATCCCAACTGCACCTGGCGCGTGATGCAGCGTCCGATCGGACGAGCGGGGGCCGCACAACCGGTCCGTCCAGTGCTGGACTGGTCGTTAGGTTACCCAGACTCTCCGACCTGTTGCCTCAACCCGGCGGCCGTGTCGTGGCCGTCGGTCGCGGAGGCGGCCGGTGAGCAAGCGATGAACCGTCGGCCAGGCTAACGCACCTGGGGCCGGCACGCCAGTTGACCACCGGTGATCGTCTCCTGGTCGCAACCAGATCGAAACCGACCCCGCTATGGACAATTCGATCAGAATCCTGTCTGATGTGATCAACGAATCGACCCGTTTCGATCAAGTTCGAACATCGGGTCGAGGTGGAGACCGAAGTCCCCTTCCCTCCTCCACCCCGTGCAGGCCACACCGATCGGGAGTTGAACACCATGGCGGAGATCGTCCTCGAGGGCGTCGACAAGATCTACGGCGGCGACGTCAAGGCCGTCGACAACCTGAACCTGAAGATCGAGGACGGCGAGTTCATGGTGCTCGTCGGCCCGTCCGGCTGCGGTAAGTCCACCGCGCTGCGCATGATCGCGGGCCTGGAGGAGATCTCCGACGGCACCCTGGTCATCGGCGACGAGATCGTCAACGACCGTCCGCCCAAGGACCGCGACATCGCGATGGTCTTCCAGAACTACGCGCTCTACCCCCACATGACCGTCGAGCAGAACCTCGCCTTCGGTCTGAAGCTGCGCAAGGTCGCCAAGTCCGAGATCGCCCGTCGCGTCAACGAGGCCGCCGGGATGCTCGGCCTGGAGCCCTACCTCAAGCGCAAGCCGGGCGCCCTCTCCGGTGGTCAGCGTCAGCGTGTGGCCATGGGTCGGGCCATCGTGCGCGAGCCGCGCGCCTTCCTCATGGACGAGCCGCTGTCCAACCTGGACGCCAAGCTGCGCGTCCAGATGCGCGCCTCCCTGAACCAGCTCCACGAGCGTCTGGGCGTCACCACCGTCTACGTCACCCACGACCAGGTCGAGGCGATGACCCTCGGCGACCGGGTCGCGGTGCTGCGCGACGGTCGTCTCCAGCAGGTGGACACCCCCAAGCGTCTCTTCGACGCCCCGGTCAACCTGTTCGTGGCCGGCTTCATCGGCTCCCCCGCGATGAACTTCATCGACGCCGAGCTGGTCCGTGAGAACGACGAGGTCGTCCTGAAGTTCGCCGAGCACCGGCTCCCGGTCCCGGCCTCCGTCATCGACTCGCGGCCGAACCTGAGCGACTACGTCGGCCGCTCGCTGATCCTGGGCATCCGCCCCTCGGACTTCAGCGACGCCGAGCTCGACGGCAACGGCGACCCGCGCGTCGAGGTGACCGCCGAGGTCACCGAGGAGTTGGGCACCGAGATCAACGTGATCTTCAGCGTGAACGCTCCCCCGGTCCGCCACGAGGACGCCGCGGCCCTGGCCAAGGACGCCGCGGGCGACGACGAGGAGAGCGCCGAGGCCGGTCTGCCCCTCGGGGACGACCGCACCCAGTTCACCGCTCGGGTGAGCCCGCGCAGCTCCGTCAAGCCGGGCAGCACCATCAGCCTCGCGGTGGACGTCAGCCAGCTCCACTTCTTCGACCAGACGAGCGGTCTGGCCATCGGCCACCCCGACAACGTCTGATCCTCCCCTCCTGTAGCGACACGGGCGACGCCGGCCACGGCGTCGCCCGCCGTCGTTCGCGGGTCCCATGATCGGTCGATGGGCGGTCATCCCGGCAGGCAACCTCGACAAACCTTCCCCGAAGGTGACATTCAGGGCCCACCGGCGGGAGAGATCTCTTCCTTGACCGCCGTGTCACGGCGCTTGAACCATGTGATGGTGCGCAACCGAGCCCCCGGAGCCTCATCACCCTCACCGGACGTCGACACCCTGCACGGCAGGCCCGTCCCCGACCCCTACCGCTGGTTGGAGACGGCGGACTCCCCCGAGACCCTCCGTTGGCTTCGAGAGCGCTCCCTCGAATACGAGTTCGAGGCCTCCGGCTGGCCGTTGCGCGACCGGTTGGCCTCCCTCATCCGCGAGCTCGTGGCCACCGACCTGTGGACCCCACCGGTCCACCGGCCCGGGGCCGTGTTCGCCACCCTGCGCTCCGCCGGCGCCGAGCACCCGCGTCTGGTGGTGTTCGACACGACGGAGGGGGACGGTCCCCTCCGCCCCGAGGACGCCCGCACCGTCTACGACCCCTGCGTCGAAGACCCCACCGGACGTACCACCCTGGACGCGTGGGAGCCGGACCCCACGGGGACCCTGGTCGCCCTCCAGACCTCCTCGAACGGCGTGGAACGCGGTGGCCTGCGGGTCGTCCGGGTCTCCGACGGTTCTCCGGTGGGCCCCGAGGTGCCCGGCGTCCGCTACTCGCACGTGGCATGGGTCCCCGGCGACGAGCCCTTCTTCTACTACGTGCGCAGGGACGGCGCCCGAGGGGTACGCGGAGTATGGGGACGCCGGGTGGGCGACGGCTCCGAGACCCTCGTGCACGCCTGTTCCGGGGCGGGGACCGTGCCCGGTGTGCGGGTGCTCGGCGGACGGACGCTCCTGATCTCCGAGAGCCACGGCACCGGCCACCGCACCGACCTGTGGACGGCCGACCTGTCCGAGGATCCACCGGAGAGCCCGCGTACACGCCCCTTCCAGGTGGGCCACGAGGCCGAGACCGAGGTCCGGCGGGGACCGGACGGGCTGCTGTACCTGCGCACCACCCTGGGCGCCGCCCGACGTCGGATCTGCGCGGCCCGCCCCGACGCCCCGGGTCCCGAACACTGGCGCGAGATCGTGCCCGAGGACGCCGGCGCGACCCTGGACGCGTTCTGTCCACAACCGGCACCCGACGGCGGGACCGCCCTGTTCGTGGCCCGCACCCGCCTGGGGATCAGTGAGGCGGCCGTGCACGACGCCTCCACCGGAAGGCGCCTGTACCGGGTGGAGCTTCCCGGCGAGGGTATGGTCTCGACCCCGGTCGAAGCGCCGGACGGCACGGTACACCTGGGCTACGCCGACGTCGCCTCCCAGCAACGGGTGCTGAGCCTGCCCCCGGGTGAACGGACGCCCCTCCCCTGGCCCCCCGGCGGGCCCGCGGCCCCGGCCCGGCCCCGAGTGGAACGGAGCGTGCTGTGGAGCCGATCCCCGGACGGCACCCGTGTCCCGGTCACCGTCTTCGGACTCTCGGAACGTTCGGGCCCCGGCCCCACCCTCCTGCACGCCTACGGCGGCTTCGGACGTCCCAGACAGTTCGGCTTCAGCGCCACCGTACTGGCCTGGCTGCTCCACGGCGGACGCTACGCGGTGGCCCACGTGCGCGGTGGGGGCGACGGGGGCCGCCACTGGCACCTGGAGGGCTCGGGGCGCAATAAGCCCAAGGCGGTCCGGGACCTGGTGGCCGCCGCCGACTCCCTGGTCGAGGGCGGCTGGTGCGCGCGCGACCAGTTGTGCCTCTCGGGCGGTTCGGCCGGAGGGCTGCTCGTCCTGGCCGCCGCCACCGCCCGGCCCGACCTGTGCGCCGCGGTGATCGCCTCCGCGCCGCTCGCCGACATGGTCCGGTTCGAGCGGATGGGCCTGGGCCGGTTGTGGACACGCGAGTTCGGCAGCGTCTCCGATCCCGACGACTTCGCCGCGTTGATGTCCTACTCCCCCTACCACCGGGCTCTGGAGAGCGCCCTGCGCGCACCCGGACGCCCCCACCCGGAGATCCTGCTCACCGGATTCGCCGGGGACACCAGGACCGACGCCGCCCACCCGCGCAAGATGTGCGCCGCCCTGCTCGCGGCGGCCCCGCGCGAAGGGGGACGTCCACCCGCCCTGCTGCGTTACGAGCACGACGTCGGGCACGGCCCGCGCTCGGTCGGCAGGGCCGTCGGACTGGCCGCCGACGCCCACGCGTTCGCGGCCCACAGGACGGGGCTGGTCGGGCGTTGAACGCGCCCGGGACACCCCGGTTCATGAGGATCGATCACCCGTACAGAAAGCAGGTGCGATATGGACCCCATCGAGGTCGAGGTCGAGGACCTGGCGGAGGTGACCTCCCGCGACATCACGGCGGGCGGCGACAACGACGGCACCGACTCCAGCTCCGACTTCATCTGATCCGACCCGTCCGGTCCGGCGGCCTCGCCCCGGGCCGGACGGGTCCCCTCTCCCTTCGGCGTCC
Organism: Nocardiopsis alba DSM 43377; assembly: GCF_000341225.1. Classification (GTDB taxonomy): domain Bacteria; phylum Actinomycetota; class Actinomycetes; order Streptosporangiales; family Streptosporangiaceae; genus Nocardiopsis; species Nocardiopsis alba. The sequence goes on from NZ_ANAC01000009.1 coordinate 26,920, forward strand.
GCGCGCCCTCACACCCCTTCCCTTCCGAAAGGATCGCCGTGACCGAGCCCGGTCGTCTGTTCACCCGCGCCCTGTGCGACGTCGTGGGACGCGACGCCCTCACCACCCGGTTGTCGGAGGAGTTCGTCTTCGCCGACCTGGGGGCGGACGCCGTACGTTCCCTGTTCTCCCTGGAGGACCTGAACCGCCTGCTGGCCATTTGCGCGCCCGAACCGCCGCGTCTTCGTCTGCACCGGGACGGTTCACCGGTGCCGTTGGACCGCTACACCGACGTGGGGACCGCCTCTCGGGACACACGTCGGATCGTCCGACCCGAGTCGTTGTACCGAGAGCTGAGGGCCGGGGCCAGCCTGGTCCTGGACAGTGTGGACAGGATGCACGCCCCGGTGGGGGAGGCCGCCGACGACCTGATGCGGCTGGTACGCGAACGCGCGCAGGCCAACCTGTACCTGATCTGGGGCGAGTCCCGCGGGTTCGACACCCACTGGGACGACCACGACACGATGATCGTCCAGGTGGAGGGTTCCAAGCACTGGCAGGTGCACGGACCGGGCACCCGTCCGTTCCCGATGAAGAACGACACCGACCACGCGCACACCCCGCCGAGGGACGCCGACGGAGGACTCCACCTGGTCTGGGAGGGCGTGTTGCGTCCGGGGCAGGTGCTCCACGTTCCCCGCGGCTGGTGGCACACGGTGACCGGTACCGGCGAGATGAGCATGCATCTGACCTTCGGGTTCACGCGCGCGACCGGGATCGACTGGGCCGAGTCGCTGGTGCGGGGCCTGTACGAGGAGGAGGCGTTCCGCCGCGACCTGCCGCGGTTCGCCGACCCGGACACTCGCCGCAAGCACCGGCACGAACTGGTGTCGCGCCTGGTGGAGGCGGCCGAACGGGCCGACCTGGACGACTTCCTGGCCGAACGTGACGGACGTTTCCCCCGTCGGACCTCGTTCTCCCTTCCCTGGCCGGTCGAGGACGCCGTTCCCTCGGCCGGGTCACGGGTGGAGTTCGTGCCGATCCTGCCGCCGCCGATGATCCGGGAGGGCGGCAAGGTGGCGCTGACCGTGGCGGGGAAGCGGTACCGGCTGCCCGAGGTGACCGCTCCGGTGTTGGAGGCGATCGCCGAGCACAGGGAGGCGACCGTGGCGGAGCTGGCCGGACACGCGGGCGTGGAGGTCGAGGTGTGCGCCAAGGTGGTCGCCGTGTTGAGCCGCCATCACCTCGTCCTGATCCACTGATCCGAAGCGTGCGCGGGGCCGTGTCCGGTGGACCGGGCGCGGCCTCGTCGTGTCGGCGGGTCAGGGCGCGTCGCCACCGGCCTTCCTGTCGCGTACGTAGGCCTCGATCCCGTCGAGGATGCGTTGGACGGGGAAGTCGATGTCCTCCGCCGGTCCCGGGTCCGCGGTCTCGGTGGGCTCCTCTTCGAAGACGCCCTCCTCGAAGACCCGGGAGATCGTGGGGAACTCCCGCGGGTCGATGACCCGCCGCACGCTCTGCGCCCACATCCTCGTCGACTCCTCCAGGGACATGCCGCGTTCGGCGGCCGTACGCCGCATGTCGTTCTCTATCCGGAGAGCGTCCCGCAGGGTGCAGGCCAACAGCATGAGGGTCTGGATCGCCTCGTCCGCGCGCAGCCCCGAGGCGACGAGCTCACGGAGGCCGGCCTCCATCCACCTGAGTCCGTAGGGTCCTCCGGGCGGGCCGGACAAGGGGATGTGGACCGCCCACGGATGGGCCCGGTAGATGGTGATCGCGCTGCGGCACCACTCCTCCACCCCGGCCCGCCAATCTCCGTCGGTACGGGGTTCGGGCACCGGCATGCCCTTGACGGCCGCGTCGGACATCAGGGCGAGCAGGTCCTCCTTGCTGTCCACGTGCCGGTACAGGGACATGGTGGTGTAACCGAGCTCCTTGGCCACACGCTGCATGGAGACGCCCTCCAACCCCTCGGCGTCGGCCAGCGCGATCGCGGTGTCCACGATCGCCTCCCGGCTGAGCTTCGGTCTGGGGCCGCGCCTGGGGGCCTCCTTCAGCCCCCAGAGCAGTTCGATCTCCCGGGCGAACCCGGGCGTCGGCTGTCGCTCGCTCGTCATGTCCCACCAGTCGTCGGTACCGCTTCGAGACCGCCGGTCGGGCCGGACGGGCCCGTTCCCCGTCTTCGTCCGTCGACACCCATCCTAGAACCGTGTACCACGCACACAGATATATGGGAGGACCGACGGACGCCTCGGCCCCGAACCCTCCGAAAGCGCCCTACCTGGACATCGAGACGCCACTTTTCGGCAAACACGTTCCGTCACCGATTGCCCCGGGAATCTTCGTTAGGGTAGCCTCACTTAAGCAGGCGTGGGGTTACCCGCCTCCCGGCGGCCCCGCGGCCATCACATCCGCCGGAGACGACACGGTCCCACCACGCGACGAAGGGCAGGTTCCGCGGTGTCACCAGATCCACTCGACGCGCTCCGCTCCGTCTGCGCACGATTGAAGTTCGCTCCCCTGCCCGAACTGCTGGACCTGGCCGAACTCCACCGCCGCCCCACGATCCGCACGGAGTACCACAGCGTCGCCTCACTGGTCGAGGAGGGGCATCTGCCGGTCCTGTTCGACAAACTGCGGACCGAACACGGCCCCGGTCACCGCCTGCCCGCCGCCACCAACCTGCTCCGGGTCACCCTGCGCGAGCCGATCTTCCTGGTGGCGTCCTCGCTGTACCTGACGGGCCGAGCCCCGCTGCTCGCCCCGGACACGCTCCGCCTGCCCTGGAACCTCTCCCACTCGCGCTTCGAGACCCCGATCGTGGTCGACGCCCGCACCGTGGTCCTGCCCGACGACCCCGCCGCCGACCACCCCGACACCCTGGTCGCCCGAGACGAGGCCGAACAGATCCGGCTGACCGCCGAGGCCCTGTTCGCCACCGTCGAGCCGCTGGTGGAGGCACTGCACGCGCACTCGCGTGCGGGGAAGCGCACCCTGTGGGGGTGGGTGCTCGACACCCTGCACTTCTACATGCTCAACCCGGCCCGTTACCTGGGCCGGGACGCCGAACAGGCCTGGGAGCTGGCCACCCGCCTGGGCGACGCGGTGATCGCCGCCGGCGCCGTCACCCGTAGGCGTCCCCGTCTGTTCCCCTTCGCGCCGGACCACCCCCAGGGCACCTGGGCCGTCCGCGGCACCTGCTGCTTCGACTACAAGGGCGACCCGGAGCACGGCTACTGCACCACCTGCCCGCTCAAGTGCGACGGCGAACGCCGGCAGGACCTGAACGAATGGCTGCGCGACCCCGCGTTGGCGCCCTGACCCCGCCTCATTCGACCGGTACCTCCACCGGGATGGTGTGGAAGGGCTCGAAGACGACGCTCTCCGGTTCGACCGTTCCCTCCACGGTGATCACCCCTTCGGCGTTCTGACCCGACTCCAGGGTCTGCACGCTGATCTCCCGCGCGTCCATCGCGATGGCGTCGCCCGGGGCGTGCTCCTCCCCCGAGGTGTCCACGACCGTGAAGTAGAGCGGGTTGACGTCCAGCGAGCGCTCCCCGTCGTTGGTGATCCGCACCCGGACGCTGGTGAACTCGCCCTCCACGTACAGCGAACTGGGCTGGAAGTCGGTCGAGGAGGCGTCCAGGGTGGCGTTCGAAGGGGTCTCCTCGCCCCGGGGGTCCTCCTGCACCCCCTCTCCCGGTCCGACCGGGCCGCCGGGCCCCTCGGGCGAGCCCGTCCCGGACATGAAGATCATCACCGCCCCGCATCCACCCAGGACCAGGAGCAACAGGAGCAGAACCCCGCATCCGATACCGAGGATCTTGCCCCAAGGAGTGGGAGGGACCGGGGGCGGGCCGGAGAAGCCGCTCCCCCGACCTTCGTATCCGCCGCGATTCCCGTAGGCGTAGGGGGTGTCCGGGTAACCCCCCTGGCCCGGCGGATAGCCGGAGTTCTCGTAGCCGGCCCCGCCCGGCCCGTTGGGCCCCTCCGAGAGCTCTCCGGTCTCCTCTCCCCGGGGAGGTCGCATCGTGGGCCGCCCTCCGGAACCCTCCGTCCCGGAGGGCGGTCCCGGCGCGGCGCCCCCATATCCGGAAGGGTCGTGGTACGGGTCGCCCGGCCCGTCCGAGCGCGGCGGTTCCCCCGGTGGTCGGGGGCCTCCGCCGAACGGGTCTCCCGGGTCCCCCGGCCGCCACTCCTCGGGCGGATGGTGGTTCACCGGATCCTCTCCCGGCCGCCCCTCGGGCCCCTCTTCGGGCTCCCGATCGCTCACTGAGAACACCCCTTCGTCCGGTGTGACGGCCCGCCCGGACCGACGAGCCCCCGAAACCGCACGTTAACCGCCACAAGAGGGGGTTCGGGGAAGGTCCGGGGGTGTTTCCGGTAAAGGTCCGGATGTGTACCGTCGTGGGCCGGGCGAACGGGCGCCTCGGGATCGCCCGTAGCGCCAACGCAGGAAGTCGTGTTCACGCTCGACGTAGCGCATCACGCTGTAGAGCGCCTCGGAATCGCCCGCGTCGACGACCACGCCGGCCTCCGGGATCACCGGCCAGCAGGCGAAGGCCCAGAAGCGGCGGCTGTGGACCCCCCAGAGGACGACCCACGCCCCCTGTTTCTGCCATTCGATGTGCTCGGCGACCCGGCGCCGTTCCTCGTCCTGTTCCTCCATGGCGCCCCTGGGCATACCCGGACGAGGATGGGCCGATCCGGCCGGAATCGGCCAGTAAGAGGGACTTGTCGCGAGCGCGTCCCTCACCTCGGAGAACACGAACGCCCGCGCGTCCACGCGGGCGTTCGAAAGAGGCGGGAGAGGTCAGCGACCGGCGATCTGGTCGCTTCCGGGGACCGGCTCGGCGGGGTCGTTGCCCAGGGCGACGATCCGGTTGTCGCCGTCCACGTGGACGATGTGCTGGACGTGGTCGGCCCGCTCCTTCTCGTCCACCTGGGCGTAGCCGATGATGATGACCAGGTCGCCGGGTCGGACCAGGTGGGCGGCGGCCCCGTTGATCCCGATGACACCGCTGCCCCGCTCTCCCACCAGTGCGTAGGTGACCAGACGGTTGCCGTTGTCGATGTCGACGATGTGGACCTGTTCGCCGTCGACGATGTCGGCGGCCTCCATCAGGTCGGCGTCGATGGTGACCGAACCCACGTAGTGCAGGTCGGCCTGGGTGACCGTGGCGCGGTGGATCTTGCCGTTCATGAGGGTGCGCAGCACAGCTCAAGCCTCGTTTCAGGGTGACTTACGGAGTACAGGCCCCGGTGGGGTCCCGTGCCTCTCCCATGATGACGCCCCATACGAACCGTTTCGCACACCGGGTCGCCACTACGCCCTCCAACGCCACTCTCATCACGCTTGTTCCGTTCCGTCGGTGCGGGTGCGAGGCGCGGCGCGGATGTCCGAGGTCTGCTGTTCGATGGCGGGGGGCCGTGCGCGCCCCGGCCCCGTGCGGGCCTCCCCTTCGAAAGAGAGCAGGACGATGTCCGGAGAGTACGGCCTGAAGAAGCACTTCACCGGAGAGACCGCCTTCATCCTGGGCGAGGGGATCCGGACGGCCCTGCCCGGGTTCGACACCGCGGGTTACGCGGTCGAGGTCGACCGTCGGGTCCCCGACCTGGAATTGAAGGACCGTGTGCTGGTCCTGTGCGAAGGACTGCGTTCACGCCTTCCCGACTCCTATCCGAAGGCCCTGGACATCCTGCGCGGCACCCTGGTCGAGGAGCTCTCCGAGGGCCGGGGGATGTTCAAGACGAGCTGGTTCCTGATGCCGGTCGCCCGTTATGTGGAGGAGTACGGCCTGGACCACCCCGAGGAGTCCCTGGACTTCCTGGAGGAGGTGACCCGCTGCCACACCGCCGAGTACGCCGTCCGGCCGTTCGTCACCCACCACCGTGAGATCACGATGGCCCGCTTCGCCCGCTGGGCGGTCGACCCCGGCCACAACGTGAGAAGGCTGGCGAGCGAGGGAATCCGGCCACGGCTGCCCTGGGCGGGCACGCTCCCCTTCTTCGTCGAGGCCCCCTCCCCCGTCCTGGAGATCCTGGAGCACCTGCGCGCCGACCCTTCGAACTACGTGCGCACCTCGGTCGCCAACAACCTGAACGACATCTCCAAGGACCACCCCGACCTCGCCCTGGCCACCGCCCGGCGCTGGCTCCGGGAGAGCCCGGTCCCCGAGACCCGGTGGATCGTGAAGCACGCCCTGCGGACCCTGGTCAAGAAAGGGGACCAGGAGGCCCTCGCCCTGCTCGGCAACACCGGAGGCGAACACATCGGGGTCCATGACCTGACGGTACGGCCGGCCGCGATCCGCCTCGGCGACACCGTCACCCTGCGCTTCGCCGTCGAGAACACCGATACGCGTCCACACCGGGTGACCGTCGACTACGTCGTCCACCACGTACGCGAGAACCGTCGGCCGATCCCCAAGGTCTTCAAGCTCACCGAACTCGAACTCGCCCCCGGCGAGACCCGGCACCTGGAGAAGGCGCACACGATCCGCCCGATCAGCACCCGCCGGTACCACCCGGGCGAGCACCCGGTCGAGATCCAGGTCAACGGCCTCCCCCTGGCCCGGGACGGTTTCGAGCTCCTCCCGTGAGAGGGGCCTTCCGCGTGTGAGAGGAGGCGCGGCCCCCGTCCCGTGTGAGGATCGTCCCGAGACGCCGCGGGGGCGTGCGAGGGACGGGGCCCGACAGTGCTGGAACGACACCGACACCACGACGTGATCGTGATCGGCGCGGGTTTCGCCGGACTCGGCGCGACCCGCGACCTGCTCCGGGCGGGGGCGTCCGTGCAGCTCTTGGAGGCCCGGGGCAGGGTCGGTGGGCGCGCCTTCACCCGCTACCTCTCCGACGGCACCCAGTTGGACCTGGGCGGACAGTGGATCGGCCCCACCCAGGAGCTGATCCTGGAGCTCGTGGAGCACTACGGGGTCGAGACCTATCCGACCCCTCGGATCGGCGACCCGGTGGTCGACATGGGCGGGGAGCGTCTCACCTCGCCTCCGGCCGAGGTCGACGCCCTGCTGGAGGACATCGACCTCTTGGCCCTCCAGGTCACCCCCGAACGTCCATGGGACGCGCCCGAGGCCCGCGCCTGGGACCAGCAGACCTTCGCCTCCTGGCTGGTCGGCACCGAGTACTCCGAGACGACCATCCGCTACGTGGCCCGGATCGTCTCCGGCGGACTGCTCGCGGGAGCCCCGTCCGAGACCTCGCTCCTGGAGACGCTCTTCTACATCGCCTCCGCCGGCGGGATCCGACCGCTAATGGGCTACGAGGGCGGTGCCCAACAGACCAGGATCACCGGCGGCGCTCAGATCGTCGCCGAGCACATGGCCTCCGACCTGCCACCCGGGGTGCTGCGTCTGAACGAGCCCGTGACCTCGGTGGAGTACGGCTCCACCGACGCCCGGGTCACCACGACCACCCACGCCTACACGGCCGATCGGGTGATCGTCGCACTGCCGCCCACCCTGGCCGCGCGCCTGCGCTTCGACCCGGCCCTGCCCCCGCTCAACGACGGGGCCCTGCAACGGACCCCGGCCGGCAGCGCCCTGAAGGTGCACGCGATCCACTCGGAGCCGTTCTGGCGCGATCAGGGCCTGTCCGGTGTGTCCACCTCGGCGACGGGAGTGCTGACCGAGACCGTCGACAACACGCCTCCGGGCGGACCGAGTGCGGTCCTGACCGGGTTCGTCTACGGGGAGGAGGCGGTGCTCCTGCGCGCTCGCCCCTTGGAGGAACGGCGCCGTATCGTCCTGGAGCGGATGGCCGATCTGTTCGGCGACCGGGCCCGCTCGCCGGAGGACTACGTGGAGTTCGACTGGATGGGCGAGCAGTGGACCCGCGGCTGCTTCTCCGGCCACATGGTGCCCGGCACCACCGTCACCTTCGGCCCGGCCCTGCGCACCCCGGTGGAGGTGGTGCACTGGGCCGGAACCGAGACGGCCACCCGCTGGAACGGTTACTTCGACGGCGCCCTGTCCTCGGGGCGCCGCGCGGCGACCGAGGTCAGGGCCTCACTCGACGATCAGGTCAGCGAGGAGTAGGCCACCACGCCCCGGCGTACCAGGTCGGCGGCCTTACGGGCGTTGGACCTGACCTGCTGGTCGGTGGCGGCCACGGCGATCTGCCCGAGCATGTCGACGAGCATCTTGGCGGTGCGCACGAAGTCGCCCGCCGTCATCTCGGTCCGACTCAGGATCGCGTCGAGGCGGTCGCCCCGGGCCCAACGGTGGGCGGTCCACACGAAGCCCAGGTCGGGTTGGCGCAGGAACGACACCCGGTGACGGGTCTCCACCTCGTTGAGCTCGCCCCACAGACGCAGCATCTCCTGGAGCGCCTCCTCCACGCGTCCCTCGGGAACACGGGGGTAGAGGTCGTCTCCACGCCTGGCCTCGTAGACCAGGGAGGCGGCGACGGCGGCCATGTCCACGGGGGTGAGGTCCTTCCACACCCCGCGGCGCAGGCACTCGGCGACCAACAGGTCCAATTCCGAGTAGATCTTGGCCAGCCGGCCGCCGTCCTCGGAGACGGAGTCCCCGGAGAGGTACTCCAGGTCCTCCAGGACGCCGCACACCCGGTCGAAGGTGCGGGAGATGACGTGCGACCGCCCCTCCACCCTGCGACGCAGCGCGTCCGTGTCCTTCTTCGTCCGGTGGTAGCGCTCGGCCCAGCGGGCGTGCTCCTCGCGGTCCGCGCAACCGTGGCAGGGGTGCGCCCGGAGTTCCGCGCGCAACCGCTTGACCTCGGAGTCCTCTCGGTCTCCCCGGTCCCGGCCCCGCTCGTAGGTGGGCTCGGTGCCCTGTTCCTTGAGCTTGTTGCGCAGGGTCGAGGCCAGGTCCTGCCGCGAGCGCGGCGACTTGGCCGAGAACGATTTGGGGATGCGCATCCGCCCCGACGCCCGCACCGGGACGGTGAAGTCGCCGGAGTTGATCCGCTTGACCTGCTTGTCCACCGTCAGGACCAGGGGCGCGGGCAGGTCATGGCGCAGCCCCGGGTCCAGCACGACCGCGTGTCCGGAGTAGCGCCCCGAGGGGATCCGGATGATGTCGCCCGGACGCAACGCCTCCAGGCTCTCCAGGGCCTCGTCACGACGGCGGATCGAGCGGGTCTTGGCCAGAGACGACTCACGGTCGCTCAGGGCGCGCCGAAGCCCGGCGTACTCCATGAAGTCGCCCAGGTGGCACTCGGCGGCCCGGGCGTACCCCTCCAGGGCCTCCTCGTGCTTGCGCAGCTTCTTGACCAGGCCCACCACGGCCCGGTCGGCCTGGAACTGGGCGAAGGAGGCCTCCAGCATGGCCCGGCTACGGCGCCGGCCGACCTGGCCGACCAGGTTGACCGCCATGTTGTAGGAGGGCTGGAAGCTGGAGTTGAGCGGGTAGGTGCGGGTTCCGGCCAGACTGGCCACGGACTCCGGGTCGGTGCCGGCCTGCCAGATGACGACCGCGTGGCCCTCCACGTCGATGCCGCGTCGGCCGGCACGCCCGGTGAGCTGGGTGTACTCGCCCGGTGTGAGGGACGCGTGGGTCTCGCCGTTCCACTTGTCGAGCTTCTCGATGACCACGGTGCGCGCCGGCATGTTGATGCCCAGCGCGAGGGTCTCGGTGGCGAACACCGCCCGGATCAGCCCTCGGGAGAACAGGTGCTCCACGACCTCCTTGAACGTGGGCAGCATGCCCGCGTGGTGAGAGGCGATCCCCGACTCCAGGGCGCGCAGCCAGGAGTCGAAGCCGAGCACGTTCAGGTCGGCGCGCGGGATGTCGGCGCAGCGGCTCTCCGCGTACTCGCGGATGACGTCGGCCTCGTCCGGGGTGGTGAGCACCAGCCCGGAGGCCACGCACTGACGGACGGCGTCGTCGCACCCGGCCCGGCTGAAGATGAAGGTGATCGCCGGGAGCAGCCCCTCGGCGTCCAGCTCCTCGATGATCATGGGCCGGCTGGGCGGGGCGAAGCGGGTGCGCGGGCGCACGTTGCCCCGGGCCCGGGACTGCGGGTGGCGCCGCCGGTTGGCGAGCTGGGTCGTACGCGCGTCCTCCTCGGCGGCGCGGGACAGGAACGGGTTGATCAGGAGCGTGCGTCCACCCACCCTGATCTCCCGGGGGCGCTGCTGGTGGGAACGGCGGCGTTCGCGTTTGCGCCTGCTCCGTCCGCCCTCGGACCCCTCGTCGCCCTCCTCGGTGGACTCCGCCTCCTGGTCGACGAACAGGTCGTGCATGCGCTTGCCCACCATGACGTGCTGCCACAGCGGGACGGGGCGTTTCTCGTCGACGATGACGGTCGTGTCGCCGCGGACCTGCTGGAGCCATTCGCCGAACTCCTCGGCGTTGCTGACCGTGGCGGACAGGGCGACCATCCGCACCGACTCGGGCAGGTGGATGATCACCTCCTCCCAGACCGCGCCGCGGAAGCGGTCGGCGAGGTAGTGCACCTCGTCCATGACCACGTACGCGAGCCCGCCCAGGGTGGAGGACCCCTCGTACAGCATGTTGCGCAGCACCTCGGTGGTCATCACCACCACGGGAGCCTCGCCGTTGACGCTGTTGTCACCGGTCAGCAGACCGACCTGTTCGGCGCCGTACCGTGCGACCAGGTCGTTGTACTTCTGGTTGGACAGGGCCTTGATCGGGGTGGTGTAGAAGCACTTGGTGCCCTCGTTCAGGGCCAGGTGCACGGCGAACTCCCCGACCACGGTCTTACCCGAACCGGTGGGAGCGGCGACCAGCACCCCGTGTCCGCCCTCCAGGGCCTTGCAGGCCTTGATCTGGAAGGGGTCGAACTCGAAGCCGTAGAGCCCTTGGAAGGCCTCGATGGCGGCGCTGGACGCGCTCTGGCGCCGACGGAAGGCGGCGTACCGCTCAGCGTGACTACTCATAGGTCTCTCAGACTATGAGGTCGGCTCCAACATCTCGACCGCTTTAGGCACCACCTGGCACATCAGGGGCGTGGGCCCCATACGTTCACCGTCCGCGTAGGCGATCCCGGCGTCTCCACGAACGGTGACACTGCTCCCGCGTTCCACACGGACCTCCTCCAGCTCCACGTGGGATCCCTTGAGGATCCTGGGGAAGTGGCGGACGAAGCGGGAGAGCGGGGCCTCGCGGATCAGGACCACGTCGAGGAGGCCGTCGTCGGGTTCGGCCCCGGCGCACATCTTCAGGCCGCCGCCGTAGGAGTCGGTGTTGCCGACCGCCACGAGCATGCCGCGTTCGCTGATCCGTCTGCCGTCGATGTCGATCTCGAAGTCGATGGGATCGAAGGAGCGCGTCTCGGCCACGATCCCGTACAGGTAACCGGCCCGACCCATGCCGAAGCGCAGACCGTTGACCCTCTCGTTGACACGGGCGTCGAAACCGCAGGCCAGGACGCTCATGTAATAGCGTCTCCCGCCGTCGGGCAGGGTCAGCCGGATGACGTCGCTGGAGCGGGTGCGTCCGGCCAGGATCGTCTCGGCCGTCCGACGGGCGGAGGTGTGCCGCGAGCCGAAGGCCCGGGCGATGTCGTTGCCGCTGCCGGCCGGGACGACCGCCAGGGGCACTCCACTGCCCACCACCGCCTGGAGTGCCTGGTGTACCAGGCCGTCACCGCCCACCGCCACCAGGGCGTCGGGACGGTCGGAGACGGCCAGCCGGGCCAGGCGGCGGCTGTCGGCGGCCGAACGGCCCGTATAGACGTGCACGCGGGCTCCGGCCGCGCGCAGGGCCTCCTTGAGCCGGACCGCGATGACGGCGGCGCGACGTCGACCGGAGGCCGGGTTGACAAGAAGGGCGATATGAGGGGACATATGCCTGTCCTTAGCTACCCAGGGCTGGGATGCGGGATGTGACTGGGGGCGAGTGAGGTACCCGCACACCCTCGCGCCCGGATGTGCGTACCGATTCGGGGATCCTCGGCCGAGACCTCCCGATCGGCCTCCTCACGTTGGCGGCGATGGTACTCCCCCATCGTCACGGACGAGGAGGCGCCCGTCCACACCGGGTCGACGACATGCCGCTCGTCGCTCCCGGGGCGGCGTTCCTCCGCCCCTGGACCCGAACACTAGCGCGTGCGGCGTCGCGCCACACCGCTTCGCGAGGAACGCTCAGGCGCCCTTGCCGCCGCTCTCACCCGAACCGGTGTCCTCGAGTTCTCCCAGGTCGGAGGGGCGGTCATCGAGTTCGGAGATCTCGTCGTCGCCCAACTCGGAGGTGGGATCGCTCTTGCGCCGGCGGCGGTCGTTGAGGAAACAGAACAGCTCGGCGATCTCGAACAGCACCACCAGGGGGATGGCCAGCGCCAGCATGGAGATCGGCTCGGCCGGGGTGACGATCGCGGCGACGAGGAAGGCGCAGAAGATGATGACGCGACGCCACTTGGCGAGGGTCGCGTGTTCGAGGAGCCCTAGGATGTTGAGCAGCGCCACCAGCAGCGGCATGATGAAGCCGAGCCCGAACATGCCCATCATGATGAGCATGTAGTTCAGGTACTCCCCGATGGTCAGATAGGGGTCGGCGTCCTGGGGCAGGAAGCCGAAGAGCATCTGCAAGGCCAACGAGGTGATCGTGTAGGCCAGGGCCGCGCCGAGGATGAACAGCATCGCGGCCAGCGGGGCGAAGATGTAGGCGTACTTCTTCTCGTTCTTGTGCAGCGCGGGGGCGACGAAGGCCCACAGCTGGTAGAGCCACAGCGGCGTGGTGGCGAGGGCCCCGAAGAACAACCAGACCTTGAAGGCGACGAAGAAGCCGTCGAAGGGACCGGTGACGATGAGGGAGCAGCCACCGCCGTCCACGACCTGGGAGGCCGGCAGCGAGCAGTAGGGCTCGGTGAGGAAGGCCCAGATCCGGTCGTAGAACACGAAACCGAGCACGGCGCCCAGCAACAGGATGACCAGGACCTTGGCCAGACGGTTGCGCAGCTCGCGCAGATGGTCCATGAGCGGCATCCGGGCGTCCGGGTTGGCTGTTCGCCCTCGGGGGCTCATCGTCTGGTCACTCTCTTCTCATCCCGGCCCGCCCACGCGGGCCCCGTCTGCCACGAACGTCCGGGGCGGCGCCCAAGCGACACGGCGCCATCCCACCGGTAGGGGGTCCTGGAGACGTCGGCCGGCGGAACCGTCGCCCGCCCGAGGACACCGCCACGGCCTTGCCGGACCGTACCGTCCTCACGGGCCTCGCGAACACCCGGAAATCCCGTCGCTCGCCGGTGACGGGCGGCGGGAGGACCGCCGCTCGAAGGCGACGGCATCCCCGGACTACTGGTTGTAGGTCCGGTCGGTGGTCTCACCGGACTCGTTGACGATGCGCTGACCGGGGGGAAGCTGCGGGTAGCCCTGCTGCTGGTTCTGCTGCGGAGCCGGGTTCTGCTGAGGCTGCTGCTGCGCCTGCTGCCGGTTCTGCTCGCCGGCGGCCTCGTTCCCGTTCTCGTTCTCCTCGTCGATCAGGCCCTTGCTCTCGGCCTTGAGGATACGGGCGCTACGGCCCAGGGAGCGGGCCAGGTCCGGGAGCTTCTTGGCTCCGAACAGCAGGATGGCCAGGAACACCAGGATGACGATGGTAGGTCCGTTGAACGGTCCCATGGTTCTACCTCTCTGTGGGGCGCGACCGAGCGCCTCTGATGGTACGCGCATCGACTCGGTGGGCCGTCATCGCCGCGACCCTTCCCTCTGAATGCGCTCGCGCAGGTCAGCGCTGCTCACCTGGCGCCCGTCCGTCGCCCGGGACACCTTCTCGGACAGCACGGCGGCCTCGTGTCGGACCCTCGATGTGAGGGACCCGACGACGCACAGGCCGGCGATAACCGTGCCGAAAAGGACAGCGAGGGCGATCACGGTTTCACCTTATCCCTTTCCAGATGACCTACACCTCGCCCCCCGATGAACGGCTGAGACTCACTCCGACGACAAAACGGTCTCGTCCTGTTCGAGGTGGTTTCACCCTTCCTCGTAGGGCTTCAGAGCCCGCTCCGCCTCGCTCCGCACCTCGTCGGCCAGGTTCGTGGGAGACACCACACGTCCCTCGGCCCCCAGGGACAACGCCAGCCTCGCCACCCAGGCCGGGGCCGGGGTGCGCAGGGTCGCGAAGACCCCGCCGTCGGCCGACTCGACGACCGACTCGCACACGTAGTCCTCGGTGACCCAACGGGCGGACGGTTCCAGGGCCAGGGTGACCAGGGCGTCGCGGTCGGAGCGCTGAAGGATCCCCTTGGACAGGTCCCTGCGCCCCACACCCTCGGGCACCTGGGCCGCGTAGGGCAGCACCGTCAGTTCGAGTACCCGGTCCAGGCGGAACAGGCGCACGTCCTGACGCAGGTGGCAGTACCCCTCCAGGAACGTCTGACCGTCCTGCACCACCAGCCCCATCGGGTCCACATCGCGTTCGGTGACCTGGTCCAGGTAGCCCGACAGGTAGCGCAGGTGCATACGCTGTCCGGCCTCCAGAGCCTGGGAGCAGCGCCGCCGGGTCTGCGCCACCTGCTCGTCGGTCTCCACCCTGACCTGGACCGCGTCGGCCAGGTCGCCCACGGCCGTACCGGCGGCGCCGCGCAGTTTCTCCCCCACCCGCTTGAGGACCTCGCCCTCCACCCCCTGGGCCTCGGGCAGCGCCTCCAGCAGGGACAGGCCCACCACCAGGCTGGCCGCCTCGTCCGCGGTCAGCCGCAGCGGCTGGGCCAGGGTCTCGGCGTTGCCGATGATGATCTCGCCGGTCTCCTTGGCGGCGTCCAGGTCCACCTCGATGAGATCGCCGGGCGTGTAACCGGGCAGCCCGCACATCCACAGCAGGCTCAGGTCCGACACCACCTGCTTCTCGCTGAGGCCGAAGTGCCGGGCCACCTCGGGTACCCGGACGTCGCGCCCCAGCGCGTAGGGGACCAGCATCAGCAACCGGCGCAACTGGTCGGCCGAACGGGGGCCGCGTCCGGGCGTCTCGCCCTCCACCGGCTCGGCCCTCGGCCCGGGCTCCCCCGTCGGGGCCGCGACGATGCCCGCCAGGTGGGCGGCCACGGCGGCGCGCGCCTGGGCGGGCTCCACGACCTCGGCGTTGGCCCCCTGCTCGGCCACCCGCCGCACCAGGGTCGCGGTGTCGGTGTAGGGAAGGGTGAGGGTGTCCCAGGCCCGTCCCCCTCCCTCACGCTCCCCGGGGACCACGCGCAGTGCGCTGCGGCGCAGAGCGTGCGCGGAGTCGGCCCGCACCCGCACGGTGGCGGTGTGCTCGGGTTCGACGCTCTGTTCCGAGACCACCGAGCGCAGATCGACACCGGCGGGCACGCTCACGTCCGGACCGGTGCGCACCACGGTCACCTCGCCCTGGATCCGCCCGAGCCGGAAGACCCGACGGTCCTCTCGCAGCCGATCGTGGCCGACCACGTACCAGTGACCGCTCCGGTTCACGATGCCCCACGGCTCGATCTCACGCCGCTGCGGTTCGGCCTGCCCCGGTTTGCGGTACGAGAAGACGACCGGACGTCGGTCCCGCACCGCCTGCCAGATGGGGCCGAAGGCCGGCTCGTCGGTCCGCATGGTCGGGGTCAGCCCGGGGGCGGCCTCGGCGTCCACCGGGACGCCGGCCGAACGCAGCTTGAACAGGGCGTTGGCCGCCGCCTCCCCCAGAGAGGCGTGCCGCCAGGCCCGTGCCGCCAGGCCCAGTACGAGGGCCTCGTCGGGCATCAGTTCGATCTCGGACAGTTCGTAGTCCGAGCGGGAGATGCGGTAACCCTCCTCTCCACTGAAGGCGTCACCGGTTCCCACCTGGATCGGAATGCCGCTGTCGCGCAGTTCCCTCTTATCGCGCTCGAACATGCGCTTGAAGGCCGACTCGGTCTCGGCCTCCGCGTACCCCTGGACCGTCTTCCTGATCTCCTGAGCGGTCAAGTGGCGCCGCGTGGACAACAGGCAGATGACCAGGTTGAGCTGCCGTTCGGTCTTCCTGCGCGACATCGTCCGCACTCCTTCGCCCTGTGATGATGGACCGGGTGGGGCCGCGAGGGCGCGTCCTCCCACCTTCGGTTCAGCTTCGAAGGTACCGTCCCGATCATGATCCGGTGGCGCCGTGGTGAAGTCCGTCGACTCCTGCCCTCGTGGCCGGGGGTCCTCCTGTGCTCGGTCTCCCTGAGCACCGACGAAGCGAACGACGAGGAAGAGGCCCCCACCTGCCGCGCCCTGGCCTACCCCGAGCTGGTCGGGACACCCGAGGTGGGTGATTCCGTGCTCCTCAACACGGGCGCCCTGGACCTGGGGCTGGGCACCGGCGGCTACGCGTTGGTGGTGGCTCTGCCCGACCGTCTGCCGCCCGACCACGAGGGGCCCGGACACCTGGTCAAGGCTCGTTACACGCCGCTCCAGGCCACCGTCCTGGGGGCGGACGAGCAGGGCTCCCCCCACCACGAGATCCTGCGCTCCGCCCGGGGCGTGGACGATATGCCGGTGGTGGTGGCCGACCTGCACTCGGCGCTCCCCGCCGTCCTGGCCGGGATCCGGTCCGAGCGTCCCGGAACACGCGTGGTCAACGTGATGCTCGACGGCGGCGCCCTGCCCGCCGCGTTCTCACAGGTGATCGGGGTGCTACGGGAGAACGACCTGTTGGCCGGCTGTGTCACCACCGGGCAGGCCTTCGGTGGAGACCTGGAGGCCGTCACGGTGCACTCCGGGCTCCTGGCCGCCCGGCACGTCCTGGGCGCGGAGATCGCGGTGGTCTGCCAGGGCCCCGGGAACCTGGGCACCGGCACCCCTTGGGGTTTCTCCGGCGTGGCCTGTGGAGAGGCGCTCAACGCCGCCGCGGTCCTGGGAGGACGCCCCGTGGCGGCGCTGCGGGTGAGCGAGGCCGACCCGCGCCCACGCCATCAGGGGGTCTCGCACCACAGCCTGACCGCCTACGGCCGGGTCGCCCTGGCCCCTTCGGAGGTGGTGGTCCCGGATCTGCCGGGGATCTTCGGCGAACACGTGCGCGACCAGGCCTGGCCGTTGGGCGAGCGGCACACGCTGGTGGAGGTCCCGGTGACCGGGCTGGAGGACGAGATCCGTTCCCTACCGGTGAAGGTCTCCACGATGGGACGCGGATTGGAGGAGGACCGCGCGGCCTTCCTGAGCTCGGCGGCGGCCGGACGTCACGCGGCCTCTCTACTGCGCCCCTGAGCCGGTCAGAGGGCGGAGCCGCCGTTCATGTGCGCGGTGGGGTGGAGCCCGCCCGTGTCGTACTCGACCTGAACCGGCACGCGCCCGGCCGCGGAGAGCATGTGAGCGGAGGGGACGTCGAAGTACCTCCCTGGACGGAACATGGCCAACGAGGTCGGGTCCGCCCTGACGCCCTCGTCCACACGCACCACCTCCGGCACGAACACGGATCCGTCCCCGCAGGTGACGCCCCATTCCCGCCCCGATCCGGCCGAGACCACCTGGCCGGGGTCCCCACCCACGATCTCCGGCACCAGGTTTCCGGAGCAGAAGGTGATCCTGGCCCCGCCGAACATCGCGAACGCCCCCGGGTAGGGGGAGGCCAGGGCCCGCACCATCCGGTCCACGTCGCGCCCCGCCGCGGTCAGGTCCAGATGGCCGTCGCAGGGGCGACGCCGGGGCCACACCGACGCGTGACCGCTCTGCGGACGCCGGGGAGCGCGCCCCTCCAGGAGGGCGTCCAGGTTGCGCAGGATGAGTTCGGACTGTAGATGCCCGACCCGCTCGTACAGGCCGGTGGCGGTCACGTCGGAGGGCACGTCGAACCGGATCCGGTCCACGATGTCGCCCGCCTGGGCCTCACCGTCCAGGTGGAAGAGGGTGACGGCGCTGGAGCTCATGTCGCGCAGGATGGTCCACGGGATGGGGGCCCGGCCCCGGCCCACCGGAAGCGGCGAGGGGTGCACGCCGACCCCGCCCAGGGGCAGGGAGTCCAGGACCTCTTCGTGGATGAGCTGCGACCATCCGGCCACGACCATCAGGTCGATCCCGTGCGAGGAGAGCGCGTCACCGACCTCGTCGCCGTTGATGTCGGCCGCGCGCAGGTGCGGCAGGTCGTGCGCGCGCGTGACGGTCTCGAAGTCGGTGTAGCCGCAGCGGTGCGCCAGCTCGGCCGAGTAGGAGATCACCAGGCTCGGCGGCCGGCCCCGGGCGCAGAGCTCCTCCAGC
This sequence comes from Nocardiopsis alba DSM 43377, assembly GCF_000341225.1. GTDB lineage: Bacteria > Actinomycetota > Actinomycetes > Streptosporangiales > Streptosporangiaceae > Nocardiopsis > Nocardiopsis alba. Next base: position 44,996 of record NZ_ANAC01000009.1, read on the forward strand.
GCCGGGATCCCCAGACGCAGACCCGACACGTAGCAGTAACGCCTCCGCTCCGGCATGGCTCCCCCTCCGGCCGTGGTCACTCCGGGTGACGACTCTACGCATACGGATCGCCGTGTTCCCGCAGGTCCCTTCGTTCTGCGTGTCAGAGGAAAGGCCCCGCGAGCGGTACTCGCGGGGCCTTCGAGATCGGTCGACCTTCGTGGAGAAGGGGGTTACTCCTCCTCCGCCTCCTCGTCTGCGGCGCCGTCGCCGGCCTGCTCGCCTCCGTCGCCCTCCAGCTCCTCGGGCTCGGGCTGGGGCGGGTTGTCGTAGGCGCCCAGGATGTCGATCACGAAGACCAGGGTGCCCACCGGGCCGCCCATGGCCTCCTCCTCGGTCTCGCCGTAGGCCTGGTCACCGGGGACGACCAGCAGCAGACGGCTGCCGACCTTCTGGCCGACCATGCCCTTGTCCCAGCCCTCGATCACCGCTCCGGCGCCGATGGTGGTGTCGAAGGGATCACCGCCACGGCTCCAGGTGGAGTCGAAGACCTCGTGCCCGCCGTTCTCGTCGGCCTCCCAGCGCACGCCCGTGTACTGGGCGATGACCTGCTGGCCCTCCTCGACCTCGGCGCCCTGACCCTCGATGAGGGGGAGGACCTCCAGATCCTTGGGCGGATCGGTGTCGGGGATCTCGATGGTGGGCTCGCTGTGACCCTCCTGGGTGACGGTCGGCAGATCGCCGCCGCCCTCCTCGGTCTGCTCGCCCGGCACCACGGCGCCCTTGGAGTAGCGGTCCATGATGTCGATGACCAGGACGCTGGCCCCCTCGGGAGCCTCCTGCCCCATCGCCTCGGCCTGCTCCCGCTCCTCCTGGGTCAGGGCCGGGAAGACGTAGACCGCCCGGCTGCCCAGAGGCTGGCTGACCAGCGTGTCGGTGATGTACTCGGGCATCTCGGCCATGCGCACGAGGTCGGGGGCGCCGGTCTCGTAGCTGGACTGGCCCTCCATCTCCTCGCCCTCGCCCGGCCCCGTCCACTGGTACTGGACGACGTTGGCCACGAGCAGGTCGTCCGCGCCGACCAGGCCGTTCTCGCCGGGCCCCTTGTCGACCACGCCGGAGATCTCTTCCTCGGGAGGCTGGGCGTCCGGGAAGGTGATCTGCGGTTCCTCACCGACCTCACCGGTGACGTCGGGCAGCCGGGGGTCGAGTTCCTCCTCGTTCATACGGAGGAAGGCGGGGGTCTTCCAATCCTCGGGAATCGATCCGCAGCTTGACACCGCCAGGGCGATGGCGGTCAGTGGCACCGCGAGGGCGGCGGCACGTCGGTGCATGGTCACAACCTCTGATTTCCGGCACAGGACAGGGTCACACTACCGAAAAGAGCGGGTGCGGCCACCCCGGGGAACCGATGGAAGTCGAAAGGCCCCGTCGGACGGTGTCCTCCACCGCCGACGGGGCCCGGTTCCGCGTGTCCGATCCGTGGGACCGAAAACCTCGCTCACATACCGGCGATCAGTTTCTCCACCCGTTCGTCCACGGACTTGAACGGGTCCTTGCACAGAACGGTCCGCTGTGCCTGGTCGTTGAGCTTGAGGTGCACCCAGTCCACGGTGAAGTCGCGCCGCTGTTCCTGGGCCCGGCGGATGAACTCGCCGCGCAGTCGCGCCCTCGTGGTCTGCGGTGGCACCGACTTGGCCTCGAAGATCTTCAGATCCCCGGTCACGCGTTCCATCTGGCCGCGGTTCTGCATGAGGTAGAACAGGCCGCGGTCGCGGTGGATGTCGTGGTAGGTGAGGTCGAGCTGGGCCACACGGGGCGAGGACAGCGACAGGTCGTGCTTGTCGCGGTAGCGCTCCAGCAGCATGTACTTGGCGACCCAGTCGATCTCCCGGGAGACCGACTCCAGGTTCTGGGTCTCCACCGCCTCCAGGGTGCGCTGCCACAGGTCCAGGACCCGCTTGCCCACGGGGTCGGTGCCGTGGCGGTCCACGTAGCTCTGCACCTTGTCCAGGTACTCGCGTTGGACCTCCAGGGCGCTGGCCTCACGGCCGTTGGCCAGACGCACCTTGCGCCGCCCGGTCATGTCGTGGCTGATCTCGCGGATCGCCCGGATCGGGTTCTCCAGGGTGTAGTCGCGCATGACCACCCCGGCCTCGATCATCCGCAGCACCAGATCGGTCGAGCCCAGCTTGAGGAGGGTGGTGGTCTCGCTCATGTTGGAGTCGCCCACGATGACGTGCAGACGACGGAAGCGCTCGGCGTCGGCGTGCGGCTCGTCCCGGGTGTTGATGATGGGGCGCGAACGCGTGGTCGCGGAGGAGACGCCCTCCCAGATGTGCTCGGCGCGCTGGCTGACGCAGTACAGGGCTCCCCGGGGGGTCTGGAGCACCTTGCCCGCGCCGCAGACGATCTGACGGGTGACCAGGAAGGGGATGAGGACGTCGGCGAGGCGGCCGAACTCGCCGTGCCGTCCCACGAGGTAGTTCTCGTGGCAACCGTAGGAGTTGCCCGCGGAGTCGGTGTTGTTCTTGAACAGGTAGATGTCGCCGGCGATGCCCTCCTCGTGCAGGCGCTGCTCGGCGTCGATCTGCAACCCCTCCAGGATGCGTTCGCCGGCCTTGTCGTGGGCCACCAGGTCCACGAGGTCGTCGCACTCGGGGGTGGCGTACTCGGGGTGGCTCCCCACGTCCAGGTACAGGCGGGCGCCGTTGCGCAGGAACACGTTGCTGCTGCGTCCCCACGAGACCACCCGTCGGAACAGATAGCGGGCGACCTCGTCCGGCGACAGCCTGCGCTGTCCCCGGAAGGTGCACGTGACCCCGTACTCGTTCTCCAGCCCGAAGATCCGTCGTTCCACGCGGCCTCACCAACTCCCGTCACCGTGGTGAAGACGACGGGGCCTCGTCGTCCCACCCGCCCGGACGGTGCGACGCTCCGGTGGCGTCGCACCGTCGTCCTCGTACGTCAGGTCCGGTCGGCCTCTCCATCGGTACCGTTCTCGCCGTCGGAGGCGTCCCCGGGACCGTTCCCCTTGCCCTCCTCCAGGAGGGAGATGAGACGGTCGCCGTGGATACGGCGGAACTTACGGTGTTGCCTGGAGCGTTCCAGCACGGCGACCTCCAGGTTGCCGGCCTCCAGGTCGCGTTCCTCCCCGTTCTCTCGGGCCAGGGCCTGGGTGGCCGCGTTGAGGGCCGCGGCGAGCGAGGCGTCGGCGACGAAGTGGTCCTTGAGCACGCTCGCGACGTGCTCGGAGGAACCACCGACCGCGACGAAGCCCTGCTCGTCGACGATGGAACCGTCGAAGGTGATGCGGTAGATCTCGTCCTCGGCGGCCGTGTCGCCGACCTCGGCGACGACGATCTCGACCTCCCAGGGCTTGAGGCTCTCGCTGAAGACGGTGCCCAGGGTCTGGGCGTAGATGTTGGCGAGCTGACGTCCGCTGACGTCACGGCGGTCGAACTGGTAACCGCGCACGTCGGCGAAGCGCACGCCCATCAGACGCAGGTTCTCGAACTCGGGATAGCGGCCGACGGCGGCGAAGCCGATGCGGTCGTAGAGTTCGCTGATCTTGTGCAGGGTGCGGGACATGTTGTCCGCCACCAGAAGGATTCCGCCCTCGTACTGGAGGACGACGGCGCTACGGCCGCGCGCGATTCCCTTGCGCGCGTAGTCCGCCTTGTCCTTCATCTGCTGTTCGGGGGCGACGTAGAACGGCATCGACACCGCGGATCGTTTCCTTACCTAGTCGGGAGAGGTCTGTCGTGGGGGCGCTGGGCCGCTCAGTCCAGTCGGGCCGTGGGTCCGTCCGGATGTACGGCGCGTCCCTCGACCACCTCCGTGGCCAGTCGGGCGACGTCCTCGGTGGGGACCCGACGGTGACCGTCCTCGGTGATCACGTCGATCAGGGGGAAGATCCTGCGGTGCAGGTCGGGGCCGCCGGTGGCGGAGTCCTCGTCGGCCGCGTCGTAGAGCGATTCCAGGGCGACCTTGATCGCGGTGGTCTCGTCGAGGTCGTCGCGGTAGAGCTTCTTGATCGAGCCCTTGGCGAAGACCGAACCGGACCCGATCGAGTGGTAGCGCTGTTCCTCGTAGCGGCCGCCCGCGGCGTCGTAGCTGAAGACACGCCCCTGGCCGGTGGCCTCGTCGTAGCCGACCAGCAGGGGGATCACCACGAAGCCCTGCATCGCCATGCCCAGGTTGCCCCGGACCATCTGGGCGAGTTTGTTCGCCTTACCCTCGAGGGAGAGGGAGCGACCCTCCAGCTTCTCGTAGTGTTCGAGCTCCACCTGGTAGAGCCGTGCCAGTTCGATGCCGATGCCGGCCGAACCCGCGATGGCCACCGCCGAGTACTCGTCGGTGCGGTAGAGCTTGTCCATGTCCCTGTTGGCGATGACGTTGCCCTGGGTGGCCCTTCGGTCCCCGGCCAACAGGACACCGCCGGGGAAGGTCAGGGCGACGATGGTCGTCGCGTCCGGTGTGAGGTGTTCGACGACCCCTCCCGTGGCGTTCAGGTGCTGTCCGGGCAGCAACTCGGGGTTGACCGCCCGGAGGAACTCGGTGAAGGACGAGGTACCCGCACTCATGAAAGCGGCCGGCAACCCTCCGCCCTCGAACCCTTCGAACACGCGACTCCCTCCACTGGCGCCCCACCCCGTCTCGGGATGGATGGGGCGCTCGTCATCCGTTGTACGTCGACCGGCCGTTCCGGTCGGGGCCGGCCCGACCGGGCCGACAGGATCGACCTTAACCTTGCGCGTCACGGGGCCGGGGGCCTCCGAATGCGCTGTCAGCGAACCGTTCCAGGACGGTCACTGACCGCCCTTCTGCACGAACTGACGCACGAAGTCCTCGGCGTTGCTCTCCAGGACGTCGTCGATCTCGTCGAGGATGTCGTCGACGTTCTCGTCGAGTTCCTCGTTGCGTTCCACGGTCTCCGCGGAGGCCTCGGTCTCCTCGACCTCCTCGTCACGACGCGAGGAGTGCTTCTGACCACCGGTGTCCTTAGTCGCCATCGTTTGCTACCTCCCGTTCGGGGCTCTCGCCCTTATCTTGGCCCAACGGCACCCGGCTCAACCCCCTTCCCGGGGCCCGATACCCGCTAGTTACCTCGAATCGTCCCCTGGGGAGCGGGCGGATGACGGTTCCGGTGCCCCTCGCCCCGGGCGTGTCTCCGGTGCGGGGCGAGGCCGCCCCCGACGATTCCCCTCGGTGAGGCCCTTTTCGTGTAACGGCGTGTTCACGTGAACCCGCTCGGAACCCAGTACCTTTGTCCGGATCTGGCCAGATATACCCCCTTGCGCACACATATGCACTTCAGTCCGTGACCAAACGGTACGGCTACGACTAGGTGACGCCCCGTGTTCGCGACGGACAGCGACGGTCATCACCCGATGACCCGATCATGGGGCGTCAACCTGAATGATTTCCCCGCTTGACCGTCTTTCCCTCACCAAAACGTGCACTTATGGTTGGGCGTTGTTTACCGAATGTCTCGGTGAACAACGGAGAGCGAACACGTTCGACCTCCGATCCCCCGTCAGTCCCCCTGGAGAGTAGGGATCAATGAGACCCTCCCCCGTTGTCTCCGCCATAGGTACCGCGGCCTTGGCCTTCGGTCTGGCTCTGACCACCTCCCCGGCTGCCCTCGCGGCGACCGGCCCCCTCCCCCAGTCCCCCACCCCGGATGAAGCCGAGGCCACCACCATGGTCGAGGCCCTCCAGCGCGACCTCGGCCTGTCCCCCTCTCAGGCCGACGAGCTCCTCGAGGCGCAGGCCGAGTCCTTCGAGATCGACGAGGCCGCCACCGCGGCCGCAGCCGACTCCTACGGCGGCTCCATCTTCGACACCGACAGCCTCACCCTGACCGTCCTGGTCACCGACGCCTCCGCCGTCGAGGCGGTCGAGGCCGCCGGCGCCGAGGCCAAGGTGGTCTCGCACGGCATGGAGGGCCTGGAGGAGATCGTCGCCGACCTGAACGCGGCCGACGCTCAGCCCGGCGTCGTGGGCTGGTACCCCGACATCCACTCCGACACGGTCGTCCTCGAGGTCCTCGAGGGCTCCGGTGCCGACGTGGACTCCCTGCTCGCCGACGCCGGTGTGGACACCGCCGACGTCAAGGTGGAGAGCACCACCGAGCAGCCCGAGCTGTACGCCGACATCATCGGCGGTCTCGCCTACACCATGGGTGGGCGCTGCTCGGTCGGCTTCGCGGCCACCAACGCCTCCGGCCAGCCCGGGTTCGTCACCGCCGGCCACTGCGGCACCGTCGGCACCCCGGTCAGCATCGGCAACGGCCAGGGCGTCTTCGAGCGTTCCGTCTTCCCCGGCAACGACTCCGCCTTCGTCCGCGGCACCTCGAACTTCACCCTGACCAACCTGGTCAGCCGCTACAACACCGGTGGTTACGCGACCGTATCCGGCTCCTCGCAGGCGGCGATCGGCTCGCAGATCTGCCGTTCCGGCTCCACCACCGGCTGGCACTGCGGCACCGTCCAGGCCCGCGGCCAGACGGTGAGCTACCCCCAGGGCACCGTGCAGAACCTGACCCGCACCAACGTCTGCGCCGAGCCCGGTGACTCCGGCGGCTCCTTCATCTCCGGCAGCCAGGCCCAGGGCGTCACCTCCGGTGGCTCCGGCAACTGCTCCTTCGGCGGCACCACCTACTACCAGGAGGTCAACCCGATGCTGAGCAGCTGGGGTCTGACCCTGCGCACCTGATCCACGGATCACCCTCTCGGTAGATCGGTGTCCCCGACCCCGGGGCCCGCGCTCCCGACGGCCCCGTCCGCGTCAGCGGGCGGGGCCGCCCGCGTTCGCACGCGAGGAACGGACGAACGCGGAGGGGCCGCCCGTCCCGCACGCTCGCGCGCCGGACACGAACGGCCCCGAAGGTCCCCCGTCGACCGGACCTCAGCCCCGTCGGTTCCCGCCCAGGATCGCCACCAGGTCGACGGCGGTGGGCGCCGCGTCCAGCAGGGCCCCCACATGCTCCCTGGTGCCCCGGAGCGGCTCCAGGGTGGGAACCCGCTGGAGGGAGTCGTGACCGGGCAGGTCGAAGATGACCGAGTCCCAGGAGGCGGCCGCGACCTCGTCCGGGTACTTGGCCAGGCAACGGCCCCGGAAGTAGGCCCTGGTGTCCTCGGGCGGCTCGGTGACGGCCCGGGCGACCTCCGACTCCTCCACGAGCCTTCGAACCTTCCCGCGGGCGGCGAGCCGGTTGTAGACGCCCTTGTCCTGACGGACGTCGGAGTATTGGAGATCCACCATCTGGAGTCGGGGGTGGGTCCACTCCAGACCATCGCGCGAACGGTACCCCTCCAGGACCTTCAGCTTGGCCACCCAGTCCAGCTCCTCGGCCAGGTCCATCGGGTCCGACGCGAGTCGGGCCAGCACCGACTCCCACCGGTCCAGCACGTCGGCGGTATCGGGGTCCACGTCCGTACCGAAACGGTCCTCGACGTACTTGCGGGCCTGGTCCAGGTACTCGCCCTGGAGTTCCAGGGCGGTCATGCGCCGACCGTCCCGCAGCCGGACCCGGTGGGTCAGACCGGGGTCGTGGGAGATCTCCCGCAGATCCGCGACGGGCGTCTCCAGGGACAGGTCCGCCTCGAGGAAGCCGTCCTCGATCATCGACAGCACCAGGGAGGTCGTCCCCAGCTTGAGGTAGGTCGAGATCTCGCTCATGTTGGCGTCGCCGATGATCACGTGCAGACGCCGGTAACGCTCGGGATCGGCGTGGGGCTCGTCCCGGGTATTGATGATCGGTCGCTTGAGGGTGGTCTCCAGACCGACCTCGACCTCGAAGAAGTCGGCCCGCTGGGAGAGCTGGAAACCGCCGCCCTGTCCGTCGGTGCCCAGCCCCACCTTGCCGGCGCCGCACACCACCTGGCGGGAGACGAAGAACGGGATGAGGTGCCGGACGATGTCCCCGAAGGGGGTCGACCGGTTCATCAGGTAGTTCTCGTGGCAGCCGTAGGAGGCGCCCTTGTTGTCGGTGTTGTTCTTGTACAGCTGGATCGGTTCGACGCCGGGCGTGGCCGCGGCCCGGGCCGCCGCGTCGGCCATCACCCTCTCTCCGGCCTTGTCCCACAGCACCGCGTCGAGCGGGTTGGTGACCTCGGGGGCCGAGTACTCCGGATGCGCGTGGTCCACGTACAGACGCGCGCCGTTGGTGAGGATGACGTTGGCCAGTCCCAGATCCTCGTCGGTCAGCTGGGTCGGGTCGGCCATCTCCCGCGCCAGATCGAACCCCCGCGCGTCGCGCAGCGGGTTCTCCTCCTCGAAGTCCCAACGGGCCCTGCGGGCCCGGGCCGCCGAGGCGGCGAGGTAGGCGTTGACCACCTGGGTAGAGGTGACCATCGCGTTGGCGCCGGGGTTTCCCGGCACGGAGATCCCGTATTCGGTCTCGATACCCATAATCCGCCGCACACTCATGATGAGAGGTTATCCGCCGGGGCACCGTCTTGAACGCTTCCGCGCCAATTGTGGCCTAAGCGCCGTCTTCCCGGGCGTTTCGAAAGAGCGGGAACCGGCGTGTCGGCGCAGTTCGGAACGGGTTCGCGAGGATTCGCAAGAAAAACAGACGAAAAGAGGAACAAACTCGACCGGAACGTTTTGTCCGGATACTTCGTGTGCCGCGACACGAGGCGTCCCCCGACACGCGGGAGGGCCCGCCGGGACGTCCCGACGGGCCCTCTCACAGCGGCCGTGACCGCGGACGAGCACGGGTCACAGGTACTGACCGGTGTTGGCGACGGTGTCGATGGAGCGACCGGCGTCGGCGCCCTTCTTCCCCGTCACGAGGGTCCGGATGTAGACGATCCTCTCGCCCTTCTTGCCGGAGATCCTGGCCCAGTCGTCCGGGTTGGTGGTGTTGGGCAGGTCCTCGTTCTCGCTGAACTCGTCGACGCAGGCCTGGAGGAGGTGGGAGACCCTGATCCCCTTGGACCTGTTGTCGATGAAGTCCTTGATCGCCATCTTCTTGGCGCGGGAGACGATGTTCTCGATCATCGCGCCGGAGTTGAAGTCCTTGAAGTACAGGACCTCCTTGTCACCGTTGGCGTAGGTGACCTCCAGGAAGCGGTTCTCCTCCCCCTCGGTGTACATCCGCTCCACGACCCGCTGGATCATGGCGTCCACCGTGGCCTTGGCGGACCCGCCGTGTTCGACCAGGTCCTCCTCGTTCAGCGGCAGATCGGAGGTGATGTACTTGCCGAAGATGTCCCGGGCCGCCTCGGCGTCGGGCCGTTCGATCTTGATCTTGACGTCCAGACGGCCGGGCCGCAGGATCGCCGGGTCGATCATGTCCTCGCGGTTGGAGGCGCCGATGACGATGACGTTCTCCAGCCCCTCGACACCGTCGATCTCGCTGAGCAACTGCGGGACGATGGTGTTCTCCACGTCGGAGGACACCCCCGAACCGCGGGTGCGGAAGATCGAGTCCATCTCGTCGAAGAACACGATGACCGGGGTGCCCTCGGAGGCCTTCTCACGGGCCCGCTGGAAGACCAGGCGGATGTGCCGCTCGGTCTCGCCGACGTACTTGTTGAGCAGCTCCGGACCCTTGATGTTGAGGAAGAAGCTCTTGCCGACGTCCCGACCGGTGCGCTCGGCGACCTGCTTGGCCAGCGAGTTGGCGACCGCCTTGGCGATGAGCGTCTTACCGCATCCGGGCGGGCCGTACAGCAGCACACCCTTGGGCGGACGCAGACGGTGCTCGTAGAAGAGCTCCTTGTACAGGTAGGGCAGTTCGACCGCGTCCCGGATCATCTCGATCTGCCCCGCCAGGCCACCGATGTCGGTGTAGGCGATGTCGGGGACCTCCTCGAGGATGAGCTCCTCGACCTCGGACTTGGGAATGCGCTCGTACACGTACCCGGATCGGGGTTCGAGCAGGAGCGAGTCCCCCGGCCGGATCGGTTCGTCGCGCAGCGGCTCCGCCAGCCGCACGATCCGTTCCTCGTCGTGATGTGAGATCACCAGCGCCCGCTCGCCGTCCTCAAGGATCTCCTTGAGCATGACGACCTCGCCGACGGTCTCGAACGACTCCACCTCGACGACGTTGAACGCCTCGTTGAGCATGACCTCCTGGCCCGGCCGCAACGTCTCCAGATCCACGGAGGGACTGACGTTGACGCGCATCTTGCGGCCGTTGGTGAAGATCTCGACGGTATCGTCTTCGCGCGACCCAAGGTAGACACCGAAGCCCGACGGCGGCTGTGCGAGCCGGTCGACCTCCTCCTTGAGCGCCACGATCTGCTCGCGCGCCTCCTTCAATGTGGAGACGAGCCGTTCGTTCTGCCCGTTGGCCGCGGCGAGGTCGGCTTGGACCTCACGCAACCGTTCCTCGAGCAGACGTACATGTCGGGGCGAGTCGGCGAGCTTACGCCGAACCACGCTGAGTTCCTTTTCCATGTAGGAGACCTGGGCCGTGAGTTCAGCGACTTCACGGTCCCGGTCGCTCTGACGCTCGTCTTCGCGCTCGGCCACGTCCGCCACCTCCCTATGAGAAGGACGACTACTCGGGAGCGTACCTACCCCTGCCCATTTCCTAACCTCCCAGCTTGAGGGAGTGTCGTAGGCCTCATTTTGAGGTCTTGCTTAACCGCAGGTCATCGTGCTAGAGCACACTGCGACGTAATGAGAACGTAACCTCCGTGTCCATCACCTGGAAAGCCCGGTTCACGTCCGGAGCCCCCATCGTCGTCTTCGGCGGGCATGGAGAAGCCCGCCCGGGCGTACCCGGGCGGGCTCGAAGCGAGGCTCTCGTCAGTCCTCGGTGGAGGAGCTCTCCTCCGTCACACCGTTCACGGCGCCCTCGGTGCCCTTCGCGGCGCTCCGGGAGGCCTCGTAGTCCTTGCCGTAGGCGCCCTTGGCCGGACGACGGCGACGCTCGGGGGCCTCGACACCGTCGGCCAGGCGGCGGGCGACCACCAGGAAGCCGGTGTGACCGATCATCCGGTGGTCCGGACGCACCGCCAGACCCTCCACGTGCCAGGTGCGCAGCATGGTCTCCCACGAGCGCGGCTCGTAGAACCGGTCGTCCTCGCGCAGCTCCTCCACCACCCGGGAGAGCTGGGTCGTGGTGGCCACGTAGCAGCACACCAGGCCACCCGGGATGAGGGCCCGGGCCACGGCGTCCAGGCACTCCCAGGGAGCGAGCATGTCGAGGAAGACCCGGTCGACGTCGGTCTCGTCGAGCTCCTCGACCAGGTCGCCCACCGTCAGTCTCCAGGCCGGGTGCGGACCGCCGTGGAAGTTCTCGACGTTCTTGCGGGCGATCTCGGCGAAGTCGGCGCGGCGCTCATAGGAGTGCACCATGCCCTTCTCGCCGACCGCGCGCAGCAGCCAGTTGGACATGGCGCCCGATCCGGCGCCGGCCTCGACCACCCGGGCACCGGGGAAGATGTCGGCCTCCACCAGGACCTGGGCCGCGTCCTTGGGGTAGACGATGGTCGCCCCACGCTTCATGGAGAGCGTGTAGTCGATGAGCAGGGGGCGCAGCGCGACATAGGCGGTGCCCGTGTTGGAACGGACGACGCTTCCCTCGGGTTCGCCGATGAGATCGTCGTGCTCGACCTTGCCCTTGTGCGAGTGGAAGGCGCCACCCTCACGCAGTGTGATCGTGTGCATGCGCCCCTTGGGGTCGGTCAACTGCACGGTGTCACCGTCGGTGAAGGGGCCGCGGCGGCCATGGATACCGGTCAACGTCGCTCTCGTCTTCCCACGTCGCGTTTGTTCGGGGCAGTCGCCCAGCGTATCGGCCCCCGGATACCGGACCGAACCGTCCGCCCCTCCCGGACCCCCTCCACCAGGCGTGCGAAAACCCTTTCTCTCGGGCAGGATCGGGCATGGGACAGACCCACACGATCCGATCGACGCACGAGGACCACGGGGGACACCAGCCATGTCAGAGCCGACCACGGGCCTGGGAATCGACATCGGCGGCAGCGGTATCAAGGGGGCCCCGGTCGACCTGGACTCCGGGGAGTTCCTCCGCGATCGCCTCAAGATCCTCACCCCCGAACGTCCCGGCCCCGAGGCCGTGGCGGCGATCGTCGCCGAGATCGCCGACCACTTCCCGGAGGCCGCGGGCACCCCGCTCGGCGTCACCTTCCCCGGCGTGGTCCAGAACGGGACGGTGCGCACCGCCGCGAACCTGCCCGGCCCCTGGGTGGGGACCGACGCGCGGGCCCTGTTCTCCCAGGCCACCGGGCGGCCGGTCCGCGTGCTCAACGACGCCGACGCCGCCGCTCTGGCCGAGGCCCGCTACGGGGCCGCGAAGGGCGTGCTCGGCACGGTCCTGATGACGACCCTGGGCACCGGGATCGGTACGGCGCTGGTGGTGGACGGGCGGCTGGTCCCCAACACCGAGTTCGGCCACCTGGAGATCGACGGGCACGACGCGGAGACACGAGCCTCGTCCGGCGCCAGGAAACGGGACGAGTTGTCCTACCAGGCGTGGGCCCGAAAACGCCTGAACCGCTACTACCGGGTGATCGAGGACCTGCTGTGGCCCGACCTGATCGTGGTCGGCGGCGGGGTCAGCCGCAAGGCCGACCGTTTCCTCCCCCACCTGGACATCCGCACCCCGATCGTGCCGGCGACGCTGCGCAACACCGCCGGGATCGTCGGCGCGGCCCTGGCCGCGACCGAGGACCACGCCCGACACGCCTAGGACGGTGGAGCCGGGTCTCCGGATGCCCGGGGCGACGCGGATCCCGGAGGAGAAGGGGGGATCCGCGCCGCCCCTGTCGGGGCCGAGGGGCCGGGCAAGGTCTGGAGCCCGGGTCTCGCCGTCTCGGGGAAAACGGCGGACCCGGGCCCGGAGGGGGCGCCCGACCCCGGGGAGGGAACGGCACTACCAGGCACCCGTCAAGGGGTGGAGGCCACCGCCCCGATCACGCACCGGGGCGGCTTCGGGTGTCGGGCGGGTCCGGAGCCCGCGCAGAGGGAGACTGGGTTCGGGCCTCGACCCGGACACCGCCCCACACCCGGGGCTGTGCCTTGGCACAGCCCGTACTCACGCGGGCCGCGACCCGCGTGTATGTCTTCTTCTCAGCCGTCCTCGACGGCCGCCATCACACCGACGATCCTGCGAACGGCGTCGGAGGTCCGCTCCACCGGCGTCAACGGGACCCCCGTCGACGAATCGGCCGTCCCGTCCCGGGACGGCCATCGCATCCACCACCACAGGTCTCCGCGGTGCGGCCGCAGGGCGGCGCCCTGAGGTCGGGCGGCGGGGCCCGTGTGGACGATGCCCCGGGCACCGTCCTCCCTGGCCTCGATCCCACGTGAACGCAGTTCGGTCGCCATCCCCCGCAGTGCCAGGGCGGCGAGGCCCTCGTACCTCGCCAGGCTCGGGCTCCCCGCGGGCGGCGTCTCCACGGTCACGTGTTCCGACCTCCTTCCGGCTCCGACGGCGACACCCGCCGGACCCACAACCCCACTGTGCCGCATCCCCGGGCCCTCGGAACGCCCGTATGCGGATCACGCATCACACCTTCTTTTTCACACATAGCCACCAAGGCGCTCCGGAATCCCTAACCTAAGGCCCATGCCCCAACCTGACGGCCTTCCCCAGGACCTGTGGACCCGACCGCGCATGGCCGCCGCTCTCGCGAGCTGCGACATCCCGACGGTCATCGAAGGCGTGCGCGCCGCGCGCGGCTGGTCCCAGGGCGAGCTCGCCCGAGAGCTCACCTACTCACAGAGCTGGGTCTCCCGCGTCGTCAACGGGCAGCAGTCCCTCACCGTCGGGCAGGTCCGGGAACTGGCACGGCGACTCGACATCCCGTTGCACCTGATCCGCTTCGGCGGCCTGCCGCAGGAGGGCACCATCCTGGGCCCGGCCCCCACGAGGCGACGCCCCGCGGGGGGCACGCTCGTGCCGGGCGGCATCGTCCTCCCGAACTTCCCGGCCCCGGGCGAACACACGGGCCACCACGGCGTCGACGAGACCACCGCCCCCGCCCTGCGCTCCATCACCGGCGGGCAGCGTCGCATGGACGCCACCTCGCCCGCGCGTCACCTGCTGCCCAGCGCGACCACTCACGTGCACCTGGCCGAGCAGATGCTCACGAGCTCGCGCGGGACACCCTTCCACACCGAACTCAGCGCCGCCGCCAGCGAGGCCTCCGGCTTCGCCGCCTGGCTCAACGCCGACCTCGGGGACATGGGATCGGCGCGTATGCACTACCGCACCGCCGTGATCCGAGCCCGCCAGGCGGGGATGCGGCTGCTCGACGTGTACATGCTGGGTTCGCTGGCCTCCTTCGAGATCGAGACCGCCGAGGATCCCGAGCTGGGGCTGGGGCTGGTCCAGGAGGCCGAACACGTTCTGGGCCCCGACGCGCACCCCACCGCCCGCGCCTGGCTGGCCTGTATCGGCGCCCTCGCCCACGCCGGCCTGGGCGATCGCGCGGCGGCCCTGGGCGCCCTGCGTCACGCGGAACGCGAGGTCTCCGGCCCCGACAACGCCCACCCGCCCTGGCCCTGGGTGTTCGCCTTCGACGAGGCCAAGGTCGCCGGCTACCGCGCCCTGGTGGGGGTACGTCTGCGCACCCCGCACGAGGCCCGCGCCGCCTTCGCCGAGGCCGTGGCGCCCTCTTCCCGCAACGTCAAGCAGTCCGCCCTGCTCAAGGTCGAGCTGGCCTCCGCCCACGCCGAGGCCGGGGACGTCGACGAGGCCTTCCGGCTGGCCCAGGAGGCCCTGACCACCGGGATGCGTTTCGCCTCCGAGAGGGTCATGGGCCGGGTGCGCTCCTTCCGCAAGGGCTATAGGGGTCCCCACGCGACCTGCGTCGAGGACCTCGACAACAGGCTTTCGACCCTGGTTACCTCCGTCCCCGACAATGGGTAGAAACCCGGCGCGAACGAACGACAGGGAGGTCATGTGATCCGTATCGGCATCACCGGGCACCGCAACCTGGCCCCGGAGGTGAGCGACCACGTCGCCGGGCTGGTCAGGGAGCACCTGGAGCCCCACGGACACGCCATGGTCGGGTTGTCCTGCCTCGCCGACGGGGCCGACTCGGTCTTCGCCGAGGTCGTCCTGGAGGCCGGCGCCCCGTTGGAGGCCGTCATCCCCGCCTCCGGCTACCGCGAGGCGCTGCCGGTCGAACACCACACGCTCTACGATCGTCTCCTGGCCCAGGCGGTCCTGGTCCACGAACTGCCGCACACCGCCTCCGAACCCCGGGCCCACATGGCCGCCGGACGTCTGCTCGTCGAACGGAGCGACCGGATCCTCGCGGTCTGGGACGGGCTCCCCGCGCGCGGTCCCGGCGGCACCGCCGACGTCGTCGCCTACGCCCGCGTCCTGGAACGCCCGGTCACGGTCCTGTGGCCCCAGGGGGTCCGACGCTGAGCGGACACGGACCCCCTCGCCCCCGGGGCCTCAGCTCCGCCCCCGCCCCGTCATCGCCGCGTTCACGTCGCTCGCCCGTAGGACACCGAACACGCCACCGTCCTCCTCCACCACCAGATACTCCGGCAGCGGATGGCGTACGAGCCGTTCCAAGAGCTCCTCGCCCTCCTCCCCCGCCGGCACCCGGGAGTACTCCGTCAACGCCCGTGCCACGTCCGAGACCGGTACCCAGGCGCGTCGGGCGTCGGAGATCGCCTCGGCCGCCGCGGGATGCATCACCGAGATCGGCGTCCCCGCCGAGTCGGCCACCACCACCGCCTCGGCGCCCGCCTCCCGGAGCATCGCGTCGGCCCGCGCCAACGGAAGATCGGCGGTCACCACCACGGCGGGGCGGGCGAGCTCCCGGGCGCGCAGCCCCGGCACCCGCGACCGCACCCGCGCGTTGCGCAGGGCCTCCCCGGCCCCCAGCCACATGAACCCGGCCAGGAAGAGCCCCCACGCCACGGCCCAGGGTCCCGGGGTGGTGCCCGCGCTCCACGCGAGCAGGAACGGCAGGGCGGCCACGCCCAAGGCCAGGATCCGGCCTCCCCATGCCGCGACCACACCGGCGGTGTGCGGCCGACCCGTCAGCTTCCAGACGCCGGCCCGCAACAGTCGTCCCCCGTCCAGGGGCAGCCCCGGCAACAGGTTGAACACGCCCACCAGCAGGTTGGCGATCCACAGTTGGAAGAGCAGTTCGCCGGTGACCGTGAACGGGTCGGCCAGCCGCGCCAGCCCGTACGCGCCCGCCGCCAGCACCAGGGACAGCAAGGGGCCGGAGAAGGCGATCCAGAACTCCCGTCCCGGGGTGGGCGCCTCCCTGTCGATCTCCGAGACCCCGCCCAGGACGTACAGCACGATCCGTCGCACCGGCAGTCCGTACCAGCGCGCCACCACCGAATGCGCCAGCTCGTGCACCAGGACCGACGCGTAGAGCAGCACCGCGAAGACGAAGGCCAACAGGTACGCCGAGGGGCCCAGGGCCAGACGGGTCTGGACGATTCCTCCGTAGACCAGCGTGATCAGCACCGCCACGATCCACCACGAGGAGGTCACGTAGACCGGCACCCCGAAGGGACGACCGATCAGTAACCCCGGCTTCCGGGAACGGGAGTCGGGGCGAGGCGCGGAGGGGTCACTACCGTTGGTCACGGCCCCAGACTATGACGACCCTCCGCCGGTCCTCTCATAGGCTCGGACCATGACCACCGCTCCGCTGCCGACCGCCCTCTCGCCCTCCCGGGCCTCCGACTTCCTGCAATGCCCGCTGCTCTTCCGTTTCCGAACGATCGACCGGCTTCCCGAGAAGCCCAGCGCCGCCGCGCTGCGCGGAACCCTGGTCCACGCCTGCCTGGAGCGCCTCTACGAGCTTCCGGCCGAGAGCCGGACCCCTCGGAGCGCGCTCGACCTGGTCGACCCGCAGTGGAAGCGGCTCCGGGAGAGCGACCCCGAGGTCGCCGAACAGCTCTTCCCCGACGGCGAGGGGCTCGACGCGTGGCTGGAGTCGGCCCGGAAGCTGGTCCGGCGCTACTTCGACCTGGAGAACCCGGTCACCCTGGAACCCCGGGAACGCGAGATGCGCCTCGAGGTGTCGTTGCCCACGGGTCTGCGCCTGCGGGGATACGTCGACCGTCTGGACGTGGCGCCCGCCGGCCAGATCAGAGTGGTCGACTACAAGACCGGGAAGTCGCCCCATCCCCGTTTCGAGGACAAGGCCCGCTTCCAGATCTTCTTCTACGCGGTCATGATCTGGCGCGATCTCGGGGTGGTCCCCGCCCGGCTCCAGCTCATCTACCTGGGCGACGGATCCGTGCGCTGGTACGACCCCACCGAGGAGGAACTCGCCGCGGCCGAGGCCGAGATCTCCGACATCTGGGAACGGATCGAGGCCGCCGGCCGCGCCGGTCGCTGGGAGCCCAAACGCAGCAAGCTCTGCGGTTGGTGCGAGCATCAGGCCCTGTGCCCGGAGTTCGGCGGCACCCCTCCCCCGCTGCCCACGGCCTGACATCGCCGTCGACGAGGGAGCGGTCACTCGGAGTATGCGGCAGAATCGAAGCGTGCCCGTCTCAGTTCTCCTCGTCGACGACCAGCCCCTCGTGCGGGCCGGTTTCCGGATGATCCTGGAAACGGCCCCGCACCTGTCCGTCGTGGGCGAGGCCTCCGACGGCCGCGAGGCCCTGCGCCGGGTCCGAGAGCTCCTCCCCGACGTGGTGCTGATGGACCTGCGCATGCCCGGCGTCGACGGGGTGCGCGCCACCGCGGACATCCTCGCCTGGGCCGCGCCCCTCGGGCACAAGGTGCGCGTGCTGGCCCTGACCACCTTCGACCTGGACGAGTACGCCATCGGAGCGCTGCGCGCGGGGGCCACCGGCTTCCTCCTCAAGGACGCGCCTCCGAGCGAGCTCATCGGCGCGGTGGAGGTGGTGGCCGACGGTTCGGCCGTGATCGCGCCGGCCGTCCTGCGCCGGCTCCTCGACCGCTTCTCCCCTCTCCTGCCCGACGTGGAGTCCGAACCCGAGACCGACGGGGCCGACCCCCTCACCTCCCGCGAACACGAGGTCCTGCGGCTGGTCGCCCGCGGCTGGTCCAACGCCGAGATCGCCGCACACCTCTTCTTGGGCGAGACCACCGTCAAGTCCCACGTGGGCAACATCCTCACCAAACTCGGCCTGCGCGACCGCGTCCAAGCGGTCGTCCACGCCTACGAAAGCGGACTCGTCCGCCCCGGACACGACCTTCCGTCCGACCACTGAACCCACCCACGGCACCCATCGAGAACGCCCTGGGACCGGCGCGTCGTCACTCGGCGCCGACCGCGCGCGTTGACAGGATGTCACCGGTGACCGAACTCACCGGTGCCTCCGTATCGCGCGGGCGAACCCCGCCGTCCGACCGGGCGTCCCTCTGTGGGACCACCGAGGCGGTGCGCCGAACAGCAGGGTGAGGGCGACGGCGAGAAAACGGAGTACAACGATGCCGAGCAAGCGGGGGCGGTCGGGGCCGCCGAGCGAGGAGATCATGCTCAGCCGGATGCGCGACTGGCGCGCCGAGCACGAGCGGGACCTGACCCCTGACGACCTCGACGACGAGCAGGACGTCAAGCTTCCCGACGCGCGGGCGATCAACCTGATCCTCCGCGTGGGCGAACTCATGCTGGCCAGTGGTGAGAGCACCGAGGCCGTCAGCGAGTCCATGCTGAGCCTTTCGGTGGCCTTCGACCTGCCCCGGTCGGAGGTCTCGGTCACCTTCACCACCATCTCGCTGTCCACCCACCCGGGCGGGGACAGCCCTCCGGTGACCGGTGAGCGGGTGGTGCGCCGCCGCACCCTGGACTACTTCAGGGTCAACGAGCTCCACACCCTCGTCCAGGAGGCCGCGCTCGGGCTCCTGGAACTGGAGGACGCCAACGCCCGGCTGGAGCAGATCCGCCGGGCCCGCATGCCCTACCCGAACTGGCTGATCGCCGTCGGCTTCGGCCTCATCGCCTCCAGCGCGAGCCTCATGGTGGGCGGTGGTCTGATCGTGGCGACCGTGGCCTTCCTCGCCACGGTGCTGGGCGACCGTACCGCGGTCTTCCTGGCCAATCGAGGCGTCGCCGAGTTCTACCAGATGGCCGCGGCCGCCCTCGTGGCCTCCAGTATCGGCGTGGCCCTGCTGTGGGTGAGCACCACCATGGACCTGGGCCTCCAGGCGGGCGCGATCATCACCGGTAACATCATGGCCCTGCTCCCCGGTCGTCCACTGGTCTCCAGCCTCCAGGACGGCATCAGCGGAAGCTACGTCTCCGCGGCGGCACGCCTGTTGGAGACCTTCTTCATCCTGGGCGCGATCGTCTCCGGGGTCGGCGCCGTGGCCTACACGGCGGTGCGTCTGGGCGTGAACATGGACCTGGAGAACCTGCCCTCGGCGGGTACCTCCATGGAGCCCCTGGTGCTGGTGGGCGCCGCCGGGATCGCGATGGCGTTCGCGATCTCCCTCGCGGTACCGCCCCGGATGCTGCCCTTGATCGGCTGCATGGGGGTGATGATCTGGACGATCTACGCGGGCCTTCGGCTGTTGTTGGAGGCGCCCCCCGTGGTGGGCACCGTGGCCGGAGCGGTGGCGGTGGGGGTGGTCGGTCACTGGCTGGCCCGGCGTACCCGACGTCCGGTACTGCCGTACCTGATCCCCTCGATCGCTCCACTCCTGCCCGGAAGCATCCTGTACCGAGGGTTGATCGAGATCACCCAGGGGACCGCGGTCGCCGGAATGCTCAGCCTGGCGGAGGCCATCATGGTGGCGCTGGCCCTGGGCGCGGGGGTCAACCTCGGTGGCGAGCTGGTGCGGGCCTTTCAGCGCGGCGGCCTGGCGGGCGCCGGTATGCGCGGCCGTCCCGCCGCCCGTCGAACCCGTGGTGGGTACTGACCCCGTCGTCTCCCGGTCGTCCGGGCCGTTCCCTCCTCGGCTCGGACGACGACACGCCGAATCGGCGAGAACCCTTTCCAGGTGGCGTGGATCTCATAGGGCGAGCGCGAACAGGAGGCGGCGATCACTGTTGTCGGACTGAAACGTCAACACCTTGTGATGTCAGCCACTACTGTTGGCCTCAACGACGCACACGACCGAAGGGGTCTTCATCATGTGCAGCCACGAACCTTCCTGCCCGTCCTTCGAGGACACCGATCGTGAGGCGGCCCGAGTCGTCTCCAGCCGCCCCGAACAGGGGTGGAGCCTGCTCTGCAACGGGGTCGTCCTCTTCGACGACACCGGCGAACTGCTCCCCGACGGAGTGATCGTCGCCCCGCACCGCCCCCGCGCCGCCGCCTGAGGACCCGTCTCCCGACCACCACGGTCGGGTCGACACCCGTGACACCTCCGAACGCCCCGCCCGGGAGACACACGATCCCGGGCGGCGCCGTGGCGACCGTCCTCAACGCGTGTCGGGCCACCCCTCGGGGAGCACGTCCTCTCCCACCGCCTCGGCCAGCCTGCGCCGGAAGTCCGCGTGCACGTCGGCGCCCCAGACCAGTTCGTCGGGGGTGCGCAACGCCTGCTCCATCGCCTCGCGCAGGACGGCCGGACGGGTCTCGCCCTCCACCGTCGGCATCGCCAGCAGGGCGTGCATGCGGCCGATGACCGCGAACAGCTCCCCGGCCAGGGCGGAGGCGCTGGAGGTCGCCTCGGCCTCCTCCAGGTACCCCTCCCACCACGGGACGGGGATCTCCTCCCCGTTCTCGTCCACGGGCCGGGCGAAGGGACGGCGCAGACGGCGCCGCACCTCGTCCACGACCTCGGGGTCACGGCTCTCCAACCCCGACCACCACACCCGCGCGGCCGAGTCCGGTTCACCTCGGAGGTTCAGCAGTCCGGCGAGGAGTTCCACCGCCGCGCCCGAGGTACGCGGCGCTGGGCGGGGCCACTCCTCGTCGGTCTCCACCGGACCCGGATCGGCGACCGACGCGGCGTCGGCGAGGGCCAGCTCCACGTGGGTCGCGGCCCGAAGAAGGCGCAGTTCGGGGTCGTCGGCGATCGCCAACCCCCGGTCGACCACGATCGCCGCGGTCTCCGCGTCCCCTCGGCCCAGCAGCCGACCGGCCAGGTCCCGAGAGGCCTCCAGGACGGTGGCGGTGTGGAGGGGGGCCATCCGTCCCTCCTCGGTCGGGGGAGCCAGGGCCGCCTCCCAGTGTTCCTCGGCCTCGGCCGTCTCGCCTCGCGTCTCCGCCTCACGGGCCAGCCCGTAGTGGGCCACCGCGGTGTAGGTCCGATCTCCCATGTCGAGCAGGCGTCGCCACACCCGGACGGCCTCCTCGTGTTCCCCCTCCTGTTCCAGGGAGAGCGCCAGGTGATATCCGGCTCGGGGGGCGTAACGGCCGTCGCCGGTGGCCAGGGCCCTGCGCGCGGCCTCTCGGGAGGCGGTCGTGTCTCCGCGTCGATCCTGGACCACGGCCAGCCCCAACAGGGCACGCGCCTGCGTCGCCGGTGGCGGGTTGGCCGCCACGGCCCGTCCATAGAGGCGGGCGGCCCGCTCCAGGTGTCCGTTCTCGACCAGGTCCCGGGCCTGATCGCACAGGTCGGAGGCGTCCTCGGGCCCGACCGTCGGCTCCTCGACGTCCTCGGGATCCACGGGGAGGGGTCGGGGGTCGGAGGGGCCGGAGCGAGCGGGAGTTCCGGACGTCGTGGTCATGCTTCCGCTTTCCGTGGGGGCGTGGAGACCGCGCGGTGGGGAGCGCGGATGTTCGGCTCGCCGCAACTCTAACGCGCTCTCCCCCGCCCTGGAGCGCCCCTCCCGTGGCGGGTCCCGGTCATGGGAGGACCACGCGCACCCGCCCTCGCGCGAAGAGGAGGGCGGGGCGCCGACCCGTGTCGACGCCCCGCCCCTCGTCCCACGCCCGGCGGTGTAAGGCCTACAGCTCGAAGGCCTCCGGCGGCGGGCAGGAGCAGACCAGGTTGCGGTCACCGTAGGCCTGGTCGATCCGGCCGACCGGCGGCCAGTACTTGTCCTGACGCAGCGACGGCAGCGGATAGGCCGCCACCTGACGGCTGTAGCCGTGCCCCCACTCGTCGGCGGTCAGGGCCTCGGCGGTGTGCGGGGCGTTGCGCAGCGGGTTGTCGTCGGCATCCCACTCACCGGTCGTGACCTTGTCGATCTCACCGCGGATGGAGATCATCGCCTGGACGAACCGCTCCAGCTCCGCGAGGTTCTCGCTCTCGGTGGGCTCCACCATGAGCGTGCCGTTGACCGGGAAGGACATGGTCGGCGCGTGGAAGCCGTAGTCCATCAGGCGCTTGGCGACGTCCTCGTTGCTGATCCCGCAGGCCTTCTGGAGGGGGCGGATGTCGATGATGCACTCATGCGCGACCAGACCGCCGGCGCCGGTGTAGAGCACCGGGAAGTAGGGCTCCAGACGCTTGGCGATGTAGTTGGCCGAGAGCACCGCGGTCTCGGTGGCCGAACGCAGCCCCTGCTCGCCCATCATCCGCACGTAGGCCCAGGAGATCGGCAGGATTCCGGCGGATCCGAAGGGGGCGGCCGAGACCGGTCCGGAACCGGTGTGCGGGCCCGCCTCGGGCTGTCCGGGGTGGTTGGGCAGGAAACCGGCCAGGTGCGAACGGACCGCGACCGGGCCCACGCCCGGGCCGCCGCCCCCGTGCGGGATGCAGAAGGTCTTGTGCAGGTTCAGGTGGCTGACGTCGGCGCCGAACTCGCCCGGCTTGGCCCAGCCCAGGAGGGCGTTCAGGTTGGCGCCGTCCACGTAGACCTGGCCGCCGGCCTCGTGGACCAGGCGGCACACCTCGGTGATGGTGTCCTCGTACACGCCCGCGGTGGAGGGGTAGGTGACCATGATGGCCGCCAGGTCCTCCGCGTGACGGGCGGTCTTGGCGCGCAGGTCCTCCAGATCGACGTTGCCGTCGTCGTCACAGGCCACGACGGCCACGCGCATCCCTGCCATGACGGCGCTGGCCGCGTTGGTCCCGTGGGCGGAGCTGGGGATCAGGCACACGTCGCGGTGGCTCTGACCGCGGGAACGGTGGTAACCGCGGATGGCGAGCAGACCGGCGAGTTCGCCCTGGGAGCCGGCGTTGGGCTGGAGGGAGACGGCGTCGTAGCCGGTGACCTCGGCCAGCCAGGCCTCCAGGTCGCGGATGAGCGCCACGCTGCCGGCCGCCTGGTCCAGAGGGGCGAACGGGTGCAGGCCCGCGAACTCCGGCCAGGTGATGGACTCCATCTCCGCGGTGGCGTTGAGCTTCATGGTGCACGACCCCAGCGGGATCATCGTGCGGTCCAGCGCCAGGTCGCGGTCGGACAGACGGCGCATGTAGCGCAGCAGGGAGGTCTCGCTGCGGTGGGTGTTGAAGACCTCGTGGGTGAGGTAGTCGACGCCGCGCGCCAGGTCGGCGGGCAGACGGTCGGCGGCCTCGTCCACGGCCACCGGGCCGCGCTCGGCGCCCCGGTCGGCCTCGCCGAAGGAGGCCAGGACCTTGCCCAGGGTGTCGACGGTGGTCGTCTCGTCCACGCTCAGGCCGACGGTGCGCTGGTCGACGGCGAGCAGGTTGATCCCGCTCTCCAGGGCGCGTTCGACGACCTGGTCGGCACTGGGCACGCGCACGCGCAGGGTGTCGAAGTAGGACGAGTGGACCACGTCGAAGCCGCGTCGGGTGAGGGCGTCGGCCAGGGCCGCGGTGCGGGTGTGCACCTGACGGGCGATGGCGCGCAGGCCGTCGGGGCCGTGGTAGACGCCGTACATGCCGGCCATGATCGCCAGCAGCACCTGGGCGGTGCAGATGTTGCTGGTGGCCTTCTCACGACGGATGTGCTGTTCACGGGTCTGGAGGGCCAGACGGTAGGCGGGCTTGCCGGCGTTGTCCACCGAGACGCCGACCAGACGGCCGGGCAGCTGGCGACGGAGCTTCTCGCCCACGGACATGTAGCCGGCGTGCGGGCCGCCGAAGCCGAGCGGAACGCCGAAACGCTGGGTGGAGCCGACCGCGATGTCGGCGCCCAGGTCGCCGGGGCTGCGCAGCAGCGTGAGGGCGAGGATGTCCGCGGCGACCACGGCCAGGGCCCCTCGCTCGTGCGCCCGGGCGATCACGGAGGAGGGGTCGCGGACCACACCGCTGGAGGCGGGGTACTGCACCAGGACACCGAAGGCCTCGCCTTCGGGCAGGCCCTTGGTCAGGTCGGCGACGACGACCTCGATGCCCAGGGGCTCGGCCCGGGTGCGCAGCACCTGGAGGGTCTGCGGGAAGACGTCGGAGTCGACGACGAACACGTCGCTCTTGACCTTGGAGGCGCGGCGGGCCAGGGTCATGGCCTCGGCGGCGGCGGTCGCTTCGTCCAGGAGGGAGGCGCCGGTGATCGGGAGGCCGGTCAGGTCCGAGACCATGGTCTGGAAGTTGAGGAGGGCCTCCAGCCGGCCCTGGGAGATCTCCGGCTGGTAGGGCGTGTAGGCCGTGTACCAGGCGGGGTTCTCCATGATGTTGCGCAGGATGACCGGCGGGGTGAGCGTGTCGTAGTAGCCCAGGCCGATCAGCGAGGTGTGCGGACGGTTGCGCGAGGCCAGGGCCCGCAGCTCGTCCAGGGCCTCGGCCTCTCCGATCGCCTCGGGCAGGTCCAGCGGGGCGTGGCGCCCGGGGCCGGTGAGGATGGACTCGGGGACGGCGGCGGTCATGAGCTCCTCGGTGGAGGAGTGCCCCACCGTCTTGAGCATCTCTTCGACCTCGGCCGGTGTGGGGCCGATGTGCCGGTCGGCGAAGACCCTGGCGGGCGCGCCCGGGTTCGGGACGTTCGACGGGTCAGTCACGGAGACCTCCTGGTGACAGGGCCGATGTGATCGGCGGTGTTCCTCACGGTCTCCCCCTCTGTCACCGGGCACGGCGGTGCCCAGGCTTCAGAGCGGCCTCCTCCGCGCGGTCCGTGGTGCCTGAGAGGTTACTGGGGAGTATTGCCCCGTCGGCGCCCCGTTGCCGAGGTCTCTCCCGCGCGGTATCGACAGCCTGCTGACGCTCTGTACATAGATCCAAGCAGGAGGAATGTCGGGTTTCCTCCTGTTGTGACTACGACCGTACTCGATCGGGGCCCGGTTCACCGAGCCAGGGCACGCCTTTCTCCCACCGCACACGGAGAATCACACGAACCCCTCGGGCCCCACCACGACCACGTTCGCCTTCGCCGGGCTCAGCCGGTGCGCCGCTCCCTGCGCCGACGGGCCAGCTCGTCGACCGGCTGGGGCGCGGAGGCGGGAAGCTCCGAACGATCCTCGGCCGGAACGACCCCCAGGGCCTCCTCCAGCTCACGGGCCACGTTGGCCAACGCCAGCCCGAACATGCCCTGACCGCACTGCATGAGGTCGACGACCTCCTCGGGAGAGGTGCACTCGTAGACGCTCACACCATCGCTCATGAGGGTGATGCGGGCCAGCTCACCGGCGGGGCGGCCCCGCAGATGGTCCACGGCCGTACGGATCTGCTGAAGGGAGATCCCGGTGTCCAGGAGGCGCTTGGCCACCTTGAGCATGAGGATGTCCGGGAGACTGTACAGGGGCGCGTTATGGGCGCCTGAGCGCACGCTCGGCTCCACCAGGCCGGTTCTGGCCCAGTAGTCGAGCTGTCGATAGGTGATCCCGGCGGCGGTACACGCCGCGGGTCCCCTATACCCGACGTCCATAGGCAGCGCCACCACGTCCTCTTCGCACAGTAGGCCCTGCTGCCCCGCTAGCCGCAGCGCGGACCGCCTGTCTTCGGGATCCCGCTTGCCGCTCGCTACCGCCACGCCGACCTCCGGCTTCTCGTCCCACGGCGGCATCGACAGGGGAAAGTCCACTCAGGGAAGGGGCGCGCCGTGGGTTCCACAGCACCGAAGGTAAAGCGGCGCCACGGCAGCGTCAACGAGGCCGCGCGGCGCGTCGCCAACTACGCGTTGCGACGACTCCGCCCGGCCGACGGCTCCGATGGGCCCGCGGCTCCAGGGGGTTTCGGCTGTGGTCTCCACGACCAATCCCTCATCCCAATCTATCACTGAGACCCGCGACGAAGCCGCAGGTCAAGGCCGTGTCCTCGGTGGAGACGCTCTCGCCTCCCGAGAACACGGAACGGGACCCGCGCTCGGCGCGGATCCCGTCGCGTGTTCACGTACTACGTCGCCCGAAATCCTCGGGAGAGATATTGTCCAGGAACTCCCGGAACGCCTCGACCTCGTCCTCCTGCTCGTCCGGGATCGGCATCCCCGCCTCGTCGATCACGTCCTCGTGAGCGTAGATCGGGGTTCCGGTCCGCAGCGCCAGGGCGATGGAGTCCGAGGGCCTGGCACTGACCTCCACACCGTTGCTGAAGACCAGCTCGGCGTAGAAGATGCCATCGCTCAACCCGGTGATCCTCACCGTCTCCAGGCCGGTGTCCAGGGCGTCGAGGACGTCCCGGAACAGGTCGTGGGTGAGGGGCCGGGCGGGGGCCACACCCTGCTGGGCCAGTGCGATGGCGGTGGCCTCCACACCACCGATCCAGATCGGCAGGTAGCGGTCACCCTCGGTCTCCTTGAGCAGGACAATCGGTTGGTTCGAGGGCATCTCAACCCGGACGCCGACGACCTCCATGTGCTTCACAGCGTCTCCGTCCCACGAGTCGTCATGCCGGCTGGGCGCTCGTCCCTGCTCCCCCGTTGGATCAGGACCCGAGGGCGAAATCGGCACCCTTCGTTACAAAGCTCTCCGGAGGCGGGGGGCCGCAAACCTCTCCGGCCCTCCCGCCCCCGTCGACCGTGGTCAGCGATCCGTCATCGGCGCGGCTTGGTCAACAGGACCATGCGGAACTTGCCGATCTGGATCTCGTCCCCACCGCCCAACTCGGCCTCGTCCACCGGCTCGCGGTTGACGTAGGTACCGTTGAGGCTTCCGACGTCACGGACTCCGAACCCGTTGCCACGGCGGAAGAACTCCACGTGGCGCCGGGAGACGGTGACGTCGTCGAGGAAGATGTCGCTGTTGGGGTGACGCCCGGCGGTGGTCACGTCGCTGTCCAGCAGGAAACGGCTTCCCGCGTTCGGGCCACGACGGACCACGAGCAGAGCGGTGCCCGGAGGAAGCGCGTCGGCGCTGGCGGGGTCGTCCCCGCCGAGCTCATCGCCCGATTCCTCTTCCTCCAGCGCCTGTATTCCGGAGATGGAGATGGTCGAGGTGACATCTCCCGCGGAGTCCCCGCCCGCGGTGGGCCGTGGGCTCTGCTGGTCGGCCCTGCGGAGGGGGGTTCCACAGTGGGAGCAGAAACGGGCATCATCCGCAACGGCGTGACCGCACTGCGTGCAGTAAACGCTCGACATAGGTCGGCTCGGCCTCCTACCGCACGGGGCGGTGCTTGATTCGGCTGATCGGTGGCGCGTTCCGAACGTGCGACGGACACGGTGCCCGCCCACCATCCGGAACACGGCGGGGCGGCCCACTGTCGCGGCAGTGGAACGACCCGCACGGTCGGTCGCTAGGTCTCATCCCCCATGTTGTACTCCTTGTCACCCCCCGTTGGGTATCCGCCGTTGCCGGGACGCCCGTTCGGGTGATGACACGGTGCTTCAGGGAACACTCGACTTTAAACCATATCCCTGCCCAGGCAGGGTTCCGCTCCCCTCGGCCGGCCGCGAACACCCTCGATTCGCGTGCGCGTTCCGCGGTCGGCGGTTCCCCACCGGCCCTCCGCCCGGTCGGCGGCGGACCCGTTCAAGGACCATCACTCGTCCTGGAAGTGATGCCGTGCGCGGGCGTTTGGTTCACGCGAACGCGCGACGGATTTTCGAGGACTTCCCCCGCCGGCATTGACCTGCGTCTTTCGCGGGCCCTCTCGGCGAGGTGAACGGCGGGAAAAGAGCGGGAGACCGGGACGACCGGGCACGCCTCGCGGGCGTGGGCGACCTCTTCGCCCACGCCCGCGAGGACGCGCGTCAGCCCTCGGCCGACTCGACCACGGCCGCCCACTCGTCCAGAAGCCGCTGCACCCTGTCCGGATCGGGACCTTCGGCCCAAAGATGGGTGACGGCCTCGGCCGTGTCCGGAAGGACCAGGGCCCAGCTTCCGTCGGGTTCGATCACCCGGACACCGTCGGTGGTGTCCAGCTCCCGGTCGCCGGCGGCCTCCACGACGGCGCGCATGACGCTGCCCTTGATCGCCCAGGGCGTGGGCACCGAACGGCGCAGCAGGTGCGCCTGGGGGATCGCCCGCTCGATCTGACCGAGCGACCGGCGTGTCCTGGCCACCAGGCCCAGCAACAGCACGAAGGCCGCGATGCCGTCACCGGTGGGGCTGAACTCGGGGACGACGAACCCGCCGCGGCCGTCGCCGGCGAGGACGATCGTGTCCCCTTCGGCCCGGACCGCCTTGGTCAGCTCGTCCGTGGCGGTCGCCGTCCAGCGCACCTGCGCCCCGTGCGACCGGGCCACGCGCTCGGCCACCCGGGTCGTGGTCACCGGCAGGGCCACGGTGCCGCCGCCCCGCTCGGCGGTGACCAGGTCCAGGACCACCAACAGCGCGCGGTCGTCGTCGACCAGTTCACCGTTCTCGTCCACGATGGACAGCCGCTCGGCCACCGGGTCGAAGCGCACGCCGAAGTCGGCGCCCGATCCGGACACCAGTTCGCCCAGCCGTTCCAGGTCGCGCATCCTCTTGGCGACGGTGTCGGTGGGCGAGGCCTCGTCCAATCGGTTGTTGACGGTGAGCACGTCCACCCCGATCCGCCCCAGCAGGGAGGGCAGGATGAGCGAGCCCGTGCCGCCCGCGCAGTCCACGACCACCTTCAACCTCGCCTCGGCCACCCCGGAGGTGTCCACGGCCCTCAGGAGGTCGTGCGAGTAGTTCTCCACGTTGCGCGCGGGGAAGGACAGTTCACCGATCTCCCCAGGGAAGGCACGACGGTACTCGGCGCGGGAGAAGACCCGGTCGAGCTTGCGCTGGGCCCCCGGCGAGAGGTCGGCCCCCTCACCGTCGAGGAAGATGATGTCCACCGACTCGGGGTCGCCCGGACTGGTGCGGACGGTGATACCGCCGCTGATCCCGCTCTGCGCGGTGTGGAACCGTGCCACCGGCAACGGCACGACCTCCAGGTCGCGCACTTCGATGGCGGCCGCCGTGAGCGCGCTGATGATCGCCCGCTTGAGCGTGCGTGCGGCCCGCGAGACGTCGCGCGAGGTGGTGACGACCGCGCCCTTCTTGAGGGTGGTCGCGTAGGCGTTGGCGAGCCGGACCGCCAACTCCGGGGTGATCTCGACGTTGATCAGCCCGGACACGCCCCGGGGTCCGAACAGCGAACGCTGCCCGCGCGACTCCCAGACGACGTTGGTACTGACCACCGCCCCGGCCTCGATGGTCTTGAAGGGGTAGACCTTGACGTCGTTGTGCAGGTAGGCCTCGGACTCGATGACGCAGTCCTCGCCGACGACCGCGCCCTCCTCGATCCGGACCGCCGCCATCACGTCGGTGTTCTTGCCGATCACGGTGCCGCGCAGGTTGGCCCCACGACCGATGAACACGTTGTCGTGCAGGACCGTGCGATGCGCGAAGGCCTCGGCCCGGACCACGGCGTTGCTGCCCACGACGGTGTACTCCCGAAGCTCCGCCCCGGGCTCGACCTTGGCGTAGTCACCGATGTAGAGCGGGCCCTTGAGGATCGCCGCGGAGCTGACCTCGGCGCCCTCGCCGACCCACACGCCCGGCGACACCTCGAAGCCGTCGATCTCGACGTCGACCTTGCCGGAGAGCACGTCGGCCTGGGCGCTCAGATAGCTCTCGTGGGTGCCCACGTCCTCCCAGTAGCCCTCGGCCACGTAGCCGTAGATGGGCTCGCCCTCTTCCAGGAGTTCCGGGAAGACGTCGCCGGACCAGTCGACCACCTCGCCCTCGGCGACGCGTTCGAGGACCTCGGGCTCCATGATGTAGATACCGGTGTTGACGGTGTCGGAGAAGACCTGACCCCAGGTCGGCTTCTCCAGGAACCGTTGGACGCGCCCCTGGTCGTCGACGATGATGATGCCGAACTCCAGCGGGTTCGGCACCCGCTTGAGGGCGATGGTCACCTTGGCGCCGCGTTCCTTGTGGAAGCGGACCATGTCGGTGAGGTCGATGTCGGTCAGCGCGTCACCGGAGATGACGATGAACGGCTCTCCGCGCAGGTGTTCCTCGGCGTTCTTCACACTGCCCGCGGTCCCCAGGGGGACCTCCTCGGCGACGTAGTGGAGCTTCATGCCGAGCTCCTCGCCGTCGCCGAAGTAGTTGCGGATGAGCGTGGCCAGGAACTGGACGGTGACGACGGTCTCGGTGAAGCCGTGCTTGCGCAACAGACGCAGCACGTGCTCCATGATCGGTCTGTTGACCACCGGAAGAAGTGGCTTGGGCTGGTTGGCGGTCATGGGGCGCAGGCGCGTGCCCTCGCCGCCCGCCATCACGACGGCCTTCATCGGGGGTACGGCGGTCGTGGGTTCCTCGTGGGGCCCGGTCATCGCCCGGCCCTCCGTGGAGAGGTACCGTCCGCGAGGACGGGGATCAGGTGTTCGGAGCACGCGCCATCACGCGTGGTGGGACATGTTCTCATGGCGGAGACGACACTCCCTTTCGATCCGACAGGTCCGCGGTGAGCCGGCCCGCCGGTGTTCCGAATCAGGGCATGGTGCCGCCCTGATCCCTGTGGCCCCTTGGATCCGGGCCCTCGGGTTCCGCGCCGGGGTCGCCGTCGACGGTCGCCGGTGCGGTCGGATCGTGTCGATCCGTGTGCCCACCCCGCGTGTCACCGTCGGGGACTCCCGTGCGAACACCTTCGTGATCGGTACGTTCGGCGCGGCGGGTCTGGTCGATCAGGCGCAGTCCCTGTACGGCGTAGAGCGAACCGGCCCACCAGTAAAGAGCCGTTCCCCACAGAGCGAAGGCCCAACCTATAATCCTCGCCACATCAGCGACGAGAGACGCGTACTCGGCCACGAACAACAGGGGAAACGAGTACAACAGGCACAACGTCGCGGCCTTGCCGGCGAAGTTCACCGGCAGCGGCCCATAGCCGAAGTGGCGCAGCAGGGGCAGGGCCCCGATGATGAGGACGTCGCGCAGGACCAGGATGGCCATCAGCCACCACGGGACGATGCCCCGGATGACCAGACCCAGCAGGGCGGCGAAGATGTAGAGCCGGTCGGCGAGCGGGTCGAGGAACTGCCCCAGCCGGGAGGCCTGGTTCCAGGCCCGGGCGATCTTGCCGTCCAACCAGTCGCTGACCCCCGCGAAGGCCAGGACCAGGAGCGCCCACCAGTCGGCCTCGGGCACCAGCACGAGCCAGAGGAACAACGGTACGCCCAACAACCGGAGCATGCTCAACAGGTTGGGAACCGTCCAGATGCGGTCACTGACCACCGGGCCGGCCACACTGCCCCCCGCCTCGTGTCTGCCTTCTTCCGCGGATCGCCCCATAGCGCCCACGATAACGGCGGGGTCCGTCTCCCCCGCCACCGCGCGTCCCGTCGCGCCCTCGTGGCGCCCCGGAACGGCCGCCCGCTAATCGTATCCTGTACGGACTCACCGCGTGACCCGGTGATCACCTGGGCTTTCGGGGCCGGAAGGGACCGGAGGCGGGCCGCTCTCACGGCCACTATCGGCCAAGGCGGTGGACACGCTCGGGAGCGACGCCCGGCGAAGGCCCCTCAGTCGCGCGCCAGGATCCGCTCGGCCTCGCGCAACCCCGAGAGCAGGGCCCCGTGGACCGTGGCGCTGTGCTCCAGATCGGTGGCCTCGCCGGCGAAGAAGACGCGGTCCTCGATCGGTTCGGCCAGGGCGACGCGATCGGAGTCGCCCGAACCGACGGCGGTGAAGGAGAACCCGCCTCGCGCAAAGGGGTCGTCCATCCAGTGCGTCAGGTAGTGGTCGATCGGGTCCGGGGCCTTCTTGAACATGCTCCGCAGCGAGGCCATGGCGTGCTCGACCACCTCACCGTCCTCCATGCCGGCCAGGAAGCGGGCCGCGTCCCCACCGTTGCGACAGACCAGTACCGGGGTGCCGAACACGTTCTGCCCGGCGTACCAGTGGAACCAGGTGCCCTCCTCCGTGCCCAGGTGCACCAGCACCTCGGCGTCGCCCCAGAAGACGTCGTCGAAGCGCAGGAAGAGCTTCTCCAGACGGCCGTTGCCCAGACGTTCCACCGCGTCGCGCTTGTCCTCCGGAAGCGGCGGATCGAAGTCGATCGTCCCCGCCTTGAGGACCCCGAGCGGAAGGGTGAGCACGACACGGTCGGCGGTCAGGGTCTCCTCGCCGTCTGGCGTCTCCACGCGTACGCGGACACCGTCCGCGTCGTGGGCCACGGACAGGACCACGTGTTCGTGGCGTACGTCCAGCCCCCGCGCCAGGTGGTCGGTGAGCTCCCCCATGCCGTCGGGGAAGACGACGTCGTCGCCGCTGAACTCGTGGGTGGAGCCGACGGCGGTGAAGGAGATCTCGTCGGCCTCCGCGCCGTGGTCGGCCTCGGCGATGCGGTGGACGATCTCGGTCGCGTCCCTGGCGCGGGAACGGACCAGGTTCACGTCGTAGAGGGCGTGCTCGATCCCCTGCTCCATGGACTGGTCCTCGGTCGCGCCGACCGTCGCCCAGTACATGTGCTCGTGCAGGAGGTTGACGTCCTCCATGTTGCGGCGGTGACGATCGAAGAGGAGACGGCGCCCCTTGGGGTCGTAGGCGGTCTCGGTGGAACGGTTGAACGTGGCCGTGCGCGCACCCGAGTCGCGCACCAGCCGGGAGAGCGGGTTGTTCTCCTCACCGCGCATCCAGGAGGCCCCGGCGTCCAGGGTCACGCCGTCCCAGGTCCGCACCGAGTGGATGCGACCGCCCAGGCGGTCCCGCGCCTCCAGGACGGTGACCCGCTCCCCGCGCTCGGCGAGCAGATCGGCCGCGGCCAGACCGGCCATACCGGCGCCGACGACGATCGTGTGACCGCGCCCCTCCTCGGCCCGACGCCCGCGAGGTTCGGGCTCGGCCTCCGGCTCACGACCGCTCTCGTCACCGGAGACCTCCTCCTCGACGATCTCCGCGCCCACGTCCTCGGTCCCGGTCATCGCGCTCCCCCTGTCGTGTCGGCGGCCGACAAGTGCGACCTTAAGCTTCCACGCTCCCCCGACCTGGGAGGACACACCAGAAACCGCGCGATGCGCCCCTTTCCGACCGGTGCCGCCCCGCACCGGTAGCTCGAACACGAGGACATCGTCCACAAGGTAAAAGGCGGCGGTGGTCGGCGCTCTCCACCGACCACCGCCCGGTGGTGCACATCCTCTCCCCACGATCCGCGAGACGTGGAGAGGGGAGGAACCCGAGATGTCGTCCGTCCCCGACATCTCTCGAAAGCAGAACCTAGGACACGAGGCTTTCGGTTTTCTTACGCTTTCGGAAGGACACGATACGGCCTCGACCCGATCGGGCGCACCCGCCCCGGTGGAAGGGCGCCACCGCGGCCGAAGGCCCTGGTCGTCGGCGGCGCCTCCGACTCACACCAGGACGCCGTCCCTGGCGACCACGCGACCCGCGCGCACCACCAGACGACGCGGCGGCAGGTCCACCACGATCTGGGGCAGGCACTCCCCGTCGACCACCAGGAAGTCGGCGGGGGAACCCGGAGTGAAGTCGACCTCGGGCAGGTCGACCAGGGCCGCCCCGTCGTTCGCGGCGGTGAGGAAGGCGTCGGAGAGCTGCTCGTCGAGACGGGCCCGGAGCGTCGTGGCCAACCGGTGGGCCCGGTGCAGCATGTCGGCGTCGCCGAAGGGGCTCCAGGCGTCACGGACCCCGTCCGAGCCCACGCCGACCCGCACCCTGTGCTCGCGCAGGCGGGCCACCGGCAGTACCCGTGCCGGGTCCGGGGCGATGGTGGTCAGGGCGATGCCCGCCTCCCCGAGCGCCGAGGCCAGGGCGTCGAACCCCTCGTCCACCTCGGCCACCCCGAAGGCGTGGCTGACGGTCACGGAACCGCCCATGTCCAGGGCCCGGGTCCGCTCGATGATCGCCCACAGGCTGCGCGATCCCACGGGGCCGCGGTCGTGCAGGTGGATGTCGACACCGACCCGGTAGCGATCGGCCAGGCCGAAGACCAGGTCCAGTTGGCCGTCGAGGTCCTCGTCGAACCCCTCCGGGTCGATCCCGCCGATCAGGTCGGCGGCGCCGGTCCGCAACGCCTCCTCCATCAGCGCGTCCGTTCCGGGGGCCCGTCGGACACCGTGCTGGGGGAAGGCCACGATCCGCACGTCGAGGGCGTGGGACAGGCTCGCGGCGGCCTCCCCGACGCCCAGGAGCCCCTCCAGCCCGTAGGCGGGGGCGACGTCGGCGTGGGCGCGCATGGCCCGGGTGCCTCGTGTGACGGCGTGGCCCATGAGCCGTCCGGAGCGCACGGACACCGGCGTGGGCATGTTCCGGAAGACCTCGGCGTCCTGTTCACCCAGTTCGGCGATGCCCCGGGCCGCGCGACGCGAGTACCAGGGCTCGCCCCAGGTGGTCTTGTCGGGGTGGATGTGGGCGTCCACCAGGGTGGGCAGCGCGACCCCTCCCCCGCAGTCGACCTCCTCGACGGGGCCTCGGGCCTCGGTGGCCACCACCCCGTCGACGACCGTCAGGTCGATGGGCTCTCCGCCCATGGGACGCACGTTCCGGAAGATCGTGGTGTTCCGCTGTCCGGTCATGGTGGGCCTTTCCGTGAGGGAGTGGTGCCGTCCACGACCTCCGAGGAGGCCATGGGTTCCGCATCTCGATCGTTCGAGTTCGCGATACGGCAGCATGTCACGGCTCACACCCCCACGTCACACCTCGCGGTCGGCGACGGTCCCTCCGACACGCTCACCGGACGGACCGTCGCCCCGTGTCAGGCGAAGCCCCGATCGGTCATGGCCACGGAGTACAGCACCTCCGTCTCCTCGGCGGGCGTGTGCTGCTCGGGGATCAGCGCCCTCGTGGCGACCGGGCGCACCGCGCTCGCGGGAAAGGCGTCCTCCTCCATCAGGTCGGCGATCAGCTCGTCGATCAGCGCCTCGGTCACGTGCGGCATCGTGAACAGGTGGACGTAGGTCTTCACCGAGCTCTCCCCGAAGGGCACCGTCACCGTGGCCAGCGAGTACTTCTCGATGATCCGCTCCACCGGGGCCCTGAACCGGACGCTGAACGAGTGCCGGGTCAGCTCGCGTTCCAGAGGGTCCTTCCCCAGTTCGCGGAGTCTGGGCGCCACCTTCTCCTCCAGTCGCCGCGCGGTGTACACGGCCGTGTCGTGGCAGCCCTTGGCCATCCGGACCTGGTCGTCGTGGGAGTGTTCGGCGAAGAAGTTCCACAGCACCGCCGCGGAGAACCCGTTGCGCGACCCGGCGAAGGTGGTGTCGGGCGACCCCACGTAGTCGGCCATCGGCGGCGGCTGCAACTGGAGTCCGCGCCTGGTCATGAACACCCCGCACGGCCAGGGACAGCCCGGATACTTGTGACCGCTGGCCACGATGGAGCTCACCCCCGGTCGGGGCAGGGAGAAGTCGAACTTCGGCACCGCGACCCCGGCCTTGGCCAGGAAGGGGACGTAGTTGGCCCCGAGCGCGCCGTCGACGTGGATCCAGAAGCCGTCGCGCTTGATCCTCTCCTTCTTTCCGTCCCTTTCGACCGTGAACTCGCGGTCGTACATCCCGTGCCTCTCGAACACCCCGCCCAGCCGGGACACGGCCTCCTCGACGTCGTCGTAGGCCCCCTTGAAGGTGGTGCCGAGGTTGAGCACGACCACCACCGGGTGGCCCTTCTCCGCGAAGTAGTCGACCGCCCGTACGAGCCCGTCCACGTCGATGCGGCCGTCGTCGTGGGAGGGGACCTCGGTCGGCCAGGTGGGGGTGCCCATGACCCTCCGCGCGTCCTTGAGGTAGTCCCGCTTCGGATCGTTGCCCATGGCGCCGAACGTCGGGATACCGAGCGTGTGCGCGCTCTTGGCGATCGAGTAGTGGGACTCCCGGGAGAAGAGGATCACCGGGACGGTGGCGTTCGGGTTCCCCGTGACCGGTGTCGCCTGGGCCATGGCCAGCCGCGGCACCCGGCTCTCGGACGTGCCGCGTTCCAACAGCAGATGCTTGCCCGAGACGAAGTCGCGGGCGTTGAGCAGACCGTAGATGTTGCCTTCGGAGGAGCCCATGCTCAGCACGTAGCCCCAGGCGCTCTTCGGATCCTTCTCGTCGTGCGGGGCGATCCCCCACAGGTCCGCGTAGTAGGCGAGCACCGCGCGTTCCAACGGCTTGGTGTGGGTGCGCAGGTTGCTGTCCTTGAAAGGGTCGCCGATGTTGTTGGTGTGCACCCTCAGCAGGTCCGACAGGTCGTAGGCGACGTCGTCGAGCCCCTGGTTGACCTGGTATCCGAGGAAGTAGTGCCGTTGATGGTCCAGATATCTCTGTAGGTCGGCCAGGAGTCGTGGGCGTTTCTCCTTGAGCCCGGCGGGACCGAGTTTGAAGGCGGAGTCCGGTGGCATGGGAGGGGCCTTGCTCGCGGCCGCCTCCTCCGCGTCCCGTGAGGCGGTCGCGTGGTCCGCTTCCCGGTCCGGGGTGTCGTTCCTGTCGTGGGCCATGACGTCTCCCTGGGTGTGGGCATGAGAAAGGTGGTCGGTGGAGACCCCACCGACCACCTTCATTGCCCCCGACGCCCCGGGCCGCACCCCCGTCCCGTCAATACCCTGGGCAATTCCCCGCCAATGAGGGGCCCGGGCCTCGACACCACCTCCGCACGACGGACGACGCCCGCCCGGAGGGGTTCCGGACGGGCGTCGTGCGTGTTCGAGCGCGGTCGGTCAGACCTTACGGTGCTTCGGAACCCAGACACCGTCCTCGACGACGTAGTCGCCGAACAGGGCGGGGGCCTCCTTCTGGAGGGTCTCGCCGATCAGGTTGAACAGCAGCCGGATCTCCTCCTCCGCACCGGGCGCGGTGCGGGCCTCCAGGGTGTGCCGCAGGGTGCGCACGTTGGCGGTCCACACCAGACCGGTCGCCACGCCCTCGGGGGCGAAGCGGCGCATGAAGGAGGTCTTGTGCTTCTTCTCCGCGAACTTGACGCCCTCGTCGTCCAGGCCGAAGTGCTCGGCCATCCAGAACTGGAACTCCTCCATCCGCTGGAGCATCTCCGTGGCGCGTTCCATCAGCTCCGGGTCGTCCTCGGCCCAGTCCGGGAACCAGAACGGCAGGTCGGTCAGGCGTACGAAGCGCAGCGACTCCTGGGAGACCGCCACACCCGGACGGTGCCGGATGAGCTCGTGGGTGAGCACCCGCGAGACGTTGTGCAGCACGAAGCTGAAGCTCACGTGCTCCAGCACCGACCCGTGCAGGCTGGCGAGGATGTTGCCCAGGTAGGCGTCCTGGTCCTTGCGCACCCGCGTGACGTTGGGGTTCAGGCCCGGCTCCCAGGAGCGGTAGCACAGGCGCCCGGCGAACTCGGCGAGGTTCTGAGGGTCGTTGAGGTGGGCGTCGAGCTCACCCCGGTCGAACCGTTCCAGCCACGCGGCTCCGCCGACCTCCTCCAGGTAGTCGGCGATGGCGTCGTAGTCCACCTGTGGACGTGCGACCAGGCGGACCTGGGGCTCGACCTTCTTCACAGCACCCTCTCCTCGCGACTCCCCGTCCCATGGCACGCTCGACCGCCGCGACCTGGATCTTCCAGGGCACGGGAACGTGTGTGGGGCGGGGCCGATTGACCTCCCCCGAGGGTACACGTCCCGCCGGTCGGGCGTGGTCGGCCGGGCATCGGACATCGCCGGTCAGAGGGCGTCCGTCCGTTCGCACCTGCCCCGCCCCACCCCGTCCGCGAGGTCGGCGAGGGGCGGAGGCGCTCCGTCAGAGACCGTAGAAGTAGCCGGGGGCGACGAAGAGGCCGACGACGATGGCGGCGATACCCCAGAGGAGCTGTCCGCGCAGCACCCCCAGAACACCGGAGACGATAAGGATGATCCCGAGAATTGTTAGCAGAATACCCATACGCAACCCCTGTCCGGTCACGATCCGATCAAACTTCGCCTCGGTGATGCCTTCGCTTCACTCGGCGTCGGCCCAGGTGGGCGGCGGCCACTGTGACACGGGTCGCGCCGCCGCCCACGCCGGTTCAGCGCCGGGCCAGCTCCAGGACCCGGGCGACGATGTCCTCTCCGTCGGCGGCGGTGAGGATCGACTCGGGATGGAACTGGACGGCGTACCACCGGGCCGCGCGGTCCTCGATCGCCATGACGACCGGTTCCTCGCCGGCCTCGGCGTCCAGGACGGCGGTCACCTCGAAGTTCTTCACCGCCTCGGGCACCGTATAGGTGGAGTGATAGCGCGCGGCCGGGAAGAGTCCGTCCTCGCCCCGCCCCTCCAACAGGTCTCCGCCCAGCACCCGGACCCGTCCGGGCTTGCCGTGCACGGGGTGGTCGAGGGAGCGCAGCTCG
The DNA here is from genome assembly GCF_000341225.1 of Nocardiopsis alba DSM 43377. Taxonomy (GTDB): domain Bacteria; phylum Actinomycetota; class Actinomycetes; order Streptosporangiales; family Streptosporangiaceae; genus Nocardiopsis; species Nocardiopsis alba. The sequence continues at coordinate 83,268 of NZ_ANAC01000009.1, forward strand.
CCTCCCGCGTGTTCGACCATGCCCTGGAGGCCCAGGCAGACGCCGAACACCGGCAGTCGGCGGGCGGCCAGGGCGTCCAGTAGCTCCGACATGGCGAAGTCCTCGGGCAGGCCGGGACCGGGCGAGAGGACCACCAGGTCGGGGGCGAGCCGGTCCAAGAGGTCGTGGTCGAAGCCGTAGCGGACGGTGGTGACCTCGGCCCCGTGGCGACGGACGTAGTCGGCCAGGGTGTTGACGAACGAGTCCTCGTGGTCCACCAGCAGGACGCGCATGCCCTCGCCCGGGCGCTCCTCCGTTCGGACGGGCCCCGCCTCGGGCGGCGTGCCCTCGTCCTCGGCCTCCCCCAGCGCGAGGGTCTCCAACAGGGCACGGGCCTTGAGGAAGGTCTCCCGTTCCTCGGCCTCGGGGTCGGAGTCGTAGAGCAGGGTCGCACCCACCCTGACGGCGGCCACCCCGTCACGGATGTGAGCGGTGCGCAGAGTGAGGCCGGTGTTCATCGAACCGTCGAAGTTGATCACGCCCACGGCCCCGCCGTACCAGCGGCGGGGACTGCTCTCGTGCTGTTCGATGAACCGCATCGCCCAGGTCTTGGGCGCTCCGGTGACGGTGACCGCCCACATGTGGGTGAGGAAGGCGTCCAAAGCGTCGAACTCCGGACGCAGAGTGCCCTCGATGTGGTCGACCGTGTGGATGAGCCGCGAGTACATCTCGATCTGCCGGCGGCCGATGACCCGGACACTGCCCGGTTCGCACACCCGCGACTTGTCGTTGCGGTCCACGTCGGTGCACATGGTGAGCTCGGACTTCTCCTTGACCGAGGAGAGGAGCTCCTGGATGTTCTCGGCGTCGGCCAGGGCGTCCTCGCCGCGTCGTATGGTGCCGGAGATGGGGCAGGTCTCCACCCGTCGTCCCGCGTCGGGGGCGCCGCTGACCCGGACGAACATCTCCGGGGAGGCGCCCACCAGGTACTCGCCCTCGCCGAGGTTGAAGAAGAACTCGTAGGGGGCGGGGTTGCGTTCGCGCAGTCGCTCGTAGAAGCGGGCCGGCGATGAGCAGCGGGCGAACGTGCGGTGACCGGGGACGACCTCGAACAGGTCACCGCGGCGGAAGCGCTTCTTGGCCTCGGCGACGATCTTCGCGTAGGAGCCGGGCACTGGCCCCTCCGGCACCTCTGAGGCGACCACCGGCGGCGTGGGACCGGTCCGTCGGGGCATCCCCTCGGTCACGGCCTCGGGGCGCCCTTCCCCCGCCGGGACGGTGAACTCGTAGGTGTGACGCACACAGGTCTCTCGCTTGCGGTCACGGACGATGATCGCGTCGGGCAGGTGCAGGACCAGGTCGCGGTCGGTGGGGTCGCGGTCGATGTGGCGTTCGACGTGTTCGAACTGGAAGGCCAGGTCGTAGCCGAAGGCCCCGTAGAGACCCAGGGTGGAGTCCTCGGGGCTGCTCAGGGCCTCCACGAGCGCGCGCAGGGCGCTGAAGACGCTGGGACGGCGGCTGCGCTCCTCCTCGGTGAAGAGGACGGCCGGGTCGGGTTCGGGGACGGTCACCGTGACGTGGTCGACCCCTCGGTCGGTGGTCTCCCCCACGGTGGCCACCGCCTCGCCCAGGACGGGGAGTAGGACCCGTCCGCGCTCGTTGAGCGCGGTGAGCGTCACCCGCCGGTCGCGGGTGGCGATCTCCACGCAGGGGTCGACGTACCCGAGGTGCCAGCGGTCGTAGCGGCCGGGATACTCCATGCCCGAGGAGAGCACGCCGCCGCGTCGGTGCTCGACCGAGGTGACGAGTTCGGTGAGGATCTCGGGATCGCAGGGGGTGACGCTGCGATGGACGGTCACGCCGCTCGGTGTGCGGTACGTGGTGGTCTGGGCGTCGCTGGGCTTCACGGCCGGTCCTTCGGGGCGTTCGACGGTCGGGGTCGGTCACACCGGACGGGGCCGTGGGAGAACACGAACGACCGCCGTTCCGGGGCGGTCGCTGTTCGGGTATGCGAACTGATCGGTGCGCCGCCTAAGTGCGGCGCCACCACTGTCCGTTGATCGGTTCGGTTCGCATGGGGCCGAGTGTAGCCGGTGTCCCGCGGTCTTCGGGGCCGAATACACGAAAACCCTCGTCCCGGGAGGGGCGAGGGCGTACGAGCAGGGGTGGGCGCGAGGAGGACTCCTCTGCTAGGCTGCTTCACCCATGCATCCAAGGAAGAATTCCACACATCTTCCACAACGCAAGGATAGCAAACAGATGAGCTCCCGTCAACAGGACGATCTCTCCCCCTCGGCGGAGAAGGCGGCGATCGCGACCGAACAGGCCCGGGTCACCGCCATGTACGAGCGGTTGGACGACCTGCGCGCCCACACCAGGGAGCGACTCGCCGAGGCCCACCTCCAGGAGCGCTCGGGCTACGCCGCCCTCATGGAACGCGAGGCCCGCTCCTACGAGCAGGCCCTCCGGCACGCGCGCTTCGGCGCGGTCGAGGAGGGGTTGTGCTTCGGCAGGATCGACATCGCCCACGACGACGGCGACGAGGCGCGCTACGTGGGGCGGATCGGACTGCGCGACACCGAGCACGAGACCATCCTCGTGGACTGGCGCGCGCCGGCCGCCCGGCCCTTCTACGCCGCGACGCCGGGCTCCCCCGAAGGGATCGTCCGCCGCCGGCATCTGAGGGTCCGCCATCGTCGTGTGATCGGACTGGACGACGAGGTGTTCGACCCCGACGGCCTGACCGAGGGGGACCGCCGTCAACTCGTCGGCGAGGCGGCGCTGATGGCCTCGCTGACCCGGGGCCGCACCGGAAGGATGGGCGACATCGTCGCCACCATCCAGGCCGAACAGGACCGGGTCATCCGCGCCCGCCTGTCCGGGATCCTGGTGGTCCAGGGAGGCCCGGGCACCGGCAAGACCGTCGCCGCCCTGCACCGGGCCGCCTATCTGCTCTACACCCACCGTTCGGTCCTGGAACGACGCGGTGTCCTGGTGGTGGGCCCCAACCCGACGTTCCTGCGCTACATCGGGGACGTGCTGCCGTCCTTGGGCGAGACCGACGTGGTGATGCGCACCGTGGGGGAGCTGGTGCCCGGGGTGGAGGCCACGATCGGCGACGATCACGAGGTCGCCGCCCTCAAGGGCGCGCCCGTCATGGCCGATCTGGTGCGCGCCGCGATCCAGGACCGGCAGCGTTCACCGGAGCGGGCCTTCGGGGAACCGGACCTGCGGGTGGAGACCGACGCGGGAACGCTCGTCGTTCCCGGTCCGACCTGCGACCGCGTCCTGGCCACCGCCCGCGGCCTGAGGCTGGAGCACAACGTCGCCCGCAAGTACGTGGTCGACAGGCTGCTCCGCGAGCTCGCGCGGGCCGAGTCGACCCTGCTCGGTCGCCCCGTGGACGAGGAGGACCTGCCCCACGCCGGTGGACGACTGTGGCAGGAGGATCCCGTACGCGAGGCGCTGGACGCCCTGTGGCCCGATCTGACGCCGCGACGGCTGCTGCGCGATCTGTACTCCGACCGGGAGACGCTGCTCCGGGTCGCGGAGGCCGGCGGCCTCGACGCGGAGCGGGCCCCGCTCCTCCTGCGTCCGGCCGGGGCGCCGTGGACCGTGGAGGACGTGCCCCTGCTGGACGAGGCCGCCGAGCTGCTGGGACGGGACGACGGGGCCGAGCGGGCGCGTCGTCGACGCGAGGACGCCGAACGGGCCGAGGAGGAACGCTACGCCCAGGGCGTTCTGGAGCTGACCGGCCTGGCGGAGGACCCGGCGGAGGGTCTGGACGCGGCCCTTCTCGCCGACCGGCACCGGGCGCCGGGCCCCTCCTCCACCACGGCCGAACGGGCCGCGGCCGACCGGAGGTGGACCTACGGGCACGTGATCGTGGACGAGGCCCAGGAGCTCTCCCCCATGGCCTGGCGCGCGGTCATGCGACGCGTCCCGACCCGTTCCCTGACGGTGGTGGGCGACGTGGCCCAGACCGGCAGCGCGGTGGGCGCCCGTTCCTGGAGGGAGGCGCTCGAACCGTACGCCGGGGACAAGGTGTACGTGGAGACGCTGCGGGTCAACTACCGCACCCCCGCGCCGATCATGGAGGTCGCCGCCGACGTGCTGCGTGTGGCGGCGCCCGGTCAGGAGGCCCCGGAGTCGGTCCGTGAGGAGGGCGATCCGCCCAGGGCCGTCCTCATGGGGAACGGTCCGAAGGGCGATCTTCCCGGGCTCGTCGCGGAGGAGCTCGACGCCATCGGCGAGGGCCGGGTCGCGGTGATCGCCTCCGACGCCTCGATCTCCGAGGTGGCCGAGGCCCTCCCGGAGGCCGCGCGCCCCGCGGCGGAGCGAGGGCGCGACGGGTCGACCCCCTCCGTGGTGGTGTCGACCATCACCGAGGCCAAGGGGCTGGAGTTCGACTCGGTCATCGTTGTACGTCCCGAGGAACTGCTCGCCCGACCGTGCGGCGCCGGCGATCTGTACGTGGCATTGACCCGGGCGACCCGGCGTCTGACCGTGGCGCACGAGACCGATCTTCCCGAGGTTCTGGGGAGGTTGAACGCCTGACGCGCGCGGGCCTTCTCGAGAGCGGGAGGGCCCGCGCCCACAGGCCTCGCGACCCCGCCGCGTCGTATCCCGCACCGGTTCACCTGGGCCTTCTCCGAGGGGTCCATGTGAATCCCTGTGGCGAACGAGGTGACGCCGACCAAAATTGTACGTACACTCTGTACGGACAATATGTGGATCGGCCCTGAGGAACGCCACCCCACGGGCCCCTGCGAACGGACACTCATGCGCGACGACCACGGGTCCGTGGTGCCCCTCTACCACTGGCTGAACAAGATCCCCGGCGGGGCCATGCTCATCCCGCTGATCCTGGGATCCGTGCTGGGCACCTTCGCCCCGGCCGCCCTCGACATCGGCAGCTTCACCACCGCGTTGTTCAAGGACAGCGCCCTGCCGCTGATCGCGCTCCTGATCTTCGCCACCGGCACCCAGGTCACCCTCCGCACCAGTGGTCCCGTCCTGGCCACCACCGGCGTGGTCCTCCTGGGCAAGAGCGTCATCCCCGGCCTGCTCATCGTCGCCCTGGCCATGGTCACCGGCCCCGAGGGCATCCTCGGCGTCTCCATCCTGGCGATGATCGCCGCCGCCACCAACGCCAACGGCGGACTGTGGCTCGCCATCACCGGCCAGTACGGACGCACCAAGGACCGGGGCGCCTACATCGCCGGAGCGGTCAACGACGGCCCCTTCTTCGCCCTCCTGTTCATCGGCGCCTCCGGCCTCGGCCAGATCCCGTTCGTCACCCTGCTCGCCGCGATCCTGCCCTTCCTGCTGGGCGTGGTGATCGGCAACGTCGACGCCCAGTGGCGCTCGGTGCTCAAGCCCGTGCCCGGCATCGTCATCCCCTTCTTCGCCTTCGCCCTCGGTACCGGGATCGACCTCGGCGACGTCGCCCGAGGCGGTCTGACCGGCGTCCTGATGGGTGTGGTCATCACCCTGTTCACCGGCGGACTGGTCTACCTGGGCTACCGCTTCCTGCTCCGACGCGGTGGAGAGTCCGGCGTCGGCTTCGCCGCCGGCACCACCTCCGGCAACGCCGTGGCCACCCCGGCCGTCGTCGCCGCCGCGGACCCCTCCTTCAGCGCCTACGTGGGTACCGCCACCTCCCAGGTCGCCGCGAGCGTCCTGGTCACCGCCCTCCTCGCCCCTCTGGTCACCACCTGGGTCCTGCGCCGCGCCGGCGCCCGCCCGGCCGAGGCCGAACGAGAGGAACTGGAGGCCGCCGCCGCGGCCACCGCCACGAAGGGGGCCGCCTCGTGACCACCCCGCGCATCGCGATCGTCGCCGACGACCTGACCGGCGCGGGCGACACCGCCGTCCAGTTCGTCCACGCGGGTCACCGCACCGAACTCCGCCTCACCCCGGCCGGTGGTGACGCCGACGTCGTCGCCATCACCACCGACTCCCGGGCCCTGCCCGCGGAGGAGGCCTCCGCCACCGTCGCCCGCGCCGTACGCGACCTGCGAGAGGCCGGTGTCGGGCTGGTCTACAAGAAGGTGGACTCCACCCTGCGCGGTCCGCTGCGCGCCGAGATCGACGGGGCCCTGTCCTCCTGGACCCCCGACGCGGTGGCCGTGGTCTGCCCGGCCTTCCCCGCCACAGGGCGCGTCGTCCAGGACGGGATCCTGCTCGTGGACGGCGTGGAGGTCCATCGCACCGCCGTCGGCCGCGACCCGGTGACCCCGGTGACCGAGAGCGACGTCGCCGCGCTGCTCGGCGCCGAACACGTCGTCCTGACCGGTGACACGGCCGCGGAGGACGCGGCCCTCCTGCGCGCGGCGGGGCCCGTGGTCGTCGTGGACGCCCGGACCGACGAGGACCTGGACCGGGTCGCGGCGGCCGTCGTCGCGCTCGGCCCCGACGCCCTCCCGGTGGGCTCCGCCGGGCTCGCCACCCGGCTCGCCCGTTCCCGGCCTCCGCGCACCGGCCTCGCGCCCTCGCTCGTCATGGTCACCTCCCTGCACGGCGTCGCCCGCGAACAGGTCGCCCGACTGGCCGACGACCCCGGCACCCGGCTGGAGCGTCCCGAGCCCGAGGACCTGGCCGACGACCTCTCCTGGCGCCGGTGGAGCGACACCGTCCTGGAGCGCTTCGACACCGAGGCGCCCCGGACCGTGATCGTGGCTCCGGAGGACCGGGGCGGTTCCCTCTCCCCGGAGGGCGTGTCCCGCCGGTTGGGGGCCCTCTGCTCCGACATCGCCGAGCGACACGAGATCTCCGGGTTCGTGGTCACCGGAGGCGACGGCGCCCGCGCCCTCACCTCCCGCCTGGAGGCCAACGCCATCCGGCTGACCGGAGAGGTCGCCCCCGGCATCCCGATCGGCGCCCTGTCGGGCGGCCCCCGACACGGCCTCACCATCGTCACCAAGGCGGGGGGCTTCGGCTCCCCCACCGCACTCTTGGACGCCGCCGAGGCGGTCCGTCACACGAAAGGCAGCAACGAATGAGCCGTCCCACTCTCGCGGTCACCCTCGGCGACGTCGCCGGGATCGGTCCGGAGATCACCGCCAAGTCCCTGCTGCGCCACCCCGAGGTGCGCGAGGTCTCCCGTCCGGTGGTGGTCGGTGACGCCGACGCGCTGCGCAACGCCGTCCGCGCGGTGGGCGAGGACCCCGACGCGGTCAACCCGATCGCGTCCCCCGCGGACGCCGCCGACGACCCCGCCGTCATCGACATCGTGCAGACCGGCCCCTCCCTGGGCCACGTCCCCGCCGGCGAGCTGAGCGCCGAGGCCGGCGACGGGGCCGCCCGCTTCGTCATCGAGGCCGTGGACCTGGCCAAGCGCGGCCTGGTCGACGGCATCGTCACCCCGCCGCTGAACAAGGCCGCGATGCACCTGGGCGGACACGCCTGGCCCGGCCACACCGAACTGCTCGCCCACGAGTTCGGGGTGAGCGACTACAGCCTGGTGCTGTCCGCCGGCGAGCTGTCCTTCTTCCACCTCACCACCCACGTCTCGCTGCGTCAGGCGATCGAGGACGTCACCCGGGAGCGGACCCTGGAGGTACTGCGTCTGATGGGCGCCTTCGCCCGCGCCCAGGGCTCCCCCGACGAGCCCATCGGCGTGGCCGGACTGAACCCGCACGCCGGTGAGAACCGGCTCTTCGGAGACGAGGACGCCGACATCCTCGCCCCGGCGGTCGAACTGGCCCGGGCCGAGGGGATCAACGCCCACGGTCCGCTGCCCGCCGACGCCCTCATCCCGGCCGCCGTGCGCGGGAACTGGAAACTGGTGGCGGTCTGCTACCACGACCAGGGCCACGCCCCGTTCAAGGCCGTCTACGGCGACGACGGGGTCAACATCACCGCCGGCCTGCCCGTGGTGCGGGTGTCGGTCGACCACGGCACCGCCTTCGACATCGCCGGCAAGGGCATCGCCCGCGAGGCCAGCCTGGTCCTGGCCCTGCGCCGGGCCGCGGAGCTCGCCCCCGGTTGGGGCCACGTGTGGCGGGCCACCAACCCCGGAGCCTGAGCCAGGCGGCCGCACCACGGGGGCGCGGCCGTCCGACCACCCCCTGTTCCCGGACACCACCGGGAACAGGGGGTCTCGTCGTTCCCGGACCCTAGAATGAACGCCATGCCTGTCGACCGTTCCGACCCCCGCCCCCTGCACGCCCAGGTGGCCGACGTGCTCCGCGCGCAGATCCGCGACCACACGATCGCCCCCGGCGAGACGCTGCCCAGCGAGGCGGCGCTCCGTGAACGGTTCGGGGTCTCCCGCAGCGTCGTACGCCAGGCCCTGTCCACCCTGGAGGACGAGGGCACCGTACGCCGGGCCCGAGGTCGGGCCCCGGTCGCGGCCGTGCGCACCGAACACCACCGGCTCGTGCAACGGGTGACCGGCCTGTTCGACCAGTTCTCCGCCGAGGGCCTGTCCCTGACCACGGCCGTGGTCGCGCTGACCGCGGTGGAGACGGGGATCCCGGCCGCCGAAGAGCACCTGGGCACCCGCTCCCTGCTGCGGCTGGAACGGGTGCGTTCGGTGGACGGGGACCCCCTGTCCTACGTGCGCACCTGGCTGCCCGCGGACCGCTTCGCCGGTCTGGAGGCGTCGATGTTGGCCGACGCCTCCCTGCACCGTCTGATGGAGTCCCGGTTCGGGGTCGTACCGACCAGCGGACGCCGCCAGATCCGGGCCGTGCCCGCCGCCCCGGAGATCGCCCGCGAGCTCGGTGTGCCCGAAGGGATGCCGCTCCTGCTCCTGGAGGGCGGTACCTTCGACCGTTCCGGCGCCCCGTTGGAATGGTTCGAGAGCTGGCACCGGTCGGACCGGGTGGTCTTCGATATCGAGGCCGACGGCGCCACCGACCAGGTGAACATGGCCCCCGGGCCCGCCTTGAGCAGGCGTTCCGAGACGAACCACCGGGAGAACACGAAGGCCCCGGAACTGGAGCGCGCGGTGGCCCTGGCCGAGGAGCTGCGCGCCGAACTCGACCGGCTCCGAGCCTGAGACGACTCCCCACACCCCCTCACGGAGGCGCCCGTGCCCGAACCGCTCCCCCGCCCGATCACGGGTGTGTTCGTCCGTCAGGTCGTCCAGACCGCGTGCCCGGGCCACTTCGCCCTGATGTGGCTGGACGCCGCGCCGCCGCCCGAGGGCGCGGAGACGGAGCGGGCCGTGGACGTCGTCGACGACCTGCCGCCGCTCTGCCGCGAACCCCTCGCCCCGCTCCCGGGCGAGTTCGCCCGGGCGTTCGCCGAGGGTTTCCGGAGACGCTGGTCGATCCTGGGGCCGGACCGGAGTCCCCCCTACACGGTCCGGATCGTCCTCCGCGACGCGCTCTGGCACGAGGTCGACTCCAACACCCACGGCTTCGAGCGCGCCGGGGTCCTGGCGGCCGACGAGATCCTCTCCTGTGTCCGAGAGGGACGTCCCCCTCGGCCGGCCGGACGGCCGGTCCGGCCCGACGCCCGGATCCCGCCGATGCCGCGGCTCACCCTCGACGGGCGGCCCGGAGACGACGGACCGCCCGGGTGAACGGCGTCAGCGCACGGCCGGGGAACCGCAGCACTTCTTGTACTTGCGTCCCGAACCGCACCAGCAGGCGGCGTTGCGCTCCGGCGGCCAGACGACCGGGCGCGCGGAGTCGGCGTCCAGGGTCCGCGCCCAAGAGCGGAGGGTGTCCGGGTCCTTCGGATCGAGACCACGCTCCCGGGCGTGGGCGTCAATCTCCCCGGGGTCGGCCCTCACCACGAAGCGGAGCTCCCCGGCGCTCTCCCGCAGGCCGCGCTCGACGTCCTCGTAGTACGACCGCTCCTCTCCGGTGAGCACCACCCTCACTCGCGCGGTCGGGTCCTCGAAGGTTCCCCCTTCCTCCGTGGTCCCGTCCAGTCGGCCCATCTCGTCCACGAGGGAGGGCCCGCCCTCGCCCGCCGCGAGGACGGCGCGGTCGTGCTCGTCCGCGGGCAACCCGAGCCGTTCCCGTACTCGGGCGCGTCCCGTCAACGGCAGCAGCCCGACCGGGTCCATCCCCTCCACGATCTCGACCGGCGCCGCGAGCAGACTACGACAGGCAACGTTGTAGCAGTACAGGGCCCGATCCAGGTCTCCGGCCTCGGCGAACTCGTCGGCCAGCACCGCCGCCATGGGGCGGCCCAGGACACCGGGGCGCATGAGCTCCTCGATGAGCCGGTCGGCCTCCTCCGTCCGGCCCTCCTCGCGGAGCAGGCGCGCCGACATGTGCACGGCGTACTGACGGTGGTCGGCGTCGGGAGCCCGGTCGCGCAGCAGGTCGAGCACCCGCCGGGCCGTATCGGGGTGGGACCCGCGCAGTTCGTAGGCGGCGTTCAGGAGGATCTCCCCCGCCGCGTCGGGGGACTGCGCCAGATCGTCGATGACGTGCTGCGGCAGATCCGTGTCCAGGATCGCCGCCACCAGCCCGGGGTCGAGGGGGGCCGAGAATGCGGGTTCGGTCATCCCTCCAGGCTAGCCCCCGCGCCGTCCGCCCATCGCCCCTCCGGACGGTGCTCCCGGCCACGTGGATCGGACGCGCTACGCGTTCGTTCGGCCCTCCGCCGTCTCCTCCTCGTGAAGACGATCGAAGGCGCCGGCCGGGTTCTCCCGGGTCGGCAGCGCCTCCACGAACGGGAGCAGTTCCCGCCGGGCCACCCCGTGGACACGACGCAGCTCGGCGACCGGGTCCGTGTGCTCGTCCACCCTCAGGTCCAGGTGGGGATAGGGGTTCCCGGTGTGCACGTACAGCGCGGCGCTCTGCCTCCCTCGACGGTCGCCCCCGGCCGCCTGGCCGGCCTCCAGGGCGCGCAACAGCCGTTCGTCGAACGGAAGGTCGGCCCCCGACTCCCAGGCCTCGGCCATCGCGTCGAGGGTGGCGCCGCCGGTCAGGATGTTCCCGGCCACCGCGTACCCCTCCCCCGTCCGATGGCCGCACCAGGGGTGGGTCATGAACCCCGTGTGCGCGGCGGCGCGGCCCGTCCGGTCCACCACGGCCACCTGACGTGAGTCGGGCTCGGGGTCGTCGGCGAGCACGGCGGCCAACGCCTCGTCCGCGGGAAGGGTCCGCAACAGCTCCAGGGCGTCCACCCCCAGCAGGGGGTTGATCAACGCCTGGGTGGCGACGGCGCCCACGTCCGCGTGCGCGAACACCGTCAACGCCCCGATCGCGGGCATCCGGCTGGCGACCGCCACGCCGCACACCCCGGCCGCGGGGTCGTGGGCGACGATCGAGAAGGTCCCCGCGTACAACGACATCGCATGCTCCCGTTCGGTTCCGGTGAACGGAGATCGTATCGCCGGCGGGTTCACCGCCCCGCCACCCCCGTGGACACGGAACTTCACCTTGGGGGTCTGGTCGGAGCCCCTACCGAGGACCATCGTTGGAGGGACCGATATGTCGCACTCCCCCAAGGAGACATGTTGTCCACGTCCCCCTCCCTCCCCCGCGGTCCCCGTAGAACGGTGTCCGGCGCCCTGGCGACCCTCGCCGCGATCGTCATGGTCGCCGTCCTGGGCTGGGCCTCCCCCGCTTCGGCCCACCACTCCCTTCCGCCCGGCATCCCCTCCACCTCGGCCGCCCAGACCCAGCTCAACGGGTTGACGGTGCGCCCCAAGAACAGCGGATCCGGCTACGACCGCAGCCTCTTCCCGCACTGGGTCGTCGTCCAGAGCCCCTGCGACGCCCGTCAGCACGTGTTGCGTCGGGACGGACACACCGTCCAGGTGGACGGGAATTGCCGACCGACCTCGGGCCGCTGGTCCAGCGACTACGACGGCGTCTGGACCGACAACCCCTCCGACTTCGACATCGACCACATGGTGCCCCTGTACGACGCGTGGCGTTCCGGCGCCGACCGATGGACCACCGACCGGCGACGCTCCTTCGCCAACGACGTGTCCGCTCCCCAACTGTGGGCGGTGAGCGCCTCCAGCAACCGCTCCAAGGGCGACCGCGACCCCTCCCAGTGGATGCCGCCCAGGACCGCGATCCACTGTGACTACGTCAAGGCGTGGGTCAACGTGAAGCACCGGTACGGCCTGTCGGTGACCAGCGCGGAGAAGTCCTCCATCCAGAACACCATCAATACCCGCTGCTGAGTCGTTCCCGGCGTCCGGGCACGAGCGCCCCGGTTCCGTTCCCGGACACGACGACGGCCGGTGAGACCCCCTCCCCGGGGCCTCACCGGCCGTTCGCGACGGGCTCGCCGATCACCCGCGCCGGCGGGGTCCGGCTACCAGACGTCACCGTTCGGGAGCTCCCGCAGGGCCGGGCGCACCGCGTCGAGCACCGTCGGGAACCACACGGAGAACGTCCCCTCCGCGCGTGCCCGTTCCAACCCCTCCGGGTCGACGAGGAGCGTCTCGTGGATCTCCTCCGGATCCGGGTTCACCTCCCGGTCCACGAGACCGACGAACAGGTGGTTGTACTCGCGTTCCACCAGACCGGAGATCGGGTCCGGATGGTGGTAGGACACGGTCCCGGCCTCGCGCATCAGCGAGGGCGACAGTCCCAGTTCCTCGCCCACCCGTCGGGCCGCGGCCGCGAACGGTTGCTCCCCCGGATAGGGGTGACCGCAGCAGGTGTTGGACCACACCCCGGGCGAGTGGTACTTGGACAGGGAACGACGCTGGAGCAGGAGACGCCCCCGGCCGTCGAGGAGGAAGACCGAGAAGGCCCGGTGCAGGACCCCCGGGGCCCGGTGCGCGGCCAGCTTCTCGGAGGTGCCCGTGGTCCGTCCGGACTCGTCGACCAGCTCGAGCATGATCGGACGCCGTTCGTCGGACACGGACTCGGGCGTTCCGGTGTCTGTACTGATGGTCATGGACACCCTTCGTGATCGGTGGCGGGCGCCCGCCGTGATGGAGGCGGACGCCCGAAGTCGGTTCCCCGGAGCCGGAGCGCGGGGTCAGACCCGGTCGGCGGCGATGAGCAGGTAGTGGAAGCTGCCCTCCTTGTAGGCCGTGAGGAAGGGCTCCTCGATCCCGGTGGCCACCGAGGAGCGCGCCCGCAACTCCCAGTATGGGATGGTCGCGGCGGTGAGGTCGACGACGTGCATCGGAACGAGGCCGTTGGCCGACATCGCCCGGAAGTACTCGCTCCGGGGGTGGATGTTGCACGTGTAGTGCTCGTCGATCCGGCTGACCGCCTTGGAACGGCCACCGGTCACGTCGTTGTAGCAACCGGTGATGGTGACGTAACGGCCACCGTACTCCAGAAGACGCGCGTGCTCGCTGAAGAGGTCGAACAGGTCCACGTACATCGTGGACTCGTTGTTCCAGGTGGCCCGCATCGAGCCCGTCTCGAAGCCGGTGTCCAGCATGTTGCGGAAGTGGAAGCGCACCTTGTCGTCCACCCCCCGCTCACGGGCCTGGGCGTTGGCGAACTCGACCTGCTGCTCGGAGATGCTCACCCCGTCCACGCTGCAACCGAAGCGGGCGTTGGCCATGAAGCCGGTCCCGCCGCGGCCGGAGCCGGTGTCCTGGATTCGGTCGTCGGGCCCGATCGCGCCGAGGTGGTCCAGGAGCACGTCGGCCTGGGCCGTCTCCAGTCGGTGCATCTCCTCGATGATGCGCTGGTCGCGGGTCTCCTCGGGGCCCTCCAGCACGGACGGGTCGTAGTCACCGATCCCGTAGTGGTGGTGGAAGAACCCGTCGACCTCGCCCAGGCGAATGTTGACCGGGTCCTTCTCGGCGTTCCAGTAGGCGGCCACCGACCTCTGGTAGTCGGTACGCAGTACCCGGGTGTCGGAGGGCATGGTCGTGGTCATCGTGTGTACTCCTTGGTCGTGTGTTCCCGGCCTGAGGGAGGCCGGTGAGGGGTCTATCGGGGTCAGGCTCCGCCACCGTGGTAGCGGGCCGTGCGGGCGTGCCACTCGCGGCTGCCGCCGAGCCAGGCCCAGACCCCGGCGAGGAAACGCCGCAGTTCGGGTGACCCGGTCAGCGCCAGAGCGGCCGCCTCGGTCTCGTAGGTGTGCATGATCTCGTCGTGGATCAGGACACTGCGCTCGATCGCCTCGCGCTCCGAGCAGTTCTCCTCGGTGGCGATCAGCCTCGGCACACTGAAGTCGGAGGGGTCCTCCTTGCCCATGGAGTACAGGTCGTTCACGATCACGCTGGCCGAGCCGGCCAGGGTGAACACACGACGTACCCGAGGGTCGGAGAACTCGGCCTGTGACAGCTCGTAGCCGGCGACCGCGTCGATGAGCACCATGCAGGGCACGAAACTGTTCTCGTGCCGGTGCATGAGGAACTCCCAGACCGGGGGGCGCTGGCCGGTCGCCGCCCAGACCGCCTCCTGGTTGTAGGCCACGAACATGATGGCCAGCTCGTGGCGGAGTCGACGGACCTGGGCCGCCGAGGCGTACTCGGACAGGTTGTCCAGGGCCGCGCGCAACGCCACCATGACCGGGTCGGCCTGGACGACCTCCTCCAACTGCGGGGCGTACCGCAGCGGCAGGTGCGCCTGGTCGATCACCGAGTGGGCGATCGCCAGCCGCTGCCCCAACAGCTCCGGGCGGGCCTCCTCCACCTCACCGTCCACGTAGTGGTCGTCCACGGACCACTCGGACAGGGCGCACTTGGCCGCGGCCAGCAGCCGCTCGACGTCGTCGGTCTCGGGGTGGGCGAGCATGATGAGGCGTCCGAAGTCGCACGCGCGCACCCGGTCGAGTTGACCGGGATAGACACCGACCTCCTCGGCCCATTCGACCAGTCGGTCGTTGATCTCCTCGCCCAGCGCCGGGTCGTCCCGGACCGCGGGAGGGCAGTAGAGCACAGGGACCGACGAACCTTTGTCGTCCCCCCGTACGCCGGGGGCCGCGGGGGCGTCCGGGAGCCGGGTCCCCGACGTTCCCCGCGCGCTCTCGACCGGGGCGGGCCGAGGGGGCGACAGGATCGTGGCCGCCGAGGTGCCGAATCCGGTCGGTCCGCCCGGGATACGGAGCCCGGTGGGACCGCTCTGCGGGCGCGTGCCCGTCCGATTCCGCACCGCGAGCCGGGGCGTCGACGGAAGGTCGGGGCTGCCCGGACGCTTCGGGTCGCGGAGCAGGGCGCGCACCAGATCCGCCGTCATGTGTCCGGCCGAGGGCGCGGACATCCGTGACAACAGGGACACTCAGGCCTCCTTCCCTGACGGTGTCGATCGCTCAGGCACGCGGGCGGACCTCGACGTTCTCCAGTACACCCAGGGCGTCCGGGACGAGGACGGCCGCGGAGTAGTAGGTGCTCACCAGGTAGGAGATGATCGCCTGGCCGTCGATGCCCATGAAGCGCGCGTTGAGGCCGGGCTCGACCTCGTCGGGCAGGCCGGTCTGGTGCAGCCCGATGACGCCCTCGTTGTCCTCACCGGTACGGACCGCGATGATCGACGAGGTCTGGTGGCCGGAGATCGGGATCTTGCCGCAGGGCAGGAGCGGGACGCCGCGCCAGGCCGGCAGCTGGTGACCGTTGACGTCGACCGTGCCGATGTTCAGCCCGCGCTTGTTGCACTCCTTGCCGAAGGCCGCGATGGCCCGAGGGTGGGCGAACATGAACTGCGTGTTGCGACGCATGGTGATCAGGTCGTCGAGGTCGTCCGGGGTGGGCGGCCCGGAGTGGGTCTGCACGCGCTGCTTGAAGTCGGCGTTGTGCAGCAGGCCGAACTCCCGGTTGTTGACCAGCTCGTGCTCCTGCCGCTCCCGCAGCGCCTCGATGGTCAGCCGGAGCTGGTGCTCGGTCTGGTTCATCGGCTTGTTGTAGAGGTCGGCGACGCGGGTGTGCACGCGCAGGACCGTCTGGGCCACGCTCAGCTCGTACTCGCGCGGCTTGAGCTCGTAGTCGACGAAGGTGCCGGGAAGGTCCACCTCGCCGGTGTGACCGGAGGAGAGGGCGATCTCCGCCTCGCCGTGCTTGTTCTGCCCCCGCTCCGGCACCGACAGGAACCTCTGGATCTGGGCCTGAAGGCTCGGGGAGTCGTCCAGGAGCGCGATGAACTCCCGGCGCGGCAGCTCCAGCAGGGTGCCCGAGGTCGCGGCCTTGACCGTGTAGTCCCAGGTCGGTTCGGTGTCGAGGAGGTAGCGCTCTCCGAAGTTGTCACCGTCGGCCAGGACCCCCAGCCGGTTGGTCTCGCCGTAGGCGCCCTCGCTGGTCTTGTGCACGCGGCCGTGGGCCAGCAGGTAGAGGTGCTCGGCCGACGTCCCCTGCTCGGCCAACACCTCGCCGGGCTCGAACTCGCGCTGGACGAAGCGCCCGGCGAGCGCCTCCAGCACCTCGATGTCGTCGTAGTCGCGCAGCATCGCGAGTTCCCCGAGCTCGCGCGGGATCACCCGCACCTCGGAACCGGTCTGCACGAACTCGATCCGACCATCGCCGACGGTGTAGGTCAGGCGGCGGTTGACCCGGTAGGCACCGCCGTCGGTCTGCACCCAGGGCAGCATCCTGAGCAGCCATCGGGAGCTCTTCCCCTGCATCTGCGGGGCGGACTTGGTGGTGGTGGCCAGGTTCCGGGCCGCCGCGGTGGTCAGGCTCCGCTGTTGGCCGGTCCGTACCTCGGGGGTCGAGTCGATCGACATCGGCTGTGTGTCTCCTCATGGTGGTCGACGTCCGTACGGGGGCACGGACGGAGAAAGGGCTACCAAAAAGACGAAATACGACCTGTTCCGGTCTTCGCCAGTTCAAGGACCGTCGACCACCCTAGGAGAAAGACACCACCCGGTGACCAAGAACAACTTTTTCAGACAACAGAAGAATGAGCACTTCGATACCGATACCCAGAACGGATATATGACACCAACCCCATCCTTTCACCCATGCAACCCTGAGGAGAATACCCATCACAACCACCATGACCAGCGATGACACACGAAGCCGGCCATAGAAGGCTTGAAACCGCCCATCCGACCCTCATGGGAACAAGAAGCCCATGGACATGGAAATCGCCCACGACAAACCGACAATCCGCCGCACCACCCGCCCTGAACACGCCTCCTTTTCGGCCACCCCGGGAAAACCCCGAAAAGCCGTGTTCCACACATTTCCCCAAGACCCGGAACCCGGACGAGCCGTCCCGGCGGGGTCCGCGACGTCCCCGGCCTCCTCTAATCTGTGCGGCACCCCCGTCCCCGGAGAGAAAGGCCGCTCTTGTCCCGGCCCCTCGACATCCGCCTCTGCCACGTCGTCCCTCCCCTGGCCCACACCTGCGACGACACCGCCCATCGCGCCCTCGCGCACCCGCGCATCACCGAGGAACGGTGGTGGCGACGCGTACGTCTGCCCCTGGTGACGGGACGGATCGGCGCCGAATCCGTCGCGATCGGACTGGCCCGACTCGCCCTGGAACGCTGGGAGGGACACGCCCTGGGCGAGGTGATGCCCGCGCTGTACGCGGCCGGCGAGAGGCCCTCCGTACTCGCCACCCCCGTATGGCGCCTCCGCGAGCCGGTGGGCGCCGAGGCCGCCCACGAGTACCTGCGCGACCTCTTCCTCACCGTGCTGGACCGTCTGCCCCGAGAGGCCGTCGACCGAGAGACCGACGGCACGACGGCCGCTCGGGTCGAGAGGGCGCCGACCACGATGCCCCGCCGGACCGACGTCCCCGAGCAGGACCGGCCGTCCCCCGAACGACCCACCCGCTCCTACGTCCATGAACTCGAGACCCACCTGTCCTCCGACGACGAACGCCGTCGCGCGGTGGCCGTCCGACGCGTCTTCAGCCGAACGCCCGAGACCCTCGACAGCCTCGGCGAATCCTTCGGGGTCACCCGGGAACGCATCCGCCAGATCCACAAACAGATCCGCGAGGACCTGCGCGCCCGCCTGGAAGGGCCCGAGGGCGCGTTCACCGCCGCCCACCTGCGTTCGCTCACCACCGCGCTGGGAACGGCGACCCCGTTGAAGGCCTTCTGGAACCTGGACCCCGGCCACCGGCACCTCATCCCCTCCCTCGGCCTACCGGTGGGCGAGATCCTCCTGGCCCTACTGCCCGAACACCGCGTGGCCGGCGACTGGATCGTCACCGGCGCCTCGGCCTCCCTCGCCGAACGGTTCTCCGAGGAGCTGAGCCGACGGATCGTGCTCCCCCTCCACGAGGCCACGGCCCTACTCCTCGACGGAGGCGTCCCGAGCGAACACACCGGCGCCTGGCTGGAGACCCTCCCCAGGACCCGGATCATGGACGGACACCTCGTCCTCTGGGGGCGCAACCTCCCCGACAAGGCGTTCGCCGTCCTGTCCCTGGCCGGCCGCCCCCTGCACTTCGACGAACTCGTCGAGCGGGTCGGCGGCGACTTCAACGAGTCCGGGTTCCGCGAACGGGTCCACGGCGACGAACGCATCGTGCGCAGGGACCGCCGTCTCTTCGGCCTGCGCTCCTGGGGCGGCAGGGAGTACCTCGGGCTGGAGGAGACCATCCGCCGCGAGTTGGAGCGGGCCGGCGGCGAGATGGCCGTCTCCGACCTCGTCGAACGGATCACCGGATGGTTCGACGTCACCGAGAACTCGATCCGGGCCATGGCCTCCGGCAGCGCCTTCGCCCGACCCGCCCCGGGCCGGGTCGCCCTCCCCGGAACCGTCCCCGACCACGCCACCGCCCCCTACCGCCCCAAACGCACCGTGGAACGCACCCGTCGCTGTTTCCGCTGCCCGGACGGCGTCTGGTGGCTTCGAGTGGACCTGAACGGCGAACATCTACGCGGCTCCGGCTTTCCCATCCCCAGCGGCTTCGCCGCGTGGATAGGCATGCGCCCCGGCCACCGCCTCCCCGTCCGCATCGGCGACCGCGACTCGGTGGCGGCGTGGAAGAACCAGCCCCTCATGAACTCGATCCGTCCCCTCCTCCTCGCCGAGGAGGCCCGGGTCGGCGACCACGCCTTCATCACCCTCGCCGAGGGACGTCTCCTCTGCCGGATCCACCGCCGCGACCCCGCCCCGGCCGACCCCCTCGCCCACGCCCTGAGCCTCGCGGGCCTCCCCGACCCGGTTTCGGGCACCGAAGGCCTGACCCTCCTGACCAGGGCCGTCGGCCTACCGGAGGCGACCGCCCCCGACCACCTTCTCGCCCATCTCGCCGACCGGGGCGACCACGACCTCCTCTCCGCCCTCACCCCCACCGACTGACGAGGGGCGGTCCCGTCCCGGAACCGCCCCTAGAGTGTCAGCGCGCGGTGACGGCCTCCCCGGCCGGGCCCGAACCACCACCGCGTTCCGACCGTCCCTCCGGCCACAACCACTCGGGGTTCAGCTCGACATCGACGTACTCCTTCAATGCCTCTTTCACCAAGGGACGCAGACAGCACCGTGCGACCCGAGTGTGACCTCCGGGGTCCGGACAGATGAGAACGGCCAGGACACGCACATGAAGGGCGGCCGTCCCGAAGTCCGCCCCCAGGAGAGCCTTGAAACCCTTCCAGAGGAAGTCCAGCGCCGCCTCCGCGAGCACGCGGCGCACCGGGCCCCACTCCTTCACGTCCTCATGTTCCAGGACGGAGTCCTTCACCCATGCCGGAACCTTGTCGGACACCTGCTCGGCCTGGTCCAAGGCGTTGGCGATCTCGACCAACAGGTCACACCAGAAATGCCCCGCCGTCGCACGCCCGTAGTCGGCGAAGTCCGGATCCCGCCGAGCCCGTCCCTCGGCGAACCCCCTCAGCTCCTTACCGAAGATGTCCTCTCTGAGCGCTTCTCCGAGCCTTTCGACCTGATCGATCTCCACCTTGTTCTCGGAGAGCCAGGCGACCAACTCCGCGACGACCACACCGCCCCCGGCCTGGCGGAGATACAGAGTAGGAACCCTCCGTCCCTTCTCCTCGAAACGTCGCCTGCTCTCCTCCCACTGCCTCTGGGCGGGCTCACGCAGTTCCTCCGCGCCCTCCGCGCCTCTTCTGGCCCGCCGAAGGTGGCCCTGCCACCCGTGAGCGCTACCGCCACAGGTGGAACAGACACATCGGGGCTTGGTGGCGTTCTCACACTTCTCACTGTGCACAGGGGACCGCGGCACGGAACCTCCGGGGGAAGGGAACGATGAACGGCTCCGAGGAGCCGTTACCCACCGTGCCCGGACGAACCGGTACCGGGTACCCCAAGGGGCGCCACTCTCCTCTCCCCTCGGAGAGAGCAACCTCTACCCGCATGCGAAGAGCTCTTCGGGGAACCGCCTCTCCCCCGGGAACACCCCGACCCCCAAGCGCGTCCATGCTCCTCGGTCATGAAATGTTTGGAAAGGGAGATACTTTGAATACGAGTAATACCATCGACACTTTGGGTAGTGTCGACGTGAGGGGACCGGCCGAACACGGCCGAAGCCCCGTTCCTGGGGGGAGACCATGACCGCTGCCAAGGCAGGACACACCCCGTCGACGACGTCCTCACTCCTCGCGGCCCTGGTCTTCGCCGCCGCCGTGACCGCGGCCGCGCTCGTGGGTGTGCTCTCCAACACGGAGACCGCCGGAGACTACGCGGCCCTCCGACAACCGTCGTGGGCCCCGCCCTCCTGGCTCTTCGGGCCGGTGTGGACCGTCCTGTACGCGATGATCGCCGTCTCCGGCTGGCTGGTCTGGCGCCTGCGCGGCCTGCGTGGAGCCCGGACGGAACTGGCCCTGTTCACCGTCCAACTGCTGTTGAACGCGGCCTGGTCGCCCCTCTTCTTCGCCGCCGGGCTTCGCGGCACGGCCCTGGTCGACATCGTCCTGCTCTTGGCGACCCTGGCGGTCACCATCGTCCTGTTCGCCCGCGTCTCCCGCTGGGCCGCCGCCCTCCTGGTGCCCTACTGGGTCTGGGTGGCGTTCGCGACCGCGCTCAACCTCTCCATCTGGTGGCTCAACATCGGCGTCTGACCACCGAGCGCCCGCCCTCAGGAGCGCGACGTGACCGCGCGATGCCCCGATACGTGGGCTGGACACATGGGGCGCCCGTAGCGGTGGATCCGAGCACCACCCATGAGACGTGATCAACCGAGCGACCGGCCTCGATTACCATGACCACCCCCACCGCTTCAACCGCCGAACCCCCCACAGCTTCACGCGGTTTACCCCACCGTTCCCTATATCCCCTGCCGTCACTTCGGCGCGAAGATGACCGACATGTGCGACCGCCCGATCAGCGGTGACACCCCCGCCGATGCGGAACGCCCCATGCCGCTGGACGACCGCGCCCGCCCCTCGGAGACCGCCTCGTCTCCCGGTGAGGATTCGGCACTCTCCACCCCGACCCCCTGAGGAGCCCCCATGGCATTGGGAATCATAGGCATCGTCACATCCTTGCTCCTGCTCGTCACCCTCGCCTACCGCGGTGTCCCCGTCATCCTCGCCGCTCCCCTCGCCTCGGTGGTCGCGGTGGTCTTCTCCGGGGCCCCGATCCTGGCCTCCTACACCGAGATCTTCATGCCGGCGATGGCCGGCTTCGTCGGCAGCTGGTTCCCCGTCTTCCTGTTCGGCGCGATCTTCGGTGTCCTGATGACCATCACCGGCTACGCGGAGAGCATCGCCCGCACCGTGACGAGGCTGGTGGGCTCCCGGAGCGCGATCGCGGCGACGATCGTCACCTCGGCCCTCATGACCTACGGGGGCATCAGCCTCTTCGTCGTGGCCTTCGTCATGTATCCGCTGGCCCGCGAGCTCTTCCGGGTCGCCGACATCCCCCGCCGCCTCATCCCCGCCACCATCGCCCTGGGGATCTTCACCTTCACGATGACCGCGCTGCCCGGCAGCCCGCAGGTGCAGAACATCATTCCGGGACAGTTCTTCGGTACGGGCCCCTTCGCCGGAGCCGGCATCGGGCTGGTGGGCGGCGCCCTCATCTTCGGTCTCGGCCTGCTGTGGCTCGAATACCGTCGCACGGCGCTGATCCGCAAGGGTGAGAGCTTCGACAGCCCCGAGAGCGCGCTTTCGGCCGGTGGTTCCTCCGACGAAACCGACGGAAAACAGCGGGCCGCCACGCTCGAGCCGGCCAACCGCGTCGCTCCCTTCCTGCCGCTGATCACGGTCTTCGCCGTGAACTTCACGTGCACCCTGTTCCTCTTCCCGGCCCTCGACTGGTCCTACCTGGCGCAGGAGAAGTTCGGCGGGGTCGCCGCCGAAGAACGTCTCGGGCTGTGGGCCGTGCTGTCGGGCATCATCGCGGCGGTCCTCGTCCTGGTCGCCCTCAACCTCCGCCACCTCACCACGCTGTGGGACGGCTTCGTCGACGGCGCCAAGCGATCCATGCTGCCGATCTTCAGCACCGCCTCCGAGGTGGGCTACGGAGCGGTCGTCGCCTCGGTCGCCGCCTTCGCCGTCGTCCGCGACTCGGTCTTCGGCCTCGGCGCCGACGCCCTGTGGACCTCCGTCCTCTCCGTCTCCATCACCGCCGGTCTCACCGGCTCGTCCTCGGGCGGTATGACGATCGCGCTCAACGCGCTCGGCGACGACCTTCGGGCCCTGGCCGCGCAAGAGGACATCAGCATGGAGGCGATGCACCGGCTCACCGCCATGGCCGCCGGCGGCCTCGACACCCTGCCGCACTCCGGTGCCGTGGTGACCCTGCTCATCGTCTGCGGCCTCACCCACCGCCAGTCCTACAAGGACCTCGGTGTCGTGACCCTCGCGATCCCGGTCCTCGTGGTCGTCGCGCTCGTGAGCCTCGTCTCCGTCGTCGGCTCCTTCTGACCGCCACTCCACCGACGGGCCGAGAAGCGGCTTCTCGGCCCGTCGGCGTTCCGCCGGGCGGGGGCTCGAGACCACTGACCGGAAACGGCCAGGAAGCTCGTTCCGGTTCTCGTCCCGGAGCGTGACACCTCTCTCGTGAACCCCTCTCACCCGAGGAGGGTCGGAACCGGGGAACACCCCCGAGAACCCGCAAGGATCCCCCATGTTCCCGAAGACCCGTCACGCGTTTCTGCCCCTCGTCCTCCTCCTTCCGCTGACCGCCTGCTCCGAACAGGTCGTCCTCGAGCCCAGCGAGCGGTTGGAGTCCCTCCTGCTCCCCTCCTCCGACTACCCCGACGGATTCGAGGTGGAGACGATCGACCTGGACGAGGTGGACGGTTCGGGCGGGGGCGGCACCGACTTCGACTCGATCGAGCCCGCGGCCTGTGAGGCGGCCTTCGAGGACAGCCCCGCCGACGTCCCCGAGGAGGCGGCCGAGGGAGCGGGCCAGATCGCCGTCTCCTCCGACCCCTCTCCCACCCTCTACACCTACGTCCTGGTCTCAGGAGACTTCGACGAGACGCAGGACGCCTCCGACTACGAGGCGATGCTCTCCTCTTGTTCGACCATGACCGCGGTCAGCGACGGGATCACGCTGGAGGGCGGCATCCGCGGGACCTCCTTCCCCTCCCTCCCCGACCAGGGCGACGCCTTCACCATGGACCTGTCCGCCGACGGGCTCGACATGACCATGTGGACCGCCTGGGGACAGGTCGCGGACGTGCACTTCGTCCTGATCGGCATGGACCTCGGCTCCTCCCCCGACGTGGACACCTCGACCCTGGCCCGGGAATGCTTCGACGACCGGATGGACACCGAATGTCGGGATCGCCTGTTCCAAGAGGCCGCCGACGAGGCACGCGCCGCCCAAGAGGAAGAGTTCGACGAGGTCCTGGCCGCCGCGGTCGCCCTCCTCGAATCCGACGCCTGACCCGTCCGGCCGCGCCTTGGGCCCTGAACCGCGATGAACGCGGTCCAGGGCCTCCAAGGTTCGTCGTCCTTCTCAAGGATGCATAATTCGCTTCATGAAGGCATATGTCGGAATCACCGATACGCGATGGTACGAGTTCCTGGCCGAAAGACCCCATCTGACCGAGATCAACTTCTGGCGTCCTTCCTCGAACACGTCCTTCAAACGCATAGGCACCGGAGACCTCTTCCTGTTCAAGAGCCGCTATCCGCACAATCGGATCGTGGGCGGTGCCGTGTTCAGCAGGTTCGCCCAGGTACCGCTCTCCCAGGCATGGGAGGCCTTCGGTGAGGGAAACGGCAGGGCCGGCCTGAACGAGCTGCGCGAGGCCCTCAACGCTTACCGGACCAAGGAGGGTAAGCCCGCCATCGCCTCAGGCGAGGACCCCGTGATCGGCTGCCTCATGCTTCGAGACCCCGTCTTCTTCCCCGAGGGCCGGACCCTCGCCCCGCCTCCGCACTTCCCCGGCAACCTGGTCCAGGGCAAGGGCTACGACGACATCCTCCGTGGAGAGCATTCCTCGTACTTCACCGAGGCCGTCGACCGCATCCTGGCCGCCGATGACCGCTCCCCTCTCGACGACGAACCTCACGCCACCGCCACCTGGGCTCACACCGGCCCCACCAGAGGCGGCCACGCTCTCGTACGCAGACGGCTGGGGCAGGAAGCCTTCAAACTCGCCCTCGTCGACGCCTACCGGGGACGATGCGCCGTGACGGGCACCGACGTGCCCCCGGCCCTGGAGGCGGCGCACATCCATCCGGTGGGCAAGGGAGGACTGCACCGCCTCGACAACGGACTACTGCTCCGAGCCGACGTCCACAAACTCTTCGACTCCGGCTACCTGACGATCACCCCGGAGTCGAAGATCAGAGTGAGCCCTCTCCTCCGGTCCCACCACTTCTCCGCGGCCGAGTACTACACCTCACTCGAAGGCGCGACCATCTCCCTGCCGAGCCGACGGGAAGACCACCCCAGCAAAGACGCCCTCTCCTGGCACGGAGAAAGAGTTTTTCTCGCACGCTGACCCCACCGGAGAAACCGGGGCTCTCAGGCCTCTTCTGAAAACCGCAGAGGCCTGAAAAAGCCACCCTCACGACTCAGCCTTTCAGTCCCGCACCCGTCTCACTCCTCGTCGATCCTCGGGCCAGGGTGGTGACCTTCTCATCGCCCATCTGGTCTTTCAATGCGTGGACCGCAAGGAGATGAACTCCGACGAGTACGACTGGGAGGAGGCGGTGGCCCAAGCCGTTCCTCTGACCGCTCGAGTTCTACCGTGGCTCCTACACCATATGGACGCCGCCCACAGTTCCACCGCTCCGGCCTCCATCACCCGTATCCTTTCCGACCCGAAGCTCTGTCGTGATCTGGTCTCGCTCACACTCCGCGACCTCCGCTCCGGTTCGGAAGCGCCACCCGTGTCCACGGATTACCGGGCGAAAGCCCATCAGCGGCCACGCAAGCCCCGGCGCCCCAACAGCGCGACCATTCTGTTGAACGCCGGTGAGCTGGGGCCCGGTACCCCCTTGGAATTCCGGCCGCTGAACAATACGGAGGAGGCCGCACTACGCGACTGGCTCACAGAGGATGATCGTAGGTCGAGGGCGACTTGGACGAACAATCGCCGGTACTCGCTGCTGTGGGAGTTCGACGGTAAGCATCACTCACCCAGTGGCCTGGTGATGACCATGTACGAGCTCGCCGGTTGGGAGGACTCCCCGGTCGCGGTCCAGGGTCCCGCACGGTGGTACATCGAAGGGGAACGTATGGACCGACGCGCCGAGCGAATCCTCGAGAAACTGGAGGAGGAGTAGGGGCACCGTTCCAGCTCAAGCAGGTGTGATCCCACAGTGCCCCTGTAACCCGACTGAAGCGGATAAGCCCTGCCCGGGGCGGCGAGCAGCAGGGCCCTACTGCCGACCGCCCCGGTTCACGCAATGCCCGCTTCCAGCAGAACGGGCTCGGCTTACCGTTCCAGGACACGTGCAGGTGATCCCTGACCCTGGTGCAGACCACGAAGAGTAGGCAGCGCACGCCCACGTCGCTTCCTGCGACTGTGGTGTGGAGACATCGTGTTACGGATGCCTACGCAACTACCGTAACCAACACTTCCACGACCGACTGCGCCGTGACGCGGCGATCGGCGCGTTGGAGGCTCTTCTGTGAGGTGTGACCGGGCGACTCTCCCTCGGTGACGAGGGGCCCGATGAGACAGAACCGCCACGACGCCCACCTCCCCACGTCGGCCCGACAGACACTGAACGTGAGCGGTCGGGTCGGCCAGAGGGGGCGGATCGTTGGTGGGAGGGGGAGGCGGAGGTCTCTTCTAGGGGGTGGTGGCCGGGTTCGGCCGGCTCGAGGGTGGGGTTCGTCGCGTGGTCGGCGGGGTGGGAGGGGCTCTCGGCTGCGCCCGGTGGGGTTCAGGGTGTCCCGTGGGGTGGGGACTCCGGGTGTTCGGACAGATTTTCCTCTGCCATAATTTGGAATCATTCCAGAAAAGTGCTTCAATGGCGGCATGCGCCTGAGCGATGTCGAAGCGGCCCGGAGCGGCTTCGCCATGGCCTGGTGCCCCGCCAGCGGCGCGCGACGCCATGTCCTGGAGGTCCGGTCGGCCGGGGTCCCGTCATCGACGGGGCCGTGTCCTTCGGTGTCACGAGGCCCGACACCGATCGACCGTGCTTCCACCGCGGCACCGAACGCTTCCCGTCAAGGAACAAGGAACACATGTCCCACGACAACACCCAGCCTCTGACCACGGCGAACGGCGCCCCCGTCGCCAATAACCAGAACAGCCTCACCGCGGGTCCCCGCGGCCCGATGCTGCTTCAGGACCTGTGGTTCCTGGAGAAGCTCGCCCACTTCGACCGTGAGGTCATCCCCGAGCGTCGTATGCACGCCAAGGGTTCCGGTGCTTTCGGTACCTTCACCGTCACCAAGGACATCACCCAGTACACCAAGGCCGCGCTCTTCTCCGAGGTCGGCAAGCAGTCCGAGGTGTTCCTGCGCTTCTCCACCGTCGCCGGTGAGCGCGGCGCCGCCGACGCCGAGCGTGACATCCGCGGCTTCGCCCTGCGCTTCTACACCGAAGAGGGCAACTGGGACGTCGTCGGTAACAACACCCCGGTGTTCTTCTTCCGCGACCCGCTGAAGTTCCCCGACCTGAACCGCGCCGTCAAGCGCGACCCGCGCACCAACATGCGCTCCGCCGAGAACAACTGGGACTTCTGGACCAACCTCCCCGAGGCTCTGCACCAGGTCACCATCGTCATGTCGGACCGCGGCATCCCCGCGAGCTACCGTCACATGCACGGCTTCGGCTCGCACACCTTCTCGTTCGTGAACGCCGACAACGAGCGTTTCTGGGTCAAGTTCCACTTCCGGACCCAGCAGGGCATCAAGAACCTGACCGACCAGGAGGCCGCCGAGGTCATCGCCGAGGACCGCGAGTCCTCGCAGCGCGACCTCTACGACTCCATCGAGAACGGCGACTACCCGAAGTGGACGTTCTACGTCCAGATCATGCCCGAGGCGGACGCGGAGAACTACCGCTTCCACCCCTTCGACCTGACCAAGGTCTGGTCGAAGAAGGACTACCCGCTCATCGAGGTCGGCGAGTTCGAGCTGAACCGCAACCCGGAGAACTACCACGCCGACGTGGAGCAGGCCTCCTTCACCCCGGCCAACCTGGTGCCCGGCATCGGCGTCTCCCCCGACCGCATGCTCCAGGGTCGTCTGTTCTCCTACGGTGACGCCGCCCGTTACCGCCTGGGCGTCAACCACCACCAGATCCCGGTGAACTACCCGCGCGCCGCCAAGCTGGTCAACACCTACCACCGTGACGGTGTCATGCGTGTGGACGGCAACCAGGGTGGGGTCCCCGGCATCGAGCCGAACTCCTACGGTCGCTGGCAGGAGCAGCCCGCCTACGCCGAGCCGGCGCTGGGTGTGGGTTCGAACGCCGACCGGTTCGACTACCGCGAGGACGACGACAACTACTTCGAGCAGCCCGGTGACCTGTTCCGCTCGATGAGCGCCGAGCAGCAGCAGGTTCTGTTCGAGAACACCGCGCGTGCGATCGACGGCGCCTCCGACGCCACCATCGAGCGCCACATCGCCAACTGCACCAAGGCCGACCCGGCCTACGGTGAGGGCGTGCGCAAGGCCATCGAGGCCAACAAGGCCGGCAAGCTGTAACACCCGGTCTTCGGGCGCCGGGGCGGGCGTCGCATACGATCCCGCCCCGATCCCCGCGAGTGAACCGACACGAGCCGCCACGGTCCCCGACCGTGGCGGCTCGTCGTCGTCTCGGGGTCAGGGGAGCAGGTCGGAGCGGCCGAACATCTCGGCCGTGGCGCGGGCGCTGGGCGTGCCCGCGTCGAGGTCGGCTCCGGCGTCGACGAGGGCCTTGACGACGTCGTTCTCGCCCTTGAAGAGCGCGCCGGCCACCGGTGACTGGTCCCGGTCGTTGCGCAGGTCCACGTCGGCCCCCCGCTCGATCAGGGAGCCGACGGTGTCGTGGTGGCCGTGGTAGGCGGCGAGCATCAGCAGGGTGTTGCCGTTCTCGTCCTTGGCATCGATGGGAAGGCCGTGGTCGAGGAACTCCAGCAGTTCTCCGGTCTTGCCCTCCCTCGCCAGGTCCATCGCCAACGCGATGACACGGTTGCTCTGCTCCGGTGAGAGTGCGTTCATGGTCTCCATGCTAGAAGCCGAAGGCCCCGGGACGTACTTCGTGTCCGGGTGTGTCCGGTTCATTCGCAGCAGCTACAGCACTGACAGCAGTTGCAACAGGTACAGCATTCGCAGTAGTCGCACCAGGATCTTCTGGGCTCGCCGGACCAGGGGCCGGGGTGGGGGTCCCTACAGCAGAACTGGCAGGTGCAGCACATGAGGAGCGCCGCGGCGCAGCCCATGAGCGGGCCTCTTCGGCGTGGCGGGGACTCCAGGGCGGGCGTCGAGCACGAGCAGCCGGAGCAGCATCCGCCCGACTCGTCGTGGCCCTTGTCGCGCCGACCTCCGCCCCCTCCCGTGTGGCCGGGCCCGCCGCCGTGTCCGTGGCCGCCGGGGGCACCATGGCCGTGTCCATGGTGCGCGCCCGCCCCATGTCCCTGGTGAGGGCCGTGAGCGTGACCGGGGTGCCCTTGGGGATGTCCTTGGTGTCCGGGGTGCCCGTGCCGCCCCGGGTGGCCCTGGTGACCGGGGTGACCGTGGTATCCGGCGTGGGAGAAGGTGCGGTCGACGGCCTTGCCCAGTTCGGTCACCAGGAGTGCGCGCACCAACCGGTCGTCGGTGAACTCCGCCTCGTCCAAGGCCAGGGAGACACCGAGGACCGCGTCGTCACAGAGTTCACGGGCCCGGTCGAGGCCGGTACCGGTGGCTGTGAGCGGGTTCCAGGCCCCCTTCTCCAGGTCCTCCTTCCGGTCCTCGACGGCGTCCAGCAGGTGCGCGATCCTCCCGAACAGACGACCCGCCTCGTGGAGGGCGGCGTGATTGGTCGGGCGGTCGGTGAGGATCGCGGTGTGCGCGAAGGCCTCCGCGGTGGCCTCCTCGGTGGGGGCGGTCACGGTCAGGACGTCGGTGCCCTCCCCGGCCTCGCGTTCCACTTCGCGTTGGCGGTCGACGACGAGGGCCAGGGCGGCTCCATCGAAACCGAGCCCCTCCCCCGAGGTTTGGGCCCCCTGTTGCCACCGTCGGGCGACCCGGCCCGCGACGGCGCGGACCCCGGGCCTGGCGAAGGCCCCGTCGCCGTCCTCGATGTGGTCTCTGACCTTGGCCGAGGCGAGCATCAAGGAGACCGTCGCGGCAAGGTCCGCTCCGGACCCCTCCGCGACCCTCGCCGACCGCATGCCGCGCAGCGGGCAGGGCCCGGCCATTCGGCTCCCGGACCGTTCCCGTGACTGGGCCGTGGCCAGGACCGACACCACCAGTCCGTCGTGGTTGGTGGCCATACGGGACATCTGGCCGTGCCCGTCGCGTAGGGCCAGGCACAGGCCGCAGAGGTGGGACATCCACTCCTCGGCCAACCCGTCGCTCAGACTGTGGCGACAGGGCCGCAGGATTCCGAACACGATCGTTCCCCTCGTTCTCGTTCCGCTCTCGAGGCGGACTCCGGCAACGGGGTTCGACTCACACGGAGCCCGGTCGGTTCCGGCCTTCTTCTAGTACCTGGAACCGGCCTCCGCGAGGGTCGTCTCGCCCCGGAATCATGCTGTGACCAGCGGTGACGAGAGTTGTCCACAGGCCTTCAGCACGCCGGACAGATCTGGTCCATCCTTGAGGGGAAGCCTGTTCCCACACCCCCTGTGAGCGGCGATGATCACCACGTTCTTTCCCTCGGACCTCGACCTCTCCCGTTTGGAACGCTCCGCCCTCGAACGAGCCGAACGTCTGGACCTTCCGTGCACGGCGGAGGGCCCCCGGCCGTCGACCGACCGTCTGCTCGTGGACCACCTACGGCACGAGTACACCGACTACGACCTGGATCGGAGCGCGGCACGACATCGGGCCGCCTGCGAGGCGATAGGACGCCGCTTCCCCCGTCTGCGCGAGGAGTGCGAGCGCCAGATCGCCCGACGGAGGGTCCGGGAGGAGGAAGAGCGGCTACCGCACGCGCTGTTCGAGGCGGAGCGTGAACGGGAGCGGGAGCGGCGCCGTGCCCTGGTGGCCGCCTCCCACGAGATGATCCGGACTCTGCACCTCGGGCAGCGGGTGCGGTTCAAGGCGGGACGGTACCGGTACACCGGTGTGATCCTCGCGTTGGGTCGCTCCAGGGCGACGGTGGCCTACCGTGTCGCCTCCGGACGCGACCGTGATCGGGTGCGACTTCTGCACGCCGCCCTGCTCACACCGGTGGAGGACGACGGACCGGAGGAGGGCAGCCCGACCGACCCCGCCCCCTCGGAGCAGCGGTGGGTCCCTCCCCGGCCCGACGGCCGCCATGTGCCGCGCTCCTCGCCGAGGCTCCGGCAGGGCGTTCCACCGTCGAGGTGCGGGAACGCCCTCTCCGGTCGGCGAGGGTACGGACAGGCACATCCTCCTTCGAAGCCTCGGATCACGATGAGGGGGGCCGGCCGAACGCCCCAGGGCAGGGGGCCGACACGGTCGCCCGCGTCCCGAGGTCGAGGGTTCTCCCGGACCGGGCCCGCTACCTCCGCACACGACCGGCGTCTGCGAGAAGAGGCCGTCCGTCGAGCCCTCGACCCTCCGGGCTTCCCTGTAGCGGGGTCGCGGACCGCCCACGAGTCGGTACCGCCGGACCTCCCCGGCTCAGAGGGGAAGACCGGGGATCATACCGAGCAGACCGAGCACCCCGCCCTCGACGCGGGCCCCGACCTCCACACCGATGGCGAGGGCCGCCGCCAGAAGCAGGAGAAGGAACAGAATCCTGAGCGCTCCTCTCCCGCGGGGGCGCGCGGGCTCCTCGTCGGCGTCGGTCTCGATCCAGGAACGGTCCAGGCGGGCGTTCTCTCGGCGCAGCTCCTGCACCTCGACGTGGTAGTGGTCGCGTTCGGACCGCACCCGGTCGAGTTCGGAGCGCTCGGCCCTGACCGCCGCGTGGACGTCGGCCACGTCGGTCCGGGCACCTTCCGGGCCTCGACGACGATGCCAACGCTCCAGGCGCGCCAAGGGCAGGTCGATGTAGTGCGTGGGCCAGTTGTCGTCAGGATCGGTGTGGTCCTCGTCGACCTCGGGGGCCGTCTCGGCCTCGTAGTTCGGCGGTGCCTCCTCGTCTCTGATGAACGGGAGTGCCGGGGCCTCGTCGGGGTCCCGGGAGGAGGCCGGCGCCGAAAGGGCCGGGGGCGTCCCCCTCTCGGCCGATGCGTCGGACAGGGGCGAGGAGGCTTCCGGATCCGCTACGAACTCGAAGAGATGGGATTCCCGGCCGTGGGACGAGAACCCGGACTCCGGGTCGAGCCCGGGTTCCGAGTCGCTCGGGGCCGTTGTGTCGGCGAAGGTCCCCGAAAGCGTGGCCTCACCGCCCTCGCCCGAGCGCTCGGATCCCGAACCGGGGGCGGAGGGCTCGAGGCTGGAGGCTCTCGGTGGCACCGTGTCATCGGAGGTCCCGGAGAGCGTGGTCTCCGGGGCATGGGCCGGGGTCTCGGGGTCCGGGTCGAGCACGGAAGGCTCAGGGTCCGGGCCACTCGGGGACGTCGTACCTGCGAAGGCTTCGGAAGGGTCCTTCCCCCGATCGCGGTAGGAGGGTCCGAGATCCGGGGCTCTCGAGGATGTCGCACCGGTGGAGAGCTCGGAGGAGGGGGTCGCCCCGCCATGGGCCGGGGCCTCGGGGTCCGGGTCGAGCACGGAAGGCCCGGGTTCCGAGCCGCTCGAGGTCGTTGTGTCCGTGGAGGGTTCCGGGGACGGAGCCTCGATCCTCGACGTGCGAGCGGCGGGTTCGGGTTCCGGGCCGCGGAACACGAAGGCGGGGGCGGCCCCTCGGGGCGGTGTCGTGGGATCCGATTCGTCCGCGACGGGTTCGGAGAACGGGGCGCCCACGTTCCCCACCGGTTCGGAGGGTGCGGACGCGGGCTCGGGGGTCGCGGGCTCCGTGGCCCGGCCGGTGTTCGTCGGGGTCGGGGAAGCGATCGAAGTCCCGGGGACCGTGCCTCGGGTGGTCGTGGCGGGGTTCGAACGCTCGTTCCTCGAAGCGGGCGGGGAGGACTCGAGATCCGATTCGTCGAACCCGGGCAGGGGCGTGGCCTCGAGGTCGAGGGAGGGATCCTCCGTTTCCTCCCCCGCGTCCTCGTCGCTCTCCGTTCCGGACGTCCCCTCGCCCCTCACCCTCCGGGGGCCGGGTACGGCGGGTTCCTCTTCTCCCGTCGGCACGCCCTCGGTTCGGAAGGGCCTCTTCCCTATGGGGAACTCGCGTTCGTGGGGTTCCTCCTCCGTATCGGCGAAGGGGTCGGGGGCCTCCTGGAGTTCCCCACCGGGCGTCTCCGGAAGGGGCTCGACCCGCTCCGAAGCGGTCCGGCTCCTCGGAACCGATTCCGTCGACGCGCTCTCCTCACCCTCCGGGGCCTCGAAGGACGGTCGAGCCGGGGCGTCCCTCTCCTCGTCGTGCCCTTCCGAGGGGGAGGTCTCCAGCACGGGAGGTTCGGCGACGGCGGTCTCCGTGTCCCCCTCCCCTGTCCGGGGCCTCTCGTCCGGCACGGCGTTCGGCGGCTCCCCCGGCCCGGGTCGGGGATCGAGCCAGTCCTGGATCAGCTCGAGCCGGTCGGCGAAGGTACCGGCCCCGGGCACGCCCCGGGCGTTCAGGTGCTCGGTGAGGGCGTCGCCCCCTTCCTCACGCAGGATCGTGACCAGGGCGTCGGCGATCTTGAGGTGTTCGAGGGGCGCCGGGGACAGGAAGGGGCCACGACCGGCGGCGTTCTCGACGGGCGGGCCGAAGGCCAGGTGCGGCCCGTCCTCACCGCCCAGCACCGGTTCGTAGGTGGAGAAGGACCAGTTCCAGGCAGCTGCGGGGATCGCGGAGGGCGGGGTCAGGACGTCGTGCAGGATGCGGTGCATGCCCCACAGGAAACGCAGTTGGACCGCCTGCCACAGGTCGGCGCGCTCGGGCTCCAGCATGAGGTGGACGGGCCGGTCCGGGTGGGCCAGGGCTCGGGCGACGGCCCCGATGAGGATGGGCTCGTCACCGATCCTGGTCTCGGCGGCACGTCGGTCGCGGCTGCGGACCGCGCCCGGGGCCGCGGTGAGTTCCCAGGGTTCGGGGGCCCGCAGGGCACGCATGGTCGCCCAGCCCGGGGAGGGCGGCCTGCTGTCGGCCGGGCGCGTATTGGGGTTCTCGTGCAGGGCGAGAACGCGCGGAAGGGTCAGCCCGCGGGAGGGCCCGACGATCGCCCAGGCGTGGGCACGGCGGACATCGCCCGGCCAGCGGTAGACCAGCGCGCTACGACCATCGGGATAGTGCCGGGCCCACAGGGTCTCCGGATACGCGGAGGGCGCGGTATCGGCGAGGGCGGACCGATAGTCGGCCGTGAGAGCAGGCAGGAGCCGGTCGCGCCAGGACCTCAGGGCGGGTCGATCATCGGCGGTCAGCGAGGTGGCGGCCGGTCCGGGACCGTTGTGGCCGAGGAGGGTGGGTTCGGCCCAGGCGAAGTGGATCTGGTGGTGGTCACCGGACCGCACCGCCGACCACTCGTCCGGCGCCATTGTGCTCTCGGGCAAGTGACCCCTCCCACGGGTTCGCGAACCATCCGGTGTGCCCGGCCACCGGGGCCGCGCGCTTCCTTAGGGAAGGTATCCGGCGGAAGCGACGAGAAACAGCGGAAGCGGCGTTATACGAGGATTTATGAGCTTTGCGAAGAAAGGAGGGTTCCATCGGAACGGCACCGGTTTCGGGAGGGGCTACGCGGCGCTGCCGTCGATGGCGCCCACCACCGCGGCGGTGAGATCGTCGATGATCTGCTCCTCCTCGACCTCGGGGTGCTCCAGCCACCACTCCCCGGCGGCCTGCACCATGCCGACGATGGCGTGCGCGGCTATCTGGGCGCGCGGACGCTGCTCGACGCGCCGTTCGGTGATGAGCAGGTCGGCGAGCTCCTCACCCAGGCGACGGACCATGAGTCCCAGGTCGCTCCGTGTCCGTACGTCCTCGGAGGTGGCCCTGTCCATGAGGAAGCGGTACAGGTTGAGGTTCTGGGAGATCATCGACAGGTAGGCCCCGACCGTGGCCCTGGCACGCACCTCGAACTCGGTGTGCTGGTGCAGTTCGGCGCGGATACGTTCGATCAACGGGTCGACGTGGCGTTGGGCCAGGGCCTGATAGAGACCGCTCTTATCGCCGAAGTGCCGGTAGAGGATGGGTTTGCTGATCCCGGCCTCGGTCGCGATGGCGACCATGGAGGCCTCGTGACCGTCGCGCTGGATCACCCGGTCGGCGGCGTCCAGGATGGCCCGCCGCCGTTCGGGGTCGCGTCCACGAGGGTGACGGCCCCCTCGGGAGCGCGCGGGGCGGGCTCCGTCGGAGCGCTCGGGGGAGGCGGGCCCGGCGGTCACACCGGCTCCGTTCGAGGGGTCGTCGTCACTGAACACGTCCATCGGTCGTCTTCGAAGGCCACAAGGGTCCACCGTAGCGGTTCGGCCGTCTCAGGACCGCAGAGTGATCCAGGTGGCCTCGGCCATGGCGAGCCGTCGACCCTCCTCGTCGTACAGGGCGCTGGAGGTACGCACCTTGCGTCCCTCCACGGACTCCAGTCGGCCCATGACCACCGGGGTGGTGCCCACCTTCGGCGCGCTCAGGACCCGGGCGGTGAAGCGACCCAGGACGATCGGGCGACCGTTGATGTCGTGAGACCAGCCGCCGGGGCAGTCCAGAGCCGCCCAGACCTGGGCGAAGGCGGCGGACCCCGTTCCGTCGTCCACGGCCGGGAGGACGTTCCACGTGCAGGCGACGGTGTTGCCCACGTTGTCGGGCCCCTCGCCCGGGCGGACCCGACCGGCGAAGAGACGCAGCCCTTCGCCCTCGGCCCGCTCGGGACCGCAGCTGTAGCAGCGGGAGAAGGGATGCTCCACCAGACCGGGGTAGAGGT
The DNA here is from genome assembly GCF_000341225.1 of Nocardiopsis alba DSM 43377. Taxonomy (GTDB): domain Bacteria; phylum Actinomycetota; class Actinomycetes; order Streptosporangiales; family Streptosporangiaceae; genus Nocardiopsis; species Nocardiopsis alba. Next base: position 118,407 of record NZ_ANAC01000009.1, read on the forward strand.
CGCGGGCCTTCTCCGCCTCCTCTACGGAGACGGGACCTCCGGGGATCGGGGCGAGGTCCCGGGCTTCGACACGGCTCGCCTCGGCGACCAGCCGCGCCCGATCCTCCGGATCCTCGACGGAGGGGTCGATCAGGCGCAGCCCGTCCTGTCCCAGGGCCTCCACCGCCAGCGGACGGTCCAGGGGAGGCGGGGTCCGCAGGGTGACCTGGACCGCGTCCCCGCCCACCGAGGTCAGCCGCTCGGCGAGGAGGCCGGCGCTGTAACCACCGTTTCCGGAACCGTCGGGACCATTGAAGGCCGCTGGGATGGTGATCGTGGGGGCGTCATTGCCTGGTGTCATGGGCCACAGGGTAGTGACCGGCCGCGGAGTGCCCCGCTCCCGGGGTCAGTCCACGAGCCCCATGTCCTCGGGCCAGTCGGCGAGCAGTTCGAAGTCCTTCTCCCAGAGGCCGATCGCCGGGTCGACCGGGTGCAGAAGGGCGTCGGAGAGATGGTTGCGCCGGACCCAGGTGATGTCGCGGGCGGTGATCCCGTCGTCGACCCAGGCGAAGGGGCGGCCCGCGGCGTACTCCACGAGCCTTCGGGTCTTGAAGAACAGCCCTGGGGCGAACCGGTCCACGTGGGGGAACGCGACGACGGGAAGCTCGGGCAGGCCCAGGAGGGGACCGATCATCGTGTTGGCGTCCTCCTCCCAGGTGGTGGCCCAGACCAGGTCGTAGGGCAGGGCCAGCAGTGCCTCACCGTGGTGCGGGTTCAGCCGTACCCGCAAGGGGCGGGCGGGCGGCTCCCAGCCGGTCGGACGCATCGGGTGGGCGACGTAGGAGTCCGGAAGGTCGGCGTGTTCGGCCCGGAAGGGGTTGAGGGGACCGTCGACGTCGAGGAAGAGCAGGGGGCGGGGCATGGCTGACTCCAGTGGATGCTCGCGGTGGGCGTTTCCGATGAGGGCCCTTTCGGGTTCGGTCGTGCGGGGGTGGGCCGTTTCGGGCAGGGGTACGGGGCCGACGGGTGTCTCCATGTTCTTTTCCCGTCCGGGCGCGCCCGGACCGGCCGATCGGCTCGCCGGCGGTACGGGCGCGTGCGCGTTCTCGGACCACGTGTGGTGGCGGAACGGTTCACGGGCGTTCGGGGGTTCCCCTCTCAGGACGCCTCAGGCGTCCCCGTCCATGCCACGGTATGCGGGTCCTCCCCGGATCGGGTGCCGTGCGCCCATGGTTCGACCACTCGTCATCGGCACGAAACCCCTTCGTGTTACCGTTGGTAACACATATAGATCGCCCCTCCTCCCCCGGAGGATCCAACGAAGGATGTACGCGTATGAGTGAGGCCACCGCCCCCGCCTTCAGCCTGGAACCGAGCGAAGACGTCCGCGACGTCCGGGACTGGGCCCACGGGTTCGCCGCCGACGTCATCCGCCCCGCCGCCGCCGAATGGGACGAGCGCGAGGAGACCCCCTGGCCGATCATCGAGGAGGCCGCCAAGATCGGCCTGTACTCCCTGGACTTCTTCGCCAACCAGTGGTTGGAGCCCACCGGCCTGGGCATCCCCGTCGCCTTCGAGGAGCTCTACTGGGGCGACCCTGGGATCGCCCTGTCCATCACCGGCACCGGGCTGGCCGCCGTGGCGGTCGCCTCCAACGGCACCCAGGACCAGCTCTTCGAGTGGGTCCCGCAGATGTTCGGCAGCCCCGAGGACGTCAAGCTCGGCGCCTTCTGCTCCTCCGAGCCCAACGCCGGTTCCGACGTCTCGGCCATCAAGACCCGCGCCGTCTACGACCAGGCCAAGGACGAGTGGGTCCTCAACGGAGTCAAGACCTGGGCGACCAACGGCGGCATCGCCAACGTGCACGTGATCGTCGCCTCGGTCGAGCCCGAGCTGGGCTCGCGCGGTCAGGCCTCCTTCATCGTGCCGCCCAACACCCCGGGCCTGTCCCAGGGACAGAAGTTCCAGAAGCACGGCATCCGCGCCTCGCACACCGCCGAGGTCGTCCTGGACGACGTGCGGATCCCCGGTTCCTGCCTGCTGGGCGGCAAGGAGAAGCTCGACGAGCGGCTGGCCCGGGCCCGAGAGGGCAAGCGTTCCAAGGGTCAGGCCGCGATGAAGACCTTCGAGGCCTCACGCCCGAGCGTCGGTGTCATGGCCGTCGGTTGCGCCCGCGCCGCCTACGAGTACGCCCGCGACTACGCCAAGCAGCGGGAGCAGTTCGGCAGGCCGATCGGCGACAACCAGGGGGTGGCGTTCCTGCTCGCGGACATGGCCACCCGGATCGACGCGGCCCGGCTGCTGGTCTGGCGCGCGGCGTGGATGGCCCGCAACGGCAAGGACTTCACGAACGCGGAGGGCTCCATGAGCAAGCTCTACGCGTCCGAGACGGCCACCTTCGTCACCCAGAACGCCCTGCGCATCCTGGGCGGGAATGGCTACACCAGGGAATACCCCGTCGAGCGGTGGCACCGCGACGCCACGATCTTCACGATCTTCGAGGGCGCCAGCGAGATCCAGAAGCTCATCATCGGCCGCACCATCACCGGCCTGCCGATCCGCTGAGGTTTCCGCGGTTCACAGAGGCTTGAAGGGGTCGGCGCCCGTACGGCGCCGACCCCTTCGCGTGTCCTCAGTCCGCGCCGTGTCGTTCCAGGAAGGTGTAGACGTCGTGCTCGTCCACACCGGGGAAGGACCCGGAGGGCAGCGCCGACAGCACGTGCGAGTGGGCGCGGGCCGAGGGCCACACGTTGCCCTCCCACTTGCCGGCGAGTTCCGCGGGCGGACGCACGCAGCACTCGCCGCTGGGGCAGTTGGACTTGGTGCGGTTGGTGGTCTCCCGACCGCGGAACCAGCGCGACTCCTTGTAGGGCACCCCCAGGGTGATGGCGAAGTTGCGTTCGCGGCTGGGGTCGACGTGGGCCACGCACCAGTGGGTGCCGTTGGGTTTGTCGGTGTACTGGTAGTAGATCGAGTACCGGTCGGGTGACTGGAAGACCTGGCGTCCCGACCATTGGCGGCACATGCGCTGTCCTTCGATGGCGCCGGTGTCGTCCGTGGGGAAGACGAGGCCGTCGTTCTCGTAGGCCTTGTAGATGATGCCGGTCTCGTCGTTGCGGATGAAGTGGCAGACCAGGTCCAGGTGACGGTGGGCCAGGTTGGTGAACCGGTGGGCGGCCATCTCGTAGGAGACGGAGTAGACGTCGCGCAGGTCCTCCACGGACAGGTCGCGGGCCTTCTTGGCCTCCTGGAGATAGGTGACGGCGGTGGTCTCGGGGATGAGCACGGCCGCGGCGAAGTAGTTGGCCTCCACCCGCTGACGCAGGAAGTCGCCGAAGTCCTCGGGGCGATTGTGTCCCAGGATCACGTGTCCCAGGGTCTGGAGGAGGATCGTGCGCGGGCTGTGCATGCCCAGGCTGGTCTCGCGCTTGAGGTAGATGCGCCGGTTGACGTGGTCGGTGAGCGAGCGGACGGAGCGGGGAAGGTCCTGCACGTACTTCAGGGAGAAGCCGTGGTGGGTGGCGATCGCGAGGATCTGCCCCTGGGAGAGGGGTCCCGCGCTGTAGTTGACCGCCCGGAGGGTCTCGGCGGCCGCGCTCTCTATGTGTTCGAAGTAGTTGCCGCGTTCGCGCATCTGGCGCCGCAGGTCGGCGTTGGCCCGGCGGGCCTCCTCCGGTGTGGCCGTGGGTTTGGCGTTGCGCCGCTTGAGTTCCTCGTAGAGACCGACGATGTGTTCGAGGACGTCGTTGGGGACCCGCTTGCCGACCTTCAGGTGCGGCAGGTCGAGCTCTTGGTAGAGCGGGTCGCGCTGGGCCTCCTCGACGGAGATCTCCAGCTGGGCCCGGCGGCTCGGTGGCTGCTTGGACAGAAGTTCCTCGACCGAGACCCCCAGGGCCGTCGCCAGGGAGGTGAGGAGGGAGAGCTTGGGCTCGCGTTTCCCGTTCTCGAGGAGGGAGAGCTGGGAGGGCGCCCGCCCCACGCGTTCTCCCAGGTCGGAGAGGGTCATCCCGCGCGCTCGACGCAGATGACGAAGCCTCTGACCAAAGGTGACGAGATCTAGGTCACCCGTCAAAGACGGTATTTCTTCAGCACCAAAGTACGCCATGGCTTCATGATACGGAAAGATTCAGCGTTCTTCACACGATTTCCAGTGGAAAAGTCTTGGATCTTCCCCAAGAATCATAGTTACCGGCGGGGAACTTACCGCCCAGGGCTCACCCCCTGGCCCTGGTCAGGATCTCCCTCGACCGGTGCGAACACCTTGGGGACTACACGTAAGGCGGGAACGAACATGAGCACCAGCGCTCGTCGTCAGGAAGCCAGCGCCGCGCTCCAGCGTGACTGGGAGACCAACCCCCGCTGGGCGGGGATCGAGCGGACCTACTCCGCCGACGACGTGGTCAAGCTGCGCGGTTCGGTCACCGAGGAGCACACCCTGGCCCGGCGCGGTGCCGAGCGCCTGTGGGACCTGCTCCACACCGAGGACTACGTCAACAGCCTCGGCGCCCTGACCGGCAACCAGGCGGTCCAGCAGGTCCGCGCCGGCCTCAAGGCCATCTACCTCTCGGGGTGGCAGGTCGCGGCCGACGCGAACCTCTCCGGCAGCACCTACCCGGACCAGAGCCTCTACCCGGCCAACTCGGTCCCGGCCGTGGTCCGCCGGATCAACAACGCCCTTCTGCGCGCCGACCAGATCACCTGGGCCGAGGGCGACGACACCGCCCCCGAGTGGCTCGCTCCGATCGTGGCGGACGCCGAGGCCGGCTTCGGCGGCGTCCTCAACGCCTACGAGCTGATGAAGGGCATGATCGCCTCCGGCGCCGCCGGTGTGCACTGGGAGGACCAGCTCGCCTCCGAGAAGAAGTGCGGTCACCTGGGCGGCAAGGTCCTCATCCCGACCGGGCAGCACGTCAAGACCCTGAACTCCGCCCGTCTGGCGGCGGACGTCGCCGGGGTGCCCTCGCTGGTCATCGCGCGGACCGACGCTCAGGCCGCGACCCTGATCACCAGTGACATCGACGAGCGCGACCGCCCCTACATCACGGGCGAGCGCACCGCCGAGGGCTTCTACCGCTTCCGCAACGGCGTCGACGCCTGCGTCGCCCGCGGTCTGGCCTACGCGCCCCACTCGGACCTGCTCTGGATGGAGACCGCGACGCCGGACCTGGAGGTCGCCCGCAACTTCGCCGAGCGCATCAAGGCCGAGTACCCGGACCAGATGCTGGCCTACAACTGCTCGCCGTCCTTCAACTGGAAGCGTCACCTGGACGACTCCACCATCGCGAAGTTCCAGCGCGAACTGGGCCACATGGGCTACAAGTTCCAGTTCATCACTCTGGCGGGCTTCCACTCGTTGAACTACTCGATGTTCAACCTGGCCAAGGGCTACGCCAAGAACGGGATGACCTCGTACGTCGAGCTCCAGGAGGCCGAGTTCGCGGCGGAGGCCGAGGGCTACACCGCCACCCGCCACCAGCGCGAGGTCGGCACCGGCTACTTCGACGCCATCAGCACGACCATTTCCCCTGAGGCCAGCACCACGGCTCTCACCGGCTCCACCGAAGAAGACCAGTTCTCAGCGGCTCACTGACTCTGGCTCTTCGTTCCCCGGAGGCCGTCCCTCCCCGCTTTCGTGGCTGGGGCGGGGCGGGTCGGCCTCCACCCCCTGGCCGTCGGCCATGCGCGGTCCGTGTCACACACGCGCATGGCCGGCGGCCTTTTCGCGCCCTTGAAAGCGTCGCAATACATGGATCAATACATTTTCCATGGGCGACCACGGGAAGACATAGGGACGCCACTTTCCCGCCTCGTGCTTTTTCCGAAGAGCCCGACCTCCCCGATACCCGCAATGACTAAACGGGATTTCCTGTCCGAATTCGGCCAGAAGCGATAACAGAGACCCCTGTTCACACCAAGGAAACATCAATACAGTGGTTCGCGCGTGGGTCACAGAACAATAACGCCCCGGCTCCTCCCGTTCTCCGGGAGCCCCATGAGCCGGTCCACAGGCGTTCCGTGAGGCCGACCCGCAGCACACATCCCCGATCACATGGAGTCACTGTGAAGCTCGAGGACATCAGCAAGGAGATGCTCACCACCACCCGCCGGGTCCTGGCCGGAGGCGCGATCGCGGCCGTGGCCGTGTTCGGTGTCGCCGCCTGTGAGGACACCGCCGTCGACGACCCGGGCGTCGAACTCGAGGGCGAGGACGGTCTCGACGAGGGCCTGGACGACGGCCTCGAAGCGCCCGGTGACGAGGGCGACGAGTAACCCTCCTCCGCAGGAGTCCCGAACGGGCGGGGCGCCGCCTAAAGGGCGCCGTCCCGCCCGTTCCTCCTCCTCAAGGCCCCGTGTCCGCCGTGTCCGGAGTCCGTGGGGAAGACGTACATTCGACACGTGACCGACAGAACCCACCCGGATCCGAACGAGTCCGCGCCCTCCCGGAGCCCGGGCGCCCCGCGCCCCTCTTCGCCGGGGCCCGTTTCCACGATCGAGGTCCGCGACCTTCTCCCCGATCGCTCCCTGCTGCGCTGGGAGATCCTGTGCGTACTCGCCCTCTCGTTGGGGGCGGCCGCCGTCTCCGCGGTCATCTCCTTCGTGGGCGTGCTGACCGCCCCCGAGTCGATGGCCGACCAGACCGCCAGTCTGATCCGGTCCCGCGCCGAGGGGCGCCCCTGGCTCGACCTGTCCTTCCAGCTGTACTCGGTCGTCTTCGCGCTGGCCCCCGTGGCCCTGGTCGTGTACCTGTTGCACCGCACCGGGGAGTCGGCCCGAACGATCGGCTTCGACGTCCGCAGACCCTGGTTCGACACCTGGAGCGGGCTGGTCCTGGCCGCGCTGATCGGCTGTGGCGGGCTGGTCGTCTACCTGGTGTCCTGGCAGCTCGGTCTGACCCGCACCATCGTCCCGAGCACGTTGGACGGCAACTGGTGGGACACCCTCGTCCTGATCCTCCAGGCCCTCAAGAACGGGGTCCTGGAGGAGGTCATCGTGGTCGGCTATCTGTTGCACCGACTGGCACAGATGGGGTGGAGTCCGTGGAAGGCGGTGCTCGCCTCGTCGGTGCTGCGCGCCTTCTACCACCTGTACCAGGGCGTGGGGATGTTCTTCGGCAACCTGGTGATGGGGCTGGTGTTCGGCTGGTTCTACCTGCGTTACGGCCGCGTGATGCCGCTGGTCGTGGCGCACACGGTCATCGACATCGTCGCGTTCGTCGGTGCGGTGTACCTGATCGGACGGATCGACTGGCTGCCGTTCTGATCGTGCTCGGAACGCCCGACCCGCGGACTCGGAGGCCGTTCTAGACCCGAGCCCGCTCCGCCTTCTTCTCGATGGCGTCCTCCAGGTACTGGGGACGTCCTACGAGCAGCCCGGTGACGAGGTTGATCGCCACGAGGGTCAGCACCAGGAACAGCGGGGCGTACCAGCCGTCGGTGAGGTCGTGCAGGAGCCCGAACAGGAAGGGGCCGGCGCCGCCCAGCAGGTAGCCGAGGCTCTGGCTGGTGGCGGACATCGCGGCGGTGCCCTCGGCCGTACGGGTGCGCACGGTGAAGATGGTCAGCGCCAGGACGAAGGTGCCCAGGGCGAAACCGATGAAGGTCGTCCACACCCAGGTGCCCGCCAGCGGGGAGAACAGGAGCCCGCAGATCCCGATGGTGTAGGCCAGGGCGAACATGACGACGAAGGGTCGCTGGTCGCGTACCCGCACGATGAGCGAGGGCAGCACCAGGGACATGGGGATGCCCAGGATCGTGAGGTAGGCCAGCATCACACCCGCGGACTGGGCGTCCATCCCCTGGTCGCGCAGCATCTGGGCGTACCAGCCGAACATGATGTAGGCGATCGAGGACTGGGTACCGAAGAACAGCACGCCCTGTCTACCGAGCCCGGTGGACAGCACCTGGCGTACGCCCATCGTGACGCCACCGCCGCCGACCGAGGGCTCATGCCGCAGTACCAGGAGCCAGGGCAGGAGGGCGACCAGCCCGAAGAGCGCGTAGGCGCCCAGGGCGAAGCGCCACTCGCCGGTGCTCTGTTCCAGGGGGACGGTGGAGGCGGCGGCGATGGCGGTCCCCGTGGCCAGGCCGGTGGTGTAGACGGTGGTCATCAGACCGACACGGTGGGGGAAGTGCTGCTTGACCAGGACGGGCAGGATCACGTTGCCGACCGCGCCGCCGGCCAGGGCGATCACGCTCAGGGCCAGGAACGTCCAGGTGTCGGGGGCGAAGGCGCGGGCGGTCAGTCCGAGGGTGACCGCGGCCAGCGCGTAGACCAGCAGGTGGTGCGATCCGAGTCGACGGCCGAGCGTCGGGGTGACCCCGCCGAAGGCGGCGAAGCACAGGACGGGCAGGGTCGTGAGGATGCCGGCGCCCACCGCGCTCATGCCCAGCCCCTGGGTGACCTCGTCGAGGAGGGGGCCGACACTGGTGATGGCGGTGCGCAGGTTGAGAGAGGTCAAGGCGATCGCGAGGGCGATCAGCAGAAGGGCCACCCGAGGTGTCGCCGAGGGGGTGGTGGTGCCGGTCGAGGAGGCGTCCTGAGCAGGTGACGCGGGAGTAGGGGCTGCGCTCATAGAAGGCGACTCACAAATTCGTAGGATGACCCTATGTACTTCATGAGGATAACGCATTGCCCTCGAGTGCCGATTCCCGCGCCCGACTGGTCTAAGCTCCGCCCTAACCCATCCCCTGGGCGCTGGCCCTATCATCCGGCGACCCGCCCCTAGGAGGTATCAGCGTGCCCCTCGCCTCGACACGCCGGACCGGTCTCGTCGACCAGGTCATCAGCCAGTTACGAGCACAGATCGACTCGGGTGAGTGGGGCGTGGGCGATCGCATCCCCACCGAGTCGGAACTGTCCGAGCAACTCGAAGTCGGCCGCAACACCGTCCGGGAGGCCGTCCGGGCCCTGGCCCACGCGGGCCTGTTGGAGATCCGGCAGGGCGCGGGGACCTTCGTGCGCGCCTCCAGCGAGCTCGGCGGCGCCCTGCGCCGTCGGTTGGAGCGCTCCCGTCTTCGGGAGAACCTGGAGGTCCGACGCGCCCTCGAGGTGGAGGCCGCGCGCCTGGCCGCCCTACGGCACAGCGACGAGGACCTGGCCGACATCGACCGCGCCATGGCCCTGCGCGAGGAGGCCTGGCGCGCCCACGACATGGGCGCGTTCGTGGAGGCGGACTTCACCTTCCACCGGGCGGTGGTCAACGCCACGCACAACTCGTTGCTCATCGAACTGTACGACGACATCGCCCAGGTGGTCTACGCGAGCATCGCGCACACCGCGTACGGGCAGGACGAGGGGTCGACCGAACGTCCCTCCTCCGACGGTGAGGGTGTCGACCACAGTGGTCTGAGCGAGGCCATCCGCGAGGCCGATCCGGCCCGTGCCGCCCGCGAGGCCACCTGTTACATAGACGAACTGCTCTCCCTCGCCGAGGAGTAGGGCACGCCTTTCGTGGAGCGTCTCGCCCTCGGGTCCCGGTCGGGCCCGAGGGCGGCCTCGTCTCGGCCCGGGGCGGGGTCAGTCCCCGCCGTAG
>NZ_ANAC01000010.1 GCF_000341225.1 Nocardiopsis alba DSM 43377
CGCCGTAGACGTCGGTCACCGTCGAACACGATCCTCGACGCGACCGGGTCGAGGGATGGCCCTCACCGCCGCGGTCGCCCCGACGCGGATTCAACTGCCGGGGCCGTCCCCTGGGGGCGGGATCGTTCGTGTGCTCGCCGCCCTCCCAGCCGGTGACCCGGGAGGGGTCGAGTCCGAGCAGGTCGAGGGTGCTCTCCCCCGCGCAGACCGCGTCGATGATCTCCCGTTCCCGGGTGATGCTGCTCATCGTCTCGGCGATGATCGTGCTCACCTGACCGCGGGGAAGACAGACCACCCCGTCGTCGTCGGCCACGATCCAATCGCCCCGTCTGACCGGGAGGGGCGCGGGCCCGGTGGCGTTCATGCTGATCTGTCGTCCGATGGCCCCGCCCGCGTCGTGTCCGACCTCACGGACCGAGACACCGGCTCCGAAGACGGGAAGGCCGCAGTGGGCGATGGCGGTGACGTCGCGGACACATCCGTCCAGGACGATCCCGGCGACCCCTCGGGTGCGCGCGGCCACGGCGAGGATCTCGTCGACGTAGCCGTACTCGGCCTCCCCCGCCACGTCCACGACCAGGGCGGATCCCGGGGGCGCCTGGGCCACCGCCACGTGGAGGGCGAGGTTGTCCCCCGGTGCGCAGCGGACCGGGAAGGCGGTCGCGGCGAAGGCGGCGCCCGGCCAGACGGAGAAGAGGTGGGTCCCGAAGGGACGGCCGCCGCATCGGGCCAGGGCCACGGTTCCCACAGCCGTCAACGTCTTCGCAAGCGCCACGTCAGCCTCCATTACACCCGCGCCCGGTGCGGTCGATTCGGACCGACCCCCTCCATACTCATGGGTAACTTAAGCGTGACGCAAGCGGTGCGAGCCCGAAACACGTAAAAATGCTACCCCCGGTTACACATTGGCCCTGGAGACGGGCGATCCGCGTGCCCGATGCTCCACCGTGCCCGCTCTCGCCCTCCCCGCCATGACCACGAGGGTCCGGGAACGACCTCAGCCGACCGCCGCGACCACGTCCAACGCGGTGCGCGCCGCCACCACGTCGTGGACCCGGAAGACACGGGCCCCCTCACGCGCCGAGACCACGAGGGTGGCGAGCGTGCCGTCGCCGCGTTCGGTCAGCCCCGCGCCGAGGGTCTCCCCCACGAAGTCCTTGTTGGAGACCGCCACCAACACCGGCAGCCCCGTGTCCGCCAGCTCCCTCAGCCGTCGGGTGAGCTCCAGCGAGTGGTAGGTGTTCTTGCCGAAGTCGTGGGTGGGGTCGATCATCACCCCGTCCGGACGCACCCCCAGCGAGATCGCCCGTTCGGCCAGGGCGCACACGCCCGCCACCACGTCGGCGACCACGTCGTCGTAGCGGACCCGGTGGGGGTCGGTGCGCGGGGCCAGGCCTCCGCTGTGACTGCACACCAGACCGGTGCCGTACTCGGCGGCCACCCGGGCCAGATCCGGATCGGCGCCGGCCCAGGTGTCGTTGATCATGTCGGCGCCGGCCTCAGCGCAGGCACGACCGACCTCGGCCCGCCAGGTGTCGACGGAGATCACCACCTCGGGGTGGCGGTCCCGCAACTCGCGCACGAACGGCACCGTGCGGCGGATCTCCTCGTCCACCCCCACGTAGGAGCCGTAGCCCGCCTTGACCCCGCCGACGTCGATGATGTCGACGCCGGCGGCCACGGCGTGGTCGGCGGAGGCCAGGGCGGCGTCCAGGGCGTAGGTGGCGCCCCGGTCGTAGAAGGAGTCGGGGGTCCTGTTGATCACGCCCATCACCGCGTACCGATGTCCCGCGAACGTCCGCCCGCGCAGTCGCAGTGTCCCTGTCCTGTCCGGCACAGCCGGGCCGCCTGTCACCATGGGCCCATCATGGGGCACGCCGGGGTCGGCGACCACCGCCCCCGGCCCCGGCCCCGGGGGTGGGACCCGCCTCACAGCGGCCCCCACCCCTCCGGTCGATCCCCTCCCCGTCGTTCCTTGCGCACCCGCAGGTACTCCCAGGTCTCCACGTTCCCGACCCCGACGGTGCCGCGCACGGCCTCCAGGGCCTCGACCAGTCGGCAACGGTCGGGGGCGGTGATCGAACCGATCACGTCGTAGCGTCCGAACCCGCTGGCCAGGAAGGACACCCTGGACATGTTGGCCAGGGCGGCGCCGAGCGCGTCGGCGTCCCCCCGGCAGCACAGCCCGAAGCCGAGCTGTTCGTTGGCCCCCACCGCGGAGGGCTCCACCAGGGCGGTCACGTGCACCACCCCCGAGTCGAGCAGGCGCACCACCCTCGAACGGGCGGCGGCCTGTGACAACCCGACCTGGCGTGCCAGGTCGGCGTAGGAGGCCCGTCCGTCCTTGAGCAATCTGCGGACCAGGCGCCAGTCCAGCGCGTCCAATTCGATGTCGCCCAGTTCGCGCACACTGCTGTGGGCGTCCTTGTAGACGGCGTTGGCCCGGAAGACCTCCGCGCCCTCCACCCCCGGTAGCGAGCGCAGGTGGGCCAGTTCCTTGGTCAGCGCCGCGTCGTCGGCCACCCGTACCTGGGCCACGGCCGGGAAGCGCCCGGCCGCCTGGGCCGCGAAGGTCACGGCCTCCCGTTCCCCCAGGACCTCCAGGACCGGTTCGACCGGTCCGCCGACCCTGAAGGACACGTGGCCGAGGACCTCCATGCCCACGACCCCGGCGTGCAGTACGCCGACGATCCTGATCGCCCCCGACTGCACGAGTTGGCGCACTCTGGCGCGCACCGCGGTCCTGGACAGACCGACCCCGTCCGCCAAGGCCTGGAAGGTCGCCCTGCCGTCCCCCTGCAACGCGCGCATGAGCGCCGCGTCAACCGCATCGAGCACGATGCCTGCCTTTCGTTCCCATGTCGCCGTCCATTCCCCCGGACGGCGCCCCCTCCTCCGGGCAGATCATCGCAGTTGTGGAGCTCGTTTCACTACCGATCGCGAAAGAAATCGGCTGATTCACCCCTTTGAGCGGCCCGATAGCGCCATCCAATGCCTCAACGAGCACCTCTCGACCACATAACAGACTTGTATAGAACATCCCTTATGAGGTGGCCGCCGCACACACAACCCCGGCAAAGCGACACACTGAACTCACCCACCCGGGCGACGGCCCCCGGGGCCTCCGGGACCATGGTCCTCGGACGTCCCCACCGCCCGGCACATGTGATCGGCGAGCATGGGATCGTTCACTGACGCGTAACCCGGGTGTGGCGTGCCCCGAATGTTGGACACCGCCGGGGATCGTTGTAAGGGGACAGGACCAGGACGGGACGGCTCGGTCGGGCCGTCTCACTGCGTGAGAGGAAACGCTGGTGGCAGCGGAGGACGAGCAGCGGGACGAGGAGGCGCCGAAGCGCCCGAACGAACGTCTCGGCACGGGGCGGGCTCTGCTGTGGACCGCCCTTTCGGTCCCCTTCCCCGGATCGGCCCACCTGCGCATGGGGCGCCGGAGGGCGGGGGGCCTGATCCTGGGCGCCTACCTTCTCGGGATCGTCGCCTTGATCGCCGCGGTGGTCTGGCTCAGCACACACGGATCCGACGCCGTGACCGTGGTGGCCGCGTTGGCCGTGCAGGACCGTTGGCTGCTGGGCGCGATGATCGCGGTCTTCGTGGTCGCGATCCTGTGGCTGAGCATCATCGTGCACTCGTGGTCCATCACACGGCCCGAGGGGCCCGGCATCGGTCACCGCCTGCTCGGCGGCGTCACCGTTCTCCTGTTGTGTCTGACCATCGCCGCGCCCTCCGCCTGGGCCCTGCACGCCGGCTACACCGCCTACGAGACCCTGGGCGCTGTGTTCGGCGGCTTCGGGGAGGACGGCCTGCCGCACGACGCGGCCGACCCGTGGAACGGGGCGGAGCGGGTCAACGTCCTCCTGCTCGGCGCCGATTCGGGCGACAATCGCTACGGCGTGCGCACCGACTCGATGATGGTCGCGAGCGTGGACACCGCCTCCGGTGACACACTGCTGGTGGGGCTGCCGCGCAACCTGGAGAACGCCCGTTTCCCCGAGGGCAGTACCCTCGCCGAGCGCTACCCCGAGCCCTACGGGTTCGATCTGCTGCTCAACGACGTCTATCAGACGGTCGCGGAGGAGCCCGAGGAACTGGCGATCGATCCCCGTGTCCCGGACCCGTCCGCCGACACCCTGAAGAAGGTGATCGGGTACAACCTCGGTCTGGACATCGAGTACTACGCGATGGTCGACATGATGGGGTTCCGCGATCTCATCGACGCGGTCGGCGGGATCCAGGTGCGGATCACCGAGCCCATCCCGTACGGGGTGCACGGCGGGGTGCTGGAGCCGGGCCTGCGTCGCCTGGACGGTCACGAGGCCCTCTGGTACGGACGTTCCCGGATCGGCACCGACGACTACGGGCGGATGGGCCGTCAGGGGTGCCTGATCAAGTACGTCGCCGAGCAGGTGGAGCCGACCACCATCCTCACCGGCTATCGACGGCTCGCGGGCGCCACCAAGAGGACGCTGAGCACCGACATTCCGCAGACCAAGGTACCCGCCTTCATCGAGCTGGCCGACCTGGTCACCGATGAGGGCCGGATGAGCGCCCTCCAGCTCTCCCCGCCCCAGGTCAACACCGCCAACCCCGACTGGGACGAGGTGAAGGCGCTGGTGCAGGAGGCCATCACGGGACGCGCTCCCGTCGACGCCCCCTCGGGCGAGCCCTCGGACTCTCCCACCGGTGAGTCCGATCTGGTGGAGGACACCACCGCCGAGGCCGGCGCCGAGGAGACGACCGAGAGCGACCGGACCGAGTGGCAGGACTACACCGGCCTGGACGAGCCCTCCCCCGCCGATCCGGGCCGTCAGGTCGGCTCCGAGGCCACCGACCTGGACATGCTCTGCCCCTGACGTGGGCACGGTCCCGGGGCCGGTTCGCCCCGGGATCACACCGCCCCGGAACCGCGGCCTGACCGAAAGCGGCCATTCGATCACCGACCGTTGTCTCCGGCCCGCCCTCGTGTGACCCTGGCGCGGTGACCTCCGCGCAGTTGTGGACCCTCATCGCTCTCGGTGCCTTTCACGGACTCCATCCAGGGATGGGTTGGCTTCTGGCCGTCGGACGCGGTCTCCAGGAGGGCGGGCGTGCCCAGGTTCTGCGCGCGCTGCCCGCGATCGCCCTGGGGCACGCCGGCAGCGTCGCGGTGGCCGCGGTCGCGATCACCGTGACCGGTTCGGCGACCGCGTCGGTGCTCTTCCCCGTGATCGGCGGGTCACTGATCGTTCTGGTGGGGTTGGTGATGCTGCTGTCGCGACGGCACGTCCACAAGAGCGCCCTCCGGCTTCCGTTGTGGCAGCTCTGCGCCTGGTCCTTCCTCATGGCCTCGGCCCACGGCGCCGGTCTGATGCTGATGCCGGTGCTGGCCGGCCGGCTCTCGCATTCGCACGTGGAGGGTGGACACGCCGGGCATGGCGCCCCCTCCCCCACCGCGGAGACCGCGGTGGAGCCCGCCGCGGCCACGGAACCGGTCGAAGGCGTGTGGAGCCTGTGGGACGCCACGCTGCTCGGTCTGGCGGCGACCGGGGTGCACACGCTGGCGATGTTCGCGGCGGCCGCCGTGGCCGCCCTGATCGCCTACGACTTCCTGGGCGTGCACGCCCTGCGCTGGAAGGGCGTGACGATGGACCGGATCTGGGCGCTGACCCTGCTTCTGGGCGGGGCGTTCGTCCTGTGGTCGGTGCTGTGAACCCCTCCGGGCGACTGCGGGCGACACCACCCCTGGATTTGATCCCGGTCACTGTCGGGAATGAGCGAACGACCTCTTGCGTCCCATAAGCGAAGTATCTCTCGAGAAACGCAAGTCACGTGCGCCCGGGACCCCGACGGCGAAGAAGGCCGTCCGTCCGGCGTGAGAGGGCAGGAGTCCATGACGCACAGAGCCGCCGTACCCCCCGAGGACCTTCGAAGACGCAGGGCGATCATGTCCGCCGCGTTCCTGCTCGTGCTGGCCGTGATCGCGGTCCTGGCCTTCCAGTGGTGGCGGGAGAACGAGGGGCGGACCTCCTTCTCCCGACCGTGGGGACCGAGTTGTTCGGTCTGGGTCGACGGAGAACGGGTCCCCCTCGACCGCGACCAGGCACGACGGGCGAGCACCGCGGCGGCCGTGATCGCTCAGGGGGACGCCGCGCCCATCGAGGCCCCCGACATCGAGGACATCCCCGACGAGGTCATGACGGCCCTGGTCGAAGGGCCGAAGGACGACGCGGGACCCTCCATGACCTGCCGCTACCCCGGCGAGGAGGTGGAGTTCGAGGAGGAGGAGCCCTCCGGGCTGACCCCGCGCGCCACCACCCTCAAGGAGGGTATCGAGGAGGTCTTCGCCGACAGCAGCATCGGCGGCTACGTCGCCGGCGGCTACGACACCGGGCACGGGGAGAAATCGGCGCACTACGAGGGGCGCGCGCTCGACATCTTCTACCGTCCCGTGAACGAGGAGAACCGCCGGGAGGGGTGGCTGCTGGCCCACTGGCTGATCGCGCACGCGCCGAACTACCAGATCGACGTGATCATCTTCGACGACAAGATCTGGAGCACCCGCTACCCGTCCATGGGGTGGCGCCACTACGACGCGGACCCGGACAACGAGATCCTGCGTCATCTGGACCACGTGCACGCGGACGTGCTGCGCGGCCCCGACCCCGAAGAGGGTTGAGCCCCCGTCCTCCCGCAAGCGCGCGGGGCCCGGACCGAACGGTCCGGGCCCCGCGTCGTTCCGGGGTCGTTCGTGGTCGGCGTGGCCTCGACCGAGGAACGCCCGTCGACTCAGTCCTCCAGGCGGAAGCCGACCTTGAGCCCCACCTGGAAATGGGCGACCCCGTCGTTCTCGATGTGGCCGCGGATCTGGGTGACCTCGAACCAGTCGAGTCCGCGCAACGTGGCCGAGGCCCGTTGGATGCCGTTGCGAACGGCCTGGTCGACACCGTCGGGCGAGGTGCCGACGATCTCCGTGACGCGATAGGTGTGGTCGCTCATGGACGCCCCCTGCGTAGTCGCTCGTACGGACCGCGCGAGCACGGTCCCCCCGTTCCCCTCCGTCCCCTCAAACCCCGTTCGCCACACGTGCCCCCACAGCGACGCCGATTTATCGGAAGCGCCTTTCCTCGGAACGGGTCGAAGCCCTTTGCCGAGAATTTCTGAGGACTTTGGCCCCGGTTGGGACGTGATTGACCACGAGGCCCACTCTTCATGCCCGACAGGCACCGTGAAAGGCGCCGAGACCTGTCGGATAAGTCCTGACCTGGGACTTAGGACCCACCCGATGGGACTGTCCCGAGACAACGTCGTAACTGACTCTTGACGTACCCCGGGGGGCTCCGGTGTACATTGGGACCTAGCGCTTCGGTCCCCCGTCGAAGCGCGAGACGATGTTTCGAGCCCCCGTCGGAACATCGTGCGCGACGCCGGGTGGTTTGCCCCCGTAACCACCCGGCGTCGTCTTTTGTCCACACCCGGTCGGAGCGAATACCCGCCCGTGGTCGTGGTTTGACCACGAAATCCACTTCGTCATCCGGGGATCGACTTTGGGTAATACCGCACCGGACGCGCACTGTTCTCGTAAGGGCTGCCGCGAGGCCGCCACCTGGGCATTGGTGTGGAACAACCCCCGCCTGCACACCCCGGACCGACGCAAGGTCTGGGTGGCCTGCGACGAGCACCGCGCCTACCTCGCCGGCTTCCTGGAGATGCGCGGCTTCCTCCGTGAGACCGTGCCGATGGACCGCTTCGAGGGCTGAGTCCGTCGCGAGGCCCCGGGTGGAAGCCCACGCCCGTGATCACCTCATCACCGACCGAGCCCCTCGTCGGTCCGGTTCCGACCGTTCCTCAGCCCTTGACGCAGACGACCTGCCGCAGGTGGGCGACCACCTGGACGAGGTCGGTCTGGGCCTCGATGACCGATTCCAGGTCCTTGTAGGCGGCGGGGATCTCGTCCACGACGCCCAGGTCCTTGCGGCACTCCACTCCCCTGGTCTGTTCGACCAGGTCCTCCCGGGTGAAGGTCTTGCGGGCCTTGTTCCGGCTCATACGGCGTCCGGCCCCGTGGGAGGCGGAGTTGAACGACTCCGGGTTGCCCAGGCCCTTGACCACGTACGTTCCCGTCGCCATGCTCCCGGGGATGATGCCGTACTCGCCGCTTCCCGCGCGGATGGCGCCCTTACGGGTGACGAGCACGTCCACCCCGTCGTAACGCTCCTCCGCGACGTAGTTGTGGTGGCAGGAGATCCACTGCCCGAAGCCGGTCCCCGGCACCTCCCGCTCCAGGGTCCGGCAGGCCAGCCCCATCATGACGTCGCGGTTACGGCGGGCGTAGTCCTGGGCCCAGAACAGATCACGCCGGTAGGCGTCCATCTCCGGGGTCCCGGACAGGAACACCGCCAGGTCGCGGTCGGGCAGATCCCGGTTGTGCGGCAGGTCGCGGGCCCGCCCGATGTGGTGCTCGGCCAGCTCCTTGCCGATGTTGCGCGATCCCGAGTGCAGGACGAGCCAGACCATGCCGTCGTCGTCCAGACACACTTCGAGGAAGTGATTGCCTCCGCCCAGGGTCCCCATCTGGCGCAGGGCCCTTTCACGACGCGGGTGGACGGCCTCGGCGAGGTCGTCGAAGCCCCGCCAGAACCCGTCCCAGTCCCCGCTGCGCAGCCCCGGCACCGTGGCGGGGTCGATCGCCTCGTCGTGGAAGTGGAACCCGACCGGGATCGTCGCCTCCAGGGCGGACCGCAGGCGCCCCAGATCGTCCGGCAGGCGTTCGGCGGTCAGGTCGGTGCGCACCGCCGTCATCCCGCAGCCGATGTCGACCCCGACCGCGGCCGGGCTGACCGCGTCGCGCATCGCGATGACCGAACCGACGGTGGCGCCCTTGCCGTAGTGGACGTCGGGCATCACCGCGAGCCCGTGGGTCCAGGGCATGCGGGTGACGTTGCGCAGCTGCTCCATGGCGGCGGACTCGACCGTGTCCGGGTCGGCCCACATGCGGATCGGTACGCGCTCTCCGGGAACTTCGGTGTGAGGCATGGGGCCACCTCCCTTTCCTGTCGGGCCCCGGGACGCCGTGCGCGTCCCGGGAACATCAAGTCAGGTCCCGTGGAGGGGAGGCAACCCGTTTTCGGCGCGGATCAACCGCCGATGGCGGACATCGGGCGTGCCGGCTGAAGGAACCCCGGGTCGTCGATCCCGTGCCCGGGCAGCTTGCCGGCGACGGCGGCCGTCCAGCGTTCGGCGATCTCGTCGTCGGTGGCTCCCTCGCGCAGGGGCGTGCGCAGGTCGGACTCCTCGCGCGCGAAGAGGCAGTTGCGGATCTGGCCGTCGGCGGTCAGGCGGACACGGTCACAGGCCCCGCAGAAGGGGCGGGTCACCGAACCGATGACCCCGACGGTGGCCTCCCTGCCGTCGGGGAAGGTGAGTCCTCGGACGTGGAAGAGTTCGGCCGGCGCGCTGCCCCGGGCCTCACCGTCGGCCGGTCGGAGGTCGAAGTCGGCCTCCAGCCGTCGGAGGATCTCGTCGGCGGTGATCATCGTGTCGCGGCGCCACCCGTGCTGGGCGTCCAGCGGCATCTGTTCGATGAACCGCAGTTCGTAGCCGCGTTCGACGCAGTAGCGCAGGAGGTCGGCGGCCTCGTGATCGTTGACGTCGCGCATGAGGACGGCGTTGACCTTGACCGGGGTCAGTCCCCCTTCGGAGGCGGCGGACAGCCCCTCCAGGACGTCGTCGAGTCGGCGGCGTCGGGCGAGTTTCTCGAACACGACGGGGTCGAGGGTGTCGAGGGAGACGTTGACCCGGTCCAGCCCGGCCTCGGCCAAGGCGGGGGCGGTCCGGGCGAGTCCGATGCCGTTGGTGGTCAGAGCGGTGCGGGGGCGGGGGGACAGGGCGGTGGTCCCGGCGATGATGCCGGGCAGTCCGCGCCGGAGCAGCGGTTCTCCTCCGGTGAAGCGGACCTCGTCGATTCCCAGGCGGGTGACCCCCACACGGATCAGGCGCAGGAGTTCGTCGTCGGTGAGCAATTCCGGTTTGGGCAACCACTCCAGCCCCTCCGGCGGCATGCAGTAGGTGCACCTGAGGTTGCAGCGGTCGGTGAGCGAGACCCGCAGGTCCGTCGCCACGCGTCCGTAGGAGTCGGACAGCACGGGCGTCACCCCTCTCCAGTCTGAATTGCCGAGCGGGTGTTACGCCAAAATTGCACCCGCTCGAGGGATACCCACTCGTAAGCGTAAAAGATGCACTTTCACTATGAGTAGCCTAGATCACACCTTTTGCACCATTTCGTCGGTGACCACGAGGAATCGCGCCCGCCTCTGGACCTTCGCCCCAAGAACACGCCTCGGATCGTTGCCCGAACGTTGTGTCATGGGCGATTCCGGACACGCACCGTAACGGCCCCGCCCTCGCCCCTCGAAAGATGACACATCGCCGCACCGTCCCCCATGCTCTAGGAGCGGTGACGATCATCCGATCGTCGCAGACGGACATGGCGATGAGGAGGCGGGACACGGTGATCAGCGCACGTGAGTGGGCCCTGGCGGGCGGTCCGGACGGTTCGGGGCGGCTGGCGGCACGGGCGTGGGCCCCGTCCGGGGGCGAGCCCACATGGATGGCGGTCCTGGTCCACGGCTACGGCGAGCACCTCGGTCGTTACGAGCGGGTGGCCGAGGACCTGTGCGCGGCGGGCGCCGTGGTGTACGGGGCCGATCACCGCGGCCACGGGCGTTCCTCCGGCGAGCGGGTGCTGATCGACGACTACGCCGGTGTGGTCGAGGACGTGCACCGCGTGGTCACCCAGGCACGCACCGCCTACAGGACCCTGCCCCTGGTGATGATCGGCCATTCGATGGGAGGCCTGATCGCCACCCGCTACGCGCAGACCCACCCCGATCAGGTGCACGCCCTGGTCCTGTCCGGCCCGGTCCTGGGCCGTTGGAGCACCCTGGAGGAGCTCGCTGCGGCCGAGGAGATCCCCGACGCCCCCATCGACACCACCACGCTCTCCCGCGACCCCGAGGTGGGTCGGGCCTACGTCGACGATCCGCTCGTCTGGCACGGCCCCTTCAAGCGGACCACGGTCCGGGCCATGCTCACCGAACTGGAGCGCGGTAACGCCGCGGGCTCCCTGGGATCCCTGCCCCTGCTGTGGGTGCACGGACACGCGGACGCGCTGGTCCCGATCGCCGACACCAAGACGGGCATCGAGGCCGTCGCCGGAGAGGACCTCACCGCGCGGATCTTCCCCGGCGCTCGGCACGAGGTGTTCAACGAGACGAACCGGAACGAGGTGCTGGCCGAGGTGACCCGTTTCGCCCACCGCTTCGCCGTGTGAGGGGGCGTCGCCGACGAGGGTCGTTCCGGAGCCCGGGGACGTCCGGCATCCTGGGGGCGTGAACGAACGATGTGACGCGGTGGTCCTGGCCGGCGGAGCGGCGAGCCGTATGGGCGGGGTGGACAAACCCGGGCTGACCGTCGCCGGGCGCTCCCTGCTGGAACACGTCGTGTCCACCGTGCGCGCCCACGCCCCGACGGCCGGCGTGGTCGTGGTCGGTCCCGAACGGGAACGGCCACGCGCACGCTACGTCCGCGAGGACCCTCCCGGGACGGGACCGGTGCCCGCTCTACGCGCCGGGTTCGCCCGGGTCGAGGCCCCCCGCGTGGTCCTGCTCGCGGCGGATCTGCCCTATCTGGCCCTGGACCATCTCGTCGCCTTGGACGAGGCGCTCGATGGCTCCCCGAAGAGCGCGGGCGCCGTCCTGGTGGACGAGGCCGGACGGGAACAGTGGCTCACCGGCGTCTGGCGTACCGGCCCCCTGGCGGCGGCCCTGAGCGTCTATTCGGGGCGTTCGCTGTACGGACTGCTCGACCCCCTCGCCCCCGCCCACGTGGCGTTCTCCACAAGAGGCCGGGGGTTCGACGTGGACACACCGCGAGACCTGGATCGCGCACGGTCCGACCTGGAGGGTGATCGGCGCCGATGACCCGTCGGCCCGACCCTCGGGAAGGGAGACCCTCACCGAGGTCGTCCGTGTCGAGGTCCGGTACCGGCCCGGGTCACACGTACAGGTGACCGCGCGGCTGGGTCGGGTGGGACAGGGTCTCGGAGTAGGCCACGGCCAGCCGTTCCACGGCGTCCTCCAGGACGTCCGGTGGACGGGTGTAGGCCAGGCGCAGGTAACGCTCCAGGGTCCCGTCCACCCCGAACACCGGCCCGGCCGCCGGATGGACCCCGTGCCGGACCGCGGTCGCCGACAGGGAGGTCGCCACCGGCTGGGGCAGGGCCGCCCACAGCACCAGCCCTCCCCCGGGGACACTGGGGCGCCAGTCGGGCAGACGCTCGCGCAGGGCGGCCAAGAGCGCGTCGCGGTTCCGTCGTAGCTGGCGGCTGCGTTCGGCCCGGATCCGCAGCATGTCCGCCAACAGGTGGGTGGCGGTGAGCTGGTCGTGCACCGAACCGGACAGGTCCATGCGCTGGCGTACCTGCATGAGCCGGGTGACCATCGGCGGTGTGGCGCGCACCCAGCCGACCCGGAGACCGCCCCACAGTAGTTTGGCCACCGACCCGACGGTCAGCACCCGACCGTCGGTGTCGTGGGCCGCCACCGGGGCGGGCAGGTCGCCCGAGTCGATCGCCAGCTCCGCCACCGACTCGTCGACCACCAGGTGCGCACCGGCCCGGCGGGCCTCACGGACCAGAACACGGCGCTCGTCGTCGTCCATGAGCGCGCCGGTGGGGTTGTGGAAGTCGGCGACCACGTACGCCAGTTGGGGTTTCCATTGGCGGAAGGAGTCCACCATGTACTCCATGTCCCAGCCCTGGGGGGTGACCCCGGTGGTGCGGATCCGTCCTCCCCTGCGGCGGGCCGCGTCCGGGGCGTTGGGGTAGGTGGGGGATTCCACGAGCACCTCGTCGCCCGGCTGGAGCAGCAGTTCCATGACCAGGCTGATGCCCTGTTGGGCGCCGTTGGTGACGAGGATCTGTTCCGGGGTCGTGGGCAGCCCGCGTTCGACGTAGCGTCGGGCGATGGCGTGCCGTAGTTCGGGCAGTCCGTAGGGGTAGTAGCCCAGGCCCCCCACGTGCGCGGCGAGCTGTTCGGAGGCGTGGAAGGAGGCCTCGCGCAGTCCGTCGATCGCGGGCGGGGCGGCCAACCCCAGGTCGATCTGTTCCGCGGCCAGCGCGAACGGAGCGGGGTCCGGGGTACTGGTGTCGGGCAGGACCGTCCAGCTGCCCGCCCCCTGCCGGCTGTCCAGGAAGCTGTTGTCCCGCAGCCAGGCGTAGGCCGCCGTGACGGTGTTCCTGCTCACCCCCAGCGCCGCGGCCAGGTCGCGTTCGGCCGGCAGCCGGGTGTGCGTCGGCACCCGGCCGTCCAGGACCAGACCGCTGACCGCGCGGGCGATCGCCAGGTAGTACGGGCGTTCCACCGGCGCCTCGCCGATGAGACGGGCGAGCAGACGCCCGTTGATCCGCCGGGTCCCGCCACCGGTTCCGGGGCCGTCACTGCGCTGCCTCACCATGAAGATCCACTTCAGAAGGTCGGGTTGGGGAGTGTTCTTTGGATGCTTTCGCCCGGCATCGGCGGAGCCGATCCGTGGCGAGCGGCCGCCGGGCGATCTCTCGCCGGACGACGAGCGAAGCCGCCCCTACTGTGCCCTGCTACGCGGGCTCCGCAGTGTCGCACAGCGGGGGCCCGCCCGGGTTCGGCTGTCCTCGTCGGTGTTTGCTTCGAATGGGCGGCGCCGCGAGAGGAAGCCCGGCACCGTGTCAAACACCGCGCGCGCCAGCGCGACCGTTGAGGGTGGTGGCGGGCAACGGCGTGGGAGGAATGATCCAAAAAACACGACCTAGTGCCAGTTGACCGGATTGGCTCTTCAATCACGGCGCCAACTCGGCCACGATACCGATGTGGCTCCCCCAATGGATCATCGCCCAATGACCCGATGAATCCTGCCGCACACGAACCCCGCCTTTCACGAGAGAACGGAAAGAGAGGACGGCAGTGTCCGCACCGTCCCGGTCTTCGGTCCGTGCCCTGGTCGACAGGGTCATGATCACACCGGTCCTGCCACGGCCCCGTCTGCGTCGACTGGCCCAGCTCTACCTCGGTCTGTACCTGTACGGCCTCAGTGGTGCACTGCTGATCCGATCCGACCTGGGCGCGATGCCCTGGGACGTGCTGAGCCAGGGCCTGTCCAACCAGACCGGCCTGTCGATCGGCACCTGGAGCGTGATCATCGGTGCGCTGATCATGCTGCTGTGGATCCCGCTGCGACAGAAGCCCGGCCTGGGCACGTTGAGCAACGTGATCGTGATCGGCGTGTCGGTGGACCTGTCCCTGTGGCTGATCCCCACCACGGACTTCCTGCCGTTGCAGATCCTGTTGCTGATCTCGGGCGTCCTGGTGTGCGCGATCGCCACCGGCTGCTACATCGGGGTGGGGCTCGGCCCGGGTCCGCGTGACGGGCTGATGACCGGTCTGGCCTCGCTCGGACTCTCCATCCGGCTGGCCCGGACCATCATCGAGGTGACCGTCGCGCTGTTGGGCTTCCTGATGGGCGGCACGGTGGGCCTGGGGACCCTCGTGTTCATGATCGCCATCGGCCCGCTGGCCCAGATCTTCCTCCCGATGATGCGTATGGCCGAGGCGACCCCGAGGGTTCCGCCGACCCAGACGGACTCGAAGGCCTGACATGGAAGGGCCGGAATCGGACACGATCCCGGCCCTCTCCGCCATCGCTGCACGAATTCTCCCCGACCAAAGCCCACCATTTCATCCCATACCCCTACGAGCTTTCAGATGCACGTGCACGCAAGGGTGGCCATGTCCGCACCGATTGTGGAAGATGGGACCGCGGTCGACGGCGAGGGGCATACCGGGCACTCTCCGGAGACCGTTCTTTACGGTGGCCTCCATCTGGGCACATAACCGGATGAAGGCGACCGACGGACGGTCCGGGGGGACGTGGTGACCCGAACGGCGCCCCGACCCGGTCGTGGGTCGGGTGACGACACCCCGATGGGGCGTGTGCGGGCGTGCGCGCGTTGGTCCGCGAAGAAGCGGACCCCCTGTCCCGCCCGTGTGAACACGCCCACCGCACGAGGATGACGACGCGATGGGGGTGAGCCGCGTGCCCGGCCGAATCGAAGACTACGCAATGATCGGCGACATGCAGACGGCGGCGCTGGTCGGCCGTGACGGTTCCATCGACTGGGCCTGCCTGCCCGACTTCGACTCCGCCGCCTGCTTCGCGGCCCTGCTCGGCGATGAGCAGAACGGCTGCTGGACCCTGCGCCCGGACGGCACCGACGCCCCCGCCGACAGACGTCGCTACCGAGGTCAGACCCTGGTCCTGGAGCAGGAGTGGGACACCGACACCGGCTCGGTGCGGGTCATCGACTTCATGCCGCCCCGCGGCAGCATGCCGCACGTGGTGCGGATCGTGGAGGGGCTGCGCGGCACGGTGCGGATGAACACCACCCTGCGCATCCGTTTCGACTACGGGCACGTGGTCCCGTGGGTGCACCGCTCCGGGAGCGAACTGGTCGCCATCGCCGGCCCCGACTCCATCTGGTTGAGCAGCCCCGTCCACCTCCAGGGCCACAACCTCACCCACGACACCACCTTCACCGTGACCGAGGGGCAGCGCGTCCCCTTCGTAATGACCTGGCACCCCTCCCAAGTGGAGGAGTCCGACCACCTGGACGCGGAGAAGGCGCTCTCCCGCACCGAACGCTTCTGGGAACGCTGGGTCGACCAGTGCACCTACGACGGCCCCTACCGTGAGGCGGTCGTGCGTTCCCTCATCACCCTCAAGGCCCTCACCTACCAGCCCACCGGCGGGATCGTCGCCGCGCCCACGACCTCCCTGCCCGAGGAGATCGGCGGTGTCCGCAACTGGGACTACCGCTACTGCTGGCTGCGCGACGCCACCATCACCCTGGAGGCGCTGATCCGCTCCGGCTACCAGGAGGAGGCCCAGGCCTGGCGCGAGTGGCTGGTCCGCGCGGTGGCCGGTGAACCCCAACTGATGCAGATCATGTACGGGATCCGGGGAGAGCGCAGGCTCACCGAATGGGAGGCCGACTGGCTGCCCGGATACGAGGGCTCCTCCCCCGTCCGCATCGGCAACGCCGCCGTGGGCCAGTACCAACTGGACGTGTACGGCGAGGTCATGGACGTCCTGCACCTGGCCCGACGCTCGGGCATCCGGGGCGGCGACTACCTGTGGGGACTGCAACGTTCCCTCGTGAACTACCTGGAGTGGTGCTGGGACGAACCCGACGAGGGTCTGTGGGAGGTCCGCGGCCCCCGGCAGCACTTCGTGCACTCCAAGGTGATGGCCTGGGTCGCCGCCGACCGCGCCGTCCGCAGCATCGAGGAATTCGGCAAGGAGGGCCCCGTCGAACGGTGGCGGGCCCTGCGCGACACCATCCACGCCGAGGTGTGCGAATACGGCTACGATCCGCAGCGCAACACCTTCACCCAGTACTACGGCAGCAAGGAACTGGACGCCGCCCTGCTGCTCATCCCCGAGGTCGGTTTCCTGCCCTACGACGACCCTCGCGTCATCGGCACCATCGAGGCGGTGCGCAAGGACCTGATGGTGGACGGTTTCGTGCTGCGCTACCGCACCGACCTGGAGCACTCCGCCGACCAGCTGCCCGGCGACGAGGGCGCCTTCCTGGCGTGCAGTTTCTGGATGGCCAACGCGCTGCTGTCCATCGGTCGTCAGGAGGAGGCACGGGAGCTGTTCGACCGGCTGCTCTCCCTGCGCAACGACGTGGGGCTGCTCGCCGAGGAGTGGGACCCGCGCGACGGCCGCCAGGTCGGCAACTTCCCCCAGGCCTTCAGCCACGTGCCCCTGGTGACCACGGCCCTCAACCTGGCCGACCGGCAGGGCGGCTGGCGCGCCGAGTAGCGGCGCCGCGAGAACGGAGCGGGCCCGCCCGGACGTCACGGGTCCGGGCGGGCCCGTCGCCGCTCCTCGGAGGGGCTCCGATCAGTCCTTGGTGAGGACGGGGTCGGCCCAGACCGGGTAGACCCCCGTGCCGTCGCTCTCGACCTCGACCCGCAGGCGCAGGGCGTTCTCGACGGAGACCTCGATCTCCTTCACCTCGCCCAGGCGCAGCGTCTCGGTGACCTTCTGCTCTCCGTCGACGAGCACGAGGAACGTGGTCGTCGCCGAGGAGCTGGAGCTGTCCTCCACGCCGATGGTGGCGGTGAAGGTGTTCCAGTCCCGGCCGAGGTTGTAGTCCATCCACCCCGAGCACCGGGAGTCGTAGGTCTTGCAGAACCCGGAGATCAGAGCACGGTTGTAGGCCTGACCGTCGATGTCGGCGCGTCCGGTCTCGGGCCGCCAGTAGTCGTTGTTCGACTGGTCGACGGCCTCCATCTGGGTGAGCAGGGTCTCGCCGCCGCTCGGAGCCCCGGAGGGCCCGCCCTCGGGCTCGTCCGAGGGTTCCTTCTCGGGCTTCTCGGAGGGATCGGCCTGCGCCTGCGCCTCGTTCTCGGGGCTCTCCGAGGGCTCCTCCCGCGCGTCCGCCTCGACCGTCCGTCCGCCTTCGTCGGAGAACAGGGGCAGGACGCGGTCGATGAACAGGTAGGTGCCACCGCCTCCGACGATCATGAACACGACGGCGAAGATCGCCAGACCGATCATCATGGGCTTGCGCGACCTGCGCTTGGGCTTCTCCGCCGCCGGCTCGGGCCGGGGCGGCACCGGGCCGGAACCGTTGTACCCCTGGGGAGCACCGCCCTGGACGGGTCCGCTGTGGACCGGAGCGCTGTGACCGGGGGCGCCGTGAGCCGGGGTGTTCCGGTAGGAGCCGGGGCCCGTCGCCCTCGACCAGGGACCGGAAGGACCCGGGACCGGACCGCCGGGCGGGGGGTTCTGCGGCCCCGACGGGGGCCCGTACCCCGCCCTCGCTCCTGCGGGCGGCCCCGACCTCGGCGGACGGGAGGGCGGCGGCCCCTGCCTGGAGGCCGAGGAGACGCCCATGGGCGGGGTGGCGGGGGTCGGCACCGGGGCCTCCGAGGAGGGGCCGGGTTCGGGGAGGGGGCGCGGAGCCGGGGGCCGAGGCTCCTGCACGGGCCTGCCGCGCATCCCGCCGACCGGGCGTTTGGACATCGGCTCCTCCGCGTCGGAGGCGTCCTCGCCCGTCCCGGGAGCGGCCCCACCCGGTGCGTCGTCCACCTCCGGTCCGGCCGCGGCCACGTCCTGGGCGCCGGTGTCGGTCGGCGCGGGGCCGGAGAAGCGCGGTCCCCTGGGCGGCGCCCCCTCGGGGGTGTCGACGGATGTGCTCCCGCCCGGGAACACCGCGGCCGCCGCGAGGGCCTCTCCCGGCTCGGGAAGGGCGTCGTCGAGACCGTCCTCCCCGGGCTCCGGAGCGGCGCCCGGCTCGGCGACCGGACCCGTCCAAGGCGCCGAGGTGGCCAGGGAGCGCAGGATCCTGACCCACGCCGAGGATTCGGGACGTTCCGAGGGCTCGATGGAGAACATGCTCATGACGAGTTCCCGCTGCCCCTCCTCCGCCTCAGCGAGCAGCGGCAGGGCACCGAACCGTTCACGCAACTGTTCGGGGGCGGGCGGCGGATCCTCACCCGTCAGGGCGAAGTAGGCGATCGCGCCGAAGGCGTAGCGGTCGGTGGCGGCGGAGTACTCGCCGGTGAAGATCTCCGGAGCGGCGTAGCCCGGGGTGAACCAGGGGCGCGCGGTCATGTGCCGGGCCGCGATCCGGCTCAGGCCGAAGTCCACCAGGGTGGCCTGGCCCTCCTCGCTGACCATGATGTTGCCCGGCGACAGGTCGCCGTGGACCACCACCCGCTTGGACGGGGTGGCCCGTCCCGAGTGCAGCAGGTCCAGGACCTGGGCGACCTGCTCCAGGAACCGCAGGACCCGACGCTGCCCGGCGACCCCCTCGACCGGGTTCTCCGCCCGCCAGTCCCGCAGGTCCAGGCCCTCGACGTAGTTCATCACCAGGTACAGGGCCCGGTCGTTCAGCTCGGCCGCGCCGTCGGCCGGGTGCTCGGGCGCTCCTTCGAAGTGCTCCCGTACCCCGACCACGCCCAGGCGGTTGATGAAGCGCAGCAGTTCGGCCTGTTCGGCCCAGCGGGCGCTGAGGTCGGCGAACTTCTCGTCGTCCGCGGTGAGGTCGGGGTGGAGCGCCTTCACCACCACGGGTTCGGTCTGCCCGGCCAGCGTGACCTCGGCCAGGTAGAGCGTGGCCTCACCACCACGTCCCACCGACCTGACCAGGCGGTACTTGTCCGGTTGGGTATCCGGGCCAACGTAGAGACTCGGGCTCACGACTCTGACACTCGATTCCACAAGGGGGTTTGCGGGGTCACGGGCGCCGACGGGCGCAGAGAACACACTAACGCCGGCCGCTGTACGCTTACGCCCCGTACTCCCCGGCCCCGATAACGGTCGGGGCTGGTCCGACCACAGGGGGCACGCGTGCCGGAGGAAAGGGTCCTGGGCGGTCGCTACCGCCTGCTGTCCAAGCTCGGCGCGGGCGGCATGGGCCAGGTCTGGCGCGCGGTGGACGAACTGTTGGACCGTCCCGTGGCGGTCAAACTGATCCGACCGGCGCGGGTGGGATCGACCGAGATCACGGCCCGGTTCCGGCGCGAGGCCAGGCTGACCGCCCGCCTGGCCGGCCATCCCAACGTGGTGATCCTGCACGACTTCGGCCACGACCCCGACGGCGGGGACGTGGTGTTCGCCGTGATGGAGCTGGTCCAGGGTCGGCCGCTCTCGGCGGTGATCAAGGAGAACGGACCGCTGCCCCTGGGCCGGGCCGCCGCCCTGGTCTCCCAGGCCGCCTCCGGCCTGGGCGCCGCGCACGCCTCGGGGATCGTGCACAGGGACGTCAAGCCGGGGAACCTCATGGTGGTGGAGGAGGAGCTCGGCGAGGACACCCTGAAGATCCTGGACTTCGGGATCGCCGCCCTCACCGCGGCCAACCAGAACGACCGCATCACCCGGACCGGCCAGGTGATCGGCACTCCGCTGTACATGTCCCCTGAGCAGGTCCGGGGCGGCCGGGTCGACCACGCCGGCGACCTGTACTCCCTGGGCGCCATCCTGTACCAGCTGTTGACCGGCGAACCCCCGTTCCGGGGAGATCGGCCGTTGAAGGTGCTGCGCATGCACCTGCACGACGTTCCGAGGCCGGCGGCGGCGCTGCGTCCGGAGATCCCGACCTCGCTGTCCGAGCTGGTCGCGCAGATGTTGGCCAAACGGCCCGAGGACCGCCCCTCCAGTGCCGAGGAGGTCCGCGACCGCTTGTCCCCCTATCTTCCGCACCGGCCCACGCCGACCGCCCCGGTGCCCCGGCTGACGCCGACGCTCCCCTACACCCAGGAGGACGCCAAGGATCGGAACACCGACGCCCACCCGATCCGGCTCATGGAGCTGGTGGAGGCCGCACGGGAACGCGCCGACGCGGGCGAGTACCGGGCCGCCGCGGAGGAGCTGCGTACGTTGTTGCCGCTGTTGCGCGCCTCCTTCGGGCCCGATCATCCGGACACTCTGCGCGCCCGGCGTCGCGAGGCCTACGCGACGGGCAAGAGCGGCGACCACTCGCGCGCGGTCGCCGGTTTCAGCACCCTGTTGACCGACCTGAACCGGGTGTACGGACCGCGCCATCCCGAGACCCTGGCCGCCCGCTACTACCTGGCGACCAACGCGGGCCGCGCCGGCGACCACGCTCTGGCGGCGCGCACCCACGGGGAACTCGTGCCGGACCTGATCGTCGTCGGCGGCCCCGATTCCACCAAGGTGCTGACCACCCGCCTGTACCTGGGATTCGAGGTCGGCGAGTCCGGGGATCCGGCCCGCGCCGTGGAGCTGCTGTCCGCACTGGTCCCCGATCTGACCCGGCTGCGCGGGGCGGACGCCGCGGTCACCCTGCGGGCCCGGCACTACCAGGCCGCCTACCTGGGCCACAGTGGGCGCCCGCAGGAGGCCGTCCGGCACTACGAGGCGCTGCTCGCCGATCACATCAGGCTGCACGGCGAGGAGGCGTCCAGCACACAGGGCATCCGTTCCCATCTGGAACGCTGGCGCTCGCACATGGACCCCTGACCCCGACCGTCCGCGTCCGCCCAGGTGAGGGCGGTCCGCGGCCGGTAGCCAGACCCTTCCGACGGGGACGCACCGCCGGAAACGGCCTCCCCACGGGGATCCCCGATCGTCCGAAGGGGACGCCGTTGTCGTCGCCTGGTACTAATGTTCTGGCCATGGCAACACGGGACCTCACTGAGATCATGGACAGCGGCTGGGCGAAGGCGTTGGAGCCGGTCGCCCCACAGATCGCCGCTATGGGCGACTTCCTCCGCCAGGAGGTCGCCGAAGGACGCACCTATCTGCCCGCGGGCGACAACGTCCTGCGCGCCTTCCAGCAGCCCTTCGACCAGGTGCGCGTGCTCATCATGGGGCAGGACCCCTACCCCACCCCCGGCAACGCGGTCGGGCTGAGCTTCTCGGTGGCCCCGGACGTGCGTCTGCCCGCGAGCCTGCGCAACATCTACAAGGAGATGGGCGAGGACCTGGGCACCACGATGCCCTCCAACGGCGACCTCACCCCCTGGACCGAGCAGGGCGTGCTGCTGCTCAACAGGGTCCTGACCGTCGCCCCCGGCAAGGCCGGTTCGCACCGGGGCAAGGGCTGGGAGGCCATCACCGAGCAGGCCATCCGGGCGTTGGCCGAGCGCGGCGGGCCGCTCGTGGCGATCCTGTGGGGACGCGACGCCCGCAACCTGCGTCCGATGATGCCCGGTGTCCCGTGCGTGGAGTCGGCCCACCCGAGCCCGCTCTCGGCCCGTAACGGCTTCTTCGGCTCCCGGCCGTTCAGCAGGACCAACGAGCTGTTGGTCGAACAGGGCGCCGAACCGGTGAACTGGCAGCTCCCCTAGGCACTCTCATCCTCAAGGGGCCTTCCTCGGCCCCACCCTCGAACCCCGACCAGCCCACGGACTCGGTACCTCCCCCGGTACCGGGTCCGCCGCGTTCCACCCCCCGAACCCGGAAAGGCCCCGTCATGGCCAAGCCACTCCGTTACGAAGACGCGCTGCGCATCCTCGGAGAGAACGACTCCGAGGTCCTGGACCTGGCCGAGAAGGTCGCCGACGGAGGCCTGGGCCTGGTGGGCGTGCCCGACCTGTTCGGGCTCCGCGGTGCCCTGGTCGGCAAGGGCCGCAAGGCGTTGGAGGGGATGCGCGGCAAGCTCAAGGGGGAGAGTCGGCTCTCCCGCACCGAGAAGATCGAAGCGGCCTACCAGGTCCTGGTGATCATCTCCTTCTTCGAGGCCGCGGCGGAGGCCTTCGAGGAAGTCGGGATGCCCTTCGGCCTGGACGACCTGAAGATCACCGCCGAGGAGCAGTACACACTGCTGGACCAACGCCTGATCTCGGCCTACGGCTCTGTCCCGTTGTTCGCCGATACGTGTCCGAACCGGCGGACGAGTATCCCCTGGCCTTTCCTGCAAACCGGTTTCCCGGAGGCCTTCGTCGCCTTCGTCTGCGGTCTCGAAGTCGCCGAACGTCATGGAATCACCGCGGAACATGCGCTGATGGACGACCTGCGCAGATCGCTGAAGCGTCTGGTGTCCCCCCGTTTCGAGGAGAACCTGCTCCGGTTGGGCGCCGAGATCCCCGAGTTCGGGATGTGGCTGTCCAGGGACGAGCACGCACGGACCCGCCGGGAGATCGGTACCGGCCTGTCCGATCTGCACGCACAACTGGCCCGGGTCGGTTCGGGGCGTGCAGTCCCCCGTCGACGTCGGGAACTCTCCGTCTCCTACCGAGCCGTCCTCGATCGTCCCGTCCTGAGATCGGCCGAGATACCGCACGGGTTACGTCTCCCCTCGCTCCGGGAGGCCTATATTCCGCCCCAGGGGCGGCTCGCCACGGCCACGGGGAAAAGCTCTTTCACCCACGATGACCAGTGGCGACATCGACCGGTCCAAGGCGACCTCCAGTCCCTGGTGGCCGCTCTCATCACCCATCCTCGTTCCACCGAGGTTCCCCTGGTCATCCTGGGACACCCGGGGGCGGGCAAGTCCAAGTTCACCGAGATGCTCGCCGCGCAGCTCCCGTCGGAGGACTTCCTGCCGATCCGGGTGGAGTTGCGCTCGGTCGGCCCCAACGCGCCGCTGCACATCCAGATCGAGGAGGGGCTGCGCGCCGATCTGCACACCTCCGTCTCCTGGCGGGAGCTGGCCGACGACACCGAGGGGGCGCTGCCGGTGATCATCCTGGACGGGTTCGACGAGCTCCTCCAGGCCTCCGGGGTGGACCGCTCCGACTACCTGGAGCGGGTGCAGGAGTTCCAGCAGCGTCAGGAGGCCCTCGGCCGGCCGGTGGTCGTCATCGTCACCAGCCGCACCCTGGTGGCCGACCGGACCCGGTTCCCCCTCGGCACCCAGGTGATCCGGTTGGAGCCCTTCGACGAGGTCCAGATCGAGCGGATGCTCGACCTGTGGAACCGGACCAACGAGGCGGCCTTCACCGAACGCGGTCTGCTCCCCCTCGAAGCCGATACGGTGCTGCGCTACCGCGATCTGGCCGAACAGCCGCTGCTCCTGCTGATGCTGTTGATCTACGACGCCCACGACAACGCGTTGCGCCGGGCCTCGGAACACCTCTCGCACGGGGAGCTGTACGAACGCCTGCTGCGGATGTTCGCCTCCCGCGAGGTGACCAAGCACCACTCACGGCTCGGCGGTCGGGCCCGTGAGCAGGCCGTGGAGGACGAGCTGCGCCGGCTGGAGGTCGTCTCGATGGCGATGTTCGCCCGGGGCCGGCAGAGCGTGCACGCCGAGGAACTGGACCGCGACCTGGCCGTACTGATGCCCGAGGCGGTCGAACGTCCCGACCACACCGACCTGCACGGGGAGATCGCCCCCGCCCACCGGGTGCTGGGCCGCTTCTTCTTCGTGCACGAAGACCGTGCCCGCACCGCGGACGGGACGAGCAGCGCCTTCGAGTTCCTGCACGCCACCTTCGGCGAGTACCTGGTGGCGCGCATGGTCATCACCGCTCTGGAGGAGCTGGCCGAGGACCGTCGGCACGCCTCACGCCGCCGGGGCAGGTCCGCCCCGCTGGACGACGGCGAGCTCTACGCCCTGTCCTCCTTCGCCGCCTTCGCGGGGCGGGACAAGGTGGTCTCCTTCCTGGAGGAGCGGCTGGAGCTTCGTGTGTCCGAGGACCCCGAACTCGGCCACGACCTGCGCGAGCTGCTCTTGGACCTCTTCCGTGAGGCACCTTTCCCCGCGCCCAACCGATCCTTCCTCGACTACGAACCCCAACGGCTGTCCCTGTCCACGAGGGAGGCCTGCTACACGGCCAATCTGCTCACCCTGGCGATCCTGCTCGCGGAGGAACCGATCCCGTTCCGGGAGCTCTATCCCGAATCCACCGACCCCTGGCACGCCTGGCGGAGGACCGTGTCGCTCTGGCGTTCGCTGCCCACCTCGCAATGGTTCGGCATCCTGGACACGGCGCGCGTACGCCATCTGGGCTTCTGGGAGAACGAGAACCCCGTGACGGTGCTCGACCGGGAGCGGGGCGGGCCGGTCAACCTGGGCGAGTGCACCGGCTTCGAGCTCCGCGGCGACGTCGACGCCGCCCCCGGGATCGAGAACCCCTACGAGGTCGAGATCCCCACCGGCACGGTGGCGGCGCGGCTGTTGCGGTCGACCGCGCTGCGCGCCAACGGCACCGCCTCCCGGCTGGCCCTGATCCTCTCCCCGTACCTGAGGCACGTCTCCGACGATCTGGGCACCTGGTACGTGGACCGGGACGAGGACGGGGAGAGGTCCTGGATCCTGGCCCACGACATCCTCAGACTCCGGTTGGAGCCCCTCGACACCCTCACGGTGCAGCAGGTCGACGAACGGCTCTCCTGTTATCGGCGCCTGCTCAGGGAAAAGGTTCGGGAACAGGTCGTACTGGACCCGAGTGTCGAGAAACGGCGCGTGGCGGACAACGCCACCCTCACCGTTCTACGGCAGGCCTACGAGGATCTGCGGTCCTGGCCCTCCCACGCGGACATGAGGTACAGGAGCGAGCTGGCCTCCCTGACGCAACGGACGGTGCGCACCTTGTCGAGGACCTCGTTCCCCTCACCCGAGATCGCCGAGTCCTTCGCCCGGCTGCGTCACGAGATCCTCGCCTTCCTCGGCGAGGACTCCGACGACCCCGAGCTCTCTCCTCCGGACTCCGACCCCTCCGTGCCGTTCCGCTACCCGTCTCTTCCGGAATCGCCGTTCGGGTCGGCCGGTCCCTGAGGGGTCCGCCCGGGTCAGCGGTCGAGGATCCGGGCGACCAGGGCGGGCACGACCTCGCCGATGGGGTCGTGCAGGACCGCCCCGGCGTAGTCGTCGTAGGGCGTGGGCTCGGCGTTGACGATGACCAGCGGGGCCCGCGCCATCATGGCGACGTCGCACAGCCCGGCCACGGGGTGGACGGTCAGGGAGGTGCCGATGGCGACGAAGACGTCGCACTCGCGGGCGGCCCGGGCTGCGCGTTCGATGACCTCGGGGTCCAGGCGCTGGCCGAAGGAGATGGTGTCCGACTTCTGAATGCCCCCGCAGGACACGCAGCGGGGGTCGGACTCGTCGTCGAGTCGGTCGAGCACGACGGCGCTGGGGGTGCGCAGCCCGCACGACATGCACATGACCCGCAGCATGGTGCCGTGGACCTCGATGACCTCGTCCTCGGGGACCCCGGCCCGCTGGTGCAGACCGTCGATGTTCTGGGTGATGAGGGCGTGCAGGCGGCCCGAGCCGGCCAGTTCGGCCAGGGCGCGGTGGGCGGCGTTGGGTTCGGCCTCCCAGACCCGGTGGGCGCGGCGGGCCAGCCAGACCTCGCGACGGACGTCGATGTCGCCCATGTAACTGTCGATGTCCGACATCGCCTGCGCGCCCGGGTCGGTGGTCCACAGCCCCTGGGGCCCTCGGTAGTCGGGGATACCGGAGTCGGTGGACACGCCCGCGCCGGTCAGGACGGTGATGCGCCGCGCGGACGCCAACAGTTCGGCGGCGTGCTCGAACCCCTCGGGGTCGGTGAAGGGCACGGTGTCGTCGGTCTTCGAGGCCATACCTCATTGTTACAGCGACGTCGGGACCGCTTCTCACGGCCCGCCCGCGAGCTGCGAACCGGATGCTCCCGGATACCCGTAACCTCGGGGAACGTGTGGGGCATGGCACCACAACGACCGGCCAATGCACGCGAGTGGTGCGAAGGGTGCGAAAATCGACGGAATCATGAAGCAGCAGCCGTCCTACATCCTCGTGGTCAACGGGACCAAGGTGCAGCGCCCCGTCTTCGTTCTGGGCGCTCCCCACTCCGGGGTCCCGGTGATCGCCCGCGCCCTGTCCCGCGCGCCAGGTTTCCATCTGGGCGCGGGTTCCCCGGGGGTGCTCAACACCGTCTACGCCGTGGCCAGGCGCCCCTCACTGGCCTCGGAGAAGGTCGCCGGAACGGCGAGTCTGTTCCGCGAGGCCTACGCCGAGACCTGGCATCTGACCCCCCTGACCTGTCCGAGGTGTCCGGGCCCGGGGGCCCGGATCCCGGCCAACGCCTCCGCCGAGCCGTGCGAGCACAGCGCCGAGGCGGTCCGCTACGGCGACGCCAGCCCCGACCTCCTCTACTCCGCGAGCGCGCTGCACGCGGCCTTCCCCGACGCCCTGTTCGTCCAGGTCATCCGGGACGGCCGGGACGTCGTCGCGGACATGATGGAGGACGAGCGATCGCTGGCCTGGCTCAAGCCCAGCTTCATGAAGCTGGAGCACGAGTTCCCCAACCACTTCTTCGGCCTGGACGAGGAGGCCGACCTGGAGCGCTTCACGGACGGCTCGACCGCGACCAAGTGCGCGATGCGCTGGCGGGGCGCGGTGCGCATGTCGGCGCGGTTGCGTCGGGAGCTGGGCCCCGAGCAGCTGCTGACCCTGCGGTACGAGGACGTGCACGGCGGAGAGGTGAAGGCCGCCGGCGAGCTGCGCAGGTTCACCGGGGCCCGGGTCTCGGCCAGCGAGCTGCTGACCGAACGGGCCTGGGGTGTGGGCTCCTGGCGGGAGCGGCTGTCCCGGAGCGACCACGGCGACGTGCACGAGGTGGCCCGTAACGAACTCTCCCGCCTGGGGTACCGGTAGGTCGGGAACCTAGGCGTCCACGCCGTGCGCGCGGAGCAGGGCTCCGGCCGCGTTCCGAGCGGTGGCCGCGGCGTCGGCGATCCCGGTGACGTTGCGACCGACCACGGCCCCCTCGTGGAGCATGGCGAGGGTGTCGCCCAGGGCCCCGGGGTCGGTGGCCCCGGTCTCCGCCGCCAGCTCCCGGTACAGCTCGCGGAGACGGACCTTCTGTTCCTCGGCCACGGTCCGGCCGGGGTGCTCGGGGTCGGAGAGTTCGGCGTAGGCGTTGACCATGGCGCAGCCGCGTTCGTTCTCCCGGTCCATCCACTCCCCCAACGCGTCGAAGGTGGCGAGGATCCGGGCCACGGGGTCCTCGTGCGCCTCCACCCGTGAGGTGAGGAAATCGTTCCAGCGTTCGTCGCGGCCGCGCAGGTAGGCCACCACGAGACGCTGTTTGGAGCCGAAGCGGTCGTAGATGGTCTTCTTGGTGACCCCGGCCTCCTCGGCCACCAGTTCCATACCGACCGTGTTGATGCCCCGGGTGTAGAAGAGCTCCGAAGCCACCGCCAGGACCCTGCGGGCGGCGGGGGTGAGCGGGTTCCGTTCGGTGGTGCGCATATCGACTCCCTCGTTGGAACGGACGACTACATTGTGAGTATACCGACCGGTGTGTTTACCTCGGCGGCATGGAACCCATCGACACCGCGCGCCGCGTTCCGCGCCGCCTCCGCGACCCGCTCGCCCCTCTTCTGGCCGTGGGATTGGTGGTGATGTGGAGCTCGGGTTTCGTCGGCGCCGAGCTCGGAACCCGGCACGCCCCCACGACCACGCTGCTGGCCTGGCGCTTCCTCGTCGTGGCCGCGCTCCTCGTCGCCTGGTGCCTGTGGCGGGGTGTTCGAATGGACCGCCGTGACCTGGCCCTGCACGGGACGGTGGGGCTACTCGCCCAGGCCGGCTACCTGTACGGCGTGGTGGCCGCCGCCGAGCACGGGGTCTCCGCCGGGACCAGTGCCCTGGTCGCGGCCCTGCAACCGATGGTGGCCACCGCCCTGGCCGTGCCCCTCTTGGGCGAAGCGGTCCGACGACGTCAGGCCGTGGGGCTGGTCGTGGGCCTGGGCGGGGTGGCCCTGGTGGTGGGGTCCGACCTGGTCGGCGCGGGCGCGGCCCCCTGGTGGGC
The DNA here is from genome assembly GCF_000341225.1 of Nocardiopsis alba DSM 43377. Classification (GTDB taxonomy): domain Bacteria; phylum Actinomycetota; class Actinomycetes; order Streptosporangiales; family Streptosporangiaceae; genus Nocardiopsis; species Nocardiopsis alba. Next base: position 28,308 of record NZ_ANAC01000010.1, read on the forward strand.
GTACCTGTTGCCGCTGGGGGCGATGCTCTCCCTGGTCGCCGCCACCCTGACGGAACGGCGGACCCGGCCCGGCGGTGGTCTGATCGAGGCCTTGGCGGTGCAGTGCTCGGTGAGCGCGGTGCTGTTCGTCGGCCTGGCGACGGTCACCGGCACCCTCGCCCCTCCGGCGGATCCGGGCTTCTGGGGCGCGGTGGCCTGGGTGGTGGTGCTGTCGACCCTGGGCGGCTACGGGCTGTACTGGATCAACCTGGCGCGCAGCGGCGTCGCCCGCGTGTCGGCGCTGCTCTATCTCACCCCTCCCACCACGATGCTGTGGACCTGGCTGATGTTCGGCGATCCGGTGAGCGCGGGCACCCTGGCGGGGTCGGGCGTGTGCCTGGCCGCGGTGTGGCTGGTCCGCTCGGGTCACCCCGGTCGCACACGCGACGCGGCCGCCGGGGAGTCCCGGCGGCCGCGTGACGAAGGAACCTCGGCGGAGCCTCTCAGTCCCGATCCCGATCGGAGACCTCTCCGGTGAAGGTGGCCTCGACCTCCTCCACCGACTCTCGTGACGCCTCCTCCGGCGCCTCTTCGATGTAGACGTCCGGGACGACGGCGAGGCATTCCAGCTCGACCTGGGCGCCCGAGGTCAGCAGTTCGGTGACCCCCACGACCGACATCGGCGGGTAGTAGCGGCCCATATGGCGCCGGTAGATCGACCCCAGGGTGTTGAGGTTGATCCGGTAGACGCCGATGGAGGTCGTGTACACGCGCATGCTCACCACGTGCGTCGGTTCGGCCTTGGCCGCCCGCAGCGCCTCCACCATGTTGGCCAGTGCCTGGTCGAACTGTTGGACCAAGGAGTCACCGGTGAGCACACCGTCCATACGGCGCGAGGTCTGGCCTCCTATGTACACCGTGCGCCCGGGGGTGACCACGAGCGCGTGCGAGTAACCGATGGGGTCGGAGAGACTGAGCGGATTGACGATCTCATGCGGAGTGCGGTCCATCAGCGGCCCTTCCCTGTCGATGGGCGCTCACCTCGGTGCCCCTGGAGGGGGATCATCAGGTGTGCGGCTACGATGAGCGCATGTTCTCTTTCGTGCTGTCCGTCCTGGCCCTGACCGTCGTGGTCGGGATCTTCCTCTCGATCTTCATCGGCGGCGCGGTGTACGTCGCCCGTACCCGCCGCAACGGCACCGAGGCCATGCTCACCGGCGCCCGCAGGTTCCGCGAGCTCCGCTAGCCTCTGGCCTCCGTGCCGTCCCGGCTCACTCGTCGAAGGTGTCGGGATCGGGCCCGAAGCGGTGCCCCTCGTCGAGTCCGTCGATCCGGCCCATCTCCTCGTCCGAGAGCTCGAAGTCGAAGATCTCGAAGTTGGTCCGGATGCGCTCCGGGGTCACCGACTTGGGGATGGCCACGTTGCCGAGCTGCATGTGCCAGCGCAGTATGACCTGTGCCGGGGTCTTCTCGTGCTCCTCGGCGATCTCGACGATCACGTCCTCGTCCAGGAGTCGCCCCTGCCCCAAGGGGCTCCACGCCTCGGTCACGATGTTGTGCGCGGCGTCGAACTCGCGCATGTCCTTCTGCGCGAGTCGGGGATGCATCTCGATCTGGTTGACCATGGGGGCGATCCCGCCCTCCTCCATGACCCGCTCCAGATGCGTGGGCTGGAAGTTGCAGACACCGATGGCGCGTGCGCGTCCTTCGGCGTACAGGCGTTCCAGCGCCTTCCAGGTGGAGACGTACAGATCGCGCCGGGGCAGCGGCCAGTGCACGAGGTAGAGGTCGATGACCTCCAGACCGAGCCGTTCCAGTGAGGCGTCGAAGGCGCGCAGGGTCGAGTCGTAACCCTGATCGGGGTTGGCGAGCTTGGTGGTGACGAACATGTCGCCGCGTTCCAGCCCCGAACGGCGCAGGGCCTCGCCCACCCCCTTCTCGTTGCCGTAGGCGGCCGCGGTGTCGATGCTGCGGTAGCCGGCGGCGAACGCCTCCAGGACGACCTCGGTCACGGACTCCTCGGGCACCTTCCACACGCCGAAGCCCAGTTGCGGCATCCGGAGCCCGTTGTTCAGTGTGATGTCGGGAACCGTCATCGTCCTCTTCCCCCGCCGGACCCGACCGGCCCGTCGCTTTCGTCTCGTCTTCCCCCTGGTGCGGCCTTGGTGACCGCTGTGCGCATACTGCCATGTCGGAGCGGGTCCGGACTTGAGGCTGCGCCGCTGTTGTGCGGGCTTTTCACCCTGTTGACCCTCATCGACCATCGCCCTCGGCCTCCCCGCGCTCCGGCGGGAAGGGCTCTCCCCCACCCCTCACGCACCTCTGTTCGCTCTGGGCGAACACCCTTCCTTCGAGTGCGGCCCTCGCCCCGCGTTCCGCCTCCAGGGCAAAGCCTTGCCCCGGTATGGGGTGGGTTTTCTCTTGCGACAACGGTCGGTGTTCGAGACTGACAGGCGGAGCACCTTGGCGCCCGCTCCACGCCGATTTCAGAGGGGGAATCCAGCCGTGACGACCGCCGATCAGCGCGCGAAGCAGACTCCGAAGCCCCGCAGCAGCCAGCCGTGGCTCCACCAGAGGGGTGAGGAGATCCAGCAGTTCGGGACGGTACGCCAGTTCCCGATCGGTCTGTCCTACGACGCGCGGATGTACTCGTGTCAGCGGCTCAACCAGGTGCTGTGCGACACCCGTATCCTGCACGACCTCTACAAGAAGCACCACTGGCTGATGCGCGGCCAGACCTTCTACCAGCTGCATCTGCTCATGGACAAGCACGCCGACGAGCAGCTCGCCCTCATCGACACGATCGCCGAACGCGTCCAGACGCTGGGCGGTGTCGCGGTGGGCGACCCCAGACACGTCGCGGAGATCACCGCCATCCCGAGGCCGCCCAACGGTGTCGAGGAGGTCCCGGCCATGCTCTCCCGTCTGCTGGAGGCGCACGAGACCATCCTGGAGGACAGCCACGACGCCGCGGCCCGCGTCCAGGAGATGGGCGACGACGGCACCAACGACGTCCTGGTCTCGGACGTGATCCGGACCAACGAGCTGGAGGCCTGGTTCGTGGCCGAGCACCTGGTGGACACGCCGCTGGTGCGCAGCTGAATCGAACCCGTCGAGGGGCCGGTCGCCGTGGGGCGGCCGGCCCCTCGGCCGTCCACCTCCATCACGGTCCGGAACCGGACAGGATCCGGAGGTGTCAGGGCCGACGAGGGGGTACGTAGACGATCACCGAGCGTGCCGTTCGAGGTCCCCGGTCCCGGCGGCCGCCCCTCCGAACGTCCCGGACGGGGACCGGTACCGAACTCCCGACCCCCGGAGGTATCGACGTGACCGCTTCCATCGCTCTGCCCCGCGTGATGCGCGTGGGTGCCGGGGCCTCGGCCGAACTGGCCGAGGTCCTGAAGTCCTTCGACCTGTCCCGCCCCCTCGTCGTGACCGACCCCTTCGTCGCCGAGCAGCCCTTCTTCCACGGCATCCTGCGAGAGCTACGCGATTCGGGGCTCTCCCCCGGAGTCTTCTCCGAGACCGTGCCCGACCCCACCACGGAGGTGGTGGAGCACGGGGTGCGCGTATTGCGGGAGGGCGACTTCGACTGTCTGGTGGGTGTGGGCGGAGGCAGCCCCATCGACACCGCCAAGGCCATCGCCCTGGTGGGAGCGCACGGAGGCCGGATGCGCGACTACAAGGCCCCCGTGGTCACCGACACCCCGGCTCTACCGGTGGTGGCGGTTCCGACCACGGCCGGTAGCGGGTCGGAGTCGACCCGCTACAGCATCATCATCGACACGGAGACGGACGAGAAGATGCTGTGCGCGGGCGCCGCCCTGCTCCCGCGCGCGGCGTTGGTGGACTTCGAACTCACCCTGGGCATGCCGCCCAGGTTGACCGCCGATACGGGGATCGACGCCCTCACCCACGCGATCGAGGCGTACGTGAGCAGGCGGGCCAACCCGATCTCGGACGGCCTGGCCCGCGAGGCGATGCGCCTCCTCTTCGCCCACCTGCGATCGGCCTACGCCGACCCGGACGACCGGGTGGCCAGGGAGGCCGTCATGGCCGGCGCCACCCAGGCGGGGTTGGCCTTCTCCAACTCCAGCGTCGCCCTGGTCCACGGGATGAGCAGGCCGATCGGCGCCCGGTTCAAGGTGGCGCACGGGCTGTCCAACGCCATGCTCCTGCCGGCGGTCACCGAGTTCTCGGTGCCCTCCGCCCCCGAGCGCTACGCCGACTGCGCCCGGGCGATGGGGATGGCGGCTCACGACAGTGGTGTCGGCGAGGCCACCAGGGCCCTGGTGTGGGAACTGCGACTGCTCAACGAGGAGTTGGACGTGCCCACCCCGTACGGGTACGGGATCGACGCCGACGAATGGTGGGAGGCGGCCCCGACGATGGCGGAACAGGCCTTGGCCTCGGGCTCTCCGGGGAACAACCCCCGGGTGCCCACCGCCGAGGAGATCGTGCGTCTGTACCAGGTCGTCTACGGCTAGGTCGGACACCGCGAGGCCCTCCACCGACGCGTCCGTGTCGGTGGAGGGCCTCGTGTCCTCAGGGGCGGCCCACCGGCAGCGACGGCCTCGGCCGGACAGGGGAACGGGGTCGTGGGCCCCTGCGCCACGACCCCGTCACCCCTCTTCTAGCGGGTGATGCCCCACCTGCGGCGCAGGGAGCGGTCGGCCCAGTTGAAGAACACGTCGATCACGATGCCGATCGCCAACACGATGATGATGTAGCTGAGAAGCCGCTCGGCGTCGTTGAGCTGGCGCGCCTGGCTCAACGCCCAACCGATCGAGTTCTGCTGATTGATGATGACCAGCAGCTCACCGGCCATCAGGGAACGCCAGGCGAACGCCCAGCCCTGTTTGAGTCCGGTGACGAACATCGGCAGCGCCGCCGGGATGATCAGCAGGCGGTAGCGCTGCACTCCGCGCAGCCCCATCACCTGGCCGGCCCGCAACAGCGACGGGGAGACGTAGTCGATCCCCGAGGTCAGACCGCCCGCGATCGAGGGGGCCGCGCCCAGGACGATCACGAACATGATGGCCGACTCGCTGATGCCGTACAGCAGCATCGCGAACGGGAACCACACGATCGACGGCATGGTCTGTAGGCCGGTGATCAACGACCCGATGGCCACCCGCAGCGGTTTGAACTGCGAGACCGCCAACCCGATGACCACGCCCACCGCCAGGGCCAGGGCGAAGCCGATGAAGGCCCGCCGCATGGTGACCCGCACGGCCTCCCAGAACTCGGGGGTGGTGATCTCGTGGAAGAGCGTGGGCAGGACCCGGTCCGGCCCGGGGAAGACCCATTCGGAGCGCCAGCCGCTCCACACCACGGCCTGCCAGGCCAGGAGCACCAGGGCCACGGCCGCGAGCTTGGGCCAGGTGGCCGCCCAGATCCCCCGCGCCACCTCGGCCGGGCCGCGCTCGGCGGTACCGCGCCGGGGCTGGAGTTCGAGGGCGTCCAGGCCTTGGACGGCGCTGTCCTTCGTCGACGTCTCAGGCATGACGGGAGACCTCCTCGCGGAGTCGGTCGGTGATGGTGGCGGCCTGCTCGGCGATCTGGACCGAGTCGATACGGCGCGGACGCTCGCCCTCCACCTCGAACTCGGCGATGACCCGGCCGGGTCGACTGGACAGCAGGACCACCCGGTCGCCCAGACGCACCGCCTCGCGCACGTTGTGGGTGACGAACATGACGGTCAGCGACCGCTCCCGCCAGATCCGCTCCAGCTCGTCGTGGAGGATGTCGCGGGTCATGGCGTCCAGGGCGCCGAAGGGCTCGTCCATGAGCAGGACGTCGGCGTCCTGGGCCAAGGCCCGGGCCAGGGCGACCCGCTGACGCATGCCGCCGGAGAGCTCGTGGGGGCGCTTGCGTTCGAAACCGGTCAGGCGCACCAGGTCCAGGAGTTCGGCCACACGACGCGCGCGTTCGGCCCTGGGCACCTTGTTGACCTTCATGGGGACCTCGATGTTGGCCCCCACGGTGAGCCAGGGGAAGAGCGCGGCCTCCTGGAACATCATGGCGACCCGGTGGTCGCCGACCTCCACGCTGCCGCCGGTGGGCTGTTCCAGCCCGGCCACGAGCGAGAGGAGGGTGCTCTTGCCGCATCCGGAGGCGCCCAGGATGGCGAGGAACTCGCCGGTGCGGATCTCGATGGACATGCCGTCGATGGCGGTGACGGCACCCGCGCCGCGTCCGAACACCTTGGTGATGTCGTCGATCCGCACGGCGTTGGTGCCGGTGGGGCTCTCGGTGATGGTGCTCATGGTGCCCTTACCCTTCCAACCCGACGACCGGCTCGCGTCCGGCCTCGGCCAGGACGTCGTTGAGCGGGTCGAGTGCGTAGATTCCGGTGAGGTCGACGGGGTCCAGAAGACCGATCGCCTCCGCCTGCTCGGCCTGGGTGAGCAGTGAGGGGACGATGGGGTCGACGGTGAACGCGACGTTGTCGAAGGCCGTGGCGGTGATCTCGGGGTCGAGCGTGCCGCCGGTGAGGTCCTCCAGGTGGAGACGGGTGGTCTCGGCCGCCCCCTCCGGAGCGTCGTCGATGCGGTCGACGGATTCGACATGGCCGCGCAGCAGGTCCGCCACGGTCTCGGGGTTGTTCTCCAGGTAGTCGGCGTTGACCACGAGGAGGGTGGTGACGTACATGCCGTCCGTCTCCTCCCACAGGTCGGGCTCGTCGATGAGCAGGTGGGCGTCGTCCTGGGCGAGGATCCGGCTCAGGTGCGGTTCGGGGATCCAGGCCCCGTCGATCTCGCCGAGTTCGAAGGCGTCGACGGTGTCGGGGTTGTCCTGGGGGATGATCGACAGGTCGCCCCCACCGGCGGTGTCGACCTCCCACCCCTGTTCCCGGGCGAACCAGCGCAACGCCACGTCCTGGGTGCCTCCGAGCATCGGGGTGGAGAAGGTGTGGCCGGGCAGATCGTCGATGGTCTCGATGTCGTCCCGGACCACGAGTCCGCTCCCCTGGGCGGCGGCACCGGCGATGATGTGCAGGGCCTCCCCTCCGGACTGGGACCAGCCGTTGACGGCCGGGTTGGGACCGAGGAAGGCCGCGTCGATCTCCCCGGAGAAGAGCGCGTTGACCGCGTCGGGACCGTTGTGGAAGGTCCTGGTATCGAAGTCGACGTCTCCGAGGGCCTCTTCGTAGAGGCCGTCCTCGACACCGATCAGCGCCGGCGCGTGGGTGATGTTCGGGAAGTAGCCGAGGGTGAGGGAGGAGCCGTCGGCGTCCACCCCGTTCCCCTCTCCCGCGCAGCCGGTGGCGGCCAGGCTCAGAGCCAGGGCGGCGGCCACGAGGGTTCTCGGCGGGGGTGGGGAGACACGCATGTCAGGGGTCCTTATCGGGGGTGTCTGTGGTGGGACGGGAAAACTCTACTTAAGAAGTAGGTTTTGTGGAAGCACCGCCACGACAATTCCCCACTGAAAAGGTCCGATAAGGGGGGATACACCCCGCCCGACCGGACCCCCGCCCCCTAGAACCCCTCGACCTCGTCCCGACCGGCCTCGGAGAGGAGACCGTTGAGCGGGTCGAGCGCGTAGATCCCCTCCAGGTCGACCGGGTCGAGCAGGCCGACCGCCTCGGCGTGCTCGGCCCCGCCCCGCAGGGAGGCGGCGATCGGGTCGACGGTGAAGGTGACGTTGTCGAAGGCCGAGGCGACCACCTCGGGGTCGGGCTCGCTACCGGTGAGCGCCCCCAGGTGGGCGATGGTCGCCCTCTGAGCCTCCTCAGGGTCCTCGTTGACGCGGTCGACCGTCTCGATGTGACCGCGCAGCAGATCCTCCACGATCTCCGGGTTGTCCTCCAGGAAGTCCGCGTTGACGATCAGGTGGGTGGTCACGAAGGCACCGTCGGTCTCGGGCCACAGGTCGGCCTCGTCCACGAGGACCTTTCCGCCGGCCTCGTCGACCAGACGGCTCAGGTGCGGTTCGGGGACCCAGGCCCCATCGATCTCACCGAGGACGAAGGCGTCGACGATCTCGGCGTTGCCCTGGGGGACGATCGACAGATCGCCGCCGCCCTCGGTGTCGACCTCCCACCCCTGCTCCTCGGCGAACCAGCGCAACGCCACGTCCTGGGTGTTGCCGAGCTGGGGCGTGGACAGGGTGGCGCCCGGCAGGTCCTCGATCCCGTCGATCCCCTCGCGCACGACCAGACCGGCCCCGCCCGAGGTGGAGCCGGCGATGACCCGCAGGGCCGTGCCCCCCGATTGGGACCAGCCGTTGACGGCCGGGTTGGGGCCGATGAAGGTCGCGTCGATCTCCCCGGAGAAGAGCGCGTTGATGGCGTCCGGACCGGCGTTGAAGGTCTGGGTGGACAGCTCCACGTCGCCGAGGGCGTCCGCGAGATAGCCCTCCTCCACCCCGACCAGGGCCGGCGCGTGGGTGATGTTCGGGAAGTAGCCGAGGGTGAGGGTGTCGACCCCGCCCACCCCTCCGCCGTCGTCGGCCCCTCCGCATCCGGAGGCGAGCAGACCGATGGCCGCCGCGGCGGCGACGGACGAGAGCACAGGGGTACGCATACGCATGGGGGTCCTTCGAAGGTCGGAGCCTGACAGGAAAACTCTACTTAATGAGTAGGTTTTGTGGAAGATCGGATGAACCCACCCACCGTGACCTGCGCCACTCCCATGCCCCCTCCGAAAACACGAAGGCCCGGACCACCTGGCCCGGGCACGCGAAGGGGCGGCGGGGTCGAGGACCCCGCCGCCCCTTTCGAAGGACGTCGTGGACGGGACCACGACGCCCGAGGATCACTCGATGGGCTCGCCATCGGCGTCGACGGCCAGGACGACTCCCTGCCAGGTCTCCTGGATGTAGTCCAGGACCCGCTCGTCGTGGAGCAGGTCGGCCAGGATCCGGATGCGCTCGTCGTCGCTGTTCTCCGCCAGGACCACGAGGCCGTTGGCGTACTTCTCGACGTAGTCGTCGCCCTCGGGCTCCCAGGCCAGGACCTCGGCCTCGTCGGTCAGCCCCGCCTCGATGGCGTAGTTGCCGTTGACGATCGCGGCGTCGGTGTCGGCGATCGAACGCGGGATCTGGGCCGCCTCCAGGGGTCGGATCTCCAGGTCGCGCGGGTTGTCGGTGATGTCCTTCTCGGTGGCGGTCTCACCGGCGTCGGGGTCGACGGTGATCAGACCCTCGGCCTCCAGGATGCCCAGCGCGCGGTTCAGGTTGGCGGGGTCGTTGGGGACCGCGATCTCGGCGCCGTCGGGCAGTTCGGCGACGTCGTCGACCTGCTCGGAGTACAGACCCAGACGCTCGATGTGCACGTCGGTGAGGTACTCGAGGTCGGCGTCGGGGCCGTTCTCGACCCACTCGTTCAGGAACGAGCGGTGCTGGAAGTAGTTGGCGTCGAGGTCGCCGTCGACCAACTGGGCGTTGGGCGTGTTGTAGTCGGCGATCTCCACGATGTCCAGCTCCAGGCCGGCCTCCTCGGCGAGGTTCTCGTCGATGAAGGCGAGGATGTCGCCGTGCGGGACCGGGCTGACGCCGACGCGAAGCGGACCCTGACCGTCCTCGGAGGCCTCGGAGGCCTGCTCACTGGGGGCACCGCAGGCGGCGACGGCGAAGACGAGGGCGGCCGCACCGATGAGGGTGGAGGTCGTGCGCATGGGCACTCCTTGGTGATCGTGGGACGGAGGATCGCGGACGGCGCCCGAGGCCGACGGTGGCCGGCCGCGACGCACCCGCGTGCCGCGGGGAACGCTGAAGCGCTGCTCAGAGACTAGCCGACCTTATTGGTAGGAAATTTCCCTTTCGACCGTCTTGAGCGTGGCGTTCCCCACAGAGAACAGATTACCAACTAATCCGGTAGATATTACATACAATCCGGCGCATCATGGGACCATGCTCAGCGCACACACCGCCTCCCCCGGAGCCGACCGTCGTCCCGCCGCACCGCGAGCACCTCTGACCGTCGCCCCCGCCTCCGGTGACGGCCCTCACGAGTCGGAGCACTCCCTCCTCGGCGTCCTGCCCCTCCCCGAGAGCGGGCGCTACATGCTGGTCTACGGGGTCATCGTGGACGAACCCCACCCCCGCGACCGCCCGGTCCCGCCCGAGGTGGAGGCCTGCCCCCTGTTCCTGGACCGGGGCGCCCGGAGGGTCTGGGCCCGGGGCGCCGAGGTCGAACTGACCTACCAGGAGTACGAGCTCCTGGACCGCCTGACCGCCTCCCCCGGACGGGCGGTCACCCGCGCCGAACTCCTGGAGCGGATCTGGGGCTCGGGCCGTGATCTCCATTCGCGCACCATCGACGTGCACATCCACCGACTGCGGCGCAAACTCGGGGCCGCCGGAGAGCACATCGTCACGGTCCGGAAGGTGGGCTACATCTACCGCGGGCCGCAACCACCGAACCCGCCCCGAGAGAACTGACCGGGGCCGGCCGCCACGAGCGCCCGTGGCGGCCGGCCCCTTCTCGTCGGCCGTGCGAGGGCCCGCGTCGATCCGAGCGCGGGCCCCGACCCCGTCTCAGAGCGTCACTCCCCGGAAGAGCACGACCGCCAGCAGCAGGCCCACCACCAGGTTGAAGACCGTCGCGGCCGCGAAGACGCCGATCGGCCTCCAGCCCGCCTCGCGCAACGAACCGGCCTTGAACTCCAGGCCGATGCTGGTGAAGGCGGCGATGAGGAACCAGTCGCGCAGCGCCTTGGCGGTGTCCAGCCCCGCCTGGGCGTCCCCGGGGGCGTTGTCGGCCCACAGGGTGGCCACCACCGAGGCGATCAGGAAGCCCAGCACGAACTTGGGGAAACGGTCCCACAGGGCACGGACCCCGGGACGGTTCGCCCGCCCTTCCGGAGCGACCTTGACGGCGAAGTAGGCGGTGAGCAGCACGGCCACCACCCCCATCAGGACGTTCTGGGTGGACTTGACGATGGAGGCGATCTGGAGCGCCTCCTCCCCCACGATCGCCCCGGAGGCGGCCACCGCCGCCGTGGTGTCGATGTTGCCGCCGATCCAGGCCCCGGCCTGGGCCCCACTGAGCCCGAACACCTCGACCAGCCAGGGCAGCAGGAAGATCGAGGGGACCGCGAACAGGATGACCAGACCGGCGGTGTAGGCGAGCTGCTCCCGCCTGGCCTGCACCGCCCCGGCCGCGGCGATCGCGGCACTGACCCCGCAGATCGACACCGAGGAGGCCAGGAGCGCCCGGAGCCGGTCGTCCAGACCGACCCTGCCCCCGAGCCACCAGGTGAACAGGAACACCGAGGTGACCAGGGCCAGCGCCTGAAGGACCGCCGGACCCGCGGCGCGGACGATCACGTCGAACAGGACGGTCGAGCCGAGCAGGACCAGACCGGTCTTGATGAGGAACTCGGTCCGGAACGCCGGCGCCAACCGATCGCGCAGCCCGAGCAGGGACAGGATCAGGTTGCCGAGCAGCCCCAGGACGATCGCGTACACGGGGTACTCGACCGCGTCGGCGAACCCGGCCAGGGCGGTGCCCTCCGCCAGTTCGGGGACGCGGGACTCCAGGAAACGGGTGGTGGCGGCGAGCCCCAGGACGACCGCCAGGCCCACCGCCGTCCATGACCAGAGGGCGAGGGGGTTCCGCCGCTCGGGCGGGGAGGAGGGTGTGGAATCGGAGGCGTCGACGCTCTCGACGGAGGGACGTTCGACGCTCATGGGATCAGCCCCGCCGGGATGACTCCGGCCAAGGCCAGTCCGAGTAGGACGAGGCCGGTGAGGGTGGCCGCCCAGTCCTCACCGATCCGGAAGCCTCGACGTGCGGGTGGGGACTCGGGCGTTGGGGTGGAGGGTGTCTCGCTCATGTCCTTCTCGTTCTCCGGGCGCGAGAACGCCCGGCTCGGGGGGATGGTCGGGAGTGCGGTGGGGTGACCGGAAGGCCGTCGGCCTTCCACGCCCGGAAGCCGCCGACCAGGTCGGTGGCCCGGGGCAGCCCCAGACGGTGGAGGCCGACGGCGGCCAGGCTGGAGGCGTAGCCCTCGTTGCAGAAGAGCACGATGTGCCGATCGGTCGAGTCCGCCTCGGGGATCCGGTCGGGGCCGGTGGGATCCAGCCGCCATTCCAGGACGTTGCGGTCGATGACCAGGGCGCCGGGGATCTCGCCCTCGGCCTCGCGGTCGGTCACCGGGCGGATGTCGACCAGAAGGGCTCCCCGGTCCACGGCGCGCCGTGCCTCCTTCGGTTCCAGGCGCCGCAGAGCGGATCGTTCGCGGGCCAGGAGTCGGTCGATCGCGCTCATCGACCTCCCTCCTCCGACTCCGCCGGGGCTGTGGGGGCGGCCTCCAGCGTGGGGACGTCGGGCTCGGGGTCGGTGGTGAGGATGCTCCCGGTGCGACGGAGCGTGCCCCCGTCGGTGACCTCGTAGTAGTGCATGGCGGTCAGCGGGGGCGAGTAGGCGTGCACGCTCACGGCCGGCGCGGTCGAGGTGTTGACGACATCGTGCACGTGCCCCAGAGGGAAGCGCCCTCCCTCGCCCTCGGCCAGGGTGCGTTCGCGGAGTCCGCCGTCCCAGTGGTGTTCGACCAGCTCGCCCGTGACGACGGTGAGAGCTCCGAGCGAACCCGCGTGATCGTGCAGGCGGGTGGACTGGTCGGGGGTCCAGGAGATGAGCCAGACGTCGGTGTAGTCGTCCGCGCGCAGCCGGACCGACCAGCGTTCCTCCGCGTCGAAGTGGATCTCGTGAAGCCCCTGCCGGACCTCCTCCGCGATCTCGGCGGTCAACCCGGCCAGGCGGTCCAGGGTGAGCGGGGTCGGTGCGGCCGGTGCCGTTTCCGAGAGAGGGGAGGTGTCGATGTCGTTGACGGTCATGTTCCTTCTCGCCTTGCCGGTGGTGTCGATGGATCCTCGTGCGGCCACCGACAGTGCTCGTCGAAGGTGAGCGACCTGCTCCGGAACCGGAGACGTGGTATCGCGCTGCCTGCCATGCGCAGCAGTAAACCACATTTCCTACAGGTTTAGTTGGTAGTTGTTCGGCGCGGCGCGCCACCTCCCCACCTGGAGCGAGACGCCCACGGCAAAGATTCCCTACTTTATTGGTTGACAAACTATGATTACAGGACGCACAGTGGAGTCACGCCGACCGGAATCGCGGAGCCGGTCGGCCCGGACCGCTCTCGCACACCCCGTCCGAACCTCCTCACCGGACGGGACGGGCGAGGCGGATCCCGTTCCGGGTCGAGGCCGCTGCCATGCGCGGAGCAGCTCAGGACCTCGGCCCGGACGACCATCCTCGGCATCACCCAAGAAAGGCCGCATCCGATGCCCGGAACACGTCACCCGGCCGGTCGCCACGCTCGGACGGCGGGCTCGATTCCGGCACCACCGATCGGCACAGAACACGGGAAAACCTCTCTCACCTCCCATCTCACCGGCACGAGCACACGAATCGGTGGCGTACGAAGGACACGGGACGGGCAGGTACGCCCTGTCGGGTGAGACCACCCGATCCACTCGGCCTCGCCGCACCGATGGTCGTCGTGGACGATCCGCACGACCGACCCCCGCTCTGATTTCATGCAATTCCAGTAGGAATTCAGGATCGGCGCCCCAGGGCGGCCGCGCACCAGTTCAGGAGGTTCCTTCCTTGTCCGAGACGCTCCCCGGACCGGCGCCCGCCCCGACCACCGACACCGTCCCCCCGCGGACCATCGCCTCCATCGGCGAGGTGCTCGATGTCGCACGCTCCCTGCTGCCCTCCCTCTCCGAGGGGGCCGCCGAACGCGACCGGGACCGTGTCCTGCCCCATGGGCCCGTCCGTGAGATCTCCCGCTCCGGGCTGCTCGGCATCACCGTCCCCAGGGAACTGGGCGGCCTCGAGGCGCCCGCGAGCGTCGTCGCCGAGGTCCTGCGCCTGTTCGGCACGGTCGACCTGAGCCTGGCCCAGATCCTGCAACCGCACTTCTCCTTCCTGAACGCGCTGCGTCTGCGCGGAGGACGACCGGCCCGCGAGCGCGTGTACGGCGACGTCCTCGCCGGTTCCCTGGTCTCCAACGCCCAGGCCGAGCGTTCGGGCAGGACCGCGCACACCCACACCACCCGGATCGAACCCGACGGCGACCACCACATCGTCGACGGCACCAAGTACTACGCCACCGGCTCCCTGTTCGCCGACTGGCTGGCGGTGGTCGCCCCGGCGCCCACCCCCGAGGGCCCCCGACCGCACATCGCGTTCGTGCGCGCCGACGACCCCCGGGTCCGGATCGAGGACGACTGGGCCGGCATGGGCCAACGCACCACCGCCAGCGGCACCGTCCACCTGTCCGGGGTCCGGGTCGCGCCGGAGTTCGTCCTGGAGCACTACCGGACCTTCGAAGGACCCACCACCTACGGGGCCCACGCCCAACTCCTGCACACCGCCATCGACGTCGGCGCGGCGCGCGGAGCCCTGGAGGAGGCCGCGGAGTTCGTCCGTACCAAGAGCCGCCCCTGGTTCGAGAGCGGGGTGGACCACGCGACCGAGGACCCGCTCCTGGTGCACCGCTTCGGTGAGCTGGAGGTACTGGTCCGCTCGGCCGAGGCCCTGCTGGAGACGGCGGCCGCCCGAGTGGACGTCGCCGACACGACACCGGTGGACGAGGACCCCCGAGCGGCCGAGACCGCCACCGCCGAGGCCTCGATCGCCGTGGCGGCCGCCAAGGTCGTCGGCGGCCGGGCCGCGGTCGACGTCTCCTCCGCCCTGTTCGAGGTGGCGGGCACCCGGGCCACGGCCGACGCCGCCGGCCTCCACCGCCACTGGCGCGACACCCGTACCCACACCGTCCACGACCCGGTGCGCTGGAAGGTCCAGCACATCGGCGAGTACTCCCTCAACCGTCGCCGCCCACCGCGGCACGGCCAGATCTGAACCGAAGGGCCGAGCACACCCATGCCCCTGACCTTCCACTGGTTCCTCCCCACCCAGGGGGACGGCCGAGGCGTCATCGGCGGCGGACACGGCGCGGACGTCGTCTCCGCCGCCGCCCGGCGCACGCGCGAACCGTCCGTCGAATACCTGGCCCAGATCGCCCGGGCCGCCGAGAACCTGGGCTTCGAAGGGGTGCTCACCCCGACCGGGGCCTGGTGCGAGGACGCCTGGCTGACCACCGCCATGCTGGTCGCGCACACGCGTCGCCTCAAGTTCCTGGTCGCCTTCCGCCCCGGGCTGATCACACCGACCCTGGCCGCGCAGATGGCGGGCACCTACCAGAGGTTGAGCGGCGGCCGGCTGCTGCTCAACGTGGTGACCGGAGGCGAGTCGGCCGAACAGCGGGCGCACGGCGACTTCCTGGACAAGGAGGCCCGCTACCGGCGCACCGACGAGTTCCTGCGCGTGGTCGACGCTCTGTGGGAGGGCGGGACCGTGGACTTCGCCGGAGAGCACGTCACCGTGGAGGGGGCGACCCTGCACCGTCCGCCCCACCCGCGACCACCCGTGTACTTCGGCGGGTCCTCCCCCATCGCCCTGGAGGTGGCGGCCGCCCGGGTCGACACCTACCTGACCTGGGGAGAGCCCCCGGCCGCGGTGGCCGACAAGATCGAACGGGTCCGCTCGGCGGCCACCGCCCACGGCCGGAACCCGGGCTACGGGATCCGGCTGCACGTGATCAGCCGCGACACCGAGAAGGAGGCCTGGGACCAGGCACGGCGGCTCCTCGACGGAATCTCGCCCGAGACCATCGCCGAGGTCCAGAGGAACCTGCGCCGCAGCGAGTCCGAAGGGCAGCGCCGCATGCTGGACCTGCACGGCGGAGACCCCGCCGACCTGGAGATCCATCCGAACCTGTGGGCCGGTGTGGGCCTGGTGCGCGGCGGCGCGGGCACCGCCTTGGTCGGCAGTCACACCCAGGTGGCCGACCTGATCGAGCGATACCACCGGGTCGGGATCGACGAGTTCGTGCTGTCGGGCTACCCGCATCTGGAGGAGGCGTACTGGTTCGGTGAGGGCGTCCTCCCGATCCTGGCCGAGCGGGGACTGTGGCGTCACCCCGACGGACCGGCCGCGCCCTCGTACCCCGCCGTCCCCTTCGCCGCCGCCGGCGCCCCGTCCTGAGAATCGGAGTCCGTCACCATGACCACCACCGTTCTGGTCGGTAACCCCCGACCGAACTCCCGGACCGCCACCGCCGCCCTGGCCACGGCCCGCCACGCGGCCCGTGCCGCCGGACTGTCCACGGAACCGGGGCGAGGCGACCTCCTGGAACTGTCCGACCTGCAACCCCTGCTGCTCACGCCTGGACCGCCCCTGGACGTGCAGGCGGCTCTGGAGCGGATCCGCGCCTCCGAACTGTTGGTCGTGGCCAGCCCCACCTACAAGGCCACCTACACCGGTCTGTTGAAGGTCTTCCTCGACCTTCTGCCCTCCGGGGGCCTGGGAGGGGTGACCGCCGTCCCGGTCCTGGTCATGGGGTCGCCCGCGCACACCCTCGCCGTGGACGTGCATCTGAGGCCGCTGCTCTTGGAGCTGGGCGCCTCGGTCCCCACCTCCGGCCTGGCCCTGCTCCAGGACACCGTGACCACCGAGGGAACGGACTCCCCCGGGCTGGAGGAGGTCCTCCGCCCCTGGGCCGAGAGGTCCGCTCCCGCGCTGCGCGCGGCCCTGAACCCGCGCTCCACCACCGTCCCACCACTGCCCGATCCCTCAGGGAGAATCCGTTGAGCGTCGCGGAGACCACCACCCGTACCGGCGCGACCTTCGAGGCCGATCGCCTGAGGGCCGTCATGCGCAACCATCCGGCGGGCGTCGTCGTCATCACCGCGGACGTCGAGGGACGCCCGGTGGGGTTGACCGCCACCTCGTTCACCAGCGTGAGTCTGGACCCGCCGTTGGTGTCCTTCTACATCGCCGAGTCGTCGACCACCTGGCCGGACCTGCGCCGCGCCCCCGTGTTCGGGGTGCACCTGCTCGCCGCCGATCAGGCGGGGACGGCCGCCCGGTTCGCCGCCAAGGGGGTGGACCGCTTCACCGCCCCCACCTCGTGGCGTCCCGGCCCGGCCGGGGTCCCGCTGTTGGAGGGCGCCACGGCCCACCTGGTGTGCGAGTGGTACGAGACCCGCGCGATCGGCGACCACGTTCTGGTCGTGGGGCGCGTGACCCACGCCGGGGTCGTGTCGGAGACGGCTCCCCCGCTGGTCCACCACCGGGGGACCTTCGGCTCGGTGACCTCGTCGGCCTGAACCGGCGGCACGAACCTCCCTTCGCCCGGGAGGGGGGCGCCCCTGGTCCGGGGGCGCCCTCATCACCTCCGACGGCCGAGCGTCACGAAGGTCTCGGGGATCGGCTCTGCCCACCGAAGAGGGCCCGCAGCCGTGCTCCGAAACGGGCCAGGGCTGCTCGTGCCCTGCCCGCCCGAGAGGGTCGGCGCAGCCCGGGGATGATCGGTACCGGGACGGGAGAGGCCAAAGGGGCGGAGATCGACAGTCCGCCCGGGACACGGCCGAGCACGGGACGCCCGACAGGGACCTCCAAGGGGATGCGACGCAGGACCGCGCGGTCACCGGACCTCACCAGGGCCAGGGAGTCGCCGTCCACCAGGACGAGGATCCCGCCCGGGTCCACCCCCGGGGCCAGCTCCACCCGGACCTCCAGGAGACCGCCGCGACGCCCGCTGTCGACCCTGGTCACGGGGCCGACGGAGAGCCCGCCGGTCAGGGTCTCGTCGATCCCCTCGAACACGTCCGTGACACGCATCGGACCACCCCTCTCGACTTGAGCTTCAGTGGCTCAAGTTTATTGAAGGCATGACGCGAGGGCAAGACGATTCCCGCTCACCCCCATGGGGTGATCGAGCCCCGCGGGGTGCGAGAATGACCCGGCCGCCCCACGGCCCGTCCCCTTTCTCACCCCTACGGAGCGAACATGGCACTCGTCGCCGGAATCGACAGTTCGACACAGTCCTGCAAGGTCGTGGTCTGCGACAGCGCGACCGGAGAGGTGGTGCGCGAGGGCCGCGCCCCACACCCCGACGGCACCGAGACCGACCCCCGCCACTGGTGGACGGCCCTGTCCCAGGCCTCCTCCGGACTACTCGACGACGTGGCGGCCGTCTCCGTCGCGGGACAGCAGCACGGCATGGTCGTGATCGACGACGAGGGAGAGGTCGTCCGCCCCGCCCTGCTCTGGAACGACGGACGTTCGGCCCGAGCCGCCGACGACCTGGTCGAGGAGCTCGGCGGCCCCGGGGTCTGGGCCGACGCCATCGGCAACGTACCCGTGGCCGGCTTCACGATCACCAAACTGCGCTGGTTCTCCGAGCACGAACCCGAACTCGCCTCCAGGGCGCGCGGCGTCATGCTCCCCCACGACTGGCTCACCTGGCGTCTGGGAGGAGCGCGCCAGGCTCCGACCACCGACCGGGGCGACGCCTCCGGCACCGGCTACTGGTCGCCCTCCGAGAACGCCTACCGCACCGACCTGCTGGTCCACGCCTTCGGGCGAGAGCTGGAGGTGCCCCGGGTCGCCGCCCCCTCCGAGGCGGTCGGGCACACCCCCGAAGGGGCCCTGATCGCACCCGGCACCGGGGACAACATGGGCGCCGCCCTCGGGCTGGGCCTGCGCACCGGCGACGTGGTGGTCTCGCTCGGCACCAGCGGCACCGTGTTCGCCGCCCACGACCGGCCCACCCACGACGCCACCGGAGCGGTGTGCGGATACGCCGACGCCACCGGCGGCCATCTGCCCCTGGTGTGCACCCTCAACGCGGCCCGTGTCCTCGGTTCGGCCGCGTCGATGCTGGGCACGGACCTGGCCGGCCTCGACCACCTCGCCCTGGGAGCGCGTCCAGGCGCGGAGGGCGTGGTCCTGCTCCCCTACCTCGACGGAGAGCGCACCCCCGTCCTTCCCGAGGCCAGTGGCTCCCTGCACGGGCTCCGCCGGGACAACATGACCCCGGGCAACATCGCCCGAGCCGCGGTGGAGGGCATGCTGTGCGGTCTCGCCGACGGACTGGTCGCCCTGACCGCGCAGGGTGTGCGGGCCGAGCGCGTCCTCCTGGTCGGCGGCGGCGCCCGTTCCGCCGCGGTCCGCGCCATCGCCCCCCTCGTCCTGGGCATGCCGGTCGCGACCCCGCCCGCCGCCGAATACGTCGCGCTGGGCGCCGCCCGCCAGGCCGCCTGGGCCCTGTCCGGCGACCCGCTGCCCCCCGAGTGGACTCTGGGCGCCCCCGCCGAGGAGGCCGCCCACTCTCCCGAGGCCGGGAACGGACTGCGCGAACGCTACGCCGAGTACCGGCGGGCCCTCCACGGCGTCTGATCCGCCCTGCCCGATGCACGACGGACGACCCCGTCCGGTTCGGGGGACGGAACGATCACCGCTCGGAGAGGGCGCCGAGAGGAACGAGATCCGACGTCGCCGGTTCGGCGGCGACGTCGTCGATACGGCCGAATCGGCCGTTGGCCCGCCGAGCGGCCGGTGGAACCGGCGACGGTGGCGCCGGCCTGGCCGGTGGAGCGTCCGGGGGTGACCTCGGTGCTCTCCGGCACCCGGAACCCGGAGCGGTTCCGAGCGCCGGCGGCCCCGACCGAGACGAGGTCGACCCGGGAGGAGACCGACCGTCTCACGGCGGCCTCCTCCCGATCACCGGCCGGGCCGGGTGCGGCTCCGTTCGGGGCCGCACCCGGTTCAGCGGGCCAGCAGCTCCTCCACCAGCGCGGACACCTGATCCGTGGCGGTGAGGAAGCCGTCGTGGCCCTGGGCCGACTCGATCACCCGGACCCGCCCGGGGACCGGCAGGTGGCGGGCGATCTCCTCCTGCTGGTGGAGCGGGTAGAGGTGATCGGTGTCCACCCCGGCGACGATCGTCCGTTCCGGCATGGCCTTGAGCGCCGCCGCCACGCCGCCGCGACCACGGCCCACGTCATGGGCGTTCATCGCCTCGGTGAGCAGGACATAGCTGGCGGCGTCGAACCGGCGGACGAGCTTGCCGGCCTGATGGTCGAGGTAGGACTCCACCGCGTACCGCCCCCGGTCATCGAGGTCCTCCCCTTCCTGGGGCAGGCGACCGAAGCGTTCGTCCAGTTCCCGTGAGCCCCGATAGGTGATGTGGGCGATCCGGCGGGCCACGCCCAGCCCTTCGGAGGGCACGCGGCCGGTGTCGTGGTAATCGCCGTCGAGCCAGTGCGGGTCGGAGCGGATCGCGTGCAACTGCGGTGCGGCCCAGGCGATCTGCCAGGCGCTCGTGGCCGCCGGGCAGGCCATGACCAGGGCCCGGCGGACCCGATCGGGGTGGATGAGCGACCATTCCAGGGCGCGCATCCCTCCCATGGATCCGCCGATGACCGCGGCCCAGGAGCGCACTCCGAGGGCGTCGGCCAGGGTCGTCTCGGCCCGGACCGTGTCCCTCAGGGTGAGGCGTGGGAATCGGCTTCCCCAGGGACTGCCGTCGGGCCCCTTCGAGGAGGGACCGGTGCTTCCCTGGCAGCCGCCGAGCACGTTGGGCGCCACCACGAAGTACCGGTCGGTGTCCAGAGCGAGGCCGGGGCCGACGACCCCCTCCCACCAGCCGGGTCCGGCCTGCCCGGGGGCGGCCGGTCCGGTCAGGTGGGCGTCCCCGGTGAGGGCGTGCAGGACCAGGACGGCGTTGGAGCCCTCCCGATCGAGGCGACCCCAGGTCTGGTAGGCCAGGCGGACACCCGGAAGGTGCCGCCCCGACTCCAGCTCCAGGGGGTGTTCGAGGGCGACCCAGCGGCGCGCGGCCACGGGGTCTCCCTCCCGCCAGCCCCCGTACGGAAGCCGGTCGGTGGGAGGGGCGGAGCCCTGGGTCATTGGTACGCCTTGGCCGCGCGGAAGCCGAGTTCGAGGTCGGCCTTGAGGTCGTCGATGTGTTCGAGGCCGACCGACAGGCGGACCAGCCCCGGAGCGACCCCGGCCGTGACCTGCTCCTCCGGGGTGAGCTGGCTGTGGGTGGTGCTGGCCGGGTGGACGATCAGACTGCGCACGTCGCCGATGTTGACGAGCTGGCTGAACAGTTCTGTGCCGTCGACGAAGGCGCGTCCGGCCTCCACTCCGCCGTGCAGTTCGAAGGAGAGCACGGCTCCGGCGCCGCGCGGCAGGTAGGAGCGGGCCAGCTCGTGGTGGGGGCTGGAGGGCAGCCCGGCGTAGTGGACGCGTTCCACCTCGTCCCGGGACTCCAGCCACTCGGCGAGGGCCTGGGTGTTGTCGACGTGACGTTCGATCCGCAGGGAGAGCGTCTCGACGCCTTGCAGGATGAGGAAGGAGTTGAGCGGGGCGATGGCGGCGCCGGTGTCGCGCAGCAGTTGGACGCGGAGCTTGGCGGCGTAGGCGCCGGGGCCGAGGGCCTCCCAGTACTTGAGGCCGTGGTAGCTGGGGTCGGGCTCGACGAAGCCGGGGAAGCGGTCCCCGTGGGCTCCGAAGTCGAAGGTCCCGGCGTCCACGACCGCGCCGGCGACGGTGGTGCCGTGGCCGCCGAGGTACTTGGTGGCCGAGTGCACGACGATGTCGGCCCCGTACTCGATGGGCCGGAGGAGGTAGGGGGTGGGGACGGTGTTGTCGACCACGAGCGGGACCCCGACCTCGTGCGCGGTGTCCGCGATCGCGCGTACGTCCAGCACGTTGCCACCGGGGTTGGCGAGGGTCTCACCGAAGAACAGCCTGGTCTCGGGGCGGGACGCGGCGCGCCACGCCTCCGGGTCGTTCTGGTCCTCGACGAAGGAGACCTCGATGCCCAGCTTGGGCAGGGTGTGGTGGAAGAGGTTGTAGGTGCCGCCGTAGAGCAGTGGGCTCGACACGAGGTGGTCGCCGGCCCCGACCAGGTTGAGGATCGCGGCGGTGATGGCGGCCGAGCCCGAGGCGAAGGCGACCGCGGCGACGCCGCCCTCGAGCGCGGCGAGACGCTGTTCGAGGACGTCTTGAGTCGGGTTCATGATCCGGGTATAGATGTTGCCGGGCTCGGCGAGACCGAAGAGGTCCGCGCCGTGCTGGGTGTCCCGGAAGACGTAGGAGGTCGTCTGGTAGATGGGGGTGGCCCGCGCGTTGGTGGCGGGGTCGGGCGCGGCCCCGGAGTGGATCTGCCGGGTCTCGAAGGACCAGGAGTCCTCGTTGGTGATGTCGGTGCTCAAGACGTACTCCTACCGATAAAACAGACCAAAAAAGTAGGGAATCACCACGAGGCTAGCACCACCCCCGGAGAAGGGCCAGCGGATCCCCGAAACCGCAGCGCCTCTCGCACCATGAGCCCCCTCACCCCCGCCCCCTGGAGCCCCCGTCTCGAAGTCCTCGATCGACGACGCACACGAGCGAGCCCCCGCCACGTGTGAACGACGGCGCCGCCGGGGAGTGTGGGGGGCACGGACTCCACTCGAGCCCGCACCCATGGTCGCTACCGACCGATATGCACTTTCTCACGTAGGGTTATCGAGCCACTACAAAGGACTGTCAACACACGCACGGGGGACGAATCGAGATGACGAACGACCACCCCGAGGGGCCGGGCGGCGACCCGGGTTCCTTCGACGAGTTCCTGGCCCGGTTCCTCGGCGCCCGCGGACCCGTCCGCCGCGTCGACCTGTCCAAGCTGATGAGCCCCGAGGCCCGACAGATCGCGGACGCCGCGGCGCGACGCGCGCTCCAGAGCGGTGGGGCCGACATCGACTCGGTCCATCTGCTCTGGGCGCTCCTGCGCTACCCGCCCGTCCGCGAACTGGTGGAACGCACCGACGCCGACGCCAAGCCCTTGGAGGACGTCATCGACCAGGCGGTCGCCCAGGCGCCGCGGGCGGTGCGCGGCTCCGCCCGGTTGACCCCCTCGGCCAAACGGGCCCTTCTCGATTCCCTCCAGATCGCCCGCGCCACCGGCAGCTCCGGCATCATGCCCGAGCACATCCTGTTCGCGCTCGCGATCAACCCCGACCACCCGGTCGGCCAACTGCTGCGCGATCAGGGGATCACCCCCGAGTCGTTGCAGAAGGCGACCGGTCCCGCCTCCGGAGGAGGTCAGGTCGAGGGAGAACCCTCGCAGACACCCTCCCTGGACGAATTCGGGACCGACATGACCGCCCTGGCCCGGGAGGGTCGGCTGGACCCGGTGGTCGGCCGCGACGACGAGGTCGAACAGTGCATCGAGGTCCTGGCCCGCCGGCGCAAAAACAACCCGGTGCTCATCGGCGACCCGGGCGTGGGCAAGACCGCGATCGTGGAGGGCATCGCCCAACGCATCTTCGACGACGACGTTCCCGAGACCCTGCGTGGACGGCGGCTGGTCCAGCTCGACGTCTCCGGGATCGTGGCGGGCACCCGCTACCGGGGCGACTTCGAGGAACGGCTGAACAAGATCGTCGAGGAGATCCGCGCCCAGTCCGAGAACCTGCTCATCTTCATCGACGAGATCCACACCATCGTCGGCGCCGGAGCCTCGGAGGGATCGACCAGCGCGGGCAACATGCTCAAGCCCGCCCTGGCCCGGGGCGAGCTGCACATCATCGGCGCCACCACCGTGGACGAGTACCGCAAGAACATCGAGAAGGACGCCGCCCTGGAGCGCCGGTTCCAACCGGTCCAGGTGCCCGAACCGTCGGTGGAGGACACCGTCGACATCCTGCGCGGGCTGCGCGACCGTTACGAGGCGCACCACCAGGTGCGGTTCGGGGACGAGAGCCTCGTGGCCGCCGCCGAGATGTCCGACCGCTACATCACCGACCGATTCCTGCCGGACAAGGCCATCGACCTCGTGGACCAGGCCGGAGCCCGCGTCCGCCTCCGTTTGAAGACCTCCAGCTCCACCCTGCGCGAGATGGAGAAGCGGCTCAAGGACCTGGAGGGCGAGAAGGACCGCGCGGTCCAGGACGAGGACTACGAGAAGGCCTCTCGACTGCGCGACGAGATCAACGAGACCAGGAGCAGTGTCCACCAGGCGCGCGGGACCGGCTCGGCCGTCCCGGAGGTCGGTCCCGATGACATCGCCGAGGTCGTCTCTCGCGGCACCGGCATCCCGGTATCGCAGCTGACCCAGGCCGAACGCGACCGGCTCGTCAACCTGGAGGAGGTGCTGCACGACCGGGTCATCGGCCAGGACGAGGCGGTCACAGCCGTCTCGGAGGCGATCCGCCGCAACCGGGCCGGGCTCGGCGACCCGGACCGCCCCGTGGGCAGCTTCCTGTTCCTGGGCCCGACCGGCGTGGGCAAGACCGAGTCGGCGCGGGCCCTGGCCGAGGCGCTGTTCGGTTCGGAGGACTCCATGGTCCGGCTCGACATGAGCGAGTTCCAGGAGCGGCACACCGCCAGCCGGCTGACCGGCGCGCCGCCCGGGTTCGTGGGATACGAGGAGGCCGGTCAGCTCACCGAGGCGGTCCGTCGCCACCCGTACTCGGTGCTGCTCCTGGACGAGATCGAGAAGGCCCACCCGGACGTGTTCAACCTGCTGTTGCAGCTGTTGGACGACGGACGTCTGACCGACGGCCAGGGTCGCACGGTCGACTTCCGCAACACCGTGGTGATCATGACGAGCAACCTGGGTTCGGAGGCGATCACCGGGGGCGGTCCGATGGGCTTCACCGCCGACGGGCAGATGGACGCCGACACCGAACGACGGGTGATGCGCCGGCTCAGGGAGGAGTTCCGCCCCGAGTTCATCAACCGGATCGACGAGGTCATCGTCTTCCAGCAGCTCGGCGAGGAGCAGATCGACCAGATCGCCCGCCTCATGCTGGAGCGGACCGAGGAGCGGATGGCGGCCCAGGACATATCGATCCGTTTCACCGACGAGGCGGTCCGCTGGATCTCCCGCCGCGGTTACCAGCCCGAGTTCGGCGCCCGTCCGCTGGCGCGTACCATCCAGCGCAACGTGGGCAATCGGCTGTCCAGGATGGTGCTGGATCGGCAGATCGCCTCGGGCGACCGGGTCGTGGTCGACGTGGACGACGCCGGCGAGCTGGTCATCTCGACCGAGTGACGGATGTGGACGGGCCCCGGACGCACGCGTCCGGGGCCCGTCTTCGTGTGTCCGAGGTCAGCCGGAGAGGCCGCTGGTCCGGATCCGCTCACGGATCCACTCCCCCGCGGGCTTGAGGGAGTCGGTACCGGCCCAGGGGCCGCCCGCGTTACAGGTGCCCGTCTCGAAGACCGCGCCGGAGCGGAAGTCGTCCGAGAAGTTCCAGTTCACCCAGCTGATCTTCTCCCGCTCCATCAGGTCGAGGTAACGCTGAGCGGAGGAGAAGTCGTCAGGCCCGTCACCGGTGTGCTCCTGGGTGCCGAACTCGGTGACGAACAGCGGAAGCTCCCGCACGGCCCGCTCGAAGGTGTCGTAGTGCACCGTGTCGTGGGAGGCCGCGTAGAAGTGGTACACGTACATGATGTTGTCCGCGTCCACCGGGTCGGCGACGATCTCGGAGTGGTCGGAGCCCTCCGACACCCCCAGCGAGGACCAGGCACGGGTGCCGACCAGCACGAGGGAGTCGGGGTCCTCGGCCCGGATGACCGGGATGACCTCCTCGGCGTAGCCCTTGATCGAGTTCCAGGAGACCCCGTTGGGCTCGTTGGCGATCTCGTAGAGCAGGTTGTCCTTGTCCGCGTGGACCGAGGCGATCTCCTGGAAGAACTCCTTGGCCCGCCCGGTGTTGTGGTTCGGGTCGCCCGGCGTGAGCATGTGCCAGTCGACGATCACGTAGAGGCCGCGCTCGGTACCCTCCTCGATGAGCTCGTGGACGCGGTCGGTGAAGCCCCGGGGGTCGGTCTCGTAGCCGCCCTCCTGGATGTACATGGACACCCGAAGGACGTCGGCCCTCCAGTCGTCGGCCAGGGCGTCCAGGGAACCGTCGGTGAGGCAGTGGTCGTACCACTGGATGCCGTGGGTGCTCATCCCGGTGAGCTGGACCTGTTCACCGTTCTCGTCGCAGAGCTTGATGCCGCAGACGGAGAGCCGTCCGTGTCCGTCGATGGCGGTGGTGTCCGGGGAGGTGGACGAGACCGGTTCGAGTTCCTGGCCGGAGGCCGGGAAGAACGCGGCCGCGCCGAGCAGGAGCGCTCCCACCGCTGTGAGGGAGAGGGTCCGGTACGGGTGGCGGGCGGGGGTGGTCGTGCGAAGACGCGCCAAGGGTGACCTCCAACGGGAGCGCGGGCCGGCCGCGCGCAGGGGGCGGGGGGATCCGGAAGGAGTGTTTCCCGTAGAAGTTACGACTTGGTAGCACAAACGTCAAGAGGCGTGACCCAACGTGATCATACCGGGCACGCGCCCTCCCGGGGCCCGCCCGGGAAGGCGCGTGCCCCTCATCGGCCCCGTCCGGTCAGGCGGGCTCCGGCTCGGGTTCGGGCCCCGGAGGGTCGGGGACCGGGCCTGGAGGGCCTGGCTCGGGGTCCGGCAGCGGACTCGGCTCCGGAGGGACCGGCCCCGGCGGCATCGGAGCCGGCGGGAACGGATCCGGAGGCATGGGATCGGGCTGTCTCAGATCCGGATGGAGGGCGCTCATGCGGATCACCTCCTCTCGATACCGGTCGTCGCGCGTACTCTCGCCCCTCGTATCGGGCCTCGCGCCATCACCCGTCCTTTCCACTGTCGACGTCCCGCCGACGTTCCTCCGCCCGCGAGCTCTGGTTCATCCGCCTGCCGGCCCTCTCGTTGAGCGCGGCGACGACACCGACCAGACGTCCGATCCGGCTGTCGGCGGCCTCGGATCCGGAACGTTCCTCCACGCGTTCGGGGGCGCCCGGCAACAGTCGCCCTACAAGACGCATACCCGCCTGGGTGAGGCCCGGGGCCACTCCGTGGACGGCCAGGCCGATCCTGGCGATCGGCGAGATCACCAGGAAGCCGCGTCCGCTCGCGGCGGCGGCCACGATGCGCCGGGCGGCGCGTTCGGCGCTCACACTGAGCAGCGGGGCGCCAGCGGCCAGCGCGAACCACGCGTACTCGCGTTCGGGGTTTCCACTGAAGACCACCCCGCGGTGCGAACCGGTGCGCATCAGCCCCGGAACGACGGTGACCACACGGACCCCGCTCCCCCCGGACTCGGCGGCCATGCCCTCGGACAGCGCCGCCCAGGCGTGCTTGGCGGCCGAGTACGGCAGCAGGTGCGGCACCGACAGGTAGGCGCCGATGGAGGTGATGTTGACGATGGTGCCGCCTCGTCCGCGCATCCTCTCCATCGCGGCGCGGGACAGGTGGAAGGGGCCCCAGAACATGACGTCCATGGCCTGGACGAAGGCGTCGTCGGGCAGGGTCCTCTGGGGGCCGACCCGCATGATCCCGGCGCTGTTGACCACCACGTCCAACCGGCCGAAACGCTCGACCGCGTCGTCGAGCAGGGAGTCGACCGCCTCCGGGTCGGTGACGTCGCAGACCACGCCGAGGGCCTCCACACCGCGGCCGGTGAGCTCGGCGACCGCCCGGTCCAGATCCTCCCGTCCTCGGGCGCAGATCACCACCGAGGCCCCACCGGCCCCGAACTCCCGGGCCAGCTGGAGACCGAGGCCGCGCGACCCTCCGGTGACGAGCACGACCCGGCCGTTCATCCGTCGGGCGCGACGGCGTTCGGACAGGGCGGAGGCACCGGCCCCGAGGGCGGCCGCGGCCGCTCCCCAGGCGAGGAGCTCCGCCCCGCTCCGACCCGCGGACACCGGTGTCGACTCCCGTGAGCGGCGGTGGCGTCTCCACAACCACCGGGCTCCGGCCAGGGTCAGGGTCGTCCTCAGACCTCGCATCGGTGCTCCCCTGCGGCGCGTGCGCGTCGATGGGTCCGTCCCATGTACTCCCCTGTTCGGGTCGAGTGCGTCGGTGGGGGATGTGGGGACACAGTTACCCGGTGCTCCGTGGGAGAAAACCGTGTCTGGGAAGAGATGGAGAACCCGGGCCTTCGCCTTGGGACGGCCCGGGTCCCTCGAACCCCCACCGGGCCCGGATCAGCGCAGGACGAACTCTCCTTCGGGGCCGCGCAGGACCGCCTCCAGCGAAGGGGCGTCCCCTCGGACGACCTCCAGGTCCACTCCGAGGGCGGACAGGACCGGGGACAGGGAGTCGGGGTCGGGATGCTCGGCGCGCAGGGACACCAACTCCAGGGCGGGCAGGTCCCCCAGCCCCGGCTGCGGGGTGTCGCCCCAGTCGATGAGGAAGGGGACCGGGGCCGGGTAGTGGTCGGCCTCCCGTTTGGCCAGCAGCCAGCGCAGGACCGACCCTTCGGGGGTGGTCCGGGACCATGGTTCGACGTCTCCCGGGTCGTGCCCGACCGCTCGGGCGCGTTCCACCGCGGCCTCCAGGTCGCCTTCGACCCGGACCGCGAACGTGGCCAGGTGGGGGTGGTCCAGCGTGGCCAGGCCGAACACCGGCACCGGACCGGGGTCGGCCCGCTCCGGGTCGGGGCCGACGATCTCCAGGTAGTGGGGCACCCGCCGTCCGTCCACGGTGAGGGCGATCAGGGCGTTGGCCGAACCGACCGGGTGGCTTCCGCCCCGGACCGGAGCGACCCCCGAGAGGTCCGCGAAGGCCGGTAGGGCGGTCTCCAGGTCCGGGACGGCGTAGACCAGGTGGTCGAGGGTGGCGGGGATGCTCATCGGTCTCCCTCCGGGGTCGCACGGCCCGAGGCCGTACGGCCGGGCCGGTCGTGCGGATGTACGGGCTCCCCCAAGGAGAGCATGAGCCGGTTGGCCCAGTTGAAGAAGGACGCGCTGTTGATCACGTCGCCGATCTCGATGTCGGACAGCCCGTGGGCCCGCAGCTCGTCCACGTGCTCGGGGCCGAACTCCACGGGGGTCCGGGACAGGGCGACCGCCGCGCGGACCACGGCGTTCCAGAGCCGGTCGCCGGTGTCGGTGTCCACGCCCTCGGCCAGCAGGCGGTCGACGTCCTCGCCCCGGGAGGAGAAGCGGGCGGCCAGGCGCGCGTGCACGGAGGCGCAGAACACGCAGCCGTTGAACCGGGACACCGCGGCCGCGGCGAGCTCGCGTTCGGCCCGGGGCAGTCCGCCCTCGGTGTTGTGGAAGATGTCGAAGTCGGTGCGGGTCCGCGCCTCCAGGGCGTCCGGGTCGCGGACCAGCAGCGCGAAGTAGGGCATCCGGGCCCTGGATTCCTCGACCAGGGCCTCTCGGTGGCGCGGGGTCAGTTCGTCCTCGGTCAGGGGCGCGAGCCAGGGCAGCCAGCCCACGGTCGAGCGGGTGAAGTGCTCGGGCCGACGGGAGTCGGGGTGCTCGGTGACGAGGTCGGGAGCGGTCGCGACGGTGTTCTCGGGTACGGCGTTCACGATCGGGCGTCCTCCGTTCGCGTGGAGAGGGCCTCCAGCCCGTGGACCAGCCGGATCTGGAAGGCCAGGAAGGAGACGAGCTGGGAGAGGGTGACGATGTCGGTGGTGGTCCATCCGGCGGCGGCCAGGGCGCGCAGGTCGTCCGGTCCGGCCTCACGGGGACGCAGTACGAGCAGGTGGGCGTGTTCCAACGCGGTGGCCACGGCCTCGCCGAGCAGGGCGCGTTCGGGGTCGGACACCGTCAGGGTCGGTCCGTCGGTGGACTCGTCCACCAGGCCGTCCTCGCGGTGGCGACCGGCGGGTCCGTGGGCCCGCGCCCACTCCCCCAGGGCGACGACCGTGTTCGCGGCGTCGTCTCCGGCCCGTTCCCGGGCCAGGCCTTCATAGTGGTCACCGAGCCGGGAGGCCTCGTGCAGGGTCGCCACGAAGACGGCGATGAGCGCGCGTGTCGCGTGAGGGACGCCGCCCGGGTCGGCGGGTTCGATCAGGGCCCGGTGGCTGAGCCGGGCGTTGGCCCGGGCCTCGGGCCGGGCGGCCCGCACACGGTCCAGGGGACTTCCGGGCGTGATGTCGAGCAGACGGTCGACGAGATCGTCCGTCATGTGGCCTCCTTCGAGGAATGGGTTCGTCGGCGGGTCAGGCGCCGAGATCGATGTCGTTCCGGGTCCAGCCGAGCTCGGGGGCGACCCGGGTGGCGATGAGCTCCATGGAGCGCAGCACGTACTCGTGCGGCGGATCCACCGAGTGGACCTGGAAGGACAGGTGGGTGGCGCGCCGGAGCGCGGTGTCCCGGGAGAGCGACTCCAGGACGTCCTCCGGGGTACCGACGTGGGCGTCCAGCCGGGCCAGGAGCTCTTCCACCGGCAGCCGGTCGACCTCGTCGCCGAGGGTGGAGCGGGCGAAGCGGGTGTTGCGGTAGCCGTGTTCGGCCAGACGGAGCGCCTCCTGTCGGTCGTCGGCGACGAACAGGGTCCGGGCCACGCTGATCCGGGGAGCCGCCCCCGGCGCCAGATGGTCCAGGTAGGCGTCGATGATGGGGTTCTGGATGTCCCACAGCGTGGTCTCGGGCGCCTCGGCCGGGCGGGGCTGGGTGCGCGAGAGCATCAACCCGTCGCCGCGTTCGGCGGCCGTCACCGCGAGCGGGCTGGAGAAGGTGGCGAACCAGAGCCGTTCCAGGAGCTCGGGCCGGGCCGGATGGAGCCGGTTCGAGGTGCCGTCGAAGGCCTCCCCCGCCAGCGCCGCGAGGAGCGCCTCGCGTTTGCGGGCGAACACCTCGCGCCGTTCGGTGAACTCCACCCCGAAGCTGGGGAAGGTGGAGGGGGTCCCTCCGGAGCCGATCCCCACCTCCAGGCGTCCCTCGCTGAGCAGATCCAGGACGGAGGCGTCCTCGGCCACCCGGAT
Source organism: Nocardiopsis alba DSM 43377 (assembly GCF_000341225.1). Lineage (GTDB taxonomy): Bacteria > Actinomycetota > Actinomycetes > Streptosporangiales > Streptosporangiaceae > Nocardiopsis > Nocardiopsis alba. The sequence goes on from NZ_ANAC01000010.1 coordinate 58,821, forward strand.
CGGGTCCTCCAGTGGCAGGGTGACCACGCCGGTCCCCAACCGGATCCGTTCGGTCCGGGCCGCGGCCCGGGCCAGGAACACCAGGGGCGAGGGCAGGCCGCCCTCGTCCCCGTCGAAGTGGTGCTGGGCGACCCAGGCGCTGTCGTAGCCGAGGGCCTCGGCGTGCCGGATCTGTTCGAGGGCCAGACGGTAGCGTTCCGCCGGGGGCGCGTCGTCCAGCACCCGGGTGAAGAAACCGAGCTGTTCGGGCATGGCCGTGCTCCTTGTGATGTCGTCGCGGATGGTTCAGGGGCGGGCCGGGAGCGCGGGCTCCCGACGGCCGGGGATGGCCTCGATGAGGCCGCGCGTGTACTCGTGGCGGGGATCGGCGAAGACCTTCTCGGTCACGCCGGACTCCACCACCCGACCGCCGCGCATCACCGACAGGGTGTGCGAGAGGCGCCGCACCACCGCGAGGTCGTGCGAGATGAACAGGTAGGTCAGTCCCAGATCCTCCTGGAGTCGTTCGAGCAGGTCGAGGATCTGCGCCTGGACGGTGACGTCGAGCGCCGAGACGGGTTCGTCCAGGACCACGACCTCGGGTCGCAGCACCAGGGCTCGGGCGATGGCCACGCGTTGGCGCTGGCCGCCGGAGAGTTCCCGGGGTCGACGGTCGCTCAGGTGCGTCGGGAGCGCGACCCGCTCCAGGAACTCGGCGACCGTGCGCGCGCGTTCGGCTCTGTCACCGATCCGGTAGTTGACCAGGGGTTCGGCGACGATGGAGCCGACCGTCCGCCGGGGATCGAGCGAGCCGTAGGGGTTCTGGTAGACCATCTGGAGCCGACGGCGCAGGTCGCGCAGGCCCCTGCCCCGGAGCGGGCCGATCTCCGTTCCCCCGACCGACACCTCGCCGGAGGTGGGGCGGCGAAAGCCCATGACGGCGCGGGCGGTGGTGGTCTTGCCCGAGCCGGACTCCCCCACGATCGCGTGGGTGGTGCCCGGCGTCACCGTGAAGGAGACCCCGTCCACGGCGCGGAACCGGTCCCGGCGGGTTCCGAACTCCTGCACCAGGTCCGTGACGGCGATCGCCGGTGGCAGGTCGGCCCGTTCGGCGAGCAGGGCGGCGGTCCGTTCGGCGGTGCGGTGCCCCGCGCCGTTCAGGGCGGGGGCGTCGGCGACCAGCCGCCGGGTGTAGGCGTGGCCCGGTGTGGACAGCACCGTCGCCGTGTCGCCGGCCTCCCGGACGCGACCGCCTTCGAGCACCACCACCCGGTCCGCCCGGTCGGAGGCCACCGCGAGGTCGTGGGTGATGAACAGGACCGACGTGCCGTCCTCCGTTCTGAGTTCGTCGATCAGGTCGAGGACGGTCCGCTGCACGGTGACGTCGAGGGCGCTGGTGGCCTCGTCGGCGATGATCAGCTCCGGGCGCAGGGCGATCGCCGCGGCGATGAGGACGCGTTGACGCATGCCCCCGGAGAGTTCGTGCGGGTACTGGCGGGCCCGACGTTCCGGATCGGGGATGCCCACGCGTTCCAGGAGTTCGAGCACCCGGGCGCGGATCCGCCGTTCGTCGGCCCATCGGTGGATCCGCATGACCTCGGCGATCGCGTCCCCGATCCGCTTGACGGGGTTGAGTGAGGTGCCGGGGTCCTGCGGGACGAGTCCCACCCTTCTCCCCCGCACCGACTCCATCCGCCTGTCGCTCCACGAGGTGATGTCGGTGCCGTTGAGGCGGATCCGGCCACCGGTCACCCGTCCGTTGTCGGGCAGGAGACCGATGACGGCCTGCGCGGTGGTGCTCTTTCCGGAACCGGACTCGCCGACCACCGCGACCACCTCGCCGGGATGGACGGTCAGGGAGACGCCGTGCAGGACCGGGGTCTCCACGTGGCGAGAGGTGTAGGCGACGGTGAGGTCCTCGACCTCCAGCACCGGTGTGGTGCCGTCCGGGTCGGAGACGTCGGATCGGTTGCGGGTCATGCTCTCCCCCGTCGTGCGATCGAGGCGCTGATCCGGTTCGCGGACAACACGACCGCGACGACGACCAGGCCGGGAAGGGTGGTGAGCCACCAGGAGGTGGCCACGTAGTCGCGCCCCTCGGCGATCATCAGCCCCCACTCGGGGGTGGGCGGCGGGGCGCCGTAGCCCAGGAATCCGAGGGTGGAGATGGCCAGGATCGCGGTGCCGAACTGGAGCGCCGCCAGGGCCGCCACCGCGGTCAGGGAGTTGGGCAGCACGTGCCGCCACAACACCGTGAGGAAACGGCCCCCGCCGGCGTAGGCGGCCTCCACGTAGTCGGTGGCGCGCACCCGCACCACCTCGGAACGGGCCAGCCGGGCGAAGGCGGCGACACCCGCCACGCCCACCGCGAAGGCGATCTGGGCGGTGCCGAAGCCCAACACGATCACCACGCTCAGCGACAGCAGCAGCGAGGGAACGGCCAACAGGACGTCGACCACCCGCATCAGGACGTCCTCCACCAGACCGCCCACGGTCCCGGCGACGGCGCCGATCAGCGTGCCCGCCACCAACCCGACGGTGACCGCGATCAGGGCCCCGGAGAGCGAGTGGACCGAGCCGTACACCACCCGGGCGAACACGTCACGGCCGGTGGCGTCGGTACCGAACGGGTACTCGGCGTCCGGAGGGCGCAGGGCGTCGGCCGCGACCCCGGCGACCGGGTCGGCGGAGGTGAACAGGCCCGGGGCCAAGGCCCAGGCCACCGCCACGAGGACGACCAGCCAGGCCAGGGCGGTGCCCACGTCCACCCGCCGCAGCCGTTCGAGGGCGCTCGGGCGGGCCGGGACCGATCCCGTGACCGTCGCGGATCGGGTCGAGGTGTTCGGGTTCACGCGGCCGCACCCGCCTTCGTTCTCAAGCGCGGATCCAGCAGGGGGTAGAGCAGGTCCACGCACAGGTTGATCAGGACGAACACGGTGGCGGTGAGCAGGACGACGGCCTGGAGGACCGCCACGTCCTGGTTGCCGACCGCCTGTTCGGTGAGCCGGCCGAGACCGGCCCGACCGAACACGGTCTCGGTGACCACGGCGCCGCCGATCAGCTCACCGAACAGCACGCCCGCCATGGTCAACGCGGGCAGCAGGGCGTTCCCGGCGACATCGCGCCACAACACCCGGTGGTGGCCCGCTCCTCGGGACCGCACCACGGTGACGAAGGGCCGGGTGTACACCTCGTCGATGCTCCGCACGAGGATCTGGGCCAGGGGCGCCGAGATCGGGACCGCCAGGGTCAGGACCGGCAGGATCAGCCCCTCCACCGGCCCCGGCGCGATCACCGACACCAGGCCGAGCCGGAAGGAGAACACCTGGACCAACAGGATGCCGAGCCAGAACACCGGGACCGAGACGAACAGCGACGGCAGGGCCCGCAGGGCGCCGCGGATCCAGGAGAGCCGCGGATAGGTCGACAGGAAGGCGATCCCCACGGCGAGGATCACCGCCACGACGAACCCCAGCGAGGCCAGCAGGAGCGTGCCCGGCAGGGCCTCGGCGATCATCCGGCTCACCGGCGTACCGCTCTGGACCGAGTAGCCGAAGTCCCCCCTCAGAAAGCCCAGGAGGGTGTGGAGGAACTGTCGGTGGGCGGGGACGTCCACACCGTAGGCCTCGCGCAGGGCGGCGATCTGTTCCGGAGACAGCCCCAGTTCGGGGTTCTCGAACCTGATCATGACGGCGTCGCCGGGCATGGCCTGGAGGAGGACGAACGCCGCGGTGAACGCGGCGAACAGCACCACCACGGCCTGTCCGACCCGTCGGAGTACGTAACGCATACGAGCTCCTCCTCACTGAGTCCGGGGACCGTTACTCACTCAGCCAGACGCCCTGGAAGGAGGGGCGGGCGACGGATTCGAAACCGATCCCGTGCACGCTCGGGGCCACGCCGTAGACCTGCGGCTCCTCGAACAGCGGGATGACGTAGGCCTGCTCCGAGAGGTAGCGCTGCGCCTCCGCGCTCGCCTCGTCGCGCTCCTCGGGGTCGGCGGTGGAGGCCACCGCCTCCAGCAGCTCCTCCAGCCTCTCGTCCTCGACGGAGTCGCCCTTGGGGTCACGGTTGAGCAGGGTGTTGCGGTTCCGGGAGTGGTACTGGCTCTTGATGACGTCGTGGTCGGCCCGGCCCACCATCGAGTGGTAGAGCTGCACCTGGTCGGGGTCGTTGATCGCCTCGGTGTAGGTGCCCGCGTCGGCCGCCAGGATCTGGAGATCGACCCCGATCCCGGCCAGCTGCCGGCCGACCAACGTCAGGGTCTCGAAGGAGCGCGGCTGCGGGGCGGCCTCGTTGACCACCAGGGAGAGCCGTTCCCCGTCCTTCTCCCGGATCCCGTCGGATCCGACGGTCCAGCCGGCCTCCTCCAAGAGCTCCTCGGCGCGTTCGGGGTCGTACTCCAGGTACTCGGACTGGTCCGCGTAGCCCTGGGCGGTGCTACTGAGCGTGGAGGTCGCCGGCGGGTAGTGGTCCGTGTAGATCGTGTCCACGACCTCTTGGCGGTCGATCCCGGCCACCAGCGCCCGGCGCACCTTCAGGTCGGAGAGGATCTCGTTGCCGAACCGCAGGCTGAGACTGTTGTTCACCCCGTTGGTCTGCGGCGCGAGGATCTCGATACCGGCCGCCTCGACCCGCTCCTCGTCCTGGGCCTGGACGTAACGGGCGACGTGCGCCTGTCCTGAGGTCAGGGCCCCCACTCGGACACTGTCCTCGGGGGTGACGTTGATCCGGACCTCGTCCAGGTAGGGACGTCCCTGGTTCTCCCAGCTCTCCGGTGCCCAGGCGTAGTCCTCGCGGGCGGTGAGGGTGAGACCGGTGCCCAGTTCCTCGTCGGAGACGACGAACGGGCCGGAGCCGATCACCTCGGTCGCGTTGCCGGGGCTGAAGCCCTCCTGGGCCAGTTCGAGGGTCTCGGCGGAGAGCAGGCCGGAGTTGATGGTGGAGGTGGCCTGGAGGAACCCGGGCGAGGGGGCGTCGAAGTGGAAGCGGACGGTGTTCTCGTCCAGGACCTCGCTGCTCTCGTAGTTGTTGATCGCCTCGGAGACGATGAGGGCGCGATCCTGATCGCCCAGCCCGTAGAGGTCGAAGTTGGCGGCGACGACCTCCGCATCCAGCGGAGAGCCGTCCGAGAAGGTGACGTCGCCGCGCAGGGTGAAGGTGTACTCGGTGGCGTCCTCGTCGACCTCCCAATCGGTGGCGATCCAGGGCTCGAACTCCAGGGTCTCGGGGTCCTGGTGGACGAGTCGGTCGGCGATGTTGTTGACCAGTCCGCCGTTGGGGTAGAAGCCCGCCTCGGGCGGATAGAGGCTGTCGTGGGGCTGGTACTCCAGGTAGACGAGGGAGCCGCCCTGGACGGGTTCACCGTCGGCTCCGGCCCCGGAGGAGGCCGGGGATCCGCAGGCCGTGAGAAGGGCGAGTACGGCCGCGGTCGGCAGAAGCAGGGCACGTGACGGGATGGGAGCGTGGGACACGTTCTTCCTCTCGAAACCGACGGCCGGGATGCGGGCCCGTTGGAGTCACGGGTTCTCGCGGGGACGTCCCCGCCGCGTCGGATAGCACTTGCGCCCGACGGTCGCGGGCGCCTGGTCTTGCTCGGGAGCACCCCACCGCCGTACGAGGGTTGCTGTCCCGCCTGCCGAGCCAGACGGCGGGAGCTCTTGACCGGACAAAAACATATCATACAGGTAGGAAAACTCGATTTAAGGGACGAGTGACCCCCGCCACCCGAGGGCCGAGCCTCGGGGAGAACGTGTTCACACGGCTCTCAGCAGGCCTCGAAGAGATGCTCCGGGTCGGAGGAGGGGACCAGCGCCGCGTCCCTCAACAGCACACGATCCGGACGTTCGGGATCAGCGCACACCACATCGAAGTCGAGAGCGGCCTCCGCCAGCTCCTCGGGGTACTCCACCGCGAGCACGTTCCCCGAACCGTAGACCCTGGTGTAGGCGCCGCACTCGTGCCACGCGGCGCAGGACTCGGTGACGGCGAGGTCGAACCCCACCTCGTCATGGCCGCGACCGGTCTCCTCCGCCGTGTTCTTCTGCGCCGCGGCCAGACCACGCCCGTGGGCGACACCGACCAGGACCGAGGCCAGAGCCAGGTTGTCGTCGACCGTCAGAGCCTCACCCGAACGCAGATACGAGTCGAGGTTGTCGAACTCGACGGCGTCGAACCCGGCGTCCGCGCATCGATCGATGGTCTCGGTGAGGATCTCGGCGATCCGCTCCCGGCGCTCGCCGGTGGAGGTGTCCAGGATCCGTTCGTCCGGCCAGCCCGGGTCCACCACCGGCTCGCCGTCCTCACCCCTGAGCACCAGGTCGGGATCCTCCTCGAGCCAGCGGTCGAGCTCGTCCGGCTGGGTCTGGAAGCCGTTGACGTAACAGACCGAGTACAGGCCGGGGGCGGGCTCGGCGGTGCTGTCGCGCACCACCGTGGTGACCCCTTCGGGCGGCGGATAGGCGCCGCCCAATTGGTAGTCGAAGCCGCCTTCGGGAGGAAGCTCCACCGCCCGTTCGGGGGCGCACCCCACACCCGAGAGCGCCAGGACGACCGCCCCGAACACCACCGCGACGCGCCCGCGACCCCGAACCATGCCTCGACCCACCCCTTCACCGCGGAGGAGGCACGATCAAGGAGCGCGACGACCTCCGGACACCCCGAACCCCGTCATTGTGCCAAAGCCCCGCACGCGCCCCTAGGACAGGCCCATCCCATCTCCGCGCGGACGGAGAACAGCACTCAGGTCTCACGCGATCTCGCATGTCACCTGGAGACATCCCCGCGTACGCGGGGGACCGTAAGGACGCTGGAGACACGACTTCACGGCGGAAGACCGGACACTCCCGCACACGGAGGACAACCGGGCCCGGAACCGCTCATCTCGTACAGCAGGGAGCCATCCCCGCGTACGCGGGGAGCAGGACGGAGCCATGCTCACCAGTGCGCTGGAGGCGGGATCACCCCCGCGTGCGCGGGGAGCAGCAGAGCCGCCGCGCGGTTGCGCCACCAGTCGCGGGATCACCCCCGCGTGCGCGGGGAGCAGCGCGATCCAGAGCACCTGAAGTTCTACGCCGAGGGATCACCCCCGCGTGCGCGGGGAGCAGTAGAACACCTCGCTTCCCTTGGCGGGGATGGCGGGATCACCCCCGCGTGCGTGGGGAGCAGCGCTTAGGCGGTACGGGGCGTCACCCCGTACCGGGATCACCCCCGCGTGCGTGGGGAGCAGGCCCGCCGTACGGCCCCGCGTGCTCTGACTCAGGGATCACCCCCGCGTGCGTGGGGAGCAGCACGCAGGGCTCCTTCTCATCGTTGGGTCGCAGGGATCACCCCCGCGTGCGTGGGGAGCAGCGGAGGCGCGTGTTCGTCTCCTCCAGGCGGTTGGGATCACCCCCGCGTGCGTGGGGAGCAGAGGGTTCTACCTTCTGGGGGCATGCCAGTTGAGGGATCACCCCCGCGTGCGTGGGGAGCAGCCTCGTTGACCTGCACGTTCATCAGCCGGATAGGCCCGAATCCGCACGTTGTGGAAATTCAGACACACGAACCAATTCACCCACACTCCTCACCTGCCGAACCGGCGCCTCTTCGAGGCCTTACTCCAGCCCTTCTTCACCGGAACCGGGGCGGTCGCAGCTCCCCCGCCCTCCTTGGGACGCTGGATCAGGGTCATTCCCTCGTGATCCACCGGCCTCCACTTGTGTTCAAAGGTCTCGAAGGCGAACCCCTGCTCGTTGTCGGTCGCATGCACGAGCAGCGCCCTGCCATTGCCGGCGTACTGCCGGACCTCCTCCCACAAGACCTCCCGGACCCGCGCGGAGGGCTTGCCGATGAACACGTTCGGGGCGATCTGCAACAACCATCTCGTGAGATGGCCGCGCAGTCCTGCCGGACAGTTCGTGAGGATGATGACCGTCACCAGATCACCCCGAGGTTCCTACCCGACTCGATGTCCGGCCCCTGGTCGGTCCGGAGACCCACACGGTCCGTCTCCTCGACCTTCTTCCCCTGCAGCAGCAGCTCCTTGATGTCCCCGACACACCGCTCGAGTAGCCCCTCCTCATGGATACGGTCGCGGAGGGCACGCCGCGTTCGTGCTCCAACCTCCTCATCCCCTTCCGCCGCCACGTCGAAGGCGACCGGTACGGCCACTTCGACCCGGTACAGATCGGCCACGTCGAGCACGAACGACTGTTCGTGTCCCGAATGCACGAAGCCCAGCCCCGGGCAGCAACCCAGGGCCGCGACCACGGACTGGGCCACACCGTAGAAACACTGCGCCGCGGCGGTGATCGCCTGGTTCGGAGCGTCCCCCTCGTCGAATCTTCCGGGGACGTATCTTCTCCCTTTCCATTCGACCCCGGTCCGGGCGGAGTGTTCCCGGTAGGCCGCTTTGACCCGGTCGCCCTCCATCCCCAGCAACTCCCGGCGGCTCCGTCCCTCCACGTTCTCCCCGGGGAACCGCTTCAGGTACATCGCCCGCGCCACGTCGAGCCGACTCCTCTTGTTGGCCCACAGCCTGGCCTGAGCCTCCACCAAGGCCGAGCTACGGGTCAGGGAACGTCCTCCGGAGTAGTAGCGCACCCCGTTCTCACCGACCCACACGACCCCCGCTCCGCTGTCGCCCAAGAGCGCCATCGCCTGATGCGTGACCCGTGTCCCCGGCCCCAGGAGAAGGGTTCCGATGGTCGCGCCGGGAATGTAGCGAACGCCTTCGCCGTCCTCCGCGGTGATCGCGTTGTCCTCTCGATGGATCACGCATCTCTCGAGGTAGACGAAGGAACTCCGGTCCTCCGCTCTGGTCAGTTCACGCGGATTCAGCGCGGCACGTCTACCCACCGTCGCCATCGTCACCTCACCGGGGCCAGGGTCATCAGACCACACCCATAGGCCTTCGCCCGACCGATCCCCGCGCACAGAGCCCTCCGCAGGGCCTCGGGGTCGGTGACGGTCAGCCTCCCATCGAAGGTGGCGGTGACCACGGGGACCCGCATGCGTGCTCCCTTCCTGTGCGGGCGCGGGTCGGGCTTATCGAACCCCGAGTCGTCGCGCCCATGCACCAGCAGATCGTAACCGTCGATCTCCGGCAGGGCCGGTTCCGTCCCCTCACGACGCAGCACCTCGAACCCCCGGCCCGCCTGCTGTTTGAGCAACCATCCGGCCTGGTGGCGAGGGGTCACGTGCGCGGTGCGCTTGGTCTCCTCACCGTCCTTGCGACGAATACTGTGCACGGGGTTGGCGGTGAGCCGAAAACCCCAGGTCTGCCCGGCCTCCAACCGGGACAGGAACCCGGTGTAGTCGTGTGTGCTCCACCAGGTCTCCGGATCTGACCTGGGCCAGCCCGCCTGTTCCACCATGTGGGTCAGCTCGGGGCGGCTCGGGCTCACCATGTATAGAAAGACCTCGGCCTTGGCGTTACGGTCCACGCGCCACAAAACCCGGGGGCCACCGGGCTCGGCCGCCGCACCGGAGGGAACCGGGGAGGTCGGCAGCAGGCCGGGGAAACCCCCCAGTACGGCCGCGTGCATGGCCTGTGGGGAGGAGAGCAGCCTGCGCGAGCCGGAACGATGGGTGTTGAGACGGAATCGGGTCAGGTACATCAGTTGGCTCCCAGGGCCGAAAGGGGGTCGTGATCGGGGGCCGTTCGGCTGTGCGCGTGAGGGACGGGCACCGTGACCGCTCCGGAGCGGACCGCCCGCAGACCGTAGCGTCGGTGCCTCGGATCGAAACTGATCGGAAGATCGCGCAGGGTGTCGGCACCACCGTCACCGGGCTCGGCGTCGACCAGAACGCCCAACTCGACCTCGACCGTCCCCCTCCCCGCACGCCGCGACCGATACCACTGCGAGGCCTGCCACGGCTGGTCGCGCAGCACGTCCTCGACGCTTCCGGCGACCGGTTCGCACAGGTCGAGGGGGCGTGAGGGCGGGCAGGAACGCCGTCCCAGGTAGGGAAGGTAGACGGGGCTTCGCACCGCGGAGTACAGCGCCCCGATCAGTTCCGGGTTCCCTTCCAGCGCGACGACGTACACCGCGTCGGCCTGGTAGAAGCGCTCGGAGATCGGCATGGAGACACCGGTGACCTGGTGATGGGCGGTCTGGTAGTCGCGTACACGCACACCAGGCTGATCCACACGGACGCCGTAGCGCAGCGCCACCAGATCGGACAGGTCCGCTACACGTTCTCTGCCCAAGGCCGCGGCGAGCAGCCCGATCACACCGCTCTTGGTCGGGGAGTTCTCCGTACCCCGCCGGGAGAACCGAGAGGAGGATCCCCACGCTTGGAGCGGCCCCGCCAGGACCAGGGGCAGGGTGTGCGTGGCACTCATTCCGCCGACGCCTGTCGACCCGCGACGGCCGCGCCGACCCGCTCGACCAGTTCCGGCAGGGTGACGTCCTCGCCCAGCCCGGCGAGCTCGGCGGTGCGCTCTCCGACCCGGACCACCCAGGTGTCGACGTCGTCGCTCGCCCCGAACGCCTTCTCCACCTGGGGCACGTACTCGGCGAGGCGTTCACAGGCCTGGGCGACGTGACCGGCCTCGGCCTCGACCGGCTCCTCGAAGGCCCCCACGAAGCTGATCGGGCGGGCACCGCGCAGCTTCACGACGACCGCGTCGGGCAGGGTGTGATGACCGAAGGTGTTGATCTTGCCGGTGGGCAGCGATTCCACGAAACCACGAACGAACGCCTCGACGGCACGGCGCAGCGGCTCGGTGATCGGCTCGTCCTCACGCAGCCCCTCACCCAGGTTCCTACGGAGCAGGTCCACGTCCACGGCCGCGTACCGGTACAAGGTCGAGGAGTTGAACTCGACGGTGCCGATCATGCCGGCGCCGGTCTCCTCCTCCGGATTCTTGTCGTCGACCGCCGTGTAGTAGTCCGATTCGTTCTCCACCGCGTGCACGCTGATGGCGTGCGCCACCTGGGCCGCGGCGTCGACGTTGATGTCGGCCCCGTCGGCGACCATCCGACCGAACAGGGCGATGTCGACGGAGTGGTGGGTGTCGGCGATGGACTTCGCCCGGGCCTTGTTCTCCTTCTCCTTCAGGAAGGCCTTGATGTCCTCACGCCCCTCCACCGCGAGTTCCGCGAGGCCTTCGCGCTGGCGGGCGCTGAGGAACATGAGGTAGGCGGACTCGGGCGCGGGCGCGGGGTCGCCGTTCTTCTTGGCGGCGTCGACCTTGCGTTTGGGGGGCTCGATCTTGGAGCCGGTGGCCACCTGGATGGTCTCCGCCGCGAGGGCGAGCGCCTCGGCCTCCTCGATGGAGGGTTCGATCTCCCGGATACGGGAGGAGACGAGTTCGGCGACACGCTTGGTACGCGTACCCAGTTCACGAGGGTCGAGCAAGGAGCCGAAGGCGGTCCGGGTGGCGCGCTTCCAGGCCTGACTGGAGACCCTGGAACGGCGAGCTCCACCGTAGACGGCGGTCTTGGGGGTCCCTGTGTCATCACGGTTGAGGTTGCTGGGCGGAACGGTCTGCAACACGTGCACGTCGAGGATGGTGCGGCTCATGGGGGTGTCCTCATCTTCTCTATCGGATGTCTGTGAAGTGCTGGTGCGGCGGGCTCGAGGCCCCGGCTCTTCGGCGATGTCCCACCGAGTCCCGCTTCAGGAGCAAGGACGCTCCGGCCCGCTCGATCACCGATCGGGTACCCGAAGTGCGGATCACGCTTCGGTGTCGGAACCGTTCTGCTCGGTTCCCTCGCCCGAAGGCCTCTTGGACGGCCGGTGGGCCTGGAAGCTTCGGCCCCACGCGCGGCGCACCCGTTCGGCGCCCTTGGGAGTGCGGGCGTCATAGAGCTGGTCGGCCAACAACCCGTAGTCGAGCGGGATGTCCTCGGACCGTAGGCGCTGCACGATCCCTCGTAGCCGGTCCAGACGGGTGCCGTGGTTCCCCGCGCTCTGGGCCTGAACGAACCGTTTACGCAGGGGTTCGTCGATGTCTCCCATCGGCATGAGTCGGCGCACCGCGTCGCCGAACTCTCGGCCACGGCGGTGCATGCCCCTGTCGCGTTTGGACTGCTGGTGCAGGGCGTAGAGGGTGAGCGCCTCGTGGACGGCCGCCTCGGCGTCGGGTGTGTGCGGATCGCGTACGTCGAAGACGTCATAGAAACGGTGGTCGATGGTGAGCCCGACCAGCTCCGGTACCTCTTCGATGGTCTTGCCCGCCCCACGACGCAGTTTGGCCAGGGTCGCCACCGCTTCGGAATGGTCTCTGAGATAGCCGGACTGCAGGCGGCGGATCCGTTCGTCGACCGCCTGCCCCACCTCTCCGAGTTCGTGGACGTAGGGGGTGCGGCTCGTCGTGGTCACTGTTCTTCCTCCGTGCTGTCATCGGAGTCGGTCTCGGGGGTGGTGTCGGAGACGGCCAGGGGCAGGCACTTGTTCAACGCCCTCCGGAAGCGCAGGTCGACGCTGGAGGCGTTGAGCCAGAACGCACCGCCCTTCGTCTCGATGACGCGTCCCTCCCAGGAGGCGTCGCTCGCCGACTCGATGAGCTCCTCTCCGAGCCGGACGACGATCTCCCGGAGTTCGCGCTGCCATTCCCGGCGCCGGTGGGTCGGATACAGGGGGTCGTCGAGAGCCTTCTCTGCCGCCAGCCCACGCAGCCAACTTCGGAAGGGGTGGTCCAAGGCTCCGAAACCGCGATCGCGCGCGGTCGCGCGCGGCCCTTCCCCATCGGCCCCCGCCGCCTGCGCCAAACCGGTGGCCAGGTCGCCCAGAGCGGTGACGGCGTCCTCGGCGTCGTTGACCGCGTCGACCGCCGTCACCGCCAGTTCTCGGCTCTCGTCACGGAGCAGAAGCACCGGCATGGCGACCGCGTCGTCGACGATCTCGTCGATGACCGACTGCTGGGTTCCGTAGACCGCGCCGACCAAGCGGACCCGAACGACACCGCCCGTGGGCACGTACCCGTCGTTGGCCAGACGAGCGTTCCACTCCAGTACGCGGGGGCGTACCTGTTCGGCCGCTTCCTGCCGTTGTTCGGCGCCCCTCATCTTCCCGGTGACCAGTGCGCCCAGTCCGCGCCAGGCGGCACGAGCGGGGTCATGCTCTCTGGGAAGGTAGATGGTGCCCTCACGGAGCTTCTTCTCCTGGGCCGGGCTGCGCCGCCAGGAGGACATGGGCTCACGGAGCTGCATATTGCGCGGGCTGAGGGGGTCCCCGTAGGCGAGCAGGACGCCGTAGACCCCCTCCTCGTCATGGTGCAGACGCAGACGGCGGCTCTGCCAGGTGTACAGGTCGCGCGGACCATGGGGTCGAGAGGCCGCCTCGACCTTGCCCAGGGGCGCGGCGAAGAGCGGAGGGTGAGCCCAGGCCGGCCGGTCCAGTTCCGGGTCGACTTTCAGTTGTGGGGTATCGAAGGCGATGAGGTTGAGCAGCAGCGTCTCTCGCAGATCGGCCCCCTCCACGTACACGCCGCCGAGGTTGCCCGCCCACCCCACGCCCTGCGGATAGCCCTTGCCGCCCTTCACCCGGGGGTCGCCCTCGGCACCGGACTTGATCCCCGAGGGGTCGTAGGCGTGGGCATGCACCACCCAGCGGGCGGCCTCGGCGTACCCGAGCCGCTCGGCGCCGTGCGCGCGCATGGTGAAGAACCGAGCCCCATTGGGAACGTCGGCGACCATCCGGTCCAGGGCCGAGTACTCGCCCTTCTTGGTACGCAGATCCGCGACCTGGAGAAAGGGGGTGCTCGGATGCAGCAGGTCGAAACGCTCGGCGTGGGTGTCGAGGTAGGAGCGCACCTCGTCCAAAGGCAGCCCGTCGTCCCACAGTTCCGCCCAGTCCTCGATCTCCCTCGGACCGTCCAGGACATCGTGGAGGATGGCCAGGAGCAGACGGAGCAGGGCGAAGTCCTGGGTGGGGACGTCTCCGACGAGCCGGCGTACCCTCTCGGCCTGCTCGAACACCTCGGTCAGGGAGAGTTCGATCTCCACGCCGTCGTCTCGCAGCACCGGGATCCAGGGCCGCCGGGTGAGGTCGAACCCGATCGCTGTGGCGGGGGATGTCTCTGTGTCTGTGGGGGCGAGCGTCTCACTCGGCACGGGTGACCTCCAGGCCATCGGATTCGGTGTAGTGGAGACGATGTCCGGCCAGCTCGGCCCTGTCGTCCTCGTCCAGGAACAGGATCAGCTCACCGGCGATCCAATGGGCCTCCTTGGCCTGCCAGGCCTCGACCACGCCGTTCTCCAGCTCGGCGATCGCCTGGTCGAGTACCTGACCATCGAGAGTGAACTGGTAGGGCAGGCGCAGCCCACTGGCCGCCAGGGCACGAACGGCCTCGGGCGTGGGCACGGAGTCGGTCGGCAGCGAAAGCCCGCCTCGTTCCCCTTCCAGCCAGGGCACGGTGGTCACCGTCCCGTCGGCGTACCCGCGGGCCACCAGGACCTCCAGACTCTCTCCGGTGTCGCGGACCTGGGCCCGCCCACGCCGGTCGTCGTCGGCCTCACCGACCCCGGCCTCCACCCAGCCGATGATCGCCCGACCGTCTCGGGCCACCGGACCGAGCAGGAAGTCACCGGCTTTCTCAGCCTTGTTCGATCGATGGGCCTCATCCGCCTCACCGGCGTCCTTCAGAGCCCGGGCCCAACCGTCCGGCGTGAGGGCCTCGTGGTCCCCGGTCTCCCGGTAGGCGTCCTGGACCAAAGGGCTGATGTGGTCGGGAAGCCGTACCGTGCGCCCCGTGTCGTCCTCCGCCTCCAGGTACGGGAGCAGGACCGCGAGGGACCGGAGCAGCGGGTACTCGCCGTAGACCGTGCGCGACCCTCGAACGGGTTCGGGAGGGTTCTTCGTCCAATCCACCCCGGTGATCAGGCAACGAGCCGTACGCAGTGACGTCGGGCGTTCGCTCTGCCCCTCGCCTCGAGGATGACGATGCAGACGGCCCATCCTCTGGAGCACCAGGTCGACGGGGGCCAGATCGGTGACGAGCAGGTCGAAGTCGACGTCCAGGGATTGTTCGACGACCTGACTGGCCACCACGATGTGTCGCTCGGGGCGGCGCCCTCCGAGTTCGTCGACCTTCGCGGGAGGGCCATAGGTGCGCAGGAGCAGGGCGTCCCGTTCCGCGCGGTCCAGATCGAGGAAGCGCGAGTGGGCGACGGTCACCGACTTCTCACCGAAGTGACCACGCAGGTGGTCGGCGGCCTCATGGACCCGGGCCACCGTGTTGCGGATGACGAGTGCGCAACCGCCATCGGACAGTTCACGGTCCAACCGTTCCGTCAGGACCGTGAGTTCGTCGTCGATCGACTCCACGAGGACGTCCGTCGTCCTCCCCGACGCCTTCGGTTCGTACAGGCGAGGCGCCTTTTCCGGTCCGACCATGGTGATGAGGGGGTAGGCACGTGCCTCCTCGACCTCGGGGTGGTCCACCTTCCTCGCTCCGGTATAAGCCTGGACCAGCTCGCGTCGGCGGGCCGCCGGAAGGGTCGCGGACAGGATCACGACGGGGACCTCGTAACGACCGAGCCAGGTCAGGGCCCGGTCGAGATAGGTGTTCATGTACGTGTCGTAGGCATGGGCCTCGTCGATGACCACGACCTTGCCGGCCATCGCCAGGTGACGTAGGGCCAGATGCCTGCTCTTGAGCCCGGTGAAGAGGAGCTGGTCGATGGTTCCGACTGAGAAGGAGGCCAACATGCCCTTCTTCCGGCCGCGCAGCCAACGGTGCGCGACCAGGGCGGTCCCTTCGGGGTCGCTCTCGGCGTCCCTGTCCGTGTCGGCCGCCAGACGAGGTCCCCCGCCGAGGTAGGCGGCGAACTCTTCGTTGAGATGGGCCTTGGAGTGCGCGAGGAAGATCGACGCGGCCTCCTCCGGCATGCCGGGCAGACGGCCCAGCCAGGAGGTGAAGCGCCCGAACATGGCGTTACCGGTGGCCATGGTCGGTAGGGCCACGAAACAGCCACCCGCCCCGGTCACAGCCGCGAGGATCTCGGCGGCGGCGAGGGCCGCCTCCGTCTTGCCCTCCCCCATCGGGGCCTCGACGATCATGAGCCCTGTCCCCTCCAGGGCCCGTGCGGCCTCCACCACCTGTTCCTGGACGGGACGTGGCCTCGCACCCTCCGGCAGATCGAACCGGGAGGCGAACAGTTCGGTGACCGTCTCCTCGGATGTTTCGGGAACCCACGGAGCCGGTAGGTCCAGCAGTCGCCAGGCCGTCTCGGAGCGTTCCGGGTCGGTGTTCCTCTCCCCCGGGAAGTAGGGGAAGAGATCGGAGTTGCTGGCGATCCAATCGGCCATGATGACCAGCGCGGTGAGCAGGACCTGAACCGTCTGCGGAAGCGCGAGGGTGCGCCACTCCGAGAGGCGCTCGTCGACACCGGTCAAATGGGCGGCCCTGTCGAGAAGCTCGGTCTGGACATGCTTCCAGGCGTCCGCGCTCCCGGGAGCGCGCAGGAGATCCCGGTGCCCGTCCAGCGCTTGGATGGCTGAGTCAGCCGGAGGGACACCATGGTGCCCACCGGCGATGACCGTGAGCTGGTGGGTCTTGGGTATCCGCCAGCCGTGTTCCTCCACCAGCCAGTCACGAAGGATGAGTTGGCCGGCGAGACCGTGCGGGGCCAAGCGGCGATCCGCCATCTGTTTCTCCAGCGGCATGTCCAGACCCTGCCCACGCATACGGGCGGCGAGCTGCTCGACCTGACAGGAAAAGGCCGGGGTCGCCTTGCCGATGTCGTGGGTGGCCGCGACGAAGGTCAGGAGCCGCCGGGCGTCGTCCTCGCCACCGGGCAACGCGGCGGCGATGTGCTCACGCACCTGGCGAGGGATCCATTCGTCCCAGAGGCGGCCGGCCACGAAGGCACTGTCGGCCATGTGGCGGTAGAGCGGAAGCCAGCCGTCGGAGTCGAAGTCGTGCTTGGCCCATACGACACGAGCGGCCTCAGAGAGACCGTCCCTCCAGGGCTGGGAAGGGGACTGGGAGGTCATGGGACTCATCTAAGCGGATCCCTATGACGCTTCAGGCGGGAAACCGGGTTTCCCCAGAGGCCTGATGTGGCCAGGGCACAGTCATGGTTTTCATGACAAAAGCGACACCCTTGTGGTACGCGGTCCCGTTTCTCCACACCGACCACCCTCACCCCACGAAAAACCCACCGCCCCCTCCCCACAGAGCGCGCGGGGCACCGATCACAGATCAGCACCCCGCGCGACTCATCCCCGCGTGCGCGGGGAGCACTTTCAACTCGGCACCTAGTAGGGGCCAACCCCGCGTGCGCGGGGAGCACTCAACAAGCTCACACCAAGACTTTTTATGCCGAACTACTACGTGCCAGTTCAACTCAAGCCGATCCTGAGGTAGGTTGAGGCACTCAGCAAGATTACTCCAACTATTACGTGCCTTAGAAGGAGACCCTTGTCCCCCCGAACCCCCCATGCGGAGCCCCCCGAAGGTCACTTCGGTGTTCGCACGACCTTGATCCTCTTGCTGGCCGCTTTGAGCGGAGCGCTCACAGGAGGACTGCTGTGGCTCAGCGGAGAGCACATGGCCAGCTCCTTGGCCATCGCCCTGGGAGCTACCGGAGCCGCCTTCTTCGGTTGGGACAGGGTGATCCACAAGCCCTCCCAGCAAACCGGCATGCACGACGCCAGGAGCAAGTAGGCCTCCACAACCCCACCGCCCCTTGGAAGGCGACTCCGGGGCCGTCTCGATCGAGACGGCCCCGGGAGGATCAGCCGGCGACGTCCAGCAGCACGTCCACCAGACGCTCGGCGGCGTCGGGGCGACCGTGGGACCGGGCCCGGTCCGCGATGGCCTCGCGTCCGGCCGGGTCGGCCAGCAGCGGCTCGACCGCGGCCTGAAGGGTCTGCGGGGTGACCTCGCCCAACAGCGCGACGGCCGCGCCCGACTCCTGGAGGTGACGGGCGTTGTGCGCCTGCTCGTTGCCGGCGGAGGAGGCCAGCGGGATGAACACGGCCGCCTTGCCCAGCGCGGTGAGCTCGGCGATGGTGCCGGCGCCGCTCCGGGAGATCACCACGTCGGCGAGGGCCAGCACGTCGGGGAGTTCGGGGCCGACGAAGTCGGTGAGGTGGTAGCGGCCGGCCAGGGCGGGCGGCAGGTTCCGTGCGCTCTCCCCCAGGGCCGCGACGTTGGCGGCGCCGCACTGGTGGACGACGTTGGCGCGCTCCAGCAGCCAGGGCAGGATGTCGCGCACGTTGTTGTTGATCTGCGCCGACCCCTGGGCGCCACCGGTCACGTAGACGGTGGGCAGGGCCGGGTCGTGGCCGCCGAAGCCGAGCCCCTTGGCGGCCTCCTCCGGGCGTCCGGTCAGGACCTCGGGCCGGACCGGGTTACCTGTGACCACGGCGTCGGCCTGGGAGGCCTCGGGCAGCAGTTCCACGGAGGACTCGGCGGACACGGCGATCCGGGCCCCCGCGCGGGCGAGGACCTTGTTGGCCAGGCCCAGGCGCACGGTCTGCTCGTGGACGACCAGCGGGCGGCGGCACATGCGGGCCGCCAGGCCGACGGGGACCGCCACGTAGCCACCGGTGGCCAGGACGACGTCGGGGGCGAAGTCGGAGACGAGCCTGCGGGCCTGGGCGACGCCGCGGGGCACGTTGGTCATGTCCTTGACGTTGGCGGGGGAGGCGAGCTTGAGCGGGTTCTTCGATCGGCGGATCTTACCCGTGGCGACCGCTTCGAAGGCGATCCCGTTGGCGGTGGCGACGCGCTTCTCCAGACTCCCCGCGGCGCCCACCCACAGCACCTCCAGGGAGTTTCCGGTCGTCTCCAGGCGCTCACGCAGCGCGTTGACGGCGGTCAGCGCGGGGTAGGTGTGGCCACCCGTTCCCCCTCCGGTGACGATCAGACGCAGGTCACGGGGCAGGCGGTCGTTGGTGCTGTTCACGCGGTTCCCATCTGGGCGGACGAGAGGACTTCGGTTGAAGGGCCGCGACGTGTCGTTCACGGCCCCACAGCACGGTAGCCGGGTTCGGAGCCTGTTGTGTCCCCTCAAGGGGGTGAATGGGGCGAACGCGACGGTGATCTCGGCCGGACGTCTCCGTGGAAAGAGGGGTGGGTCCTCAGCGCCCGGGCAGCTCCTCCGGCAGGTCGAAGAGCGGGAACAGGTCGGTGTCGAAGAAGACCGAGCAGTGTCCGACACCGCCTCGGACGAGGGTCAGCACGTGGACGCCGAAGGCCCGATGGACGCCGTCACGACCGCGCAGGTACATGCCGAAGGCGGGCTGACCATTGGCGGAGGTCAACAGCAGTACCAGGTCCCCCGCCCCACGGGCCGGGCACTGGGCCCGGATCAGACGCCCGATCGCCTCCCGACCGCGCACCCAGGTGGCGTACGGCGGCATCTCGAAGGCGGCCTCCTCGGTGAACAGTTCGGTGAGCGCCGGAATGTCGTAGCTCTCGAAGGCGGCCACGTAACGTTCCAGGAGTCTGCGCTGGTCGGCCGAGGGTTCGGGGACCTCGTCCTCCTCGGGCAGGATCTCGGCGATCCGCGCCCTCGCCCGCTGGAGGAGGCTGTTGACGGCGGGGACGGTGGTGTCCAGGACGTCCGCTACCTCGGCGGCGCTGAACCGGAGCACCTCGCGCAGGATCAGTACCGCGCGCTGTTTGGCCGGCAGGTACTGGAGCGCGGCGACCAGGGCCAGCCTTACGCTCTCCCGGTCGGCCACGACGTTTCCGGGGTCGCCGAGATCCGGGCCGAGGCGATCGGGCATCGGTTCGAGCCAGGGCACCTCGGGGCTCTCGACGAGACGGCCCTCCGGCTCGGAGGTGGGCGCGCCGAGCCCGGTCGGCAGCGGTCGACGGCCGCGTCTGTCCAGGGCGGTGAGGCAGGCGGTCGTGGCGATCCGGTGCAGCCAGGTGCGCAGGCTGGAACGGCCCTCGAAGCGGTCGTAGCCCTTCCACGCGCGCAGGTAGGTCTCCTGGAGCAGGTCCTCCGCGTCGTGCGCCGAACCGAGCATCCGGTAGCAGTGCGCGTAGAGCTCCCGCCGGTAGGGGGCGATGAGCCGGGAGAAGTCCCGGTCGATGTCGATGGTCTCTGCCGTGTGTTCCACCACGATCGTCACGCTACGCCTCCCCTACGACAGAACCGATGGACGAGGACGTTCCTTTGCCGAGCATTCCACCGGCGATGGTCCTTCGAGGCCACCGCCGGGAACGCGGGGGCGGGGCGATCGCCTCCGGACGAACGCCCCGCCCTCGGACCGGTCATGTCACCGGTCCGTTCAGGAGAGGTTCTCCATCTCCGCCAGGTGCTCCTCGCTGAGCTGGATGATCTGGACGTAGTTGCCGTCCGGGTCCTTGGCCGTGGCGAACAGGCTGCCCTGTCGGTCCTCCAACGGCGCCACCCACTCGGTGTCGAGTTCGTCCATGCGGGCGGCGACGGCGCGCGCGTCGCCGACGTCGAAGTTGAGGATCATCCGGGTGGCGTCGGCGGCCTTGGGGCCGACGTCGTCACGGTGATCGATCAGCAGATGGAAGGTGCCGAACCGCAGCACCCGGTAGGCGTCCATGGAACTGCTCTCCGCCGGGTCCAACGCGGCCGCGTACCAGTCGCGCAGACGGTCTGGGTCGGTGCTGGCGAGCAGCATGCTGTCGAGTACGGGGCGTTTCATCGGATTCTCCCTGTGGGGTCGGTGTCGTCGTTCCTCACCCGTACCGACCCGGCCGGGGCCGGAAACTCATCGCTCGGTTCCGGATCCGATTCCGCTCCGGCCCCGTCGTCGCTCTCCGCGTCGCCCTCTCGAGGGCGGTCGGAGCCCCGGAGCAGGATCAGGGCCAGGACACCGCAGGCCACCATGGCGACGACCCCGAGCCCGGCCGTGACGTTGAGTCCGTCGGTGAAGGCCTCCGAGGCGGCGGCGAGCAGCCGTTCGGCCCGCCCCGGCGGCAGCCCCTCCGCGGTGGCGACCGCCTCGGCCAGGGTCCGCGCCTCCTCGCCGTCGACACCGTCGGGGACCTCCAAACGATTCCGATAGACGGCCGAGGCGAGGCTGCCCAACAGGGCCACGCCGATCGCGATTCCGAACTCACCACTGGTCTCGGACAGGGACTCGGCGGATCCGGCCTTGTGCCGGGGCGCGGCTCCCACGACGATGTCGGCGATGAGCGCCGCGCCGGGGCCGACACCGGTCGAGGTGAGCAGCAGCCCCAGGATCACCATGGCTCCGCCCCCGTCAGCGGGGACGAAGAGCAGCACCGTGAACCCCAGCGAGCCGACGAGCATGCCCCCGCCGATGACCTTGGCTCGTCCGATCCTCTGTGCCAGGGGCGCGGCGAGCAGGGTGGCGCCGATCATCGCCACCGCCGGGATCACCAGCCAGAGCCCCGCGACCAGGGGTGAATGGCCCGCGACCATCTGGAGATACTGGCTGATCAGCAGGAACGTTCCGCCCATCGCCACGGCGCCCACCAGCATGGTGAACAGGGCCGCTCCGAAGGAGCGCTCCCGGAACAGGCTCAGGTCCACGAGGGGGTCGGCCAGGCGGCGCTGTCTGCGTACGAACCACACGCCCATCGCCAGACCGAGGAGGCCGGCGGCCAGGGCCGTGGTCGGAGTCCCTCCCTCGGCGGCCGTCTTGAGCGCGAAGACCACCGGCAGGATCGCGGCCAGGGACAGGACGGCGCTGAACAGGTCGAGCCTCCCGGCCGACGGGTCCCGGTACTCGGGCAGGAGCAGGGGCGCGCACACCAACAGCAGGACCATCACCGGAACGCCGAGGAGGAAGACCGAACCCCACCAGAACCATTGGAGGAGCAGACCGCCCACGACGGGGCCGATGGCGGTGCCTCCCATGAAACAGCCGGTCCAGATCGAGATGGCCATCGCGCGCTGGGCGGGGTCGACGAACATGTTGCCGATCAGGGCCAGGGTGGAGGGCATCAGGGTGGCGCCGGCGATGCCCATGAGGACACGGGTGGCGATGAGCGCCTCGGCGCTGGTCGAGAAGGCCGCGGCGATCGAGGCCAGACCGAAGGCGGTGGCACCGATCATCAGGAGCCGGCGACGTCCGATCCGGTCGCCGAGGGTGCCCATGGTGACGAGGAAGCCGGCGATCATGAAGCCGTACACGTCCATGATCCACAGGGTCTGGGCCCCGGTGGGCCGCAGGTCGGCGGCCAGGTGCGGGAGCGCCAGATAGAGCACGCTCATGTCCAGGGAGAGCAGCAGTGTGGGCAGGGCGAGCGCGGCGAGGCCGAGCCATTCCCGTCGACCGGCCCGGGCGGGCGGGCCCATGGGCGGTGTGGGCGTGTTCATCGGTTCCCTCTTCCTCCCTCAGCGATTCGTTCGTGTGTACGGACACGGATCGTGCCGAGAACTCATCGCGGGAGGGGGAGGGTGGTCGGCGAGGGGCCGGAGGCGCCGGTCGAAGGCGCCGTTCCGGTCGAGGGGCCGCCCCGAACGGTGTCGGGGCGGCCCCTCCTCACTCTGTGCGGGTCACTCCTGGATCAGACCGATCACGTTTCCGGCCGGGTCGGTGAACCAGGCCACCATCGGCCCCTCCCCTCGGGCGATGCCCTTCTCGTCCTGGTCGAAGCCCTCGTAGCGCAGCATGGCGACCCCGCGACGTCCGAGCTCGTCGACGGCGGCGTCGATGTCGTCGACCACCAGGTTGAGGACGGTGAACACCGCGGGCTCGTGGTCGGGCTTGGGGTAGACGAGGATCGATCGGTCGGCTCCGAGTTCGATCCGGATCAGGCCGTACCCCTCCATGCCCGGGACCGGTACGACGTCCAGCCCCAGCGTGTTCCGGTAGAAGTCGAGGGCGACCTCGGTGTCGGGGACGGCGAAGGACCCGAAGGCCCGTGTGCTGTCGAACATGCTTCCTCCAACGTCGTCGTGATCTCTCACCCGTGACGACCTCTCCCACCATCGGAACTCATCGCTCTCGACCGGGTCAAACGATGCGGACGAATCTCTGCACGCTCTTTGGGTGACTCCTCCGGACGTCCGTGGTCGACTGGGCAGGGTCGGGACGTCGCGCGATACGCGACGTCTCGTGGCGGTGTCCGGAACGGGGCGTCGCTCCTCATGCGGAGGGAGAGCGCGACATGCGCGCAGTGGTGTTCGAGAACTATGGGGAGTTCCCCTCGCTCACCGAGGTCCCCACGCCGACCCCCGGCCCCGGAGAGGTCCTGCTCAGGGTGGCGGGGGCCGGAGCGTGCCACTCCGACATCAGCGTCTACCGGGTGTTCCGGGAGGGGCAGCCGGGAGCTCAGAGACCGCCGTTCGTCCTGGGCCACGAGAACGCCGGGTGGGTGGAGGCCCTGGGCCCCGGGGTGAGCGATCGGATCAGGGTCGGCGCCGCCTATCTGGTCTACGGGCCGATCGGTTGCGGGCACTGTCGTCGCTGCGCGGAGGGCTCGGACACCTACTGTGAGAACGCCGCGACCATGCCCTACCTGGCGGTCGGGTTGGGGCGGGACGGCGGCATGGCCGAGTACATGACCGTGCCCGCGCACCACCTCATCCCCTTGGACGACGCCGATCCGGTGGCGGCGGCGCCCTTGGCGGACGCGGGACTCACCCCGTATCACACGATCCGGCAGACGCTCCCGCATCTGAACAGCGGGGGACGGTACGCGCTGGTGATCGGTCTGGGCGGGCTCGGCCGCATCGGGGTGCAGATCCTTCGCGCGCTGAGCGGGGCGACGGTGATCGCCACCGACGTCAAGGAGGACGCCTTGCGCCGGGCCGAGGCCGACGGGGCCGTCACGGTGCCCGCCGGAGAGCGGCAGGTCGAGGAGATCCGGGCGCTCACCGGCGGTCGCGGGGTGGACGCCGCCTTCGACTTCGTGGGGGCGACCCCCACCATCGCCGCCGCGGCGGCCTGCATGGCCCCCGGCGGGCGGTTCAACGTGGTGGGCATCGCGGGCGGCACGCACGAGTTCTCGTTCTTCACCAACCCGTACGAGTCGTACATGACCAACACCTATTGGGGGTCGGTCAAGGACCTCTGGGAGGTGGTGGACATGTACAAGGCCGGGCAGATCCGCCCGGAGATCGAGCGATTCTCCATGGGCGACGCTCTGGAGGCCTATCGGAGGCTGGAGGCGGGCGAGATCAGCGGCCGTGCCGTCGTGACCCCCGACGCGCACTGATCGAACGGTCTCCCGGTGGGCGGGGCGGGAACGGGGCCCGCCCCTAGCGACGTCTGGCGTGATGCCGGGCGGCCTTGGCGCGGTTGCCGCAGGCCGACATGGAGCACCATCGGCGGGTGCCGTTCTTGGACGTGTCGAAGAAGTGCAGGACGCAGGCCGGGTTCGCGCAGCCTCGGATACGGTCGGGGCGTCCCCGCAGGTCGAGGTAGTCGGCGGCGGCCGTCCAGGAGGGCCCCCAGGAGAGACGGTCGAACTCGACCGTCTCGGCGGCGACCCCGTCGACCAGGAGACGGCGCACGCCGCCATGGGAGAGGACCTCGTTGAGTTCGGCGGCGGCCTCGGCCTCCAGCGGCTCCTCCACCAGACGGGCGATGACGTTCCTGGTGCGCAGCAGGTGGTCGAGGGTCGCCTCGTCGGCGACGAAACGAGCGGCCAGTCCGCTCTCCTCGAACCAGTCCGCCAGCCCTTCGAGGGAGTCGAGCAGGTCATAGACCTGGTCTCCCTCCACCCACCGGGTATTGAGCAGATCCATGGCGATCGGCTCTCCCACGAGCGGACGCCGTCGGAGCGGTGTCTGCGCCATCGTCTTCCCCTCGATCCCGTTTCCCCCGGTCGACCGGCCTGGATCCTACCAACCCTCCAACGACTAACCACTCAAAGTCATTTCAAGGGTTGCCTCGTCCATGACTAACCCCTAAAGTCCCTTTGAAGGGTTAAGCACAGGGTTTCCCCCTGCTCTGAGGAGAGGTGCGCCATGACACGAATCGCCCCGCGGACCGGACACGTGGGCCTGAACGTCACCGACATCGAACGTTCGCGCGACTTCTACACGCGCGTCTTCGGATTCGACGTCCTGGGAGAGGGCAAGGAAGAAGGCCGCGAGCACGCCTTCCTCGGCAGCGAAGGACAACTGATCCTGACCCTCTGGAAGCAGAGCGGAGAAGCCTTCCGCAAGGACACCGCCGGACTCCACCACCTGTCCTTCCAGGTGGAGACGGTCGAGGAGGTCCGACGGGCCGAGGCCGACCTGCGGGAGATCGCGGTGGACTTCGCCTACGACGGCGTGGTCCCCCACGGTGAGGGCACGGCCTCCGGCGGGATCTTCTTCCACGACCCCGACGGCATCCGTCTGGAGATCTACGCCCCCACCGGGGCCGACGAGGCCGAGGCCCCCGTCGCCGCGGCCCCCACCTGCGGCTTCTTCTAGAACACAACCGCTCGGAACGGGCGCGGCACCTCGAGGCGCCGCGCCCGGCCTCGGGAAGGAGAACCCCATGGCCGGCTACCATCCGGGAGAGATCGCCGTCCAGCGCAGAGCCGCCCTCTCCGACCAGGCCGCCTTCTCCGAAGGGGCCTTCCACGAGGAGATCCCCGCCATAGCGGCGGATTTCCTCGCCGCCCAACGGTGGCTCGTCCTAGGGGCGGCCGATGATCGGGGCGACGTGTGGTGCTCCCTGCTCACCGGACCGCCCGGCTTCCTGCGCCCCCACGGCGGACGGACACTCGACATCGCCGCCCTCCCCCGCCCCGACGACCCCTTGGCGGACGTACTCAGAGCCCGACCCGCACGGATCGGCGCCCTGGCGATCGAGCCGGGGACCCGACGACGCATGCGGATCAACGGCACGACCACACCGCTCACGGGCGGGGACACCGATGGGCTACGACTCGAGACCACTCAGGTCTTCGCCAACTGCCCCAAGTACATCCAGCGACGATCCCCCGTCCCCTCCCAGGCCGAGGCCGACACCACCGTCGAGGACGACCGGCTCACCGACACGCAAATGGACCTCGTCCGCCGCTCCGACACCTTCTTCATCGCCACCACCGACGGTTCCGGTGACGCCGACGCCAACCATCGAGGCGGATCCCCGGGGTTCCTGCGCGCGCACTCCCCGACCCTGCTCCGTTGGCCCGACTACGTCGGCAACGCCATGTTCACCACCCTGGGCAACCTGTGGCTGGATCCACGGGCGGGCCTCATGATCCCGGACTGGGAGAGCGGCGGCCTGCTCCGGCTCACCGGGACCGCCCACGTCCTCTGGGGCGAGGAACCCGGCGACCGCACGGTCGAGTTCTCCATCGATCGCGTGCTCTCGACGTCCTCCGCAGGCCTGATCGCCGAGGGCGTCCCCCACTACTCGAAATTCAACCCGCCGGTCCTCCCGGCCGTACCGAGGGGAGTCCCCCGATGAAGGTCCACGTCGACATGGCGCTGTGCGCGAGCCACGGCCGGTGCGTCTTCGCCGCGCCCGATGTCTTCTCCTTCGACGACGACGAGGAACTGACGTACGAACCCTCCCCCGGGGCCGATCGTCGCGCGGAGGTCGAACAGGCCGTCCTCTCCTGCCCGGTCCGTGCCATCACACTCGACGGCGATCACGGATGAGCCACGGTGAATCGGTGGTCGTGGTGGGGGCCGGCCTGGCCGGACTGCGCTCCGCGACCGCCCTACGAGAACGCGGGTTCGCCGGAGAGATCACCATCGTGGGGGATGAAGCCCACGGCCCCTACGACCGCCCCGGCCTGTCCAAGGAGGTGTTGATCGATCGACGGACCGTCCTCGACACGGACCTGCCGGTGTCCGCCGACCTGCACGCCCGGTGGTTGTTGGGACGACGAGCGGTCTCCCTGGAACGGAACCGGCGTCACCTGACCCTGGACGACGGGACCACCTTGGACTACGACGGTCTGGTGATCGCCACCGGCGCGTCCGCCCGGCCCTGGCCCGGGCCCGGCGGTCTCCCCCGCTCCGGTGTCCACACGCTACGTGGGCGGGAGGACGCGGCGGCTCTGCGTCGGGCGTTGACCGACGGTGGGCCGCTCCTGGTGATCGGCGCGGGATTCCTCGGTTCCGAGGTCGCCTCCGCCGCTCGTGCTCTGGGGCTCTCCGTGACCCTCGTGGACGCCTCGTCCCAGCCCATGGAACGGGCCGTCGGTCCCGTGGTGGGGTCGGTACTCGCCGGTGTCCAGAGGGCGGCCGGGGTCGATCTGAGACTCGACACGACGGTGACGGCCCTCCCGGGGCGAAGTGTCTTGAAGGAGGCTCTGCTTTCCGATGGAACGCGTGTCGCGATCCGAACCGCGCTGATCGCCCTCGGAGCGCTCCCGAACACCGACTGGCTCCGCGGATCGGGCCTACGCCTGAACGACGGGGCCTCCGGCGGGATCGCCTGCGACCACCGCGGCCACGCCCTCCAGGCCGACGGTCGCCCGACCTCGGACATCGTGGTGCTCGGTGACGTGGCGGCTCCGCCCCACCCCCTGCCCTACGACGGGTCCCCCGCACACCTGAGCCTCGGGCACTGGAGCGCGGCGGTCGATCACGCCGACACGGTCGCCGCGGCGCTGCTCGGGCAGGAGGATCCGGCGCACGAGATCGTCCCCTCGTTCTGGTCCGACCAGTTCGGTCTGCGGATCCGCTCGGTGGGTCTGCCCATGCTCGCGGAACGGACCGAGGTCCATGAACACGACCCGGTCCGTTCCCGCCTGGAGGCTACCTACCACCGGGGAGGGCGGAACGTCGGGGCCCTGACCGTGAACCGGGCCTCCCGCCTGGCCGCCCACCGAAGACGGATCGTCGACGCGTGGTATCGCGAGGAAACCACGACGTGACCTCTCTCAGACGACCTCCTCCCTGGACATCGGCCTCGCTTCGGGAGGGGACCACTCGGAGAACGGTAGGACCGACCGGAACCGGCACCGCGACGGGAACGGGACAAGCCGGGGGCGGAACGCACGGCCGTGGTCCGGGCCTGCCAGGATGCTCGGAAGACCGCAGTGGAAGCGAGGAGCGAGATGGATCTGGGAATCGCCGGCAAGGTCGCGTTGGTGACCGCCGCCAGTTCGGGGCTGGGCCGGGCGATCGCGGTCGCTCTGGCCGCCGAGGGAGTACGGGTCGCGGTGACCGGCCGGGACGAGGAGCGCCTCCAGGAGACGGTGGAGGCCTGCCGTGAACACGGCGCACACGCCGTCGGTCTCGTCTGGGATCTGGCCGACCACGGGCGCGCCCACGAGATCGCCACCATGGTGGCCGCCGAGCTGGGCCCGGTGGAGATCCTGGTCAACAACACCGGAGGGCCGCCCCCCACCACCGCCCTCGGGCAGGACCCGAAGCTGTGGGAGGACATGTACGCCGCCATGGTGCTGCCGGTGATCGAACTGACCGACGCCGTGATCGGCGGGATGCGCGAACGCGGTTGGGGTCGGATCATCACGAGCACCTCGTCGGGTCCGATCGCGCCCATCCCGAACCTGGGCGTGTCCAACACCCTCCGCGCCTCGCTGCACTCCTGGTCCAAGACCATCGCCGGAGAGGTGGCGGCGGACGGGGTCACCGCGAACGTCATCGTTCCCGGCCGGATCGCCACCCCGAGGGTGGAGTCCCTGGACCGCGCCCGCGCCGAACGCGAGGAACTGCCCCTGACCGAGGTGCGTCGACAGGGGCGGGCGTCGATCCCCGCGGGCCGTTACGGCGAACCCGAGGAGTACGGCGCGGTGGCGGCCTTCCTGGCGAGCCGGCAGGCCGCGTACCTGACCGGCTCGGTGGTCAGGGTCGACGGCGGCCAGATCCCCTCCGTCTGACACCGGGTTCCGGGGAGGGGCGGCGCCCCTCCCCGGCCGGCCGTCCCCGTGTTCGGCCGGCCCCTCGCGTCAGGTCGGGGCTCCCTCGTCCAGGCCGAGGGTCACGCGCAGTTCGGTGCAGATCCGGGCGCAGTCCTCGTCGAAGGTCACCACCTCGATGGGACCGCCGCGCGCCCAGCGGACGAGTTGGTCGTGCCACTCCGAGCGTGGCATCGAGACGGTGTCCGGCCGTTCCAGGTCCTTGGCGACCTCGCCCGGGGGTCCGTCGGTGAGCACGGTGATCCGGTGCTCGGGGTAGGTGTCAGAGGGGTCGACCTCAAGAGGACGAGCGGAGTGCAGGACCACGACGTGGGTCTGTTCGGGGCTCTCGTTGGTGGACATCTGGGCCTTTCCTAGGGGGGAACGACCGAACCTTACTCGGCCGGGCCCCTGTCCAAACGCCTTATCCAGGGCCGGTTCCGGTCACCGCCTAGGGCCGGGGGTCCCGCCACAGGTGGGGACGTGGCGCCTCGTAACGGTCCACCATCGAAAGGGCGTTTCGGTGCGGCCGAACATCCGGCCCAGGATCACGACGTCGGACGTGGACGGCGGAGCCGATGACGAGCAGGCTGTACCCATGAGACTCCGACGACGGCTCCAACGCCTCGACCGACGCGCCTACGCCCGGGTGACCCGTCTGGGCGCCCCCGCGTTGGACGGCTACGCCCCGAAGTTCGTCCAGGCCACCGACCACATGGCCCCCTGGGTCATGGTCTCGGCGACCCTCGCCGCCACCGGAGGTCCTCGGCTGAGGCGCGCCGCCGCGCGGGCGATCCTCGCCGCGGCGGCTGCCAACGCCGGTTCGTCCGTGATCAAGCACCTGGTCCGCAGGCGCCGCCCGGACTCCTCCGCGGTCCCCGCGGCGCGCGTCCCCTACCGCTCCTATTCCAGCTCCTCCTTCCCCTCCGGGCACACCGCCGCCGCGACGGGGTTCGCGCTCGGGATCTCCACCGACTCTCCCCCGTCGCTGACCGTCCCCGTCCTGGCGCTGGCCGGAGCCGTGGGCTTCTCCCGGGTCCACAGCGGGGTCCACTATCCGGGCGACGTCCTGGCGGGCATGGCCGTGGGCGCCGCCTCCGCCCTGCTCGCCCGTATGGTCCTCCCGCCCCTGGACGAGGAGGAACCCGGCGCGGAGACCTCGTCGACGGAGACCGTCGACGTGGACCCGGAAGGAGAGGGCGTGACGGTCGTCCTCAACCCGCACGCGGCCGACGGGACCCTCTCCGTCCTCTCCCCGGACGCCGAAACCGAGATCGCCGACAGGCTGCCCCGGGCGCGCATCGTTCACGTCGACCCCGACGAGGACCTGCCGGAGATACTGGACCGGGCCGCGAGCGACTGCGCGGTCCTCGCGGTGGCCGGTGGGGACGGGACCATCAACGCCGGGGCGACCGCGGCGCTGGCCCACGACCGTCCTCTGCTGGTGCTCCCCACCGGCACGTTGAACAACTTCGCCCAGACCCTGGGCACCCCTTCACCGGCCACCGCGTTGGACGCCTACGCCGGTGGCCGCCTGGCCCGGGTGGACGTGGGCGAGGTGGACGGGAACATCTTCCTCAACACGTCGTCCTTCGGTTCCTACCCCAGGATGGTGGAACGGCGTGACCGGTGGGCGAAGCGCGTCGGCAAATGGCCCGCCTTCGTCCTGGCCCTGACGTGGGACCTGTGGGAGGTGCGTCCCACCCCGGTCCTGATCGACGGACGGCCGGCCCGGGTGTGGTGGGCGTTCGTGGGCAACTGTCGGTACCGGACGCGGGCCCGGGTGCCGGTCCACCGGGAACGGTTGGACGACGGGGCCCTGGACGTGCGCCTCCTGTGCGCCCGTCGCCCCTTCCCGAGGATCCGTGCCCTGTCGGAGATCCTGGCCGGCCCTCTGACCGTGGGGGGCGACTACGTCGAGCGGACGGATCGGACCCTGACCCTGGAGATCCCCTCCTCCCCCCGGTTGATCGCCGTGGACGGGGAGATCCTGGAGGGGGCGCGGGTCATGTCGTTCCGCAAACGGCCGGCGGCGCTCCGGGTGTTCGTACCCGACGGCCCCCGCCCGTCCGTTCCTCAGTCCCCGTCCTCCAGGCGGGCGAGGACCTCGCCCAGACCCCGGTAGGCCCGTTCGGTGTCGGGGCCGTGTTCGTGCGGCCCCGCGAACAGGTCCACGAACTCCACCACGTCCCTCAGGTCCCAGCGCAGACGGTACAGATCGAGCAGGTCCCGATCGAGTGCGAGCCCCGAGCCCTCCGTGTAGCGGGTCAGGGCCTCGGGGTCGTCGGCGAACGGCCACAGGTCGCGCTCGGGCACCGCCACACCCACGGTGTCCCAGTCGATCAGGCGCGGCCGCCCATCGCACCAGAGCAGATTGCCCGGGTGCGGCTCCCCGTGGGTGACCACGGAGCGGGAGCGGTCGACCCCCGCGGCCCTGCGCTCGAAGCCGGTCAGACGTTCCATGAGGACGTCCCCGTACTCGGCGAGGAGTTCGCCCACCCGGGTGGAGAAGGGGCCCCGGCCGCCGAGCCCGCCCGGGTCGGCCGCCGCGGCGAACAGGAGGTCGGTGCCCTCCAGCCCCACCGGAAGCTCCCGGATCTCTCGTGGACGGGCGCTCCGGTGCAGTTCGGCCAACGCGAGCAGCACCCGGTCGCGACGTTCGGCGGGCAGGGTGTCTCCGAACCCGCCGGACTCCCCCTCCACCCAGGGGAGGACACTGAGCGCGTAACGCCCACCGATCGGCCGGACCGTGGAACCGTCGGCCGAGCGCAGCGGGGCGACCACGAAGTCGAGCCCTTGGTCCTCGCGCAGGCGGGCGGCGGTGTCCATGGCCCCTTCCAGGTGGGCGAGCACGGTCTCGGGGTCCGCGCCGAGGAAGGTCTTGTGCTCCAGGTCGGCCACGGTCGCGAACCACCCCCGCCCCGAGGTGTCGGTGATCCGCCAGTGGTGGTCGCCGAACCCCACCGGTACGTGGGTCAGGGTCGCGGTGTCGATGTCCCAGGCCGTCAGTGCGTCCGGGATCCACCGCTCGTCGAAGCCCGTGGGAAGGTCGCGCATGGTCGCGACGTTAACAGCGCCCCGATCCGAGGTCCCGGGTCTCCCTGCGGTGTCCGCCCCTTTCCCTCACGGGGCGGACACCATCAGGCGTTCAGTGAGGGGGAGCGCCCCGGTCTCACTCGGTCTCGGCGGCCGCGATCAGGGTGGCGAAGGCGCCCGGCTCCCCGGTGATCCCCAGGTTCTCGGTCCCGGTCCGACGCCACAGAGCGAGCAGCAGGTCGGAGGCACCTCCTCGGACCTCACAAGCGGCCCGGCCGGCGCCATGTTCGAACCTCCACCCCGACCCGGTGTGGTCGACCGTCCAGGCGTGGCCGGTGTCGGTCGCGATCAACAGGACCGTCTGCACCGGCCCCACCGGGTCGTCCGGCAGCCCGAGGATCCGTCGAAGGTCGAGGAAGTAGGAGAGGAACTCCTCGACCCCGTCGGCCGCGAGATCCGCCGGCAGAGGGACCCGACCTCCCGCCGCGTCCCGTGCGTCCCAGGCGTGCACCGCGGTCTCCTGGGCCATCCTGCGCTGGATGAACGCGCCGTCCTTGCGCGGCGCCCAGGTCCACCGGGGAGCCACCGGATCGAGTGCGGTGAGCACGGTGAGCGTCTCGGCGAGTCCGTCGCGGTACCACTCCGTCAGGTGGTCGTCGTCGGGGCGTTCGGGGGCCTCGTACCCTTCGGGATCGGCGAGGGCACCGGAGGCGATCGTGCGCCAGAAGTGGTGCACCTCGCCGACGTGCCACACCAGGTCGGCCATGGTCCATTCCGGGCAGCCGGGCACGCGCGCGTCCAGTCGGCCCTCCGCCGCCTCGGCCAGGGCGGTGCCCTGTTCTCGGAGCGCGGTCAGGTATCGGGGGGTGTCCATGGCGGGACGCTAACACCGAGGAACGACGTTCAGGGCACCAGTCCGTAGACGGTGTTCATCGCCGCTCCTCCGGTGGAGGGGTGCAGGACCACCGCGCCCGGTACCGGGAGTAGATCCCATCCGCTCGCCGACGCATCCGGCCGGTCCCCGGGCCCGGCGACCTCGATCCACTCCGCCTCCTCGGACCCACCGTCCAACGGGACCGACAGCACCGCGAGTCCCTCCGTCTCCCCGCCCGGCTCTCCCACGAAGGGGATCACCACGGTCTCCTCGTTCAGAGCCACCGCGCTCCGCTTCTGGGCGAGGAGGCCGCGCTCCTCGTCGTTCACCCACGCGGTAGCGGCGGGTTCTCCACGAGAATCCGTCCGGTACAGGACGTCGCGGTCCGTCTCCATGAGGATCGTGCCGCCTCCGTCGGCGCGCAGGACACGAGCGGAGGAGGGGTCCTCGAGACCGACCCTCTCGGAGATCTCGAACGCCTCCTCACCGGTGACCGCGTTCAGGAGATCCCGGCGTCCATAGGAGTCGACGACGAGAACGGGCTCCTCCCCTTCGGAGACCCTCCCCGCCCCCGTCCGCAGAGCGACGCGGGAGTGATCGAAGTGGTCCTCGTAAGGCTCCTCCCAACGCCATGCCTCCTCCCCCGTCTCCATCTCCAGTGCGGTCACCCGGACCCGGGCTCCCCCGTCCCCCTCCCGGCACACACGCGAGAGCGCGAACACCTCCCCGACCGGTACGAGGTCGCCGCCCTCGCCCGGGGCGTAGCGGCAGTCCGACTCCGCCAGAGGGTGATCCCACACCCGCTCATCGTTCGCAGTCCGTCGGGCCTCCAGTACGGGCTCCCCATCACTTCCCGTCTCGAGGCTCGCTTCGAGGTCGGAGAGGGGCCACCACCGTTCATCGTCCGCTCGCCGATCCCCGGAGTGATCGCGGATCGGCTCCTCCGAGAGTCTCTCTCCGGTGGCCGCGTCGAAGACGGTGAGCCTCTCCTCTCCGAACCGGCCGTCGCCGGTCCACCACACCGCGTGGGCACGCGTCCCGTCCAGGGACGCCCAGGTCGAAACGCCCGTGTCGTCGGGGCGCCGGAAGGTCCACAACTCCTCGCCGGTGGCCCCGTCCAACGCCGTCACCCCGTCGGACAGCCCCAGGATCGGGCCCCGTACGCCCGCCTCGATCCATTCGACCTCGACCCCTTCGGGGAGGTCCCGGCTCCAGCCGAGACGGCTCACCCCTTCGGGGAACCCCGCGGGCTCTCCGGGTTCGGCGATGGTGTGCTCGGTCGGCCGGTACCAGCTCACGTACACCGACCCCGAGGCTCCCAGGAGCACGGCGAGGAGGCCGGCCGCCGCCGAGAGCGCTCCGCGCCTCCCGGACGTCCCCCGAGGCGCGCGTCCCACCACCAGGAGCGCCGCGGTGATCACCGTGAACACCACCGTCCCCGCCCACAGGGCCGCGTCCCTCTCCGCCAAGGACCGGCCGCTCTCCTCGATGAGCCGGAAGGCGTCGGCCGGAAAGGTGACGACCGTGAGGGCCGCCAGCGACACCAGGGCCGCGCTCAGCCACAGGGTGAGCAGCGGATCCCTTCCCTCGGAGGCGATGGTGTCCCGCCCATGGCGCACCGTCCCCCACGCCACGGCCACCATGATGAGAAAGGCCACGGACCACAGGCCGTCGGGCCCTTCGAACCCTCCCAGAAAGAGGAAAGCGACCACCTTGAGCACCAGCACGCCCACGAGCGCGCCGACGGCGGCCCGGGCGAGCGTGTCCTCACGACGCCATCCGCCTTCGGCCTCTCCACTCGTCCCGCCACGCTCGGCCACGGCTCTTCCTCGATTCCCGCTGCGCCCGTCACTCATCCTCAAGGCACCAGGCCGTACAGGACGGTACGATCGCGTCCCTCGCGGTCGGTCCGATAGGAGAAGGAGAGCACGGCACCCGGAACCGCGAGCAGACGGTGCTCGTTCGATTCCTCGGTGCCGGCCGCTCCGGGCTCGGCCACCTCGATCCACTTCTCGGCCTCGGGCCCGCCGCCCAGCGGGACCGACAGCAACGCGAGCTCGCCCATGTTCTCCATCCCCAGGCCCCGGTGGGGTATCAGCACCGTGTCCTCGCCCAAGGCCATCGCGTACCCGGAGTCGTAGGAGAGGTCGCGCCGCTCACCGCCCGCCCGCACGGTGTCGAGGACCGATCCGGAGGCGTCGGTCCGTGTCAGGTCGTAGCGGCCCTCTTCCGAGAGTTCCCCTCCTGGCACGGGCCGAAGGACGATCGCCCCGTCACCGCTCGCCCGAAGGACGTCGACGCCTTCCCGGGCCTCCTCGTCCTCGATCGGCGGGGACTCGGGGAGTAGCGCCATCTCCTCCCCGGTACGGACGTCCAGATACGTTCTCGGAGCGTTGAGGTCGTCACCGACCGCGAGCACCGTGGTCTCCTCTCCGAGCGACCGACCGGCACCGGGACGCACACGCACGGATCTGCTCGTCTCGGCATCCTGCTCATGGCGCCACACCTCGTCCCCGGACACCACGTCCAGGGCGATGACCAGCCACGTGTGCCGGAGGTGTCTGTCGTCCCCACAGCCGTAGGGGGCCACGAGAACGTCCTCGACCAGGATCACTGACTCGGTCATCTCCTCCAGGAAGCAGTCCCCCTCCCGGACCTTCAAGGAGACCCTCCACGATTCCTCGGCCGTCTCCGGGTCCAAGACGCGGACGGCCCTTGTCCCCTCCCGAACCTCGCTCTCCACCTCCAGATCACCCCGGACAAAGGCCCACGAGGTATCGATCTCCGCCCAGCCGTCGCTCTCGGAGTGCTTCCTCTCCGCGATGATCTCTCCGGTCGCGGTGTCCAGCACGGTCAGGAAGCGTTCGCCCTCCGGTGACTCCCGCACCATGCGGGCACGGGCACCCTCCCCCATCACCCGGTGCCCCCACACGACCTCATACGGACGCCGGTAGGTCCACAGTTCCTCACCCGTGGCACCGTCCAAGGCGACGAAGCCGTCGCTCAACCGCACGATCGGGCCGCGAACCCCTCTAGAGATCCCAATGATCCGTCTCTCCTCACCCGGCGTCCACTCCCATCCCACCTGGGACACCTCCGAGGGGACCGAGAGAGACTCTCCGGCCTCGGCACGTGTGTGTTCGACCAACGGAGACAGGCTCGTGTACCCCGCCGCGACCCCGATCAGCGCCGTGCTCAACGCCCCCGCGACGACCGTCAGGGGCCGACGTGATCGGGAGAGTCTCTCGGGCCGGCGTCCGGTCAGACCCAGCACGAGGAGACACACCGTGAGCAGGACCAGAACCGCGTACTGGAACACCGCCAGAGCGGAGGGCCGCCACTCCTCGTCGGCGAAGGGCAGGACCGCCTCGTCCGGGAAGAGCAGGAGGCAGGCTCCGACGAGCAGAACCGCCACGGCCAGGAACTCACCGGCGATCGGGCGTCCGCGCTCGACCGTCCCGGCGTTCCTCGCGCGGGCGTCCACGGCCCCGCTCCACAGCATGACGGCGCCGATCCCCAGGGCCAGGAACCAGAGGACGCCCAGCCCCTCCGCCACACCGCCCAGGAGAGGGACGAACGGGGTGATGACGACACCGGCCAAGGCCACCCCCAGGCCCGTCCAGACCGCGATGTCCGCCAGTGGCCGGCTCCGTGCCCCCTCGTACTCGTTCCGGCCGCCTTCGACCCTGCTCTCGCCGTTCACTCGCCCCTGCTCGTCCGTATCGTCCGCCATGCGGACTACAAGTTAACAGTGCGCCCGGAATCGCCCCGTTCCGGGGAGCGCGGACCGACGAATTGTCCCGAACAGCCCCGGAACCCCGGAGCCGAGGGCTAATCTGCTGCCCGAACGGGCGGAGACGACAGGGGTGGGACCGATGACGGAGACCGGACCGGACACCGGGGTACTGCGGGAGATCGTCGAGGGCGTCTACGCCTGGGAGCAGCCCGACGGCACCTGGTGGGTGAACAACGCGGGCGCCGTCGCCGGCGACGAGGGGGTCCTGGTGGTCGACACGTGCGCGACCGCCACCCGCACCCGCAGGTTCCTCGACGCGCTGGACGTCGCCACCGGTGGCGCGCCGATCCGCTGGGCGCTCAACACCCACCAGCATGGCGACCACACCTACGGCAACAGTCTGCTGCCCGAGAGCACCGTCCTGATCGGACAGACCTCCATGCGGGAGGCGCTCGCGCGCGACCCGCTCTTCGAACATCTTCCACCGGTGTGGACGCCGCAGCCGGATTGGGGCGACGTCACCCGCAGGCTTCCCGGGGTGACCCTGGATCGTGCGCTCACCCTCCACACGGGAGGACGCCGGATCGACCTGCTCCACCCGGGATACACGGCCCACACATCCGGGGACGTGGTGGCCTGGCTCCCCGGGGAGCGGGTGTTGTTCACCGGCGATCTGATCTTCCACGGTCTGACCCCGTTGGCGTTCATGGGCTCCCTCGAGGGCTCGTTGCGTTCGTTGGAGTGGGTGGCCTCCTTCGTCCCCGAGCACGTCGTCCCCGGTCACGGCCCGCTTCTGAGCGCCTCCGAGCTGGACAAGGTCCTCTCCGCCCACGAGCGCTACTACCGGTTCGTCCTGGACGCCGCCGGAGAGGCCGTACGTGAAGGGCTCGCCCCCCTGGAGGCCGCGCGCGGTCTGGACCTGGGCGAATTCTCCTCGTGGGCGGACGCCGAACGGATCGTGTTGAACCTCCACCGGGCCCAGGCCGACCTCCTCGGGGAGCCGATGGATCTGTTGGGCGCGCTCCAGGACACGGTCACGTGGAACGGCGGCCCCATGGCCACCACCCTGTAGAGGCGCCGCGCTTTCGACCGTTCGTCACTCATCGCCCCTTTTTTGGGTGAAATCACCTTAAACGTGCGCCAAGTGCCTCTTGTCTCCCGTTGCGGAGGGTCCACCGGTGTTTCGCTGGTACCGGTGGACATGACCTGAGCGCACAGAAGGGGGCACGATGGTCGAGGCGAGCGAAGGACTGAGACACGCCAGACCCCGAGGGCCACGGAGCGGCTGGGTCCCCCTTGGGGTCTCCACGGCCGTGGTCGTGGTCCTGCTCGGCGGATGGGCGCTGGTGAACACCGTCCTCCCCTCCGGCACCCCCGTGGCGGCGGGGCAGAGCATGACGATCGCCTCGGCCGAGGGGCACGAGGCGAAGCTGACCTTCGGCCGGGGCTGGGAGATCTTCCCCGGCGACAGCAGCGCGGGCGACAACTACCGGCTCGGCCACGGCTCCACCCAGCTCCGATTGAACGTGGCCCTCCCCGAGCGGAGGGCCTCGGACATCGAACTGTGGGAGGGGATGCGCAACATCGTCCGCGTCGGGGACCCCTCCGCGAGTCTGACCGACCCACAACCGGTCACCACCGCGTCGGGCGCCGAAGGGCTGACCGGCGTCATGCACAGCAACCGGAACACCGGGACGGCCACCCTGTTCCCCTCGCCCAACAAGGGCTTCGTCATCGAGGCGACCGCCACCGGAGCGGGTCAGGGTGAGGCCGAACGCCTGCTCCAGACGCTCCGGTTCGACCGTGTCGGAGGTGGGGCAT
This sequence comes from Nocardiopsis alba DSM 43377, assembly GCF_000341225.1. GTDB lineage: Bacteria > Actinomycetota > Actinomycetes > Streptosporangiales > Streptosporangiaceae > Nocardiopsis > Nocardiopsis alba. The sequence goes on from NZ_ANAC01000010.1 coordinate 96,927, forward strand.
GAGTCACGCGCGCCCCGAACCCGACGTGCCCTCCACCGTGGACGGGAGGGTCCCACGACCACGCCCCTCCGCCCGCGAGGACGAGGAGGGCGGCCCCGCGCGCGTCGGTCGCGGACCCGCGACCGACCGCCACCGGCCCCTCAGGATCGTCACCGGGATCGTCTTCGGCCTGGGATGCCTGATCGGGTTCGGCATGTTCGTGAACGGCTTCCTCGGCATGGTGCTGGTCTTCCCCGGCGAAACCGCGCTGTCGTTCGTCCTGCTCACGGTGGTCGGAGTCGTGGGATTCGCGGTGCTCCGACGGATCCGACCGGTTCGGGCACCGACGATGGCCGTCTCGATCCTGGCCCTGCTGTGGGGCATGACCGGGGCCCTCGGCCTGGCCCTGACAGCCAACGGCCACCTGCTGTCGATCTGGAACAAGGTCGCCGGCCTGCCCTTCGGCGGCGAGTGGGGGGCGGCGCTCACCGCGCCGTTGAACGAGGAGCTGCTCAAGGTCGTCGGCATCGTGCTCATCGCGGTCCTCCTGCCGAAGGCGATCCGCAGCCCCATCGACGGCTTCATCGTCGGCGCTCTCGTCGGGTTGGGCTTTCAGCTGGTGGAGGACCTCACCTACTCGCTGAACATGATCGTCATGAGGGGCGGTATCGACGGTGTCGTCGCCATCGTGCAGTCCTTCTTCCTCCGGGTGGTGCTCACCGGGCTGGGCTCGCACTGGGCGATGACGGCCGTGGCGGGAGCCGCGGTGGGGTTGGTCGCGGCGGCCTCCTGGCGCCCCGAAGGTCGCCGGACGGCCCAGGCGACCCTGCTCCTGCTGTTGGCGATCGTCCTGCACTGGCTCTTCGACGCACCGCTGCTGGGTTCGGTCTCGGGAATCCTGTTCAAGGGGCTGCTCATCTTCCTGACGGCCGTGACCGTCTACCTCGTCGCCCGCCACACCTACCGTTCCCGGGTCCGACGGGCCTTGGCCGAGGCCGGTGACGAGCTGGGGATGCGACGTTCCTCCGCGATGGCCCTGGCCGGTCGTCGGGCACGCGTCAAGGAGCTGCGCGCCACCCCGGTGCCGGAACGGCCGGCCGCGCGGAACCGGCAACGACAGATGGTCGCGTTCGCCGAGGAGAGGGCGGTCGAGTACCACCCGCCGCCCCGGCCGGAGCCCGTGCTCGGCGAATGAGCCGCCTCCGAACACCGACGAGGCCCCCGGTGCCGACCGGGGGCCTCGTCGTATCCCCACCCCTCCGACCTGCGCCCCGAGTGGCCACGAACGCGGCTCATAGGTTAGCTTTACCTAAATCGGGCGCAATGGTGTTCTTCAGGCATTTCGGCATCGCTGTGCGCTCCGATACCACCGACACCACGGGCCCCGTGCGCGGCCGACACCGCCCACGCCCCGCCTTCGACCCCTCGGGGAGATCGCCCGCGGCGACACCATCAGCGATCAGAGGATTCCCTTGTCCAGACTCACCACCGCCACCACGGTCCTCGTGGCGGGAGCACTCCTCCTCAGCGGCTGCGGCACCACCGAGACCTCCGGCACCGGGGACAACCGGTCGAACGTGGCCACCGGACAGGAGGGCTTCCAGGACGTGCGCGAGCTCTCCGAACGGCTCGGCACGGACGCCGCCCCCGGCGAGTTCCCCCGCGTCGTGGACAACCTCGTCGCCAACGGCGAGGTCGGACCGACGGAGATCCCGGCCAAGCCCGAGCGGGTCATCGTCCTCGACACCGGTGAACTGGACAACGTGCTCTCCCTCGGCATCGAACCGGTCGGGATCGCCCACCCCGCCGACGCCGGGATCGCCCCCGACTACCTGGAGGTCGGCGACGCGGTGGACCTGGGCGCCTACGACGCTCTCGACCTCGAACAGATCAAGAACCTCGAGCCCGACCTCATCCTGGGCACCACGCTCCGGATCGACGACGACGGTCTGAAGGAGAGCCTCCAGGAGATCGCCCCGACCGTTCTCGCGCCCCGCCCCGGCGTGCTCTGGAAGGAGAACTTCCTGCTGAACGCGGACGCCCTGGGAGAGGAGGAGCGGGCCCGCGAACTCCTCGACGCCTACGAAGAGCGCGCGGGCGAGGTCGGTGACGCCATCGTCGAGGCCAACGGGGGCGAGGTCCCCACCGTGTCCATGCTCCGCTTCATGGCCGGCCGCACCCGCCTGTACGGCAACGACTCCTTCATCGGTGTCCTGCTCCAGGACGTGGGCCTGAAGCGCCCCGAGGCCGAGGACATCGACGACCTCGCCCTGGAGATCTCCCCCGAGGAGATCACCCTGGCCGAAGGCGACTGGGTGCTCTGGGGCACCTACGGCGAGGCCGACGCGACCGAGCAGGCCGCCGTGGTGGACGGCCCCCTCTGGGACCGGGTCCCCGCCGTCGCCGACGACGGCCTGGTCCGCGAGATCCCCGACGAGACCTGGTACCTGGGCCTGGGCGTGACCGGCGCCGAACACGTTCTGGACGATCTGACCGAGATCGCCGACAGCCTCCGGTGACACCCCGATCCCTCGCGCCGAGGAGGACCGCGCACACCGGCGCGGTCCTCCTCGGCGCCCTCGTCCTACTGATCGTGGCCTTCCTGGTCAGCCTCGCCGTGGGCACGCGCGTCCTCTCCCCCGTCGAGACCCTCCAAGGGATCTTCGGCCGGGAGGGCATCGCCGCCACCGTCATCTGGGAGATGCGCTTCCCCCGGACCCTCCTGGGCCTGCTCGTGGGCGCGAGCCTGGGCATGGCGGGGGTGCTCGCCCAGTCCGTGACCCGCAACCCCCTCGCCGACCCCGGGCTACTGGGCATCTCCTCCGGAGCCGCGGTCGCCGTGGTCGCGGGGAGCGCCTTCCTCGGTCTCGGCGCGGGCGCCCCACGGGTCCTCCTCGCCCTGCTGGGCGCCGCGCTGGCCACGGCGGCGGTGTACCTGTTCGCCCAGCGCTCCCCCGAAGGCCTCACACCCGTCAACATGACCCTGGCCGGCGCGGCCACCACCGCCTTCCTCGGCGCCGTGATCTCCGCGACCGTGCTGCTCAGCGCCTCGACCATGGACCAGTACCGGTTCTGGGTGGTCGGGGCCCTCACCATGCCCGGGACCGGGGTGCTCCCGCCCAGCGTCCCCTTCATGCTCGCGGGCGCCGTCCTGGCCCTGGTGGTGTCCGGCTCGCTCAACGCGATGGCCCTGGGCGACGACACCGCGGCCGCCCTCGGGGTCCGGGTCATGCGGACCCGACTGCTGGCCGGAGCCGCCGTGGTCCTGCTCTCGGGCACCGCCGTGGCCCTGGCCGGACCGATCGCCTTCGTCGGCCTGGTGATCCCGCACATCGCCCGAGCGCTGGTGGGCGGCGACGTCCGACGACTGCTCGCCTGCGCCGCACTGCTCGGCCCGCTGCTCCTTCTGATCTCCGACGTCGTGGGACGGCTGGTGGCCCGGCCCGGCGAACTCCAGGTGGGGGTCGTGACCGCACTGGTCGGGGCGCCCTTCTTCATCTGGTTGACCCGACGTACCAAGGAGCGTGGCCTGTGACCGCCACCGTACGCGCGGGCCGTCCGTCACGCGCCCTCGACCTGCTCCCCCGCCCCCGGCCGCGCGCCCGGGTGGTGGTGGCGACCCTGTCCGTCGCCGTCCTGGTGATCCTCTCCGCCCTGGTGGCGCTGAGCCTGGGCGATCGACCGACCGCGCCCGCGGACCTGTGGGCCGCGTTGCACGGCCGAGGCGCGGAGAACACCGTCTACGCGGTACGGGAGGTCCGGCTTCCGCGTGTGGCGCTGGCGATCCTGGTCGGCGCGGCCTTCGGACTGGCGGGCGGGCTCGGCCAGAGCGTACTGCGCAACCCGCTGGCCAGCCCGGACGTCCTGGGGATCAGCGCGGGCGCCTCCACCGCGGCCGTCGGGGTGATCGCCGTGGGCACGCTGGGCGGGCCCGTGGGCGTCGTCCCGATCCCGGTGGCCGCCCTGGCCGGAGGGCTGGGCGCGGCCGCGCTGATCTTCCTGCTGGCCCGAGGCGATTCCCTACGGGGACGGCGGCTCCTCCTGGTCGGGATCGCCCTGTCGGCGGCGTTGACCGGGTTCACGCAGTACCTGCTGACCGTGGTGGACGTGCACGACGCGCAGCGCGCGGCGGTCTGGCTCACCGGCAGCCTGAACACCCGCTCGTGGGAGGACGCCGTCCCGGTCGCCCTCGGCCTGGCGGTCCTACTGCCCACCGCTCTGGTGCTGGCGCACACCAACCGCGCCCTGCTCTTCGAGGACGACGTGGTCGTCGGCTGGGGTGTGCGCACCGGCCGGGCCCGGGCGACGCTCCTGCTGGTGTCCGTGTGCCTGGCGGCGCTCGCGACCTCGGCGGCCGGGCCGGTGGCCTTCGTCGCCCTGGTATCGGGGCAGGTCGCGCGACGGCTAGCCGCCGTCCCCGACATCCCACCCCTGCTGTCCGCGTCGACCGGCGCCGCCCTGGTGCTGATCGCCGACACCGTGGCGCGCACCGCGCTGCCCGTGCAGCTTCCGGTCGGCGTGCTCACCGCGCTGGTCGGCGCCCCGTACCTGCTGTACCTGTTGCAGCGACGCCGTGGATCGAGAGGTACCGCCCGATGACCGACGCCGAGAGCCGGACCGCCCGTCTGGAGGCACGTGACGTCCGTTTGGGGTACGGCGGTGACCCCGTCGTACCCGGGCTGTCCGTACGGATCCCGGACGGGCTGGTCACGACCGTGGTGGGCGCCAACGCCTGCGGCAAGTCCACGCTGCTACGCGGCCTGTCCCGGCTGTTGGAGCCCTCGGGCGGCTCGGTGCTCCTGGACGGAAAGGACCTGGCCAAGACCCCCTCGCGCGAGGTCGCCCGGGTGTTGGGGATGCTGCCCCAGTCCCCCACCGCCCCCGAGGGCATCACCGTCCGGGACCTGGTCTCCCGGGGCCGCCACCCGCACCAGAGCTGGTGGCGCCAGTGGGGCGAGGACGACCACGAGGCCGTGGAGGACGCGCTCCGGGCGACCGGAACGGACGGGTTCGCCGACCGTGACGTGGACGAACTGTCCGGCGGCCAGCGGCAGCGGGTGTGGATCGCCATGGCGGTGGCCCAGCGCACCGACCTGCTGCTGTTGGACGAGCCCACCACCTACCTGGACATGGCGCATCAGCTGGACGTGCTGGAGCTGGTCTCCAACCTCAACCGCGAACGCGGCAGCACCGTGGTCATGGTGCTGCACGACCTCAACCTGGCCTGCCGGTACGCCCACCACATCGTGGCCATGCGGGCGGGACGGATCGTCGCCCAAGGGCCGCCGGCCGAGGTGGTGACGGAGGAACTGCTGCGCGAGGTGTTCTCCGTGGAGGCGACGGTGCTCACCGACCCGGTGTCGGGCACCCCGGTGATCGTCCCCCAGCGCACCGTGCGTCCCTGACGCAGGCGAAGGAAGGGCGTTCACCTGGGCGCCCCCTTTAGAGCTCGTTGTCCTTGTCCCCGTGCGACTTGGAAGGCCTGCACCGCCGTGGCCCACGGCGGTGCAGGACCGGAGGGCCCCCGAACCAAAGGCTGCGGGTCGTGGACGTTGACCCCCGAGACCGCCACGGACAAGGACATACAGGCCCGGTCGGTGATCAAGTGGACCTTCGACCCATTCTCACCCCGGTCTACAGGATTCGGACCTGTCAACTCCCCCCTTGGAGGGCCCGCATATTGACCGGGTCGATCACCCACCGAGACCAGTCCACACCGACCACGGGCACCGACTTCGTCCAGGACCAGCCGGTGCGGCTCGGCCTGGGCCCGGGCCTGGAACCACTCGATGAAGCACCGGTGCGCGGTGGCCCCGGACAGACCGAACACCGGCGGAAGCTGCGCCCAGGCGCGGCCGGACGTGGACACGAAGACGATCGCGGCCACCTACCTCACGATCGCCGTGTCTGCGTCGACCGCCGCCCTGAGGACGCGTGAGCGCCCCGGCGCCACCCGCTGGAACAGCTCCCACGAATGAGATGAACCCTTGGTTCACCGGTTACTGCGTACAGGGGAAGGAATCCGATGAACGCAAGCCACGGCGCTTTACATCATGTCGAGCTGTGGGTACGCGAACTCGACACCGCCGAGCACAGCCTCGGATGGCTGCTGCCGGCTCTGGGCTACGAGGAATACGAGCGCTGGGGGCGGGGTGTCAGCTACAGGCTCGGGGCCACTTACATCGTGCTTGAGGCGAGTCCCGCGGTACGAGGCGAGCATGACCGCAAGCGCGCCGGGTTGAACCATCTCGCCTTTCACGTGAACACCGCCGACGAGGTGGAGTCGCTGGTACGCAAGGCGGCCGGCCAGGGGTGGACGCTGATGTTCGCCGATCGGCACCCCCATGCGGCCGGGCCTGATCGGCATGTGGCGTATCTGGAGGATCCGGACGGGTTCGAAGTCGAGCTCGTGGCTAGGGATAAGACTGCCGAGCCCTGAGTTACGCCCGTCATATCCAATTCTTCTCGCGCGCGTAGCGGGCGACCTTCCCGACGCGTCTACGTGGCGGTCTTCTGGACGGCGCTGAAGAGGTGGTCCCGCACCGCCCCGGTCGGCAGGTGAAGGGTCTCGCTCGTCTGGACGATGGTGAGCCCCTTCAGGGTGCATTCGAGGACGTCGTGTTCGCGTTCGGTCAGTGGGCTGTATGAGGTCATCACCTGGACGAAGAGCTCGTTGTCGATGTGGCGCCCGCCTTCGGGCATGTCGAGGTCGAGGAGCACCGCATCGGGGCGATGGCGCTGGACCTGCCGGAGCACTTCTTCCCCGGTCGCGGCCTCTGCAACGACCGGGACGTCCCCTTCGGTCTTCGAGGGGGACTCGGCACCACGATCTTCAACACCTTGTTCGTCGCCGCACTCACGTCAGGGCTCCTGGCGCTCATATTCTGACAAGGTCGAAAGAGAAGGGCAGGACAAGACATGTCGATTCACTTGACCCCCATCGGCTTCGTGCACAGCACACGGACGGATGCCACCGACGACGCCTGGGACGCGGAAGCGACGACCATCCACCTCGACGGCGACACCTTCTCCCCCGAGGCGCTCCAGGGCCTCGACGCATTCAGCCACGCGGTGATCGTCTACTGGTTCGACCGCGTCCCGACTGAGAAGATCACGACCGGAGCCCGGCACCCTCGGGGGAACGAGTCATGGCCGAAGGTCGGTATCTTCGCCCAGCGGGGCAAGAACCGCCCCAACCGCATCGGCGTTACCACCGTGCGAATCGTCGACGTCCAGAACCTGAGCGTCACGGTCGAAGGTCTCGACGCGATCGATCGGACCCCGGTTCTGGACATCAAGCCCTACATGCTCGAGTTCGCACCACGCGGCACTGTCTCCCAACCGCAATGGTCGAAGGAACTCATGTCCGACTACTGGCGAACAATCCAATCCCGGTAGTCACCGAAAAAGGCGTGAGCCCCCTACCATTGCATCTCCCCCTTGCCAGGCGAGGACTCGGTGATGCTCACACGAACAGGAGCACCTTGAAGAGCCAAGCGGCGATGCAGGGTCCAAGGCCCGATTCCGCGTTCAGGATGTGAACCTGTTCGATGGCGCGTCACCGGGTCGGGAGACGAGAGTCGTCATTGGAACTGTTCCGCGTGCTGTAGCGAAATTTCTCGTTCCACCTGCTCAGAGTTCATCTCATTTGGATGCTCGATGGCCTGGCCGTGTGTCGATGGTCGAAGGCCTTGTTCCGGATGAGCCGTGGGAGCTGTTCCAGCGGGTGGCGCCGGGGCGCTCACGCGTCCTCAGGGCGGCGGTCGACGCAGACACGGCGATCGTGAGGTAGGTGGCCGCGAGGAACGCAATCTGCGTGACGTGGGGTGATGCCCCCGGAGACGCGGAAAGAGGCCCACCGGATGGTGGACCTCTCTACAACCTGCTACTTCTCTGTCGGGACGGCGGGATTTGAACCCACGACCCCTTGACCCCCAGTCAAGTGCGCTGCCAAACTGCGCTACGTCCCGTGCGCCGATCCGCCGTCTCCGGCGCGACCAACAGCTCAGACTCTATCGCATTTCCCGGGCCCGACGAACATCGGCGAGGCCGCGCCGGCGCCCGGGACCGGATCAGGGGGTCCATCCCTCCAAGCGCTCGGACCCCCCGTCCCGGGCGACCGCCACGAGAGCTCCCGGGACGGCGATCGCCTCCGAGGCCGCGCGGCCTTCCGAGAACATCATGGTCGGGCTCTCCCAACCCACGGTCTCCCCGAAGGGCGCGACCAGGGTGTAACCGGACTCGCCCAGGTAGTCCCGCGCACCGACGAAGGCCAGGGCGTCCTCCAGTACCGCGATGGACGACCCGCCGATGGTGATGTCGTGGAGGTAGACCCCCTCGACCACGGCCGTGCCCGTGACCTCTCCGGAGGGGTCGATCCGGTGGAAGGTGGTCTCCAACTCTCCCGTCTCACGGGCGATCACGGCCCCGTTCGCGTCGGCCGCCACCACCCCCCTGAGGTCCGCGCTGTAGGCGTGCTCCTCGGGAAGGACCACGAGGTCCTCACCGGTCTCCGCGTCGAGCACCAGGGTCCTGCCCTCGGGGCCGCGTTCCAGCACGACCACGTGACCCTCTCCCGGTTCCGGGACCGTCTTCTGCCGGGGACCCTCCTCACCGGGCGGGACGCTCCACTCGCGGGTCCAGAGCTCGATCTCCTCCTCCCGGTCGACCGCCACGAGCCGGGCGTCCACACCGGTCCCCTCCCACCCGAAGGGGTCGTTCGCCCTGACCGCGTTCTCGAAGAGCTCCCCGTCCTCGTCCGGGCAACCGACGGTCCCGATGATGAGAGGTCCGTGGTTCAGCACGCCGGTGACCGTGCAGTCTTCGGGGAGGTCGGAGATCTCCGCGAGGATCTCCAGGTCCCATTCCCCGTAGGACCCCTCCCGAGGAGGAGGGACGAGGTCGCCCCGCACCTCGACGACCCTCCCGTCGGCCGGGTCCAGCACATCCGTGGCACGCGGGTCCTCGCCGTCCTCGGTCTCGCCCACCAGGTGGCGTACGTGCACACGACCATCGCGTGTCCACACTTCATCGACCGGATCGTTGGGGCGCAGATAGGACCACCTCTCGGCCCCGCTCGCCCCGTCCAACGCGGTCACCCCGTCGGACAACAGAACGAGCGGCCCGTGATCCCAGACCTCGACGGCGCGGATCTCCTGCCCTCGGGGCGGACGCCACTCCCAACCGACGCCGGAGACCGTGGCCGGGATCGCCTCGGGTTCCCCGAGGTCACCGGCGACGCGATGCGGCACCCAGGGGACGACGAACCGGGCGAGCGACACCCCGACGAGGACGACCGCCACGGCCCCGATCCCGACCATCGGCAGGAACCTCCGGGCCGGCCTCGGCTCGAACCGCCGACCACCGGCGAGCATGAGAAGACACCCCAGGGCCACGGCGCAGACCACCAGCCACACGTGCGCGTCGTCCGGCCGGGCGAGGACCGCTCGCCCTTCCGGAGTGGTCCCGCTGAAGAGCCCCTCGGGGAAGGCGCTCCACACCAGGTAGAGAGCGAGCAGGCAGGCCAGGGACATCCAGACGAGATACACGGGGACGGAGGGAGGGTAGAGGTGGTGGCGTCTCCATCTCATCCCGCCCCTCAGGATCAGGACCGCCAAGGGGACGGCCGTCCACCAGAGGGAGCCGCCGGAGGCTTCGAGCCACCCTCCCCGGACCACGGACATCGTCACGAGCCATAGCAGGGCGCCGACCAGTAGCCCCGCGCCGATCCACACGGGCACGGGCCCGGGCCGGAACGGCCCTCCACCATCCTCACGGGCCTTACCCGTCACCGTTCTCACCTTTTCTCATCTCGTTCGTGTTCGGCACAGACCCCGAAAGGGCGCCCCGGGAAGGGATCCCGGGGCGCCCCGAACATTCGAGGACGAAACTAGCCGAACAGGTCCGGGCGGTGACGGCGGGCCTCCAACACGAGGGGGTTGTCCCATCCGTCCGGTCCGGCGGACTGGAAGGAGATCGCGACCAGCTCGGCCCCGGTGCGGGGGTGCCGGGGCTGGGCGGCGAACACCTGACGCATCCGGGCGGCCTGATCCGGCACGACGCGCTCTCCCCACCCGATGAGGCCGCGTGACCCCAGGTCCTTGACCTGGACGTTCTTTCCGCCGACCTCGACCCCCCTGCCGGCCGAGATCCGGTCGAGCGTCCGATCGATCTGGACGATGTCCGGCCAGCGCAGCCGGACCTGGAACCCGATGTGGTCGCGCAGCTCCACCCCGACCGGGGAGGTCAGGACGGTGGTGCCGCGGATCATCCTCCTGGTCTTGATCACGGGTGTGACCGCGAGGCAGAGGGTGGCGATGGCCCCGACGACGATCCCGCCGGTCATCCCCGTCCCGGAGGCGATCGTCTCGAAGAGGATCGAGCCGAGGAGCAGGAAGACGACGAAGAACACCCCCAGGAGCGGGCTGAACGCCAACAGGTAACGCAGATAGGTACCGGCTCCCCCTGAGGGGTGGAAGGCCTGTGTGCCCGGCTCTCCCGGCAGAGGCCATTCGGGGGAGACACGATCCCACCCCTGCGGCAGCCCTTCCACCGCCACGTGCTGCGGCGCCCGCCCGTGGTACGACGGCTGCCCGTGGCCGGGCGGCCACGCGTATCCGTGCGGCGGCCCCGGCGAGGGCGGACCCCATTGCTGCTGCGACTGCTGAGGATGTGGCGGGTACTGCGGATGCTGTGGGGGTCGCGGGCCGGGGTGACCGCCCCACCCTCCCTGTGGCGGGTACCCGTTCACTCTCTCGCCCCCGGGTTCGGTCCGGTATCCGTCTTCGTTCTCATCTGTCCCCCGTCTCCTTCGCGTCCGTCCATCGATTCCGGGTTCGAACGCCGGAACAGTGTGCCAGGGAACGCCCGACCACGTCACGGTCCGGCCCCGTTCACCGGCTCTCCCACCCGACACGTGACCCCCTCGGGCCGTGAACGCTTCCGGAGCGCCCCTACCGGTCGGGGTGCCGAGAACGGCATGAGGATGGCCGCATCCGGCCAAACGTGAGATCTTTTCATCTTTATGAAGGCTCGGGAAGGGCCCGGAGAACGAGCCGAGGCCCCGCGTCGACCCGCAGGTGGACGGCCCGACGGCACGACGGGACGACCTCGCCGCGGCCCCCCGTTCCCGGAAAGAGCCGAACCCGGCATCGTACCCACCCGGGCCCGCCCCCTCCCTCCGCGCCCCCGGACCGATGCCCCTCTCCCCCGTTGCCCCGGCGATCCCGGTGACCTTCAATAGGGTCCACCCCGCACCCCGCAAGGCCCGCATCGGGCCGAAAGGACACACCACACGCATGGCCTCCTTCAACCGGCGTGGATTTCTCCTGAGCTCGGCGGTGGGCCTGGCGGCCCTGGGGCTGAGCGCCCCTCCCGTCTCGGCCGCCACTCACGACCGACTCCTCCGCCGCACCCTGGACCGGGTCGTCGCCCCCGAGGGCACCACCCTCGCCGAGGTCGCCACCCCCGTCGGCGACGGCTACCGACTGCTGACCTCCGGCCCCGGATGGCCCATCGAGGTCCGCGAGGACCTGGTGACGGCCCGTTCCGACCGCGACGACCGCCGCACCCCCTTGGCGGCCTTCGTCCAGTTCACCGACCTGCACATCATGGACGCCCAGAGCCCGGTGCGCTTCGAGTACACCCACCCGATCCTGGGATCCAGTGCCCACCGCCCCCAGGAGACGCTCGCCCCGCTCGGCGCCTCGGCCCTGGTCGCCAGGGTCAACTCCCTGCGTGCCGGTCCCGTCACCGGACGTCCCTTCGACTTCATGATGACCACGGGCGACAACACCGACAATCACGAGCAGATCGAGCTCGAATGGCTCATGGCGATCCTCAACGGAGGGTCGATCACCCCCAACACCGGAGATCCGTCCGGCTACGAGGGCGTGCAGAACTGCGGCTCCGACCTGTACTGGCATCCCGACAGCGAGCGCGGCGACCGGTACAAGTCCCGAGGCTTCTTCCCCCACCTGCCCGGTTTCCTGGACGCGGCCACCTCCGAGTTCCACAGCCCGGGGCTGGACGTCCCCTGGTACTGCACCATCGGCAACCACGACAACACCCCGTCCGGCACCCTGCCCGTCGGAAGCCTCACGGACTGCTTCATCGGCGACCGCAAGATCATGTTCGCCGACGACCGGGTGACCGAGCAGGCCGCGGCCGCCATGACCGAACCCGACCAGGTCGGCGAGCTTCCCGACGAGGTCGAGCGGTTGGAGGAGCCCGGAACGGTCAAGGCCTCGTCCATCACCTCCACCGTGACCCCCGACGAGCGGCGCATGCCCTTCGACACCAAGGGGTTCGTCGCCGCCCACCTGAGCGAGGCCAACACCGGCCCCGGGCCGGTGGGGCACGGCTTCACCGAGGCCAACGCCGACGGGGTCGACTGCTTCTACACCTTCCCCATCGCCGAGGGCGTCACCGGGATCAGCATGGACACGACCACCCTGGCCGGCCTGGCCAACGGGTCCATCGGCAAGACCCAGTACGACTGGCTGGAGCGGACCCTGCGCGCGTCGAGCTCGGTCTACTACGACCTGCTCGGACGGCGCCGGACCCAGCAGGTCACCGACGAGCTGTTCGTCCTGTTCAGCCATCACACCAGCGACACGATGACCAACCCGCTCCCGGACCGTCGCCGCCCGGCCGAGCTGCGCTACATCGGCGACATCCTCGTCACCATGCTCAAGCGCTACCCGAACGTGCTGGCCTGGGTGAACGGGCACACCCACTACAACAAGGTGCGTGCGCACACCTCCAGCAGCCCCGAACGCGGTTTCTGGGAGATCAACACCGCCTCTCACATCGACCACCCGCAGATGGCCCGCTGCATCGAGATCGTGGACAACGCCGACGGGACGATGTCACTGTTCACCACCCTGTTGGAGGCCGACAGCCCCTATCAGGTGGACCACGGCGACTACTCGCAGGCCGGTCTGGCGTCGCTGTACCGAGAGCTGTCGGTCAACGACCTGTACGCCGACGCCGCCAACCTCGGTTCGGAGGCCGACCGCAACGTCGAACTCCTGGTCGCCGCGCACCATCCGGCACGGTGAGACCTCCCCGTCCGGCCGGACCTCGGAACCCGGCCGGGCGGGGCCCCGGGCCCGTCACCGACATCGGCGACTCGAAGCCTTGAGCCCGCCCGCCGGAGCCCTCAGCCCTGGAACTCCAGGTCCGTGACCCGTTCGTTCTCCGGCACCGGATCCGGAGGGGTGTCCCCTCGGAAGGGTTCGCCGTTCAGCGCCTCACGGTAGTGGGGCTCCTCCCAGCCGTACGGATCGGGCCCCACCGCCACGATGCGGGAGGGGTTGATGCCGGTGTGCACGTAGTAGTAGTGCTCCCGGATGTGGAGCAGATCTGTGGTGTCTCCGAAACCCGGTGTCTGGTAGAGGTCACGCGCGTAGGCCCACAGCACCGGATACTCGGAGAGCTTGCGCCGGTTGCACTTGAAGTGGCCGTGGTAGACCGCGTCGAACCGGACCAGGGTGGCCCACAGCCGTAGATCCGCCAGGGTGATGTGATCGCTCACCAGGTAACGGTGTCCGGCCAACCGCCGTTCCAGGTAGTCGAGCCGAGAGAAGACGTTGGAGACGGCGTCCTCGTAGACCTCCTGGTCGGGGGCGAACCCGGCCCGGTAGACCCCGTGGTTGAGATCGCGGTGGATCCAGGCGCTCACCGTGTCGATCTCCTCCCGCAGGAGCTCCGGGTAGAGGGAGGGCGCGCCCTCCCTGTCCAGATCGCCCCATTCGGTGGCCAGATCGACGCTGAGCATGTCGTAGTCGTTGGAGACCAGTTCCCCGGTGGCCACGTCCACCAGGGCGGGAACGCTCACACCCCCGGTGTAGTGGGGGTCGCGGGCCAGATAGGCCTCGCGCAGAGCGTGGATCCCCAGGACCGGGTCCTTGCCGTCCCGGTCTCCGTTGCCCTCGCTGAAGACCCAGTGCGGTTCACCGTCGATGACCTCCTGTAGGGGATCGACGACCGCCAGGGAGATCGCCTCTTCCAACCCCATGATGCGCCGGACCATGACCACCCGATGCGCCCATGGGCAGGCCCGGCTGACGACCAGACGGTAGCGGCCCGGTTCGGCGACGCGCCCGTAGCGCCCATCGGAGGTGACCCGGTCGGTGAAAGCCGAGGGATCGCGCTCGAAATCCTCGGTCGGCAGCATGTTGGCCCGCATACAGCACCCTCCCTGCTCGGAGAACCCGTCCTCCTCCGATCCTAGGGCGGCGAGGGTCGGCTCATCAGGTTGTCCACAGCCTCGATCCGGGCGGATCCGGCCGCCCCCGTGGGACGGCCGGGGCGCGATTCATCGATCGTGGACGGCGGCCACGGCCTCGATCTCCACCAGCTGATCGTCGTAACCCAGAACGGTGACGCCCAGAAGGGTGCTGGGGACGTCGTGATCGCCGAAGGCGTCGCGGACCATCTCCCAGGCGGCGACCAGGTCGTCCTGGGAGGAGGAGGCGACGAGCACCCGGGTGCTCACCACGTCGGTGAGGCCGGCACCGGCCTCGGCGAGCGCCGTCCGCAGGTTGGCCACGCACACGGCGGCCTGGCCCGCGTAGTCGCCCACCGCGGCGGTGGTTCCGTCCTTCTCCAGCGGGCACGCGCCGGCGGGGAAGATCAGACGCGTCCCGGCCGGGACGGTGGCCGCGTAGGCGTATTCGGCCGCGTCGGAGAGGGCGGCGGAACGGATGAGGGTCACTGCGCTGTTCATGAGGGTCTCCCGTCGAAGGCGTCGAACCTTCGGAAGGTTAGTGACATATCGAGAGAACGCCCACCGATTTTCGCGTTCCACCGCGAGGGCCGGACCACACGTTGGAGGCGCCCGGGACGGGGGTCAGCCGGCTCGGCCCGCCGGCGTCCGGAGGCCGCTCCTCTCCAGCTCGGCCATGACCTGGCGGGCGACGGCCCGACCGGCCCGGTTAGCGCCGATCGTGCTCGCCTGCGGCCCGTATCCGGCCATGAACAGCCGAGGGTCGCGGACCGAGCGCCCGTCGCGCACCCACATCCCTCCTCCGGGTTCGCGCAACCGCAACGGGGCCAGGTGGGACAGTTCGGCGCGGAAGCCGGTGGCCCAGATGATGGCGTCCACCCGTTCGAACGAGCCGTCCTCCCAACGGACCCCGTCGGGTTCGATCACCGAGAACAACGGGCGGGCCACCAGGAGTCCGCGGTCGCGGGCGGCCAGGTTCGCGGGGGTGGCGGGCAGGCCGGTTCCGCTGATGATGCTCGGCAGCGGTCTCCCCGACCGGGCCGCCTCGTCGGCGGCGCGCACCGCCTTGACACCGCCCTTCGGGTCGTTCACGAAGGTGACCGGACGCCGGGTGACCCAGATCGTCTCGGCCGCCACGCCTTCGAGTTCGCGCAGGAAGCCGACCGCCGAGGTACCGCCTCCCACCACCAGTACCCTCCGGCCGGAGAACTCCGCCGCCTCCCTGTACTCGGGGGTGGAGATCTGTCGGCCTCGAAAGTCGGCGATACCCGGCATATGAGGCCGGAACGGTCGCGCCCAGGTACCGGAGGCGTTCACCACCACCCGGGCCTCGATGTCCCCCGCGGTGGTCGTGACCGACAGCCCCTCGCCCTCGTCATGGACCCCGGTGACGTGGACCGGCCGCGCCACCCTCAGGTCGAAGAAGCGCTCATAGCGGTCGTAGTACTCGCGCACCACGTCCCGGGCCGGGCGTTCGACGTCGGCGGTCGCGAAGCTCAGACCCATCTCGCGCATCCCGGGAAGGTCGTCGACCTTGTGGGCGTCGTCCAGGCGCAGCGACTCCCAGCGGAACTGCCAGGCCCCGCCGGTGGCGGGCCCTCGGTCCAGGACGACGAGGTCGGTCCCGGGTTCCAGTCCGAGGCGTCGTAGATGCCAGGCGGCCGAGAGACCGGCCTGGCCCGCACCGATGATCACCACGTCCGTCGAGGCGGGAAGCGTCCCCGCTCCCGTGGCCTCGTTCCGTTCGACCAGGTCCGTCATCGCCGATCCCTTCGTCCACCGTCGACAGTGGGCAACAGCGGGGGATCCGCGTTCATGCCTCCCCTTCGAAGGTTCGAGCGGACCTCACATCCGCCTCGCCTTTCGGGAGGACCGGCCGCTGGAACAACGCTCCGCTCCCCCGCCCCGGGCACCGGACCGTGCGAAGGTGCCGAAACCCTCGTTCGCGGTAGTACCGGTGCAGGGCGTGGTTGGTACGCCAACAGTCCAGGCGGAGCCAGTGCCTCCCCTGAGCGGCGATCCGAGCACAGGCCCATCCCAGGAAGGCGTCTCCGAGCCCACCGCCGCGTTCTCCCGCACGGACCATGAACTTGTAGAGGTAGAGGGCGTCGGCGAGGTCGTCTTCCTCGTTCCAGAAGTCGAGGTCGGGCCCTCCCAGGGTGAGGGTCGCGTCGATCCTCCCTCCTCGATCGACGACCCACGTCGTGCCGGAGGCGACCCCCGCCTCGATGTCCGCGATGGCGCGGGCGGTGTCGTGCCACTGGTCCGATCCGATGGAACGCAGCCACTCCGCCGCCGCCACGCGCAGTTCTATGAGGGTGGGAACGTCGTCCGGTCCGGCCCGTCGGGGGATCGTGTCGAGTCCGGGAGGCCCGGCCTCCCCTCTTGTCGCCGCCATCGTCGCTCCTCGCGGGCTTCGTCTCCGTACCGTCGTCGACGAGTGTGCCCGACGACGAGGAGAAACGGTCCGTTCCACGAAAGGTTCGGGAGAGAGATCTGGAATTCCAGGTGTCCAGGTCCGGGAGAAGGCGACCCGCCCGCAGGGCCGAGGGGACGGCCCCTCCCGGCCGAAGAACCGGAAGGACGGCCGGGACGGCCGTGTCCGGGCTCTTCGAACGGAACAAGAATGTTACAGATGGCGACGACATCGATCCGCACGGGAGTCGTCACATGACCGCGATCACCTTCGACCACACCGCCACGGGCTACGGACTGCCCCACGTCCGCTGCCTGGCCCACGCCGCGCGGCTGGCCTACAAGGACGAGACCGAGGTGGAGGAGACGGCGCGGGGCTGGGGGTTCGACCGGGTGCGCTCCTTCCGGGTGCCGCTCAGCCGCCCCTTCGTCCTGGAGGACACCCAGGCCTACGTCATGGCGGGCGACGACATGATCGTCATCGCCTTCCGAGGAACCGAGCCCGAACAGGTCCGCGACTGGCTCTCCGACGTCAACGCCCCCCAGGTCCGCGAACACTCCTGCGAGGGCCGGGTCCACTGGGGCTTCCAACGCGCCTTGGACGCGGTCTACTCGGAGCTTTCCGGCACTCTGCGGGAGTTCCGGGACTCCGACCAGACGGTGTGGGTCACCGGGCACAGCCTGGGCGGAGCACTGGCCATGCTGGCGGCCGCCCGCCTGCACTTCGCCGACGACGTCCTGGCGGACGGCGTCTACACGTTCGGGCAGCCCCGGACCTGCGATCCCGCCCTGGCGCGGGCCTACGAGCAGGCGTTCCAGGGAAGGATGTACCGCTTCGTCAACAACAACGACATCGTCGCCCAGGTGCCGCCCGAGCCGCTCTACCGTCATGTCTCCGAAGTCCGGCACATCGACGCCGGCGGACGGATCCGCGAGAAGCCGATGTCCGTCCTGGGCGGCCTGACCGACTCGTTCGAGGGGCACACCGCCGACGTGTTCTCCCCCGGCGCGGACGCCCTCCGCGACCACTCCATGAACGCCTACATCACCCACCTCGACGCCGCCGCGCACTGAGGGGTCCACCACGTGTCCGTGGCCGTCGAAGCGCGTCCATGTGTCCAGAGCCTTCGAGGTGGAAAACGCGTGGCCCGTCTGGCCACCCCGTGGTTACGCTGCACCCCATGGGCATCGAGATTCGTGACCACATCACCGAGGACCGCGAGGCCGTGGTCGCTCTGTCCCTACGCGCATGGGAGCCCGTACACGCTTCGATCGCCCGAGTCCTGGGGCCGGAGATCTACGCACGGGTCGTCGGGGACTGGAGTCGGGCCCAGAGCCGGGACGTCCGGGCCGCCTTGGACTCCGAGGAGATGCGAACCCGGGTGGCGGTGACCGACCGGATCGCCGGATTCTCCACGGTCAGGCTCGACCGGAAGGAGGGCATCGGAGTACTGCACATGCTCGCGGTCGATCCGGAATGGCAGGGCCGAGGAGTGGGGAGGGAACTCATCGCGGAGGCCGAACGGTTCATGCGCGAGGAGGACATGAAGGTCGCCCTCGTCGAGACCGGAGGCGATCCGGGTCACGCTCCCGCTCGAGCCGTCTACGAGGGGGCCGGTTACACCGGCATGCCGGTGGTTCACTATTACAAGGCCCTCCGAGCGGGTCGGGGACACGAAGAAGGGCGTTCACCCAGGTGAACGCCCTTCGCCCGTCGGGACGGCGGGATTTGAACCCACGACCCCTTGACCCCCAGTCAAGTGCGCTGCCAAACTGCGCTACGTCCCGTGCGGTGGACCGGCGCCGTCTCCGGCGCGGCCAACGGGGAAGACTCTATCGCATCTTTCGGGGCGTTCGCACCACGAGGCACGGCCGCCGAAGGACGCGCGGGGTGCGCAAGAACGGTCAAGCGCGTGACGGGCCTCCGTGAACATACTGGTCACATGAGTCAGCCCACCGCCGAACCGCCCTCGGGCCGTGATCGTCTGCGCGAACTCCTCGACGCCGTCCTGCACGAGGACAACGCCCGTCTGAGCGACATGGCCGGACAGGCCCACGCCTCGCCGTTCCACTTCAGCCGTACCTTCTCCCGGGACACCGGAGAGTCACCGGTGGCGTTGCGCCGCCGGGTACTGCTGGAGCGGGCCGCCTGGCAGATCGGACAGGGCACCACCGTCACCGACGCGGCCTTCACCGCGGGATACGAGTCGGTGGAGGGGTTCATCCGGGCGTTCTCACGCGCCTTCGGCCATCCGCCGGGCGCGACCACCAAGGGCAGCGGACGGTGGCTGGAGGCGCCCAACGGCGTCCACTTCCATCCGCCGTTCCACCTGTGGGTGGAGGAGGGCTCGCCGCGGCGGAACGGCATGGAGCCGACCGTGCTCCAGATCCACCACGACGTCGACGACACGACCCACCTCATCGAGCTGGCCTCGCGCCTGTCGGAGCAGGAGTACCGCGCCACGCGCGCCCCCGGCCGGACCGTCCTGTCGTGGGACGGACCCGAGGAGTCGATCGCCCGCACGCTGGAGCTGCTGGTGAAGAGCAAGGAGGTCTGGCTGGCCTCCATCGAGGGAGCGGACTTCCCCGAGCCGGCCGCCGACGACCCGGAATCGCTCCGGGAGAGGCACCGTACGGCGGGGGCTCGGTGGATCGCCACCGTCGACGACATCGGACGCCGAGGCGCCTGGGGCGACCGGCTCATCGATGCCCTGTGCGACCCGCCGGAGAGCTTCTCCCTGGTGGGCGTCGTGGTGCACGTGCTCACCTTCGCCGCGCACCGCCGCCAGCTCGTGCGACAGATGTTGCGTGAGGCGGGTGTGGCGGTGGATCACGGAGACCCCATCGAATGGCTACAGAGACACTACGGAGGAACGACATGACCAGGACCGTCTACGAGACCGCCACCAGCCTGGACGGGTTCATCGCCGACCCGGACAACTCACTGGACTGGCTGTTCGCTGTGGAGGGCGCGCAACCGGGCGAGGAGAATTCCGAGGCGATCGACAGCACCGAGGCGTTCATCAGGAGCGCCGGGGCGATCGTGTTGGGGGCGACCACCTACGAATGGATCCTCACCCATGAAGGGGGCGACCCATGGCCCTACGAGGCGGCCACCTGGGTGCTCACCCATCGCGACCTGCCCCGGGTGAAGGGGGATCTGCGTTTCGCCCGGGCGGACACCGACGAGGAACTGCGCGCTCTGCACGCGGAGATGGTCCGGGTCGCCGACGGCCGGGACATCTGGGTGGTGGGCGGAGGACGGATCGCCGCCGACCTGGCCCGTCTGGGGCTGTTGGACGAGGTGCGGGTGTCGATCGCGCCCATCTCCCTGGGCGGGGGCGCACCCCTGCTGGACGGGCGCGTCGAACTGCGCCCCCTGGAGGTCGAGCGGGCCGGCGCCTTCGCCTGTCTGCGCTATGAGGTGGTCAAGCCCTGACCAGGAGGGGTGGCGTGCCCGTCGGTCGACTCGACCTCGGCCAGCAGGCGCGCCGCCTCGGCCACCTGGTCCTCATCGAGCACGGCGATCCCGTGCTCGCGGAGCAGGTGGGCGGTGACCCCCTCCCCCGGCACCTTGACCCCGGAGAAGGTCCCGTCGTAGACCTCGCGTGACCCACAGGAGGGGCTGGACTGTTTGAGCAGGGCCACGGCGACCCCGTGGGCCCGGGCGGTGGCCAACGCGGAACGGGCACCGGAGACGAAGTGCTCGGTCACGTCCACGCCCTCGGGGGTGAGGATGCGTGCCCGGCCGGCGAGCACGTCCGCGGCGTCGGCGCCGGGTTCGATCTCCGCCGGGGGCCGGGGCACCGGCAACCCCCCGGAGATCTCGGGGCAGTGCACGACGAGTCGCCCCTCCCGCCGCCAGCGTTCGACCGCGGCGTCGTCCACCGGCTTGGCCCGACCGTCGTAGCGGACCCTGCGCCCCATCAGGCAGGCGCTGACCAGCACTTTACGCATGCGACCACGCTACCCTCCGGCCGACACGTTCAAATCCCACGGTCCCCTCGCACATGGTGCTTATGTAGGTACGCAAGGTGACGCGACCGAGGGAGAGACGTGAGCGACACACGACCCGGAGGCGGCTCGTCCTCCGACGGTGCCCGAAGCCTGCGGACCGAACATCGCACCACACGCAAGGCCGTCACCGCGGCCGCGATCGGTAACGCGACCGAATGGTACGACTTCGGTGTCTACAGCTACCTGGCGGTCACGATCGGGCTGGTCTTCTACCCCTCCCAATCGGGGGGCGTCCAGCTCATCGCCACCTTCACCACCTTCGCGGCGGCGTTCCTGGTGCGTCCGCTCGGCGGTATGTTCTTCGGCCCCCTCGGAGACCGGATCGGGCGTAAGCACGTACTCGCCTTCACCATGCTGTTGATGGCGGTGAGCACCTTCGCGATCGGCCTGATCCCCTCGGCCGACACCATCGGCATCGCCGCACCGATCCTCCTGTTGCTCGCCCGCATGACACAGGGCTTCTCCACCGGAGGCGAGTACGGCGGCGCCACCACCTTCATCGCCGAGTACGCGCCCGACAGACGCCGCGGTTTCCTCTCCTCGTGGCTGGAGTTCGGCACGTTCAGCGGCTATATCGGCGGCGCCGGCATCGTCACCCTGCTGACGTTGTTCCTCGGCGACGAGACGATGCTGGCCTGGGGTTGGCGCATCCCCTTCCTGCTGGCCCTGCCGCTCGGCGCGATCGGTCTGTACCTGCGGGTCAAGCTGGAGGAGACCCCCGTCTTCGACCAGAACACCGACGGCTTCGCCAAGGACGCCGGTGGCGCGCGCCGCAAGGGGCAGCTCCGCGAGACCATCCTCGAGCAGGGGCACGCCATCCTGCTGTGTCTGGGCCTGGTGATGGTCTTCAATGTCAACAACTACATGGTGACCGCCTACCTGCCCACCTACCTGGACTCCTCGCTCGGCTACAGCACCACCATGGGGCTGGTCGCGACCTTGGGCGCGATGGTGTTCATGCTGGCCGCCGTGACCCTGGTCGGAAGGGCGAGCGACCGGGTGGGTCGCAGGCCCATCCTGTTCTCCGGCAGCCTGTTCGCGATCGTGCTGTCCCTACCGGCCTTCTGGCTGCTGCAACAGGGGAACCTGTGGTCGGTCGCCTTCGGTGTGCTGGTCCTCGCCATCACCCTGGTGCACTTCTCCGGGGCCGCCCCGGCGGCTCTGCCGGCCTTCTTCCCGACCAAGGTCCGCTACGGCGCCCTGGCGATCAGCTTCAACATCTCGGTCTCACTGTTCGGTGGCACGACCCCGTTGATCTCGGAGTCGCTGGTGCAGTCCACCGGCAACCTGTACGCTCCGGCCTGGCTGCTGATGATCGCCGGCGCGGTGGGCGTCGTGGTCGTATGGCGGATGCCCGAGAGCGCGGGGCGTCCGCTGCCCGGGGCACCGGCCATCCCGGTGCCGGAGAGGATCGCGCAGGGCGCCTCTCCCACCCCTCCCCGTCCCCGGGACGGGGAGGACTCGGAGTGGCGCTCGCCCGGAGGCAACGTGCGCAGGCTCCCCTCCGAGTCCGACTGACCCGAACGCGCCGAGGGCGCTCCGTCGGTGCGACGGAGCGCCCTCGGCGCGTTCACGGGGGGCTCAGTCCTCCCGCTTCTCGTCCTCACCCGTCTCACCGGGCTCGTCGGTGTGCTCCCGGATCGCCGACATCAACAGCGACGAGGATTCGAGCTGACCCATGAGCCGGTCGACCGTCATCAGGGCGAGCCCCTGCGCGGGGTCTCCCAGGACGAGCAGTTTGTCGCCCGGCGCGATGCCCAGGTCTCGGCGGGCCTTCGCCGGCAGCGAGATCTGACCGCGTTCGCTCACGGTCACCGCGCCGTAGAACCCCCGGCCACCGGGCCCGTAGGAAGCGCCGTCCTCCTTCTCGGCCACCTGGTCACCACCTTCTCCACATGTTCCGCACAGCCTATCAAGCGGATCATGCCGGGCCCCGGCTCCGTTTCCTCCCCTCGACCACGACATGCTTTACATGATTTACATGACATAGCATGTACGAGAACGCCTCGCAGAGGAGGAACCGTGACCACCACCGCGCCCCGAGCGCTCGCCCCCGATCTGGCCCGTGGCGCCATGCTCCTGGCCATCGCCTTCGCCCACGCCCCCTTGTACGTCCTGGCCATCGACCACGGCCCCCTCGCGGCGAACCGGATCGCCCTCGCCGTCCACGACCTGTTCGTCGGCAACCACGCCCGACCGATGTTCGCGTTCCTGTTCGGCTACGCCCTCGTCCAGATGCTGGAACGCCGTACCTCCCGAGGCGACGACCCTGCCGACGTCCGGGCCATGCTGCGCCGCCGAGGTCTGTGGCTGATCGTCTTCGGCACGGCCCACCTCCTCCTGGTGCCCATCGACATCCTGGCCGCCTACGGAGTCGCCTCGCTCGTGCTCGTCGGCCTCCTCCGAGTACGGGACCGCACCCTGCTGTGGGTCGGCGCCCTCACCCTGATCCCCGGCACCCTGCTCTCCGGTCTCCCGCTGCTCCTGGCCCTCCCCCAGGGCCTGACCACCTTCGACATCGGCGCGCTGACCCTGCCCGCCGGCGGTGACACGGGCTCCCTGTACCTGGAACGCCTCCCCGGCGCGCCGATCGGAACGTTCGTCGGAACCGTGCTGGTGACGCCCGGTGTGATCGCCGGCATGTGGGCGGCCCGGCGCGGACTGCTGGAGGCCCCCGAACGCCACCGAGCCTTCCTGATCCGCGCCGTCGTGGTGACCATGGTGATCTCCTGTCTGGGAGCCCTGCCCTCGGTCCTGGCCCAGACCGGCCTGTGGCAGCCCTCGACGACGGCCGCGCTCTGGACCGCGGCCATGCTCCAGCCGCTCACCGGCTACTTCGGCGGCTTCGGCATGGCCGGGGCCATCGCGCTGATCGCCCTCCGGGCCGCGCGGACCCGGGGCCCGCTGACCACCGCGGTGGTCGCACTGGGACAGCGCTCCATGACCTTCTACCTGTTCCAGAGCGTGGCGTTCATGGCGGTGTTCGCCCCCATCGCCTTGGGCCTGCACGACCGCGTGGGACTGAGCGGAGCGCTGGTGGTGGCCACGCTCGTCTGGCTGGTGTCGTTGGGCGCCGCCGAACTCATGCGCCGTCGAGGCCTGCGAGGCCCCGCGGAGAGTCTGCTCAGGCGTCTGGTCTCCGGCGGGACCACTCGATCGAAGGCACCGGCCTCGACCTGATCCCCGGAAACGCCACGAGGGCCCACCCGGAACGATCCGGATGGGCCCTCGGCGCCGTCGAAGAGGGTCAGCGGCGCCCGCGCTGATTGCGGTCGGGACGCACGCTGCCCTTGGAGGCACGCCCCTGAACACCGTTCTTCTTCTCCCGAATGCGCATGCTGATGTGCACCGGGGTCCCCTCGAAGCCGAAGTCCTCGCGCAGACGACGCTCGATGAACCGGCGGTAGTTCTCCTCGAGGAAACCGGTCGTGAACAGGATGAAGTGCGGAGGGCAGGCACCCGCCTGGGTCGCGAACAGGATCTTGGGCTGCTTGCCGCCGCGTACCGGCGGCGGGGTGGCCGCCACCAGCTCCTTGAGCCAGTTGTTGAGCTGCCCGGTCGGGATGCGCTGGTTCCACCCGTTCAGGCTGGTCTCGATGGCCGGAACGAGCCGCTCCATGTGCCGGCCGGTCGCCGCGGAGATGTTCACCCGAGGGGCCCAGGAGACGCGGGAGAGCTGCCGATCGATCTCCTTCTCCAGGTAGATGCGGCGCTCCTCGTCGAGGATGTCCCACTTGTTGAAGGCCAGGACCAGGCCGCGGCCGGCCTCGACGACCTGCTCCACCACCCGGATGTCCTGTTCGGCGAGCGGCTCGCTGACATCCATCAGCACCACCGCCACCTCGGCCCGCTCCAAGGCCGTGCCGGTCCGCATCGTCGCGTAGTAGTCGGCTCCCTGAAGGGCACGGAACCGGCGGCGGATACCGGCGGTGTCGATGAACTTCCAGGTCTTGCCGCCCAGCTCGATCAGCTCGTCGACCGCGTCCCGGGTGGTCCCCGCCACCGAGTCCACGACCACGCGGTCCTCGCCGGCCAGCCGGTTGAGCAGGCTGGACTTGCCCACGTTGGGACGGCCGAGCAGGGCCACGCGCGGCGGGCCGTCCTCACCGTCACGATCGTCGTCGCCCTCCGGGACCTCGGGGAACGACGACACCAGGGCGTCGAGGAGATCGCCGGTCCCACGACCGTGCAGGGCGCTGATGGGGAAGGGCTGGCCCACACCGAGGTTCCACAGGTCGAGGGCGTCCGCCTCCTGCTGCCCGCCGTCGACCTTGTTCGCGGCCAGGACCACGGGACGCTTGGTGGCGCGCAGGACGCGGGTGACGGCGGCGTCGGCGTCGGTGATGCCGACCGTCGCGTCCACCACGAACAGGATCACGTCGGCGGTCTGCGCGGCGTACTCGGCCTGACGGGCGACCATCGCGGCCAGACCGGCGACACTGGTCTCCCAACCACCGGTGTCCACCAGCGTGAAGCGCCGGGTCTGCCACTCGGCGTCGTAGGCGACGCGGTCACGGGTCACGCCCGGCACGTCCTCGACCACGGCCTCGCGGCGGCCGAGGATCCGGTTGACCAGGCTGGACTTGCCGACGTTGGGGCGGCCCACGACCGCGACGACCGGCAGGGCCGACTCGGGCCCCTCGGACTCGTATCCGATGTCGGACACGTCGAACTCACTCATTGCTCATAACTCCCGGTTGCAGGACCCCGCGCGCCCAGGATGCGTGCCGCGAGGCCACGAAGATTCGACGCGATCGCCACGTGAATCGATGGGGGCGCCCGTACGGGCGCCCGTGACCACCCTGAGGGAAACCCCTCGGGCGGGTGTCGTGATTCCCCCGAAGGGGAGGGTGTGGCCGGGCTCTCCCTGCCGGTACTACTCGCCGCCGGCCTCGTCGGCCAGCTTGACCACCAGGGCGATGACCTCGTCCAGGGTCAGCCCCGTCGTGTCCAGCTCCAAGGCGTCCTCGGTCCGGGTCAACGGAGAGTGCGCGCGGTTGGAGTCCAGACGGTCACGACGGGCCAGGTCGGCCTGGGTCGCGGCCACGTCGCCGGTGCGGACCTCCTTGCTGCGGCGCTGCGCGCGCGCCTCGGCGCTGGCCGTGATGAACAGCTTCACCGGGGCCTCGGGGGCGACCACCGTGGTGATGTCGCGCCCCTCGACGACGATGCCCGCGCTCTCGACACGGGCCGCCTCGATGACCTCGCGCTGGGTGCGCACGAGGAGCTCACGGGCCTCGGGCACGGCGGAGACCGCGCTGACGTTGGTGGTGACCCGCTCGCCGCGGATGTCCGCGGTCACGTCGTGGCCGTCCACCTTGACGGTGGGGTCGCCCGGGTCGGTGCCCATCGTGATGACCGGACGAGAGACCTCGGCGGCCACCGCCGCGGGGTCGGAGACGTCCACCCCGTGGTGCAGCATCCACCAGGTCAGAGCCCGGTACATGGCGCCGGTGTCGAGGTAGCGCAGTTCCCGCGCCTTGGCGACACCCTTGGCCGTGCTCGACTTGCCCGACCCGGAGGGACCGTCGATGGCGATGACGATTCCGGTGCCCTGCGCGCTCACTACTGCTGTCTCCCTCGAAGGTCCGCTTTGATCGACGCCTCAGCCTACCCGCGCGACGGGCGCCCTCGGACCAACGATCAGGCGCCGGGGTGCACCGACCAACCGTCCGCGGACAGGGCCTCGGCCAAGGTGTCCAGAACCTCGGGCAGCACGTACAGCTCGGCCACGCCCAGCGGCAGTCCGGGGCTGTGCTCGATCCGTACGTCCTCGATGTTGACCCCGGCGGTGGCCGCGGCCGCGAACAGCCTCCCCAACGCCCCTGGTTCGTCGGGGATGACCACCGGCATGACGGTGTACTCGGGACGGCTCACCGACCCGTGTTTGCCGGGGATGCGCCCGTGCCCCGCGCGCCCCCGCGACAACAGGTCCCGCACCGGTTCCAGAACGTCGACGCCCTCGGCCGCCCCCGCCAGGGAACGCAGGGCTTCGGCGGTGGCGGCCAGGTCCTCGGCCACCTCGGCGAGCACCTCGGCCACCGGAAGGGCGTTGTGGGAGAGGATCTCCTCCCACATGGCCGGGTCTCCCCCGGCGATCCGGGTGACGTCGCGCACGCCCTGACCGGCCAGGGCCAGGGCCGTCTCGTCCCCTCCCGACAGACGCGCGGCCACCGCGGAGGAGGCCACGTGCGGGGCGTGCGAGACCAGGGCCACCGCGCGATCGTGGGCCTCGGCGTCCAGGATCAGCGGATCGGCGCCGCACACCCGGGCCAGCTCGATCACCGCGGCCACCGAACCGGGGTCGGCCTTACCGGTGGGACACAGGGCCCAGGAACGTCCCAGGAACAGGTCGGCGCGGGCCGCGCCGGGGCCGTGCTTCTCCCGTCCGCCCATGGGGTGGCCGGGAACGAAGGTCGCCATGTCGCATCCGGACCGTTCGGCCTCGCGCAGCACGCTCGCCTTCACACTGGCCACGTCGGTGTACACCTGGGCCAGTCCTCGGTTCTGGGCGTCGCGCAGCACCGCCGGCACGACGGCCGGCGGCGCGGCGATCACCGCGAGGTCGGCCGGGGCCGAGGAGGCGTTCTCCTCCAAGGGGCGGCCGGCGCCGAGGTCACAGGCCAGTCGCAACGAGGAGGCGTCCGGATCCGAGAGGGCGACGTCCACGTCATGGGCGCGCAGGGCCAGCGCGATCGACGTACCGATCAGACCGGTACCGATCACCGTGACCCGCCGCAGATCGCTCCGGCGCCCCTCGGCGTCCTCGTTCACCTTCACCGTTCCCCCGGCCCCCCGACGTGTGTCCACGCCACCAGCGTACGGCCTCTCCGGCCGTGGCTACTGCGCGATGTCCAGGCGCAACGCCTGGGCGCCGCGCAGGTAGACGTGCTGGACCTCGGAGCGGGGACGCTCGGTCTCCACGTGCGCCATGAGCCGCACCACACGCGGCAGGGCGTGCGGGACCGCGATCTCGGTCGCGCACATCAACGGGACGTCGGAGAAACCGACCTCGCGCGCGGCCAACGCCGGGAACTCGCACGTCAGGTCGGGGGTGGCGGTGAACAGCACGCTGATCACGTCGTCCGTGGTGAGACCGTTGCGCTCCATCACCTCGGAGACCAGTTCGGCCGTGGCCTCCAGCACCTGCTCGCGTTCGTTCGCATCGACCTGCACCGCACCGCGGATGGCCCGTACCGCCACGTTCTTCCCGCCTCGTCGTCGTCTCTCCCCGCTCCCCGAAGGAGAACGGCGGCCGCCCCACCATGGGACGGCCGCCGTCAACTGTATCGACAGACTCGGGTCACAGACCCGCGACCTTGTACAGTTCGCCGATCTCACGCGAGCTCAGCGCGCGCATCGTGCCCAGCCTCAGGGTGTTCAGGTCGATCGGGCCGACCTGGGTACGGGCCAGGTCCGTGACCGGGTGGCCCACCTCCTCCATGAGACGACGCACGATGTGCTTGCGCCCCTCGTGGAGTCGGATCTCCACCATGGCCTGTTGGCTGTCGTTGTCGACCACGCGGAAGGAGTCGACCTCGACGGGGCCGTCCTCCAGCTCGATGCCCTTCTCGATCTCGCGCACCACACGGTGCGGCACCGGGCCGGGCACCTTCGCGATGTAGGTCTTGATGACCTTGTAACGCGGGTGTGTGAGCCGGTTGGCGAGCTCACCGTCGTTGGTCAGCAGGATCAGACCCTCGGTCTCGGTGTCCAGCCGACCCACGTGGAAGATGCGCTCCTCGGTCTGCCCCGTGTAGTCGGCCAGGGTCGGACGACCCTGGGGGTCCCACATGGTGCTGACCACGCCACGCGGCTTGTTCAGCGCGAAGTACAGCTTGTCCGGGGCGGTGACCACACGCATGCCGTCGACCCGGATCTCGGAGGCCTCCGGGTCCACCCGGGCGCCGAAGCGACGGACGATCTGACCGTCGACGCTGACGCGACCGGCGGCGATCATCTCCTCGCTGGCGCGACGGCTGGCGACACCGGCGGCCGCGAGGGCCTTCTGTAGACGGATGCCGTCGGGGACGTCCGTGTAGGTGTCACGGTCCTCGCCGGAGTGACGGTCCTCGTCGCGCGGGTCGTAGTCGGCGCGCAGCGCGTTGAGACGCTCACGGGCCGCCTTGGAGAGCTGGTTCTCGCTCTTGACCGCGCCACCGGCCGGGGCCTGGTCGCGACGTCCCTGGTAGCGGTCGCGACGGTCGTCGCGGCCGGAGGAACGACGGTCGTCGCGGCGCGGGCGCTCGTCACGGTCGAAGCGGCCACCGCCACCACGCCGATCGTCACGCCGGTCCTGGGGACGGCCACCGCCGCGTCGGTCGTCACGACGATCGTGGGAACGACCGCCGCGGTCGTCACGGTCGAAGGAGCGGCCACCACGGTCCCGGTCGTCGCGGCGCGGGCGCTCGTCACGGTCGAAGCGGCCACCGCCACCACGCCGGTCATCACGCCGCTCGAAGGAACGACCACCACGGTCGTCACGACGGTCATAGGAACGGCCACCACGATCGTCACGCCGATCCCGGTCACCGCGGAACCCACCGCGGTCCCGGTCGTCACGGCGCGGGCGCTCATCACGGTCGAAGCGGCCACCGCCACCACGCCGATCGTCACGCCGCTCGAAGGAACGACCACCACGGTCGTCACGGTCGAAGGAGCGACCACCGCGATCCCGGTCGTCACGGCGTCCCTGGAAACCACCACGCCGGTCGTCGCGTCGCTCGAAGGAGCGGCCACCACGGTCATCGCGACGGTCACGGTCACCGCGGAACCCACCGCGGTCCCGGTCGTCACGGCGCGGGCGCTCATCACGGTCGAAGCGGCCACCGCCACCACGCCGGTCATCACGCCGCTCGAAGGAACGACCACCACGGTCGTCACGACGGTCATAGGAACGGCCACCACGATCGTCACGCCGATCACGGTCACCACGGAACCCACCACGGTCCCGGTCGGGACGTCCGCCACCCCGGCGGTCGTCACGGTCGAAGGAACGGCGGCCTCGGCCGCCTCGGTCGTCATAGTCGCCGCGCTCACCGCGCGGGGCGTATCCGCCCCGCTCACCGCGGGGACGGTCGTTATCAGTTGTGCTCACCGGTGTCGTCAAGACCTTCGATGTCGTCGGGGAGGAACGGCGCCAGATCAGGCAGCTCGTCGAGGCCGCGCAGGCCCAGCCGTTCCAGGAAATAGGAAGTGGTCCGGTACAACAGGGCACCGGACTCGGGGTCGTGACCGGACTCTTCGATCAGGCCCCTCAGTACGAGGGTACGCATGACCCCGTCACAGTTGACCCCGCGTACCGCGGAGACCCTGCCACGGGAGACCGGCTGACGGTAGGCGACCACCGCCATCGTCTCGAGGGCCGCCTGGGTCAGGCGTACCTCCTGCCCCTCCTTGAGAAAGTGCTCGACGATGTCGGCGCATTCGGGACGCGTGTACACACGCCAGCCCTCGGCCACCGCCCGTAGGTCGAAACCACGGCCCTGTTCGGTGTATTCCCGTGACAGGTCCTCCAGGGTACGCGTGACCACGTCGAGTGGGACACCCAACGCCTTGGCCAGGTCGTACTCGGACACCGGCTGGTCGACGACCATGAGGACCGCCTCCAGGTCACGGCGCAGGGTCGGCGGCGCCACGGCCGCCTCGTCCGTCCCGGCGTACTCCGTCGTCATCGTCCGTCCCCCGTATCGGCGGGTGCCACCGCCTCGTCGTATTCGGTCTCCACCTCGACCTCACGGTCCCCTCCGGTCCAGGTCACGATGAGCTCGCCCAACGGTTCGGGCTGGTCGAACCCCACGTTCGAGGCGCGGTACAGCTCCAAGAGCGCCAGGAAACGGGCCACCACCTCGAAGGTTCCGGTACAGCCCGCCGTGAGCCGGGCGAAGGACAACCGTCCGTGCTCTCGCAGCTCGGCGACCATCAGCTCGCCCTGCTCCTTGACCGAGGTCTTGGTCTGGTGGATGTGCGTGACCGGGACGCTCGGCGGCTCCTTCGGGGTGAACACCATCCCCGCGAGCGCCGCGAACTCCTGAGGGCCCAGCTTGAACAGCACGTCGGGACGCATCCCCGCGAACCGTTCCTCCAACGGCACGGCCCGGGCGTAACGGCGCCCCTGCGAGGCCAACCGCTCGCGCATATAGGAGGCGACCTCCTTGTAGGCCCGGTACTGGAGCAGCCGGGCGAACAACAGGTCGCGCGCCTCCAACAGGGCCAGATCCGCCTCGTCCTCCACGTCCCCGCGTGGAAGCAGCCGCGCCGCCTTCAGGTCCAACAGGGTGGCCGCCACCAGCAGGAAGTTGCTGGCCTGGTCCAGATCCCAGTCGTCACCGTGCGCCCGGATGTGCGCGATGAACTCGTCGGTGACCTTCGACAGGGAGACCTCGGTGATGTCGAGCTTGTGCTTCGAGATCAGCGCGAGGAGCAGGTCGAAGGGGCCCTCGAAGTTGTCCAGGTGCACCTGGAAGGCGTTCTCGTCGACCTCGTCCACGCCCCCGGCGGACGGAGGGACCCCCTCCGGGTCAGTCGCCATGGCGGGCCCACGTCTTCTCACTCATAGGACAAGGGTGTCACCGATTCGGAGCCGCGCGTGACGGGCCGTGCCCGGACCGCCCCACGGGGGCGTCCGATCCGGGTGCGCGGCCCGCTCAGTCCTCGCTCAACCGACGTACCAGCATGCTGCCCGCGCCGTTCTCCTCGAAGTCGGCGAGCAGGACGGCCACCGCCTCCCGGACCAGACGCCCCCGGTCGGCCGACAGCCCGTGCTCGGCGCGCAGCGACAGTCGGGCCTGTTCCAGGGCCAACAGCTCCGCACCGGAGATGTAGACGGTGATCTTCTCATCGTGACGCTGGCGACCACTGGGCTTGGGGGCCCGACGCACCGCGCCGTCGCCCTTGGCTCCGTGGCCGTCCCCGGCGTCGTCCGCCCCACGGGGCCGCCGTCTCTCGACGTCGTCCCCGTTCGTCTCCTGTCGTTCCTGCTCCGGTACCTTGTGCCGGCTCTCGGCCTCCGACTGTTCCTCGTCGGGCCCGGAGGGGCGGAAGAAGAGTTCGTCCGCCCCGGGTAGCGTCACGCGCCGTGACCGCTGAGAGGCCACCTCGCCAGCACCTCCTTGGCCAGAGCACGATAGGCGTTGGCCCCGGCCGAGGAGGAGTCGAACCTGGTGATGGGCTCGCCCGCCACGGTGGCGTCCGGGAACCGCACGGTGCGATTGATGACCGTACCGTAGACCTTGTCGCCGAACCCGTCCACGATCGTGGACAGCACCTCACGGGCGTGCAGGGTCCGCGGGTCGTACATGGTGCCGAGGAAACCGTCGATGACCAGGTCCTCGTTGAGGCGCTCCTGGACCTTCTGGATGGTGTCCATCAGCAACGCCACACCGCGCAGCGCGAAGAACTCGCACTCCAACGGCACGATGACGCCGTCGGCCGCGGTCAGCGCGTTGACGGTGAGCAGGCCCAACGAGGGCTGGCAGTCGATCAGGATGACGTCGTAGTCGTTGATGACCGGACGCAGCGCCCGCGCCAGCATCTGCTCACGGGCCACCTCGCCGACCAACTGCACCTCGGCCGCCGACAGGTCGATGTTGCTCGGAATGAGGTCCAGACCGTCGACGTCCGTCTTGAGCAGGACGTCCTCGACCGTCACGTCCCGCTGCATGAGCAGGTTGTAGACGGTCAGGTCCAGCTCACGCGGGTCCAGACGGCCCAACCCCACCGACAGCGCGCCCTGCGGGTCGAAGTCGACCAGCAGTACCCGTCTGCCGTACTCCGCGATGGCGGCACCGAGGTTGATGGTGGTGGTGGTCTTACCGACCCCACCCTTCTGGTTACAGAGTGCTACAATCCGTGCCGGGCCGTGTTCGTCCAGCGGCTCCGGCTCCGGAAACGCCCGCTCGGGTCTCTTGGTGTGCAGATCGGCCCCCGTGTTGCGTGTCGTCCCCCACGGGTTGTTCACCGGGTCGGCGGAGGTGTCCCCGCCGACGGGTGCGGTGTTCGCCGCCTCGTCGTACTCCGACCAGTTCACAACCCTTGACCTCCCCTACGGACCGGCCACGGCCCGATGGGACTCCTGACGTCCCCCACGACTCGACCGCCGTCGGAAACTCAATATGTCGACAGCAACGTACCTTCGTGCGGCGACTCTAGAACGGCGACACGGCGCACTTCAACATGATCCGACGAGTATTCCTCACCGTGCGGACCGAGGGTGTTCGGACGCGTACGCCCTTCCATCTCGTAGGAGAAGAGTACACACCGGACACCCCTGCCCCGCCCCGCGCGAAGCCGCCTCCCCTCCGCCCGGACGCCCTCGGACCGCCGCACGCCCCGTGTCACCGGGCCGCCCGTCGCGCACGCGGATGGCTTGAGGCGTACACCTCACGCAGCCTCTCCACGGTCACCAGCGTGTAGACCTGGGTGGTGGTGACCGAACTGTGCCCCAGCAGCTCCTGGACCACCCGGATGTCGGCCCCGCCGTCGAGCAGGTGGGTGGCGAAGGAGTGCCGCAGGGTGTGCGGAGAGATCCCCTCCACACCGGCCCGTTCGGCCACCGCCGACAGCAGCGCCCACCCGCCCTGCCGGGTCAGCCTTCCACCCCGCGCGTTGACGAACAACGCCGGCCCACCGCGGCCGGAAGCGGCCAGGGTCGGCCGGGCCCGGGTCAGGTACCCGCCGAGCGCGCGACGGGCGTGCGAGCCCAACGGCACCAGACGTTCACGCTCGCCCTTACCTCGGAAACGCACCAGCCCGACCCGATCTCCGGCGTCGACCGCGTCGGCGACGTCGTCCACGTCCAGACCGACCGCCTCCGAGATCCGGGCTCCCGTACCGTAGAGCAGCTCCAACAGGGCACGGTCGCGCAGAGCCAACAGGTCGGGGCGCTGGTCCGAGGCGGGGGCCTCCTCGGGCCCCGCCGCCTCCAACAACCCTTCGACCACCTCCAACGGGACGGCCTTGGGCAGGCGCATCGGCGTCGACGGCGGAGTCACCTCGACGGCGGGGTCCTCCGCCGCCCAGCCCTCCCGCACGGCGAACCGGTGCAGGCCCCGCACCGCCGCCAGGGTGCGCCCGGCCGAGGCCGCGCTCAACGGCCCGTGCCCCTCGTCGCCCTCGCGCAGCACCGAGAGGAAGCGTCCCACCCGTGCCGGGGTCACCCCGCCCAGGTCGTCGACGCCGCTCTCCTCCAGATGGTCGATGTAACGGCGCAGATCACGCCGGTACGCGGCGAGAGTGTTACCGGCCAACGCGCGCTCCGCGCTCAGATGGTCGAGGAAGGCGGCGCGCGCCCGCTCCAGCGGCCCACGCTCCGCCCCTTCGGCCGAGCCGTTCGGGCCCTCGACGTCCGCCCCGCCCTCTCCGGGGTCGATCACCCGTCCCCTTCCCGTCAGTCGTCGGAGGCCTCGGGCAGGGCGGCGAACCCGTCCCCGGAGGCGGCGTGGGCGGCCAGGACACCGATGAGCGTGGCACCGTTGTGGAGTCGATCGGCGAGCACGGCGCGCACCGCCTCCTCCAACGGCAACCACTCCGAGGCCAGGTCGGTCTCCTCGTGCTCGCGCACGAAGTCGATCTCCTCCTCCGGCACCTCGGCCAGGTCCCGGGCCAGGAAGATGTGGATCCGCTCGTTGGAGAAACCGGTGCTGGGGAAGAAGGCGGGCAGCCGATGCCAGGTGGCGGCCCTCAGACCGGCCTCCTCCACCAGTTCACGACGCGCGGTGGCCAACGGCCCCTCGCCCTCCGCGTCGAGGACGCCCGCCGGCAGCTCCCACAGGGTGTGCCCCGTGGGGTGCCGGTACTGGCGCTGAAGTAGAACCCGGCCCTGATCGTCCAAGGCCACGATCGCCGCGGCCCCGGGGTGGTCCATGTAGTCGCGGGCGGCCACGGTCCGCCCCTCGCCGCCGGCCCCGGGCATCTCCACCCAGTCGGTGCGCATCCCGCACTTGGGCCCGCGGTAGCGCTCCTCGGAACGCTCCACCGGCCATGACTCGGGGGCGTCCGCGACCCGCGCGTACGCCCCCGACGTCTCGTTCTCGATCCGACGGGTCTGGTCGGCCATACGGCCCCTCTCAAAGACCGGGCCCCACCCGTCGGTTCCGCTCGCTAGGGCTCCTGGTGCTCCAGCGCGGCGGAGATCAACCCGCGGAAGAGCGGGTTGGCGTTGGTCGGGCGGGACCGCAGCTCCGGGTGCGCCTGCGTCGCGATGAAGAACGGGTGGGCGTCCCGGGGCAGTTCCACGTACTCCACCAGCTTGCCATCGGGGGAGAGCCCGGAGAACACCAGACCCGCCTCCTCCAGCCTGGAACGGTAGGCGTTGTTGACCTCGAAACGGTGCCGGTGACGCTCGGAGACCTGCGCCCGACCGTCGTAGAGCTCCCGGGCCAGGGTGCCCTCGCCCAGGTCGGCCGGGTACAGACCCAGCCGCATGGTGCCGCCCATGTCGCGGTCACCGGAGACCACGTCCTGCTGGTCGGCCATGGTCGCGATCACCGGGTCGACGGCCTTGTCGTCGAACTCGGTGCTGTTGGCGCCCTCCAGGCCGAGCACGTTGCGGGCGTACTCGATGACCAGACCCTGGAGACCCAGGCAGATGCCGAGCAGCGGCACCTTGTTCTCACGCGCGTAGCGGATGGCGCCGAGCTTGCCCTCGATACCGCGCACCCCGAAACCACCGGGGATGAGGATGCCGTCGGCTCCGTCGAGCTCGGCGGCCGCGCCCGAGGGGCTGGCGCAGTTGTCGCTGGCCACCCAGCGGATGTTCACCCGCGTGTCGGTGGCGAAACCGCCGGCGCGCAACGCCTCGCTGACCGACAGGTAGGCGTCGGGCAGGTCGATGTACTTGCCGACCATGGCGATGGTGACCTCGTGGTCGGGCTGGTGCACGCGGCGCAGCAGCTCGT
The DNA here is from genome assembly GCF_000341225.1 of Nocardiopsis alba DSM 43377. GTDB lineage: Bacteria > Actinomycetota > Actinomycetes > Streptosporangiales > Streptosporangiaceae > Nocardiopsis > Nocardiopsis alba. The sequence continues at coordinate 132,465 of NZ_ANAC01000010.1, forward strand.
CCCACTCCGTCCAGTCCACGTCGCGGAACGGCATGCCCAGCCGACGGACGACGTAGGCGTCCAGGCCCTCACGGTGCAGCACCTTGGGGATGTCGTAGATGGAGGGGGCGTCGGGGGTGGAGACCACACCGGACTCGTCCACGTCGCACATGAGGCTGATCTTGGACTTCAGGCTCTGGGTGATGGGTCGGTCCGAACGGCACACGATGGCGTCGGGCTGGATACCGATGCTGCGCAGGGCGGCGACCGAGTGCTGGGTCGGCTTCGTCTTCATCTCGCCGGACGGGCCGAGGAAGGGGATGAGCGACACGTGCAGGAAGAAGCAGTTCTCCCGGCCGATCTCGTGCCGGATCTGACGGACGGCCTCCAGGAACGGCTGCGACTCGATGTCGCCGACCGTGCCGCCGATCTCGGTGATGACGATGTCGACGTCGGGGGCGTCCATCGCGTAGATACGCGACTTGATCTCGTTGGTGATGTGCGGGATGACCTGCACGGTGTCGCCCAGGTAGGCGCCCTGGCGCTCCTTGGCGATGACACTGGAGTAGATCTGACCGGTCGTGACGTTGGCCGACGCGGACAGCTCCACGTCGAGGAAACGCTCGTAGTGGCCCACGTCCAGGTCGGTCTCGGCACCGTCGTCGGTGACGAAGACCTCACCGTGCTGGAAGGGGTTCATGGTCCCCGGGTCAACGTTGAGGTAGGGGTCCAGCTTCTGCATGGTGACCCGCAGGCCTCGCGACTTCAGGAGTCGACCCAGGCTGGAGGCGGTCAGGCCCTTGCCGAGACTGGAGGCGACGCCGCCGGTAACGAAAAGGTGCTTGGTACTCGCGGCGGATGCCAAAGTGTTGCTCCCGTGGTGTGATTGGCTACGGCGGGCTCGAACGAGCCGAGAGGCCGTGCGGCGGTCCGGGTCCGAGCGGCGGCGAGGGCCGTTCCAGCACGTCGGACTCCACGGGGCACCAGGATAACAGGCCCCCCGTTCGCCCACACCCGGGAACGCCCTCCGGGTCTCGGCTGTTCCCCGGGCTCCTTCGCGCGGCCCTCGGCAAGCCCGACGGACAGGGCGTTCACGTTCCCTCGCGCACCGGACGGGTGGCGAAGGCAACAGTCGGAGACCGCCCCGGATCGTTCACGGCCGGGGCGGCGATCCCTCGGTCAGGCGGGGAATCCGCCGGCGCGTCCCAGGTAGGCGGGCGGGGTCTTACCGAGCCGCTCCCCCATCCAGTCGCCCAGCGCCGCGGCCTCGGACAGGCCGATCCCCGTGCGCATCCCGCTCCGGTGCAGCAGGTAGAGCAGGTCCTCGGTGGCGATGTTGCCGGTCGCGGCGGGTGCGAAGGGGCAGCCCCCGAAACCGCCCAGGCTGGAGTCCAGCACGCGGACGCCCTCCTCCACGGCGGCCAGGGCGTTGGCGTAGCCCGTGTTCCGGGTGTTGTGGAAGTGGCAGCGCAGCGTCCGCCCGGGGGCGACCTCTCCGACCGCCCTCGTCAGCTCACGGACCTGGAAGGGCACGCCCACGCCGATGGTGTCGGCCAGCGCGATCTCCACGGCGCTCGTGTCGGCGACGTGCCGCGCCACCTCGCGTACCCGTTCCGTCGAGACCTCGCCGTCGAAGGGGCAGCCGAAGGCGGTGGAGATCGTGACGCTCAACGGCACCCCGGCGCCCTCCAGGGCCCGGTCCATGTCGGCCAGGGAGTCGAGCATCTCGTCGACGGTGGCCCCCTGGTTGCGGACGCTGAAGCCGTCGGTGGCCGGCACCGCCACGTTGATCTCGGAGACCCCGGCCGCCAGGGCCCGGTCCAGGCCACGACGGTTGAGGGCCAGGCCGATGAAGGAGGCCCCCGCCCCCCGGTCGACCCCGGCCATGATCTCCTCGGCCCCGGCCATCTGCGGTACCCGCTTGGGGTTGACGAAGCTGACCGCCTCGATCCGCCGGACCCCGGCGGAGACCGCCCGGTCGATCAACCGGATCCGGTCCTCGACCGACAGCACGGTGGACTCGTTCTGGAGGCCGTCGCGCGGACCCACCTCCACGATCTCCACCTGTTCGCCGCCCTCGGGCCCACGATCGTCCGCGGCCATCACAACCACCTCTCCCGCCCCATCGCGTTATCGCGCCCAGGCTAGTGGAGGCCGGTCGAGAGCCACGTCACCGGGGCTCCCCACCGTCGTGTTCAGCGCAGGGCGAGGGCGGGGCGGACCTCCCAGGTCGTCCACACCGGGCGGTAGCCCATCCGGTGCCAGAACGGCCCCGAGAGCGGGTTCATCTCCGCGTAGTTGAGCACCGACACCGCCACCCCGTGACTGTCCAGGGCCTGATGCGCCTGACTGACCAGAGCCGTACCGATCCCGTGGCCGCGCTCGGCGGCGGTCACCACCGCGTAGCCGATGTGCGCGATCGGGCGGGCGCGCACCAGGGACCTCGCCCAACGGGAACGCTCGGGCGGGGACACCCACAGCAGACCGACCGCGCGTCCCCGACGCTCGGCCAACCAGATCCACGAACGCGAACGGTTCAGCGCCCGCGCCGAGACCTTACGGGTCTGCTCGGCGGTGTCGGGCTGGAGGAAGACCCCGCCGAAGTGCTGCTCGTACCGGTGCTCCTCCATCAGCAACCCCACCACCTGGGTCAGGTCGCTGATGTCGGCCAGGCGGATCGTCACGTCGCGCGGAGGCAGCGACGGCGGCACCCCGCGACGCCGCTGCCGGGCCGCGAGCACCGTGTAGGGCTGGAGGCCGTGACGTTGCAGCGGGATGATCCCCTCCACGTCCCGGGCCGGCCAGCTGACCAGGGCGGCCGACTCCGACCCGGTGCCGGTGGGCAGGTCCTCCAGCTGGTCGCGCCAGCTGGTGAGCAGGGAGTCCAGGGCCCGCGCCGGTTCGGGGCCACCGACGATGGGGGTCAACCAGTGCTGGTCGGGGACGCCCCATATCCGGCCGACCTCGCCCGGCTGGTACCAGGTGTAGTGCATACTGCCCGCCGCCACGGGGTGGCCGTCCTCGTCGCTGACGGTCAGGAGGGGGTAGGAGTTGGGGGCGAAGCCCACGGGTTCGGGCAACAGGGGATCGGCGTCGGCCCAGCGTCGGGCGGCCGAACGCACCAACGGGTCGAGTCCGACGTCGCCCCCGGGAGACTCGTCGTGTCGCACCCGCGCGACGTAACCGCTCATCCACCCCTCCCCTAGCGGGTCCTTGCCAAGCGAACACCCACGGCCGCGGCCTCGCCGCGGCGCCCATGATCATCGTGCCCACCACGCGGACGTATCGGCGCGGTGGGGACGGAACGACCGTACCGCCTCATCCTGGCACCGATACGCGAAAACGGGGAACCGTACCGATGGTACGGACCATCCCGCCCTCCGTGGCGCCTCACACGAGTGCGGGTGGACGCGCTCCACGGTAACGGATCATGGCCCGCCCACCGAGGGCGGGGCGGTGCGTACGAGAGCGCGAGCGCCTGCCACATAGGGGTTTCGGAGTCCGCCCGGGGTGGAGGGCGAGGGGGTTCAGATACCGGCGTCGCCGCCCTCGGTGACGGTGGTGTTACGGCCGTGGTTGACCACCACGGGGTCGCCTCCGGCGAAGGAGACCTTGTTGTCCACCCCCACCAACACGATCTTCTCGGCGCTGCCCACCTCGACCACCGAACCACGACCGCTGGCGCGCACCAGACCGCACTCGCCGTCCAGCACCACCTTGGCGTTGTCGGCGGAGACGACGACCTTGCGATGTTCGCAGTCCTCGTGGACGTCGGCCTCGTCGTCGACCACCAGGATCACCTCGTCGTCGACGACGTTGCCCTCCGGCTCCCGCTCGCGGTCCTCATCGGTCGATCCCCGCCCCTCGTCCACGGCATGGGTGCGTCCGGAACCCGGGTCGACCTCGTCGGGGGCCGCCTGCTCCACCCCACAGCCGACGACCAGGGAACCGAGCAGCGCAGCGCCGCCCACGAGTCGAAGAACTCGACCACCCATGAACTCCCCCATAGCAAAAACCGATAATCGCGACATAGGTCCGGGACAAGGCCCAAGACTATGTCACGTGAAGGTAACTATGCGACCCAAGAGTTCTGTGATCGTTCTCTTTTCGAGACAGGGTCGGGGATGTGGGAGGAACTCCTGAAAGCCCCTCCCACCTGGAAACGTCCGCTCAGCTCATCCCCGCGGCGTCCATACCGCGCAGCTCGCGCTTCAACTCGCCGATCTCGTCGCGGAGCCGGGCCGCCAGCTCGAACCGCAGGTCGGTCGCGGCCTGGTGCATCTGTTCGCTCAACTGCTCGATGAGTCCGGCCAGCTCCGCGCGCGGCATGTTCGCCACGTCCGCCTTCTCGCCCAGAGCCGGGACCGGGGCCTTCGTCGCCTTGGCCCCCTGGCGGTAGCCGGTCGACATCAGCTCCTCGGTGTCCACGTCCTCCCGGTTCAAGGTGTCCAGGATGTCGGCGATCTGCTTGCGCAACGGGGTCGGGTCGATCCCGTGCTCGGCGTTGTAGGCCAACTGCTTGTCCCGGCGCCGGTTGGTCTCCTCGATCGCCGCGCTCATCGAGTCCGTCACCCGGTCCGCGTACATGTGCACCTGACCGGACACGTTACGGGCCGCGCGACCGATCGTCTGGATCAGGGAGGTCTCCGAACGCAGGAAGCCCTCCTTGTCGGCGTCCAGGATCGCCACCAGCGACACCTCCGGCAGGTCCAACCCCTCACGCAGCAGGTTGATCCCGACCAGCACGTCGAACTCGCCCACCCGCAACTCGCGCAGCAGCTCCACCCGGCGCAGGGTGTCCACCTCGCTGTGCAGGTACCGGACCCTGATCCCCAACTCGGCGAAGTAGTCGGTGAGGTCCTCCGCCATCTTCTTGGTGAGCGTGGTGACCAGCACCCGCTCGGATCGCTCGGCCCGCTCCCGGATCTCGTGCACCAGATCGTCGATCTGCCCGTCCGTGGGTTTGACCAGCACCTCCGGGTCCACCAGACCGGTCGGCCGGATGACCTGCTCGACCACATCGCCGCCGCTCTGCCGCAGCTCGTACTTGCCGGGCGTCGCCGACAGGTACACCGACTGCCCGATCCGTCCGGTGAACTCCTCCCACTTCAACGGACGGTTGTCCAACGCCGAGGGGAGTCGGAACCCGTGGTCCACCAGGGTCCGCTTACGCGCGGCGTCCCCCTCGTACATCGCGCCGATCTGCGGCACGGTCACGTGCGACTCGTCCAGGACCAGGAGGAAGTCCTCGGGGAAGTAGTCCAGGAGCGTGTTGGGCGCGCTTCCGGGATCGCGGCCGTCGAAGTGCCGCGAGTAGTTCTCGATCCCCGAGCAGGTCCCCAGCTGACGCATCATCTCCAGGTCGTGGGTGGTGCGCATCCTCAGACGTTGGGCCTCCAGCAGCCTCCCCTGGCCCTCCAGCTCGGTGAGCCGCTCGCCCAGCTCCGCCTCGATCGAGGCGATCGCCCGTTCGGTGCGCTCCTCGCCCGCGACGTAGTGCGAGGCGGGGAAGATGAACATCGCGTCGCTCTCGCCCAGCACCTCACCGGTCAGCGGGTGCAACGTCAGCAGACGTTCGATCTCGTCACCGAACATCTCGATGCGGATCGCCAGTTCCTCGTAGACCGGGATGATCTCGATGGTGTCCCCGCGCACCCGGAACGTCCCCCGGGTGAACGCCATGTCGTTGCGCGAGTACTGCATCTCCACCAGACGGCGCAGCAGGTCGTCGCGGTCGACCTCCATGCCGACCTCCAACCGCGCCATCCGGTCCACGTACTCCTGCGGGGTGCCCAGACCGTAGATGCACGACACCGACGCCACCACGATCGTGTCCCGCCGGGTCAGCAGCGAGTTGGTGGCCGAGTGCCGGAGCCGCTCCACCTCGTCGTTGATCGACGAGTCCTTCTCGATGTAGGTATCGCTCTGCGGGACGTAGGCCTCGGGCTGGTAGTAGTCGTAGTACGAGACGAAGTACTCGACCGCGTTGTTCGGCAGCATCTGCCGGAGCTCGTTGGCGAACTGCGCGGCGAGCGTCTTGTTCGGCTGGATGACCAGCGTGGGCCGCTGGAGCCGCTCCACCGTCCAGGCCACCGTCGCCGTCTTACCCGTACCGGTGGCGCCCAGCAGCACCGTGTGCGGATCGCCCGCCCTGACCCGCCTGGAGATCTCCTCGATCGCGTGCGGCTGGTCCCCCGCCGGGGTCATCTCCGAGACGACCTCGAAGGGGGCCTCACTGCGTTCAATGTCGCTGACCGGTCTCACTAGCCCTCAATCTCCCGTCGAACCACAGGCCGACCCGAGCCGCCCGTCCCCTCTCCCTCCAACGCTACCGACCCCCGGTGACATCCCGGCCGATGGAAGTCCGGCCGCGTCGCGCCGCGGCCCCTGGGAACACGTGAGGTCTAGGCGGCTCTGCGCAGGAGTTCGTTCCACAGCTCCTCGACCCGGCGTTCCAGGTCCTCACGGCTCCCGGAGTTGTCCACCACCAGGTCGGCCGAGGCCAGACGGGTCTCCCGGTCGGCCTGGGACGCGATCCTGGCGCGGACCTGCTCGGGAGGCATCCCCCGGTCCCGGGCCACCCGCTCCACCCGCGTCTCGTCGGGGGTGTCCACCACGACCACCACGTCGTACAGCGACTCCAGGCCGTTCTCGACCAGCAGCGGCACGTCGTAGACCACGACCTCGGCGTCGGAGTCCAGAGCCTGTTCCATCAGGCGGCCACTGCGCTCGGCCACCTTCGGATGGACGATCGCGTTGAGCCGTTCCAACCGCTCCTCGTCGGCGAACACCAACTCCCCCAACCGGGGACGGTCCAACCGCCCCTCCGGGGTGAGCACCCCCGCACCGAACTCGGCGACGATCTCCGCCAACCCGGGCGTGCCCGGTTCCACGACCTCGCGGGCGATGGCGTCCGCGTCGATGACCACCGCGCCGAAGGAGGCCAACGCCGCGGAGACCGCGCTCTTACCCGAACCGATACCGCCGGTGAGTCCCACTTTCAGCATGGCTGCACCCTAGGCCATGGGCATCGGAGGCACACGCCGCGGCTCCCCCTCACAGCGCCGCTCCCACCGCGCTCAACTCCTTGCGCATGTGCACCATCACCAGATGGTCGGCCACCCTCTCCCGGTGCGTCTCGGCGTACCCCACCTCACGGTAGAGCCGCTGCTCCTTCGCGCTCTGCGCACCGGTGAACAGCGTCAACGCCGCCAGATCCGGCCGTCGCTCGCGCAACTCCTCCTCGACCCGGGAGAGCAGCGCCCGGGCGATCCCACGACGTCGCAGATCCGGGGCTACCACCAACCGACCGACGACCCCCGTGGTATCGGTGACCCCGGCCCGCACCGCCCCGACCACACGGGCACCGACCACCGCCTTGAGCACCAGAGCCCCCTCGTCGGCCAGAAGCGTCTCGATCCGGCTCAGGCCCTCGGTGAGCGGCAGGATGAACGGATCCCCGTACGCCTGCGCCTCGTCGACGTAGGCGGCGCGCTGGAGGGTGAAGATCTCCCCCGCGTCGTCGGGACCGGCCTGGTGGATGTCGAACACGTCGCCTCCTCGACGGCCCCCGCCTCTCGAGGACCCCTCCTGGCACCCTAGGGCGGCCGGAGGCGATACGCGGGGGATTCGCGGACACGGCGAAGGGCCGCCCCCACACATGGTGGAGACGGCCCCTCGTCAGAGTGTCACTCGGGCTCGCGCCCGATGGACGAGTCGATCAGGACTCGCCACCACCCGCCAGCTTCTCGCGCAGAGCGGCCAGGGCCTCGTCGGAGGCCAGGGCACCGCTGCTGCCGCTGTCGGAGCCGGTCGAACCGGTCTGACCGCCACCGGTGTACTCTTCCTCCTCCTCGGGGAGGGGAGCGTTGGCGGCGGCGTCCTCGGCCGCGCGGGCCTCCTCGACCTGCTTGCGGTGAGCCTCGAAGCGAGCCTGCGCCTCGGCGTAGCTGCGCTCCCACTCGTCCCGCTGAGCCTCGAAGCCCTCGAGCCACTCGCCGCTCTCGGGGTCGAAGCCCTCGGGGTACTTGTAGTTGCCCTGCTCGTCGTAGTCCGCGGCCATGCCGTACAGGGTGGGGTCGAAGTCCACCTGGTCGGGCGAGACGGCCTCGTTGGCCTGCTTCAGCGAGAGGCTGATGCGACGACGGTCGAGGTCGATGTCGATGATCTTGACGAAGATCTCGGTGCCGACCTGGACGACCTGCTCCGGCACCTCGACGTGGCGCTCGGCCAGCTCGGAGATGTGGACCAGACCCTCGATGCCCTCCTCGACGCGCACGAACGCACCGAACGGAACCAGCTTGGTGACCTTGCCGGGAACGACCTGGCCGATCTGGTGGGTCCGGGCGAACTGCTGCCACGGGTCTTCCTGGGTCGCCTTGAGCGACAGGGAGACGCGCTCGCGCTCCATGTCCACGTCGAGAACCTCGACGGTGACCTCCTGGCCGACCTCGACGACCTCGCTCGGGTGGTCGATGTGCTTCCAGGAGAGCTCGGAGACGTGCACCAGACCGTCGACGCCACCCAGGTCCACGAAGGCACCGAAGTTGACGATCGAGGAGACGACGCCCTTGCGGATCTGACCCTTCTGGAGGGTGTTGAGGAACGTCTGGCGAACCTCGGACTGGGTCTGCTCGAGCCAGGCACGGCGGGACAGGACCACGTTGTTGCGGTTCTTGTCCAGCTCGATGATCTTGGCCTCGAGCTCACGGCCCACGTAGGGCTGGAGGTCGCGGACACGGCGCATCTCGACCAGGGAGGCGGGCAGGAAGCCGCGCAGGCCGATGTCGAGGATGAGACCACCCTTGACGACCTCGATGACGGTGCCGGTGACGACGCCGTCCTCTTCCTTGATCTTCTCGATCGTGCCCCAGGCCCGCTCGTACTGAGCGCGCTTCTTGGACAGGATCAGACGGCCTTCCTTGTCCTCCTTCTGGAGAACGAGGGCTTCGACCTGGTCGCCGACGGCAACGACCTCACCGGGGTCGACGTCGTGCTTGATCGACAGTTCCCGAGAGGGAATCACACCCTCGGTCTTGTAGCCGATGTCGAGCAAGACCTCGTCTCGATCGACCTTCACGATGGTGCCCTCGACAATGTCACCGTCGTTGAAGTACTTGATGGTCTCGTCGATCGCCGCGAGGAAGGCTTCCTCGGACCCGATGTCGTTGACCGCTACCTGGGGTGTCGAGGTGGCCTCGGTGCTGCTCGTCATTTGTGGGTGGACTCCGGATACGGACAGGTTCAGAAAATGGGCACGTCGTGGGTTCGGGCTGGTCGATCCGTCGTCCAGATGCAAGAAGCAGGGCCACATGTACGGAACGAGCCGTCCGTGACCGCCGACTACCGGGTCCAGAGTGGTGACCGATGCGGTGCAACCCTTCGCCCCCTACGGAGACGACAGACGCACGCACGAACCCACAACACTGAGGCCAGAATATGAGACATGGGCGTCCTGGTCAATCGGAACCCGGGAACGCCAACCCGGCGAAGGCCATGATGGACGCAATTTACCCGAGCCCCGAGGGGAAGTTCAACCGGGCCACGCCGACCCTCCGACCAGGCGCGCCACCCGATGTCGCCCCTCGGAGAACACCCCTTCGCGGCGACCGTGAGGATTCCTCCGAAAAATCACGAATCCCCCGGATCGACGAGCCTCTCAGTCCATCGGAGGACGTGAACGCGAGCGCTTGACCTCGCCCCGACGTCTCTTGGCGTCCACCCGTCGCCGCTTCGCGGCCCTGCTGGGCCGACGGCTACGACGCTCCGGCGGCGGAGGCGCGATCGCCTCCTCCAGAAGGCGGGCCATCCGCTCCCTGGCCTCCACCCGGTTGCGCGTCTGGGAACGGTGACTCTGCGCCGACACCGTCAGCACCCCGTCGACCAGGCGCCCTTCGAGACGTTCCAGGGCCCGGGCCCTGCGGGTGGTCCCCAGGGCCCGACAGGAGGCCACGTCCAAGGAGAGCGACACCCGGGTGTCGGAGGTGTTGACGTGTTGTCCGCCCGGCCCCGAGGACCGGGAGAAACGCCACCTCAACTCCTCGGCGGGAACGGTCACCGGCCCCACGGCCAGACCCTTCGTGGTCTCGTCGCTTCCCGTCACCGTTCCCGCTCCTCTCCTACCCGCGCCGACCGGGCCCCGGAGCGCCCTCAGTGCGCGGCGTCATGCCAGTTCTGCCCGCTGCCGACCGAGACACCCAGCGGAACACGCAGATCATAGGCCGTGCCCATCTCGTGCGTCACGAGGTTTTCGACCGCCTCACGCTCGCCCGGAGCGACCTCCACCACGAGTTCGTCGTGCACCTGCAACAGCACCCGGGAGGCGTGCCCGCCCTCGGTGAGCGCCGCGTCCACCTGGAGCATCGCCACCTTGATGATGTCGGCCGCCGAACCCTGGATCGGCGCGTTGAGCGCCATCCGCTCGGCCATCTCCCGCCGCTGACGGTTGTCGCTGGTCAGGTCGGGCAGGTAACGCCGCCGGCCCAGGATCGTCTCGGTGTAGCCGACCTTGCGCGCCTGCTCCACCACCTCGTGGAGGTAGTCGCGCACCCCGCCGAAGCTGGCGAAGTAGTCCTCCATGAGCTTCTTGGCCTCGTCCGGGGCGATCCCCAACTGCTGGGAGAGACCGTAGGCGCTCAGCCCGTAGGCCAACCCGTAGCTCATCGCCTTGATCCGGGAACGCGCCTCCCCGTCGACCTCCTCCACGTCGATGTCGAACACCTGCGCCGCCATGTGCGCGTGGAAGTCGTAGCCGCTGTTGAAGGCGTCGATCAACGCCTGCTCACCGGACAGATGCGCCATGATCCGCAATTCGATCTGGCTGTAGTCGGCCGTCAACAGCTCCTGGTAGCCCGGGCCCACCACGAACGCCCGCCGGATACGACGCCCCACGTCGGTGCGGATCGGGATGTTCTGGAGGTTGGGGTCGGTCGAGCTGAGCCGGCCGGTCGCCGCCACCGTCTGGTTGAAGGTCGTGTGGATGCGGTCGTCGTCGGCGATCGTCTTGATCAGACCCTCGACCGTGGTCCGCAGCTTGGTCTGGTCGCGGTGGTGCAGCAGCACCCCCGGCAGCTCGTTGTCGCTCTGGGTCGCCAGCCACGCCAACGCGTCCGCGTCGGTGGTGTACCCCGTCTTGATCTTCTTGGTCCGGGGCAGCCCCAGGTCCTCGAAGAGCACCTGCTGCAACTGCTTGGGCGAGCCCAGGTTGAACTCACGCCCCACGATCTCGTGCGCCCGGGCCACCGCCGCGCGCCCTGCCGCGGCGAACTCGCCCTGGAGCTCCTCCAGGTAGGGGCGGTCCGCGGCGATACCGGCCCGCTCCATCCTGGCCAGCACGTCCACCAGCGGCAGCTCGACCTCGCGCAGCAGATGGTCGCCCCCACGACGGTCCAGCTCGGCGGAGAGCACCACGGCCAGGTCGCGGACGGCGGCGGCCCGCACCGCGAGCCCGTGTCCGCGCCCGTTCTCGACCTCCTCGCCCAGGTCCAGGGAGAGCTGGGCGCCGTCGTCCTTCTCCTCCAGCTCCAGACCCAGGTACTTACGGCACAGGTCGAGCAGGTCGAACCGGCGCTGCCCGGGCTGGACCAGGTAGGCGGCCAACGCGGTGTCGCTGACCACCCCGCCCAGTTCCCAGCCGTGCGCTCCCAGGGCCAACAGCGCGCCCTTGTACTCGTGCACCACCTTGGGCCGCGCGGGGTCGGCCAGGAAGGCCGCCAGAGCCTCATGGTCGGAGGCGTCCAGAAGGGTGGGGTCCACGAACAGCGAGGCACCGCCCGCGACCGTCACCGCGAGCCCGTCCACACGGCCGGTGCCCTGCCCCCAGGTGCCCTCCAGGGCGATCCCGGCGGGGGCCGCCCCGGTGACACCGTCCGCCGAGGCGTGCTCGGTGAGCCAGTCGGCCACCCGGCCGGTCTCGGCCACGGTCACGTCCACGTCGAAACCGGCGACGTCCGCGCCGTCCTCGGCCCCCTCACGGCCGTCGTCGCCGGTGCGCACCACCGCGTACAGCCGCTCGCGCAGGTTGGAGGCGAACTCCAGGTTGTCGAAGAGCGCGTCCACGCCGGCCCGGTCCGTCTCGCCCAGACCCAGGTCCCGCACGTCCGACTCCAGCGGCACCTCGGTGACCAGCTTGTTGAGCCGCTGGTTGCGCAGGACGTCGGCCAGGTGGTCGCGGAAGTTCTGCCCGGCCTTGCCGGTCACCTCGTCCGCGCGCTCGACCAGCGCCTCCAGGGAACCGAACTTCGTGATCCACTTGGCCGCGGTCTTGGGGCCGACCCCGGGCACGCCCGGAAGGTTGTCGGCCTTCTCCCCCACCAGGGCGGCCAGGTCGCGGTAGCGCTCGGGCGGCACCCCGTACTTGTCCTGGACCGCCTCGGGGTCCATCCGGCGCAGGTCGGACAGGCTCTTGCCCGGGTAGAGGACCGTGCAGTCCTCGGTGACGAGCTGGAAGGCGTCCCGGTCGCCCGAGGCGATCAGCACCTCCATCCCCGCCTCGCAACCCTGGTGCGCCAACGTCGCGATGACGTCGTCGGCCTCGAAGCCGGGCGCGGACAGGTTGGTCACCCCGATCATCCGCATCAGGTCCTGGGTGAGCGGAACCTGGGAGGGGAACTCCGGCGGGGTCTCGGACCGGCCCCCCTTGTAACCGTCGTACTCCTCGTCCCGGAAGGTGGGACCGGACAGGTCCCAGGCCACCGCCACATGGGTGGGCTCCTCATCGCGCAAGAGCTTCACCAGCATGGAGGCGAACCCGTACACGGCGTTGGTCGATTGCCCGGTACTGGTCCCGAACTTCTCCACCGGCAGCGCGAAGAAGGCACGGAAGGCCATCGAGTGGCCGTCCAGAAGGAGCAGGCGGGGACGCCCACCGGCGGTCGGGGCTGTCTGTTCGGGGGTCTCTCGCTTGGTCACCACAGGTGAGATCTTAGGATGCGCCGCGGACACTCCGAGGCCATCACCACGAGAACACCACCCGACCCCGGCCGGTTCGACCGGGTAAGGGACCACCTGAGCGGATCGAAAGGCACCATCATGAGTACAGACGCCGGGGAACTGCGGGATCTACTGGAGTCCGGCGCCCTCTCCGCGGGCCTGGGCGAGACGATGGGCATCGAGATCACCGAGGCCACGGCCGAGCGTGTCGTGGGCCGTATGCCGGTGGAGGGCAACCGCCAGCCCTTCGGGCTCCTGCACGGAGGCGCCTCCTGCGTCCTGGCCGAGTCGCTGGGCTCGATCGGCTCCAGCATCCACGCCCACGGCTTCGACCGCGTCGCCGTGGGCATCGAGATCAACGCCACCCACCACCGCTCCGCGGTCGAAGGCCACGTCACCGGTGTCGCCACCCCCGTCCACCTGGGCCGGACCCTGTCCACCTGGGAGATCGTCATCACCGACGACCAGGGACGCAAGGTCTGCACCTCCCGCCTGACCTGCATGCTGCGGGACAAGCCGAACGGCGCCCCCCAGGGAACCTGAGCCCGACTTCACGAACAACCCCAGAACGACTACCGAAGGCCCGCCCCGGCAAGAGCGCCACCGCCCGGGGCGGGCCTTCTCGCATATGGACGGAGTACCACGAGAACACGCCCGCCGCCCGGGCCGCACCCTCAGGAGGCACGACGTGGCACCGAGTACCCGATGACCACAGCTTCATAACGGCACGGAGGCGAGTAGGACGCAACCACTCCCCCACACTTCCCGAAGCCGAACTTACGTGATTAAGCTCCCCTAAAGTTCCTGATTAAGCCATGCCACACATCAAGGGCATCAGAACACATCCTCACCATCGGCACGGCCACCCCCCGACCCAGGCCGTGCGACGCCGGTTGAACGGAGCGACCACGATCATGGCAAGCAAGAAGGTCCTAGGATTCACCGCCGCGACCGCGGCCCTGGTACTGGGGCTGACCGCGTGTGGCAACGGCGACGGAGGTGACGAGTTCACCTTCGGGATCCTCTACCCCCAGACCGGTGCCCTCGCCTTCCTCGGCCCGCCCCAGATCGCCGCCGCCGAATACGCCATCTCCGAGATCAACGAGGCCGGCGGCATCCTCGGCGCCGAGGTCCCCGCGATCGTCGAGGGTGACGAGGCCGGCGACGGCGCCCAGGCCAACGAGGCCGCCAACAGCCTCGTCAACAGCAACGTCAACGCCGTCATCGGCGCGGCGGCCTCCGGCATGACCCAGGCCACCTACGACACCATCACCGGTGCCGAGATCGTCCAGTGCTCGGGATCCAACACCGCCCCCGACCTGACCGACATCGACGACGGCGGCTACTTCTTCCGCACCGCGCCCAGCGACCTGATGTCCGGCCCCGTGCTGGCCCGCAAGATCGTCGAGAACAACCAGCTCAGCGTCGGCATCGTCGCCCGCGCCGACGACTACGGCAACGGCTACCTCGGCGCGGTCAAGGACGAGCTCGAGGGCCTGGGAGCCGAGGTCGTCCTCACCGAGACCTACGACCCCGACGCCACCAGCTTCGACTCCGTCATCAACGCCGTGAGCAGTGAGGAGCCCGACGCCGTCGCCCTCATCTCCTTCGAAGAGGGCGCCCAGGTCGTCGCCGAGCTCCTGGAGAGCGGCCTCGAAGGCGACCAGCTCTACATCACCGACGGCCTCAACGACCCCGACCTGGGCACCACCGTCAACGAGAACGACCCCAGCGTCGTCGAGGGCATCACCGGTGTGGCCCCCGGTGCGGACAACCCCGAGTTCAACGAAGGACTCCGCGAATCCGCGCCCGACCTGGACGTCTTCCAGTTCGCGCCCCAGGTCTACGACTGCGTCACCGCCATCGCCCTGGCCGCCGAGTCCGCCGGCTCCACCTCCCCGGCCGACTACGTCGAGCACCTCCCCGAGATCAGCCGCCCCGACGGCACCGAGTGCGGCACCTTCGCCGAATGCCGCGACCTCTTGGAGAACGACGAGAAGATCGACTACCAGGGCGTCAGCGGCAACATCGACTTCGACGACAACGGCGACCCCACCTCCGCCACCTTCGAGGTCTTCCACTACGGCCCCGACGGCCACGAGGTCCTCGGCTACGAGGAGTACTCCTCCGAGGAGTGACCTCCCGGGCGTAACGCCCCCGAGGTGAGACCACCAGCGACACCCAGACGCGCCCATCGGGGGTGCGGGGCCCCGCCCCGCACCCCCGTACGGCTGTCATCCCCCGGACACGGTCGTCCCCCATCCCGCCCGACCGCCACACGACCCGGGAACCCCACTCGAACGGACCCCCATGACGACCCGACCAGCCCTGGCGCTGTCCACAGCGGCCCTCGCCCTCGTACTCGCCTCCTGCTCCCTCACCGGGGACACCGAGGACACCTTCACCTACGGGATCCTCTATCCCCAGACCGGATCCCTGTCCTTCCTCGGCCCCGCCCAGATCGCCGCCGCCGAATACGCCATCTCCGAGATCAACGAGGCCGGCGGCATCCTCGGCGCCGAGGTCCCCCCACCCGTCCGGGCCGACGAGGGCGGTGACAACACCCGGGCCGACGAGGCCGCGAACGGCCTCGTGAGCGACGACGTCAACGCCGTCATCGGCGCCGCCTCCTCCGCCATGAGCCAGGCCACCTACGACACCGTCACCGGAGCCGGCATCGTCCAGTGCTCCGGCTCCAGCACCGCCCCCGACCTGACCGACATCGACGACGACGGCCGTTTCTTCCGCACCGCCCCCAGCGACCTCATGGCCGGCCCCGTCCTCGCCCGGCGCATCGCCGACGACGGCAACACCTCCGTCGCCGTCGTCGCCCGCGCCGACGGCTACGGCACCGGCTACCTCACCACCGTCGAAGAGGAACTCCGCGCCCTCGACATCGACGTCGTCCTCACCGAGACCTACGATCCCGACAGCACCAACTTCGGCGCCGTCGTCGGCGGCATCGTCGAGGCCGCCCCCGACGCCGTCGCCCTCATCTCCTTCGAAGAGGGCGCCCAGGTCATGGCGGCGCTCCTCGAAAGCGACATCGGGGGCGAGCGGTTCTACCTCACCGACGGCCTCAACGACCCCGGCCTCGCCGAGACCATCACCGTGGACGCCCCCGGCCTCATCGAAGGCACCACCGGGGTCGCGCCCAGCGCCGACAACCCCGAGTTCAACGAAGGACTCCGCGCCTTCGCCCCCGAACTCGACGTCTTCCAGTTCGCGCCCCAGGTCTACGACTGCGTCACCGCCATCGCCCTGGCCGCCGAATCCGCCGGCTCCACCTCGCCCGAGGAATACGTCGAACACCTCCCCGAGATCAGCCGCCCCGACGGCACCGAGTGCACCGCCTTCGCCGAATGCCGCGATCTGCTCGCCGAGGGGCAGAGCATCGACTACCAGGGCGTCAGCGGCGACATCGACTTCGACGACAACGGCGACCCCACCTCCGCCACCTTCGAGGTCTTCCACTTCGGCCCCGACGGCTACGAGATCCTCGACTACGTCGACTACAGCGCCGACGGCCACTGACCGACGGGCGCACCGCGCGAGGAACGAAGAGAGGGGGTGGGCCCGCGGGCCCACCCCCTCCTCGTACCACCGGATCACCCCTTGGCGAGCGTCCCCAGGTACAACTCGATCACGTTCGGATCGTTCAACAGATCCCGCCCCGAACCCGTATAGGCGTTACGCCCCTGATCCAGGACGTATCCACGATCACAGATCTGTAGACACCGCCGGGCGTTCTGCTCCACCATGATCACCGAGACACCCGTGGAGTTGACCTCCTTGACCCGCTGGAAGACCTCCTCCTGATAGATCGGCGACAACCCCGCCGTCGGCTCGTCCAACAACAGCACCGACGGGTTCATCATCAACGCCCGACCCATCGCCACCATCTGACGCTCACCGCCCGACAGGGACCCGGCCTTCGCCCGACGCCGCTCCCCCAACAACGGGAACAACTCCGAGACCACCGCGAACCGCTCCGAGAACGTCCGAGGACGCAGGAACGCCCCCATCTGCAGGTTCTCCTCGATCGTCAGGGAGGGGAACACGTTCCGCGTCTGCGGAACGTAACCCACGCCCCGCTCCACCAGGCTGTGCGCCGGCAACCCGGCGATACTCGAACCCCGCAGCGTCAACGAGCCCTCGCGCACCGGGATCAGACCGAAGATCGTCTTGATCAACGTCGACTTGCCCGCGCCGTTCGGCCCGATGATCGCCACGACCTCGCCCTCGGTGAGCGTCAAGGTGCACCCGTTGAGGATGTTCACCCCGGGCACGTAGCCGGCCACCATGTCCCTGGCCAGAAGCAGGTAATCCTCCGGACCGCCCACCTCCACCGCGGCGGCCTCCGCCTGCTCCAGAAGCTCCTCACGGTGCTCCTGGACGGCGGACGCCTCCGCCGCCTCGACCGGAACCTCCTCCGGCCCGGAACCCGAGGCCCCGTTGCCCTCACTCATCGCCACTCACCGAGCCCTCGTCCTCGACCTCCTGGGCACCCAGGTAGGCGTCGATCACCTGCTGGTTCGACCGGATGTCCGAAGGACGACCCTCCGCGATCACCCGCCCCTGCGCCAACACCACGATCCAGTCGCTGATCCCCATGATCACGTCCATGTCGTGCTCCACGAACAGGACCGTCTTGCCCTCGTCGCGCAACGACGTGATGTGGTGCAACAACGACTGCACCAACGCCGGGTTCACCCCCGCCATCGGCTCGTCGAGCATGATCATGCTCGGATCGGTCATCAACGCGCGCGCCATCTCCAGCAGCTTGCGCTGACCACCCGACAACGCCCCGGCCATGTCCCGACGCTTGTCGATCAGCTTGAAGCGTTCCAACAGGTCCAGAGCACGCTCGGTGTTGACCTTCTCCTGCCGACCCCACACGGAGCGCAGGAACGCGCCCCCCATCCGCTCGCCCGTCTGCCCCTGAGCTCCCAACAACATGTTGTCGAGCACCGACAGACGCGTCAGCGCCTTGGTCAACTGGAAGGTCCGCACCATCCCGGCCCGGGCCACCTGGTGACCCCGCTTGCCGTTGATCGACCTCCCCTCGAACGTCCACCGACCCGAGTCGACCCGATCGAACCCGGTCAACAGGTTGAAGCACGTCGACTTGCCCGCGCCGTTCGGCCCGATCAACGCCGTGATCGTGCCCCGCTGGACCTCCAGATGCTCCACGTCCACCGCGGTCAGACCGCCGAAGGAACGCTTCACACCGTCGACCACCAGAATCGGATCCGACTTGGCCGACCCCGGCTCGGGCAGCGCCCCCGCCATCCGGTCGACGACCGCCGCGGAACCGTTCACCTCGTCACTTGACATTGACCAACATCTCCTTGCGGTCGCCGATGAGCCCCTGCGGACGGAAGACGATCAACAGCACCAACATCACACCGGCGAAGGCCAACTGGATCGCACCGAAGTCCGGACCCGACAGGAAGGGCAACCAACCCTCGCGCCCCATCCACCTCAAGAGCCCGTCGGTGAAACTCATCAAGAACCAGAACGCCATCGAACCGAGAATCGGACCGAACACACGACCCGCGCCGCCCAACAGCAGGATCACCCACAGGAAGAACGTCACCTGCGGCTTGAACTGGTCCGGCTGGATCGCCCCCTGGTGCATCGCGAGCATCGCGCCCGCCAGAGCACCCAGCAGACCGCCCAGGACCAACGCCTGCATCTTGTAGGCGAACACGTTCTTACCGAGGCTGCGCACCGCGTCCTCGTCCTCACGGATGCCCTTGATCACACGCCCCCACGGGCTGTGGATCAACAACCAGGTCAACAACACGGCCAGGCCCACCAGGCCCCACGCCACCGTCATCAACCACAGCTGGTTGCCCGTGAACACGAACGAACCGAAGCCGTACCGCGCGCCCCCGTCGAACGGATTCACCGCGCGGAACCCCGACGACAGGTTCTGCAACCCGTACACGCCATTGGTCACCGACTCGGCGAAACTCGCCCGGTACACAAGACGCAGCACCTCCGCCGCCGCGATCGTCGTGATCGACAGGTAGTCCGCCCGCAACCGCAGCGTCGGAATACCCAACAGCAACGCCAACACCACGGCACAGGCCAGACCCACCAGGAACCCGACCGACACCGGCAGACCGAAGACCGCCACGCTGATACCGACGCCATAGGCGCCCACCAGCATGAAGCCGACCTGGCCGAAGTTCAGCAACCCCGTGTACCCGAAGTGCATGTTCAGACCGACCGCCGCCAGCGCGTAGATCGCGGCGATCGGACCCACCGCGGATCGAGCGGCCTCGGCGAGGATCATGAGAATATCCATCGTCAACCTCTCCTAGCCGACCCGCTCGCGCTGCCCGAGCAGACCCTGAGGCCTGACCAACAGCATGAGGATCATCAGGGCAAGAGCCCACGCCTGCATCAACTGCGTGGGGAACCACAGGGTGGACAACATCGCCACCAGACCGACCGAGATACCGCCGACCATCGCTCCGTACGCCGTGCCCAGACCACCGAGGATCACCGCGGCGAACATCAGCAACAGAAGACGGAAACCCATCTCGTAGTCGACGACCTGGTTCAAACCGAAGAGCACACCGCCCAGCGACGCCAGACCGCCACCGAGCAGCCACACGTACAGCGTCACCCGGTCCACGTCGATACCGGAGGACTCCGCCAGATCCCGGTTGTCCGAGACCGCGCGCATCGCCTTTCCGATCCGCGTGAACTGCAACAGACACGCCACCAGCACCAGGACCACCACGGCCACGCCCATGATCACCAGATCCCGGGGCGGCATCGAGATCGGCCCGATGTGCACCAACTCCTGCACCTGGAAACCCGCGTAACGCGACCGGTTCGCACCGAACATCACCAGGATCACGTGCCGCAGGACCAACGCCAGACCGATCGAGACGATGAACATCTGGATCAGCGCGACATTGCGCTTGCGCAGCGGACGCCACAGGTAACGCTCCAACGAGCCGCCCAACACGGCGCCCATGACCACCGCGATACCGGCCGCCGCCCACAGCGGCACCTTCCACCCCAGATCCGGGAAGAAGACGCCCAGCACCGTCGCCAGGGCGATACCGGCCATCACCGACACCCACTGAAGGGCGACCAGGACCGTACGGCCGAGCCTGCCCTCCATGAAGGCGCCCAACAGGACCGCCACACCCAGACCGGCGAAGATCGCCAACAGCGAATTGCCCATACCGGCCGCGCCCGAACTGAACAGCAACGCCATCATCGCGCCGAAGGTGACCATGTCACCGTGCGAGAAGTTGATGACCTGCGTCGTCCCGAAGATCAGCGACAGACCGATCGCGGAGACCGCGATGACCAGGCCGAACAGCAGACCGGCCGCGGTCAGCTGCACGAAGCGCTCGCCGAAGCCGCCGCTGACGCCCTCGACCTCCACCGACTCGTCCTCGGCCGACGACCCCTCGTCGTCGCCCTCGGTCGCCTCGTCGTCCGGAGAGGGAGACTCCGACCGCTCGGCCTCCGCACCCGACGAGGCCCCGGCCACGTCCAGAAGAACGATGAACGGCCGCCGGTCTCCGGACTCGACCTCGACCTCCGCCTCACCGTTCGAGAGCATCGGCGTCTCACGAACGGCGAAATCGTCGGGGATGGACTCCTGGTCCACCACCACACGGTAGGTGCCCGGTCCGGGCAGCTCCGCTTCCCACATTCCATCGGGGTCGGTGGCCGCCGCCACGATCTCGTCGCCCTCCTGGAAGACCGTGATCTCGATGCCCTCGACACCTTGATCACGATCATCAGGCTGAACGATCTGACCGTGCAGCGATTCACCGCCCTCTTCGTCTGCCGTCGCCGCCGCCCCCGGGATCACCAGGAATGCGGTGATCAGGGCGAGCAACACGGTCACGAGGCGTGTGCGCACGCGCGCTCCTTGCGCATCTGAGGTAGGTGGCACCCCTATATGAGGATTCGGGGGCCACTGTCCTTTAGCTGTTCGGTGCGGTGAGTTTAGCCCGATTTATGCCGACCATTCAGCGCCGCTTAAGCCACGTGACCCAACCGTCACCCCATTGTGCGCAAGCGATATCAAATCGGTACGGGATACGCATTGACCCTGAACACCCGTTCAGAAATATGCCGAGAACACGAACTGATCAGGGACGTGGACCCACCGTCGGTGTCCGAACGACCACTCACGGAACAGCCCGCGCGCACGAAGAGGGGGCCGCGCCCCACACGGGACACGACCCCTGATCGATCCGATCCACGACGGGTGTTCAGCCCGCCTACGGAACCTTCGTTAGCCCTTCTGACCTCCGAGGGTCTCCACCACGGTCTCCGCGACCTTGCGCATCGTCAGCCGGCGATCCATCGAATTCTTCTGGATCCACCGGAACGCCTCCGGTTCGCTCATCCCGTGCCGGCTCTGCAACAGCCCCTTGGCCTGCTCCACGACCTTGCGCGTCTCCAGACGATCCTGGAGATCGCCCACCTCCGCCTCCAACGCCGCCAACTCGGCGTAACGGGAGGTGGCCATCTCGATCGCCGGCACCAGGTCCGACTTGCTGAAGGGCTTGACCAGATAGGCCATCGCCCCCGCCTCACGCGCGCGCTCCACCAGTTCACGCTGGGAGAAGGCCGTCAGGATCACGACCGGGGCGATCCGCTCGGCGGCGATCCGCTCGGCGGCCGTCAGTCCATCGAGCACCGGCATCTTGATGTCGGTGATCACCAGGTCGGGACGGTGTTCCCGGGCAAGCCTGATGGCGGCCTCCCCGTCGCCGGCCTCGCCCACGACGGCATAGCCGTCCTCTTCGAGCATCTCCTTGAGATCCAGGCGGATCAGGGCCTCGTCTTCCGCGATCACCACACGGCTCTGCGTCCTCGTCACGTATACGAGGTTACCGAGATCCGCTAGTATGCTGTTCGTCGGCCCCGGCAATGCCGGTCGATCGTGACCCCACCGTTGACCGCGCGTCACCGGAACCGACAGCAGAAAAATTTCAGAGAAACACTTGACAAGTGCACTCGCCCCGATATTCCAACCGGCAGAGAAGATGAGCTCAAACCTCATACAGTGTGGGTTCGAATCCCACTCGGGGCACAGATCGGCCACTCGCCATACGCGGGTGGCTTTCTTGCTGTTCAGAGGCCTCCAAACCGGAATGTCGTATGCGTGAGCGAACATGCACGCTATGTACTCACGCGAGATCGTCGACGAGACCTTCCGACTCAAGGCCCAAGGCCTGACCGACAAAGAGATCGCCGCTCGATGTGGTGTCTCCCTACGCGCTCTCCGTCACTGGCGCTACGGCACCCGCCGGGGCCCCGAGGTCGAGGCCAGGCGAGCGGATCGAACCACGTACTGCCCCAGGTGCTCGACGGGGCCCCTCCACGAGGAGGCCTACTCCTACCTTCTCGGCGCGTATCTGGGCGATGGCCATATCACCGAGAACAAGAACAGGCCCGGCGTCCATACGTTGTGGATCCTCTATGACAAGAAGTACCCCCAACTGATCGCCTACTGTCGAGCGGCGATCGAAGCGGTCTTCCCGGTCAAGGTGTTCATGGCCGACCGGCCGGGCTGTACGGCGATCAAGGCCGCGTCGAAGCACTGGCCGTGCGTCTTTCCCCAGCACGGCCCCGGCAAGAAGCACGACCGCCCCATCCTCTTGGAACCCTGGCAGCGACGGATCGTGGACGAACATCCGCAGGCCCTCATACGAGGCCTCGTCCACTCCGATGGATGTCGTGTCATCAACCGAATACGCAAGGCCTCCTCGGGGGCCGAAGAGGAGTACCACGAGTACCCGCGCTATCACTTCCCGAACGCGTCGACGGACATCATCGACATCTTCACCCACGCCTTGGACCGACTGGACATCGCGTGGAAGATCCATGTGAACAAGCGAATGCCCCGCTACCGGGACGCCCATATCGTCTCGATCTCGCGCAAGGACGCGGTGGCGCGGATGGACACCTTCGTGGGACCCAAGTACTGACCTCCGGGAATGTCGTATGCGTGAGCGAACATGCACGCTATGTACTCACCTCATGACAGGCGCCTGGCCGTCTCTCTGCTCGATTCCGGAATCTCCTCCACCGAAGTGAGCCGGCGGACGGGGATCGACCGTTCCACCCTCCGCGAGTGGACTCGAGACCGTTCTCTCGTGGACAGGTATCTCGGTACCGACCTCTGCCCCCGGTGCGAGCCGATCCCCCGCCCTCCCTCCAGGCCCGATTCCTACGCCTATCTTCTGGGGCTCTATCTGGGGGACGGTTGTCTGACCCCGGCGGGAGATCCGACCAAGGGGGTCTGGCGGTTACGGATCATGTGCTCCGACGACCGGCCCGGACTGATCGATGAGTGTGCCCGGGCTCTGGCGCTGATCCGTCCGGATCACGTGGTCTCCCGGGTTCCCTCGCAAGGCTGCACCGAGGTGCACGGGAACTGGAAGCACTGGCCGTGTCTTCTCCCCCAACACGGCCCCGGCAAGAAGCACGAACGCCGCATCGTCCTGGAGCCCTGGCAGCGACGGATCGTGGACGAGCACACCGGACCCTTCGTCCGTGGCCTGATCCACTCCGATGGTTGTCGTCTGGTCAACCGGGTGAAACGGAAGACGCCGAAGGACGGGCGGACGCATTACGAGTATCCGAGGTACCAGTTCGTGAACGTCTCGGTCGACATCGTGGAGCTGTTCACCGAGGCCCTGGATCGGCTGGGCATCGCTTGGAAGAGGCACGTGCAACGTCGCGAGGAACCGCGTCGTGACCTGCATGTCGTATCCGTGTCCAAGCGGGACGCGGTGGCACGGATGGATGGCTTCGTGGGGCCCGAGTACTGAGCCGCCCGCCCGGACGATCCGTCCTTCTCGTTCGGGCGGGCGGGGTCGGTCAGCGCTCGCTCTCCTCCCAGCGTTTGCGGACCTCCTCGGTGATCTCCTTCATGGGGGTGCGCTGGGTGACGCGGATGTGGTTGCCGAGGGGGTGGGGATGTGCTTATCCGAAACCGCCGTGTCGGGTCCAGGCCTTGATGAAGCAGGCGGGTACGTGGACGGGCGCCACTTCGGCCCGGTAGCGGGTGGGTGGGCGGCCGATGACCTCGGTGAAGGTGCGGCTGAAGGTGCCGAGGCTTTCGAAGCCGACCATGAGGGCGATGTCGGTGACGGGGGTGTCGGTGTCGCGGAGGAGGGCGCAGGCGCGTTCGAGGCGGGGTCAGACGGAGCGGAGGTGGTCGCGGAGGGTGCGGGCGACACGCCCCATGAGGGCTTCGGCGGCGGGTTGGTGGCGTGAGGGGACCTGGGAGGCGGTGAGGGCGGCGATGGCGTAGGCCTCGCCGTTCTCGTGTTCGACGACGCCGATCTCGTGGCGGTGGTTGAGGACGGTGCCGGTCTTGGAGGCCCAGGTGGAGGCGTCGGTGGTGAAGTCGGGGGCGAGGCGGTGGCGGATGGCGTTGTCGGCCATGAGTCCGCGTACGCGTCGGGCGACGTCGGGGTGGATGGCGGTGGGTCGCCAGAGGGCTTGGAGGAGTTCGATGTGGGCTCGGGCGGAGCCGGAGTTGGCGAGGGTGACGTCGAGTTGGGGGATGTCGTGTCCGCGTCCGTCGGTGCCGGCGCGGATGGCGAGGGTCTGGGCGAGGTGGTTCTCGTCGGGGGCGAGGCGTTCGGCGGGTGTGGAGCCCAGGCTCTTGATGCTGTGGCGGACGGTGATGCCGTGGATGTCGTGTTCGCGGAGGAGGCGGTCGACGGTCTCGGGCGGGGTGAGGTCGAAGAGGGCTTCGGCGGCGGTGTTGTCGCTGAGGCAGGTGCTGAGGTGGAGAAGGTCGTCGATGGCGATGGTGACGGGGTGGCGGAATTTGCTGAGGCCGAAGGGGCCGGTTCCGGGTGGTCCGGTGACGGCCGGGGCGGGGGTGATCTCGATGCGGGTGGCGCCGTCGAGTTCGCCTTGGTGGATGCGGTGGAGGGTGGCGAGGGCGAGGGGGACTTTGACGAGGGAGGCGGTGGCGTATTCGGTGTCGGGGTCGATGCCGATCTCGTGTCCGGTGTGGAGGTCGCGGACGAGGAAGGAGGCGTGGAGGCCGGCTTCGTCGAGTTCGGTGCGCAGGTGGTGGGTGATCACGGGGTGTGGGCTCCGAGGCAGCGGGCGATGTGCGGGTGGAGGTGGGTGCGGAGGGTTTCGGCGTGTTCTCCGGTGATGGTGTGGTCGCGGGTGGGTCGTATCTCTCCGATGGGACGCCAGTGGAGGTCGAGTCGTTCGGCTTGGGCGGGTGTGCAGAGGAGGAGGTCGTCGCTGGTGAGGACTTCGGCGGTGGCGGTGCTGAGGTCGGTGGCGAGGGTGATCTGGGCGGGGTGGAGTCCGAGTGAGGTGCCGGTGCGGGTGAGGGGGTCGCGGATGTGGGGGGTGTCGTCCTCGGGTTGGATCCAGAGGCGTCGGCGGGGTGTGGTGTCGGTGCGGCCGGCTCGGAGGGTTTCGAGGTAGAGGGTGTGGGCGGCGGGGGGTCGGTGGGCAGCGAGGCCGAGGGGGGCGCTCCAGTGGGCCTGGTCGGGTGGGACGGCGGTGAGGGCGGTGCGGACCTGGTGGGTGTGGAGGAGGTGGGTGCGTTGGGCGGGTGGTGCGGGGTGGGGTTCGAGGTTGAGGTCGTGTTCTCGGGCGTGGGCGGTGAGGTGGGCGAGGTCGAGTGTGGTGCAGGTGGTGGGGACGGCGATGCGCAGTGGTGTGCGGCGGGCGGTGGCGGCATCGTGTTCGAGGGTGTGGGCGAGGTCGATGAGGCGGCGTGCGGCGGGGAGGACGGCGTGTCCGAACTGGGTGAGGGTGGGGTGGCGTGTGGAGCGGTCGAAGAGGGGGGCGCCGAGGTGTTTCTCGAGTGCGGCGATGCGTCGGCTGGCGACGGGTTGGGGGATGCGCGCGGCGGCGGCGCCGTGGGTGAAGCTGCCTCGGTCGCTGACGTGGACGAAGGCGACGCAGGCTCCTACGAGGTCCATGAGGTGGGATCATACCGAAAACGCATGGGATTGATCGTTTCCGTCTTGGACGGCATGGGCGGGGTGTGGTGAGACTACGGGGGCGGGCCGGGTCCGGTCCGTTCTCTCGATCTCCTGGGGGTCTTTGTCATGTGGAGTCCTGTGCGGTCCGGCCTGGTCGCGGCGTTGGCCTTGGTGCCTTTGGTGGGTTGTGGCACCGCCGGGGAGGGCGCTTCGGAGGAGGTGTCGTCGGCGGACGCGCTGGTGGACGTGGAGGCGGAGTTCGAGGCCTTGGAGGCCGAGTACGACACGCGTCTGGGCGTGTACGCGTTGGACACGGGTTCGGGTGAGGAGGTGGAGTTCCGGGAGGACGAGCGGTTCGCCTTCGCTTCGACGTTCAAGTCGTTGTTGGCGGGGGTGGTGTTGTCGGAGAACTCGTTGGAGGAGATGGAGCGGGTGATCACCTATGACGAGGACGCGCTGGTGTCCCACTCCCCCATCACCGAGGAGAACGTGGGGACGGGGATGTCGCTGTTGGAGTTGTGCGACGCGACGGTCCGGTTCAGCGACAACGCGGCGGCGAACCTGTTGTTGGAGGAGTTGGGCGGTCCCGAGGGGTTCACGGAGTCCTTGGAGGAGCTGACCGGGGACGATGTGACGACCCTGGACCGGTATGAGACGGATATGAGCGCGGCGGTCCCGGGTGATGAGCGGGACACGAGTACTCCGGAGGCTCTGGCGGGGAGCCTGGAGGCGTTCACGTTGGGGGACGTGCTTCCGGAGGATCGTCGTGAGGTCCTGGTGGACATGTTGGTGCGCAACACGACGGGCGACGCCGTGATCCGGGCGGGTGTGCCCGAGGGCTGGGTCGTGGGCGACAAGACCGGGACCGGCGGCTATGGGACGCGTAACGACATCGCGGTGGTGTGGCCGGAGGAGGGCGATCCGATCGTGCTGGCGGTGTTGTCGACCATGGAGGTGGAGGACGCCGAGCCTCAGGACTCGTTGATCGCGGAGGCCACCGAGGTGGTGGTGGAGGCGCTCGGGTAAGGCGTTTCCGAGGTTCTCGCGGGGTTCCGGTCTCCGGGTCGTGTGCGGCCGGAACCTTCGTATCTACCCAGCCCTTTCGACCCGTAATAGGCCTTTTGTCACTTTTAAGTGATCCCAGCGGCCTGAACCGGTCACATCACGGCCACAACCTGAGTACAACCTGTGGCTCAGGGCGCCGAGAACACTCGATGTCCCTGATCCTTGATGCGGAAAGCCCGGTCCGGACGGGCTTGCGCGAGGAGAGGGGAAGCGGGTGTTGACCGCGGTGGCCGGGGTGATCGGCGCGCTGGTGATCGGTGCCTGGGTCGTGGTGGCCTGGGGGTCCCGGCGTCGTCAACCGTGGCTGTGGGCTCCGGTGGCCCTGTTCGCGGTCGCGCTGGTCGCCCTGGATCTTCCCGGCTGGTCGTTCGTTCCGTTGGCCGTCCTGGCCGGCGGCTCGTTCGCCGAACTGGTCGTGGGGGCGCGGGAGCATCCCACGATCCGCACCAAGACACCCGACGCCCCCTTGAGCACCGAGCGGTGGGCGGCCGCGGTGGCCGCCCCGTTCCGGGTGGCCCTGGCCGAGCCGTGGGACGTGGTGGCCCGTCCGAGTCTGCGTCGCCGTTATCGGAGGATGTTGGAGCGCCAGTGGGGCGTGGTCGACCGTGATTCGCTGTTGGCGGCGGTCGACGGTCTGTTGGAGGAGCTGCGCAACGGTCCGAGCCTGGATCTGGTGGTGGACCTGAAGGCGGGGCTGGCCCGGTCGCGTTTTCCCGACGGTGGCGCGGACACCGGTGCGATGGTGCGGTTGACGTCCGAGCAGGTGACGCGTCTGCGGACGGTGACCGGTGTCTCCGAGGGCGACGAGACGGTGATGATCGGCGCCTACCAGTGGTGGAAGTCGGTGCACGTCATCCGGCTGGTGTGCGGCGGGGCGACGTTGGACTGGTTGAGTCCGGTGGAGACGCAGACGTTGTTGCGTCGGGTGGCCTCGGATCTCCAGCGCCGCTATTCCTCGTGGGGGCGGTTGTCGTCGGCGTTCCACGCCGGTTATCTGCTGTGGCCGGATCGTCGGGTGGAGATCGACGAGGGCGACGCGGATCGGGTGTGGGTGGCGTTGGGGCTTCTGGACGAGGATCCGCGTAGTCCCTGGAATCTGTTGCCGTGGGACATGCCGTTGGAACGGGTGTCCTTCGAGGGCGGGGTCTCCTCCGGTCAGGAGTGATCCCCGCGTCTCCGGCCGACCGCACCGGTCGGCCCGGAACGCTCTGGCGCGGCTCATACGCCGAGCTCCGGGCCGGACCTGATGCGGCCCGTGGGGTGCGCCGTCGTGGCGCCGTGCGTCAGCTGCTCAGGGAGACGGTGTCTCCGAGGCGGTGGACGCGCAGGAAGTTGGTGGAACCGGGGGTTCCGGGCGGGCTTCCGGCGACGATGACGATCTTGTCGCCCTTGTTGTAGTCGCCGAGACGGAGGAGCTCGCTCTCGACCTGGCGGACCATGTCGTCGGTGTTGTCGACCCAGGGCACCAGGTTGGTCTCGGCTCCCCAGGTGAGGGAGAGCCGTCCGCGGGTGCTCGCCTCGGTGGTGAAGGCCAGCAGCGGAATGGGGGAGCGATAGCGGGCCAGGCGCCGCGCGGTCTCACCGGACATGGTGAAGGCGACCAGGGCCTTGGCTCCGACGGTGGCGCCGATCTCGGCCGCGGCGCGGGCGATGGCCCCGCCGGTCGTCTCGGGCACCCGGTTGAGGATGTGCGAGGCCCGCAGGGATTCCTGCTCGGCGGCGCCGACGATGCGGGCCATGGTCTCGACGGTCTCGATGGGGTACTTGCCGACGCTGGTCTCTCCGGAGAGCATGACGGCGTCCGCTCCGTCGAGGACGGCGTTGGCGACGTCGGAGGCCTCGGCGCGGGTGGGCCGGGGGGCTCCGATCATGGACTCGAGCATCTGCGTGGCGACGATGACCGGCTTGGCCTTGTCGCGGCAGCGTTCGATGGCGCGCTTCTGCACCATGGGAACGTTCTCGAGGGGCAGCTCGACGCCCAGGTCGCCTCGGGCGACCATGACACCATCGAAGACCTCGATGATGTCGTGGAGGCGTTCGACCGCCTGGGGCTTCTCGATCTTGGCGATGAGGGGGACGGTGATGCCCTCCTCGTCCATGATGCGGTGGCATTCCTCGGCGTCGGCCGGGCTGCGGACGAAGGAGAGGGCGACCATGTCGACGCCCTGGTGGAGGGCCCAGCGCAGGTCCTCCTCGTCCTTGTCGGTGAGAGCCGGGACGCTGACGGCCACTCCGGGGAGGTTGAGTCCCTTGTGGTTGGAGACGGGTCCGCCGAAGATGACGCGGGTCTGGACGTCCGTGCTGGTGGTCTTGGTGCACTCCAGCACGACGCGGCCGTCGTCGATCAGGACGCGGTCGCCGGGGCGGACGTCGCCGGGGAGTCCCTTGTAGGTGGTGGAGACCCGAGTGGAGTCGCCGGGGACGTCCTCGGTGGTGATGGTGAACTCGTCGCCTTCGGCGAGTTCGATGGGCCCGTCGGGGAAGGTGCCGACGCGGATCTTGGGGCCTTGGAGGTCCGCGAGGACGCCGACGGCCCGGCCCGCGTCCTTGGCGGCCTGCCTGAGGTTGGTCAGACCGGCGAGGTGGTCATCGTGGGTTCCGTGGCTGAGGTTGAGTCGCGCGACGTCGAGACCGGCGTCCACGAGACGCCGGAGGGTCTCCGGGCTCGAGGTGGCGGGTCCCAGGGTCGCGACGATTTTTGCTCTACGTGTCACACGTATCACTTTAGAGCGTTCGGAGGATGAAGTGGTCTAAACCAGGTTGCGATCCGTCGTATACGAGGTGCTGCGGGGGTGAATTCGGTGACCCTCCGTGAGGGCCAGGGGGTGCGCTCCGGGGGTGGCGGGAGGCCTGGGATCGTTGCCCTGTCAGGGTTCTCGTCATCCTTCGGAGGGTTCCGTGGTGTCCGAACGTGACCGTGTCCTGGCCGCTCTGTCGGCCGAGGCGACCTCTTTGGAAAACGCCCTTTCGGGCCTGTCGGAGCGCGAAGCGGTCTATACCACTCGGTGTCCTCCGTGGGACGTGGCGGCGTTGGCGGTCCACACGGTGGGCTCCTTGTACCAGACGACGGTGGCGTTGGAGGGCCCCTCCCCCGCCGCCGAGGAGGTGTCGGTGTCCGCCTTCGGCTATTACCGGCCCGAGGTCCGTTTCTCCCCGGAGGTGAACCGGGCGCGGGTGGAGAGCGCGGTGGAGAAGGCGGCCCGGCGGTCGGACGCCGGGGAGCCGGGGCGGGTGTTGGGTCGCGTCCGGCGGGAGCTGTCGGCGCGTCTGGCAGTCGAGCCGCTCGACCGGGCCGTGCGGACCCGGCATGGGGACGCGATGACGTTGACGGACTACCTGTTGACGCGGGTGATGGAGCTGTCGTTGCACGGACTGGACCTGGCGGACGCGTTGGGCCGGGATCCGTGGATCTCCCCGGAGGGGCTGACCCTGGTCCGCGATGTCCTGTTCGGGGCCGCGGATCGTGACGCGTTGGAGCGGGTGCTGCCGGGGGTGTGGGACGGCGGTGAGGCGACGGTGGCGACCGTGCGCGCGGTGACGGGGCGTTCGTCGGAGCGGGTGGAACGTTCTGTTCTGGAGGCGGCCGGGGCGCGTCTTCCGGCGTTGGGCTGAGGTGTTCCGCACTCCGGCCCCTCCCCGGAGCCGGAAGCGGAACGTCGTCAACGGGCGCGGCGCGGCCGGGGGAGGTCCGGGACCAGGTGTCCGTAGGCGCGCAGGATGCGCAGGCGCTGGATGGTGCGCATCCCTTCGCGTTCGAAGGTCGCGGTGGTGTCCCAGTGGTCCCAGCAGGCGTCCCAGCCCCCGTCGGGGCGCTGCTGGTCCTCGAACACCTCGAGGTTGTGTTCGATCTCGGTGTCGGTGAACAGGGGCCGGGCGATGTGGTGGGGGTGCGATGCCAGGTCCAACGGAGTGTGGACGTGGCCGGTGGCGCGCGGGTGCACGTCGATGACGGCGCGGATCATGGTGGACAGGTGGTTCATCGCGGTCAGCGCGCGTGGCCGGTCGGGCACGTACTGGAGGAATCGACAGATACCGATGGCCTCGTGCGGGTCGGTCCAGCCGAGCGCGTCGATCCTCTTCCAGCAGAAGGCCGTGGCGTGGTCGCGCCACGGGTGGGTGATGTGGTTCTTGTGCAGCAACCCCGTGATGCTCGCGGTGACGTCGAGACGGCTGGAGAAGTCGGTGGTGTGCTGGTACCAGGGCGCGGCCTCGGTGTGGCGGACGTTGGGCAGCACGTCGGGCAGCCCTCCGTCGTCGTTGGAGACCGAGGTCAGGTAGCGACAGACGCCGTAGCCGAGATCCTCGGGGATCGTTCCCAGTTCGTCGAGGTGGCGCAGGGCCAGTTCGGTGGCCACGGGCTGGCTGGAGTGCCCACGCAGGTCGGGGTCGAGGCTGTTGCCGTAACCCCCGTCGAGATTGCGGTGGGCGACCAGGGCGGCACGCACGGGTTCCGCCGGTCCGGACTGGAAGTGGTAGGCGAAGCGGTGCCGGTCGACGAGCCGGGCGCTGCGCATGATGAAGTGCTCTGCTGCGCGGTAGGAGTCCCAGGTCACAACGGTCATGCTTCGACGGTAAGCACACATACCCGGTGGGTGAATAGCGCGACGGGGATCCATTCGCGATCTTTACGCCCGGTTCTCAGAGGAGTGGCGTTGGCGACGTCTGTGGAGGATGAGGGCGCCGATCCAGGACACCGCGACGCTGAGGGCGACGAGGAGCTGGACGGTGAGGAGGTGCTCCCGCGGGTAGACGACGCCGGTGAGGTAGTGCTCGATGAAGCCGCCGGGCGGGAGTCCGGCCTGTCCGGCCCTCTCACGGCCCCAGGTCTCGAGGTCGGTGAGGGGGCAGTCCCAGCCGATGAGGGTGATGCCGAGCCCGTAGAGCGCGCAGGCCATGTGCGGCCAGAGAGCGGGGAGGCGGTACCAGGCGAGGTAGCCGCCGACGGCCACGTAGACGAGGAAGGCCATGTGAAGGACCATGGCCCCCTCGCCGACGAGCCGGTAGATCATCCTTCGAGGGTAGGTGTCGGTCGCGGAGGGTGTCATCCCTCGGCCGGGGAGGGGCCGGGACGAACCCGGCCCCTCCCCCGCTCGACCTGCCCCCCTAGACCAGAGGGCGGGCGGTGGGCGGGATGGCGGTGGGCAGATCGCCGCCCCCGCCGAGCGCCCGGTCGACGGCGGCCGCGGCGGAGCGGCCCTCGGCGATGGCCCAGACGATGAGCGACTGGCCCCGCCCCATGTCCCCGGCGCAGAAGACGCCGTCGACGCTGGTGCGGTATTCGGCGTCGCGGACGACGTTGCCGCGGCCGTCGAGTTCGACGCCGAGCTCGTCGAGCAGGCCCTCCTTCTCGGGGCCGACGAAGCCCATGGCGAGGGTGACGAGGTCGGCGGGGATCTCGCGTTCGCTGCCCTCGACGGGTTCGAAGCCGTTCGGGCCGCGTTCGACGTCGACGAGCTTGAGGGCGCGGACGTGGCCGCGTTCGTCGCCCAGGAACTCCAGGGTGTTGACGGAGTAGATCCGGCGGCCGCCCTCCTCGTGGGCGCTGGTGACCTTGTACAGCATCGGCATGGTGGGCCAGGGCTGGTGGTCGGGGCGCTTGGTGGGCGGCTTGGGCATGATCTCCAGCTGGGTGACCGAGGCGGCCCCCTGCCGGTGGGCGGTGCCGACGCAGTCGGCGCCGGTGTCGCCGCCTCCGATGACGACGACGTGCTTTCCGCGCGCGTCGATGGGGGCCTGTTCGAGGTCGCCCTCCTGGACCCTGTTGGCCAGGGGCAGGTACTCCATGGCCTGGTGGATACCGTCGAGTTCGCGGCCGGTGGCGGGCAGGTCCCGCCACCGGGTGGCGCCGCCGGTGAGGACGACGGCGTCGTGGTCCGCCCTGAGCCGTTCGGCGGTGATGTCGACGCCGACGTCGACCCCGGTGCGGAAGGTGGTGCCCTCGGCGGTCATCTGGGCGAGGCGGCGGTCGACGTGCCGCTTCTCCATCTTGAACTCGGGGATGCCGTAGCGGAGGAGGCCTCCGGCGCGGTCGGCGCGTTCGTAGACGGTGACGTCGTGGCCGGCGCGGGTGAGCTGCTGGGCGGCGGCGAGTCCGGCGGGCCCGGAGCCGACGACGGCGACCTTCCTACCGGTGCGTCGGGTGGGGGGCAGGGGTCGGACCCAGCCCTCCTCCCAGGCGCGGTCGATGATGGAGACCTCGACGTTCTTGATGGTGACGGCGGGCTGTGAGATGCCGAGCACGCAGGCGGATTCGCAGGGCGCGGGGCACAGCCGGCCGGTGAACTCGGGGAAGTTGTTGGTGGCGTGGAGTCGTTCGATCGCCTCGGCCCAGTCGTGGGTGTGGACGAGGTGGTTCCACTCGGGGATGAGGTTGCCCAGGGGGCAGCCGTTGTGGCAGAAGGGGATGCCGCAGTCCATGCAGCGGGAGGCCTGTCGGGTGACGGTCCCCCGGTCGAGGTCCTCTTGGACCTCGCGCCAGTCCTGGATGCGCACGTCGACGGGTCGGTGGGCGGGGAGCTCCCGCTCGGTGATCTTCAGGAAACCCTTGGGGTCGGCCATGTTCTTCCTCCTTTCGGTTGCGGGGCTCAGGACTGCGCGGAGGCCATGACGGCCTCGTCGACGTCGCGGCCTTCTCGTTCGGCCTCGGCCCTGGCGAGGAGGACCCTCTTGTAGTCGCGCGGCATGATCTTGGCGATGCGGTCCAGGCCGCGGTCGCCCTGGGCCAGGAGACGTTCGGCGACGGCGGAGCCGGTCTCGGCGTGGTGGCGTTCGAGGATGTCGGTGAGGAAGGTCCGGTCCTCTTCGGTGGTCTCCTCGATCTCGACCATGTCGCCGTTGACGTTCTCGGGGTTCAGGTCGAGGACGTAGGCGATGCCTCCGGACATGCCGGCGGCGAGGTTGCGTCCGGTGCGGCCGAGGATGACGGCGCGGCCTCCGGTCATGTATTCGCAGCCGTGGTCGCCGATGCCCTCGACGACGGCGGTGGCGCCGGAGTTGCGGACGCAGAAGCGTTCGCCGACGACACCGCGGAGGAGGATCTCTCCGGAGGTGGCTCCATAGCCGATGACGTTTCCGGCGATGATGTGCTCTTCGGCGACGAGGGCGCTGTCGGTGTGGGGGCGGACGATGATCCGGCCTCCGGACAGGCCCTTGCCGACGTAGTCGTTGGCGTCTCCCCGGAGTCGCAGGGTGATGCCCTTGGGCACGAAGGCGCCGAAGGACTGACCGGCGGTTCCGGTGAAGGTGACGTCGATGGTGTCGGTGGGCAGGCCTCGGGCCCCGTGGCGTCGGGTGACCTCGTATCCGAGCATGGTGCCGACGGTGCGGTTGACGTTGCGGACGGGCAGTTCGAGCACGACGGGTCGACCGAAGTCGAGGGCCCCTTCGCTGAGCTGGACGAGGGTGTTGTCCAGGGCCTTGTCGAGGCCGTGGTCCTGCTTACGGCGGTGGGAGCGGTGGTCTCCGGCGAGGGGCTCGACCTCGTGGAGGATCGGCGACAGGTCCAGGCCCTGGGCCTTCCAGTGGTCGACGGCGTCGGTGGTGTCGAGCAGGTCGACGGAGCCGATGGCCTCGTCCAGGCTGCGGAAGCCGAGCGCGGCCAGGTACTCGCGGACCTCTTGGGCGATGAACTCGAAGAAGTTGACGATGTACTCGGCCTTGCCGGAGAACCGTTCCCGCAGGAGGGGGTTCTGGGTGGCGACGCCGACGGGGCAGGTGTCGAGGTGGCAGACGCGCATCATCACGCAGCCGGAGACGACGAGGGGCGCGGTGGCGAAGCCGTACTCCTCGGCGCCGAGGAGGGCCGCGACGACGACGTCGCGTCCGGTCTTCATCTGGCCGTCGGCCTGGACGACGATACGGTCGCGCAGGCCGTTGAGCAGCAGGGTCTGCTGGGTCTCGGCGAGGCCGAGCTCCCAGGGGGTGCCCGCGTGCTTGAGCGAGGTCAGCGGTGAGGCGCCGGTGCCACCGTCGTGTCCGGAGATGAGGACGACGTCGGCGTGCGCCTTGGACACCCCGGTGGCGACGGTGCCCACGCCGGCCTCGGAGACCAGCTTGACGTGGACGCGCGCGGAGGGGTTGGCGTTCTTGAGGTCGTGGATGAGCTGGGCGAGGTCCTCGATGGAGTAGATGTCGTGGTGGGGCGGCGGCGAGATGAGGCCGACGCCGGGGGTGGAGTGCCGGGTGTCGGCGACCCACGGGTAGACCTTGTGGCCGGGGAGCTGGCCGCCTTCGCCGGGCTTGGCGCCCTGGGCCATCTTGATCTGGATGTCGTCGGCGTTGCCGAGGTAGTGCGAGGTGACACCGAAGCGTCCGGAGGCGACCTGCTTGATGGCGCTGCGGCGCAGGTCGCCGTTGGCGTCGGGGGTGAAGCGGGCCGGGTCCTCGCCGCCCTCTCCGGTGTTGGACTTGCCGCCGAGGCGGTTCATCGCGATGGCGAGGGTCTCGTGGGCCTCGGCTGAGATGGAGCCGTAGGACATGGCCCCGGTGGAGAAGCGCTTGACGATGGCGGAGACGGGTTCGACCTCGTCGATCGGCACGGGTTCGCGCACGCCCTCCTTGAGGCGGAAGAGTCCGCGGAGGGTCATGAGCCGTTCGGCCTGGTCGTCGACCTTGCTCGTGTACTCCTTGAAGATCTCGTACTTGCGGACCCGGGTGGAGTGCTGGAGCTTGAAGACGGTCTCGGGGTCGAACAGGTGCGGTTCGCCCTCGCGGCGCCACTGGTACTCGCCGCCGACCTCCAGGCGCCGGTGGGCGGCCGGGGTGGCGGTGTGGGCGTGGCGGTGGCGGAGGGCGACCTCCTCGGCGAGGACGTCGAGGCCGACGCCGCCGAGTCGGGAGGTGGTGCCGGTGAAGCAGCGGTCGATGACGTCCTGGCCCAGGCCGAGGGCCTCGAAGATCTGGGCGCCGGTGTAGGAGCCGACCGTGGAGACGCCGATCTTGGACATGATCTTGAGGACGCCCTTGGCGTAGGCCTTGAGGGTGTTGCGGGCGGCGGTGTCGGCGTCGATGTCGCCGAGGGTGCCGCGTCGGACCAGGTCGCGGACGGTCTCCAGCGCCAGGTAGGGGTTGACGGCGGAGGCGCCGTAACCGATGAGGAGTGCCACGTGGTGGCATTCGCGGACGTCGCCGGCCTCGACGAGGAGACCGACCTCGGTGCGGGTCTTCTCGCGGACGAGGTGGTGGTGGACGGCCCCGGTCAGCAGGAGCGAGGGGATCGGGGCCCGGTCGGCGTCGGCGTTCCGGTCGCTGAGGACGAGGATGCGGGCGCCGGCGGCGATGGCCTCGGAGACCTCGGTCTCGATCCGGTCGAGGCGGGCGCTCAGGGCGTCGCCGCCTCCGTCGACGGGGTAGGTGCCGTCGATGGTGTGGGTGCGCAGCGCCGGGTCGGTCTCTCCGGCGGCGACGATGGCGGCGAGGTCGCTCTGGTCGACGACGGGGGTGGGCAGCGCGAGACGGCGGGCGGCCTCGGGGTTCGGTCCACGGTGCAGGAGGTTGCTCTCCGCGCCGAGGAGGGTGGTGAGGCTGGTGACCATCTCCTCGCGGATGGCGTCCAGCGGCGGGTTGGTGACCTGTGCGAAGTTCTGCGAGAAGTAGTCGAAGAGCAGGCGCGGTCGGGTGGAGAGGGCGGCGACGGGGGTGTCGGTGCCCATGGATCCGATGGGTTCGGCGCCGGTGCGGGCCATCGGGGTGAGGATGACGCGGAGCTCCTCCTCGGTGTAGCCGAACACCTGCCGGGCGCGGTCGGGTTCGGTGACCGGGGCGGGGTCGGCCTCGGGGAGGTCGTCGAGGTGGACGATGCCGTTCTCGACCCACTCCCGGTAGGGGTGTTCGGCGGCGAGCTCGGCCTTGATCTCCTCGTCCTCGATGATGCGCCCTTGGGCGGTGTCGACGACGAAGATGCGGCCGGGCTGGAGTCGGCCCTTGCGGACGATGGTGGCGGGGTCCAGGTCGAGGACGCCGGCCTCGGAGGCCAGGACGACGAGGCCGTCCTCGGTGACCCAGTAGCGGCCGGGGCGCAGTCCGTTGCGGTCCAGGACGGAGCCGACGATGGTGCCGTCGGTGAAGGACACCGAGGCGGGGCCGTCCCAGGGCTCCATGAGGGTGGAGTGGTACTCGTAGAAGGCCCGGACGGCCGGGTCCATCGTGGTGTGGTTCTCCCAGGGCTCGGGGATCATCATGAGGACGGCGTGCGGCAGGCCGCGTCCGCCCAGGTGGAGGAGTTCCAGGACGTCGTCGAAGGAGGCGGTGTCGGAGTCGTCGGGGTCGACGATGGGCAGGATCCGCTCCAGGTCGCCGGGGATGAGATCGGTGGCGAGTCCGGCCTCGCGGGACCGCATCATGTTCCGGTTGCCCTTGACCGTGTTGATCTCCCCGTTGTGCGCGACGTAGCGGAACGGGTGGGCGAGCGGCCAGGAGGGGAACGTGTTGGTGGAGAACCGGGAGTGGACCAGGGCCAGGCCGGAGGTGTAGCGCCGGTCGGACAGGTCGGGGAAGAACGGTTCGAGCTGGGGCGTGGTGAGCATGCCCTTGTAGGCGATGGTGCGCGGGGACAGGCTCGGGAAGTAGGCGCCGGTCTCGTGTTCGGCGCGCTTGCGGACGCAGTAGGTGTGGCGTTCGAGGTCGATGCCGGTGAGGCCTTCGGTGGGGGTGCCCTCGCGTCCGGTGACGAAGATCTGCCCGAAGTAGGGCATGGACTCGCGGGCGGCGGGCCCGCTGTAGCGGGGCTCGAAGGGGACCTCGCGCCAGCCGAGCAGGGTCAGTCCCTCGTCGGCGACGATGGCGTCGATCTCGGCGACGACCGAGGCGCGTTCGGCGGCGTCGACGGGGAGGAATCCGATACCGGTGGCGTAGGCGCCGGCCTCGGGGAGTTCGAAGTCGCAGACCTCGCTGTAGAGCTCGTGCGGGATCTGGGTGAGGATGCCCGCGCCGTCGCCGTCGTCGGGGTCGGCTCCGGAGGCGCCCCGGTGGTCGAGGTTGCGCAGGACGGTGAGGGCCTTGCTCACGGTGTCGTGGGTGCGGCGCCCGGTGAGGTCGGCGACGAAGCCGAGTCCACAGGCGTCGTGCTCGTGGGCGGGGTCGTAGAGGCCCTGGGGGGACGGTCCGGTGTTCGTTCGGGCGGACGAACGTCGCACGTGTTCAGCGGGCATCGGTCCTCCTGTCGTCATGAAGTGGGCTTTTGTGAAAAGCGCGTTCGGGACGACGTTGGCCCTGCTGCGTGCGTGATTCTGTTGTGCTCTCGCCGGGACGCTCCCGCCGGGGCGGGTGTGTTCCCGATGCCGGAAGGGTGCGCGCCTCGGAGGGTCGGCGGTGGTCGGGGTGCCCGTGGTTCGGGCCTCCGCCACCGTTCGACGTGGGCGGCACGCTGTGTCGAACGGGTCGGTGACGGCGCCGCGGTGCGCTCTCTCCGGTCCCGTTCGCGTCCGCCCGATGCGAGGCGACGCGTGTTCCTCTCGGGGTCGTTCCCGAGGGATCCGGCTCAGCGAATGTTTCCACGAGGAAACTTCACCAAACCTCTCCATGTCAAGACATCACCCTCGGGTGGTGTCCGTTTCACCTCCCTTCGGGGAGGTTCCATGGTGAAGTTCGTGCTGGTCACGAGGGTGTGGTGGGCTTCGGGGCGGGGTGGGGGGACGCTTCGGGAGTGATGTCCCCCTCATCGGTGACGTACCTGTCCCGGCCCGTGTCGCCGCACACGTGCGTGTGCCGTGGGAGGATCGCCAGATGGCAGGACACCCGACTTCCCCCGGCCCGGATTCCGGGGCCTCGAACGATCCCACCCGTGGACCGGGCTCACCGGTCCCGGATCTCGCGACGTCCCTTCGCGGCGACGCGGACCCTCCTCTGCCCGCGGCGGCCGAGAGGTTCCTGCGCGAGCACGGTGTGGACGCGCCACGCCCTCGGCAGATCCTGGCGTTGCTCTCCGACGGACGTTGGTGGAGCGCGAACGATCTGGTGCGGGCCGGCGGTGTGGCCCATTCCGTGGTGAACTCGCTGCTCAAGACGTTGGACGAGGCAGGTGAGGTGACTCGGGACGGAGATCGGTTCCGGTTGGTGCGGCCCGAGCACTATCGCGGTGCCTCGGCCCCCTCGCTGGCCGATCCCGTGGCCCATCTGTTGTCCGATCATCCCAGGGCCGCCTCCGAACTGGTGCGGGCTGTCGCCGAGGGCCCGGCATCGGACCTGGATCTGGACCACGTGTCGGCGACGGCGGAGACGGCGTTGCGTCGCGCGCTCTTCCTGGACACCCGTTTCGATCTGCGTCGACGGACGCTGTTGTGCGTGGGCGACCACGACCTGACCTCCCTGGCCCTGCCTCTGGTCCGGCCTGGGGTCCGTGTGCTGGTCGTGGACCTGGACGAGCGGGTGTTGGCGCACATCGACGCGGTGGCCGAGCGGCTCGGGCTGCCGGTGCGCACGCACAGCGCCGACCTGCGTCTGGGATTGCCTTCGAGCCTGCGCGAACAGGCCGACGTGGTCTTCACCGACCCGCCCTACACCCCGGAGGGGGTGGGGTTGTTCGTGCGACGCGGGGTGGAGGGCCTGGCCGACCCCAAGCGGGGTCGTGTGCTCGTGGCCTACGGGGCCAGTGAGGCCACTCCGAAGCTCGCGGCGGCCACTCAGGCCCGGCTGGTGCGGTCGGGTCTGTTGATGGAGGCCGTGTGGCCGGACTTCAACCGGTACCTGGGGGCGGAGTCGATCGGCGCCGCCAGCGACCTGTACGTGCTGCGGCCGTTGGCGAAGCCCTCGCCCTCCTCCGGTGGCGACAGCGCGCGGGTCTACAGCCAGGGCTCCAACGCCAAGGAGGCGCGGGGGCGTTTGGACGCCGAGCGGGCCGCCGCGGTGCTGGAACGGGTGGCCGAGGAGGACGTGGAGGGTTCCGACGCCCCGGCCCTGGTCGGCGACTGGCCGCGCGAGGTCCGTCGTGAGGTGCGGGTGCGGCTGTCCACCTGGATGGACTCGCCGACCGCGGCGGGGACGTGCGCGGTGGTCGATCTCACCGGTGGTTGGGATCGGTCGGCGCCCCGGGTGGCGTTGGCCTCGACGAGCGACACCGTGTACGTGCTGGTGCCCTCGGCCTCGACCTGGGTACGTGACGAGGCCGGTCAGAAGGCCTTCCGGGCGATGGTGGAGCCGGGCGCGCGGGTGCGGTTCCTGCGCGGTTTCGGAGCCCCCGATCTGACCGCGATCCGGTTGACGCGCAACCCGGATCCGGGTGGGAGCACGGGTCGCCTCCTGGCCCATGTGCAGGGGCGGGCCCACGGCACGCTCACCACGACGTTGCGGACCGGTCTGGTGGAGGTGGCCTCCTGGCGGGGCCGCCCGACCAATAAGCGCACGGCCCGGCAGGCGGTGGCGTCGGCTCCGGCGTGGCTGCCCGGGCACAGCCTGTTGGACCTGCCCGAGCATCGTTTCTCGGAGTTGCGGGTGTTGGCCTCGGAGCTGGTGGCCCGGGTGGAGGAGTCGCAGGGCGCCTGAGCCCCGGTCCGACGACACCGCGGGCCCGGAGGGGGTTCCCTCCGGGCCCGCGGTGTGTCCTGTGGTGTTCCCCTACTGGCCGGGCTCCACCGGAACCTGTTCCTGAGGGACCTCTTCGGTACCGGGCTCGACGGGGACGCCCGCCTCTCCGGTACCGGTCTCCCCCGTGCCCTCGGTACCGGGTTCGGCGGGGACGCCCTCACCGGTCGTGTCGGGCTCGCCGGTACCGGTCTCGCCGCCCTCGTCACCGTCGCTGTACTCGACCAGGCGACGGAAGAGGGGCTCTCGGAAGTTGGCCAGGGCCACCAGCGGGGTGGAGAGGGTGACGCGTTCCTCCACCGATTCGGAATCGGTCGGCTGAACCCAGACCACGACCAGGTAGTGACCGCTGACGATGGCGTCGGCCGCGCTGTATCCGGAGCCCAGACGGTCGAAGGGGTCACTGCCGGAGGGGGCGAGGAGGAAACCGGGGTCGACGACCTCCTCGGCGGACTCGTCGTCCTCGGGTTCGGGCGCCTCCATGGCGTCGGCGACGGCACGGCTGCCCTCGACGTCGGCCAGGTTGAACACGGCGGCCACACCGAAGTAACCGTCCGCCACGTAGGTGGCGCGTCCGACCTGGGAGCAGTCGGCCGCCGCCAACGCGTCGGTGACCTCCTGACCCCAGACGGCGGCGGAGCAGTCCTCGGTCAGGTCCGAGTCCCGCAGGGTGAAGTCGATGCTCTGGCTGGAGATCTCGGCGTTGCGGCGTTCGAACAGCTCGCCCTCGTTCAGGGGGCGCGAGTCCACCTCGCGGGAGGCGAGCACCTCGTTCATGCTGCCGGCGTCCCGGATCTTGTAGACGACCGGGCGCGTCTGCTGGGCGGCCGCGTCCTCTCCCTCGTCCCCCGTGAACCTGAGGAACAGGAAGGTACCGAGGACGGCGAGCACCACGACCAGCGCCACGACGACGATGATCAGGGTCCGGCCCGGACGTCCGGCCTCCTTCTTGCGTCGGCCACCGCCCCGGCGGCGCCCGCCCTCGGCGGAGGGGGCCGTCGAGGTCCGGGACTCGTCGGGCTCGCTGTTCTTCCTCCGGCGGCCCGGCCGGCCGGGCGTCGATGGTTCAGAAGGGGACACCCAAAGGACCTTTCCGTGGGTTCGGGCCGGTCACCGAGGTGACCGGCCCGCTTGCGCTCGGGATTCGGGGGGATGGATCCTCCCCCCGGTACGACCCTGGCGGGGACGGGTCGATCTGTCCGAGATCCTATCGGGGCGCCCGACAGGGCCGAACAGATCCACCGTCTCCGTCGTCACTCACCGTCGGGACGGTTCGCGACGACCTCGTCGTAGACGAACGAGAAGGCGTTCATGGAGGCCACGTTCAGGGTCGCCATGTCCGTGTCCTTACCGGGCGGCTCCCCGTCGACGCGTCCCGACCAGAACACGGCCAGGTAGTGGCCCATGACCTGGGTGGAGGCCTGGCTGTAGCCGTCCTGGAGTCCGGGGATCCCCTCGTCCTCACGGGTGAGGAGGAAGCCGGGGCCGGTCTCGGCATTGGTCGGGTCCATCGCCGCGGCCACCTCGGTGGCGCTCTCGCTGTCGGAGAGGTCGAACAGGGTCACCTGCGCGACGTAGTCCTCCTTGGAGTCGGTGTAGACGCCCGAGGCCGCGTTGACGCAGCCGCCGTCCAGGAGACTCTGACCGAGCTCCTCGCCCCACACCAGAGAGGTGCAGGAGTCGGTGACCTCGGAGGCCCTCAGGTCCAGCTTCATGTCCCCGAGCTCGAGCTCGTCGACGGAGCCGAACACCGAGTCGTCGGTCATCGGTTCCGCGTCGGCGGGACGCTCGTCGATGGCCCCGAACACCTCGGGGTCGTCGGGCTGGAAGAGGTACAGCTCCGGGGTGAGGGTGCTGTGTCCCTCGGGCGGGGCCACGATGGAGTCCTCGCCCCCGGCCGAGCTTCCTCCGCCTCCGGTGACCAGCTGGAAGCTCAACAGGCCCAGGAGGGCGACCAGAGCGAGGCTGAAGGCTCCCAGGAGCACTCCGAGCACGGCGGTGCCGCGCTTGCGCTTGCTCTGCTCGGCGAGGGTGTACACGATCTGGTTGGGCCGGTCGCCCAGGACCGAGACCTTCTTGATCGCGGACGCGGAGAAGGCGGAGACACGGTCGACACCGCGCTTGTCCTTGCCCTTGCCCTTGTTCTTCCGTCGCCCACCGCGACGACCCGGACGTTCCGCCTCGGCGTCCTGCTCCGGCTCGTCGTCGTGGTACTCCGCGGCGTCGTCCTCGGCATCGCGGGTGTGGGTGTGGCCGTACTCCTCGGAGAAGTCCTCCTCGGGGTCGTAGCCCTCGTCGTATCCGTCGTCCTCACGCTCGTAGTCGTGCTCTTCGACGTGGTCTCCGGTGTGGGTGCCGGAGGCGTGACGGGTTCCGCCACGCCGTCCCTTGCGTCCGTAACCGGACTCGGCTCTGCTCACGGTCTTTCTCAATCGTCAACCCGTGGTCTGCTCGACTGGTGGGGAGAACTCCCTTGGACGCGGTCGGCCACGGGCCGACGCGTCGGGGTTCACTGTCCCCGATCTACTCGGGCTTCGACCCGGAGTCGCCTCCGGCGCCTTCGGCACCGTCCTCCGCCGAGCCCTCGCTACTAGATCGCTCGGGACGCGGATGGTATTCCGTGCCGGCTCCACTGGAAGCGTCCGTGACCTGGTCGAACCCCGAATCGTCGGTGTCCACGGCGCTGTAGACGGTGCCCTGGTCGTCGGTGTCACGCGCACCTGTGTCCCCGAACACCTGGGTGCCCGCGTCGTGGCCGTGCGGGACCACCGCGGTGGAGAAACGGTCCAGGCGGCTACCGGCCCACACGAAGTAGGCCAGGGCGCCGAGGAAGACGACGATCGAGGTCCAGTTGTTCAGACGCAGGCCGAGGAAGTCGTTGGCCGGGTCCACGCGCAGGTACTCGATCCAGAAGCGGCCGACGCAGTAGCCCATGACGTAGAGGGCGAAGAGGCGCCCGCCCTGGAGGGAGCTCTCGAAGCGACGGCCGAGGTAGGCCAGGAGGATCGCCAGGCCCAGGCACCAGAGGGATTCGTAGAGGAAGGTGGGGTGGTACGTGGTCACACCGGGCTCCATGCCGGCGCGAAGGTAGCCCTCGGGGGTGAGGTTGATCTCCACGGCCCAGGGCAGGTCGGTGGGACGGCCGAACAGCTCCTGGTTGAAGTAGTTGCCCCAGCGACCGATGGCCTGGGCCAGCGGGATGGTGGGGGCGATGGCGAAGGCGAGCTTGGACATCGACAGCCCGCGTTTGCGCGCGACCAGCCATACGCCGAGGGCTCCGAGCGGGATGGCCCCCCAGATACCGAGTCCGCCCTCCCAGATGTAGAAGGCGCGGATGGGCTCCTTGCCCGGCCCGAAGTAGAGCTGGGCGTCACTGATGACGTGGTAGAGGCGTCCACCGATGAGCCCGAGGATCACGGCCCAGACGGCCATGTCCATGATGGTGCCGGGCTCTCCCCCCATCGCCTTCCACCTGCGCTCGCTCCACAGGACGGCGACGATGACGCCGGCCAGGATGCACAGGGCGTAGAAGTGGATCTGCAGGGGCCCGATGGGGATCGCGTTGACCTCGGGGCTGGGAATGGCCGCGAGGGCGCGACCGTACTCGATCGCGCCCTCGAAGGCTGTCGACGGCAATGTCAATGCTCTGCTCTCGGGTTCGCCCCGCGCGCGGGGTTCTTGTCAGGGGTTGTCCGCGTCGCCCCCGTCGCCCATCGGTCGAGTCTCGACCTCGCCCGGTCCCGCGGAGGCGATCGCCTCGGACAGACCGCGTGCGGTCATGGCGCTGTTGTTGTCGAGCAGTTCGCCGTTGATGTAGACGGAAGGTGTGCCGCGGAACGCGTTGTCTCCGCTGTAGCGAGTGTAAGCCGTTCCGGTGGCGTCGATGATCTCGCCCGTGTAGGTCCCGTCGAGGAACGAGGAGTCGTGCCCGTTCTCGTCGCCCCACTTGAGCAGGTCGGCCAGGACCATGGTCCCCAGGGTCTCCTCGCCGATCTGCTCGGTGGCGTCCTGGGTCAGGGCGGGAAGGAACTTCTCGGTGAACTCGGTGACGATCTCGGCCTCGGCGTCGAGGCGTTCGTCGAACTCGGCACCCTGGGTGTCGTCGCCGCCGGCCTCTCGGAACCATCCCTTGAGTTCGTCGACGTCGAAGCCTTCACGGCCCTCGGTCGGCTGGTTCTCGAAGAGCAGGTCGTTGTACTGGACGAAGAGGTCGTGGTCGGCGGCGGCGCGGGCGGCGGCCCCGGCCCGCAGCGAGTTGCTGCTGATGGGGACGGGCTGCTGGGCGAAGATGCTGACCGGCCGGAAGTGGACGATGGCCTCGCCCTCGGCGGCACGCTCCTTGAGGAGGTCGCCGTTGAGGAGTTCGAACTGGCGGCAGGCCGGGCACTGGTAGTCGGCGTACACCTCGACGACGGGGGCCTCCACGCCCTCGTCGGC
This sequence comes from Nocardiopsis alba DSM 43377, assembly GCF_000341225.1. Taxonomy (GTDB): domain Bacteria; phylum Actinomycetota; class Actinomycetes; order Streptosporangiales; family Streptosporangiaceae; genus Nocardiopsis; species Nocardiopsis alba. The sequence goes on from NZ_ANAC01000010.1 coordinate 177,359, forward strand.
CATGACGACGCTGCCGTCGTCCTGGAGGGTGGTGGTGGCCAGCGGACCGTCGTACTCGTCGCCCTGACCGTAGGTGAGGACGGCGTAGCCGACACCGACGACGAGCAGGACCACGAGCGCGGCACCGCCGAGGACCAGAAGGGTCTTGTTGCGCTTGGCGGCGCGCTTCTCCCTCTCCCGCTGTTCCCTGAGTTTCTCTCGGGAGCGCTTGCGCGCTTCACTGCCCATGCTTTCCCCTGTTTCCGATGTTGCTGAAGTGATCGACCGTGCTGTGGAGTGGCCTCCGGCTCACTTGTAGAGCCCGAGGGTCCGGTCGAGGGCGAAGGGTGAACGGGGCCAGATCGCGATGAACGCGCCCAGCGCCGCGAAGACGATGTCGCGGGCGATGGAGAGCCCGTAGGTGGTCTCCCCCGGTTCGACCTGTCCGCCGCCGCCGAAGCAACCGCAGTCGATGTTGAGGCCGCGGGCCATCGCGGAAAAGATTCCGGCGATGAAGACGACCATGAGGATCGCGCTGACCGCGCCCACGTATCGGGTGGCCAGACCGGCCAGGAGCAGCAGGGCCAGCGCGAGTTCGAAGAGGGGGAGGGTGTAACCGATGAGCCGGGCGATCTCGTGGGGGAAGAGGTCGTAGGCCTCCACCGCCTGGACCGACAGTGCCGGCGGGAACTTGGTGACGGCCGCGGTGATGAGGACGGCGGCCAGGCCGAGGCGGCAGGCGAGGCTGATCCAGGGTTGGACGGTCTCCCAGCGTGTGGGGGGACGGGGGGCGGCGTCGTCTGGTGTGTCCGTCATCTGAGGCCTTCGGGAGAGGGGTCGGTCGTCGGCGAGCGTGGCTCCGGGTGCCCGGGCCGTCGCTCTTCGTGTCGATAGAGATCCTACTTGCTGTAGTGGACGGGTGACACTGGGTTCGAACCCCGTGGTGACGGAGCGGCACCCGGCGACCCGGAGCACCGCCATCACATCACCGACACGCCGTTCTCGGGACCGATCCGGCCGTTTTCCCAACCCCTTCTCACCCGATTCTCACCCTCTTAACCCGAACCGCGATCGAAGAGGTCCACCGGCCCGAGAACGCCTCCGTCGCTCTCCTCCCCCGAACGCGATTCGCCCCTCGGGCCGGACCCGAGGGGCGAACGGTGGTGCGGGAGGCGATCAGCGGGAGCGGACGCCTCCGGCCAGTTCCTCGGCGAAGGAACGGACCGCGATCAGCCCGGTCTCCAGGTCCGGAGCGTCCAGGACCCGCTGGCAGAACCCGGCGCCGACGATGACCCCGTCGGCGTAGGCGGCGACCTCGGCGGCCTGGGCCGCGGTGGAGATGCCCAACCCCACGCAGATCGGCAACTCCGAGTCCCGGGTGACCTCGCGGGTGCGCCGGACCAGGGTCTCGGCGGTGTCGGCGACCTGGGCCCGGGTACCGGTGACGCCCATGAGCGAGGCCGCGTACACGAACCCGCTACAGGCCTCGGTGGTCAGCGCCAGACGCCGGTCCGAGGAGGAGGGCGCCACCAGGAAGATCCGGTCGAGCCCGGCCTTCTCCGAGGCGTCGTACCACTCGCGGGCCTCCTCCGGGATGAGGTCGGGGGTGATGACCCCGGCCCCGCCGGCGTCGGCCAGGCCGGTGGCGAAGCGCTCCACGCCGTAGCGTTCGATCGGGTTCCAGTAGGACATCACCAGGGCCGCGGCACCGGTGGCGGCGGTGGCCTCCACCACTCGGAACACGTCCTCCGTGGTGGTGCCGGAGTTCAGCGCCATATCGGCCGCCCGCTGGATGGTGGGGCCGTCCATCATGGGGTCGGAGTAGGGCAGGCCGACCTCGATGACGTCGCAGCCGCCCTCGACCATGGCCTGGACGACGCGGATGGAGGACTCCACGTCGGGGAAGCCCGCGGGGAGGTAGCCGACGAGGGCGGCCCGGCCGGCGGCGCGCGCCTCGGCCATCTTGGTCTGCAATGTGGTGGTCGGCATCAGGCCTGTCCCTCCGAGTCGACGAGGCCGAAGTAGTCGGCGGCGGTGTTGACGTCCTTGTCCCCGCGTCCGGAGAGGTTCACCAGGATGATGGAGTCCGGGCCGAGCCTGCGGCCCAGCCGGATCGCCCCGCCCAGGGCGTGCGCGCTCTCGATGGCGGGGATGATGCCCTCGGTCCGGCACAGCAGCCGGAAGGCCTCCATCGCCTCGGCGTCGGTGACGGGCTCGTAGGTGGCGCGGCCGGTGGCGGCCAGGTGGGCGTGCTCGGGCCCCACCGCCGGGTAGTCGAGTCCGGCGGAGATGGAGTGGCTGGGCAGGGTCTGGCCGTACTCGTCCTGGAGGACGAAGGTACGGGCCCCGTGGAAGACCCCGGGGCTGCCCGCGGTGATGGAGGCGGCGGTGCGGTCGGTGTCGGCGCCCTCTCCCCCGGCCTCGAAGCCGTACAGGGCCACCTCCTCGTCGGGGATGAAGGCGGCGAAGATCGCGATGGCGTTCGACCCTCCGCCCACGCAGGCGGTGACGGCGTCGGGGAGACGGCCGGTGAGTTCCAGCGCCTGCCTGCGGGCCTCGGCGCCCACGGTGAAGTGCAGGTCGCGCACCAGCTTGGGGAAGGGGTGCGGTCCGGCGGCGGTGCCGAAGAGGTAGTGGGTGCGGTCGACGTTGGCGACCCAGTCCCGGAAGGTCTCGTTGATGGCGTCCTTGAGCGTGCGGCTGCCGATCGTGACCGGGACGACCTCGGCGCCGAGCATCCTCATCCGGGCGACGTTGAGGGCCTGACGGCGGGTGTCCTCTTCGCCCATGTAGATGCGGCACTCCAGGCCGAGCAGCGCGCAGGCGGTGGCGGTGGCCACGCCGTGCTGGCCGGCACCGGTCTCGGCGATGACGCGCGTCTTGCCCATGCGCTTGGTCAGCAGGGCCTGGCCCAGCACGTTGTTGATCTTGTGCGAGCCGGTGTGGTTGAGGTCCTCGCGCTTGAGGAGGATGCGGGCGCCGCCCGCGTGCTCGGAGAAGTTGCGGGCCTCGGTGAGCAGGCTCGGACGGCCGGCGTAGTTCTTGAGCAGGTCGTCGAACTCGGCCTGGAAGACCGGGTCCTCCTTGGCCTTGGCCCATTCGGCCTCGACCTCGTCGAGGGCGGCGATGAGGGCCTCGGGGGCGAAACGCCCACCGAAACGGCCGTAGTGCCCCAGCTCGTCGGGCACCGGTTGAGCGTGACTCATGGGAAGTTCTCCTGGAAGGAGGCCGACCGCGGTGGTTCCCCCGCCGACGTTCGCGCCGCGGGGAGGCCGCGCGCCGACCGGCTGTGCGCCGCCGGGGTCCGGCGGCTCGATTGGTTCGGGTCAACGCGGCGACGGGAACCCGCGGACGTGTACGCCTACGGGCTCCCTAGAGCCATCGCCATCGACGGTGGAGCGTGGTGCGCCCCTCGTACTCCGTCGTCGTCGCCATCGTCGGTGGTTCCCTTTAGTTCCGGTCGCGCAGGGCGGGGTGGGCTCCGGCGGTCACCAGGTCGGCGACGGCCTCACGCGGGTCGCGTCCGCGGACGAGGCTCTCGCCCACCAGGACGGCGCCCGCCCCGGCACCGGCGTAGGCCAACAGGTCGTGCGGGCCTCGTACCCCGGACTCGGCGATCCTGACGCGGTCCGCGGGGATGAGCGGGGCGAGCCGGGCGAAGGTGTCCCGGTCGACCTCGAGGGTCTTGAGGTTGCGCGCGTTGACGCCGATGACGGTGGCTCCGGCGTCCAGGGCGCGGGCGACCTCCTCCTCGTCGTGGACCTCGACCAGGGGGGTCAGCCCGAGGGAGCGGGCCCGCTCGACCAGGGAGACCAGGGCCTCCTGGGACAGGGCCGCGACGATGAGCAGGACGGCGGAGGCTCCGAAGACGCGGGCCTCCCACAGCTGGTAGGAGCTGACGACGAAGTCCTTGCGCAGCAAGGGCGTGTCGACGGCGGCGTGGACCGCGCGCAGGTCGTCGAGGCTGCCCTTGAAGCGGCGGCCTTCGGTCAGCACGCTGATCCAGGTGGCGCCGCCGGCCTCGTAGTCGCGGGCCAGCGCGGCCGGATCGTCGATCGTCGCGAGCGGGCCCTTGGAGGGGCTGGCGCGCTTGACCTCGGCGATCACGTGGACACCGGGGCGGCGCAGGGCGGCCTCGGCGTCCTGGGGGGCGGGCACCGACTCGGCCTTGGCCTTGAGGCTGTCCAGCGGCAGTTCCTCTTGCCGCTGGGCCAGGTCAGCGCGTACTCCGTCGAGGATCTCGTCGAGCACGCTCACCAGTTCCAGCTCCCTCGTGAAGATCGTTTCTCGGTGGCCGTTCCGGCGATCGGGCGCGGGTCGGCTCGGCGGGCTCGGACACACCGCCGTCACACCGTGTGTTGGTCATCGTATCCACCCTCGGCGGCGTGGGGGGCGTCGACCCCGGATCACCACGCCGTGGAGTTCGGGGATCACCAGGACGGTAGGAGCGGGGTCCCGGGCGCGAGGAAGGAGAACCAGGGCAGATTGCGCAGAATCCAGAAGGTGACGATGCCCGCCAGAATGCCCCAGGGCGCCCAGGCCGGGAGCGGAACCGGGGGGCGGCTCCCGCGGTGCGGCCACAGGCTGTTCCTCAACCAGGTGAGGTAGGAGTACAGGGCGAAGGGCAGGAAGAGCATGAGCAGGGGGTTCATGCTCAGCGCGCCGAGGACGTCCAGGTGGGTGAGGGCGGACAGGGCCCGGGTGGTGCCGCAGCCGGGGCAGAAGGTGCCGGTCAGCGCCAGCCAGGGGCAGCCGGGGTAGAAGCCCGGCTGGTTGGGGTCCACGGTGTGGAGGAGGACCACACCGACCAGGCCCACGGCTCCGAGGCCCAGCGGCCAGATGGCCGGGTGGACACGTCCCAGAGACCGCGCGATCGCGTTCGTGGGTCGCGGGGGTACCGAAGAGGGTTCATCGTGTCGCACCCATCCGAGCGTACTAGGGGTGCGCCACTCCTCGAGAAACGGCGAGGGCCGGTGCGGCACCGTCGATTCACGATGGTGCCGCACCGGCCCTGGATCAAGCGGAGACGGCGACTCCGGCTCAGTAGGTGTAGCTCGGAGCGGTGCCCACGGCCACGATCATCATGACGACCACGAAGAGGATGTAGGCGAGCGCGAGGCCGAACCCGATGAGGCTGATGATGCCGAGGATCTTCGAGGTGTTGGAGGCGGACTCCGCGCCCGCGTAGTCTCCGACGGCCCACTTGCTGTTCACCTGAAGGGCGAAGATGATGCCGATGATGCCGATGATGGTGCAGCCGAAGATACCGAGGATGTTCATCCACAGGTAGGTCTTCGGGGGCTCGGCCGGGGGCTGCCCCCCGAAGCCGGGCTGGCCGCCGGTGGGAGGCCCGTAGCCGCCCGCGGGCGGGCCGTAACCGCCGGTGCCGTAACCGCCGGGCGGCGGACCGGGGTTACCGGGGGGCGGAGGACCATAGCTCATGAGTGAATGTCTTTCCGGAAGAGGACAAGGGTTTTCACGCGACGCCGCCTGAGCACACGTCGCCCCAACGGGGTACAGGGTCGGGGGTCACCGGTACGCAGCCGACGGATTCGCATCGTGTCGGTTCGACGAGACAGCGACGAACCGGATCGAAACGGCTGACAGGACCGATGAAGTGAATGTACCCGCCACATGGGACCTTCGTCTATTTTCCGTTACTCACCCGTTGTGACCTGTGTTTTCTCCCCCGACCCGAAATGGCGTCAGTTGCCGCTCGTGGCGGCGGCCTTACGGCCCGCTTCCCACTCCTCGCGCGTCGGCGGGATCGGGCGGGGCTCCTTACGGCCCAGACCGGCCTTCTTCATCACACCGGCGATGATCGAGAGCACGACGCTGGCGGCCAGGGCGATGATGGTCCACGTCAGCAGGGAACCGCCGGCGATGACGGCGATGGCCGCCACGGTCCAGGCCACGATCCAGCTGATGGTGAGGAACCAGGCGGAGACGGTGTTGCCGTGGTCGTCGTGTTCTTCGTGGTGCGCGTCGGCCATCAGTGGTTCTCCTTCGATTCGGCCGGCCGGTCGGCCGGCGGTGCGGGTTCGGTGTCGTCACCGGGTTCGGCCCGATCCACCGGCGCGGTCGCGGTGGGCGTGCCGTCGCCCGGGGCGTCAAGTGTGGGGTCGTCACCGGCATCCAGCGATCTCCACAGGTCGGCAGGTGTCTCCGCCTGGTGCGGACGCGGTGCGGCGTCCCGATCGTACCGGTTGCCCATCCCCGGCCAGGCAGGGGCACGCACGAGCGCCACCAGACCGCTCAGTGCCAGGAGGAGCCCCCCGGCGGCCCCCATGAGGGGCCCCAGGGCGTGGACTTCGGGGGTTCCGACGACCTCGCCGGTGCCGGCGGTGTCGGTGGCGAGGTCGGCGATGGCACCGATCAGGGCGTCCGGGCGTGTGGCCGACCACAGGGTGGTGAGCGCGAACACACCGCAGAGCACGATGAGGGCGCCGACGACCCGACGCGCCCAGGAACGGGTGGCGTACAGGCCGGCGATCCCGGCGAGGCCGGCCCATCCGAGGCCGCTGAGGGCTCCGGCGAGTTCGCCTCCGGTGACCTCCACCGGGACCGGTGCGACGGGCCCGGGAGAGCTGAAGGATCCGGTCACCCAGACCCGCCCGGAGGCCGCCAGCATCAGCGCGGCCCCGGCGATCATGGCGAGGGTGACCACGCCGTATTCGCGCCGGACCCCGGTCCTGGAGGGTGTGCGCGCGGTGGTCACAGCAGCCGTCCCGCGTCGAAGCACGTACGGTCGCCGGTGTGGCAGGCGGCCCCGGTCTGGTCGACGCGGAGCAGGAGGGTGTCCCCGTCGCAGTCGAGTGCGACGGACACCACACGCTGGGTGTTGCCGGAGGTCGCCCCCTTGAGCCAGTACTCGTTCCTGCTGCGCGACCAGTAGGTGGCCTCGCGCGTGGTGAGGGTGCGGTGCAGGGCCTCGTCGTCCATCCAGGCGAGCATGAGGACCTCGCCGGTGTCGTGTTGCTGCACGACGGCGGGGACGAGCCCCTCCGGGGACCGTTTCAGGCGCGCGGCGATGTCCGGGGCGAGGTTGCTGACGCTCATGCTCCCAGGTTATGGGGGATCCGCGATCGATGCTCACCGGGTGCGGGCGAACGGTCTTCGCGCACACGATCTAGAGTGCGAGCGTGCGCGGCCCGGCCGCCTCACGACCCCGACCACCTGGAGACCTTCCGTGACCGCCGATTCCCTGGCCGCCGATCTGGCGGGCAAACCCGAAGCGCTGAGCGCGCTCTCCCGCCGTTTCCCGCGCTGGGATCCCTACGCGGCGCTGCCCGCTCTCCTGGACGACGAACCGGCCTCGGTGCGGTTCCTGGCGATCGGATCGGCCCACCGGGCCTGCTCGGTGGCGGCGGCCCGGCTGCGTCGTGCGGGGATCGGCGCGCAGGCCGACCTCTCCTCCTCCGCGGAGGAGCCTCCCGCCGGCCCGGAGACCCTGGTGGTGGGGGTGACCCTGGGCGACGGTCAGCGGGAGCTGTGCGCGAGCCTGGAGCGTTATGTCGGCCGTTCTCCGGTGGTGGTCCTGGCCCCGGATCCCGACACGGTGGTGGCCCGGTACGCGGACCTTCTGGTCCCCCTGCGCACGGGTGAGGAGGCGAGCGGTCTCGGCTGTCACGCCTACCGGAACGCCTTGGCGCTGCTCCTGCTGTTGGGGCACCGTCTGGGGGCTCCGGTGGGCGGGAGCGGGAACTTCCCCGGCCTGTTGATGCGGGTCTCCCACGCCGAGGAGACCCTGTTGAAGAGGGCCCCGGAATGGGTGCCCGAGGTGGCCGAGGTGTTGGAGTCCCCGTCCGGGGTGCACCTGGTGGCCCCGGCGGAACGGCTCGCCACGGCCTGGCAGGGGGCCCTGGTGCTGCGTCGGGGTCCGATCCGGACGGCCCACGTGGCGGAGACCGGAGAGTGGTCGCACACCGACCGGCATCCGGCCGCGGTGACGGACTACCGGGCGTTGCTGTTCGCCGGTTCCTCCTACGACCAGAGGTTCGCCGAGCACCTGGTGCAGTTGCGGGGCGCCTTCGTGGCGGTGGGCTCCACCCCCGATCGGGAGCGCGTACCGGGCGCGGCGGCGACCGTGCGCTATCCCGGGGACACCGATCCGGACGTGCGTCTGCTCACCGAACCGTTGGTGCCCGAGCTCCTGGCCGCCCACTGGTGGGCCCGGACGGACCGCTGAGCACCGGCCGTCCCGGACCGCCCGTCTCCGAGGAGCCGGGTACGGACGGTCCGGGCGTGATCAGGCGGAGGACCGGATCCAGGAGGCGTAGAGGTCGGCGTACACGCCCGGCCGGCCGACCAGCTCTTCGTGGGTTCCGCTCTGCACGATCCGACCGGCGTCGAAGACCAGGACCCGGTCGGCGGCCTCGGCGGTGGAGAGCCGGTGGGCGATCGCGACCGAGGTGCGGCCTCGGGTCAACCGGTCCAGGGCGCCCTGGATGCGCATCTCCGTGTGCGGGTCGACCGCCGAGGTGGCCTCGTCCAGCACCAACAGGTCCGGATCGGCGATGTAGGCGCGGACCAGGGCGACGAGCTGCCGCTCGCCCGCCGACAGGGATTCGCCGCGCTGACCGACCGGTGTGTCCAGACCGTGGGCGAGTCCGCCCAGCCATTCGGCGAGACCGAGCTCGGTGATGGCGGTCTCCAGTTCGGCGTCGGTGCTCTCGGGCCGGGCGAAGCGGATGTTGTCGCCCAAAGAGCTGTCGAACAGGAAACCCTCCTGCGGGACCATGACGACACGGCTTCGCAGGGAGGAGAAGGCGACCTCCCTCAGGTCGACCCCGTCCAGACGGACGGTCCCGCTCTCGGGGTCCATCAGCCGGGTGAGGAGTTTGACGAAGGTGGTCTTGCCCGACCCGGTCTCGCCGACGACCGCCACCCGGGTGCCCGGGGTGATCCGGACACCGACGTCGTCCAGGACCACGGGCCCCTCGGGATAGGAGTAGGTGACCCGGTCGAAGTCGACCCGGACCGGGCCGCGCGGCAGGACGCGACCGGCCTCGCCGGGATCGGCGATGTCGGGAACGGTGTCCAGGACCCCCAGGACGCGCCGCCATCCGGCGATGGCGTTCTGCGCCTCGTTGAAGATCTCGGTGGCCATCATCATGGGCTGGATGAACAGGGTCATGAGGAAGAGGAAGGCGATGAGCTGACCCGCGGTCAGATCTCCTCCGAGCCCGAGCCGCACACCGGCCAGGACCACGGCCGCGTTGGCGATGGCGGCGACGATCTCGGCGAAGGGCGAGACCGCCATGGACAGACGCTGCGCCTTGACCTGGGCCCCGCGCGTGGCCAGGACGGTGGTGTCGATGCGTTCGGCGGTGCGCGCCTCGATGCCGTGGGCGCGGATGACGGAGGCCCCCATGACGGTCTCGCCGACCGCGCCGAGCATGTCGCCGGTACGTTCGCGGACCTTGAGGTAGGCCTTGGACAGCAGCTTCTGGAGCCAGCGCACGCCGAAGAGCAGCGGCAGGAAGCAGACCCACACGACGATGGTGAGCTGCCAGGAGTAGACCGCCATCAGGACGGTGGCGACGAGGAGCTGACCGGTGCTGACCAGCAGGAGCAGCCCGCCCCACTGCATGAAGTGGCTGATCTGGTCGACGTCGCCGGTGACCCGGGAGACCAGGGCGCCCTTGCGCTCACTGTTCTGGGTCAGGACGGACAGGTCGTGGACGTGCCGGAAGGCCTTGCGGCGCAGGGTCGCCAGCCCGGACTCGGTGGCCCGGTACAGGCGCACGTTCATCAGGTAGGAGCAGATCATGGTGACGACCAGCAGCGCCGCGCAGGTCGCCACCATGCGGGTGACGAATCCCAGGTCGGGGCCGCCGCTCCCGGTGAGACCGTTGTCGATGATCTGCTGGACGGCGATGGGGACGATGACCTTGCCCGCGGTCGCGACCAGGGCGAAGATCAGGGTGAGCCACAGACCCTTGGCGAACTCCGGGGACAGCCTCAGGCCTCGTTTGAGGGTGTCGATCGCGCCGTCCCGGCTCTGGTGCAGGGACAGGACCGGATCCCGTTCGGGGCCGCGCTCCTCGTGCCCCTCCTCCGGACCCTCGTCGGTGCGGGGACGTGTGGGTACGCTCATCGGCTGCTCTCCTCGGTGGCGTCGCCGTCCCTCTCACGGCGGTGGGGTTCGATCGGCGCGGGCTCCTCCGGGAGGGGTTCGCGTTCGGCCTCGTTCTCGGCGGAGGCGCGTTCGTAGGCGGTGACCAGCCGGTTGTAGCCGGGTGAGGCGGTGAGGAGTTCGTCGTGGGTCCCGCGGGCCAGGATCCGCCCCTTCTCCATGTAGAGCACCTCGTCGGCGAGCTCGATGGTGGCGCGACGGTAGGCGACCACGACCACGGTGGCGGAGGAGTCGCGTTCCCGGAGCCCGGAGAGGATCTGGGCCTCGATCTGCGGGTCGACCGCGGAGGTCGCGTCGTCCAGGATCAGGAGCCGGGGCCTGCGGACGATGGCGCGGGCCAGCGCCAGACGTTGGCGTTGCCCTCCGGAGAGGGTGGTGCCCTTCTCCCCCAGTTCGGCGTCGAGGCCGCCGTCGAGGGCGCTGATGAAGCCGTCGGCGCGGGCCAGGCGCAGGGCGGCCCAGACCTGGGCGTCGTCGACGTCCTCGCCGAGGGCGATGTTGTCGCGGACGGTGTCCTCGAACACGAAGGTGCCCTGGGGGACGAGCGCGGCGTGCCGTGGCACCTGGTCGCGGGCCAGGTCGCGCAGGTCGACGTCGTCGTAGGAGACGGAGCCGGTGTCGGGGTCGACCAGGCGCATCAGGACGGTGGTGAGCGTGGACTTGCCCGAGCCGGTGGGACCGACGATGGCGACGGTGCGCCCCGGCGCGATGTCGAGGTCCACCCCGTCGAGGACGGTGGTGCGGGCCCCCTCGTCGGTGTCGGCCATGAGGTCGCGGCCGTCGACATCGTAGGAGTCGGCGTAGGAGAAGGTGACGTCGCGGGCGCTCAGGGCCAGGCCTCGGTTCGAGGGTTCCAGGACGCGGTCCCCGTAGACCATCGCCCCGTCGGACCTCAGGACCGACTGGACGCGGTCCCAGCCCACGACGCTGCGGGGCAGGTCGCCCAAGAGCCATCCGAAGGAGCGGATGGGCAGGGCGAGCAGGGTGAAGAGGAAGGCGATCTGGACGAGGTCGCCGGGTTCGATGGCGCCCGTGGACAGGCGCCACATGCCCAGGAGGAGGACGGCGAGGACACCGAGGTTGGGCAGCGCCTCCATGAAGGGGTCGAACATGGAGCGCATGCGTCCGACCTGGATGAGCGCGTCGCGCAGACGGTGGGCGGCGTGCGTGAAGCGTTCGGTCTCGGTGTCCTCCCGGCCGAGGGTCTTGACGACGAGGGCGCCGTCGAAGGACTCGTGGGCCACACCGCTGACCTCGGCCCGCAGGGCCTGGGCGTGGGAGGCCATCGGGGAGACACGGCGTTGGAAGACGACGTTGGCGGCGGCCAGGGCGGGGAAGACGACGAAGGCGACCAGGGCCAGGATCGGGTCGGTGACGATCATGGCGACGGCGGCGATGAACAGCATGAACACGCTGCCGACCACCATGGGCAGGGGCGCCAGGGGCTGCCAGGCGGCCTCGACGTCGGCGTTGGCGTTGGAGAGGAGTTGTCCGGTGGGGTGGCGGTGGTGCCAGGCCAGCGGGAGCTCGAGGTACTTGCGGGCCACGGAGCGCCGGTAGCGGGCCTGCATGCGGAACTGCATGAGGCCGGCGAGCAGGCGGCGCAGCGCCAGCCCGACGGCCTTGCCCAGACCGACGGCCAGCAGGAGGGCGGCCGCCATGGTCAGCGCGGCGGCGGTGGTCTCACCCGAGGAGAAGGCGGGGATGATGGTCGCGTCGGTGATGTGGCCGAGGACGGACGCCGAGCCGACGGTGACGGCGGCGTGGAGCATGGCCCCGCCGACGGCGGCCAGGAAGATCCAGGGTTCGGTCCGGGCGGCGACCCACAGGACCCGCATCCCCCGTCCGAAGACCTTCTTGTGCCGGTTCGCCTCGTCGAGGTCGGGCCGGTCCCGGGTTCCGGAGCCGGGTTCGCGTTCCTCCTCCCGCTCCTTCGGACTCGTCGCCGTGCTGCCCTGAGCCATACGCCCCCGCTTCCTGTTCCGTGACCGGTCGGTCGGGTGTTCCCGCACCCCGAAGGCCCCGGGGTGCCGGGGGAGGTCTCGGGGCGTGTCGGGCCACAACCTATCCAGCGGCTCCGACAGCTTCCACCGGATTGTTTCAGCGCGAGTCCGGTTCTTGCTATTCCGTCCGCTCCGGGCACAAATCGGTGAACGGGGCGCGAAGGGCGGGTACGTGCGACGGCCCCATCCGTCTCGGCCCCTCCGCCCGGCCGGCCCGGTTCCGGGCCGACCGCTTCGGGTGTCCGGGACATGGCGGGGGCCCGGCCCCTCTCGTAGAGGAGCCGGGCCCGAGGCGCGGAACGTGACGACCGGTCGGTCAGCCGCGCGCGCCCTCGACCTCTGCGGCGGGGGCGTCCATCGGCTGGTCCACGGCGGCCGGGGCCTCGGGGGCGGTCTCCTGGGCCGGGGCCTCCGGAGCGACCTCCTGGGCCGGGGCCTCGATCGGCTGGTCCACGGTGGCGGGAGCCTCCGGAACGACCTCCTCGGCCGGAGCTTCGACCGGGCGCTCCGTGAGCTCCGGGATGCTCACGCACCCGTTCTCGACCTGCTCGGTGATGGTCTCCTTGAAGGTCAGACGGCCGTAGATACCGTCGACCCCGATACCGGCGCCCCGCTGGACCTCCCTGACGGCCTCCTCGGTCTCGGGGCCGTAGAAGCCGTCGATGTCGAGACCGGCGTCGTACTTGCCGTTCAACAGCGACTGGAGGGCACGGACCGCGTCACCCTGGTCACCGGGGCGAATGCCGTCCGCCTCCGACGGGAAGAGCTCGTTGCGCATCTTCACCCAGGTGTCCACGTCCAGGACACCGTCGACCGGAATCGTCCCCGCGTCCTCCTCGAACGCGATGACGGTCGCCTCGACCTCCTCGGTGAACAGGCAGCCGGGCCGCTCGGTCTCGAAGCCCAGGTGGCTCAGGAAGTACTGGGCGGCCAGGATGTCGATGTTCGGTCCGGGGTTGTCGACCGACCACTCGGGCCAGGCTCTGGCCTCGATCTGCTCGATGACCTCCGCCGGGGTGCGGTCGAGGTCGTCCGCCGAGGCGGTCGGGGCGAGCATGAACATGCCCCCGAAGACGAAGGCGCCGGCCGTGGCCAGGGAGACGGCCCGTCGGGCGATACCGCTGCTGAACTGCTCGGACATGATGGGTGTCGACTCCTTATCGTGTGACTGAGACGACAGCATGCTCACACGGATCACGAGGAAGTTAACCCAGCGCCACGCATATGTAACTTTCGGTCACGTCCGGACGGTCGGAACGGCGAAGGCCCGGGCCGCCCTCACGGGGACCCGGGCCTCGTGCGTCGAGAACTACGGAAAGACGGCGGACCGGCTAGTAACCGCGCACCCGCTCGGTCTCACCGGCCGGAGCCTCGACGGACTTCTCCGCGACCTCCGGAGCCTCCTCCTCGACCGTTTCGCGCACGGCCTCCTCGGGGGCGACCTCCTCGGCCGGCTTCTGCGCGGCCTCCGGAGCACCCTCCCGAACCGGACGCTCGACGGCCTCGGAGTCGGCGTCCGCGGCGGGCCGCTCGTCCTGGGCGATCCGCGGCAGGTTCTGGCACGTGCTACCGCCCGGGGCGGTGATGGTGCCCTTGTAGGTCAGGCGACCGAACGCGCCGTCGACACCGATGCCGAGACTGCGCTGGGCGTTCCTGACCGCGTTCTCGGTGGCGGCGTCGTAGTACTCGTGGAGCGAGAGGCCCGCGTTGTACTTGGAGTTCAGCAGCACCTTGACGGCGAGGACGCCCCAACCGCGGTCACCGCGCTTGTAGGCGTCGGCCTCCGTCGGGAAGTGCATGTTCCGGATCTTCACCCAGGTGGTCGAGTCCAGGACACCGTTGACGGTGATCCCCTCACGACGTTCGAAGTTCCGAACCGTCGATTCGGCCCGGTCGTTGTAGAGGCAGCCCGGGTTCTGGGTGATGTAACCGAGGCCGTTGAGGAAGAGCAGGGCGGCCTGGACGTCGACGTTCGGGCCGGGGTTACCGACCGAGTACTGAGGCCATGACCTCGCCTCGATCTGGCTGATGATCTCCACCGGGGTCCGCTCGTAGTCGTCCGCGGCCGCGGGCGGGGCGAGCATGACCACGCTGCCGAGGGCGAAGGCCCCCGCCGTGGCCAGGGACGCGACGCGACGAGCGATTCCACTGGTGAGCTGCTCGGGCATGATGGGTTCTGACTCCCCTGTCGAGTGACTGAGACGACAGCATGCTCACATGGAGCACAAGAAAGACGACCCTGCGCCACGCGACAATCACCCTCCGCGTTTATCTTCGCTTTAGAACTGCCCTGACCTGGGATGATTCGTCCCCCCACAAGGCCACCAGGTCACCAGAAGGGGCCGGCTCGTCTCCGACCCGGCCCCTTCGCCTCTTCACCTAACGAACCGGGTGTCCGGCCTCGCGCAGGCTCCGTTTCACGTCGGCGATGGTGAACTCGCCGAAGTGGAAGACGGTCGCCGCCAGCAGCGCGTCGGCCCCGGCCTCGACGGCGGGAACGAAGTGCTCCACGGCCCCGGCTCCGCCCGAGGCGATCAGGGGCACGTCCACACGGGCCCGGACCCCCCTGATCAGTTCCAGGTCGAACCCGGCCTTGGTGCCGTCGGCGTCCATGGAGTTGAGGAGGATCTCCCCCGCTCCCAGCTCGGCCGCGCGCTCGCACCACTCGAGGGCGTCGAGCCCGGTTCCGCGACGGCCGCCGTGCGTGGTGACCTCGAAACCGCTGGGCGTGGGGGCGTCGCCCTCACGGACCCGACGCACGTCGGCGGAGAGCACCAGGACCTGCCGACCGAAGCGCTCGGCGATCTCCTCGATCAGCTCCGGCCGCGCGATGGCCGCGGTGTTGACCCCCACCTTGTCGGCGCCGGCGCGCAGGAGTCGGTCCACGTCCTCGGTGGAACGCACCCCGCCGCCGACGGTCAACGGGATGAACACCTGGTCGGCGGTGCGACGCACGACGTCGTAGGTGGTCTCCCGGTCCCCGCTGGAGGCGGTCACGTCCAGGAAGGTCAGCTCGTCGGCGCCGCCCGCGTCATAGGTGCCCGCCAGTTCCACGGGATCACCGGCGTCGCGCAGGTTCTCGAAGTTGACACCCTTGACGACCCGGCCGTCGTCCACGTCCAGACAGGGGATGACCCGGATGGCCAGGCTCACCGCCGACCGCCCTTCACCAGGGCCAGGGCGTCCTCCAGGGTGAAGGCGCCCTCGTACAGCGCGGTGCCCATGATGGCGCCCTCCACACCGACCGGGACCAGGGTGGACAGGGCCTCCAGGTCGGCGAGGCTCGACACGCCGCCGCTGGCCACCACCGGCTTGTCGGTGTGCTCGCACACGGTGCGCAGCAGGTCCAGGTTGGGGCCCTTGAGGGTACCGTCCTTGTTGACGTCGGTGACGACGTAACGGGCGCAGCCCTCGGCCTCCAGACGCTCCAGGGTCTGGAAGAGGTCGCCGCCGTCGCGCGTCCAGCCCCGGGCCGCCAGGGTGGTGCCACGGACGTCCAGACCGATGGCGATCCTGTCACCGTGGTCCGCGATGATCCGGGCGCACCACTCCGGGTTCTCCAGGGCCGCGGTGCCGATGTTCACCCGGGCGCAGCCGGTGTCCAGGGCGGCCTTCAGGGACTCGTCGTCACGGATCCCACCGGACATCTCGACCTTGATGTCGAGACGGCCCACGATCTCGCGCAACAGTTCGCGATTCTCGCCGCGCCCGAAGGCGGCGTCCAGGTCCACGAGGTGGACCCACTCGGCGCCGGCGTTCTGCCAGGCCTCGGCGGCCTTGAAGGGGTCGCCGTACCGCCCGCCGGTACCCGCCTTGCCCTGGACGAGCTGGACGGCCTGTCCGCCCGCGACGTCCACGGCCGGCAGCAGTTCGAGTGCGGGGGTCGACGGAGTGTGCTCGCCGGTCATCATGCCTTCTCGTGCTCGGTTCGGTACTGGATGGAGGTGCTCTCGTGTTCGGGGTCCCGAACACGGGCCGGTGGGCGGGTGGCCCCGACCGGCGTCGTCACAGGGTGGCGACCCAGTTGGCCAGGACCCGCGCCCCGGCGTCGCCCGACTTCTCCGGGTGGAACTGGGTGGCGCTCAGCGGGCCGTTCTCCACGGCGGCCACGAAGGGCTCGCCGTGTTCGGCCCAGGTCACCCGGGGTGCCGGGATCCGCTCGCTGGAGGCGACGAACTCCCAGTGACGTACCGCGTAGGAGTGCACGAAGTAGAAGCGCTCCTCGGGGTCGACGTCGGCGAACAGCCGCGTGCCCTCGGGCGGTGTGACGGTGTTCCAGCCCATGTGGGGCACCACGGGGGCGCGGAGCCGCTCGACCGTGCCGGGCCACTCTCCACAGCCCTCCGTGGCCCGATCCTCGGAATGGACGTCGGCCTGCTCGACACCCCGGTCGAAGAGGACCTGCATTCCCACGCAGATCCCGAGGACCGGCCGGCCTCCGGCCACACGGCGACCGATGACGCGGTCTCCGCCCGCGGCCTTGAGGCTGGCCATGCAGGCGCTGAAGGCGCCCACCCCGGGGACGACGAGCCCGTCGGCCTCCAGGGCGACGCGCGGGTCGGAGGTGACGGTGACGTCGGCGCCGGTGCGTTCCATGGCGCGCTGGGCCGAACGCAGGTTGCCCGATCCGTAGTCGAGGACCACCACGCGTGAGGACATCGAGGGTGCCTTTCTAGAGGTAGCCGAGCCGCAGCGCGCCGGAGACCACGGCGAGCACGACACATCCGGCCAGGGCGACGGCGATCAGGCGGTTCTTGTTCCACAGCACGTAGACACCGCCCGCGAGGAAGCCGCCGAAGACGATGAGGAGCAGTCCCCAGAGGTCGGTGTCCATCTACAGGACGCCCTTGGTGGAGGGGACGCCGGTGACCCTCGGGTCCTTCTCGGTGGCCACGCGCAGGGCCCGGGCGAAGGCCTTGAACTGGGCCTCGACGATGTGGTGGGCGTTGCGGCCGTAGGGCACGTGGATGTGCAGGGCCACGCGCGCCTGGGCCACGAAGGACTCGAAGATGTGCCGGGTCATGGTGGTGTCGTAGTCGCGACCGATCACCGGGGCCATGCCCTCGGGCTCGGTGTGCACAAGGTAGGGACGGCCGGAGACGTCGACGGTGACCTCGGCCAGCGCCTCGTCCAGGGGCACCTTCGCGTCGGCGAAGCGGCGGATGCCGGCGCGGTCGCCGAGCGCCTCGCGGAAGGCGGCGCCCAGGGCCAGGGCGGTGTCCTCCATGGTGTGGTGCGAGTCGATGTGCAGGTCGCCCTCGGTGCGCACGGTCAGGTCGAACAGGCCGTGCTTGGCGAGCTGGTCGAGCATGTGGTCGAAGAAGCCCACGCCGGTGGAGACGTCGGCGATCCCGGTGCCGTCCAGGTCGACCTCGACCAGGACCTTGGTTTCCTTGGTTGCGCGTTCGACGCGCCCGGTGCGGCTCATGATGATCTCTTTCGAGGAGAACGGTGGGACGTGGAAGGGGCGGGTCAGCGGCCGGTGGCCTTCAGGAGGGCGTCGCGGAAGGCGACCATCTCCTCCGGTGTGCCGACGGTGACGCGCAGCCAGCCGGGCGGACCGACCTCGCGGATGAGGACCTGCCGGTCGAGCATCCGACGCCAGACCAGGTTGCGGTCCTCGAACTCTCCGAAGAGGACGAAGTTGGCGTCGGAGTCGGCGACCGAGAAGCCCTCCGAGCGCAGCCAGTCGACGAGCGAGTCGCGTTCGCGGCGCAGGTCGGCGACGGCTCCGAGCAGCTCGCCCGAGTATTCGAGCGCGGTGAGGGCCACCGTCTGGGTGACGGCCGACAGGTGGTAGGGCAGCCGGACCAGCTGGAGGGCGTCGACCACGGCGGGGTGCGCCGCGAGGTAGCCCACGCGCGCTCCGGCCAGGGCGAAGGCCTTGGACATGGTCCGGGAGACGATGATCCGGGGGTGCTCGTCGAGCAGGGTGAGTGCGCTGGGCGTGCCCTCCCGCCGGAACTCGGCGTAGGCCTCGTCCACGACGACCACGCCGGGGGCGGCCCGGGCGACACGCTCGATGTCGGCGAGTTCCAGGGCGGTCCCGGTGGGGTTGTTGGGCGAGGTGAGGAAGACGACGCTGGGCCGGTGTTCGGCGATCGCCTCCAAGGCGGCGTCGACGTCGATACGGAAGTCGGCGTCGCGCGGCACCGAGACCCACGCGGTTCCGGTGCCCCTGGAGATGATCGGGTGCATGGAGTAGGAGGGCTCGAAGCCCATCGCGGTGCGACCGGGGCCGCCGAAGGCCTGGAGCAGCTGCTGGAGGATCTCGTTGGAGCCGTTGGCCGCCCATACGCCGGCGGCGGTCAGACCGTGGCCGAGGTAGGCGGCCAGTTCCTCGCGCAGGCGGAGGGCGTCCCGGTCCGGGTAGCGGTTGAGCCCGGTCGCGGTGTCGGCGACCGCCTCGGCCAGGGCCTTGGCCAGGGCCGGCGAGGGGGCGTGCGGGTTCTCGTTGGTGTTGAGGACCACCGGCACGTCCAGCTGGGGGGCACCGTAGGGAGAGCGTCCCCGCAGATCGTCGCGGAGCGGAAGGTCGTTCAGGGTGAAGCTCACTGGTCTCACACTCGTGGTCGGTGGTGGGAGGGGCGGCCGACGTCTCCTGTGACTCTGGTGGTCGGGGAGCTCCGGTCGGTCCGCCCGCTCCGTCGGGTGTGGTCGGTCTCAGTCCCGGTCGTCGCCGTGCCCGACCCGGGCGGCGATCGCCTCGCCGTGGGCGGGCAGGTCCTCGGCCTCGGCCAGGGTGATGACATGGTGGGCGACGTCGGCCAGCGCGTCGCGGTCGTATTCGACGACGTGCACCCCGCGCAGGAAGGTCTGCACGCTCAGCCCGCCGCTGTGGCAGGCGCAGCCCCCCGTGGGGAGGACGTGGTTGGAGCCGGCGGCGTAGTCGCCGAGCGAGACCGGGGAGTGCGGCCCGACGAAGATCGCCCCGGCGTTGCGCACCCGGTCGGCCCACACGGACGCCTGGTCGGTGATGACCTCCAGGTGTTCCGCGGCGTAGGCGTTGACGACGGCCAGGCCCTGTTCGAGGTCGTCGACCAGGACGATGCCGGACTGGGGACCCGCCAGGGCCTCCAGGACACGCTCGCTGTGCCGGGTGGCGGCGGCGCGCACGGCGAGACGTTCGGTGACCGCGTCGGCCAGGGCCTCGTCCGGGGTCACCAGGACGGAGGCGGCGACGACGTCGTGCTCGGCCTGACTGATGAGGTCGGCGGCGACGTGGTCGGGGTCGGCGGTGTGGTCGGCCAGAACCGCGATCTCGGTGGGGCCGGCCTCGGCGTCGATACCGATGATGCCCTTGAGCAGGCGCTTGGCGGCGGCGACCCAGATGTTCCCGGGGCCGGTGACCATGTCCGCGCGCGGGCAGTCCTCGGTGCCGTGGGCGAACATCGCCACGGCCTGGGCTCCGCCGACCGCGTAGACCTCCTCGACGCCGAGCAGGGCGCAGGCGGCGAGGATCGTCGGGTGGGGCAAGCCGCCGAAGTCCTTCTGGGGCGGTGAGGTGACCGCCAGGGAGGACACGCCCGCCTCTTGGGCGGGGACGACGTTCATGATGACGCTGGAGGGGTAGACGGCCCGTCCGCCCGGCACGTAGAGGCCGACCCGGTCGACCGGGATCCACTTCTCGGTGACGGTGCCGCCGGGCACCACGCGGGTGGTGTGGTCCTCACGCCGTTGGGCGGAGTGGACCTTGCGGGCGCGCCGGATGGACTCCTCCAGGGCGGCGCGCACCCGGGGGTCGAGTTCGGTGAGGGCGCGGTCGAGGGCGTCCTTGGGGACGCGGATGTCGGTGAGCCGCACACCGTCGAAGCGCTCGGTGAGTTCGATCAGGGCCTCGGTTCCGCGATGGCGTACGTCATCACAGATGGGACGGACGCGTTCGGTGGCGTCCGCCACATCGATTTCGGCGCGCGGAAGGGAGTCGCGCGGGTCGTCCTGGGAACCTCGGAGGTCGATTCGACTGATCACGGCCCCAGTCTAGGGGCCCTGGGCCGGATCGGGGCCGGTGGAGTCCGAATGATGGACACCACACCGCTCCGACCGGCGCGAACCCCGCGACCGAGGTCGTGGCGAGCATCGCGCGACAAAAGTCCCGAACGCTTCGCCAATAAGCTTCCCCTTACTTTGGATCACCTTACCTAATGAAGCTTTTGAAAGGCTTGCCTAACAAATTCACACGCCTTTTCTGACGTTTCGCAAATGCCATTCGATGGTCTATATTGGTGACATGACTTCCACCAAGACCGGCGATAGCAACCTTTCCAAGTTCCACCGTCTCCTCGTCGACCAGGTGCGGCACGAGTTCACCGCCTCGCACCAGTACGTGGCGATCGCCGCCTGGTTCGACGACCAGGACCTGCCCCAGCTGGCCAGGGTCTTCTACGAGCAGTCCCTCGAAGAGCGCGACCACGCGATGATGATCGTGCGGCACCTGCTCGACAACGACGTGTCGTTCGCCCTTCCCGGCGTGGACGAGATCGAGACCGATTTCTCCGCCACCCGTGATCTGGTCGCGCTGGCGCTGCGTCAGGAACGTCAGGTGAGCGACCAGTTCCAGCGTCTGGCCAAGGTCGCCCGCGACGAGGAGGACTACACCGGGGAACAGTTCCTCCAGTGGTTCATCCAGGAGCAGGTCGAGGAGGTCGCCAAGATGTCGACTCTGCTCAACGTCGTCGACCGTTCGAACGGCAACCTCTTCGACGTGGAGACCTTCGTGGCCCGCGACATGCCCAGTGAGACCGAGGGCGGTCAGAACACGCCCGGGACCGCCGGCCCGTCCGTCTCCTGACGACCGATGCCCCTCGTGCCCCGAGGCCCCGCCCGAACCCGGGCGGGGCCTCGTCGTGTCCGCGCCGGGACCCGGGGAGAGGGGCGCGACACACCGTTCCGACAACGCCGGGACTCTTCGGACCTCGAACCGGCGGCATACTGGGACCATGCCTGAGGCCCTGCCGATCTTCCCGCTGAACACCGTGTTGTTCCCGGGGATGACCATCCCGCTGCACGTCTTCGAGCACCGGTACCGGAGGCTGGTCTCGGAGCTGCTCGGCCCGACCCTGGCCGGTGGCGAGGTCGGCGGACGCGAACGCGGACCCGTGCGTTTCGGAACGGTGTGGATCGAACTCGGTCACGAGGTGGCGAGCGAGTCGGGGCAGGGCGCCGGCGGCACCGATAGCGGGGTGCCCGGCACCGCGGGGGGCGGAGGCCGTCCGACCCTGCCGCTGGTGAGCCCCGTCGGCTGCACCGCGGTCGTCCGCGACGTGCGCACCTACGAGGACGGGCGCTACGACCTGGTCGTCGAGGGCGGTACACGGTTCCGGATCGACGACCTGCCGGAGGTCGACGCCTCCTCCCCGGACGAGTACTCCAGCGCCTCGGTGACGCTGCTCCCCGAGGCCATGGGGCCGGACGCCGAGGAGCACGCCGAACGGGTGCGCGACCTCTATGAGGTGTACCGTGGCCGCTTGTCGGAGATCGGTATGGCTCCGGAGACCTCGCGCGACCTGCCCCGGGATCCGGTGGCCCTGTCACACACGGTGGCGGCCTCGATCGTGCTGGATCCCGCCGAGAAACAACGCCTGTTGGAGGCCGAGGACGCCGCGACCCGGCTGGCGGTGGCGGCTCGTTTCCTCCGCAGGGAGAATCGCATCGTGACCGCCCCCACCCTGCCCAACCTCCCCGCGGGTCCCTTCCTCGACAACGGCGTCTCCTTCAACTAGATCCCTATGTGGAAAGCCGAGGTGACCCATGAGTGGAAAAGCCACGCCCGCTACCGTGGCCGCGGGTCGGACCAAGACCACCTACACCCTGCACCCCTATGAGGCGCCCGAGGAGAGCGACGGGCACTCCTACGGGGCCGACGCCGCGGACGCTCTGGGAGTGCCGCGCCATCGGGTGTTCAAGACCCTGGTCGCCGAGGTGGACGGTGTGTTCACCGTCGGGGTGGTGCCGGTCGCCGGCTCCCTCGACCTCAAGGCACTGGCCGCCGCGGTCGGCGGCAAGAAGGCGACCATGGCCGATCCGGCCCGTGCCGAGAAGATCACCGGGTACGTCCGCGGAGGCATCAGCCCCCTGGGGCAGCGCAAGAGGCTGCGCACCGTCATCGACTCGTCGGTCACCTCGCTGGTCTCGGTCTACGTCTCCGCCGGACGGCGGGGGCTCCAGATGGAACTGGCGCCCGCGGACCTGATCGCGCTGACCGAGGCGGTCACCGCTCCCATCGCCGCTCCCTGAGGCCTGAGCGCGAGCGTCGGGTGAGCCCCACCACGAGGGTCGAAGCCGTGTCGCACAAGGGGCGGTGGACCTGCGCACAGTCGCCCACGGACTGTTGCCCACCCCCCTACCCGGGGGTAGCTTTGTGACATGCCCGACACCTCATCCCCCTACCGATCCATCCCCGACATGTTCGCCTCCCGCGTCGCCGAATCCGGCACGCGGGAGGCGTTCACCCACCCCGTCCCCTCCCCCGACGGCGGCCCCGAGACCTGGCGGACCCTGACCTGGAACCAGGCGCGCGACCGTGTGCGCGACCTGGCCCTGGGGCTGCACTCCCTCGGCCTGACCTCCCAGGCCCGATGCGCCATCGCCTCCAACACCCGGATCGAATGGATCCTCGCCGACCTGGCGATCCTGTGCGCGGGCGGCGCCTCCACCACGATCTACCCCTCCTCCACCCCGCCCGACTTCGCCTACATCGTGTCCGACTCCGGGAGCATGCTGGCCTTCGCCGAGGACGACGAACAGGTCGCCAAACTGCGCGAACAGCGCGGCGCCATGCCCGGCCTGTCCAGGGTGATCGCCTTCGAAGGCGCGGCGGGGGGAGACGACGACTGGGTCATGGGTCTGGACGAACTGGAGGCCCTGGGCGCACGTCGGCACGCCGAGGACCCGGAGCTGTTCGACGAGCTGGTCGCCGCGGTCCGCCCCGAACACCTGGCCACCCTGATCTACACCTCGGGCACCACCGGCCGCCCCAAGGGCGTGCGGCTGGACCACGCGAACTGGCTGTACGAGGCCCAGGCGCTCCAGACCCTGGACGAGGAGCTGCGCGCTCAGGGGCGGGGGCTGCTCACCGGCGACGACGTGCAGTTCCTGTGGCTGCCCTTGGCCCACGCCTTCGGCAAGGTGATGCAGATGAGCCAGTTGCGTCTGGGGTTCGTCACCGCCGTGGACGGACGGGTGGACCGCATCGTCGACAACCTGTCCATCGTGCGGCCGACCTTCATGGCCGCCGCCCCTCGCATCTTCGAGAAGGTGTACGCCAAGGTCGTCACCCAGGCCCGGGAGGGCGGCGAGACCAAGTACCGGATCTTCCGTTGGGCCGCGGACGTGGGAGACCGGGTGGCGCGGCTCCGAGAGAAGGGCGAGGAGCCGACCGGCCTGCTCGCCGCCCGGCATCGGATCGCCGACCGACTCGTGTTCTCCCGACTGCGCGCCCGCTTCGGCGACCGGCTGCGCTTCCTCGTCTCCGGTAGCGCCCCTCTGGCCCCGGAGATCGGCCGGTTCTTCTCCGGTGCCGGGATCACCATCCTGGAGGGCTACGGGCTGACCGAGACCTCCGCCGGTTCCTTCCTCAACCGTCCGGGCGAGGCGCGTTTCGGCAGCGTCGGGCTGCCGCTTCCCGGCACCGAGGTCAAGATCGCGGAGGACGGCGAGGTGCTGTTGCGCGGTGGCGGGGTGATGCGCGGATACCACAACCTGTCCGGCGCCACCGAGGCCGTGCTCACCGAGGACGGCTGGTTCGCGACCGGTGACATCGGCACCCTGGAGGACGGCCACCTGCGGATCACCGACCGCAAGAAGGAGCTGATCAAGACCTCCGGTGGCAAGTACGTGGCGCCGCAGAGCATCGAGAACCGTTTCAAGGCCCTGTGCCCGTACGCGAGCAACCTGGTCGTGCACGGCGATCGGCGCCCCTACTGCGTGGGCCTGGTCGCCCTGGATCCCGAAGCGATCGAGGAGTGGGCGGAGAACAACGGTCTGGGCGCGCTGAACTACGTCGGGCTGACCAGGGAGCCGAAGGTCAGGCGCATGGTCCAGGAGGCCGTCGACGAGCTCAACAAGGGGCTGCCCCGCCACGAGACGATCAAGGACTTCGCGATCCTGCCGAACGGGCTGACCGTGGAGGGCGGGGAGATCACGCCGAGTCTGAAGATGCGCCGCCGAGCGGTGGAGGAGAAGTACGCCGACCTGCTCGACGGGTTGTACGAGAAGGCGCCGCGACGTTCTTGACCGCCCTCAGTCCCGCCGTTCCCCCGGGTCGGGTTCCGGAGCGGCGGTCGGGGCCGGCTCGGGTTCGGGGACACCGGGCTGGTCGGAGCGCAACAGGCTGACGCCGTCGAGCAGACCGTATTGAAGGACGTGGACGAAGGGCCACACCACCAGGAAGGCGGTGGCCTGGAGCCGAAGCGCGCCCATGACGGTGTCGCCGGGGTCGGCGGTCAGGACGATCTCCCGAGCGGGTGCGTCGAGGGCGACCCCGATCCGCCAGACCAGGATCGCGGCCACGGCGGCCGCCACGGCGCTCACCAGGAGCAGAGGCAGGCGCAGGTCCTGGAGGCGCCTGTCGGCCAGGGTGAACTGGGCCATGTAGCAGAGGTAGCCGGTGATCATCCCGGCCACCGCGGTGATGACGACGAAGTAGCCCTCTCCCGCGAAGGCCTCCTCGGAGGTACCGGGGAAGATCTCCCCCTCCCCCAGCGCGGTCACCTCGGGGCGGGGCGCCAGCCACCACCAGAGGGGCCCCAGCAGTGCGCCGAGCAGGGCCACGGCCCCGAACACGCACGCCGCCACGATCAGGGCGCGTGCCACCCCCGAAGCACCCGCGCGGGCGCGCTCCGCCTTCACCCTGTGTACTCCCCTCCGCCCGGACCTGCCGAAAACCAGTGGATACCGGACACGACCCGAAGGACAATACCCGCATGTACGACGAGAGCGATCCCGTGCCCCTTCTCAAGCGTGTCGATCCTCCCATGGCCGCCGACGAACGGACGATGCTGCTGGCCTGGTTGGACCGGCATCGCGCCACGGTGCACGCCAAGTGCGCGGGGTTGGACCCGGAACTCGCCTCGGCCGCTCCGATCCCGACCTCCCCGATGACCACCATCGGCGGGATCGTGTCCCATCTGCGCTGGGTGGAGGCCTTCTGGTTCGAGGTGGTGATGCTCAACCAGCCGGACGAGGCCCCGTACTCGGAGCGGGACCCCGACGGAGAGTTCCGGGTCGGAGCCCGACGCCCCCTCGGCGAACTGTTGGCGGAGTACGAGGAGCAGTGCGCCCGCTCGCGGGAGATCACCTCCCACCTGGAGCTGGGCAACTCCTCACGCCGTGTCCTTCAGGAAGGACGCACCACCCTGCGCTGGGTGATCACGCACATGATCGAGGAGACCGCCCGGCACAACGGTCATCTGGACCTGCTCCGAGAGCTCGCCGACGGTCGCACCGGCCTCTAGGGATTCGAGGCCCGCCACCGCTACGCGACGAAGGGGTCCGGGGCGGTGATCCACCGTCCCGGACCCCTTCGTCGATGGGCCCGCGAAGAGCCCGTGTGAGACCTCAGCCCTCCCGTTCCGCGTCGGGGTCGTCGCCTTCGACGTCCTCCTCCTCGGCGAGGATCAGGTAGAGGTTGCGTCGGGTCTCGTTCAGCAGACGCTTGGCCCGCTCCACCTGCTCCGGGGTGCCCGCCTGGGCGACCTGGGAGGCGGCCGCGGCGAGCTGGTAGGCCAGGCCGCCGATCTCCTCGTAGTACGACCGGGTGTCGGCGTAAGCGTCGGCCCCCGCCTCCCAGGGCGGGGTGAGCCCCTCTCCCTGTTCCTCCAGGTAGGCCCGGCCCTCGTCGGTGAGCCGGTAGGGGCGACGGCGCCCCTCACCCGCGACCTGCTCGATCAGGCCCTCGTCCTCCAGCTGCTGGAGCATCGGGTAGACCGAACCGGAGCTGGGGCGCCAGGCCCCGCCGCTGCGCTCGCGGCCTTCGCGGATGATCTCGTATCCGCTGCGCGGCTCCTCCGCCAGGAGCAGGAGGATGCCGGTGCGCACGTCGCCCCGTCGAGCTCGAGGGCCACCGCGCCGGCGGCCGTGTCCCCCCTCATGTCCGGGGAAACCCCCGGGACCGAAGGAACCACCGGGGCCGAAGGGCGCGCCCGGCCCGAAGGGGCCACCGGGCCCCATGGGGCCTCCGGGTCCGAACGGTCCACCGGGGCCCCTGCCCCACGGAGGGTGCGGAGGATGCGGTGGCCGGGGCGGCTCCGGAACCTCCGCCCGGTGCTCGTGGGGGCCGTGGTGCCCGTCGATCCATGCCTCGTCCGAGGCGGTGTGGGCGTCGTGTCGGTCCCGACCCGGGATGAAGCGGTCGAAGCGTCGTTCCGAACGTCGTCCGCCCCAGGACCAGGGGCCGGGAAGTGCCATGGCTGTCATGTCGTTCTCTTCTCTGTAGATATTCCAAGACAGTCGTTCACTGTCTCGATAGCTCAAAGATATATCGCTAACTATCTTCTGGCAAGAGGGCGGCACGAAAAAGGCCCCCGTGTGCGACACCGCACACGAGGGCCCTGGCCGGAGCGTCCCTACCGGGACCTCGAAGGTCAGTAGTCGACCGAGTACGCCCCCAGCAGGCTCTTCACCTCACCGTTGAACTCCGGGGAGATCCGCACCGAGTAGCGCTCGACCGCGTAGACACGCGAACGCACCGGGTTGTCCACCCGGATCCGCACCGGGGTCTCCCCCTTGTGCGTGCTCAACACCTGACGCAGATCACCGATGAGCTCCGGGGTGAGCCGCTTCTCGTCGACGGTGAGCAGCACCGGGGGTTCGCCCTCGGTGATGTGGGAGATGTCCAGGATCGACATCTCCGAGGCGAACATCGAGTATGTGCCGTCACGGTCGTTGAGCCGGCCCTTGACCGTGACCGCGGTGTCCTCCAGCAACGCCTCCACGTACAGCGGATACGTCTTGGGGAAGAACAGCACCTCCATGCTGGAGTCCAGGTCCTCCACCGTGGCGATCGCCCACTGGTTGCCGGCCTTGTTGGTGCGCTTGTCGACCTTGGAGATCAGCCCCGCGATCCGCACCTCCCCGCGCTCGCGGGCCAGGTCCCCGGCCATGATCTTGGCGATCGGGACGTCCCGGGAACGGGCCAGCACCCGTTCGGCGCCGGCCAGCGGGTGGCTGGACACGTACAGACCCAACATCTCGCGTTCGAAGGCGAGCTTGGTCTTGCGATCCCACTCCTCGTCGCCCCACTGGATGTCCAGCCCGATGGGGGTGGAGTCGCCGTCGTCCCCGCCCCCGAACAGGTCGAACTGACCGTGGGCCTCCTGCTTCTTGGAGCTGATCATGCCGTCCACCGCCATCTCGTGGTGGCGGTACAGCTCCCGCCGGGGCTGGCCCAGGGAGTCGAAACCGCCCGCCTTGATCAGCGATTCGATCACCCGCTTGTTACAGGCCGCCAGCTCGATCTTGGACAGGAAGTCGGTGAAGGAGGTGAACTTGCCCTTCTCGGTCCGGGTCTTGATGATCGAGTTGACCACGTTGGCGCCCACGTTGCGGACCGCGCCCATACCGAAGCGGATGTCGGAACCGACCGGGGTGAAGCGCAGACCGGATTCGTTGACGTCGGGGGGCAGGACCTTGATGTGCTGGGCCCGGCACTCGGCCAGGTAGACCGCCATCTTGTCCTTGTCGTCACTGACCGAGGTCAACAACGCGGCCATGTAGGCCGCGGGATAGTTGGCCTTGAGGTAGGCGGTCCAGTAGGAGACCAGCGCGTACCCGGCGGCGTGCGACTTGTTGAACGCGTAGCCTGCGAAGGGCAGCATGACGTCCCACAGGGCCTGGGTGGCCTCCTTGGAGAAGCCGCGCTCGGCCGCGCCGGGGAAGAACTTGGCCTCCTCCGCCTCCAGGGCCTCCTTCTTCTTCTTACCCATCGCGCGACGCATCAGGTCGGCGCCGCCCAGGCTGTAACCGGCCAGCTGCTGGGCAATGGCCATGATCTGCTCCTGGTAGACGAGCAGGTGGAAGGTCTCCCCCAGGATCGGCTCCAGGGCGTCCTTGAGCTCCGGGTGGATGGGGGTGATCTCCTGGCGCCCGTTCGACCGGTCGGCGTAGTCGTTGTGGGCGTTGGCCGCCATCGGACCGGGTCGGTACAGGGACAGCACGGCCGCGATGTCACCGAACTTCTTCGGCTCCATCCGCTTGAGCAGGTTGCGCATCGCGCCACCGTCGAGCTGGAAGACGCCGAGGGTGTCGCCACGGGAGAGGAGTTCGTAGGTCTTCTTGTCGTCCAGGGGCAGCTGCCCCAGATCGATGTCGATCCCCTCGGACTCCTTGATGGACTTGACCGCGTCGTCCATGATCGTGAGGTTGCGCAGGCCCAGGAAGTCCATCTTCAGCAGACCCATGTCCTCGCACTGAGGGAAGGGGAAGCCGGTGATGATGGCGCCGTCGGTGTCGCGCTTGTGCAGCGGGATGACGTCGAGCAGGGGTTCCTTGGACAGGATCACGCCCGCCGCGTGCACACCCGTGCCCCGGGTCAGACCCTCGATACCCCGGGCGGTCTCCATGACCTTGTTCACCTGGGGGTCGTTCTCCACCAGGTTGCGCAGCTCGGTGGTCTCGCTGTAGCGCTCGTGCTCGGTGTTGAACACCGCGTCCAGCGGGATCTCCTTGCCGCCCACCGCGGCCGGGAACGCCTTGGTGATCTGGTCGCCCACCGAGTAGGGCATGCCCAGGATCCGGGTGGAGTCCTTGACCGCGGCCTTGGCCTTGATGGTGCCGAAGGTCAGGATCTGCGCGACCCGCTCCTCGCCGTACAGGCGGGTGACGTAGTCGATCATCTCCCCGCGCCGACGCTCGTCGAAGTCCAGGTCGATATCGGGCATGGTCACACGTTCGGGGTTGAGGAACCGCTCGAACAGCAGACCGTGCTCCAACGGGTCCAGGTCGGTGATGCCCAGCACGTAGGCGATCATCGAACCGGCCGCCGAACCACGCCCCGGGCCCAGCGCGATCCCCGCCTTGCGCGCGTACTGGCAGATGTCGGAGACCACCAGGAAGTACGCCGGGAACCCCATCTCGTTGATGATGCCCAGCTCGAAGTCGACGCGCTTACGGACGTCGTCGCTCACCCCGTCCGGGTAACGCCCCTTGAGCAGCCGCTCGACCTCCTTGGCCAGCCAGGAGGACTGGGTCTCGCCCTCGGGGACGGGGAAGGTCGGCATGAGGTCGCGTTCGGCGAACACGCCCTCGTAGGCGTCGGGTTCGATGCGTTCGGCGATCAGCAGGGTGTTCCTGCACCCCTGAGCCCACTCGTCGAAGTTCAGGATCCCGCGCATCTCGTCCGGCGTCTTGAGGTAGTAGCCCGAGCCGTTGAACCGGAACCGGGTCGGATCGTCCAGGTTCTTGCCGACCCCGACCGCCAGGAGGGCGTCGTGCGCCGAGGCCTGCGACTCGTACACGTAGTGCGAGTCGTTGGTCACCAACGGCGGGATGTCCAGCGCCCGCCCCACCTTGAGCAGACCGTCGCGGACCTCCTTCTCGATGGAGACCCCGTGGTCCATCAGCTCCAGGAACACGTTCTCCTTGCCGAAGATGTCCTGCAGCTTCGCGGCGTAGTCGATGGCCTCCTTCTCCTGGCCCAGCCGCAACCGGGTCTGCACACCCCCCGAGGGGCAGCCCGTGGAGACGATGATGCCCTCGCTGTTCTCCGCCATCAGGTCCAGGTCCATCCGGGGCTTCATGTAGTAGCCCTCGATGGAGGCCAGGGACGACATCTTGAACAGGTTGCGCAGACCCGTCTCGTTCTGCGCCAACATCGTCATGTGCAGGTAGCGGCCGCCACCGGAGATGTCCTTGCCGCCCTCGGCCGAGGCGTCGTCCGACCCGCTGGCCCGCCCCCAGAACACCCGCTTCTTGTGGAACCGGGACTCGGGGGCCACGTAGGCCTCGATCCCGATGATCGGCTTGACCCCCGAGCCCTTGGACTGCTGGTAGAACTCGTAGGCGCCGAACATGTTGCCGTGGTCGGTCATGGCCACCGCCGGCATCTCCAACCGCGCGGCCTCGGAGAACAGGGGCTTCAACTTCGCCGCCCCGTCCAGCATCGAGTACTCGGTATGGACGTGCAGATGAGCGAAGGAGTCGGCCATGGGTGGAGTGCTCCCGGAAAGACTTGTAGGACGGATGGTGTCCCACGAGCCTACGACTTTCCCATGACGTTCGCGGCCGCCTGTGGACGAACGGGCCCCTTCCGGAGGACGTGATGTTCCCCCGGCCCGCGGGTCGTGGGCGTGGGAGCGACTCCACGCCGTCCGGCAGGGGCCCGGGTTCCTCTTCGACGTCCGGAGACCACCTCCACGTCACCGACGCTTCCCACCGAGCTGCTAATCTCCCGCCGGTCGCGTCGCGACCATCATCGTGAGATCGCCCTTCCGAGAGGATCCCCGTGTCCGTCAGAACCCGTCGAGTGGCCTCCACCGCCACTCTCGTTCTCGCCGCCTCCGCCCTGGTGGCCTCCCCCGTGCCGGCCTCGGCCTCCTCGTCCGTGCCCGAGCCTCCGGGAGAGCGCGAGGTACGTTTCGCCACCTTCAACACCGCCCTGGAGCGCCCGGAGGAGGGCATGCTGGCGGAGGAGCTGGCCACGCCCGACAGCGAGCAGGCCCGCAACATCGCCGAGATCATCCAGCACGTCCGTCCCGACGTGCTGCTGGTGAACGAGTTCGACCACGACGACGAGGGCCGGGGACTGAGTCTCTTCCAGGACAACTACCTGTCCGTGGGGCAGAACGGGGCCGACCCGATCGACTACCCGTACGTGTACAGCGCGCCGGTCAACACGGGCGTGGCCTCGGGGGTCGACCTGAACGGCGATGGAGCCGTCGTGACCGAGCCGGGGAGCCCCGAGTACGCGGAGGACGCCTTCGGGTACGGGCTCTTCCCCGGCCAGTACGGGATGGCCGTGCTCTCGAAGTACCCGATCGTCACCGACGAGGTGCGCACCTTCCAGACCTTCCGCTGGGCCGACATGCCGGACGCGCTGCTGCCCACCGACCCCGAGACCGGCGAGTCGTACTACTCGGAGGAGGCCCTGGAGGTCCTGCGGCTGTCCTCCAAGAGCCACTGGGACGTGCCCATCGACACCGGGCGCGGTCGGCCGGTGCACCTGTTGGCCTCCCACCCCACTCCCCCGACCTTCGACGGTCCCGAGAAGCGCAACGTGGCCCGCAACCACGACGAGATCCGTTTCTGGGCCGACTACGTCACCCGACGCGACAGCGGTTACATCTACGACGACGAGGGGGTGCGCGGTGGGCTCGCCCCCGGGGCGCCCTTCGTGATCGCCGGCGACCTCAACGCCGATCCCAACGACGGCGATGGGCACCCCGAGGCCGTCACCCGACTGCTGGACCACCGGTCCGTGGTGGACGTCCGGCCCTCCAGCCAGGGCGGCCGAGGGGCGGCGCAGCGTCAGGGCGGCGCCAACGAGGACCACGTCGGTGACCCCGAACTGGACAGCGCGGACTTCAACGACGAGCCGGGCCCGGGCAATCTGCGGGTGGACTACGTGCTGCCCTCCCGTTCGCTCCCCGCCCGGGGTTCGGGGGTGTTCTGGCCGACCGTTGACGACCCGCTGTTCCGTCTGACCGGCGACTACCCCTTCCCCAGCTCCGACCACCGTCTGGTCTGGGTCGACGTGGCACGTCCCTAGGGACGTGCCCCCGGTCGGCCGGTGCGCGGGCCGGGGCCGCTCGTTCCGGACCGGGGTCGGTCTCGGCCGGCCGCCTCCTCTTGGGCGACGGCCAGGCCGGCGCCGATGACGCTGTCCATGATGGCGGCCAGGTGTTCGGCCCCCAGGCGGGGCGCCCGCTCGGCCATGCGCTCGACGAGTTCGCGCTCACGCGTCATGTCGCGTCCGGCGAAGTAGCCCACCGGCTTGAGCCGCTGGACCTGGGCCGCGACCAGAGCCCGACGTTCGAGGAGCTCGGCGAGCTCGGCGTCCATGAGGTCGATGCGGCCGCGCAGGTCGCGGATGCGCTCGTCGACGTTCTCCGTACCGGTGGCGTTGTGACGGTCGTGCACGATGTCCCTTTCCGGGGGTGGTTGCGTACGCGGATGCGGCGCGACCGTACGTCCCGGCGGGAAACGTGTTCGGGGCGTCGGCCGCCCGAAAAGACGAAGGAGCACCGGGCGTGTGCCCGAATGCTCCGATAGCCGACGTTCCCGTTCTCGCTCAGGTGTGAGCGGCCGACGGGTCCGTCGGCGGCCTAAACACGAAAGCGCGGTGGGTCATGGGTGCGATGCTACTACAACGGTGAGAGGCCGTGCCCGGGGCGGACACGGCCTCGACGTACGGGGTGCCCCTATTCGGGGACCTCGACCCGGATCATGAGCGCCTTGCCCTCGGCGGTGACCTGGCCGTGGGCGCGGATGCGACCGGCGACGTAGACCTTGCGGCCCTCGGTCCGCTCCACCCAGGAGGTGATCTCCAACGGGGTGAACAGCGGGGTGGGGCGACGGTAGTCGATCTCCAGTCTGGCGGTCAGTCCGGGGCTGGTCTCCACCGAGGAGACACTGCCGACGGCCTGGTCGAGCATGGCCGCGATCCACCCGCCGTGGACCAGGCCGGGAGGCCCCTGGTAGATGGTGTTGAGGGTGACCTCGGCCCGCATCCCCTCGGGGGTGCGCATGAGGGCGAGTCGAGGCGCGGCCGGGTTGGTGTCGCCGGCGACGATGTTGGTGATGGTGCCGATCTCGGTGGTGCCGTCGCCGAGGTCGCGGGTGACCATGGTGCCCACCTGGCGGCGGTCGACGTCGAGGCGGTCGGTGAGCCCTCGGACGGTGGCGGCGGCCTCGGCCAGGGTCTCGGTGTCGGCCCGGGTGTTGCCGACGGCGTCGATGAGGTCGTGGACGCTGGAGACCAGGGAGTGCAGCTCGGCGGGGAGGGAACCGCCCTCGACCAGGGGAAGGCCGAAGGCCCGGGGGTCGGGCGTCTCGGTGGTCGGTTGCGTGTTGACCGTCATGTGTTCCTCGTCGGGTCGGGATTCGTCGTCGCCGGCCCGTACCGTGGTCCGGCCCACGTCAAAACCGAATCGTACTCGGTCGTATTCCGGTGGACGCGAGAGGCGATATGCGCCCCCCGTCACACATCACGGAGACGGGGGACACATTCGGGAGGATCCGCTCAGGTCAGAGCGTGTTCCATGTGCCGGTGCGGGATGTTCGCGTCGAGGAACTCCTCACCGTGGGCGGTGTACCCCAGCCGCTCGTAGAAGCCCAGCGCGTGGGTCTGCGCGTGCAGCTCCACCCGCTCCAGCCCCAGCTCACGCCCCAGGTCCTCGGCGGCGCGCACCAGCGCCGCTCCGATCCCGCGACCCCGCCCCTCGGGCAGCACCGCCATGCGCCCCAGGAGCCCCACGCCCCCGCCCTGGTCCACCAGGCGGACCGTACCGACCGGGACCCCCTCGTCCAAGGCCAGGAGGAAGGCGGCGGTGGCGTCGCGCTCGTCCCACTCCTCATCGATGGGCACCTTCTGCTCGGCGACGAACACCGCTCCCCGGATGACGAAGACGGCCGCGCGGTCCTTCTCGTCGTGGACACGGCGGATCTGTGGCTTGCTCATCAGCGCAGACTAACGGACACCTTCGCTCCGCCTCTAACCTGGGTGTATGGGCATGCCCGACGAAGTCCACCCCACCGTCGAGGACCCGCGTGTGGAACGCGCGCGGTACTGGCGGTTCTCCGGGCTGCCCGGCACCGAGCTGCTCACGGCGCGCTTCGTCACCACCTCCTTCACCCGGCACACCCATCCCACGTACACGATCGGGATGATCACCGGTGGGATCGAGGAGTACTCCCATCCCGGAGGCCGCTCCCGGGTCGGTCCGGGCGGGCTGGCGGTGGTCGGCCCCGGCGAGGTGCACACCGGGCACGCAGGGATCCCGGAGGGGTGGGGCTACCGGGTCTTCTATCCGGCCCGCGAGGTGGTCGAGGGGGTCGGGCGCGAGCTCGGGATGCGCGGGACCCCCGGTTTCCGCGAGTCCGGAATCGACGCCCCCGAGGTCTCCCGGGTCCTGGTGGCCGCGCATATGGCCGCCGAGCGGGGGGAACGCCTGACCTCCTCCGCCCTGCTCCGGCGTGGGCTGGCGATGCTGTTGCGCTCCCATGGGCGGGAACCGGTCGGGAACGTCGTCGAACCCACCGCCCGGCCCGAGGTGGAGCTGGCCCGCGAGCTGCTGACCGGGGCTCTGACCGATCCGCCGTCCCTGGAGGAGCTGGCCGCCCGGGTGGGTCTGGGGCCCTTCGCTCTCAACCGGGCCTTCCGTTCCCGCTACGGGCTTCCGCCGCACGCGTACCTGAACCAGCTGCGGGTGGACCGGGCCCGGACCCTGCTGGCCGCGGGCCGACCGGTGGGCGAGGTCGCCTCGGAGGTCGGGTTCGCCGACCAGCCCCACCTGACCCGCCACTTCCGCCGCCATCTGGGGGTGCCTCCCGGCGCCTACCAACGGGCCCTCCTGTCCCCCTGAGACGGACCACCGCCTCTCCGCCGGCCCCGAGGCGGCAAGAACGTTCAAGACGGAACGCCCGGACCCGCCTAACGTGGGCGAACGTGATGTTCTTGTCTCGACTACGTTCCCCGGCCGTCCGGGACAGCCTGGGTATCGGTATCGCCGTGGGCGCCGCCGGCCTGGCCTTCGGTACGGCCGCCGTCGCCGCGGGGCTCTCCCCCGCGCAATCCGTGTTCCTGAGCGCGTTCATGTTCACCGGGGCCTCCCAGTTCGCCCTGGTCGGGGTGATCGCGGGGGGCGGAAGCCTCGTCGCGGGCGCCTTGGGCGCACTGCTCCTGGGCGCCCGCAACACCCTGTACGGGCTACGACTGACCGACGTCCTCGGCTGGAGGGGGTTCCGGCGCGCCGCGGCCGCCCACGGGGTGATCGACGAGACCACCGCCGTGACCCTGGCCCAACCGGACCGGCGGTCCGCCCGGACCGCCTTCCTGACGACCTACGTCGTGTTGGGGGTCTTCTGGGTGCTCTTCACCCTGGTGGGGGCTCTGGCCACGGAACGGGTGAGCGACATCGACGCGTTCGGCCTGGACGCGGTGGGGCCCGCGATCTTCCTGGGGCTCCTGTGGCCGCGGCTCCGTGACGGAGACGGCCGTACCCGCCTGATCGCGTTGGTGGGCGCGGGCGTGGCCCTGGCGACCACCCCTCTGCTGCCGCCCGGGGTCCCCGTGCTGCTGGCCGCCTCCGCCGCCGCCATCGCGCTGATCGGCACCGGAGGGCGGACGAGGCCCTCCTCCGAGAGCCGCTCCGAGGAGGTGGGGGCATGAGCCTGTGGATCGCCCTGATCGCCACCGCCGCCGGATGCTATCTGCTCAAGTACGCGGGGATGGCCGCCCCTCGACGCCTGCTGGACCACCCCTGGGTCCAGAGGTTCGCGGTCGCGGTCCCCGTCGCCCTGCTCGCGGCCCTGATCGCGGTGGAGGCCCTGCGGGGAGAGGGACAGGCGTTGGCCTGGGACACCGCCCGCATGGCCGGGGTGGGCGCGGCCGTGCTCGCCCTCGCCCTGCGGGCGCCCTTCCTGGTCGTGGTCGTCGTGGCGGCCGCCACGACAGCCGCGATGCGCGCCTTCGGGCTCTGAGCCGAGGGATCCGGGTGACTTGTGGCGGCTTGTCCACAGGCCTTTTGTTCCGGCCTTGACCGGCCTCGGGAGGCCTGCGAGAGTCGGCCGCATGTCACCCGGGACACGCTCGTCCCGGTACGCCTTGAGAGGACCTTGCGACGATGGAAGGACCCGCCTCCATGGCCACTGCCGCACAACGGCCCCAACCCCCCACCGACACCGCCGCCCACGCGGCGGTGGAGGTCCTGGCCGCGGCCGGGATCCAACGCTGCTACACCGTCCCCGGGGAGAGCTTCCTCGAACTGTCCGACGCCATCGACCGACACCCCGGGATGCGGTTGATCTCCACCCGGCACGAGGGCGGCGCCGCCTTCATGGCCGAGGCCGACGCCAAACTCACCGGGGTCCCCGCCGTCGCCGCGGCCACCCGAGGTCCGGGCGCGTCCAACCTGGCGGTGGGGGTGCACACCGCCATGCAGGACTCCACCCCCATGATCGTCTTCCTCGGCCAGGCCGAGACCGAACGGCTGGGTCGCGAGGCCTTCCAGGAGGTGGACCTGACCGCCTTCTACGCGCCCATCACCAAGTGGTCCACCACGGTCCACCGGGCGGACCGGCTGGCCGAGATCACGGCCCGGGCGATCAGGATCGCCACCACCGGCCGCCCCGGCCCGGTGGCGATCGCGGTACCGGGAGACCTGTTCGGGCAACGGGTGGGCGAGGTGCCGACCCCCCGTCCGATGTCCCCACCGCGCCCGCCCCTCTCGGAGGAGGACCGCGACCGGCTGGCCTCCTGGCTGACCCGGGCCGTACGACCGGTGATCATCGCCGGCGGCGGGGCCCGGGCCGCGCGCGAGGACCTGGTGCGGGTGGCCGAACGCTACAGCGCCGGCGTCTACGCGGCCTGGCGCCGCCAGGACGTGTTCCCCAACGACCATCCGCTGTACCTGGGCCACCTCGGTCTGGGGGCGCCCAGCGCGGTCCTGGGGGCGTTGGCCGACGCCGACGCGGTCCTGGTGGTGGGCTGTCGGATGAGCGAGACCACCACCCAGGGGTACCGGCTCCCCGAGTCCGACGGGCGCACCCGGGTGGCCCAGATCGACATCGACCCGGAACAGGTGGGCGCCACCAAGGACGTGTGGGCGGGTGCCGTGGCCGACGCCGGGGAGGCGCTGCGTTCACTGGCCCTGGCCCCGGGCCGGCCGCTCTACCGGGATTGGAGCGCGGCCCGAAGGCTGTGGATCGAGAGCTCGGCGGTGCCCTCCGACGTCGAGCTCCACCGGGGCTCGCGTATGCACCCGTGGGCGGTGATCGCCGGTATGCGGGACGCCCTTCCGGAGGACACCCTCATCACCAACGACGCCGGTAACTTCGCCTCCTTCCTCCACCGGGGCTGGTGGTATCGGCACGCGAACACCCAGCTCGCGCCGACCAGCGGCGCCATGGGCTACGCGGTGCCGGCCGCGATCGCCGCCAAACTCGCCGCGCCGGAACGCACGGTGGTGGCGGTGGCCGGCGACGGCGGCGCGTTGATGACCGGTCAGGAACTGGAGACGGCGGTCCGTACGGGGGCGGCCGTGACCGTGGTGGTGTTCCAGAACGGTCTGTACGGGACCATCGCCATGCACCAGGCCCGTCGGCTCGGACGGATCGCCGGAACCGAGATCGGCGGCCCGTTGGACCTGGCCGGCTACGCCCGGGCGTTGGGAGCGCGGGGCGCCACCGTGCACACCCGGGAGGAGCTGGAGAAGGCCCTGTCCGAGGCGGTCACCGCGGAGCTGCCGACCCTGGTGGACGTGCGCACCGATCCGGAGGTGATCAGTCCGACCGCGACCATGTCGGATCTGTTGGGCGAGGTCTGAGGCCCGCCCCGGCCGGCAGGGTCACTCGTCCTCTCCCACCGCGGCCTCGCGCAGGGCGCGGACGACGGCGCGGATGGCGGGTCGCCGCGATGCGTCGGTGCGCCAGAAGACGTAGACCTGCCGGACCAGGGCGGGTTGGACCGGGATCATCCTCACCCCTTCGGGCAGGGGTCCCCTTCCCATGCGCGGCATGACGGCGGCGCCGATCCCGGCCGCGATCAGCGCCAGTTTGGTCTGGTGTTCCTCGACGTTGTGCACGATCCGGGGTTCGCCGCCGCGCCGTCGGATCATGTCGTGCAGCCAGTCGTCGCAGATGGAGCCGCGCGACCAGCTGATCCACGGAAGGTCGAGGATCTCGTCGAGTTGGAGGAGTTCGCTGTGGGCCAGCGGGTGGTCGGCGGGTAGGGCGATATCGCTGACGTCGTCGGTGATGGGGGCCCGCGACATGCCTTCGGGCAGGGGCATCGGGGCCCCGTCCCAATCCACGACCAGGGCCATGTCGGCCTCTCCCCGCATCATGGAGGGCAGGATCTCGTGGGGCTCCTCCTCGCTCAGTTCCACGTGCAGCCCGGGGTGTTCCTCGCGTAGCGCGAGCAGGGCCCGTGGGAGCAGCCCGCGGATGGCGGTGGGGATCGCCGACAGGCGCAGGTGACCGGTGACGTCGTCGCGGTGGGCCTCCAGGTCGGCCTCGGCCTGGTGGACCAGCGAGAGGATCCGGGAGGCGTGGTCGACGAGGAGTTCGGCGGCGGCGGTCAGTCGCACCCCGCGGCCGTTGCGTTCGACGAGGGGTTGGCCGACCTCGCGTTCGAGTTTGGCGAGTTGTTGGGAGACGGCCGAGTTGGTGACGTGGAGGGCCTGGGAGGCCGCGCTGAGGGAACCGTGGACGGCGATGGCGTGCAGGACCCGGAGCCGGTCGACACTGAGCATGTAAGAGATACTAACTTCTGAGTTTAGAAGAATGAAGTAGACCTAAGAATAAGTACGGGATAGAAACATCCCATGGCCACCTCTTCCACCGGGCTCGCCCACTCGCTGTCGGGCTGGCGCGCCAAGTTCGCCGTCCTCGCCCTGGTCTGGGGCATGAGCTTCGTCCTGATCCGTGTCGGCGCCGAGGTGTTGACCCCCGTCCAGCTCTCCCTGGGACGCATGCTGACCGGGGCCCTGCCCCTGCTCGCGGTCCTGCTCCTACGCGGAGGCCGCCTGCCCACCTCTCCCCGGCTGTGGGGTCACCTGTTCGTGGCCGCCCTGCTGCTCAACACGATCCCCTTCACCCTGTTCGGTTACGCAGGGCAGCTCATACCGTCGGCCCTGATGGGGATCGTCAACGCCTCGACCCCGCTGTTCGGAGTGGTGTTCTCGATCCTGCTGCTGTCCGACGAACGCCCCGACCGCGACCGCCTGCTGGGGCTGGCCATCGGCTTCCTCGGCGTGCTCACCGTCTTCGGGGTGTGGAACTCCCTGGAGGTCTCGGTGATGGAGGATCGCGACTCCCTGATCGGCATGCTCCTGGTGGTGGGGGCCACCGCCTGCTATGGAATCGGCACCCCCTACCTGCGCCGGTTCGTCGCGGGCACCTCGCACGGGGCCCTGGAGCTGAGCGCCCTCCAACTGCTGCTCGGCTCGGTACCCCTGCTCCTGATCGCCCCCTGGGCGGGCGGGATCCCCACCGACCTGACCTGGAGGGCGGCCTTGGCCGTGGCGACGTTGGGCGTCCTCGGGACCGGTTTCGCCTACGTCCTCCAGTACGGCATCGTGCGTGCCGCGGGGGCGACGGTGGCGACCACGGTCACCTACGTGGTGCCGGTGGTGGCGATCGGCGCCGGGATCGTGCTCATGGGCGAGACCCTGAGCTGGAATCAGCCGTTGGGCGCCCTCGTGATCATCCTGGGCGCGGCCCTGTGCCAGGGGCTCCTGCGTTCACCCCGCGCGACCCGCGCCGGAACACGCTCCCCGGACCACGACGCCCGCCCACGACCGACGGCCACCGCCCCGGAGACACCCGAGACCCCCGTGGGCACGCGGGGCCCCGGCACGACCCCCCGTCCCTGAGTCTCAGGGACGGGGACACGAGATCGCCCGCGCCCCGCGAGAGAACGCGGGACACGGGCGATCGGGCCTCGTACGCGGGCTACTCCTCGCGGAGCCGCTCCACGGCCTCGGCCAGGTCGTCGGGGTAGGGGCTGGAGAACTCCACCGGCCGGTGCTCGGTCGGGTGGTCGAAGCCCAGCCGGACCGCGTGCAGCCACTGACGCCGCACACCCAGCCGCTCGGCCAGGGTGGGGTCGGCGCCGTAGAGCATGTCCCCCACACAGGGGTGGCGCAGCGCCGCCATGTGCACCCGGATCTGGTGGGTACGCCCCGTCTCCAGCTTGATCTCCAACAGGGTGGCGGCCCGGAAGGCCTCCTCCGTGTCGTAGTGGGTGATCGAGGGGCGTCCGCCCGCGACCACGGCCCATCGACCGTCACCGGCGGGGTGCCGACCGATCGGGGCGTCCACCGTGCCCCGGAACGGGTCCGGGTGTCCCTGGACGAGCGTGTGGTAGCGCTTGTCCACGGTGCGCTCCTTGAACGCCCGCTTGAGCACGCTGTAGGCGGTCTCGCTCTTGGCGACCACCATCAGGCCGGTCGTGTTGGCGTCCAACCGGTGCACGATGCCCTGGCGTTCCGCCGCGCCGCTGGTCGCCAGCTGCACACCGGAGGCCAACAGCCCCTCCAGGACGCTGGGACCGGTCCAACCGACGGTGGGGTGGGCCACCACGCCGATCGGCTTGTCGACCACGATGATGTCGGCGTCCTCGTGCACGATGGTCATGCCTGGGACGGGTTCGGCACGCGGGACCGGAGCGGTGGGCGGCGGCGGAAGGGTGACCTCCAGCCAGGCCCCCGCCTGGACACGGTCGGACTTGCCCGCCTCGGTCCCGTCCAGCAGGACGTTCCCGTCACCGATGAGTTCGGCGGCCCGGGTCCGGGACAGGCCGAACATCCGCGCGATCGCGGAGTCGAGCCGGTCGCCCTCCAGACCGTCCGGTACCGGCAGGCTCCTGGTGTCGCTCATGTGTTCTTCCGTCCCTCGCCGTCGTCCTCACCGGTGGTCGCCTCGGTCTTGTCGTCCGAGGCCAGGGTCCCGTCGAGGTCGACCCCCCTGAAGGTCAGGAAGACCACCAGGCAGGCCCCGACCACCACGCAGGAGTCGGCGAGGTTGAACACCGGCCAGTTGGGCAGCCGGATGAAATCGACGACGGCCCCGTGGAAGGGTTCCGGTTCACGGAAGAAACGGTCGATGAGGTTGCCGGCCGCACCGCCCATCATCAATCCGAGCGTGATCCCCCACCACACGCTGCGCACCCGGAGACCGATGTAGGCGATCCCGAGGACCACGAGGGTGGCCACGATGGTGAACACCCACGTGTACTCGGTGCCCATCGAGAAGGCGGCACCGGTGTTGAACACCAGGGTGAACTGTAGGAAACTCCCGATCACGTCGACGCTCTCGCCCTGGCGGAAGGTCGCCAGGGCCCATTCCTTGGTGGCGAAGTCGACGGCGATCGCGGCGACCGCCACCAGCAGCAGGAGTAGGTACCTGCGCGGGCGGGCGCTCTTCTCGTCGGTCGTGGCCATGTTGCCGTCCCCGGAGGGCTCCATCTCGGTCAGCGACGCTCCTCGCGCTGTTTGCATGTGACGCACAGGGTGGCCCTGGGAAAGGCCTGGAGACGCGCCTTGCCGATGGCCTGGCCACATGACTCACAGGCCCCGTAGGTCCCCGCGTCCATCCGTTCGATCGCCCGTTCGCTCATGGCGAGCAGGTCACGAGTATTGTAGGCCAACGCCAGATCGTGTTCGCGTTGGAAGGCCTTGGCGCCGACGTCCGCGGGGTCGTCCCCCGCCCCTTCGACCGGGTCGGTGAGCCGCTCGGCGACCTCGTCCTCGTTCTCCCTGAGCTCGGCCTTGCGGACCTCGATCTCGATCTCCAGCAGACCTCTGACCTCGGCGAGCTCCTCGGGGGTCCACGGGCTCTCCCCCGCCCGGACCGGTAGCCTCGCCGCCTGGGTGACCTTCATCGCACTCCCCTTTCGGGTGGCCCACGGATCCCCCGCACCCCTGACCGGACCACGAGGGCGCGCCCCCTACGCGTTGCCGTGGGCGATGATGCCGCGAAGCCTAGGCAATGAACCGGTTCAAGGCAACGATCCCGGCCGCCGGATCGGACGGTGGTAGAGCGCGGTCGGCCGCACGATCGTGCCGCCGAACATCCCCCGATCGACGACGGTGCCGGTGTCCTCCCACCCCTGCGCCTCGTAGAAACGGCGGGCTCGGGTATTGGCGGACAGCACCCACAGCACCGCCCGGTCCTCGGGGCATCCGTCCATCGCCGAGTGCACGGCGGCGACCAGTCTCTGATTGACCCCACTGCCCCACACCGAGGGCAGTGAGTAGAAGGCGCCCAGGTCCACGACCCGGGTCCCCTCCCCCTCCGTCCCCCGGGGAGCGTCCGTCGTCTCGAAGCCGGCGAAGGCCACGACCCCGTCCCGTTCCTGCGCCACGAGGACGCCGTCCCCGCCCCTACCCTCACGGAGACGGGCCTTCCACATCCGGGTGAGCCGTTCGGGGTCGAGACCGTCCAGGAGCTCGTCGGGGATGATCCCCCGGTAGGCCGCCTGCCAGGAACGGACGTGGACCTCGGCGATGGACGGTGCGTCGTCGGGCCGTGCCTCACGGATCGTCATGCCCACCATCATCGTCCCGAGGTACCCGCCCGACCAGGGCCCTAGGGCCCGATGGCCCCATATCGGTCACTCGGCGACGGCGAAGCCCCCGTAGTCCTCGGCCAGGAGGGACAGGTGCGGTTCGTCGAAGACGGCGGGGCCTCCGTGCGGACCGGTCGACACCTCGATCACCCAGTCGACGTCCTCGGCGTCGTCCTCCCCCGCGAGCATGTCCCGATGCACCGCGCAGGGCTCGTAACCCTGTTCCAGGAGCTGTTCGGCCAACTCGTCCGCGTCCTCGCGGTCGGGCAGGGTCACCAGTACCGTCCCCCGTGTACGCTCCACCATCACCGCGCCCCTTCCTGTACGGTTCAGCGGCCTACCTCGCCGTACTGCGTTATCCTGAACCCGTGTCGATGGGGACGAGTAGCGTTGGCCCCGACCGGGCGGACACAGCCTATGAGGGGCTGGACCGGCCAAGCGACCCGGGGACGGTGTGAGCCCGGGGGTACGACCAGCGCGAAGATCACCCCGGAGCGGCCGGAGGAACAGGCGCCCGTCCCGAGAAATCGTGGATCCGCCCCAGTAGAACCGGCGTTGACCCAATGAAGCGGGACCCGCCGCCGAACCGCCCAGCGGTCACGGCCGCGGCTCCAAGGAGGGTGGTACCGCGGGGCCCAGGCCTCGTCCCTCCGTCAGGAACATCCCTGATGGAGAAAGGTACGACGGTGACCGACGACCCCCGGCCCGAATCCCGCGCGCTGCCCCAACTGCCCGCTCAGATCGACCTGCCCGCGATGGAGCGCGAGATCCTCGGCCGCTGGTCGAAGGAGAACGTCTTCCAGCGCTCCCTGGACCAGACCCGCGGCAACGAGAACTGGGTCTTCTACGAGGGCCCGCCCACCGCGAACGGACAGCCCGGCGTGCACCACGTCGAGGCCCGCGCGTTCAAGGACGTCTTCCCGCGTTTTCGTACGATGCGCGGTTACCACGTCGACCGCAAGGCCGGCTGGGACTGCCACGGCCTGCCCGTCGAGGTGGCCGTGGAGAAGGAACTCGGTCTGAGCGGCAAGAAGGACATCGAGGCCTTCGGCATCGCCGAGTTCAACGACCGTTGCCGTGAGTCCGTCCTGCGCAACGTGGACGCCTTCACCGCCATGACCGAGCGCATGGGCTACTGGGTGAACATGGAGGACGCCTACCGCACGATGGACCCGCGGTACGTGGAGTCCGTCTGGTGGGCCCTGAAGCGGATCTGGGAGAAGGACCTGCTGGTCCGCGACTACCGGATCAGCCCCTACTGCCCGCGCTGTGGCACCACGCTCTCCGACCACGAGCTGGCCCAGGGGTACGAGACCGTCACCGACCCCTCCGTCTACGTGCGGTTCCCGGTGACCTCCGGCCCGGCGGCCGCCCCCGAGCACCCGACCTCCCTGCTGGTGTGGACCACCACCCCGTGGACCCTGGTCTCCAACACCGCCGTGGCCGTGCACCCCGACGTCGAGTACGTGGTGGCCACCGACGGCGATGAGCGTCTCATCGTCGCCGCGCCCCTGTTCGAGCAGGTGCTCGGCGAGGGCTGGGAGCTCACCGGCGAACGCTACGAGGGCGACGAGATGGAGCGTTGGACCTACCAGCGCCCCTTCGACCTCGTCCCCTTCGACGAACCGGCGCACTTCGTGGTCCTCGCCGACTACGTCACCGTCGAGGACGGTACCGGTCTGGTGCACCAGTCGCCGGCCTTCGGTGCCGACGACATGACGGTCTGCCGCGCCTACGGTCTGCCCGTGGTCAACCCGGTCCGCGCCGACGGCACCTTCGAGGAGGACCTCCCCCTGGTGGGCGGGGTGTTCTTCAAGGAGGCCGACAAGACGCTGGTCCGCGACCTCAAGGACCGCGGTCTGCTCTTCCGTCACCTGAACTACGAGCACTCCTACCCGCACTGCTGGCGCTGCCACACGGCGCTGCTCTACTACGCCGTGCCGTCCTGGTACATCCGCACCACCCGGATCAAGGACGAGCTGCTCGCCCAGAACGAGGTCACCAACTGGGTGCCGGAGAACGTCAAGGAGGGTCGCTTCGGCGAGTGGCTGCGCGGCAACGTCGACTGGGCCCTGTCCCGTAACCGTTACTGGGGTACCCCGCTCCCGATCTGGGAGTTCCCCGATGGCCGCCGGATCTGTGTGGGCTCCCTGGCCGAGCTGAGCGAGCTCAGCGGCCAGGACCTGTCCTCGCTGGACCCGCACCGTCCCTACGTCGACGACATCGTCATCCCCGACCCGGACGCCGACCCCTCCCTGCCCGAGGAGCAGCGGGTCGCCCGTCGTGTCCCCGAGGTGATCGACGCCTGGTTCGACTCGGGTTCGATGCCCTTCGC
Organism: Nocardiopsis alba DSM 43377; assembly: GCF_000341225.1. GTDB lineage: Bacteria > Actinomycetota > Actinomycetes > Streptosporangiales > Streptosporangiaceae > Nocardiopsis > Nocardiopsis alba. The sequence continues at coordinate 222,037 of NZ_ANAC01000010.1, forward strand.
GCAGTGGGGCGCCCCGCACGTCGACGAGGAGACCTTCAAGGCCAACTTCCCGGCCCAGTACATCTCCGAGGCCATCGACCAGACCCGCGGCTGGTTCTACTCGCTGCTGGCGGTCAGCACCCTGGTGTTCGGTCGTAACTCCTACGAGAACGTGGTCGTCCTGGGCCACATCCTCGCCGAGGACGGCCGCAAGATGAGCAAGCACCTGGGCAACGTCATGGAGCCCATCCCGGTGATGGACCGCCACGGCGCCGACGCCCTGCGCTGGTTCATGCTGGCCTCCGGATCGCCCTGGACCGCCCGCCGGGTCGGTCACGCGGCTCTGGAGGAGATCGTCCGCAAGGTGCTGCTGACCTACTACAGCACCACCTCGTTCTTCACTCTGTACGCCAACGCCGGTTCCGGTTGGGACCACTCGCTGCTGGCCCAGGCCCCCGCTCCCCAGGACCGTCCGATGCTGGACCGGTGGCTGCTCTCGGAGCTCAACGAGGTCGTCCGCGACGTCACCAAGGCGATGGAGGAGTTCGACACCACCGGCGCGGGGCGTCGTCTGACCGCGTTCGTCGACGACATCTCCAACTGGTACGTGCGACGTTCCCGCCGCCGGTTCTGGCGCGGGGCCCAGAGCCCCGAGGGCGCCGCCGCCTTCGCGACGCTGTTCGAGGCGCTGGAGACCGTCACCCTGCTCATGGCCCCGGTCGTGCCGTTCCTGACCGACCACGTGTGGTCGGCGCTGCGCCGCCCCGAGGCCGCCGACTCGGTCCACCTGGCCTCCTGGCCCCGGGTGAACGAGGACCTGATCGACCCCGCGCTGTCCGAGCAGATGGCGCTGGCCCGTCGTCTGGTGGAGCTGGGCCGTTCGGCCCGCGTCGACTCGGCGCTGCGCACCCGTCAGCCGCTGGCCCGCGCCCTGGTCGGGGCCCCCGGCTTCGCCGACCTGCCGGAGCAGCTGCGCGACCAGGTGTCCGACGAGCTCAACGTGGCCGGTCTGGACTCCCTGTCCTCGGTCGGCGGCGACCTCGTGGACTACGTCGTCAAGCCGAACTTCCGAGCGTTGGGCAAGCGATTCGCCAAGCGCACGCCGCTGGTGGCCAAGGCCGTTCAGAGCGCGGACCCGGCCGCCCTGGTCGAGCGGGTGCGCGCCACCGGCTGGGCTCAGGTGACGGTCGAGGGCGAGTCGGTGGACGTGAGCGCCGACGAGATCCTGGTGACCGAGCAGCCCCGTGAGGGCTGGGCGGTGGCCTCCGAGTCCGGAGAGACCGTCGCGCTGGACCTGGAGCTGACCCCGGAGCTGCGCCGCGCGGGTCTGGCCCGGGAGATGGTCCGGATGCTCCAGGAGGCCCGCAAGAACAGCGGCCTGGAGGTCTCCGACCGGATCCACGTGTGGTGGGCCACCGAGGACGAGACCGTCCGGCTGACGCTGGAGGAGCACGCGCGGACCATCGCCGGTGAGGTGCTGGCCGACAGCTTCGTGGCGGGCGCGGGAGAGGACACCCCGCACTCGACCCGGTCCGAGGAGTTCGGTGTGACCTTCACCTTCCGCAAGGCCTGATACGACGACGAAGGGCGCCGTCTCCCGTGGGGAGGCGGTGCCCTTCGTCTCGTTCTCAGCCGCTGTAGGAGGAGTCCTTGCGACCCTCGGCCCGGTCGCGTTCCTCTTCGTCGGCGTCGACGGTCTCGTCGAGGATGGCCGCGTAGGCGATCGCGGCGTCCTCCTCCTTCGTCGACCGTTCGGTGTCTTCGCCGTCGGTGTCGTCCTCGGGGTCCGTCCCGGAGGTCTCCTCGGGTTCCGGGGGGTCCTTCTCGGCCTTGTCGGAGGTCTTCTCCGCCTCTTCGGGGGCCTCGTCCTCGTCCCGGACCTCGGTGTCGTCCCCGGTCGAGGCGTCGGTCGTCTCGTCCGGCGTGTCGGAGGCCGAGGTGTCCTCCGTCGCCTCCGCGGCGACCGGCGCGATCGGATCCTCCGTGTCCTCGCGCTCGTCCGCCCCTTCGACCTCGGTCGGCTCCGTCACGGTCTCGGAGGTCGGGGAGGGCTCTTCGGTCTTCTCCTCGTCGACCTCATCGGCCGTGTCGATAACGGCCGGCGCGTCGTCCGTCCCGGTCTCGTCCGACCTCTCCGAGGTCTCGACGTTCTCGTCGGAGATCGGCCCCGTCTCCTCGGACGCGGCCTCCTCCTCGAGGTCCATGTCGCCGGAGACGGGCGTATCGGGGTCGGTGGTGGCCGAAGCACCGGCCGGGGCGTTCTCGTCCTCCTCCGGGGCGGTGAGGGCCTCGGAGGCCCCCTCCCGCTCCGACGGTTCGGTCCGCTCGACCGCGGTGTCGCTCTCGGAGGTCTCCGGTTCGCGCGTGTCGTCGTCGGTCGCGGACTCGTCGTCCTTCGTGCCGGCGGTCTCCGAGGGTTCCTCGGACTCTCTCCGGTCGATGTCCTCCCGAGCCTCGGCCACGGGGGCCGGCCCGGGTTCCCCGACGGGTTCCTCCACCGCGGTCACGGTCTCCGGTTCGGGCTCCACCGGGGTGGAGGCCTCCTCCGGTTCCGTGACGGTCGTGGGCTCCTCGACGGGTTCGGAGGCCGATCCCTCTTCGGGCTCGGCCTTCACGAGGTCTTCGTGCTCCTCCCGCTCCTCCTCGGCCGTCGTGGCCTCGGGGGCGGAGGTGGTCTCGTCGCGGGCGTCGTCGCCCGCGGTGGGGGTCTCGGTGTGGGGCGGGGTCCGGGCCGCCATGACCGGTTCGGTCCGATCGCCCGCGGTGGGGGTCTCCCAACGGGGGATCTCGAACTCGGGGTCCTCCGCACCGTCGTCCGTTCGGTGCGTCTCGAAGGTCTCCCCCACAGGGGTGACCCGCACCGGCGGTTCGGCCGGTGCGGGTACGCGCCCTGTCGGCTCCTGCTCCCACACGGGGCCCGGCGCGATGCCGGCCCCCGGCCCGGTCGTCATGGGGACGGACGACTTCCCCAAACCGCCCGTCCGTACCGTTCCCGGTCCGTCCTTGCCGAACCTGCCTTGGAGGAGCGCCCCCAGTAGGAGGAGGACGCTCAGTCCGCCGAGTCCCAGTGCGATGTACACCAGGGTGGTCTCGGCGAGCACCAGAGCAGCCGCGATGACGGCTATGGCCGCCAGCACCGCCACGGTGGCGAGGATGCTAAGGATCACGGGTCGACCAGGGCCTTTACACGTGTAGAGCTGGAGTCTTCAGTTGTTCGGAGCTACCTGCCGCCGAGAGCTCAGCGGCGCTCGTGCGGGGTCTCGCCCGGGTGGAAACCACCGTGCTGGGCGGGCTCGGGCTGACCGAACGGGTTGCCGCCGGGGCCGTGCTGCTGGAGCGCGGGGGCACCGCCGGACTGCGGGTTCATCGTCTGGAAGCCGCCCGTGGTGTTCGGGTTGGGCTCCACCGACTTGCCCTCTTCGTTGAGCTCGCGCAGCTGACGCTCGAAGTAGTCCTTCAGGCGGCTGCGGTACTCGCGCTCGAAGTCCTTGAGCACGTTGACCTTGTGCTCGAGCTCCTCGCGCTGCTGGACGAGGCTGCCCATGACCTGACGGTGGCGCTCCTGGGCGTCGCGGTCGAGGTTCTCGGAACGGGCACGGGCCTCACCGATGATCTGGTCGGCCTGACGGCGCGCCTTGCCGAGGATGTCCTCGGACTCGTGGCGGGCGCGGCCGAGGGTCTCGTCGGCCTCACGGCGGGCGTCGCTGATCGCCTGGTCGGCGGTCTGCTGGGCGAGGGCCAGGACGCGGGCGGCCGTGTCCATGTTCTCCTCACCGCCCATGGCGAGGTTGGCGCCGGTCATCTGCATCGGGGCGGGCGGCTGGGCCGGCTGCTCGACAGGCTGCTGCGCCTGCACGGGCTCCGGGCGCACCTGCTCCATCTGCTGCTGCGGCTCCTGCTGCTCCTGAGGCTGCTGGAAGTCCTGCATACCGGCGTTGGGGACCTTGCCTCGAAGGCACTCGGCCAGCTTGCCGCGCAGTTCCTCGTTCTCCTGGATCAGCCGGTCGAGTTCCGACTCGACCTCGTCGAGGAAGGCATCGACTTCCTCTTCGTCATATCCCGGCCGAAGCCGGGTGGTGCTGAACTGCTTGTTCCGCACATCGGCGGGTGTCAGCGGCATGTTCGTCTCCTTGGCGCGCTTGGAGTCTGTCCGTAGGGACGCTACCCGATCGTGACCTTACGGCAATCCAGATCATGACCAAGACCACATATCGGAATCCAGGGCGGTTTTTTCGCCCTGGCCCTTCCCTGTCACAGTCCCATCGCCAGCCTCGCCAGAATGCTCTGGAGAAGCAGGATGGCGAAGAAGAGGATCAGCACACTCAGGTCGAGTGCGATGCTCCCCAGCCTCACCGGTTTGATGAACCTGCGCAGGAACCTCAGTGGCGGATCGGTGATCGTGTACACGATCTCAGCGAGCACGAGAACGAACCCGCTGGGTCGCCAGTCCCTCGAAAAGGACTGCACCATCTCCAGTACCACCCTCGCGATCAGCACGAAGACAAACAGCTGAAGCAGCGCGGACAGCACTGACAGAACGATACTCACGGTCGTTCCCCGACCCAATCTCTGGACAAATGTGATGGTCTAGCTCTGATTGAAGAACCCTCGCTCGGCGATCCGCGCCTTGTCTTCGGCGGTCACCTCGACGTTGGCCGGGGACAGCAGGAACACCTTGTTGGTCACGCGTTCGATACTGCCATGGAGACCGAAGATCAGACCAGCCGCGAAGTCGACCAGACGCTTGGCGTCGCTGTCGACCATCTCGGTCAGGTTCATGATCACCGGCGTACCTTCCCGGAAATGCTCTCCGATCGTACGCGCCTCGTTGTACGTGCGCGGGTGGAGCGTGGTGATCCGAGCCAGGTCGGCGGTAGAGGCGGTCGTGGTGGTGCCACCGCGCCGTTCACCCGTTCCCAGGTAATCGCCGGTGTCCGTCACGTCGTCGCCTCGTGTTTCCCCGCCTCGCGCAGGATCGGCGTCGCGGTCACGCTGCTCCTCCGCGCCTTCGTCGAAATCGTCGAACTCATCATATTCGTCCGCATAGCGGTGATCGTAACGGTCGTCCTCCACGAGGCCGAGGTAGACCGCCATCTTGCGCATCGCGCCGGCCATCTCATGTCCTCCGTCGTCCTCGCGGCCCCGATCGAAGCCGACTCCTCCGTCTGCGCCTGTCCTGCGCCCGCAACGGCGGGGCGGGCGCCCATTCGGGCGAACTCCACAGACAGGCCCCAAGGTCTATGTGGGGACATTACCCCACGTTCGTCCCTCGGGCGCCGAGCAACGCCGCACCAAGGCGGAGGTGTGTCGCTCCTCGCTCGATCGCCGCCTCCAGATCCCCGCTCATCCCGGCGGAGATCATCGTTGCCCGAGGGTAGCGATCACGAATCCGCCCCGCCACCTCGTGAAGTCGACCGAAGGCGGTGTACGGGTCCCCTCCCAAGGGCGCGACCGCCATGACACCGCCCAAGGAGAGCGCCTCATGTTCTTCGATCAGGTCGGCGATCCCGGGAGCGTCGGACGGGTCCACTCCGCCACGCGGCCCCAGGACACCCGCCTCGGAGTCGTCGTCGAGGTTCACCTGGACCAGACAGGTCAACGTGCGCCCCGCCTCCGCCGCGCGGTCGCCCAGGGCCCGGACGAGTCTGGCCCGGTCCACCGAGTGCACGACGTCGGCGTAGGAGGCCACCGAACGGACCTTGTTCGTCTGGAGCTGGCCCACGAAGTGCCAGGTCAGATCGAGGTCGGCGGTCTCCGCGGCCTTGGGGGCGGCCTCCTGGTCCCGGTTCTCTCCGACGTCGACGACGCCCAGGGAGGCGAGGGCGCGCACGTCGGAGGCGGGGTGGGTCTTGGTCACCGCGACCAGGGACACCTCGGAGGAGGAACGCCCCGCCTTGGCGCAGGCCGCCTCGATCCTGTCCCGCGCGGCCTGGAGGTTGGCGCGGATCTGCTCGGTGCGCGCGGGATCGATGTCTGACACGACTGTTCCTTCTGTTCCCTGCTGTGGTGGTGATCCTCGGGAGGAGGGGACACGGTCCCCGCCCCTCCCGTCCTACGAACGGTCCGCGGTCGCCGGGGCGCGCCAGATGAAGGAGGCGAAGCGTCCCGTGGGCGCGCCGCGACGGTGGGAGAAGAGGTCGGGGGTCTCCAGGGTGCACCGGCCGTCGGAGGTGATGTTCTCCACCCCGGCCCGGCGCAGTTGGGCGGTGACGGCGGCCGACATGTCCACCCCGGTGGTCCCTCGATGGGTGGTGGAGGCCGCCTCGGGCGTGAGCTCCGCGGTCTCGGCCTGGAGTTCGGGCGGTACCTCGTAGCAACGACCGCAGATGGTCGGGCCGAGGAAGACGGTGATCCGGTGGACGACGGCCCCGTGGGCGACCATGCTCTCGACCAGGTTCGCCGCGATGCCCTTCGCGGTGCCCGCGCGCCCCGAGTGGGCGGCCCCCAGGATCCCCGCCTCGGCGTCGGCGGCCAGGATCGGAAGGCAGTCGGCCGCCATCGAGGCCAGGACCAGGTCGGAACGGGTGGTGACCACGGCGTCGCAGGTGCCCACCCCTCCGGGTTCGGTGGCCACGAGCACGTCGGCGCTGTGGACCTGGTTCATCCACACCACACGGTCGACGTCGAAGCCCAGGTCGCGCGCGGCACGACGGCGGTTGTCCATCACCGCCTCGCGATCGTCGCCCACCCCCAGGCCCAGATTGAGCGAATCGTAGGGGGGACGGCTCACGCCGCCACCGCGTTCGGTGACGGCGGCACGGACCCCGTGCCCCAGATCGATGACGTTGCCCATCGGTGTGTCCGCGGTCCCTTTCCTCGGTCCCCGGAAGGACGCTCCTCACGAACGGTCCGGGGCGGCGACGGCCCCGCCACGAGGGCGGGGCCGCTATGACACGTCGATGGTACCGGTGGGACTACTTCAGGAACTCCGGCACGTCCAGGTCGTCGGGGTCGTCGAAGATGACCCGACGGCGGGGCGTGGGAACCTCGCCACGCCGCTCGGAGGCGTCCGAGACGGAGTGGATGTGGCCGGTTCCGGTCTCGGATTCGGCGACGGGCTCCGTGGCCCGTCCCTCCTCGACCTGGCTCGTCCGCGGCTCCTGATAGGCCTGGACGGGCTCGCTCTGGGAGTCGTCGTAGGAGGGGACCTGGTGGGTCTCGCCCTGGAACGGCTCCGGCTCGGGTCGCAGCGTCTGCGGGGCGGGCTGCGGCTCGGGGCGCGCCGGCGGCGCCTGCTGAGGCTCGGGCCGCACCGGCTCGGCGCTGACCGGAGGATGGACCGGAGGCATGGTGGACCGGGGCGTCTCCGGCTCAGGACGGGCCTGGCCGGAAGAGGTCACCCACGGCATGCTGGTGGCCGACGCCCCGCTCGCGCCCGCGGTCGACGGAGCCGTCTTGGCGGACGCCTCCTCTGAACCGGACGTGATGCCTGCCGTGGGGGCGACGGCCTCAGGAGGGTCCACCGGGCGGCGCTCCTGCGCCGCCGGGGCACCGACCTCGGGTTCGTCGAACCCCGCGGCTATCACCGTGACACGCACCTCGTCGCCGAGGGCGTCGTCGATGACGGCTCCGAAGATGATGTTGGCCTCGGGGGCCGCGGAGTTGGCGACCAGCTGAGCCGCCTCGTTGATCTCGAACAGCCCGAGATCCGAGCCTCCCTGTATCGACAGCAGGACTCCGTGCGCCCCGTCGATACTGGCCTCCAGCAGAGGTGAGGAGATCGCCAGTTCGGCCGCCGCCACGGCCCTGTCGTCCCCTCTCGCGGATCCGATTCCCATCAGCGCCGATCCCGCCCCGGACATGACCGACTTGACGTCGGCGAAGTCCAGGTTGATCAGGCCCGGCGTGGTGATCAGGTCGGTGATCCCCTGAACACCGGAGAGCAGGACCTGGTCGGCCGCCTTGAAGGCGTCCAGGACACTGACCTGACGGTCGGAGATGGACAGGAGGCGGTCGTTGGGGATGACGATGAGGGTGTCGACCTCCTCACGGAGCATCGCTATCCCCGACTCCGCCTGGGTCGCCCGCCTCTTGCCCTCGAAACCGAAGGGGCGGGTGACCACACCGATGGTGAGGGCTCCCAGGGAACGGGCGATGTTCGCGACGACGGGGGCGCCACCGGTACCGGTGCCACCACCCTCACCCGCCGTGACGAAGACCATGTCGGCCCCCTTGAGGACCTCCTCGATCTCCTCACGGTGATCCTCGGCCGCCTTGCGGCCGACATCGGGGTTCGCGCCGGCGCCCAGGCCACGGGTGAGCTCGCGGCCGACGTCGAGCTTGACGTCCGCGTCGCTCATCAGCAGCGCTTGGGCGTCGGTATTGATCGCGATGAACTCGACGCCCTTGAGCCCCTCTTCGATCATTCGGTTGACGGCGTTGACACCGCCGCCGCCGATACCGACGACTTTGATGACCGCGAGGTAGTTCTGCGGTGCTGCCACGACGAGGGGCCTTTCCGCTCGCATGAGCCGTTCCGTCTTCGCGTCCGTCGACCAGGGGTCGAGGAACACGCCGGCGGACCGGCATCCGGTTCTACAGAGTGTGCGTTTCGGGTTCTTCCACCTTCACCGCCGAGGCGGTCTCCGGCGAGGACCCCGGGTCACCGGTACCGTTCCCCCTCCGTCACCGCGGCCTTGGGGCCGAGAGACGGTTCGCTTCCAGAAGCGGCGGCGAAACGGTTCCTGCGTATCCCGAAAAGCGTGTTTTAGTGTGTTGTTGACGGTGGTTGTGCTTCCCGACAGTAAGCGGACCGTCGGGTGCGGGCAACCGATGATGACTTCAGCCTAACCGCGTATAACGCAAGGAAGCGAAGTGCGCACTCGGCGCGTCGCGTCTGGAATGTCCTCGCGGTCCGCCGTTTCCTCGGGCAGTGGCCCTCCGGAACCCGCTCACGACCCCTCACCACGTCCATTCCGGCTCAAGACCGGCCCTTGGTCGACGCTTCACCGAACGATGGCCAGGTCCGGGGTTCCGACGTCGTAGACACGCCCTTCCTGTGAAGGGTGCTCGCGCATGAGGACACGCAGGATGTCGCTCTTGTCCGCCGTGGCCTCGGAGTCCCCCCACTCCACGACGGAACCGTCACCGAGCTCGATCATGATCTCGTCGGTGTCGCGGGCGTCGATGAGCTGGATCCGGGCGAGCAGGGAGTCGGGGGCCTCCTCGACGATGTCGGCGGCGGCCCGGACCGCGGCGTTGTCCTCCAGCTCTCCGGAGACACGGACCAGCGGTCGGTTGCCCGGACGGGTCGGGGAGTCCTCGATGCGCACACCGTCCCGGTCGACCGACCGGTACTCCTCCCCCACCCGGACCGCGAGCAGAGGCCGTCGTTCGACGACCTCCACTCGCAGGGTGGCGGGCCAGCCACGGGTCACGGTGGCCGACTCGACCAGGTCCAGGCCCTCGACCCGCTCACGGCCGCCGTCGAGGTCCACCCGGATCAACGGGGTTCCGGTGTCCACGGCCACCGCGGTCTCGACCTCCTGGGCCGTGACCCGTTCGGTCCCGGTGACGGCCACGTCCCGGACCACGAGCAGACGTGAGCCCAGGAGCACCCAGACCACGGCACAGACCAACGCGACCACGAGGAGCACCGCGAAGGTGACCTTCCAGGGGTCCGAGCCCCCGCGCGCCGTCGTCGCCCGTTCGCTCCCACCCCGGTCAGCGCCCACGTTCATGCCCCCTGGCTGTCCGCGCCGTCGTCTTCTTCTAGTCGTTACGCGTGTCGCCCGCCGCGGCCGCCAAGGCGGCCACGATGTGCGGACCGAGTTCGGTGACGTCGCCCGCGCCCATGGTCAGGACGATGTCGCCCGGGCGGGCGAGCTCGGCCACCCGTCGTACGGCCTCCTCGCGGCCGGGCACGTACCGCACACGGTCGTGGCCCACGCGGGAGGTGATGGTCTCGCCGGTCACCCCGGGTTCGGGATCCTCGCGCGCCGCGTAGACCTCCATCACCACGACCTCGTCGGCCAGGGAGAGGGCGTTCGCGAACTCCTCGGCGAAGATACGGGTGCGGCTGTACAGGTGCGGCTGGAAGAGGGCGACGACCCGGCCGAGGGGAACGTCCTCGTCGTCCTGGGAGAACGACTCCAGGGCGGCGCGGGTGGCGCGCAGGTCGGCCTCGATCTCGGTGGGGTGGTGGGCGTAGCTGTCGTAGACGCCCACACCGCCGCCCTCGCCCTTGAGCTCGAAGCGGCGGGCCGCCCCGGCGAAGTCGGCCACACCCTCCACCGCGACCTCCAGGTCGTGACCGAGCTCGTCGGCGACCACGACCGCGGCGGCGGCGTTGAGGACGTTGTGCCGCCCCGGAACGGCGACGGTACCGTCGATCGGCTCCCCGTCGGCGGTCTGAAGGGTGAACTCCGTCGAGAAGCCGCGTGCGCGCACTCGGGTGATCCGGTGGTCGGCGTCCTCGGCCTCACCGTAGGTGAGCACCTTCTTGCCGCGTTCCCGGGCGATCTCGGCGACCCGGCGGGCGCCGGGGTCGTCGATACCGACGATCAGCGTGCGCTCGACCCGGTCGACGAAGTCCGCGAAGTTCTCGTGGATCTCGTCGATGCCGCTGTAGTTGTCCAGGTGGTCGGCCTCGACGTTGGTCACCACGGCGATCTTGGGCGAGAGCATCAGGAAGGAGCCGTCGCTCTCGTCGGCCTCCACCGCGATGACCTCCCCGACACCGGCGTCGGCGCCCAGCCCGGTGGTGACCAGCTTCCCGCCGATCACGTAACCGGGGTCGACGCCCAAGTGCTGGAGGACCACGGTGATCATGGAGGTCGTGGTGGTCTTGCCGTGGGTTCCGGAGACCGCGATGCCCTCACGGCCCAACAGGAGGGCGCCCAGCGCCGCGGCGCGGGGCAGGATCCGCAGACCCCGCCGACGCGCCTCGGCCAGCTCCGGGTTGTCCTCGCGGATCGCGGAGGAGATCACCAGGGTCTCGGCGGTGTCGAGGTTCTCGGCCGCGTGGCCCACGTGGACCCGCGCGCCCATCCGCTCCAGGTCGCGCAGGGTGTCGCTGTCCCGGGCGTCGCTGCCGGAGACCTCCACACCGGACTGCAACAGCACACGGGCGATACCGGACATGCCGGCCCCGCCCAGGCCGATGAAGTGGGTGCGTCCCAGCTTGTCGACGGGGACGGGTTCGGTCGGTCGGACCAGGCTCATCGTGCGTCCTTGCCGTCGTCGTAGTAGTCCTCGTAGCCGTCGTCGTCGGGCAACGGCATGTCGGGGGTGGGTTTGTCCCCTCGGGCGATCGCCATGACCTCCCGGGCCAGCTCCATGTCCGCGTCGCGGCGCCCCATGCGGGAGGCAGCCTCGGACATCGACACGATCCGGTCGGTGTCGGTGAGCAGCGGGATCAGCCTCTGGGCGATCCACTCGGGGGAGAGCTCGGCGTTGTCGACCATCACCCCGCCGCCGGCCTTGACGATCGGCTCGGCGTTCATGGTCTGCTCACCGTTGCCGATGGCCAGCGGTACGAAGGCGCCGGGCAGCCCGACCGCGGTGAGCTCGGCGCAGGTCATCGCGCCGGACCGGCACATCGCCATGTCGGCGGCGGCGTAGGCCATGTCCATACGGTCCACGTAGGGGACGGCGACGTAGGGGACGCCGTCCTGCGTGAGGTCCTGGGGCTCGTCGGCGTTCTTGGGGCCGACGACGTGCAGGACCTGCACCCCCGCGTCGCGGAAGGCGTTACGGGCGGCGAAGGCCGCCTCGTTGACGCGCTGAGCGCCCTGGGAGCCGCCGAAGATCAGCAGGGTCGGCAGGTCCTGGCGCAGTCCGAAGTAGGTGCGGGCCTTGTCGCCCATGGCGAGCCGGTCCAGCGAGGTGATCTGACCGCGCAGCGGGATGCCGATGAAGCGCCCGTTCCGGATCTGGGTGTGGGGGTGCCCGGTGAACACGTGGGGGGTGAGTCGCGCGCCGAGCCGGTTGGCCAGCCCCGGCAGCGGGTTGGCCTCGTGCACGACGATCGGGAGTTTGCGCCGACGCGCCGCGAGGTATCCGGGGGTGGCGACGTAGCCGCCGAACCCCACCAGGACGTCGGCCTGAAGCTTGTCGAGCTGCTCGCCGGCGGCGCTGAGGGCGCCCGCCAGCTTCCCCGGTACGGAGAGCAGTTGTGGGGTGAGCCTGCGCGGAAGGGGGACCGCGGGGATCAGGCTCAGCTCGTAGCCGCGCATGGGGACCAGCCGGGTCTCCAGCCCCCGCTCGGTTCCCAGGCAGAGGATCTCGGTATCGGGGTCGATGCGCCGTAGCGCGTCCGCAAGTGAGAGTGCGGGCTCGATGTGCCCGGCCGTGCCGCCTCCGGCGAGGGCTACCCTCATCGTCGTCGATTCCTCCTTGGCCGGTCCCCCACCGGGACCGGTCCGCTCTTGTGCTTGGCCGTCGTCTTGGTGCCGCGTTCGCGCGCCGTGCGGGGGACGCTCGGCGCGGTGGTGCGCCTGGAAGGCGCGCCTCCGCCACGATTCTGGACGGATGCGGCGAACTTCTCCAGGCCAAGCCAGCTTAGAGCCCTTTGGACCCAACTGGGACCCCGGGCGGCCAGCGCCTTCTGCGCTTGAGGCTCGTTCCGGGCGATGGCGAGGAGCACACCGAGACCGATCATGGTGGGGATGAGCGAGGACCCACCATAGGAGACCAGCGGCAGTGGAATGCCCGTGACCGGGACCAGCCCGATGACGGCCGCGATGTTGATCATCGACTGGCCGATGATCCAGGTCACGATGGCGAAGGCGGCCAGGCGCGAGAACGGGTCCTTGACCCGGAAGGCCACCCGCAGTCCGGCGTAACCGAGCATGCCGAACAGGCCGAGCACGACCAGGGTGCCGATGAGGCCGAACTCCTCGCCGATGATGGCGAAGATGAAGTCGGACTCGGCGTAGGGAAGGAAACCCCACTTCTCACGACTGGCGCCGATCCCGACCCCGAAGATCCCGCCGGTGCCCAGGGCGTAGAGACCGTGCAGGGATTGGAACCCCGAGCCGGTCGGGTCGGCCCCGGGGTCGAGGAAGGCGGTGATACGGCGGAGCCGGAAGGGCTCGATCGCGATGACGATGGCGGCCAGCCCCAGGACCAGGCCGAACATGCCCACGAACAGCTTGCCCGGGGCGCCCACGACCCACAGGAGGCTGAGGAAGACGACCAGCAGCACCAGGGTGGTGGACAGGTCGGACCCGAGCAGGACCAGCAGGGTGAGCAGACCGCAGCCCGGCAGCAGCGGGATGAGCAGGTGGCGCCACTCGGTGAGCTCCTTGAGCTCCTCCTTGCGGGCCAGGATGTTGGAACCCCACAGGACGAAGGCGAGCTTGGCGGGCTCGGAGGGCTGGATGAGCAGGCCGCCGATCTCCAGCCAGCGGATCGCGCCGTTGACCTCGGTGCCCTGGAAGGCGGTGAGCAACAGCAACGCCACCGAGAGGATCATCGCCGGGTAGCCCACGAGCCGGAACACCCACAACGGGAGTTGGGAGGCGATGATCATGAGCGGCAGGCCGATCGTCGCCGACACCAACTGGCGTTGGAACACCGAGAAGGCGGACCCGGTCTCGGAGATGGAGTTGACCATCGTCGAGGACAGGACCATGACCAGGCCCAGGGCGATGAGCATCATCCCGGTGCCGAGGATCAGGTAGTAGGAGGTGAGTGGTCGGTCCAGGGACCGAGCCCACTCGCGCCAGAGCGCGCGTTCCCTTCCACCGGAGGCCGTACGCCCCCGGCTTCGGGCCGTACTGGGAACCGCTGTCGTCGCCGCCATCCACACCCTCCGCACGATCGGCGCCTCAATAGTGGCGTACCGGCGGGTCGGGAACCGTGGACATTTCCCGCGTGTTGGCCATCTTTGGCGACCTTCGGGGGTGTCGCCGGACACACGAGGGCCGCACGCCGACTCTGGGTGATCGGCGAGCGACCCTGCGCAGTGGATCTCGTGGGGTTCGGAGACCTCAGCCCAGACGGTGGACGGCCTCGGCGAAGAGACGGCCTCGTTCGGGGTAGTTCGTGAACATGTCCATGGAGGCCGCGGCGGGGGCGAGCAGGACGGTGTCCCCCTCGCCCGCCAGGGCGGTGGCCTCGGCGACCACGACGTCCATGACGGTGTGCCCCTCCGGGGCGTCGGCGGCCGGCCCCTCGACCTCGACCACCGTCACCTCGGGCGCGTACTCGTCGAGCGCCTCGCGGATACGGGCCCGGTCGGCGCCGATCAGCACCGCGCCGCGCAGCCGGTGGGCCGCCGAGGAGACCAGGTCGTCGACCTCGGCGCCCTTGAGCAGTCCACCCGCCACCCACACCACGGAGGGGTAGGAGTTGAGCGAGGCCGCGGCGGCGTGCGGATTGGTGGCCTTGGAGTCGTCGACGTAGTCCACGCCCGCGACCCGGGCCACGTGGGCGATCCGGTGGGGCTCGGGGACGAAGGCGACCAGCCCGGCACGGACCGAGTCCGCCGCCACGCCGACCGAACGGGCCAGCGCCGCGGCGGCCAGGGCGTTGGAGACGTTGTGCGGGGCCGCCGGACGCACGTCGGCCAGGGTGGCCAGTTCCTCGGCGCTGCTGTGCGGCTCGTCCACGAAGGCCCGGTCCACCAACAGGTCCTCGACCACGCCGAGTTCACCGGCGCGGGGCGTGTCGGAGCGGATCCCCACCAGCGGGGTGTGCGGGTCGCCCTCCTCCTCGGCCAGCCGGACCGACCACGCGTCGGCCGTGTTGACCACGCGCAGGGTCCCTCGCGCGAACACCCTGCCCTTGGCCCGCGCGTAGGGTTCGAGCCCTCCGTGCCAGTCCAGGTGGTCGGGGGCCACGTTGAGGACGGTGGCGGCGTGCGGGCGCAGGGACTCGGACCAGTGCAGTTGGAAGCTGGACAGCTCCACCGCGAGGATGTCGTGCACGTGCCCTTCGGCGTCGGGCAGGACGGCGTCCACGATCGGGGTGCCGACGTTGCCCACGGCGAGCGCGTCACGGCCGTCGGCGCGCAGGATCGACTCCAGCATGCGCACCGTGGTGGTCTTGCCGTTGGTGCCGGTGATGGCCAGCCACACCTGGTCGGCGGGCTTGAGACGCCAGGCCAGCTCCACGTCGCCGATGACCTCGACACCGGCCTCGGCGGCCCGTTCCGCCAGCGGGGAGTCGGGGCGCCATCCGGGGGAGATGACGACCAGGTCGCAGCCCTCGGGCAGCGGGGTCTCGCCCAGGACGACCCGGGCTCCGGCCTCGGTCAGCTCGGCGGCGACGCGACGGGTGGTCTCGTCGTCCCGGCCGTCGACGACGACCACCCGGGCCCCCCGGGCCAGGAGTGCCCTGGCGACGGGGGGTCCGGAGACGCCCAGACCGGCGACGCAGACCAACGCGTCCGCGAAGGGATTCTCGTCCCCGACGGAGGCCGGGGACGGGGTGGTGTCGGAAGGTCCTTGGTGCGGCATGCCTCTAGCTTGGCATCCATTCCAGGTAGAAGAGTCCGATCGCCACCGCCACGAACAGGCCCTGGATGATCCAGAACCGGATCACGATGGTGGTCTCCGCCCATCCCTTGAGCTCGAAGTGATGCTGAAGGGGCGCCATGCGGAACACACGTTTCCCGGTGAGGCGGAACGACGTGATCTGGATCATCACCGACATGGTGATGATGACGAACAGGCCACCGATGAGCAGCAGCAGGAGCTGGGTGCGGGTGGTGATGGCCAGACCCACGATCAGACCGCCCAGGGCCAGCGAACCGGTGTCGCCCATGAAGATCTTGGCCGGCGGGGCGTTGAACCACAGGAAACCGATGCAGGAGCCGAGCACGGCGGAGGCCACCACGGCCAGGTCCAAGGGGTCGCGGACCGTGTAGCAGCTGGAGGTGAGGGCCTCCACGCAGGACTGACGGAGCTGCCAGTTACCGATGATGACGTAGGCGCACAGCGACAGGATCGTCGCACCGGTGGCCAGACCGTCCAGACCGTCGGTGAGGTTGACCGCGTTGGAGAAGCCGACGATGAGGAAGAGCGCCCAGATCACGAAGACGCCGATCATCAGCGGCGGCCCGAAGTCCCGGAGGAAGGACAGCTGGGGCGCGGCGGGGGTGTAGCCGTACCCGTTGGGGAACTGGGTGACCCCGTAGGCGAAGCCGACACCGACGATGGCCTGGCCGACCATCTTCGCGCCACTGCGCAGACCCAGGCTGCGGCGCTTGTAGATCTTGATGAAGTCGTCAAGGAAGCCGACGGCGCCCATACCGACGAACAGGAACATCACCAGCAGGCCGGAGACCGTGGGGGTGGTCCACAGGGCCAGGTGCGATCCGAAGTAGCCGATGACGGCACCGAGGATGATGACGATGCCGCCCATGGTGGGCGTGCCCTGCTTGGTCTTGTGGCCCTCGGGTCCGTCGTCCCGGACCTCCTGGCCGAACTTGAACCGGTACAGGAGCTTGATGAGCGGCGGCATCAGCAGCATGGAGACGATCAGAGAGAGCGCCGCCGCAACGGTGATGCCGATCACTGGTCATCACCCTTGGTGATGAGGTCGATAACCCTTTCGAGCGCAGCCACGCGCGATCCCTTCACAATGACGACGTCTCCTGTGCGCATCCGTTGGCGCACCGCTTCGGCTGCCGCCTCGGCGTCGGGCACTCGGATGCTCTCACCGCTCCACCGCCCCTGGTGGGCGGCGCGTTCGGCGCCGACGGCGATGCCCTCGGCCGCCGGGCCGACCACGACGAGGTGGGCCACACCGGTCTCGGCGGCCAGTTCACCCACCTTCTCGTGTTCGGCGTCCCCGTCCTCACCGAGCTCGGCCATGTGGGCGAGCACGGCGATGGCGCGGCGGTCCCGGGCCAAGGAGCCCAGGGTGGTCAGCGCCGCCCGCATCGACTCGGGGTTGGCGTTGTAGGCGTCGTTGACGAGGGTGACACCGTGATGTTCGGTGACCTCCATCCGCCAACGGCTGACAGGGGTGGCCGCGGCCAGGGCGACGGCGATGTCCTCGATGTCCATACCGAGCTCGTCGGCGACGGCGGCCGCGGCCAGGGCGTTGCTCACCTGGTGGGCGCCGACCAGCCCCAGCTCGACCCGGGCCCGACGGCCGCTCAGGTTCAGAGTGAAGGACGGGGCGCCGTTCGCCTCGATGACCACGTCGGTGGCGCGCACCTCGGCCTCCTCGGCGGTGCCGTAGAGCACCACACGCGCCCGAGTGCGCGAGGCCATGGCCCGCACGCGCGGGTCGTCGGCGTTGAGGACGGCCACGCCGCCCTCGCCGCGCCGTTCGGTACCGGCCGGGAGGGACTCGACGAGCTCCCCCTTGGCCTGGGAGATGGCGTCGCGGTCGCCGAACTCGCCCATGTGCGCGCTGCCCACGTTGAGGACCACGCCGATCCGGGGCGGAGCGATCCGGCACAGGTGGGCGATGTGGCCGATGCCACGGGCGGCGACCTCCAGGACCAGGTTGCCGGTCCCGGTGTCGGCGCGCAGCACGGTGAGCGGGTGGCCGATCTCGTTGTTGAAGGATCCCGCCGGGGCCACGGTCGGGCCCAGGCGACCCACCACCTGGGCGATGAGGTCCTTGGTGGTGGTCTTGCCGGAGGAGCCGGTGACCCCCACGATCTCGGTCGTGGCCGCTTCGCGCTTCGGATCCCCGAGTTCACGGGCCACGTACGAGGCCAGACGGCTCAGTGCCGTCACCACCTCGTCGTCTCCACCGTCCACCAGCAGGTGAGGGGCGTCGACCGGCCGTGAGGCCAGGACCGCGACCGCTCCGTCCGCCACGGCGGCGGCGGCGAAGTCGTGTCCGTCGACCCTCTCGCCCTTCAGAGCGACGAAGAGCGCTCCGGGCTCCACCTGCCGCGAATCGATGACGACGGGGCCGTCGACGACGGCTTCGGGGCGCGCTGATCCGCCGATGGCGGTTTGGGTGATCTCAGCGATCCGATCGAGCGTGAGCGCGATCAAATCCACTCCTCATGTCAGGCCCGGCCCACGGCGCCCCAGGGGCATCGGCCACCCGGCCTCGGGTTCGAGTCAGGGGATGGCACCGCGGATACCGTGCGCGCGGGGCCGCGCCGGGCCACGGCGAACCGGCCGGTGCCGGGCCGTGGGCGCCACGTGGGCGGCGCTTCGGGCTGCGATTGCCGGACCTACCTTAGAACATGTTGGGGCGTTCGGAGTCCCGGCGGGGCCCTGCGCGGAGCAATATGCTCCACTTCGTGATCGGGAGCGGACGTTCGGCTCTCGATCCGCGCACGTCGCACGGCGTGGCGCCGCCGGGACGCGATCATCGACCGCGTCCCGGCGAAGGGAAGGCATCGATTCGGCGCCCTCCCCGGTGTGTCGTGGGCTCAGCCCGGGTCAGGGGCCCGGTGCACGTTCTGGAGCGCACTGCCCAGACGTTCGCTGGCCCGACTGCGCAGAGCGTCCTCGATGGCGTTGAGCAGGACCTCGCGGTCGTCGAAGGGCAGCATCTCGCCCTTGACGTACTGGCCGGTCTCGTGGCCCTTGCCCGCAACGACGATCACATCGCCCGGCCCGGTCCTGGCCACGCCCAGGCCGATGGCCTCGGCCCGGTCGAGTTCCACGGTGACGTGGGCACGGTGGTTCTCGGGGACCTTGGCGACCCCTTCGAGCATCGCGGCCGCGATGGAGACGGGGTCCTCGCTCCGAGGGTTGTCGTTGGTGATGATCACCTGGTCGGCCAGGCGCGCCGCGGCCTCGCCCATGAGCGGGCGTTTGGCCCGGTCACGGTCGCCACCACAGCCGACCACCATGGTGATCCGCCCCTTGGTGGTGGCGCGCAGCGAGTCGAGTACCGCCTCGATCGCCCCGGGCTTGTGCGAGTAGTCGACCAGGGCGGTGAAGTCCTGTTCCGACGCCGCGCTCCGGGCCGCCACCGGCTCCATCCGCCCGGGGACCCCGGGGGCGGCCGCCACACCGGCGATGGCGGTCTCCATGGGAAGACCGGCCTCCACCAGACCGACGATGGCCGCCATGGCGTTGGAGACGTTGAAGGGGCCGGGCAGGGCCACCGAGGCCTCCGCCTCCATTCCGCCGGGGCCGACCACGCGGAAGGAGCTTCCGGTGTCCCCCAGACGGACGTCGACGGCGTTCCAGTCGGCCTCCATCCCGTTCTCGGGGCCCGCGTCCGATCCGCCCTCCACCGCGAAGGTGGTGACGGGGATGTCCCCGCGCCCCGCGACCATGTCCACCAGGGCCCGACCGAAGCGGTCGTCGGTGTTGACCACCGCGATGTCGCAGTACTCGGGCGTGAACAGGCGCGCCTTGGTGTCGAAGTAGTCGCGCAGGTCCGAGTGGAAGTCCAGGTGGTCCTGGGACAGGTTGGTGAAGATCGCCACGTCGTAGCGGGCTCCGCCGACCCGGCCCAGGGCCAGGGCGTGGCTGGAGACCTCCATGGCGGCGGCGGTGATCCCGCGTTCGGCCATGACCGCGAACAGGCCGTGCAGGTCGGTGGCCTCGGGAGTGGTCAGGGAGGAGGCGACCCGTTCGTCGCCCACCCTCATCTCCACGGTGCCCACCAGGCCGGTGCTCATACCGGCCTTGCGCAGACCGGACTCGATCAGGTAGCTGATCGTGGTCTTGCCACTGGTCCCGGTGGTACCGACCAGGAGCAGGTCCTGGGCGGGGTCGCCGTAGACCCAGGAGGCGACCGGGCCGAGCACGGCCCGCACGTCGGGCACCACGATCACCGGCAGGCCGGTGGCGGCGGCGCTCTCGGCGCCCTCCGCGTCGGTGAGGATCGCGGAGGCCTCGGCGTCGGCCGCCTGTCGGGAGAACTCGGCGCCGTGGACACGGGTACCGGGCAGGGCGGCGTACAGGTCGCCCTGTCGGACGCGCCGGGAGTCATGGGTGATACCGCGGACATGGACCTCCCGTGGGGGCATGTCCGCCGGGCGTTCCGGATCGGTGTCCGGTCGCAGCAGGGTGGCGTCCGAGCCGAGCGTGGTGACGAGGTCGGACAGTGGACGGAGACTGGTGTGTTCAGGTCGCATTACCGGTGGCACGAGTGGAGGTTAACGGGTGCGGAGGACCGGTCGGTAATTTCCACACCGGTACCGTCGGCGTTTCCCGCCTCGGGGCCCGTTCCAGGTCGTCCCGGGTATCGAAGAGGAGGGGGTCCGGTATGGATCGGGGTTCGATGGTGACGGAGGGGCCCGGCCGCCCGGAGCGGCCGTTGGTCGTGGACGGGGGCCTGGCGACCCGACTGGAGGCCTACGGGCGTGACCTGGGTGGAGGTCTCTGGTCGGCGCGGCTGCTGGCCGAGGAACCGGAGCTGATAGCGCGGGTCCATCGCGACTACTTCGAGGCGGGCGCCGACGTGGCGATCGCCGCCGGATACCAGGCGAGCGTGGCGGGGTTCGTCTCCCTCGGATACTCGCGAAGGAGGGCCCTGGAGTCCATCGCCCGGTCGGTGGAGCTGGCGGTCGGGGAACGGGACGCCTTCGGGTCGGGGCTGGTGGCGGCCGGGGTCGGACCCTACGGTGCCGCCCGGGCCGACGGGTCGGAGTACACCGGCGACTACGACCTGGACGAGGAGGGGCTCTACCGCTGGCATAGGGAGCGCTGGAACGTACTGACCGATGCCGGGGCCGACCTGGTGGCCTGTGAGACCCTGCCCTCCCTGGCCGAGGCCAGGGCTCTGGCCCGGCTGACGCTGGAGACCCCGGGCGCGCGGGTGTGGTTCTCCTTCTCCTGTTCCGATGGGGAGCGGATCTCCGATGGGACACCGTTGCGCGAGGTGGCGGCGGAGTTGGCGCCGCTGCGCGAGAGCGGACGCCTCGTGGCGGTGGGGGTGAACTGCGTCCCGCCCCGGCACGTGCCCTCCCTGGTCCGCGCGGTCGCCTCGGCGGGGCTGCCCGCCGTGGCCTACCCCAACTCGGGCGAGGGGTGGGACGCCGCGCGCGGTGTGTGGACCGGTTCCGGGGAGAGCGAGCGCTTCGGTGAGGCCGCCGTCTCGTGGTGCCGGGAGGGGGCGGTCCTGGTGGGCGGCTGCTGCCGTACCGGGCCGGAACACGTGCGCGCCGTACGCGAGGCCCTGGAGGACGCGGGGCTCCGCTGAGCGACCGGAGCTCGCACGGCGGCGGCCCCTCCCCCGATCTCCGGGAGAGGGGCCGCCGTCCCTCATAGGCTCCGAGGCCCCGACTCAGCCCTCCTCGTTCTCGAACAGGCGGATCGCCGGAGGCTCCTCGTCCGTCGGCGGCACCTTGAAGGTCTTGAGGGCGAAGGACATGATGTCGTTGAACACCGGACCCGCCGCCTCGCCTCCGTAGTAAGTGCCCTGAGGGTCGTGCAAGACCACCTGGACCACCAGTTCGGGGTCGTCCGCCGGAGCGAAACCGGCGAAGGTCGCGGTGTACCCGCCCTCGTCGTAGCGGCCCGTCTCGGGGTCGATCCGGTTGGCGGTACCGGTCTTGCCCGCCACCCGGTACCCGTCGATACGGGCCTGGGGCGCGGTGCCCTCGTCCCCGGTGACCGCCTCCAGCATCAACTGGAGCTGTTCGGCGGTCTCCTCGCTGATCACCCGGTTCCGTTCGGGCTCCTCCGACGGGGTGAACTCCCCGTCGGGGGCGACGGTGCCCGCGATGAGGCGGGGTTCGACGCGCACACCACCGTTGGCGATGGTCGCGTAGACCGACGCCATCTGGGCGGCGTTCACGGACAGGCCGTGCCCGATGGACACCGAGGGAAGCTGGGTACCCCACCAGTCGTCGGGGTCGGTGAGGACCCCGGCCTCCTCGCCCGGCAGGGACAGTCCGGTGGGCTGCCCCAGCCCGAAGTCGGTCATGTACCGGTGCAGGACGTTCGCGCCCACCTGGTCGGCGATCTTGATCGTGCCCACGTTGCTGGACTGGGCCATGATGCCGTTGACGGTCAGACGCTGGGTGCCGTTGTTGGTGGAGTTGCGGAAGGTCTGGTCGTAGTACTGGAGCGCGTAGGGGACGGTGTAGACCGTCTCCGGGGTGGTCTTGCCCTCCTCCAGGGCCGCCGCCATGGTGATCACCTTGTTGGTGCTGCCCGGCTCGAAGGTGGCGGCCACCGCTCCGTTGGCCCACTCCTCGGCACCGCTGGAGGCGATGTCGTTCTGGGAGTAGGACGGGTAGTCGGCCATCGCCAGGATCTCGCCCTCCTTGTTGGAGACGACGACGCTGCCGCCCTGGGCGTCCAGCTCCTCGACCCGGTCCGCCAGGGCCTGGTAGGCGTACCACTGGAGATCGCGGTCCAGGGTCAGGCGCACGTCCTGGCCGGCCTCGGGTTCACGGACCAGCCCGCCCGCCATCGGGATCTGGGTGCCGTCCTGGGCCACCTCGACCTGACGTTTCCCGGCCTCGCCGGCGAGGGTGTCGTCCAGGTAGCCCTCCAGGCCCTCCAGCCCGTACCCCTCCGAGCCCACGAAACCCACCAGGTCGGCGGCTCCGGTCTCCTCGGGGTAGACACGCTGGTAGTCGACCTCGGCCCCCAGGCCGGAGAGCCCCTCCGAGCGCAGGTCCTGCCAGTCCGTCGGCGAGACCTTCCGCGCCACCACCTGGTAGCGGCTGGGCTTGGCGTCCACCTTCTCGGTGACGTCCTCCTCGTCGAGGTCGAAGCGGGTGACCAGTTCGTCGATGAGCCGATCCCGCTCGCCCTCCTCGACCTCCTCGGGGTCGACGAAGACGTTGCGGACCTCCACCGACAGGGCGAAGGGGTTGCCCTCCGCGTCGGTGATCCGCCCGCGCAGCGTGGGGATGTCGATGGTCTGCATACGCAGGTTGGCGGCGGCCTCGGCGTAGGTGTCGGCGTTGATCCCCTGGATCTGGGTGAGGCGCCCGGCGAAGAGCACCAGGATCACGACGATGATGATCCCGCCGACCTTGATCCGTTTGCGCGGATCCCCCTGCCGAAAGGTCCGCCGCAACAGAGGCGGGGGCGGTGGGGGCGTCGAGCCCCCGCGTCGGGTCGGGCGTTCCCCGCCCCGACGCACCTGACGCGCCGAACCGCCGCCCCCCGCGGCGGAACGCGGGCGCGCGCCGCCCGAGGGACGGCGCGACTGTCGCTGTGGGCCCTTGCTCGGCCGGGACCCGGAGCGACCGGTCGCTCCGGGCCTGCGCGGGTCACGAGGGCGTCGGTCCCGAGGCGTGCTCAATCATCGCTCCCAGCGTCCCCGGTGATCTCACCGTTGTCCAGATCCAGGAAGAGCGGGGCGTCGCCCGGCTCCATCCCCATCCTCTCGGCCTCCTCGGCGATGCGCTCCGAGGTCTCCAAGTGGGCGACGGACTCCTCCAGCTCCTGTTCCACGTACGACATCTCGCGGTTCTCCGACTGGAGGCTGGTGATCGTGTAGGCCTCCTGCGCCACGACGCTGCGCAACAGCAGGAGGCTGACCAGGGCTCCGGCCAACAGGCACAGGATGAGCAGCACGAAGGGGATCTTCGGTGCCCGCCCCGGGGCCGCCGGTCGCGCGCTCCGGGTCCCGGCCGCGGGGGCCTTGGTCCGCACGGGACGGGTCGGGGCGGCCGGACGGCCGGCGGCCCCGGTACGCCCTTTCCCGGTCCCTCGCCCCTTCGTGGTGCGGCGTGTGTCCGTCTTCGTACCCATGTGCTCTCCCTACTGCCGCGACGGCCTGCGCACGCGTTCGGCCGCCCTGAGCCGGGCGGACTGCGCGCGCGGGTTGCGTTCGTTCTCTTCCTCCGTGGGGAGTTCCGCTCCCCGGGTGAGGAGTCGGAGTTCCGGTCGACGGTCCGGGAGGGGGACCGGGAGGTCGGCGGGTGTGGTGTCGGTGGCCAGGGCCGCGAAGGCCCGCTTGGTCATCCGGTCCTCCAGGGAGTGGTAGGACAGCACCGCGATGCGTCCCCCCACCGCCAGCCTCGACAGGGCCGCGGGGAAGGTCTCCTGGAGGATCGACAGTTCGGCGTTGACCTCGATGCGCAGCCCCTGGAAGGTGCGCTTGGCCGGGTGCCCTCCGGTACGACGGGTGGCGGCGGGGATGGCCTCCCGGACGAGTTCGGCGAGTTCCCGGGTGGACTCGATCCGCCTCTGGGCCCGGCGGCGTTCGATGGCCCGGGCCACACGCGGCGCGAAGCGCTCTTCGCCGTAGGTGCGCAGGACCCGGATGAGCTCGCCGACGGGGTAGTCGTTGACGATCCGTTCCGCGGTGAGTTCCTGGCCCTGGTCCATGCGCATGTCCAAAGGCGCGTCGTGGGCGTAGGCGAAACCCCGCTCGGCCTCGTCCAGCTGAGGGGAGGAGACCCCCAGGTCGAGCAGGACGGCGTCGGCCTCGGCGAAGCCGGCCTCGTCCAGGGCCCGGGGGATCTCCGAGTAGATCGCGTGCGCGAAGTGGGTGCGGTCGGCGTAGGGGGCCAGGCGCTCGGCGCTGCGTTCCAGCGCGGTCGTGTCCCTGTCGACGCCGACCAGGCGCGCCTCGGGGCAGGCCCTGAGCAGCGCCTCGGAGTGTCCGCCGAGCCCGAGCGTGCCGTCGACCAGCACCGCTCCGGGCCGTTCGAGCGCCGGAGCGAGCAGTTCGATGATGCGGTCGCGCATCACCGGTACGTGCAGAGCGTCGTCCCCGGCCTCGGCGGGCGCCCGGCCCGCCTGGTCGTGGGCGGTGATGTCGTCGTGGTCTGGCCGGTCGTCCCCGTCGGGCCGATCCTGCTGCCGGGTGTCCCCCATGCGGTGCTGTTCCTCCACGCTGTCGCGGTCTCCCCCTGAGTCCGTGACGACGCCCCGGGGGCGTGCCACGGTGTCCTTCGCGTGGCCCGGCCGGTGATCGCCGGTGGGCCTCCGGACACGGCCGCCATTGTCCACCTTTTCGGCGGGTTCACGCTCACGACCTGGCGCCGGGGAAGTCGCGCCAGCTCGTGCGGCCGTCTCCGGAGACCGCTACCGGTCCCGGCACCGCATGGTCCGCGTGTCGTGGGAGCGAACGGCCGGGGCCGCCTCGCTCACGACATCCCGGGCAGCACCTCCTCTGAGAGTCGGGCGAACACCTGCTCCTGTTCGGCCTCGTACTCCGCCCACGCGTGGGCGTCCCAGATCTCCAGGCGCGTGTCGGCCCCGATGACGACGCACTCGCGTTCCAGACCCGCGTAGTCGCGCAGCTTCGGGGGGATGGTGACCCGGCCCTGCTTGTCGCAGGCCTGGTCCGACGCGCCGGAGAAGAGCATTCGACCGTAGTCGCGAACCGCCTTGGCGGTGACCGGCGCCGAACGCAGGGATCGGGTGAGATGGACGAAGCCGTCCGTGGGAAAGACGTAGAGGCAGCGCTCCTGGCCCTTCGTGATCACCACACCCCCCGACAGTTCGTCGCGGTACTTCGCGGGAAGGAACAATCGTCCCTTCTGGTCGAGGCGAGGTGTGTGGGTGCCGAGGAACACGCTCTCACCCCCTCACCCCCCATGTGGAGAATTCACCCTCTCCACGCCGCTCCACCTTACTCCACTCCTCCCCACCGTCAACAGCTCCAATCGGTGTCGATCCCCCGAATGATCGACAAATACGCAGGTGGAAGCGGCGCGTGCCGGGCAGGGCGGCCGTGCCCCCTCGCGCGCGTCGGGGGCACCGCCGCGGGGCCGCCCCACCCGGGGTTCCGGGTCCCTCTCTCCCCCGGCGCCTCCGCCCCGCCCGTCCCTCTTGGGAGCCCTTCGACCGTTTTTCCGCGTCCATCCCGCTTTTTCACACCACCCCCGCACCGATGATCGGGATAATGATTCGGGACCAATGGCCACTTCCGTTCTCCGGCTCCGCACGAGACCACCGATTCCGGCACTTTGGTTTGCAATCGGTCCGATTGGGCCTAGCCTCGGATCGATACACCTGGACATAGGGAGCGGGAGGGGTCTGGTGTCACTCGACACACGGCACGACGAGCACGAGGGCGGACTCCGGGAGGACCTGGGAGCCGTCTCCGCCGTCGCCGACCGCATCCGTGAGGCCATCGAGACGGTCATCGAGGGCAAACCCGACGTGCTCCGGGTCCTGTTGACCGTCCTGCTCGCCGAAGGGCATCTCCTCATCGAGGACGTGCCGGGTGTGGGCAAGACCATGCTGGCCAAGGCCCTGGGCCGGGCCGTGGACTGCTCGGTCCAACGCGTCCAGTTCACCCCGGACCTGCTGCCCGGCGACATCACCGGGGTCAGCGTCTACCACCAGGATCGCAACGAGTTCGAGTTCGCCCCGGGCCCGGTGTTCGCCAACATCGTGCTCGGCGACGAGATCAACCGCGCCTCGCCCAAGACCCAGTCCGCCCTTCTGGAGTGCATGGCCGAACGCCAGGTCAGCGTGGACGGCAGGACCCACGAGCTGGAACGCCCGTTCATGGTCGTGGCCACCCAGAACCCCTCCGACATGGAGGGCACCTACTCCCTCCCCGAGGCGCAACGAGACCGTTTCATGGCCAGGATCTCGGTCGGCTATCCCTCCCCCCAGGCCGAACTCGACATGATCGACAGCCATGGATCCCGGTCCCCCCTGGAGAACCTCTCCCCCGTCACCGACGCCGCCCGGATCCGGGATCTGGTCGAACGGGTGCGCCACGTCCACGTGGCCCCGGGCATGCGCCGCTACGTCGTCGACCTGGTCAACGCCACCCGGACCTCGCCCGAACTGAGGCTGGGCGCCTCGCCCCGCGCCACCCTGCATCTGGTGCGGGCCGCCCGTGCCCACGCCGCGCTGAACGGTCGCCACTACGTCGTCCCCGACGACGTGCAGACCCTCGCCGTGCCGGTCCTCGCCCACCGGTTGCTCCCCGGCCCCGAGGCCCGGATGGAGCGTCTCACCGCCGAGCAGATCGTGGCCGAGATCGTCTCCCGTCTGGCCGTCCCCGGCCCCCGCTGACCGCCCCCTCGCCTCCGTCCTCCCGCCCTCCCGAACCCCGATCGACCTTCCGAGAGACCGCTCATGCGTCCGCACCGCACCCTCACCGCCCGCGGCGGCCTGATGGCGACCTTCGGGACGATCGCCCTCGTCGTCGGCCTGGTCGTCGGTCAACGCGAGATCGTCGGCGTCGGTCTCCTGCTGCTCCTGCTCCCGCCGATCGGCGCCCTGACCCTCATCGGGGCCCTGGGGCGTGTCACGCACAGCCGGGACCTGCGGCCCCGCCGGGTCGCGGCGGGCTCCGACTCCCGTGTCCTGATCCGGATCGGGAACTCCTCCCTCGCCTGGCCCGTGGGCCGGATACGGATCGAGGACACCGTCCCCGCCCTCCTGGGCCACGAGCCCCGCTACACGCTGGGGCACCTGGGCCCGCGCGCCGTCCGGGACATCACCTATCTCGTGCGCCCGGCCGTACGGGGCCGTTATCCCGTCGGGCCGCTGCGGATCACCGTGCTCGACCCCCTGGGCTGTGTGCGGGCGACCCGCGACCTGGGCGCCCCCTCCTCACTGCTCGTCACCCCGCGCTTCGTCCCTCTGGGCTCTCCCGGAACCTCCGACGGCTCCCACGGCGAGGACGCCCCACGACGTTCGGTGACCGGGGTCGGCGAACAGGATCCGATCCCCCGCGCCTACCGGCACGGTGACGAGCTGCGCCGCGTGCACTGGCGCTCCACCGCCAAACACGGCGAGTTGATGGTGCGCCGCGAGGAGCAGCACCACCGAGAACACGACGTCCTCGTACTGGACACCCGTGACCACGCCCACCTGGGCGAGGACGAGGACGATTCCCTGGAGACCGCCGTGAGCGCGGCCGCCTCGATCGTCCTGCACCTGATGGAGCGTGGGCACCGGCTGCGTCTGCACACCGAACGGGGACGGCTGGGCACCGAGAACCCCTCCGAGGTGCTGGAGGAGCTGGCCGTGGTCGAGGCCTCCGAGGCCACCTCCCTGGCCGAGGCCGTCGTGGGACCGGGCGGGGCCCACGGTCCCTCGATCGGACTGTTCGTGGCGGTCCTGGGCGCCCTGAGCGCCGAGGACGTCTCCTCCCTGATCACCGTGGACGACTCGGCGACCCGTGTGGCGGTGCTGTGCTCCGGAGCCGACTGGCCCGACCCCGAGGCCCCGACCCGGGTCGCGGGCCTGCTCTCCGAACACGGATGGCGGGTGCTGTCCATCGACCACCCGACCGAACTCCCCGCGCTGTGGCACCGGGCACTGTCCACCGAGGACGGATGGGCCCCGACCGCCACCGCCTCCCGAACCCCCTGGGAAGGTCCGCGTTGAGAGCGTTGATGTCCCTGGCCGTCCTGGTCACGATGCTGGCGTCGCTGCCGTTGTTCGGCGGTCTGATCAACGGCGGTACGTGGTGGATCCAGGCCGCCGTGTTCATGGCCGTCGTCGCGCTCGTCTCCGCCGTCTACCGGTGGTACGTGAACGACTCGGTGGCCGTGCCCTTCCTCCAACTGTTCGCCGTGGTCCTGCTGTACACGCCGATGTACGCCCCGGGGACCGCCGCCCTGGGTGTCCTGCCCACGCTGGAGACCCTGAGGCGGACCGTCGACCTGATCGAACAGGGCCTGGGCACCATCGCCTCCGGTTCACCGCCCGTGTCCCCCACCGAGGGGCTGACCCTGATCGTCGCCCTGCTGTTCGTGGTGTTCGCCATGACGGCGGACTTCCTGGCGGTGACGGCGCGCTGCCCCGGCATGGTGGGCGGTCTCCTGCTGACCCTGCTGTCGGTGCCCCTGTTCGTGGACGACGCCGGCCTCCCCTGGGTCCCGACCGCGATCTGCGCCGTCGGTTTCCTGACCCTGCTGGCCCTGGACACATGGGTCCGCAATCGGGAGTGGGGCGCCCTGATCCCCTCGGCCGGCGGCCCCGTCTCCCGGGTGAGCGGGGTCGTCGGCGGTACGGGCGTCGTGGCCGCCGTCGTGGTCCTGGCCCTGGTGCCCGCGCTGCTGCTCCCGCTGACGATGTCCTCGCTGCGCACCGACGCGTTCCATGCCCTCGTCGGCGACCGACGGCTCGGCGGCGCGAGCGACACCGTGACCACCACGCATCCGTTGGTGTCCCTGCGCCGCGATCTGGCCGCCACCTCCGACCGGACCGTGCTGACCTACCGCACGGACGACGAGGACCCCGAGTACCTGCGCACCTTCGTCCTGGACGGGTTCGACGGCGAGAACTGGACGATGACCCCGGTACGCACCGGGCGCGACAACGCCCTCGACGACCCTCTGCCGCGGCCCCCGGGCCGGGAGTGGGGACCGAACGAGGAGGTCGTGACCACACGGATCACACCGGCCTCGGGGACCCCGTCCATGGACTTCCTGCCTCTGCCCTACCCCTCCGTGTCGGTGGAGGTCGACGGCGATTGGTACGTGGATCCGGCCACCCTGATGGTCTTCACCACCGACACCCCGGTGGAAGGGGAGGAGTTCGTGGTGCTCTCGGCCCGTAACCGGCCGGGGGCCGAGGCCCTCTCCTCCGCGGGGCCTCCCGGCACGTCGTTGGACGACCATCTCGCCCTGCCCGGCGGCTTGGACGGCCGGGTGGGGGAACTGACCGCCTCCCTCGTCGAAGGCGCCGGGTCCGACTACGAGAAGGCCCTCACCCTCCAGGACTTCTTCACCGACGGCTCCTTCACCTACGATCTGGCCCCTCCCCCGGTGCCCACCGGCTCCGATCCCCTCGCCCACTTCCTCTTCGACGACCGGACCGGCTACTGCGAGCAGTACGCCGGGGCGATGGCGGTCATGGCCCGCCAGGCGGGGATCCCCTCCCGTGTCGCCGTGGGGTACACGGCCGGCAGCCCCGACGGCGGCAATCGTTGGACCGTGTCCGCACGCGACGCGCACGCCTGGCCCGAGCTGTACTTCGAGGGTTCGGGCTGGGTGCGCTTCGAACCCACTCCGGCCGCTCCCGAAGACGGCCAGGGCACCGCCTCCCGACCGGACTACTCCTCGGAAGGGGACTCGGCCGACGAGGAGGCCTCCCCCTCCCCTTCGTCCGACCCCGAGGAGAGCGCCTCCCCGGAGGCGACCCCGTCCTCCCCCGAGACGGACGGCGCGACCGCCAGCGGCTCGGACGGCACGGAACGGGACGACGCCTCCGGCACGTCGGGGTCCACGCCACCGGCCTGGCTGCCCGCGGTCGGTGTCGCTCTGGCCGCCCTGTTCCTACTCTGCGCCCCGCTGCTGTCACGAGCGCTGATCCGCCGTTCCCGGCGGGCCTCGGTCGGTTCCGGAGGGGTCTCCTCCGCGCACTCGGCCTGGCGCGAGGTGCGCGACACCTGCCTGGATCTGGGGACCGCCTGGAACCTGGAGGAGAGCCCGCGCGCGACCGCACGACGGTTGGGGGCCTCCCTTCCGGAACCCTCCGAGCCCGCCCGTGCCGCGTTGTGGCGGCTGGCCCTGGCAGAGGAGACCGCCCGTTACGCGCCCGAACCGCACACCGTACAGAGCTCGGGCGTCGACCTGGACACGGTCGTCACGGCGTTGACCGCCACCGTTCCACCCGGCCGACGGTGGCGCGCCCTCTTGATCCCGCTCTCGCTCCTGCCTCGGCGGCGGTCGGGGCCGGGGGACGAGCCGGCCCCCGCGCCTCTCTGAGCCGGGTCGCCCGCCGGCTCCACCGAGCGGACACGGCGGGCCCCGGCCCGCGAGGTCATCGGCCCCTCACGAAGAGAAAGACGGTGGGGCCCGTAGGCGACCACCTATGGTCGTCCACGGACCCCACCGTCAGGCATGTCCCGGTGCAGGAAGCGTTTCACCGGAGAGGCGGGGCGTACCCCGCCCGCCCGGTCAACGTCCGTCGCCCTCCTGACGACGACGCCAACGCTCCTCGAAACGGTTCATCATCCCGGAGCGTTTGTCGCCCCTGCGCCTCTTGGGCGCGGCCTCCTCGGTGGCCATCTCGGCTCCGCCACCCGACGACTTGCGCCAGGCGTTGGCCCCCATCAGGAAGGAGGCCAGCATGATGACGAAACCGAGGACGCTGATCGTCACCGGCAGCACCATGGACGTGTCCGGGTTGCTCAGCAGCAGACCCAGGAGCAGCAGCACGATACCGACGACGAAACCGATTCCGGCCCTGATGATCCAGCGCTTGTAATGCACCGAGGGGTTCGTCTGCCGAACGGTGTTGGCGAACTTCGGGTCCTCGGCATACAGCGCCTGCTCGATCTGGTCGAGCATGCGCTGCTCGTGTTCAGAGAGCGGCACGGCGCCTCCCTACGGCAGTCCCCGGTTGGGGTGACGGGTACTGGTGAACGGTCTCTTGATCAGTGGTATGCCCAGAATACGGTGCGCTAGCGCCTGGTGGAAAGAAAAGCTGCGTCTGTATCGGGCCCACCACGGCCACGATACCCCCGCCCTGTAGAGGAAACACCGGCTTCCATGCCTCTCTTCTTACCTGCTTCCGGTTCTCCCCTGAGAACGCTCGGGGGTCACCGAAAGTTGCCGCATCATACGTCGTTTTCATCACTCTTGGCCAATATGGCCGACTGTATCGCGCCTGGCCCGAAACGAGCCGTTACGCGGTCCATAACCCGTTCAACGTCCCGCCAACCCGTGTCCTCCTCCCCCAGGGTCATCTGACGGGGGGTCAGCTCCGCCGGAGAGACCCCCTCCACACGTACGCCCACCAGGCGCAGCGGCGTGCCCCTGAGCCCCGAGGACGCATGGAGCTCACGGGCCACGAGACTGATCTCGTGAGCCACGTCCGTGCTCTCCGTGAGGGTTCTGGACCTGGTGATCGTGGAGAAGTCGGCCCTCCGCAGCTTCACGCTCACCGTGCGTCCCACCTGCCCCGTGGCACGCAATCTGTGCGCCACCTTCCCGGACAGGCGCAGCAACTCACGATCGACCAGATCCGGGTCGTCCACGTCCACGGAGAAGGTCTCCTCGGCCCCGACGCTCTTGTCCGGAGCGTCGGTGACCACCGGGCTGGGATCGTGTCCCCGTGAGAGCTCGGCCAGCCGCACACCGGCCTTCTCCCCCAACTCCATGCGCAGCAATTCGACGTCGGCCCGGGCCAGGGCACCGACCGTGCGCAGCCCCAGACGCGCCAGACGTTCCTCGGTCCGATCCCCCACCCCGGGCAGGGCGCCGACCGGCAACGGATCCAGGAACCTCTGGACCGTCGCCGTGGGGACCACCAGGAGACCGTCGGGCTTGCAATGGGTGGAACCGAGTTTGGCCACCAGACGTGTGGCGGCCACGCCCACCGAACAGGTGAGTCCCTGCTCGGCGCGGACCCGCTCACGAATGGTCGCGGCGATGCGCGCCGGACCGCCGGCCACACGTCGGGCACCGGACACGTCGAGGAAGGCCTCGTCCAGGGACAGAGGTTGAACCAGCGGTGTGAACGATCGCAGAATGTCCATGACCGCCTCGGAGACACGGCGGTAGCGCGCCCCGTCGGGCGGATAGACCAGGGCGTCCGGGCACAGACGCAGGGCCCGGCTCATCGGCATGGCCGAATGCACCCCGTGGCGGCGGGCCGCGTAGTCGGC
This sequence comes from Nocardiopsis alba DSM 43377, assembly GCF_000341225.1. Lineage (GTDB taxonomy): Bacteria > Actinomycetota > Actinomycetes > Streptosporangiales > Streptosporangiaceae > Nocardiopsis > Nocardiopsis alba. The sequence goes on from NZ_ANAC01000010.1 coordinate 254,344, forward strand.
GGAGGAGACCACGCCGCGCGGCCCCGTACCGCCCACGATCACCGGACGATCGCGGGCCTCGGGCCTGCGCAACCGTTCGACGCCGGCGAAGAACGCGTCCATGTCCAGGTGCAGGACGTCGCAGTCGAAGTCCGGACCGGAGCCGTCCACGGGAAAACCCGCGCCCAGCGGGACGATGCCGTCAGAGGTGACCACACCCCGCAGAGCGGCCCCGCGTTCCAGCTGACGTCGGCTCATGTCGCCAGATTACGTCCTGCCCCGTGCCGTCCGCCCCCGCCCCCTGCCCCGGTCAGCCGCGGTGGGCGATGACGTGCAGCTGGGTGGCGATGCCGATGAGCTCGGGATGCCCGGCCGCGGCCTTCTCCAGCTCCAGCAGGTGCTGCCCGGCCTGGGCGTCGCCCTCCCAGGCGTGCCCGGGGATGACGTCGGTGAAGACCCGCACCCCGCGGACGCTCTCCCCGGTCAGGCCGGCCGCGCCGACCAGTTCCAGCAGGCCCTGCCGGGTGAACCGGCGCGGCATGGGGTCGGCCTCGCCCCAACGACCGTCGGGATCGGACAGCAGACGGTGGGCGTCGGCGACGTGCCCGGCCAGGGCGCGGTGCAGGGCCCCGGCGACCGCGTTGGTCGCCAGCAGGCTGACCGCGCCCCCGGGCCGGGTGACGCCGACGACGTCGGCCAGCGCCGCCGCCGGGTCCTCGACGTACTCCAGGACGTTGTGCACAAGCACCAGGTCGGCGCCCTCGGCCGGAACCAGGGAGGGCAGATCGCGGGTGTCGCCCTGGACCCCGCGCACCGTCACACCGCTCTCGGCGGCGCGACGTTCCAGGGCCGCCAGCGAGTCCGGGTTGGGTTCGACGACGGTCACCCGATGGCCGAGCTCGGCGAGCGGGACGGCGGCACCGCCGGTGCCCCCGCCCGCGTCGACGATCTCCAGGGGAGCGCCCTCGGACAGGTCGGGCAGCAGACGGGCCAGGGCGTCCCACACCACCGCGGTTCTGGCGGCACCGGCCGCACGCGCCGGGCCGGTCGTACCGCTCACGCCGAGACCACCGATGGCGGTCGCGGGCGTGCCGCTCCTGTCAGTCACCTGGTTCCCTCAATCAGCTAGTAACCCCGACACCCGACCCCGGAGGGCGGGCTCAGAGCGAGAGCGTCGACTTGTTCTCCAACAGCCTGGACAGGAGTCCGCTGATGAAGTTGGGCGACTCGTCGGTGGACAGCTCCTTGGCCACCCCGACGGCCTCGGCGATCGCCACCCCGTCGGGGATGTCCTCGGCCCACAGCAACTCGTAGGCGCCCATCCGGAGGATGTTGCGGTCCACGACCGGCATGCGCTCCAGGGTCCAACCGATGGCGTACTCGTCGAGGAGCTCGTCGATCCGCCCCCGCCGCTCGTCGACGGAGCGGGCGAGCCGCTCGGTGAACTCGTTGATCGGCGGTTCGGGCTGGGCCCTACGGCGCTTGATGACCTCTTCGATCGTGATGCCGCGGACCTCGGCCTCGTAGAGGACCTCGACCGCGCGCCGCCGGGCCTTGCGTCGTGCACCGCTCATCAGTTGACACGCCCGAGGTAGTCACCGGTGCGGGTGTCGACCTTGACGCGCTCGCCCTGGTTGATGAACAGGGGCACCTGGATGGTGGCACCGGTCTCGACGGTGGCGGGCTTGGTGCCGCCGGTGGAGCGGTCGCCCTGGACGCCCGGGTCGGTCTGGGTGATCTCCAGGTCGACGGCGGCGGGCATCTCGATGTAGAGCGGGTTGCCCTCGTTGGTGGCCACCGTGACCTTGGTGTTCTCCAGCAGGTAGCCCTTGGCGTCGCCGACGACGGTCTCGGAGACCGGGATCTGGTCGTAGGTCTGGGTGTCCATGAAGATGAAGGACTCGCCGTCGTGGTACAGGTACTCCATGTCGCGGCGGTCGACGTTGGCGAACTCGACCTTGGCGCCGGCGTTGAAGGTCTTGTCGACGATCTTGCCCGTGAGGACGTTCTTCAGCTTGGTACGGACGAACGCGCCGCCCTTGCCCGGCTTGACGTGCTGGAACTCCAGGACGTTCCAGAGAACGCCGTTGTCGAGTCGCAGGGTCGTGCCGTTCTTGATGTCGTTCGTCGTGGCCACTTAGGTCGTCTCTCCCAGGGGTTTGACACGTCGGAGACCGGACGGGGTGGTCCGGTCGGTGTTCGGTGGGACGAAGCGCGATCCGGGCCCCCGAGCGGCTGACGCGGCTCGGGGCGCGGACACTCCCCGCCCCTACGCATTCTAGTGGCTTCGCGGGCCCCGGAAACCGTCCGAGACGGCCCGGTAGGCCTCGTCCAGCAGCTCAGGGGCGGGTCCCGCCAGGATGGCGGGGCGTGCCGGGCCGTCCAGGACCACGAAACGCAGCGTGTTGCCACGGGCCTTCTTGTCGACGCTCATGGTGGAGCGCAGGTCGTCCCAGGAGTCGGCGGTGTAGGAGACGGGCAGCCCCACCGAGGCGAGCACGTCACGGTGGCGTCGGACCAGGTCGGCGTCGATACGCCCGTCGGCGTGGGCGAGTTCGGCGGCGAAGACCATGCCCACCGAGACCGCGTATCCGTGCCGGAAGGTGTAGTTCTCGGCCTTCTCGATGGCGTGCCCGAGGGTGTGCCCGTAGTTGAGGATCTCCCGGCGGCCGCTCTCGCGCAGGTCGCCGGAGACCACGTCGGCCTTGAAGCGGATGCCGCGTTCGATGAGTTCGCGGGTGTGCCGCCCCTCGGGGGTGGTGGCGCCCCCGGGGTCGTCCTCGATCAGTTCGCAGATGACCGGGTCGTCGACGAACCCGGCCTTGATGATCTCCGCGAGACCGCCGATGTAGTCGGCCTTGGGCACCGTGGCCAGGGTGGACAGGTCGCACAGGACCCCGGCCGGGGGGTGGAAGGCCCCCACCAGGTTCTTGCCCTCGGGGGTGTTGATACCGGTCTTGCCGCCCACGGCGGCGTCGACCATGCCCAGCAACGTGGTCGGCACCAGCACCGAACGCACCCCGCGCAGCCAGGTCGCGGCGACGAAGCCGGCCAGGTCGGTGGCGGCCCCGCCGCCCACGCCCACGACGGCATCGCTGCGGGTGAAGTTGAACGAGCCCAGACGCGACCACAGATCGGCGGCGACGGCGACGGTCTTGGCGGCCTCTCCGTCGGGCACCGGCATCGGGCGCACCGTGTACCCGCCGGCCGTCAGAGCCTCGGAGACCCGGGCCGCGATGTCCTCCAGCCCCTCCGGGTGGATGACCGCGACCTGGGCGGCGCCCTCGACCAGGGCGGGCAGCTCACCGAGGAGGTCCTCACCGACCAGCACGTCGTAGCGTCCGGCGGAGTCGCCCACTCCGATACGGGTCACGGTCACTTCTCGGCCTTTCCGGTGGGGAGGGATTCGACGATCGAGTCCACGATCTCCTCGGGGTGGTACTCCGTCGTGGGGACGGTCACCGAGGCCAGGGCCTCGTAGATCGGAAGCCGCTCGTTGAGGAGCTTGCGCAGTCGGGCGCGCGGGTTCCCGGCGAGCAGCGGGCGGGCCACGTCCATACCGACGCGCTTGGCGGCCTCGCCGAACTCGACCTGGAGGTAGACGACATGGTGGACGGCGAGGTCCTTACGGGTGTCCTCGTCGAGGATCGCGCCGCCCCCGACGGCGATGACCCCTTCCCAGGAGCGCAGACCCTCCGCGACGACCTCGCGCTCCAATGCCCGGAAGCCCTCCTCGCCGTCCTCGACGAAGATGTCGCCGATGGGCTTGCCCGCGCGCCTCTCGATCTCGGTGTCGGTGCACAGCAGGTCCGCCCCGAGCCGGCGGGCCAGTGCCTCTCCGACGGTGGATTTGCCCGAACCGGGCGAACCGATGAGCACCGCGATCGCTCTTGCCACGCTCTGCCTACCTATCGGGGTCCGTCCCCACGCGCGCGGGGACCGTTCCGGTCGTCTGTCGATGCGGGGTCCGGCGGCGATGGGCCCATGGCCTCGGGGAGGGCCGCCGGTCGCGCCCCTCCCTCTGTCTAGCAGACGGAGCGTCCCCACGCGTGCGAAGGGAAAAGGGGACGGCCCGCCCCCCGACGAGGGCGGGCCGTCGACTCTCTAGCGGATCGTCAGCGAGTCCAGGTAGCCCTGGAGGTTGCGGGCGGTCTCGGCGACCGAGTCGCCTCCGAACTTCTCGACCGCGGCCTCGGCGATGACCAGTGCCACCATCGCCTCGGCGACCACGCCCGCGGCGGGCACAGCGGTGACGTCGCTGCGCTGGTGGTGGGCCTGGGCCGGCTCACCGGTCCCGGTGTCGATGGTGTCCAGGGCGCGCGGCACCGTGGCGATCGGCTTCATCGCCGCGCGCACGCGCAGCGGGTCACCGGTGCTCATACCGCCCTCGACGCCCCCCGCGCGGTTGGTGCGCCGACGCACGCCGTCGGGCCCGGGCTCGATCTCGTCGTGTGCCTGGGAGCCCCGACGGGCCGCGGTGCGGAAGCCGTCGCCGACCTCGACGCCCTTGATCGCCTGGATGCCCATGAGGGCGCCGGCCAGACGCGCGTCCAGACGACGGTCCCAGTGCACGTGACTGCCCAGACCGGGAGGCAGGTTGTAGGCGAGTACCTCGACGACGCCGCCCAGGGTGTCCCCGGACTTCTTGGTGTCGTCGACCTCCTCGACCATGCGGGCGCTGGTCGCGGGGTCGAAGCAGCGCAGCGGGTCGGCGTCGACCGCGGCCAGGTCCTCGGGGCGCGGCTCGGGGGCGTCCTCGGGCACCGAGACCGGGCCCATGGACACGACGTGGCTGATGATCTCGATCCCCAGCGCCTGACGGCAGAAGCTCCGGGCGACCTCTCCGATGGCCACGCGCGCCGCGGTCTCCCGGGCGCTGGCCCGTTCGAGGATGGGGCGGGACTCGGTGTGCCCGTACTTCTGCATGCCCACGAGGTCGGCGTGGCCGGGTCGCGGACGGGTGAGCGGCGCGTTGCGCGCCACGCCCTCCAGTTCCTCGGCGGGGACCGGGTCGGGCGACATCACCTTCTCCCACTTGGGCCACTCGGTGTTCCCGACCTCGATCGCGACCGGTCCCCCCTGGGTACGGCCGTGGCGAATGCCTCCGATGACGGAGACCTGATCTTTCTCGAACTTCATCCGGGCGCCTCGACCGTACCCGGCGCGGCGGCGGAGCAGAGCGGCGGCGATGTCGTCAGAGGTGACGGACACACCGGCCGGAAGGCCCTCCAGAATCGCGACGAGTGCCGGTCCGTGGGACTCCCCCGCGGTCAGCCAACGCAACATGTGCACGATCCTCCCACGGATCGGGGGGCGGAGTGGAACCCGACCCCGGGTCAGGGCACCAGGGGCGCCCCCGTGAACACCGTGGCGAGGGTCGCGGCGATCATGAACGGGCCGAGCGGAAGGGGTTCGGATCGGGTGACCCTGCGCAGCAGCAGGAGCGCCAGACCGACCAGGGAGAAGGAGGCGAAGGCCCAGAGGACGCCGACCATCGCGCCGAGCGGGCCGGCGGCCCAACCCGCGTAGAGGCCGGTCAGGCCGGAGAGTTTGACGTCGCCGAAGCCGAGACCGCGGGGGTGGATCCGCCACAGGAACCAGTACAGGACGGCGACCAGGACGAGGCCGATGAGCGCGTGCGCGCCGCGTTCGAGGTCCGGACCCGCGGGCGGCAGGAGGACGGCGGCGGCCAGCAGCGCCCCCGCGACGGGGTAGGCGGGGCCCACGAGGGCGTCGGGCAGACGCATCACCCGCAGGTCGATGGCGCAGAGCGCGACGCCCAGGGCGATCAGCCAGAGGACGGCCGCCGCCCCGAACGGGGACCAGCCCGCCGGTTGGTGCGCCAGAAGTGGAACGGTCAGGGCGAAGAGCGCTCCCGTGACCACGACCGTCGGAAGGTGGGACGCGATCGGCCGCCCGCATCCCGGGCACCGTCCATCGCCGAGGATCCCGCGCTCCACCGGTACGGGCAGACCCCGGACGAAACGGAGCGCCGCACGACAGTGCGGGCAGCGCGGCGGCGCCGGTCCGGGATCCTCCCGAGGCCCCTCCACCGGCGATCTCGATCCTCGTTCGGGCGCGCCTTCCGGGTGCCCGGGCCCGGGTGTGGCACCGTCCTGACCCGGGGGGTTCTCGGGGCCGGCGTGCTCCGCCGGACGAGAGGACACGGCCACGTCCGCGTCGGCCGGGCCGAACAGGTGGACCAGGCGTCCGGTGCCGCGGCCGACGATCAGGCCGAGCGCGCCGAGGGCCGCGGCGGCCACGACCGACCAGAGCACCGGGGAGGCCATGAGGGCCGAGGGGGTGGACATGTTCGGAAACTACCGGCCCGGAAGGCTCGGCGACAGTGGCTCGCGCGACCTGTGGACAGAGCGGGGAGGGGCCGGCGGCCGCCTCCGGTCACTCTTCGTCGCGTTGGGCGCGCACCACGGCGCTCAGTTCGATCCCGCCGGGAAGGACGTGCCGGAGTTCGTCGGCCAGACGCTCGGCGACACGGCGCAGCGACTCGTCGTCGCGCTCCTCCAGCTCCAACCGGATACCGATGTCACAGCGTTCGGAGGCGTGGATGCGCACGCGTTCGATACCGAACTCGGCGTGGGTCACCCGATAGACCAGGGACAGGACCTGGGGGTCGTCCTTGGGTTCGGGGACGGTGCCGTGCTCGGCGAGCATGGTGAGGAAACGGCCCTGGACCGTGTACGGGACGGGGCCGGAGACGTCGAGGACCAGCGCGTCGGCGTTCTCCTCCAGGGTGGCCTGGCAGGCGTCCTTGGTGGTGAAGGGCACGGGGCGGGCGTCGGGTCTCCAACGTCGGACCGCGTCCACGGAGGTGAAGGCGAGCACGCCCCGGCGACCGTCCTTGCCGGTCATGATGGGGATCGCGACCTCGCTGTTCTTATCCTTGGTGAGGCCGCCCACCCCCTCCTCGGTCTCGGTGGCCACGGCCACGACGGGGATGAGCACGCGGGAGTCGCTGAGCGCGGACAGGACCTGGCGGTCGCCGACCTCGCCGGCGGCGTGGTCGCGCAGCCGGCTCTCGACTACCGGGTCGGCGCTGCCGTCGTCGTCTCGGAAGTTCTGGGCGCCGATGATGGATGGTCTGCTCACGGGGTCCGACTCTACCCGGGATGCGCCTATACGACGGGTACGCCTCTTCGACAGGACCATGTGACCTCTCCCCCTCCCGGGCCGCGGACGGCCGTTCCTCGGGGGCGATCGGCCGTGTGCCGTGTGCCCCCGCCACAGCTTCACAGGCGGGCGCGGCGCGGGGTCGCGTTTCCTCACGAAAGACGTGAAACGGTCGCGAAAGAGCCTCGAGGCCTCGGTTTCGACGGGCGGCGGAGACGTCTAGGGGCGTTCGGGTGCGCCACCGAGCGCGGCGACGATCTCCCGCAGCTGACCGACCTGTTCCCGGCTGAGCCGGTCGAAGACCAGCGAGCGGACCCGCGCGGCGTGCCCCGGGGCGGCCCGACGCAGGAGTCGGTCGCCCTGGTCGGTGAGGACCGCCCACAGGCCGCGCCGGTCGTCCGCGCAGCTCTCCCGGCGCACGTGGCCGTTGCGCTCCAGTCTGGCGATCTGGTGGGAGAGCCGACTCTTGGAGACGATGACACTGTCGGCGAGGGAGCGCATACGCATACGCCGATCGGGCGCCTCCGACAGATGGGCGAGGATGCCGTACTCGATGAGGGAGAGTCCGTCGCGGTCGCGGAGATCGTGTTCGAGCTCGTCGTAGATCCAGGAGTTCATCCGCAGGAATCCGCGCCAGACGCCCTGTTCGTCGGCGTCGAGCCAGGCCTTGTCCATGGGTGGATTCTAGCGGGAGGACCTTGCCGGACGCGGACCGAACACCTAAACTACTTCCCAGGAAGATATTTCTAAGGTAGCTTGTTCTTAGCAAGACAGCCGGCCCGGAGGCGGGCCGCGACACGATTCAGGGAGAGACACCATGGCCGCTCAGGAACTCAAGCCCGGCACCTGGAAGATCGACACCGCCCACAGCGTCGTCGGCTTCTCCGTCCGCCACATGATGGTGAGCAAGGTCCGCGGCCGCTTCGAGAGGTTCGACGCCACGCTGACCGTGCCCGAGGACCCCACCAAGTCCTCCGTCGAGGCCACCATCGACGCGAGCTCCATCAACACCGACAACGGCGACCGCGACAACCACATCCGGTCCGCCGACTTCTTCGAGGCCGACCAGCACCCGGAGTTCCACTTCCGCTCCACCGGCCTGGAGGCCAAGGGCGAGGAGTTCGTCCTCAAGGGTGAGCTGACCATCAAGCAGAACACCCACCCGATCGAGCTCACCCTGGAGTTCAACGGCTCCACCCTCGACCCCTACGGCCTGGACCGCGCTGGCTTCTCCGCCTCCACCACCATCAGCCGCAAGAAGTTCGGCGTGGACATCGAGATGCCGATGGACGGCGGCGGCGTGGTCGTCGGCGACAAGATCGCCATCGAGATCGACGCCGAGTTCACCCGCCAGGCCTGAGACCGGCCGGGAGGGCGTCCCGGTCCGGCTCCACCCGCCGAACGACCGGGACCCCGGGCCCCTTTCGAGGGCCCGAGAGACGATGTCCGGGCGCGGCCGCCGGGGGACGGCCGCCGCCCCGGGCCCGAAGGCACGTCACCGACGGGCCCGTGAGGCCTCGGATATCGTCGGGAGGGGAGGGTCGTGACGACCCTCCCCTCCTTCATGCCGTCCACCCACCCTTCCCAGGAGCACCGCCATGACCTCCACCCCCTTCTCCCCCGAGGTCGTCTCCGCCGTCACCGCGCACATGAACGGCGACCACCCCGAGGACACCCTGATCATCTGCCGCGCCCTGGGAGGCGTACCGGAGGCCACCTCCGCCCGCATGGTCGGTCTGGACGGTGAGAGCGGCCACTACGAGGTGACCGTGGACGGCGTGGAGCGTTCCGTCCGCATCCCGTGGTCCGTCCCCCTCACCGAACGGGCCGCCATCCGCGTCGAGGTCGTGCGCATGTACCGACAGGCCTGCGCCGAACTCGGCGTCCCGCCCCGGGAACACTGACCCTTCCCTCCCCTCCGATCGGGAGATCACCGGAACCCGAAGGGCCCCTGGAGCGTCCAACAGGGAGACGAGGGGGAAGGGGCGTCGTCGGCCCCACGGATCGGGGGCGCGCACCCGGGGTGCCCGCACCCCTACGTTCGGGTATCGGTACGACCTAGTGTGGAAGGGTCCGCTCTCCTTCCCCCTCGGACATCCGCACACCACCGATCGAAGGACGGCTCCGGCCTCGATGGTCACTCCCGACCCCGGTGACGAGAACGCACCGACCCAACGGATCGACCCCGTCGCTCCCACCACCCGCGTCGGCCCCGGCGCGGGCATCACGCGGCGGGTGACACGCGTGCTCCGACCAGGGGCGCGACGACCATCCACCGACGACGCCGAACCGGCGCCGACCCGGATCGTCCCACCGGAGGGCTCCGACCGGACCGACGTCCTGGACCCCGGGGCCACCCGCGTCCAAGAGCCCCTCTCCCCCACCGCACGGACGCCCGCCGACCGACGCCCCGCCTCGGCGGGCCCCTCCCCCGACGGACGCGTCCCATGGTGGCGGGTTCTCTTCAGTCCCCTCCTCGACTGGATGACCCGGCTGGTCTCCCGCATGGTCATCGGCCCCGCCGGCGACCTCGACTACGCGGTGCCCGCCGAGCTGCGCCGCCGCTACCAGATCCTCGACCGGATCGGCGCGGGCGGCGAGGCCGTCGTGTACCTGGTCGAACCCACCGACTCTCCCGGCCGCAGACTCGCCCTGAAGGTGTACCGGCCCGGACACGACATCAACCGTGAACTCCTGGACCGGCTCCGCGCACGCGGCACCGCCTCCCCCCACACGCCCGCCATCCAGGGCTATGGGACCGCCGCCAGTTCCTGGGGCGAGGACCTGGCTTGGGAGGCCCAGGAGTACTTCTCCGAGGGCACCCTGCGCGAGATCATCGACCGGGCGCCCCTGGACGACGAGGGCGCCCGCGCCGTGGTCCGCGCCGTCGCCGACTGTCTGCACCACTGGCAGCACGAACTCCAGCACAACCACACCGACGTCAAACCCGAGAACCTGCTGCTGCGCTCCTCCGAACCGCCGGTCGTGGCCCTCACCGACTTCGGCGGCGCCGTGCGCGCCACCATGAGCCGTGTCTACGGCGGCCAGGCCGTCACCGAGGCCTACGCCGCCCCCGAGGTCATCGAGGGCCGCCGCGAGGCCCCCGCGGCCTGGTGGTCCCTGGGCGTGATGGCGCACGAGCTGGTCACCGGTCGCCGCCCCGAACGCGGCGGCAACTGGTTGACCGCGCGCAACACCGAGGTCGACATCTCGGCGATCACCGACGAACGCTGGCGCCTGCTGGTGCGCGGCCTGCTCACCCTCTCCCCCGCCGCCCGCTGGGGCCACGAGGAGGTCGAGGCCTGGTTGGCCGGGGAACGCCCCACCATCCGCACCGCCCGCCGGCTGCGCCCCATCGACTTCGCCGGGGCCCTCCACGAGGACCCGCCGAGCCTGGCCTTCGACCTGCTGGACCGCTCCGACACCGGAGCCATGTGGCTGCGCAGCCACTGGCCCGAACTGCGTACCTGGCTCGATCGCGAGGTCAACGACTACACCTTCGACCGTTCCTACCTCACCGGGTTGGACCAACGCCCCGACCTCGCCCACGTGGCGATCAGCGCCCTGGCCGCCCGCTACGTGCCGGGCATGCCACCGCGCTTCCGGGGCCACGAGATCGGCTCCGACGGGCTCCTGGCCCTGGCCACCGGCGAGTCCAGCCGCCACGCGGTGGTCCGCGAGGCGGTCGAGACGGGCGTGGTCGGTCTGGGCTCCCAGCACTGGTGCCCGCACCCCTCGTGCCGTTCCGGGAGCTCCGGCCGGTGCGTGCTGCTCGAACGCGTCCAGCACGAGGTCCCGCTCCTGATGGAGCGGGTCGAGGAGACCCTGGAGCGCCTGGTCGGGACCGGCCCCGACGCGCCCAGGCGCCCCGCCGCGCACGAGATCAACACCACCTGGGCACGCGCGGTCGAGCTGGTCCTGGTCCCCGAGACCGCCTCCCGACACCGCTCGCACCTGCGACGCCGCTCCTGGCACCCCGGCCAGCGCAGCCCGGCCCCCAACGCCCCCTGGTGGCTGGAGCAACGCCGTGCCGCCCTGCGCGACGGGGACGACCCGCTGTCCTCGCGCGCCGCGACGCTCACCGCCCTGCTCCTTCTTCCCGAGGCCGACCGGATCGGCGCCGACATCGCCGAACGCGAACGCGCCGACGGCCGGGCCCGCCGTCAGGACCGTTGGGCCTCGCTGGCCGGGTCGGCCCGGGAACGGTGGGACAAGGCACGGGAGAAGGCCGCCTCGTCGGGGCAGCGCCGCGCCGAGGCCGCCACCCGCCCGGACCTGAACGCCCTGCCCGACGACCCGACCCGCCCCGGACCGGCCGTGACCGACAAGGACCGGCGCCGGCAGGAGAAGGCCGCGCGCCGGGTGGAGCGGACCATGGGGCAGATCCAGCGGGCCATGCGCGCCGGCCGCTGCCGCCGTTTCGCCTACCCCGCGGCCCTGCTCGGACTCATCGACGGCCTGGGCCGGGCCTTGCGCCCCGAGGAGGGTTTCTTCCCCGAGAACCCGATGGTCACCGACGCCTACACCGGTCTGTTGGACTTCAGCGCCAACCCGGTGAGCGAGGGCGCCGCCGCCCTGACCGACCTGCTGCCCGGCGGGATCGGCGCGAGCTGGTGGCTCCCCGTCCTGTTGGCGTTGGCCCTGTTGTACCTGGGCCGGACCGCCGCCCGGGACCGGTTCAAGGCGCGACGCCGACTGGCCGCCTTCCGCCTGTCCGTGGCCGGCTCGATCCTGATGCTCGTGGTGCTGCTGTCCACCGGGCTGCTGGCCCTGGGATCGGGGATCCTCATCCCCTTGGACGGTCTTCTGGGTTGATCGGCCCCTTCGCCGTCCTCACCCGCGTCGGGCGAGGACGGCGAAGGAGTCCGCCCCGGGATCGTAGGCGGCCCCGGTCAGGTCGCCGTACCGCTCCTCCACGACGAACCCGCCCCGAGCCAGTTCCGAGGCGAGCGAGGTCGGATCGAAGTACCGGACCCAGTTGTGGAAGACACGGACCTCCGAGGCCGTGACGATGTCGTAGCGGTCCAGGCTCACCCGCTCCCGGTCGTAACGGAACGTGTGCCGGAAGCCGTGATAGGGCTCGGCCGCCCAGAACCCGTCCATGAGCCCGGGGGCGTACTCGACGTCCTCCCGTACCCGTTCCAGGGCCGGCTCGGCGTCGACGTCGAAGAGCAGGGCCCCGCCGGGCACCAGGTGTCGGTCGACCACGTCCAACAGACGAAGCCGGTCCCGGGGCGTCATCGCGCAGTAGTCGCGCATGACCATGACGGCCAGGTCGAAGCGTTCCGACAGCCTCAGGGAGAGGTAGTCCCGACACAGGTGACGGGCGGGGACGCCCTCATCGCGCGCGACGCGTTCGGCGTACTCCACCGAGGACGGCGAGAAGTCCACCCCCGTGGCCCGGACCCCGTGCCGGGCCACGGGGGTGGACGGTGTAGAGTCCCGGCCCGCACCCCAGGTCGAGGAGGCGGGAACCGGGTCCGAGATCGAACCGCCCCCTCATCCAGGTCACGGCCCGGTCGACGAACCCGTGTCCGTGCGAGGCCGCCTCGACGTCGGGGTCCAGGTGGTGGGCGAGCATCCGTCCGGAGATGTGGGGATCGGTCCACAGGGCGGCCGTGGTGGTGCGGCCGTAGAGGGCGGGACGCCGCCCCATCTCGGACAGGGCGGTGTACGGCGTGGTCATCGAGAGTCCTTCCGGAAAGGCCGAGGGAGCCACCGGCATCGGGCACGGCGGCGTCGTTCGTGTGGCGTTTCAGGAGGACATACCGGACACGCTACCCGGCCCGCCCCGTCGGAGCACCCGGTTTTCGGCCCCACCCGGAAGAAGGGTCAGGCCCGGTCGAGCATCTCGCTCATCCGGGCCAGGTCCTCGGCGGTGTCGATGTCCTCGGGACTGGCGATGTCGTCACAGGACACCGAGGTCACCAGATGGGAGTAGGCCCGCAGGAAGGGGCGGGCGCCCACATCGCGTTCGGCCATGGAGTAGACCGTGGACCAGTGCTCGCGCCCCAACAGCACCGGATTGCGCGGATTCCCGTTGTAGGTGGCGACCGCGGCCCGCGCCCCCTGCTCGTAGGCCTCCACCAGACGACGCACCGCCGCCGGGGTGACCAGGGGCTGATCGGCCAGAGCCACCAGGACCGCGTCCACGCTGTCGGGCAGGGCGTCGATCCCCGCGCGCACGGAGGACCCCATCCCACTCGACCAGTCGGTGTTGTGCACCGTCAGGGCACCCTCGACCCTGGTGTCCGCCGCCCCCAGCACCACCAGCACCGGCGCGCATCCGCCCTCGGCGAGCATGCGCACCCCCCGGTCGACCAGGCGTTCACCGCCCAACTCCACCAGCGCCTTGGGGCGACCGAGTCGGCTCCCCGACCCCGCCGCCAGCAGCAGGCCCGCGACCGGGCCCCTCCGCTCGCTTCCCTCGAGCCTCGCTTCCCCAGTACCCATGACGCGATGATGTCACGGGCGGGCTTCGAGGGTGGGCCACCTCGGTGAGCCCATAGGGCCCTCTTCCCGCACTGTTCCGGACTCACCGCCGTGAACAGGGCTTTCCGAATCCCCCGGGTTCCGGTTCACCCCCTCGAGTGACCGAAACCGGCCGGAATCAGTGGGGGTAGAGGCGCATCCCGATGGATCCGCCCCGTGGTCTCCCGCAGTTCCCGGCCGCTCCCGCCCCAACGGGACCCCACCATCTCCGCCACGATCGACACGGCGGTCTCCTCCGGGGTCCGTGCCCCCAGATCGAGACCGATCGGCGAATGCAACCGCGCCAGCGCCTCCTCCGAGACCCCGGCCTCGCGCAACCGCTCCATCCGATCGTCGTGGGTACGACGCGAGCCCATCGCCCCGATGTAGCCGGCCTCGGTGCCCAACGCCCGTTTGAGCACGGGGACGTCGAACTTGGGGTCGTGCGTGAGCACACAGATCACGGTGCGCCGATCGATCTCGTCGGCGATCTCGTCCAGGAACACGTGCGGCCACTTGACCACCACCTCCTCTGCGGTGGGAAAACGCCGCGCCGTGGCGAAGACCGGACGGGCGTCGCACACCGTCACCCGGTAGCCCAGATAGGTGCCCAGATCGGCCACGGCCGCCGCGAAGTCGATCGCCCCGAACACCAGCATGCGAGGCGCCGGAGCGAACGACTCGACGAACACCTCCAGCTCGTCCCCGCGCCGCTGACCGTCCACCCCGTAGTGCAACAGCCCCGTGGTCCCCTGCGCGAGCATGCCGCGCACGTCGTCGTCCAGGGCCGCGGACAACCGCTCCCCGCCCTCGCCCAGGTCCCCCTCGGCCGAGTCCGGCCACACCAGACGCCGACGACCCACCCTCCCGGCGTCCGAAGGATCGGACACGATCGTGGCCACCGCCACCGGCCGGTGCTCCTCGATGGAGTCCAGCACCGCGTCCAACCCCCGATAGGTGTCGCGACCGATCGGCTCCACGAACAGATGCAGGGTCCCGCCACAGGTCAACCCCACACTGAAGGCGTCCTCGTCACTGACCCCGTAGGTACGACGGACCGGCACGCCGGTCCGGATGACCTCCAGGGCCTCCTCGTAGACCGCGCCCTCCACACAGCCGCCGGACACACTGCCGACCACCTCACCGGAGGATCTGACCAGCATCGACGCCCCTGCCGCGCGTGGAGCGCTCTTGTAAGTGTCGATGACCGTCGCCACCGCGAACGTCTCACCCGAGGCGTACAGGTCGGCCACGGTCGCTCGTACATCACGCACTCGGCACCTCTCCCAGACTCTCCCCGGCGGGTCGCTCCGAACACCCGCGCTCCTCGATACCAACCTATGTGCCCAGGGCCACATGGAAGAGCCCCCGTTTCTCCAGGAAACGAGGGCTCGATTCGGTTTCGTCTACGAACGGAGGCGGCGCCGACCGCTCCACGGAGGGTCAGGGACGCTCGGGCTCCTCGGTCTCACCGCGCCCCAGCATCCCCCGGAACTCCTCCAGGTTGCGCCGGGCCAGATCGCCATCGGTGCTCTGGATCCCCATCACCGGCAACGAGGTGCCGTCGGACAGGTCCAACGACGGCCAGGGCTCCCCCACCGGCATCCGGATGTCCAACACCTCCGGCCACGCCAGGTGATGCGTACGGATGCCGTTGATGACGACGACCCGGTCCTCCATCGCGATCAGCCGAGGTCGGGCCAACAGGTGCAGCCCGGCGGCGACCACCAGCCCCAACATCACGACCAGCACCCGATCCTGGACACGCCAGTCGGCCGGAAGCATCACGGCGAGCAGCACCATGGTCAACAGGATCAACAGCCCCAGCCCGTAGGCGACCAACCGCACCGCGCGGGGACGCCAGGTCCTCGGGCTCTCAGGGCGCTTCGACGCCTCGTCCACGGAGTCTTCCTTCGTCCGCACCTGCCAGCTCCATCCGTGTCCACACGCCAAGGGTCCGCTCTGGGCGCGCACCGTCGACGGGGCATGGATCAGCGGCGCAGCCCCCGCAGGGTCACCGCCGTGTCCAGAGCGGCCAGCGCGGCCTCGGCGCCCTTGTTCTCGGCGCTCCCCGGCAGGCCGGCACGGTCACGCGCCTGTTCCAGGGTGTCACACGTGAGCACACCATTGCCCACAGGGGTCGCCTCCCGAAGGGCCACCTCGGTCAGCCCCTGCGTCACCGACAGACACACGTAGTCGAAATGCGGCGTCCCACCTCGAATGACCGCCCCCAGAGCGATCACCGCGTCGTGCGAGCGCGCCAACTCCTGGGCCACCACCGGGATCTCCACCGCCCCGGCCACCTCGACCACCACCGGATCGGCGGCCCCCGACGCCTTCACCACCTCCAACGCGTTGTCGAGCATCGGCCGCACGATCGGCTCGTTCCACCGAGTGACGACGATGCCCACCGACAGCCCCCGACCGTCGACGCGCTCCTGCTCCGGACGTCCCGTACCGCTCATGACCGGCCCTTCTTCGAATCGATGACGAACATGTCCCCGCGCTCCGAGCGCACGACTAACGCGTGACCCCGGCGGCGAGGTCGTGCCCCATGCGGTCCCGCTTGGTCAACAGGTAGGAGAGGTTGTCGTCGGTGACGAACGTCGGCATGGCCACCCGCTCGCTCACCCGCACCCCATGGCGCTCCAGCGCCTCCGCCTTGTCCGGGTTGTTGGACAACAGCCGCACCGAGACCACACCCAGGTCCGTGAGGATCCGGGCACCCGCCCCGAACTCGCGGGCGTCCGCGGGCAGCCCCAGCCGCAGATTCGCGTCGACGGTGTCCACCCCCCGATCCTGGAGACTGTAGGCGCGCAGCTTGTGCAGCAGCCCGATCCCCCGCCCCTCGTGCCCACCGAGGTAGACCAGGACACCGCGCCCCGCCTCGGCGATCTCGGCCATGGCCGCGTCCAACTGGGCCCCGCAGTCGCACCGGTGCGAACCGAACGCGTCCCCGGTCAGGCATTCCGAGTGCAGACGGGCCAGGACGTCGGCCCCGTCGGTCAGATCTCCGAACACCAGGGCGACGTGCTCCGCGCCGTCGGCCGTGCCCTTGAAACCGACCGCGCGCCATTCCCCGTACCGGTTCGGCATGCGGGTCTCGACCATCCGGGTGACCAGCGGCGGTGCGGCCTGCTCCTCGGTCAGGGTCTCCCCGAGGGAGGCACGGTGCGCCGCCAACTGTTCGACCGAGATCAGCTTGAGGCCGTGCTCGTCGGCGAACTCCCGCAACCGGGGCAGCCGGGCCATCGTGCCGTCGTCCTCGACCACCTCCGCCAACACCCCCGCCGGACGCAGCCCCGCCAACCGCGCGAGGTCCACGGAGGCCTCGGTGTGCCCGCGCCGGGCCAGCACACCGCCCGGGCGAGCGCGCAGCGGCAGGATGTGGCCGGGACGCACGAAGTCGGACGGCAGGCTCCGCTCACCCGCCAGCAGACGGATCGTCCGGGCCCGGTCGGCGGCCGAGATCCCGGTGGTCACGCCCTCACGGGCGTCGACGGTGACCGTGTAGGCGGTACGCAGGCTCTCCTCGTTGCGCGCGGTCATCAGCGGCAGGTCCAGCCGATCCAGATCCTCGCCCTCCATCGGCACGCACACCACGCCCGACGTGTAACGGATCATGAACGCCAACAGTTCGGGCGTGGCCAGCTCGGCCGCGAAGATGATGTCGCCCTCGTTCTCACGGTCCTCGTCGTCCACGACCACGACGGCCCGCCCCGCGGCGAAGTCGGCGATGGCGTCCTCGATCCGATCGAGGACCACGGTCCCGTCGGTGTCGGCGTCGGCGGCCCGGTTGGTGTCGGTGACGGTCATTCCCGCTCCCTGGAGTACGTCGTGTGTGCGGTGGATGCTGTGGCGGGCACGAAAGGGGCCCGAACCGAAGGGGTGTCTAGGCCCGGACCCGGGCCACGGCGGCGATGCGCTCCACGTACTTGGCGATGACGTCCACCTCGATGTTCACGGTGGCGCCGGGCGCCAGAGCGCCCAGAGTGGTCGCCTCCAACGTGGCCGGGATGAGGCTGACCTCGAAGAACTCCTCGGCTGCGCCGGGCTCGCTGACGGCGGAGACCGTCAGGCTCGTACCGTCGACGGTGATCGAGCCCTTCTCCACCACGTACGGGGACAGTTCCGGGGCCAGGCCGAAACGGAGGACGTCCCAGCGGTCCCCCGGGTCCCTGGAGATCAGGACGGCGGTGCCGTCGACGTGCCCTTGCACGATGTGACCGCCCAGACGACCGTCGACACGGGCGGCCCGCTCCAGGTTGACCGGGGCCCCCGGGACGAGCGTCCCCAGGGAGGAACGGTCCAGGGACTCCTTCATCACGTCGGCGGTGAAGATCCCCTCGGCCAGATCGACCACGGTCAGGCACACGCCGTTGACCGCGATGGAATCGCCCCGCGAGGCGTCCGAGGAGACCAGAGGACCGCGGACGGCGAGCGCCACGGACTCACCGCCGTCGCCGGTCGGTTCGATGGAGACGACCTCGCCGAGCTCTTCCACGATTCCGGTGAACACGCCCTACGTCCCTTCGCCTGATGAGGCTCCGGGGAAAAGGGAGTGGATGAACGGATCCACGAGGGGGTCGGTGACGAAGGGGTACGCCGAAGAACGACGAAGCCCTCGTACCGTCCCAACGCGTACTGCCTCCCATCCGGACTTTCACCGTCGGTACCGGAATTCCACCGGTTCAACCGGCCGATGGATTCGGCCGGGTCGCGGACTATCACCGCCGGTTCGGACTTTCACCGACCCCGGAGCACGCGTTTGACTGCTGTCTCAACGATCGATCCTAGCCCCTTCGTTCCGGAAGCGCCTAGCCGCTGTGACAGGTGTCACCGGCCCCCTCCTCGCCCTTCCACCTCCGCCGACGTGGCCAGACCGCTGCGGACGAACGCCCTCGGCGCGCCATAGGAGGCCCAGAAGGCCGCCGCGGCGTACACCACGAAGGAGACGAGCGCCAAGGCCAGGCCGGTCAGATCGCGGAACAGGATCCGCTCCGCCACCAGGAGGACCACCAGCACCGAGAAACCCAGGACGAAACGCGCCACCCGCGCGGTGATCGTCCCCTCGGCGCTGTACCAACCACGCCGGTACAGCAGGGTCAGACCGGCCACCCCGCCCAAGAGTCCGCCACAGGCCGTGTACAGACCCGCCAGGGAGGCCCCGACCGGATCCGCGGGGGTCGGGCCGATCCACTCGGTCGTGGGGACCGTCCAGTCCCCCCGGGCCCCGTACTGCCAGGCGGTCGCGATCACGCAGGGCGTCAGGACCACGATCAGGAGCCAGAGGGCCGTGCGCCGGGGCTCCGACCCCAGCCACCAGGCGAGCACCCGGCCCTCGTAACGCAGGAACAGCCACAGGATCAGGATCCCCAGGGCGAGACCGACCACCACGTCGCCGATGAAGTGCGCGCCGAGCAGGACCCGGGAGAACGCCACCAGGAGGACCACCACCGCGGCCGCCCACATCGCCGCGCGCCGCCCCGACCGGATCGCCGGATAGCCCCAGGCGACCACCGCGGCCTGGGAGTGCCCGGAGGGCATGCCGAACCCGCTGTGATGGTGGTATCCGGTGATCCGGGCGTCGAACCAGTAGGGACGCGGGGAGTAGGACAACGACTTGAACAGGCCGTTGACCACCCCGGAGGAGATCAACAGGACGAACATGCGCGCGCCGAGACCGGCGTTCACGCACCAGAAGACGGTGGCCACCAGGACGATGAGCACGCCCTGGGAGCCCAGATGGGTGATGAGCTCCATCGGCGCGACGAGCGGACGCCCCCACTCCTGCAACCAGAGGATGGGGCCCGTCTCGGCCTCCAGGTAGGGCTCCATGACCGTATGTCCGACGCTCAGAGCGTTCACGCGCACTCCAGGGATCCGCGCCTGGCAACGCGCTCACGCCGCGCCGCTCCCCCGGTCGCCCGCGACCTCGCGTGGGGAAGACGGAGCCGCGACCAAGCGGAGGGTTACGACTACCGGGGCAGAAGCATAGGCGGCGGGCTCCGCCGATGGCCAGACCCGCGCGTGGGCGCGCCGTGATCGTTACCGGCGGGGGAGAGAAGAAGGGCGGGGCGCGGCCGCACCGGGGTGGTGGGTGCGGGCGGCCGCGCCCCTTCGGAGATGGTCTATGTGGTCGGGTTCGAGGCCCGACGGGCCTGTTCGCGCAGCGACTCGACCGCGCTCGCCGGATCCTGGGCCCCGTAGACGGCCGATCCGGCGACGAAGACGTCGGCGCCGGCCTCGGCCGCGCGCTCGATGGTCTCGTCGCTCACGCCACCGTCGACCTGAAGCCAGACGGAGGCCTCCCTGCTGTCCAGGATCTCACGCGCTCGGCGAATCTTGGGCAGAACCAGGTCAAGAAACCGCTGACCTCCGAAACCGGGTTCGACGGTCATCAGGAGAAGCATATCCATCTCTCCGACCAGGTCGGCATAGGGCTCGACCGGTTCGGCTGGGTTGAGGGCCAGGCCGGCCCGGGCCCCCTGTCGACGGATCTCCCGCAGGGTGCGCACTGGGGCGCTCGCGGCCTTGGCGTGGACTGTGACGCTGCCCGCTCCGGCCTCGGCGTAGGCGGGCGCCCAGCGATCGGGGTCCTCGATCATCAGGTGGCAGTCCAGAGGCGTGGAGGTCGCCTTGAGCAGGGACTCCACGATGGGCAGCCCCAACGTCAGGTTGGGGACGAAGTGTCCGTCCATGACGTCGACGTGCAGCCAGTCGGCGGTCGGCACCGCGGCGGCCTCGTCGGCCAGGTGCGCGAAATCGGCGCTGAGGATGCTGGGAGAGATCTGAATGCCCACGTCGGCAGTGTACAGACCCCGCCCACCGATCGACCCACCCCTCCAAGCCGACACCTTTACGAAGTAGATCCATATATGTCCGAATAAGCCCGGATCGAGGGTCCTCGATCCGGGTCGGATCAGCCGTTCCGCTTACGCAGCAGGGCCAGGAACATCGCGTCGGTGCCGTGCACGTGCGGCCAGAACTGCGCGTACCTTCCCTCCGGCCCCGCCGCGAGGTCGGGGACCTCGTCGAGGTAGTCCGGGGCCCGCAGCAGCTCCAGGTCGTCGCGCTCCGAGAGCACCCCCTGGACGATGACATCGGTCTCGTCCAGGTGTGGCGAACAGGTCACGTAGGCCACCACACCGCCCGGACGCACCGACTCCACCGCCTTCGTGAGCAGCTCCCGTTGGAGCGGGGCCAACTCGACGACGTTCTCCGGCGAACGCCGCCACCGCGACTCCGGACGGCGACGCAGAGCGCCCAGCCCGGTGCAGGGCACGTCCACCAGGACACGGTCGAAGACCTCGCGACGCCACGCGGGCCTGGTGCCGTCCGCGACGATCGCGCGCCCGGCGTCCCGAGGGGCGCGGCGTACGGCGCCGGCCACCAGACCGGCCCGCGCGGGCTGGAGCTCGGAGGCCACCAGGCGGGCGTCGCGCTGCCCGGCGAGGGAGGCCAACAGCCCCGCCTTACCGCCGGGCCCGGCGCACATGTCCAACCAACGACGGTCCTCGCCATGGGCGTCGACCCGGGTCAGCGCCAGGGCGACGAGCTGGCTCGCCTCGTCCTGGACCGCGGCCCGGTTCTGGCGCACCTCGCGGATGGCGCCGGGGTCCCCCTCCGGCAGGTAGGCGGCGAAGGGCGAGTAACGGCCGGGCTCGGCCCCGGCCTCCTCCAGGTCCGAGACCTTCGAACGTCCCGGCTTGGCGACCAGGGTCACCCTGGGACGCTCGTTGTGGGCCTTCAGCAGTTCCTCGGTGCGCGGCAGACCGGCGTCCTTCGCCCGCTCCCCGAGCGCGCGGGCCAGTTCCTTGACCACCCAACGCGGGTGGCTGTGGACGACCGACAGATAGCCGCTCGGATCCCGGTCGCGCTCGGGGGCGACGATCGCCGTCCACTCCTCCAGGTCGCGGGCGCTCACCTTGCGCAGGATCGCGTTGACGAACCGGGAGCGGTGGTGGCCCACCACCCGCCTGGCCAGATCGACCGTCTCACCGACCGCCGCGTGCGGCGGGATGTTGGTGGACAGCAGTTGGTGCGCGCCCATCCGCAGCAGAGGGAGCACCTCGCCGTCCACCGAGGCCAGCGTGCGGTCCACGCAGGTCTCCAGGACGGCGTCGTAGGTCCCCTGACGGCGCAGGGTGCCGTAGGTCAGCTCGGTGGCCAGGGCCGCGTCACGACCATGGACGCCGCGCTCGCTCAACAGGACCGGCAACAGCAGGTTCGCGTAGGCGTCGCGCTGTTCGACCGCGCGCAGCACGTCGTAGGCGACCCTGCGGGCCGGGTCGCGCGGACGGGGCGGCGGTCCGGAGCGACGACCGCCACGCCCGGACTCGGCGCCCCGTCGAGGGCGGTGGTGCTGGGAACGGGACTGCTCGCTCAACGTGTGCTCTGCCTCAACAAGCCGGGGACGTGTTCCGGCGCGCGCTCCCGCGCACGCCAGCATCGAGAGTACGGCAGCTCAACGCCCCAGAAGGTCGTCTTCGGTGGGGCGCGTCCCCCGGGCCCAGTCCACCGCCGCCATGGCCTTCTTCCCCTGGGGCTGAACCGTGCCGAGTTCGACCGGGTGGGTACTGGTGCCCACCAGGACCCGCTTCTTGTCGACGTGCAGGCGTCCCGGCTCCAGTTCGGGGCGGTCGGCGTCGGTGATCGGACGGACCGGGCCCACCTTCAGCCGGGTGCCGCGGAAGGTCGTCCAGGCGCCGGGGGCCGGCGTGCAGGCCCGGGCGACCCGGTCCACCCGCCGGGCGGGCGCGGTGAAGTCGAGTTCGGCGTCCAGCGGGGTGAGCTTGCTCGCGTAGGAGACGTCGGCCTCCGGCTGGGGCACCGGCGACAGCTCGCCCGAGGCGATGCCGTCGATCGTGCGGAGCAGCAGACCGGCCCCGGACTCGGCCAGCCGTCCCAGGAGTTCACCGCTGGTGTCGGTGGGACGGACCGTCTCTGCCAGGGTGCCGAAGACCGGTCCGGCGTCGAGTTCCTTGACGATCCGGAAGGTGGAGGCCCCGGTGACGTCGTCCCCGTGCAGCAGGGCGTGCTGGACCGGGGCCGCCCCGCGCCACGCGGGCAGCAGGGAGAAGTGCAGGTTGACCCACCCGTGCTCGGGGATGTCCAGGGCGCTCTGGGGCAGCAGCGCGCCGTAGGCGACCACCGGACAGCAGTCGGGGGCGATCTCCCTCAGCCGCTCCAGGAACCCCGGGTCTCCGGCCTTCGCCGGTTTGAGGACCTCGATGCCCTCGCTCTCGGCCAGCTCGGCGACCGGGCTCGCCGACACCTTGCGGCCGCGTCCGGAGCGGGCGTCGGGTCGGGTGACCACGGCGGCGACCTCGTGATCGGAGTCGATCAGTGCCCGGAGCGAGGGCACCGCCACCTCCGGTGTACCGGCAAAGACGAGCTTCATGGTCGGTTCCCCCTCCACAGCGGTTACGGATCACTGTTCTACCAGGGTTCCCGCCATTCGCCGGTGGTGTCGGATCCCTCGCGCCGTGGGACCGTCGTCGCGATCTGATAGACCATGGATGATGACAGCGCAGTCCGGTGACCCCGATGAGGGCCTCTTCGACCTGCCCGCGGGGGCGAGGAAGGAGACGGCCAAGGAGAAGGCCGCCACCGCGAAGGGGCGGCGTCCGGCCGCGCGCAGGCCCGCCGACCGGCTTCCCATCGCGCGTGTCATCGTGGACACCCCCCTCCCCCACCTGGATCGTCCCTTCGACTACCGGGTGCCCGCCGACATGGACGAGAAGGCCGTACCGGGCTGTCGGGTGAAGGTCCGCTTCAACGGCCGTCAGCTCGCGGGCCTGCTCGTCGAGCGGGTGGAGAGTTCGGAGTTCGCGGGGCGCCTGGCCTACCTGGAGACGGTGGTCTCCCCCGAACCCGTGCTCTCCCCCGAGATCCTGGATCTGGCCCGGGCGGTGGCCGACCGCTACGCGGGCACGCTGAGCGACGTTCTGCGTCTGGCCATCCCTCCCCGCCACGCGCGGGTGGAGAAGGAGGCCGCGCCCGACGCGAAGACCTCGGACACCGACGATGGAGGCGAGGACCCCCCGTCGGACACCGCCCCGCCCCCGGAGACGGCCGAGGGCGAAGGGCCCGCCGTCCAAGGGACGGTGGAGGCCGCCGTCCTGGGCATCGACCCGGGGCCGTGGGACGCCTATCCGGAAGGTCCCGCGTTCGTCCGCGCGCTGAGCGAGGGCCGGCCCGCCCGCGCCGTATGGAACGCCCTGCCGGGCACCGACTGGACCGACGCGATCGCGGTCGCGGCGCGGGCCGCCCTGGCCGCGGACCGGGGCACCGTGATCGTGCTGCCCGACGGTCGCGACGTGGCCTCGGTGGACGCCGCGCTCGTCCGGCACCTGGGCGAGGGACGGCACGCGGCGCTCACCGCCGATCTGGGTCCGGCCGAACGCTACCGGCGTTGGCTGTCGGTCCTGCGGGGCGGCGTCCGGGTGGTGGTCGGTACCAGGGCCGCCGTCTTCGCTCCTGTGCGCGACCTGGGTCTGGTGGTGCTGTGGGACGACGGCGACGACGTGCACGTGGAGCCGCACGCCCCCTACCCGCACGCGCGCACGGTGCTGGCCATGCGCGCGCACAAGGCGGGCGCCGGAGCGCTCATCGGTGGACACACCCGCACCACCGACGCCCAACTCCTGGTGGAATCGGGGTGGGCCCATCCGCTGCTCGCCGACCGGGCGACCCTGCGCCGGCGGGCCCCGGTCATCCGTCCGGCCGGGGACGACCGGGAGCTGGCACGGGACGAGGCCGCCCGCTCCGCCCGTATGCCCAGCCTGGCGCTCCGCTCCGCCCGAGAGGCCACCAGGTCGGGACCCGTGCTCTTCCAGGTCCCTCGGAGGGGGTACCTGAACAGCCTGGCCTGCGCCGGATGCCGGGAGCCCGCCCGTTGCGACGCCTGCCACGGCCCGTTGGCGCTGCGCGGATCGCACGCCATGCCCTCCTGCGGCTGGTGCGGGCGTGTGGCCGGACAGTGGGCCTGCCCCGAGTGCGGGGTGACGCGTATGCGCGCCGTCGTGGTGGGGGCCCGCCGTACCGCCGAGGAGCTGGGGCGTGCCTTCCCTTCGTTGGCGGTGCGCACCTCGGGCCGCGAAGAGGTACTGACCCGGGTGCCGGATCGTCCGGCGCTGGTGGTGGCCACCCCCGGCGCCGAACCGACGGTCGAGGGCGACGGCTACGCGGCCGCCGTCCTGTTGGACGGGTGGGCGCTGCTCAACCGGGCCGACCTGCGCGCCTCCGAGGAGACCCTGCGCCGGTGGCTGAACGCCGCCGCCCTGGTCCGTCCCGGAGGCACCGTGGTCGTGTCGGCGGACGCCTCCTCCCCGGTGGTCCAGGCGCTGGTGCGTTGGGATCCGGGCGGTTTCGCCGAACGCGAGCTGGCCGACCGCAGGGGGTTGGGCTTCCCTCCGGCCGTCTCGATGGCCTCGATCACCGGCGGCGCCGAGCACGTGCGCGAGCTTCTGGACCAGATCGCCCTGCCCGAGGAGGCCGAACTGCTCGGGCCGGTCCCGATCGACCCCGAACGCTCCGACCAGGGTGGGCAGCCGACCGAACGCGCCCTGTTGCGGGTGCCCCGAGGATCGATCGGCGCCCTGGCCCGGGCGTTGAAGGCGGCCGCCGTGGCGCGCAGCGCCCGCCGTGACGAGCATCTGGCGCAGGTGCGGGTGGACCCGCTCCGGGTGATCTGAGTCCCCCGGACGCGGGCGTCGCTCCTAGCCGAAGTCGGCGCGGTAGAGGTCCCGGAGCAGGGCGACCTCGGCGCCGTGGTGGATCAGCTCCCGGTTCAGGTGCAGGACCAGGACGACCATCGGGAAGGTCGACCACTGGGACGGTTCGGCCGAGCCGACCGGCCGGGCCAGGTCCTCGTCGTCGAGTCGCCCCACGTACTCGGACCAGGTGAGGTAGGCGACGCGCAGGCGTTCGCGGGCCTCGTCGGCGGTCGAGGGCCAGTCGATGGTGTCGCGGTTGGCGGTGCCGTCGCCGAAGTGGCGGTCGATCCGGGTCTCCAGCACGTCGACCACGATGTGGCCGAGCCGCCAGGCGATGGTGGTGACCGGCGGCGGATCGGGTTCGGGATAGGCGCCGTCGGGTGCGTGACGTCCGTCCTCACGCCGGCGCACGGTCCAGCAGTTCTCCACCGGCTCCCAGTAGAACTCCTCGTCGGTGAGCCCCTCGAGACGGGGCCACAGCGAGAAATCCCAGTAGAAGCGGGTCTGAGCGAGGATCTCGCCGTTCCAGTTCACCGCCATCGGCTCGTACCCCTTCCTCGTTCACGGACTCGGCCCAGGCCGGCCAGGATCCCACAGCCCCGGTCGGGCACGTCCTCGTCCGGGTAGGGCCACCAGGTGAGGTCGGCGACCCCGGGCTCGAGCGTGCGGAAGGGGTCGAAGGCACGCTCCAGTTCGGCACGGGGGGCGGTGGAGGTGAGGGCGAGGTAGCCGCCGCCGCGCATGAGGGAGCGCAGGTCGCCGAGGCCATCGGGGGCGGCGCCGGAGGGGAAGGGACGGGTCATCAGAACGGCGACGGGCTCGCCGAAGTCGACGAGCCCGCTGTCACGGAGCCTGCGAAGGAGCGACCTGGTCCCGGAACCGTCACCGGACAGGGCGGTCGCGGTCCCGGAGGAGGCCAGGACGCCCGCGGTGCCCTCGGGGGCGACATGGACGACCCGGGCCTCGGGGGCTGCCTCGCGTATTCGCTCGGTCGTGCCGGGGACCGGACAGCCCCAGTCCACGAACTGGCGTACGCCCGCGTCGGCGCACAGGTAGTCGACGACCCGGCCGAGAAAGGCCTGGTGGAGACGGATCTCCTCGGCCCGTGCCGGGTCCGCCGCCGGGCGATCACGGGTGTCGAGTTCGACCACGCGGGGGCGCTGCCCTGGAACCCGGAGGGGTCGACGTTCTCGGAACACGGCCGTGAGACGACCTGCCTCGGGTCCTCGGACGTCCGTCACGATCACGCTCCCCAACCGGTTCGCCTGTGGCGGGCAGGGCGCCGGAGCCGAGGGGACCGGTCGGGTCCCCGACGGTGCGCGCCTTGCCGTCAGGGCCAGATAGTACCGTCTGCGAAAGTGATACCCGACACACCCCCGGGTGAAATGTGTCCTTCTGCTCTCTTCACACGAACCTCGGTCCCGCGTTCGTGCGGGACCGAGGTCCCGAGGGCCGCGTCGGAGCGTCCCGGACCGGACGGAGCGGGTCTCGGAGGGGGTTCAGAGCGTGGCGCGCGGGTCCGGGGCGGGGACGAGGCGACCGTCGAGGTCGACGTACTCCCAGCGCGGACCGCGGGCGACGAGATCGGCCACCGCGCCGACCAGACGGTCGACGTGCTCCTCGGTGGTCCCCACGCCGAGGCTGGCGCGGACCGCCTGGTCGTGCCCCTCGGGGAGCAGGTGGTCGGTGAGCGGGTGGGCGCAGAACAGGCCGTCGCGCACCCCGATGCCGTACTCCGCCGACAGGGCGGCGGCCAGCAGGCCCGCGGGCAGCCCGTCGACCACGAAGGAGACGATGCCGACCCGTTCGTGCTCGGCGTCCCACAGGGTCAGCTCGTGCACCCCGTCGATCTCGGCGAACCCCGAACGCAGCCGCTCCAGCAGGACCGACTCACGGATGTGCTGCTCGGCCAGGGCCTCGGGGGTGAAGGCGTCACAGGCCGCGGCCAGCGCCACGGCGCCCAGCACGTTGGGGCTGCCCGCCTCGTGCCGGGCCGGCAGGTCGTTCCAGAGGACGTCGTGCTCGCTCACCCGCCGGGTGGCGCCGCCGCCGGACAGGTAGGGGGTGGCCTCGCTCAGCCAGTCGGAACGTCCGGCCAGCACCCCGGATCCGAAGGGGGCGTAGAGCTTGTGCCCGGACAGCGCCACGTAGTCGGCGCCGGTCTCGGCCAGGCTGAACGGCAGGTGGGGCACGTACTGGGCGGCGTCGACCACCACCCGGGCGTCCTCGGCGTGGGCGGCCGCCACCAGCTCGGCGATCGGCCAGATCTCGCCGGTGACGTTGGAGGCCGCCGTCACGCACAGCAGTCGGGGCCCCTCCGGCGCCGCGCGCAGGGCCTCGCGCGCGGCCTCGACGGCGGCCTCGGGGCTCTCGGGCAGCGGCAGCCGCACCACCCGGCCGGAGCGGGCCGCGGGGTGCTCCCAGGGGAGCAGGCTCGCGTGGTGCTCGGACTCGAAGACCACCACGGTGCAGCCCTCGGGGACGGAGCGGGCCAGCAGGTTGAGGGCGTCGGTGGTGCCGCGGACGAAGACCACGGCGTCGGTGTCCGGGCGTGCCCCCAGGAAGCGGGCGACGCTGCGCCGGGAGCGTTCGTAGGCCTCGGTGCTGACCTGGGAGTGGTGACCCGCGCCCCGGTGCACACTGGCGTAGAACGGCAGGGCCGTGGAGAGGGCGTCGGCGACGGCGGTCAGACAGGGGGCGCTGGCCGCGTAGTCGAAGTTGGCGTAGTCGACGCGCTCGCCGGTGATCAGGGGGACACCACCGTCCGCGGTGACGATCGAACGGTCGGCGGAGGCCGGGCGGGAGGCCGGGTGGGGCACTCCGTCGGTACGGCCGGCACGGGCGGGGTCGAACGGGATGACAGTGGTCATGAGGGCACCTCTTCTGTGGGTCGGGGGACCCACAGGGCATGGCTCCGCATGGCTCAGCCTCAGGGGTCCGCGCTTGTCTGACACGGTCGTGTCGGGACCTGGTCCTCACCCGGGGCACCCCACCGCGGAAGGAGGGTTGCCGGCCAGCAAGCCGGGGCTTGACGCTGGCACTCGTGACCTGTGCGGAAATGTAACACAACGTTCGGTGAGGGCGCACCCGCGCTCTCCTGTGGTCTGGAACACCTCCCTGCTTGACATCGAGAGGAGCCACTGGGCCATACTGTTCCCGAACTGCCCTCACGTCGCGGGTGTCCGGTTTCCCCCGGCCGCCCTTCAGGCGCGAGACTCCAGTCCATCGGAGTTTTCGCATGCCCGCAGACGAGAGGTGTGTCCGTTGCACGGCGACGACCGTATTCAGCAGCTCTTCCGCAACCCCAGGGTTGTGCTCATCTCCGGCTACGCCCGTCTTCCCGACTCGGTGGCGAGCCATTCCCAGTACCAGCGGCTCGGTGTCGTGCTCGCGGTGGACTCCGCGGACGGCCGCATCGTCGCCGCGGACACCACCCTGCTCACCGACCTGGCCAAGGACTTCTTCCGTGCCCTGGTGGAGGGCGCCTCGGTGACCGAGGACATCGCGGAGATCGTCCATCGGGTCCAGACACGGTACGCGGGCCAGTCGGGCGCCGCGCTCACGACGGCCCTGCGTCGCTGCCTGGAGACCTACTACCAGTTGCGGGACGGCGACCAGCTTCCCGTTGCCCCCGACGGCGAGGAGTGACCCTTGACCACCAGTCCCGAACCCTCCACGACCGACGCGCCCCTGCCCCTGGCGGGGGTCCGGATCGCCGATCTGTCCCGGGTCCTGGCCGGCCCCTACGCGACCATGTTGTTGGCGGACATGGGCGCCGAGGTCGTCAAGATCGAACAGCCCGGGCGAGGAGACGACACCCGTTCCTGGGGGCCGCCCTACGCCGCGCCCACCGAGGAGCACGAGGCCGCGCACTCCCCCGGCGAGGCCGCCTACTTCCTGTCCGTCAACCGGAACAAGCGCAGCCTGGCCGTGGACCTGAAGGACCCCGAGGGTCTGGCCGCGGTGCAGGAGCTGTGCGCCTCCTCCGACGTGGTCATCCAGAACTTCCGTCCGGGGGTGATCGACCGTCTGGGCCTGGGCTACGAGCGGATCAGCGAACGCAACCCCGCGGTCGTGTACTGCTCGGTGAGCGGTTTCGGCCCCGAGCACGAACCGACCGGTCGACCGGGTTTCGACATCGTCGTGCAGGCCGAGAGCGGTCTGATGGCGACCACCGGCCCGGCCGAGGGCCCCGCGAGCAAGGTGGGGGTGGCCCTGACCGACGTGCTCACCGGCCTCAACGCCGCCGTGGGCATCCTGGGGGCGCTCATGCGGGCCCGGGAGACCGGCAGGGGCGAGGAGATCAGCGTCTCGCTGATCAACTCCACCCTCTCCGCCCTGGTCAACCTCGCCCAGCAGTCCCTGGTCACCGATCGGGAGCCCGCGAGGGTGGGCAACGCGCACACCACCATCGTGCCCTACCAGGTGTTCCCGACCGCCGACGCGGAGATCGTGGTGGCCGCCGGGAACGACGCCCTCTACCGGCGCCTGTGCGCGGCGATCGACCGCCCCGACCTGGCCGAGGACCCCCGTTACGGCACCAACCCGGACCGGGTCGCCCACCGTGACGCCCTGATCGACGAACTGTCCAAGGTCCTGCGATCGCGCCCGGCCGACCATTGGATGACGGCCCTGGTCGATGCCGGGGTCCCCGTCGGCCGCGTACGCGGGGTCCTGGACGCCCTGCGCACCGCCGACACCTCGGGCGACGACGTCCTGCGCACCGTCGACCACCCCACCGCCGGCCCGCTCGAACAGGTGCGCGCCGGGTTCCGCATGGCCGGGACCCCCGTACCGATGGCCGCTCCCCCGCTGCTCGGTCAGCACTCCGAGGAGATCCTCACCGAGCTGGGGCTGACACCGGAACGCATCGCCGCGCTCGTCGAACGCGGCGCCGTCCAGCGCACCGACGTCCGTCCCGATACCACCGAATGACCCCCGTACCGACCCCGCACAGCACAGAGTCACGAGAGGACATCCGCCCATGAGCGACCCCCGACACAAGGCCGCCGCCCCGGACCCGTACGACTTCCTGGCGGTCGACTCCGAACTGTCCGACACCGAACGCGACGTGCGCGACGCCGTCCGCGGATTCGCCTCCCGCGAGCTCCTGCCGCACGTCGCCGACTGGTTCGAGGCCGGCACCCTGCCCGACCCGCGTGGTCTGGCCAAGGCCTTCGGCGACCTCGGTGTCCTCGGCATGCACCTGGAGGGCTACAGCTGCGGCGGTTCCAGCGCCGTCGCCTACGGTCTGGCCTGCCGAGAGCTGGAGGCGGTCGACTCCGGTCTGCGCAGCTTCGTGTCCGTGCAGGGATCCCTGGCCATGGCCGCGATCCACAAGTTCGGCTCCGAGGAGCAGAAGAACGAGTGGCTGCCGCGCATGGCCGCCGGCGACGCGATCGGCTGTTTCGGTCTGACCGAGCCCGACTCGGGCTCCGACCCGGGCTCGATGCGCACCCGTGCCCGTAAGGACGGCTCCGACTGGGTCCTCGACGGCACCAAGATGTGGATCACCAACGGTTCGGTCGCCGACGTCGCCGTGGTGTGGGCCGCCACCGACGAGGGCATCCGCGGGTTCGTCGTGCCCACCGACACCCCCGGGTTCACCGCCAACGTCGTGCACAAGAAGCTGTCCCTGCGCGCCTCCATCACCTCCGAACTGGTCCTGGAGGGCATGCGTCTGCCCGAGGACGCGGTGCTGCCCTCCTCCAAGGGGTTGGGTTCCCCGCTGTCCTGCCTGAACGAGGCCCGGTACGGGATCGTGTGGGGCGTGGCCGGCGCCGCCCGCGCCTGCTACGAGGCGGCCCGCGAGTACTCGCTCACCCGTGAGCAGTTCGGAAGCCCCATCGGCGGTTTCCAGCTCACCCAGCGCAAGCTGGCCGACATGGTCGTGGACGTCAACCACGCCGGCATGACGGCGCTGCGCATCGGCCGACTCAAGGACCGGGGCGAATGCCACCACAACCACGTCAGCTTCGGTAAGTTCGCCAACGTGGCGGCGGCCCAGCGGGTGGCGTCCGTCTCGCGCGGGCTGCACGGGGCCAACGGCATCACCCTGGAGTACCCGGTGATGCGCCACATGGTGAACCTGGAGACCGTCGCCACCTACGAGGGGACCGAGGACATCCACGCGCTGAGCATCGGTCAGGCCGTCACCGGGATCTCCGCCTTCCGCTGAGGACTCGTCCGTTCCTGTGCCGGATCTCGCCGATTCCCGGGTGTCATCGGAGGCCGTCACCCACCACAATGGGGAACAGCCGAGTGAGGGAGTAGCCCAGATGGTGAACGAACCGACCAAGCGGTTCGAGGCGACGAGGCTGCGCCGTGTCGCCGACGCGGTCGTCAGCGGCTTCGTCAAGTACGGGGTCTGCCCGCCGGAGATGCACCTGCTCACCACCCGGGGGCGCAGGTCCGGGTTCTTGCGGACCACTCCGGTCAGTGTGCTGGACGGCGAGAACGGCCGGTACCTGGTCTCCCCGTACGGCGAGGTGAACTGGGTGCGCAACCTGCGCAAGGACGGTTTCGCGACCCTGCGTCGGGGTGGTTGGATCGAACTGGTGAGCGTGCGGGAGGCGGCCCCCGAGGAGGCCGGTCCGGCGCTGCGCGAGTATCTGGATCACGGCCGCGCCGCGATCGTGGCCCCGTACTTCGACGCCCCGCCGGAGGCCCCGGTGGAGGCGTTCGTGGCCGAGGCCGATCGGCACCCGGTCTTCCGGATCGTGCGGTCCACGACCATCCGGATCTGAACCGGACACGGGAAGGGCCCCGGCCACCCCCTCGGGTGGCCGGGGCCTTTCTCTTGTGCGAGGCAGGGCCGCACGAGCGACCCGTCCGCGATCAGTTGCGCACGCGGAAGACGTCGTAGACGCCGTCGACCCCGCGCACCGCGCGCAGGACACTGCCCAGGTGGGTGGGGTCGGCCATCTCGAAGGTGAAACGGCTCTGCGCCACCCGGTCCCGACTGGTCTGCACGGTGGCCGACAGGATGTTGACGTGCTGGTCGGACAGGACCCGGGTGATGTCCGACAGCAGCCGGGCCCGGTCCAGCGCCTCCACGTGCAGGGCCACCAGGAACATGGAGTCCTCGGTGGGCCGCCACTCGACGTCGACCATGCGCTCCCGGTCCAGGCTGGCGGCGTTGGCGCAATCGGCCCGGTGCACCGACACCCCGTTGCCCCGGGTCACGAAACCGACGATCTCGTCGCCCGGGACGGGGGTACAACACTTGGACAGACGCGCCCACACGTCCCCGTCGCCGGCCACGACCACGCCCGGGTTGCCCGAACGCTGTCGACCGGCCGCGGCCTTGGAGGGCAGGGAGGACTCGGCGATGTCCTCGGTATGGCTGTCCAGGCCCCCCATGGCGTCGACGAGCTTGCCGACGATGCTCTGCGCGCTGACCTGGCGCTCCCCCACCGCCGCGTAGAGCGAGTCCACGTCCGGATAGCGCAGGTCCCCGGCCAGGGCGATGAGCGCCTCTCCACTGAACAGGCGCTTGACCGGCAGCTCCTGCTTGCGCATGACCTTGGCGATCTCCTCCTTGCCCTGCTCGATCGCGGCCTCACGGCGTTCCTTGGTGAACCAGTGGCGGATCTTGTTACGGGCGCGGGCGCTCTTGACGAAGTTGAGCCAGTCGCGGCTGGGGCCGGCGTCTGGGTCCTTGGAGGTGAGGATCTCCACGGTCTCGCCGTTGTGCAGCTCGTTCTCCAGCGGCACCAGACGTCCGTTGATCCGGGCCCCGACCGTGCGGTGGCCCACCTCGGTGTGCACCGCGTAGGCGAAGTCGACGGCGGTGGCCCCCTGCGGAAGGGAGATGACGTCGCCCTGAGGGGTGAAGACGAACACCTCCTGCACCGACAGGTCGAAGCGCAGCGATTCCAGGAACTCGCCCGGGTCCTTGGTCTCCTGCTGCCAGTCGATGAGCTGGCGCAGCCACTGCATGTCGGTGGTGCCCTTGGCCTTGGCGTCGCCGCCGGTGTTGCGGTCCTCCTTGTACTTCCAGTGCGCGGCGATGCCGTATTCGGCGCGTCGGTGCATCGCGCGGGTGCGGATCTGGAGTTCGACCGGGTTGCCGGAGGGGCCGATGACCGTCGTGTGCAACGACTGGTACATGTTGAACTTCGGCATGGCGATGTAGTCCTTGAACCGGCCCGGCACCGGGTTCCATCGCGCGTGGATGGTCCCCAGGGCCGCGTAGCAGTCCCGGACGCTGTCCACCAGGACCCGCACCGCGATGAGGTCGTAGATCTCGTCGAAGCCGCAGTTGCGGGCGATCATCTTCTGGTAGATCGAGTAGTAGTGCTTGGGCCGGCCGCGTACGGTCGCCTTGAGCTTGGACTCGCGCAGGTCGGCGGAGACCGCCTCGATGACCTCTTGGAGGTAGACGTCGCGGCGGGGCGCGCGTTCGGAGACCAGACGGGCGATCTCGTCGAAGCGCTTGGGGTAGAGGGTGGCGAAGGCCAGGTCCTCCAGCTCCCACTTGATGGTGTTCATGCCCAGGCGGTGGGCGAGCGGCGCGAAGATCTCCAGGGTCTCGCGGGCCTTCTTCTCGCGCTTGGCCCTCTTGGGCAGGTAGCGCAGGGTGCGCATGTTGTGCAGGCGGTCGCACAGCTTGATGACCAGGACCCGGATGTCGCGGGCCATGGCCACGACCATCTTGCGGACCGTCTCGGCCTGGGTGGCCTCGCCGTACTTGACCTTGTCCAGCTTGGTGACGCCGTCGACCAGTTCGGCGATCTCGTCGCCGAAGTCCGCGCGCAGCTCGTCGAGGGAGTAGTCGGTGTCCTCGACGGTGTCGTGCAGCAGGGCGGCGGCCAGGGTGGCCTCCTGCATGCCGAGTTCGGCGAGGATGGTGGCGACGGCGAGCGGGTGGGTGATGTAGGGGTCGCCGCTCTTGCGTTTCTGGTGACGGTGGTGGTGGGCGGCCACCTCGTAGGCGCGCTCGATCAGCCGGACGTCCACCTTGGGGTGGGTGGCCCGCACCGTCTTGATCAGTGGTTCGAGCACCGGGTTCATCGTCACTCCCCGCTGAGCGCCGAGTCGGGCGAGCCTTCTGCGTACTCGCACCGTGGAGGGGGTGGTGGAGGTCGCCTGGCGCCCCGGGATCTCCCGCCCCGAGACGTCGGAGGGCGCCGCATGCTCCGCGGCGCCCTCCGGGCGGTCCCCCTGTGGTCTGTCGGCGGTCGTGGCACGATCGCCATCGGTGTGCCCTCCGGGCACGTCGGCGCGAGCGCCTTGTGGGGCCTGTGGGGCACGGTCCCTCTCGAAGGTACGTTCGGCCGTCTCGGACGGGTTCGCCCGCTCCTGCTCACGTGCGGACGTCGCTCCGGTCGAAACCACTTCGTTTGGCATGCCTACCTCCCGCGGATCCGCCCGGTGGAGCCGGCGTTCGCGGGCTCGGCTTCCGGTGCACGTGTGTCATCAGGGCCGTTCGCCGACGCGGCCGCCGCGGTTCACCTCTTCCCACCAGTCTAGTGGGCCCCGCCCCG
The DNA here is from genome assembly GCF_000341225.1 of Nocardiopsis alba DSM 43377. Lineage (GTDB taxonomy): Bacteria > Actinomycetota > Actinomycetes > Streptosporangiales > Streptosporangiaceae > Nocardiopsis > Nocardiopsis alba. Next base: position 289,130 of record NZ_ANAC01000010.1, read on the forward strand.
AGCGGGCGGGGAGCGGTCCGACCCCCTCGCGTCCCTCGTTCCCACCACTTCGGTGGTACGCGTGGTGACCCGGGTCACCAGGTACGTCACACCGAGTGTCGGAGTAGATCAACGAGGACGGACCGTCGCGCTATTCCCCGTGAGGCGACAGCCGAGGAGAGGATCTCCGGTCAGACCGAGAGGAGGATGTGCGGCTCCACGTCGGGCAACATCTCGCGCCCTCGGAGCGCTGCGAGCTCCATCAGGACGGAGAATCCCACGACCGTACCACCCGCCTTGCGGACCAGCTCCACCGCGGCCCTGCCGGTGCCGCCCGTCGCGAGGACGTCGTCGACGATGAGCACACGGGCGCCCGGAGCGATCGCGTCGGCGTGGATCTCGACGGTCGCGGTGCCGTACTCAAGATCATAGGACCGGTCGATGGTCTTCGCGGGCAGTTTCCCGGCTTTGCGCGCGGGAACGAAACCGGCGCCCAACGCCATCGCGATCGGGGCGCCGAAGATGAACCCCCGCGCCTCCAACCCGACGACGTGGTCGACGCCCTCCGCGCGGAAGGGGGCCGACATCCCGTCGACGGCCGCGGCGAAGGCCTCCCTATGGGCGAGCAGCGGGGTGATGTCCTTGAACAGGATCCCCTCGTGCGGGAAGTCGGGGACGTCACGGATCCGGGACTCGATCAGGGCGAGGTCCACGGCGATCTCCGGGGTCACGGTGTCGTCGGGCATGGCGGGTGGTGCCTTCTTCTATGGGTCGGTTCGATGGGGTCACCGAACGACGGCGGTACCGGACCCGGAGTGCCGGGGCCGGTACCGAAGTCTGTGGTGCGTCCCGTGGGACGGGTGTTCAGCCCTTGGGCTTGTCGTCGTCGCCGAAGTCGGGACGGTCCTCGACCGGGGTGTCGTCGGCGGCCGGGGTGATGACCTCGCCGACACCGGCCTTGAGCATGCGGATACGGGTGCCCGGAGCGATCTCCAGCAGCACGTCCTGGTCGTGGATCTCGACCACGGTGGCGAAGATGCCCGCCTTGGTCATGACCTCGACGCCCGGGACCAGTGCGCTCTGCATCTGCATCTCCTGCTGGCGACGCTTCTGGTTCGGGCGCCAGAAGAGCAGCCAGAAGACCAGGAGGATCAGCACGAAGGGAAGCAGCATGCCGAAGATGCTCTGCTCACCCTGAGCGGCGTCTGCGAGATTAGTAAGGCCCTGCACGGGGGCGTCCTTCCTGACGTTTCTCGTGGGCGACGGCTGCCGGTTGGGACACCCGCGACGACCACCTTTCGGGCCGCCCCGACCACGGCGGTCGGTTTCCTACCCGGGGTGTACAACGCACCAGGGTGTCAACTCGTTCCGCCGATGTCGAAACGACATCTCACGGGGCGATCCCCGCTCTCGACCGGTTCGCCCAGTTTACGTGGCGGGGGTCACCGACCACCAACCTCCAGGGTTCGACCCGCTAACGGTTCGTTCACGCGGCCCCGGTGTCGGCGGCGTCCTCCACGCGGCCCGCGCCGAAGGCGGCGTCGGGCGGAGGGGTCAGCCCCATGTGCTCCCACGCCTGGGGGGTGGCGACCCGACCGCGCGGGGTGCGGGCCAGGAAGCCGGAACGGACCAGGAAGGGTTCGGCGACCTCCTCGACGGTCTCCGCCTCCTCCCCCACCGACACGGCGAGGGTGGAGAGCCCGACGGGGCCGCCGCGGAACCTGCGCATCAACACGTCCAGGATGGCCCGGTCCAGTCGGTCCAGCCCGAGGGCGTCCACCTCGTACAGGTCGAGGGCGGCCCGGGCGTTGTGGAGGGTGAGGTCCCCGTCCCCGCGCACCTCGGCGTAGTCGCGCACCCGGCGCAGCAGCCGGTTGGCGATACGGGGCGTGCCTCGGGAGCGGCCGGCGATCTCCCGAGCGGCCTCGGGGTCCAGGGGAGCGCCCAGCAGTCCGGCCGAGCGGTACAGGATGCGCTCCAGTTCGTCGGCGTCGTAGAAGTCCATGTGCGCCGTGAACCCGAAGCGGTCGCGCAGCGGGGCCGGGAGCATACCGGCCCGCGTGGTCGCCCCGACCAGGGTGAAGGGGGCGATGTCCAGGGGGATCGCGGTCGCGCCGGGCCCCTTGCCGACCACCACGTCGACACGGAAGTCCTCCATGGCGACGTAGAGCATCTCCTCCGCGGGGCGGGCCATGCGGTGGATCTCGTCGAGGAAGAGGACCTCTCCTTCTTGAAGGGTGGACAGCACCGCCGCCAGGTCCCCGGAGCGTTCGATCGCCGGGCCGGAGGTGATGCGCAGCGGCACGCCGAGTTCGGCCGCGATGATCATGGCCAGGGTGGTCTTGCCCAGCCCCGGGCCACCGGACATGAGGATGTGGTCGGGCGCCCGATTCCGTCGCTGGGCGCTGTGCAGGACGAGGGAGAGCTGTTCGCGGACCCGTTCCTGGCCGACGAAGTCCTCCAACGAGCGGGGGCGCAGCGCCCCCTCCAGTCGACGTTCGTCGACGTCGGCCTCGGGCGAGACCGCCTCGCGTTCGTGCATGTCCGTCGCCTCCTCTCCTGAAGGTCCCTAGATCCGGCTGAGCTTGCGCAGGGCGCTGCGCAGCAGGACCGTGACGTCGTCGGTGTCGGCGGCCTCGTCGGCCACGGCCGAGGCGGCGGCCTCGGCGTCCTTGGCCGACCAGCCGAGGTTGACCAGGCCGGAGACCACCTGGCCGCGCCAGGCCCCGTTCGCCCGGCCGTTCGCCGTGCCCTCGGTCCCGGGCAGGGTGCCGTCGGTGCCGATGGGCGCGTCGAGTTTGCCGCGCAGCTCCAGCACGATGCGCTGGGCCCCCTTCTTACCGATGCCGGGGACCCGGGTCAGGGCGGCGGTGTCCTCGGTGTGCACGGCCTGGCGCAGGCTGTCGGGGCTGTGCACGGCGAGCATGGCCAGGGCCAGTCGGGGGCCCACCCCCGACGCGGTCTGCACCTGCTCGAACACGTGCTTCTCGTCGTCGTCGACGAAGCCGAAGAGCGTGAGGGAGTCCTCCCGCACGACCAGGCTGGTGGCGACGGTGCCCTCGTCGCCCACGTGCAGTCGGGACAGGGCCGACGGGGTGCACTGGACGGTCATGCCGACACCGCCGACGTCGATGACGGCGCTGCCCGCGCCGCGTGCGGCCACCCGGCCGGTGAGGAACGCGATCATCTGCTGTGGGCACCGGGAGGGGCGCCCGTCTCCTTCCTGGGGGCGGTGTCACCGGCCCCGCGCGCGGCGGGCCAGCTCCACCTTGCGGGCGAAGTCCTGTTGGGCCTGGGCGACCCGTGCCTGGGCGCCGCCACGCCAGATGTGACAGATGGCCAGGGCCACCGCGTCGGCGGCGTCGGCGGGCTTGGGAGGTCCGTCGAGTCCGAGGATACGCGCCACCATGGTGCCGACCTGCGCCTTGTCGGCTCGGCCACTGCCGGTGATGGCGGCCTTGGCCTCGCTCGGCGTGTGGGTGGCCACGGGCAACCCCCGGCGGGCGGCGCAGACCAGGGCGAGGCCGCTGGCCTGGGCGGTGCCCATGACGGTGCTGAGGTTGTGCTGGGCGAAGACGCGTTCGACGGCGACCGCCTCGGGCTCGTACTCGTCGAGCCACTCCTCGATCCCGCGCTCGACGGCGAGGAGGCGCTGCGGGAGTTCGGTGTCGGGCGAGGTCCGGATGGCGTCCGCGGACAGCAGGCGCAGGGGGCGTCCGATGGACCCCTCGACCACCCCGATCCCGCAGCGGGTCAGCCCCGGGTCGATCCCCAGCACGCGCACGTGGTCACCTGTTCCCTCGGTCCGTCGAACGTTCGTTCGCACCATGCTAGCGGCGCGTGACGACAGCGCCGTCGCGCACACGCGCGGCCTCGCGGGGAAGGCGACGAAGGCGCGTGTCGGGGTCGGGGTCCGGCACCTCTCCGGACCTAGCGTGAGCTCATGACTTCCATCGAGGATCCCGAGGTCCGTGACTTCCTGCTCCAGGGGACGCGTACCGGCAAGGTCGCCTACACCTCCGCCGACGGCCGTCCGTTGGTGGCGCCGGTGTGGTTCGTCATCGACGGCGACGCGCTGGTCTTCAACACCGGGAAGGAGACGGCCAAGGGACGTTCGATCGCGCGCGACCCCCGTCTCACCCTGCTGGTCGACCTGGAGGAGGATCCCTACGGGTTCGTCCAGGTCCAGGGCGAGGCGGAGGTGTCGGAGGATACGGGCGAGCTGCTGCGCACCGCCACCGCGATCGCCCGCCGCTACATGGGGCCCGAACGCGCCGAGGAGTTCGGAAGGCGCAACGGGGTGCCCGGCGAACTGGTGGTGCGGCTGCGTCCCACCAAGGTGATCGCCGCGATGAACATGACCGGCTGAGGGTCGGACGTACGAACGCCTGTGGCCGTCCCCGGAAAGGGGTACGGCCACAGGCGTCACCGGCCCCCGGGCCGGTCGGTCACCGCGATCGAGCGGCCGGGCTCAGAGCTCGGCCATGACCTCGTCGGGGATGTCGGCGTTGGTGAAGACGTTCTGGACGTCGTCGGAGTCCTCCAGGGCGTCCACGACGCGCAGGACCTTCTTGGCGGTCTCGGCGTCGACCGGGACCTCCATGCTCGGCAGCCAGTTGGAGTCGGCCGAGTCGTAGTCGATGCCGGCCTCCTGGAGCGAGGTGCGCACCGAGACCAGGTCGGTGGCCTCGCAGATGATCTCGAAGGAGTCGCCGATGTCCTCGACCTCTTCGGCGCCGGCCTCCAGGACCGCCATGGTGACGTCGTCCTCGTTGGTGCCCTCCTTGGGCACGATCACGACGCCCTTGCGGTTGAACAGGTACGACACCGATCCGGCGTCGGCCATGTTGCCACCGTTACGGGTGACCGCGACGCGCACCTCGGAGGCCGCGCGGTTGCGGTTGTCGGTGAGGCACTCCACGAGCAGGGCCACACCGCCGGGGGCGTAGCCCTCGTACATGATGGTCTGCCACTCGGCACCACCGGCCTCCTCGCCGGAGCCCCGCTTGCGCGCGCGTTCGATGTTGTCGGCGGGGACCGAGTTCTTCTTCGCCTTCTGGATGGCGTCGTAGAGCGTCGGGTTCCCGTCGGGGTCCCCACCACCGGTACGCGCGGCCACCTCGATGTTCTTGATCAGCTTGGCGAAGAGCTTGCCGCGCTTGGCATCGATGACGGCTTTCTTGTGTTTGGTGGTGGCCCACTTGGAGTGGCCGCTCATGCGTGTCCTTTCACGATGTCGACGAAGAGGCGATGGATGCGCGTGTCGCCGGTGAGTTCGGGATGGAAGGACGTGGCCATCAGGCCGCCCTGTAGTACGGCGACGATCCTACCGGCCTCGCCTGGACCGGGTACGCGTCCGAGGACGGTGACCTCGGGTCCCACCCGTTCCACCCAGGGCGCCCGGATGAAGACCGCGTCGAAGGGCTCGTCCCCGATCCCGTCGATCCGCACACCGGTCTCGAAGGATTCGGTCTGACGTCCGAAGGCGTTGCGTCGGACCGTCATGTCGATCCCGCCGACGGTCTCCTGGTCGGCCGTGCCGCCGAGGATCTCGTCGGCGAGCATGATCATGCCCGCGCAGGTGCCGTAGGCGGGCATCCCGGCCGCGACGCGCTTGCGCAACGGGTCGATCAGGCCGTACCTGCGGGCGAGTTTGGACATGGTGGTGGACTCGCCACCGGGGATGATCAGCGCGTCCACGGAGTCCAGGTGCTCCGGGGACAGGACCTTCCCGGTGGATACGCCCAATGTCTCCAGGACGGCGACGTGCTCGGCGACGTCGCCCTGGAGGGCGAGGACACCGATGGTGGGTGCGGCGGTCAAAAGCGGCCTCACTCGGCTGACGGAAGGGGACCATGGTACTGGCGGGGAGGGTGTACGGGAACGGCCGAGGGCCGGGAGAGCGTGGTCGCACCGCTCTCCCGGCCCTCGGACACGGGGCGGGGGCGAGGCCGAAGGGGCCTCGCGTCACCAGCCGCGTTCGGCGTAACGCTGGGAGTCGGACAGGTCGTCCAGGTTGATGCCGACCATGGCCTCGCCCAGGCCGCGGGAGACGCGGGCGATCACGGCGGGGTCCTCGTAGTGCAGGGTGGCCTGCACGATGGCGTCGGCGCGCTTGGCCGGGTCGCCGGACTTGAAGATGCCGGAGCCGACGAAGACGCTCTCCGCTCCGAGCTGACGCATGAGGGCGGCGTCGGCCGGGGTGGCCACACCGCCGGCGGAGAACAGCGGCACCGGCAGCTTGCCGAGACGGGCCACCTCCTTGACGATCTCGTAGGGGGCGCGCAGCTCCTTGGCCGCACCGAAGAGCTCGGGCTCGTCGAGGGTGCCCAGGCGCTTGATCTCACCGTTGATGGAGCGCATGTGGCGGGTGGCCTCGACGACGTTGCCGGTGCCGGCCTCGCCCTTGGAGCGGATCATCGCGGCGCCCTCGGCGATCCGGCGCAGGGCCTCGCCCAGGTTGGTCGCGCCGCAGACGAAGGGAACGGTGAACGCCCACTTGTCGATGTGGTAGGCCTCGTCGGCGGGGGTGAGGACCTCGGACTCGTCGATGAAGTCCACGCCGAGGGACTCCAGGACCTGGGCCTCGACGAAGTGCCCGATGCGGACCTTGGCCATGACCGGGATGGAGACCGCCTCGACGATGCCGTCGATCATGTCCGGGTCGGACATGCGGGCGACGCCGCCGTCCTTGCGGATGTCGGCGGGGACCCGCTCCAGGGCCATGACGGCCACGGCACCGGCGTCCTCGGCGATCTTGGCCTGCTCGGGGGTGACGACGTCCATGATGACGCCGTTCTTGAGCTGTTCGGCCATGCCGCGCTTGACCCGCTGGGTGCCGACGGCGTTGTCGGGGCTGTTCGATGCGTTGTTGGCCACGGTGATGGGCTCCCGTTTTCGTCTGCTGGTTGGCTCGACCCGGCGTCCGGGGCGTGGTCCGTTCGGGTACGGACCGACGACCGCGCATGGGCGGGTGAGGACCCGGCGCGTCCCCTGGAACGACCGACCCACCATCCTAGTTCCACCGGTTTCGGCGCCTTTGACCAGATCGGTGTTGTGCGCGCCCGTTCCACTCCGAACCGGAGCGCGCGGCATTCACCGCGAGGTCGTACCGCTTCTCCCCGGAGAGGGGTGCGGGGCCCGATCGTCCATCTCGAAGTAGTCCGGGAGCGCGGCGGTCCCGGCCAGACGCAGGAGCCGGACCAGGCGGGAACGGCGTGCGCGTCGGGTGTCGGAGACGGCGTCGTTGTGGAAGACCCTGGCGAGGTGGACCCCGCGCGCGGCGCGCAGGACCTCCTCCCGACGGGCCCGGGTGTCCTCTCCCACACCCTCCACCGGGCGGCCGTCGAGGGCGTCGCGCAGGGCGACCGAGAGCGCGCTCTCCACGAGTTCGCGTTCCCCCTCCCCCGCCCGGCTCGCCCGACCGGCGACCTCGGCGAGGGTACGGGCCGAGGCCGGGTCGGGGCCTCCGGAGGCGGCCAGGTCGAGTACGGCCGCGGCCCTTCTCAACAGGGCGGCGTCCAGAGCGGCCCACGCGGTCTCCACCCGGTGGTGGAGACGGTCGAGGCGGGTGGCCCGCCAGGACAGGTAGAACCCCAGGAGCACCAGGACCAGCAGGGCGCCGGCCACGACGGCCACGAAGAAGACGTCGTCGGTCAGGGCCGCTCACCCCTGCGCAGCAGGGCGGAGGCCCAGCGGCCTCCTCCGGTCCGGACTCCGCCGGAGCGCTCCCGTCCCAGCACGGTCTCGTACACGTGCGCGATGTCGGCGGCGACGCTCTCCCAGTCGTAGGCGCGCACCGCGTCCCGGGCCGCGCGGGACAGACGGTCCCGTCGCCTCGGATCGTCGAGGAGCGCCGCGGCCCGATCGGCCAGATGGTCGGGGTCTCCGGCCCGGAAGAGCTCCCCCGCCCTCCCCCCGTCCAGGACCGCGCCGAAGGCGGGGATGTCGCTGGCGACGATGGCCGCTCCGGCGGACATCGCCTCGGTGAGGACGATACCGAAGCTCTCTCCACCCAGGTTGGGGGCGCAGAAGACGTCCGCGGAGTGGTAGGCGCGGACCTTGTCCGCCTCGTCGAGACGACCGAGGAGGACCACGCGTTCGCGCAGGTCGTCGGGGACCCCGGACAGGTCGGCCCGGCCGGGTCCGGCGACGAGCAGCCGCAGGCCGGGCCGGCCCCGGGCCAGTCGGCTGAAGGCCTCCAGCAGGACCCCCAGTCCCTTGCGCGGTTCGTCCAGCCGGCCCAGGAAACCGATGGAGCCGCCCTCCCCCGGCCAGCCGGGCAGGGGCTCGGCGTGGGCGAAGCGTCGAACCGAGACCCCGTTGGGGATGAGTACGGCGTCTCCCCCCAGATGTTCGACGAGGGTGCGACGGGCCGCCTCGGAGACGGCCACCCGGGCGTTGATCTTCTCCAGGGCCGAGCGCAGGGCGGTGGAACCGGCCGTCATCGCGCGCGACCGGGGGTTGGAGGTGTGGAAGGTCGCGACGATGGGGCCGTCAGCGGCCCAGCACGACAGCAGGGACACACTGGGGGCGGCGGGCTCGTGGATGTGCAGGACGTCGAAGCGGCCCTCCGCGATCCAGCGACGGACCCGGGACGCCGAACGGGGACCGAACCCGATCCGGGCGACCGACCCGTTGTAGGGGACCGGGACGGGCCGACCGGCCGGGACCAGGTAGGGGGGCGGTTCGTGGTCGGTGTCGCCGACCGGTGCCAGCACCGACACCTCGTGTCCCATGGCGATGAGCGTCTCCGCGAGGTCGCCGATGTGCTGCTGGACCCCGCCCGGGACGTCCCAGGAGTAGGGGCACACCAGCCCCACCCGCAACGTGTCGATCCCGGCGGGAGAAGTCCTCGTCGTTCCCCCGGCCGTGCTCAGTCCCACCGGCCGTCCTCGGTGTCCCGACGTCGGGCGCGGTCCGCCTCGTGGTCGGCGGAGAAGACGGGCTGGAGCATGTGCCAGTCCTCCGGATGCTCGGCGATGGCCCCCTCGAACACGCGGGCCAGCGCCCGGGTGGTCTCCTGAATCCGCTCGCTCCGAGAGGAACCGGGGGCGACGGGGATCTCGTCGTGGACCCGGATGTTCCAGAACGGCCCGTCGTACCAGAGGGAGACCGGCATCAGGGCGGCCCCGGTGTTGAGGGCCAACGCCGCCGGCCCGGAGGGCATACGCGCCTTCTCGCCGAAGAGGTCCACCTCCAGGCCGGTCCCGTTGATGTCGCGATCGGCGAGCAGACAGACCAGGCCGCCCGCGCGCAGCCGTCGAGCGAGCACTCCCACGGTGTTGGCGTCCCCACCGGTCAGCGGGAGCACCTCCATGCCCAGGGACTCCCGGTAGGAGGTGAAACGTCGATAGAGGCTCTCGGGGTTCAGCCTCTGGGCCACGGTGGTCAACGGGGTGCCCCGGGCCGCGATCCAGGCCCCGGCGTGGTCCCAGTTCCCCATGTGCGGCAGGGCCGCGACGACCCCGCGCCCGGCCTTCAGGTGCCCTTCCAGGACCTCGATACCGCTCTGTCGGGTCTGGGAGAGCAGCCGTTCGCGTCCCATCGCGGGCAGTCGGAACAGCTCGTAGTAGTAACGCATGTAGGAGCGCATCCCGGCCTTGGACAGAGCCCTGAGCTGCGCGTCCGTGGCGTGCGGTCCGACGACCCTGCGCAGGTTGCGTTCCAGTCCCCGGGTACCGCCTCCGTGCGCTCGCCAGTCACGATCGGCGAGCCGACGGAACACCGCCCGGCCCGCCCGCTCCGGTGAGCGGCGGACCAGTGTCCACCCGGCCGCGTAGGCCAGGTCGGCCATGCGTTCGTCCACGACGTGTTCCCTCGTCCTCTTCCCGTTTCCCGTGTCCGACGGCTCAGGCGTCGTTGTCGGCCTTGTCGGTCTCCTCGTCCCGGGAGCGTTCGGAGTCGTTGAGACGGGCCCGGGTCTCCACCAGTCGCTGGAGGACGGTGATCAGGCTCATCCCGGCCAACAGCCACAGACCGCCCGCGAGGATGTAGGGCACGCCGAGTTCGCTCAGGCCCACGGCGACCAGGATGATGATCAGACGTTCGGTACGTTCGGCGACGCCGACGTCGCAGTTGACGCCGAGCCCCTCCGCGCGCGCCTTGATGTAGGACACCATGAACCCGCTGATCAGGCAGAACAGGGTGAGACCGGCGAGCAGGGGATCGTCTCCCTCGCCGACGAACCACCACATCAGCCCGGCGAGGATCGCGGCGTCGGCGACCCGGTCGAGACTGGAGTCGAGGAACGCCCCGAAGGCGCTCGCGCTGTCCTTGGCGCGGGCCACGGCGCCGTCGAGCATGTCGAAGAGGGCGAAGACGGTGATGACCACCGATCCCGCGTAGAGCTGGCCGCGGGGGTAGAAGTACAGGGCGCTGACGACGACACCCGCGGCACCGATGATGGTGACGATGTTCGGTGTCAGGCCGATCCGGGCCAGGCTCCGGCCGAGCGGAGCGGTGACCCGGGAGATCATGGGACGAAGGATTCTCAGCATGTCTTCTTGTGATCGTAGGGCGGGAACGGTCGTGGGGGTGGGAGCCGCACCCGCTGGGGGTGGCGCGTCGCCGGGCCGGGGTCGTTCGGGGCCCGGGTCAGGACGGGGTCACCCCCGAGGCCAGTGTTCGGCCAACGTCGCCCGGGTCTGCTCCAGCATCTCCGGTAGCACCTTGGTCCGGCCGATCACCGGCATGAAGTTGGTGTCGCCGCCCCAGCGGGGAACGATGTGCTGGTGGAGGTGGGCGGCGATACCGGCACCGGCCACGGTACCGAGGTTCATGCCGACGTTGAAGCCCTGGGGGCGGTAGGCCTCGGTGAGCGCGGTCAGACCGGCACGGGTCAGCGCGGCGACCTCGACGGTCTCCTCCTCGTCCAGCGAGGTGTACTCGGAGACGTGCCGGTACGGGCAGACCAGCAGATGCCCGCTGTTGTAGGGGTAGAGGTTGAGGACCACGTAGGCGGTCTCGCCCCGGGCCACCACGAGACCCTCGGGGTCGTCAAGGCCGGGCGCGCGGCAGAACGGACAGCCGTCCTCGGCATGGGGACCGGTGGGCCTGCCCTCGCCTTTGATGTAGGCCATGCGATGCGGGGTCCACAGCCGATCCTGACCGTCGGGGTCGCCGGTCCCCGCTCCGGGGTGGGGTTCCGTACCGTCCTCGGGTTCGTCGTCGGCACCGCGCATGGCTCGTCCGTCCCCCTCGATGACCGGTTTCGTACTTCGCGTCCCAGCATAGAAGCGCCCGGGAGCGGGCGCACCGGAGCGCACCGTCGTGCGGTGACCGACCGTGGAACGGTCGGAGAACGATCCTCCGGTCGCCCGTGCCCTCTAGAGGCCCAGAAGGGTGCGCAGGTGACGCGGGGGCGGGCTCCCATGGGCGAGCATCGCGTCGTGGCGTTCGCGTTCGGACAGCTCCGGACGCGCGGCCTCCAGGTCGCGGGCGATGTCGGCGACCTCGGCCTGGCCGACGTAGTAGGTGGACAGCTGCGCGCTGGTCAGTTCGGCCCGGCGCCATTTGCCATAGGCCTCTCCCTCCTCCTGGTGCCCGCGTTCGACCATGAGGGCGATCGCCTCGCGCTCGGTGATGTCCCCGGTGTGCACCCGCACGTCCAGGATCGCGTTGAGGATCATGCGCAACCGCATCTTGAGCCGGACCAGCCGCAGTTCCAGGTTCAGCCGATGGGAGTCCGGGTCGGTACCGCCCGCCCAACCGTGGCGGGCCATGAGCGTCTCCGCGTGCACCGCCCAGCCCTCGACGAAGGTCCCGCTCGCCAGCGCCCGACCCACCCGGGTGGAGCCCTCGTGCCGGGCCGAGTGGGCGAGTTGAAGGGCGTGGCCGGGCATGGCCTCGTGGACCATGAGGTCACGCACCATGACGCCGTTGTACTCACGGAAGAAGGACTCCCGACGCGCGGTCGGCCAGTCGGCGGGCGGAGGCGCCACGGCGACCAGGGTGGGCCTGCGCGCCGCGGACGGGTCCAGGGGTCCGGGCGGTTCACAGTAGGCCACGGCCACGCCCCTGAGGGCCTCGGGCATGGGCACCACCTCGACCGGATCGTCGTACACGGTGACCAGGTCGAGCTCGCGCACCCTCCGGTCCAGGTGGGCCAGGGCCCGCTCGGCGAGGGGCCGGACCGTGTCGACGTCGGTGGCGTGCTCTCGGGCGAGGGAGTCCAATACCTCGGCGGCCCCGCCCGGACGGCGGGGGCCGCCCTCGTACTCCGCCGCCACCTCGGCCAGTTCCTCCTCGGTGGCGAGCAGGTCGCTCTCGGCCCGGACCAAGAGGGCCTCGGGCGAGAGCTCGGAGTCCAGGGTGTACCAGAGGCGGGCGGCGAAGGCCCGCTCGCCCAACCGGGGGTCGGCTGTGGCGAACTCGGCCTCGGCCCGCATCCAGGAGGCGTGCTCGTCGACCGCGGCCAGGGCCGCCTCACGGGCGGGCTCGATCCGTCCCCGCAAGGAGGGCTCGTTCCGGGCCAGAGCGGGCAACGCGTCGGTGAGCAGGGAACGGACACCGGAGAGTCGGGCCAGGGCCGTCTCGGCGTGCGTCCTGGGGATGCCGGGGCCTTCGGACAGACGCTCGCGGGCCGTGGCCAGGTACTCGGGCAGGGCCGCGCAGCGGGAGGCCAACGCCTCCAGGCGTTCGGGCAGGGGCAGGAGGGCGCGTTCGATCAGCGGGTTCAGGGCCTCGCCCGGCGAGTGGACGAGCGGATCCCAGGTGTGCGGACGCAGTTCGGAGGTGGACCACAGGTCGGCCGCGACCCGGGAGCGCAGGACCTCCAGATCCACGGAGTCCTCGGGCGGCAACAGGTCCTGGTCGATCTCGTCAAGGGAGCCCAGGGCGTCGGTGAGCATCGCCAGACGGCGCGCGTCCGCCGTCGCCGAGTGGTCGGTCAGGCGATGGGCGCCACGTGTGTCGCCGAGGTCCAGGGCCCATTCCGGGGCCTGGTCCAGCAGGGCGTCGAGCACCCCCTCCGCGACCTCGCGGAATCGTCGGGTCATCGCTTCGGCGTCGGGACGGGAGGAAGAACTCATCCGGTCATGATGCCGGCACGGACGCCCGGTTCCCGACGAGCGGGAACCGGGCCGTGCTCTGTGCGGGACCCCGGCCCGGGGTGACCAGGGTCAGCGCCAGGAGGTCTGGCCCCCGGTGGAGGTGGGCTGCTGCCCTGCGGCGCCCTCGGGGTCCCCCACCGTGATGGCGTGTTCGACGAGGGTGATGAGCGTCGACTTGGTGGAGGCCCGGTCACGGGCGTCCACCTGGACGATGGGGATCTCCGGGCTGAGCGTGAGCGCGTCCCGGACCTCGTCCGCGGCGTGGGGGTAGTAGCCGTCGAACCCGTTGATCGCGACGATGAAGGGCAGGCGCGCCTCTTCGAAGTAGTCGATCGCGGGGAAGCAGTCGGCCAGACGACGGGTGTCCACCAGCACGACGGCACCGATGGCGCCCTTGACCAGGTCGTCCCACATGAACCAGAACCGGTGCTGTCCGGGGGTGCCGAACAGGTACAGGATCAGATCCGAGTCGAGGGAGACACGACCGAAGTCCATGGCGACGGTGGTGGTCTGCTTGTCCGGCGTCTTGGCGAGGTCGTCCACACCGACGCTGGCGCTGGTCATGACCGCCTCTGTCGTCAGCGGCACGATCTCGGAGACGGAGCCAACGAATGTCGTCTTCCCGACACCGAAGCCCCCGGCGACGACGATCTTGACCGACGTCATCGCGTTCCCCCCAGCACCGCCTTCCTCGGCTGGGCTAGAGCTTGCGAAGTCCACTGAGCACCCTTTCAAGCAGGTTGGTGTTGGGGCGATCGTCGTTGTTGAGCGAAGACCTGATCTGGACCAGTCCCTGCTCGGACATGTCCGCCACAAGCACCCGTGCCACACCGAGAGGCATCCGCAACAGGGCGGAGATCTCCGCCACGGATCGCCATTCCCGACACAGGTCGCTGATCGCCTGCCATTCAGGCGTCAGCGTGCCCGACTCGTTACGAGCCGCCGCGGTGGCCGAGATCAGCGCTTCCAGGGGAAGCTGTGACTTCGGTTTGGTACGGCCCTTGGTGACCGCGTACGGACGCACCAGCGAACTGGGTGCGCTACCCGGCGCGGATCTCTGGTCATACGGTTGTTGGATTGGTCGAGGAACATCTCCGCCGCCCGGCACGGCCGGCATCCCTCCGGTGGGGGGATGACCCGGCTGTTGACCGAACCACGAGGCGCTCCCGGCATCTCTACTGTGAGGTGCCACCACTTCCTCCTGTCGGTGGTGGATCAGTGGATTCCCGAGGTGCGCGCCGTTGGTGTCAGCGCCCGCCCCGCCCGCTCGACGAGCAGGGTCATCTCGTACGCGACCAGACCCAGATCGCTCTCGGCGGCCGCGAGGACCGCCAGACAGGAACCGTCGCTGATGGCCATGATGAGCATCAGCCCCCGCTCCATCTCCACGACGGTCTGGGCGACCGCTCCACCCTCGAACACCCGGGCCGCGCCCTGGGTGAGGCTGGACAGGCCGGAGGCGATCGCCGCCAGCTGGTCGGCCCTATCCGCCGGGAATCCCGCCGACGACGCCAACGGAAGGCCGTCAGAAGAGACGACGATCGCGTGGGCGACATCCGGTACCCGGTCGGCAAAGTCAGTGATCAACCAGTTGAGTTCATTGACCTGTCGACTCATCTGATCTCCTGTCCAAGTTCGCCGGCTGGTCTTCGGGCACTGCTACCGCCGGCACGGCATGTGACAGCACTGCCTCTGCGAACCGCCCGGCCCCTCCGGTGGGGGAGACCGGGAGTCTGGTGTTCCGCTCTCGTCAAGCGATGGGTGTGATGCGTCCGAGAAGCTCGGTAGATGCTATTGCATCCGGCTTCCAGGACTGCGGGGGACCCCGTCCCACCAGTGGCCACTTGGGTCACTCCTCCGTCGAACTCTCACCGAGCCGGTTACGGCCTTCCCGGACACCCTTCTGGAATCCGGAGAAGCGGTTCCGGACCCGGTCCGCGCTCCGAGTGGGCATCTGCTTGAAGTTCTCCGGCTTGGGCGCGGTCCCTGGGACAAGGTTTGCCTTGGGAACACGTTTTGGCAAGCCCGAAGTGGTCAGACCACCGGCGAGCGGTTCGGCGGCGGTTCGCGCGGCCTTCCAACCGCGGTCGGCCGCGGAGTTCCATTCCTGCTCCGAACGGGCGTTCTGTCCGCTCGGGGCCGGTTCCTCCTTCGGCGCGGGCCGTTCCTCCGCCGCAGGGACCTGCGGGATCGGTCCGGTCTCCGTGGCGTCCACCGTCGGACCACCACTGCGACGCTTGAACCAGTTCGACTCGATGGCGTCGAAGATCGGCAGCGAGTCGGAACCCTCACCGGCGGGCGTGGGGGGCACGACGGTGTTGTTCGGTCCCTGGGTGCCACCATAACGGCGAGAGAGGTAGGCCGTGGAACCGTAGCCCTCGCGATTCTCGTTCGCGGCGGTCCGAGAGGGCTCGGTCGGGTCGACCCGACCGGGGCCGGAGGTGCCTTCCGAACGGCTCTCGGTGTCCCAGGAGGAGAGGGCCGGGAAGGTCTCGGTGTTGTCGTCCCCCCGCTCCGGGGTCGGCTCGGAGGCGCCGAAAGCGCTGGTCCGGTGCGTTCCGGTGTCGAAGGCGCCGGTGTCGTTCGACCCGCCGCGAGAGCCCGATCCACCGAAGGCGTCGTAGGAGTCGACCTCGCGACGCTCGGCCTCGGTGGGCCTGCGGAAGGCGCTCGTGTCCGATGCCGGCCGGCCGAAGGTTCCGGTGTCGGTGGGACGTCGGAAGGAGCCGGTGTCCGGGCCTCCGGTGGAGCCGGTGTTCCGGGGCGCCGGGTCGAACAGGCTGCGGCCGGTGTTCTCCGACTGCGGCTCGTCCTCCTCGGGCGTGTCGTAGGGGTCCACCACGGACCCGGTGTCGTTGCCGAGGAGGCCGCTGTTGGGCGAGAGCCCCTCCGCGCGGGCGGGGGCCTCCCAGTTCGTGCCGGTGTCGTTGCCCCACAGGTCCTGGCCGCTGGGCGGGTGCTCCTCGGAGAGACCGCCACCGGGGGTGCGCTTGGGCAGACCACCGAGGTCGCTCGGCGCGGAGGACGCGTCCTGGTTCTTCCAGGGGTCGTCCGGCTCGACGGCGGGCGGGGTGGCCGCGAAGGCCGCCTCGGCGTCGGCGAAGGTGTCGGGGACGGCCGCGGAGAGCTCGGGACGGGCCTCGGGGCCACCGAGCGCGTGCTGGCCCTCGACCGGCGTGATGAGCAGGTCCGGCGGGAAGACGACGCAGGCGGTGGTGCCTCCGCCGTGCGCCTCCTGGAGGGTCATCTTGATGCCGTGACGGTGGGCCAGGCGCGAGACCACGAACAGACCCATGCGGCGCGAGACCGCGACGTCGATGACCGGCGGGGCGGCCAGGCGCGCGTTGACCGCGGCCAGGTCGTCGGGGGCCATGCCGATACCGCTGTCGGTCACGTCCACCTGAACGGCTCCGCCGTCCAGGATCTTGGCGCTGACCAGCACCTCGGTGTCGTGCGGGGAGAAGGCGGTGGCGTTCTCCACCAGCTCGGCGACGAGGTGGATGACGTCGTTGACCGGACGTCCCAGTACCGAGATGTGGGAGGGGGCGCGCACGTTGACGCGCTCGTACTGCTCGACCTCGGAGACCGCGCCTCGCAGCACGTCGACCAGCGGAACGGGCTGGGCCCACTTGCGCGTGTTGTCCTGACCGGACAGGACCAGCAGGTTCTCGTTGTTGCGACGCATACGCGTGGCGAGGTGGTCCAGCTGGAAGAGGTCGGACAGACGGTCGGCGTCCTGCTCGGACTGCTCCAGACCGTCGATCAGACGGAGCTGCCGCTCCACCAGGGTCTGGCTTCGGCGGGAGAGGTTGACGAACATCGCGTTGACGTTGCTGCGCAGCGCGGCCTCGTCGGAGGCCAGGGTCAGGGCGACCCTGTGGACGTCGTCGAAGGCCCGCGCCACCTCGCCGATCTCGTCGCGGGTGTCCACCTCGATCGGGGTGACACGCGCGTTCTCGGGGACGGCTCCGGCCTCCTGCATCCGGTTGATCGCGTCGGGCAGGTCGCGTTCGGCGACGCGGCGGGCGCCGTCCTGGAGGGTGCGCAGCGGGCGCACCAGGGAGCGGACCACGAGCGAGGTGAGGATGAAGACCGCCAGGAGCACGCCGGCCACGATGACGAGGTCGATGATCGTGCGGAGCAGGGCGGCGCCGCGCAGCTCGTTGGCGTCATCGGCGATGCCCTCGGCCAGACCGGTCTCGACCGTCTCCAGACGTTCGAGGGCGACGTCGGCGATCTCCTGGTAGTCGGCGGGGCCGTCGTTGGCGGTGACGCCGGTCAGGTCGTCTCCGCGGTCCGCGCGGTACATGACGCGCATGCGCATGGTGGAGACCTGGCTGACCTCCAGGCCGGTGAAGTGCTCGTCGAAGATGGCGCGCTGGTCCGGGTGGGCCGCCTGGACGAAGTTGGAGATCTCGTTCTCGTAGCGGGCGCGGCTGGAGTCGATGGCCTCGGAGATACCGCCGGTCATCGAGTTACGGGTCAGGGAGTGACCCATCAGCGCGGTCTCGTAGGAGAGCTGGTCCCGGGCGTTCGACAGCGCGGTGAGCGCGCGCACGCTCTCCCGCAGGTCGGTGTCGTCGGTCTCGTCCGCGATCGTCTGGTTGAAGTCGGCGAGGGAGCGGATGATGGTCCGGTACTTGGTGACCACCGGCAGGACCGTGATGCGGCTCTCGTCGACCTCGGAGCGCAGGTCGTCGACGGTGGAGAGCTGACTGCGCATGGTGGACAGTCGTCCCTGGGCCAGGTCCCCGTCCATCTCGCCCATGTCGTCGAGACGGGCGATGAGGGTGCTCTGGAGGTCCCGGGAGGCGTCCCGCTGCTCGTCGAGTTCCTGACGGAGCGCGTCCGACCGACGCGTGGGGTCGGAGTTGTCGGAGATGTAGACGGCGCTGGCGGTACGTTCCCGCCCCAGCTGGTTGGCCAGCTCCACGATGAGGACACCGACGTCGGCCCGGTCCTCGATGTGCGCGTGGGTGACGGTCGAGACCGAGGCCTCGTAGACCCTCAGGCCACCGAGCGCGAGCGCCACGGCGGTGGGGATGACGATGAGGGCCACCAGTCGGGTGCGCACCCGCCAGTTACGTGGCCGCCACCAGTCGGCTCTGCGCCGGGGCGTGGCTTCGGCGTTGTCGGCCTGCGTTGCCTCGCTTGGGGCAGCGGCCGCGTTCTTCGTCGCTCGTGTCGACACGGACCCTCGCAACCTTTCGTGTCACCGCCTCGAACGGCTGTTGAACCCAGGGGTTGGACCGCTCCGGATCGGAAAATCGGTAGAGACCACGTGGTCCACCGGAAAACAGGAAGCGGTGGGAATGTGGGGAGATGTGAAGACTGTCCGCCGGACTCGCCTGGGAGGAGAGGAGCCGCGCACCGACTGCTTTGAGGTGCGCGTGCGGTGGATAGCGTACCAATGGGAGCGAAGCACTCGCTTCGGTCGTTTGATGCCGATCGGCACGGAAACTTCGAACCCCGGAGGCCCATAACGCCCCCTCTGTCCGCATTATGACCAACCCCCCAGGTCAGGCGGGGAGACCGAAAACCCTCCGGACATAGAGGTAACTATTTGGACACACCCCCGACTTCCCCATCAAGGACGATGACCCGTGACATCGTGACAGGACATGTACGCAGGCCCTGAGGGGGAGGCGGAGATGCGCGCCGCACCGCGTCCGAAATCGATCACAGTGTGCAATGAAACGAATGCCCGGAGTGTCCATCATCCTCGTCCCCCACGCCTCGCTCCGGTCACGTCCCTTCTTCCCCTGAGCGCCGCCCTGCTCCTCACCCTTGCCGTCCCCTCCCCCGCCGCCGCGCGGACCTCCGACGAGAGCGGCCTCCACACGCTGCGGGTCGAACTGGCGTCGGCCCGCGCCGAGGTCGCCGACCTGCGCGAGCACGCCGGAGAGATGATCACGCGTTACGAGAGGGAGGCCGAACTCCTGGAGGAGGCCACCGAGGCGCGGGAGGCGGCCGTCTCCCGTGCCGACACCGCCACGAGGCTCCATCGGGAACGTCGGTTGGAGGCCGCCAGGCAGGCGGCGGGCGCCTACAAGGGCGAGGACCTGTCCCCCGCCCGCGCCTGGACCGGCCCGGAGGGCCCCGTCGGCCTCCTGGAACGCGGCGCCTACCTCGCTCTACTGGGCGAGCACCGTTCGGCCGCCCTCGACCGCGCGGAGGCCTCGCGCGTGGCCACCGCGACCCTGGCCGGAAGCGCGGAGAAGGCCGAGGAGGAGCGGAGCGAGGCCACCGAGGCCGCGGCCCGGGCCCGCGAGGAGGCGGAGGAGGCCATCGCCGAGCAGGAGGAGAAGGCACGAGAGCTCCTGAAGCGACAGACCGCGCTGGAGGAGGCCATCACCGACGCCGGGAGGCCGTCCTCGGCGGACGGATCGCACGCGCGCGCGGCCGGTGACGGCTCCTCGGAGGAGAATGACGCCCCGGCCTCTGACGCGACGTCGAGCGCGGGCGGGGTCTGTGAGGGCCGGGATCCGGGCGACTTCGGGAACGGCCGTGTCCCCGACTCGGCCCTGTGCCCCCTCCCCCAGCCCGGGGAGGTCCTACGGGCCGACGCGGCGGAGGCCTTCGTCGAACTCGACGGGGCCTATCGCGAGGAGTTCGGCAGGCCCATGTGCGTCACCGACTCCTACCGGCCCTACCACGAGCAGGTGCGCCTGTTCCAGGAGATGCTGCCCGGCATGGCGGCCAGGCCGGGGACGAGCGCGCACGGGCTGGGCGTCGCCGTGGACCTGTGCGGTCGGGTCGACGTCCTGGACAGCGCCGAACATCGGTGGATGCTCGACCACGCCCCCGAGTACGGCTGGGAGAACCCCGACTGGGCGCGCGACGGATTCGAGCCCTGGCACTGGGAGTACACGCCCTGACCCTGGAGGTCACACCTGGGAGCCGACCCTCACCTCGAAGGAGCCCAGCTCGCCCACGTCGACGAACAGTTCGTCGTCCGCCTCCAAGGGCGGGGTGACCGCCGGGAGCCGGGCCCGGACCCGGCCCGGACCCGACGTCAACCAGGGGTCGGAGAGGTCGACCCTCCCCCTGCCGTTCTCCACGTCGTCCACCGAGGTGTTCGGTTCCACCGAGCCCTCGGTGAGCTCGTCGGCGGTGGTCAGGACCGGACCCAGGCTCAGCTGCACCGCGGCCCCCTCGGCGTCCAGCCACAGACAGGCCGGGGTATAGGCCCCGGCCCTCTCCTCGCCGACCGTGATCGCGGCGACCCCCGCGTGGGCGACCCGCGCCTCGGGGGCCACGGCGTCGTCCGCGCCGACCACCAGCTCCGGGGGGATCTCCACGTCCCGGTCCCCCAACCGCACCGCCACCGGCTCGCGGGGGGCGACCGGAGAGCACATGCGCGTCTCCGGCTCCACGATGATCTCGATGGCCCCATCGACCGCGCGTGCGTGGGCCTCGCGCAACGCCTCGAACCCGCCCTCCAGAAGGCGGTCGAGGGGCGGTGTCCCGGGCCCGCTCATGACGTCACCGTCGTCCAGCGCCCCCGCTCTCACCCCGCCACCGCTCGGTGACAGATAGGTGACCCAACGCAATGTCCCCACTCCCCCTGACGTACCGCGAACAACCCTCCCCACCCCGCGTCTCAGGGCGCCGGGACCGGGCTGTGCTCCTTGCCCGTACCCGCACACCCTCGGCAGGGTTCGTCCACACGATGCCAGACGATCACGCCGCTGCACTCCCGATGCGGCCGTTGAGGCCGCCACCACCCCGTCCCGGAGCAGAATCGGCAGTCGATCCCGTCCCGGTCGCACCAGCCGCACGTGGATATCGCGCACCGGCTATGGGTCGGTTCCCGTGTCGGATCCATGCGCTCCCATCGCCTCCCCCGAAATCGCGACCAGCCTTGCACAGGCCGTGCCCGCGAGTCCAGAGGGAGGAACGGGGCGAACGTCCGGGTCAGCGGAGGTCTCGGACCCGGAGTCCGGATCAGGACCCGGGCTCATCCGGACCCGCGGACCACCAGACGGGTGTCGAGCGTGATCGCCTCCGCCTCGGCGGCCCGGGGGATCGCCACGTCCACGAGCAGCCGGGCCATCTCGCGGCCCATGCGGTCCGTGGGCTGGTGGATCGTGGTCAGCGGCGGATCGCTGTGCCGCGCCATCGGCGCGTCGTCGAAGCCGACCAGGGCCACGTCGTCGGGCACGCTCAGACCGCGTTCCCGCAGGGTGCGGATCGCGCCGATCGCCATCATGTCGGAGGCGACGAAGACCGCGTCCGGACGTCCGCCCTGGTCGAGCAGGCGCGCCATCGCCTCGGCACCGCTTTCGACGCTGAACCCGCCCTGGACCACCAGCCGCTCGTCGACGTCGCGCCCGGCCTCGGCCATGGCCTCCCGGTAGCCCCGCAGCCGCTCGACACCGGCGCTCATGTCCTGGGGGCCGGTGATCGTCCCGACCCGGACGTGTCCGGTCTCCAGCAACCGGCGGGTCGCCACCCTCCCCCCGTCCACGTTGTCGATGTCCACCCGGAAGGGGGCGGGCTGGGCGTCCGAGTAGGGCCGGCCACCGTGCACGACCGGTACGCCCGCCTGGGCCAGACGCGCGGTGAGGGGGTCGTCGCGATGCAGGGAGACCAGCAGGGCCCCGTCCACGTGCGAACCGCTGAGGTAGTCGCCCACACGCTTGTGCTCGGCCTCGCCCCGGGCGGTGGTGAGCATGAGTTGGAGGTCGCGCTCGTTCAACACCGAACTGACCCCGCGGATGATGTCGGCGAAGAAGGGGTCCTCGAACAGGCGATCACGCGACTCGGACACCACCAGGGCGATCGTGTCCGTACGTCGGGTGACCAAGGTCCGCGCGGCCTGGTTCGGGCTGTAGCCCAGCTCGGCGATGGCGTCGTGCACGGCTTCGCGGGTGCGCGGGCTGACCTGGGGGGATCCGTTGATCACCCGGGAGACGGTGCCCCGACCGACCCCGGCCCGCCGCGCCACCATCTCCAGGGTCGGCCGCTGTCGACCACCGCTCTTGGCCACTTCGAGGCTCCTTGGACGTCTGTACCTCCGCCCGGACGTTCCGGACGGTGGACGTGGGAGGGCACGGGCCCGCCACGGTGGGATCCGTTCCGTCGGTCACGCGTACGGGGCGCCCCCGAGGGCGCCCCGCGATCACTCGTGGATCACCGTTCGGGGAACCTACCGGTCCCGGCCAACTCCGCGTACCAGTGTCCCGTGTCCTTGACCACGCGCTCCTGCGTCTCGTAGTCCACGTACACGATCCCGAACCTGCGGGAGTACCCCCACGCCCACTCGAAATTATCCAGAAGGGACCAGGCGAAATAACCGCGGAGCGGGATTCCGGCGTGGACGGCCTCCCTGGCCGCCCTCAGATGCGCCTCGTAGTAGTCGGTCCGCTCCGGATCGTGGACCGCGCCGTCCTCGGAGACCCGGTCCTCGAAGGCGCAGCCGTTCTCGGTCACGTACAGGTCGATCCCGCCGCTCTCCCCCGCCAGGCGTTGAAGGACGTCGTAGAGCCCTCGCGGGTCGATCTCCCAGCCCATCTGCGTGACCGGCAGCCCCTGGGAGACGTGGACCTCCTCCGGTTCGGCGCCGGGCCAGGCACCGCCTCCGCCGTCGACCCCGGCCGGGTCCAGCCCCCGGTCCGAGCCGGCAACGAACTCGGGCGTGTAGTAGTTGACCCCCAGGAAGTCGATCGGGGCCGAGATGGTGGCGAGGTCGCCCTCCCGGACGAAGGAGAAGTCGCTGATGTGGGCGATGTCCTTCAGCACGTCGGCCGGGTAGGAGCCCTTGAACAGGGGATCGGTGAAGATACGGTTGCGCACCCCGTCGGCCCGGCGCGCCGCCCGCACGTCCGCGGCGTGCGCCCCGTTCGCCCGGATGACCGCCTGGTTGTGGGCCAGTCCGACCCGGGCCGGGTGCCCGGTGGAACGGATCGCCTCCACCGCCAGGCCGTGTCCGAGCAGGAGGTGGTGGGTGGCGGCCAGGGCCGCCGCGGTGTCACGGCGACCGGGGGCGTGGTGTCCGTTGTCGTAGCCGAGGAAGGCCGAACACCACGGCTCGTTGATGGTCATCCAGTCGCCGACCCGGTCGCCGAGGGCCTCGGCCACGACGGTGGCGTAGTCGGCGAAGCGCAGGGCGGTGTCGCGTTCCGGCCAACCACCGCGGTCCTCCAAGGGCTGGGGGAGGTCCCAGTGGTAGAGGGTGGCCCAAGGGCGGATGCCGGCTTCGAGGAGGGCGTCGACCAGCCGGTCGTAGAAGTCGAGTCCGGCCTGGTTCACCTTTCCCTCCCCTTCCGGAAGGATCCTCGGCCAGGCGATGGAGAAACGGTAGGCGCCGAGGTTGAGAGCCCGCATCAGCCCGATGTCCTCGGCGTAGCGGTGGTAGTGGTCGTCGGCGGGGTCTCCGGTGTCCCCGTTGAGCACCTTGCCCGGCGTCTCGGCGAAGGTGTCCCAAATGCTGCGACCGCGGCCGTCGGCGGTGGTGGCCCCTTCGATCTGGAAGGAGGCGGTCGCCGCCCCCCAAAGGAAGTCCTCGGGGAAATCGTCGGGCTTGCTCACTTGTGGCACACGTACCTTCCGTGGGGAGAAAACAGAGGTGGGAGCGCTCCCAATACCGAAGCAGACCCCTACCCACGCGTCAACGCACCCGAACCCGGACGCAACCCAACCGTGATCTTTCGGGCGCGGCCCCGAGCGTCGCCGGGACCGCGCGTCCTCGGCCGTGTGCGGGGCGGCCGACCGCTCCCTCGTCAGCCCATCGGGATGACGATGCCCTGCCAGCGCTGCTCCATGAAGGAGCGCGCCCGGGGGCTGTGCAACAGCTCGTTCAACCGCGCGATGTCCGCGGAGTCGGCGTCGGCCGCGCGCACCACGAGGCCGTTGCCGTAGACGCTGCCCTCGGTCCGCTCCCACCCCAGGACCTCCGCGGTGTCGGGCAGGTCCGCTTCGAGGGCGTAGTTGCCGTTGACCACGGCGGCGTCCAGGTCCGGGAGCGATCGGGGTAGTTGCGCCGCCTCCACCGGGGTGATCGCGACGCCCTTCGGATCCTCCTCGACGTCGTCCAGGGAGGGGGTGTTCCCCCCGCTGTCGGCGAGGGTGATCACGTCGTGCTCGGCGAGCAGGTTCAACGCGCGCCCCATGTTGGACACGTCGTTGGGCACCCCGATCCGCGCACCCTCCGGCAGGTCGGCCAGGTCGGAGATCTTCTCCGAGTACAGACCGAAGGCCTCCAGGTGCACGTCCCCGACGTAGGTCAGGTCCGCCTCGGGGTTGCCCGCCAGATACTCCTCCAGGAAGGGACGCGTCTGGTAGTAGTTGGCGTCCAACTCCCCCTCGGACAGGGCCGCGTTGGGCTGGTTGTAGTCGGTGTACTCGACCACGTCGATGGCCAACCCGGCCTCGGCCGCCAACTCCTCGTCGACGAACTCCAGGATCTCCGCGTGCGGGACCGGACTGGCCCCCACTCGCAGTGTCACCAGGTCCTCGTCCCCCTCGCCGCCTCCGGCCCGTTCACTGGGACTTCCGCACCCGGTGAGCAGCAGGGCCACCGCACCGAACACGGCGACCCCCCGGGGCGCCTTCACACTCCCTGACATGGCGTTCTCCTTGCCGTCGATTCGACATCCGACCAGAGGGGCGAGGGGAAGGGGAAGGACTCAGCGCCGGGAGAGGCGGCGCACCAACAGATCGCCCAGGCTCTGCGCGATCTGCACGATGACGACGAGGAGGATGACGGTCGCCCAGAGGTAGTGGTCGTTGAAGCGCTGGTAACCCTCGCGGATCGCCAGGTCGCCCAGACCACCGCCACCGATGGCGCCGGCCATCGCCGAGTAGGAGATCAGTGTGACCACGGTCATCACCAGACCCGCGATCAGACCGGGCAGCGCCTCCGGCAGCAGCACCTTGCCCACGATGGTGAGCTTGCGGGTTCCCATGGCGTAGGCGGCCTCGATCACCCCGCGATCCACCTCCCGCAGAGAGGTCTCCACCAGACGGGCGAAGAACGGGATGGCGCCGATGCTCAACGGCACGATCGCGGCGGTGGGGCCCAGAGTGGTCCCCACGAGGAAGCGGGTCAGGCTCAGCACCGCCACCATCAGCACGATGAAGGGCAGGGAACGGCCGATGTTGACGATGGCGCTGAGCACGGCGCGGACCGCCGGCGCGGGCGTGAGCCCGCCCCGGTCGGTGGTGACCAGCAGGACTCCCAGGGGAAGACCGACGAGCACGCTGAAGATCGTCGCCCACAGCACCATGTAGACGGTGTCCTGGGTGCCGAGCCACAGGCTGGGCCACATGTTCGGCCAGTCGTAGACGAAGTCGAGGACGGCCGTGACGGCGTTGCCCTCGTCGGCCAGGTACAGGATCCGATCGGTGGTCACTTTCCGGCCTCCTCGACCAGCAGGCCGTGCTCGGACAGGTAGGTCAACGCCTCGGCACGACGAGAACCGCGCATGTCGACGCTCAGGCGGCCCACGGACTGGCCGGCCACCTGCTCCACCCCGCCTCCGAGGATGTTGACGTCCACGTCGAAGCGGCGGGTCAGTTCGGACATGAAGGGCTCGTCGAAGGAGCGCGGGTAGGTGATGACCACGGTCTCCGGGCCGCCGTTGTCCGGCAACGGGAAGAGCGAGCGCGCCAGCAGGGAACCGGGTGTACCGATCAGGTCCAGCACACGACCGGACTCGCGGAACTCGCCGTTCTCCATGATCGCGGCGGAGTCGCAGATCCTCTTGATCACGTCCATCTCGTGGGTGATCAGCAGGATGGTCAGACCGAGCTCGTCGCGCAGGCTGCGCAGCAGGGACAGGATGGACTCGGTCGTGGCCGGGTCCAGGGCCGAGGTCGCCTCGTCGCTGAGCAGCACCTTGGGCTCGGGGGCCAGGGCGCGGGCGATGCCCACACGCTGCTTCTGTCCACCGGAGAGCTGAGAGGGGTAGGCACGGGCTTTGTCGCTCAGACCGACCAGCTCCAAGAGCTCGCCGACACGACGTGAGCGCTCGGCGCGGGAGACGCCGGCGACCTCCAGCGGGAAGCCGACGTTGCCGGCGACCGTGCGTGAGGAGAGCAGGGCGAAGTGCTGGTGCACCATGCCGATCCCCCGACGGGCCTCGCGCAGTCGGGAGCCGCGCAGGGCGGTGAGCTCCCCGTCACCGACCCGGACACTGCCCTCGTCGGGGCGTTCCAGGAGGTTCACCGAGCGCAGGAGCGTGCTCTTGCCCGCACCGCTCTGGCCGACGACCCCGAAGATCTCGCCGGACTCGACATGCAGGTCGACGCCCTTGAGGGCCTCTACCTGGCGTTTCTTCAACCTGTAGGTCTTGTGCAGACCCACTGCGTCAATCACGGTTTTCCCATCGACGTCTGGCGGTGGTGTCACAGCTCCCGCGCTTCGCGGAGAAAGGCTGGATCAGCGTGGGTTTGACGCCCACACCCGAGCGTACGGAGCGCCCGGTCGGTGGACGGCGTCGACGCGCCGGAGGGACCGGCGGTCGGGGGCTCCAGAGGATTCGGGACCGGAGCCCGGACACGGCTCGACGTGCGTTCCCCGGTGGAGCGAAGGGCTCAGGCGGAGCGGAAGCGGGGCATTCGACAGCGACAGCCGGGCAGCGGAAGAGGCCGCCGGGCGGTGTCCACCGAGGAGGCGGGGGTCGCTTCGTCGTGCTCAGGAGCCATCACGGCACCAACTCAACCATGACCACGTCGGCCGGTCGACAAAATCGTTGACCTGAATATGGTTATTTAGACCACATCAGCCCCATGACCACCGGGGTAAGCCGCACGGCCTCTCACGAACACCCAAGAGAGTGCCTACACTCATTACCGTCCCGTGACCTTCACGCGCCGAGGCGACCGAGGAAGGTCGAGGCCCGCCCACACGGCGACGGCCGCGACACCGGTCCGGGAGATGACGAGAAGCAGCGCCCACGGCGTCCTGTGCCCGTGAGGGCGCCCGCGGGCACGAGGAGCGACCACACCGTGCAGTCCGACGATCTGAACAGAGTGGACGACTACGTCGACTTCTGGGCGCCCGACCCCACCGACGCCACCTGGCGGGAGACCCTCGCCGATGGCGCCCGTGCGCTTCTCTCCGGCCCGTTCCCGGGCCGAGCCCAGGTGATCGCTCTGGTCACCGCGCTCTTGGCCGCCACCGCCCTGCCCGCCCCCGCGACCGCCGCGCCGCTTCCGCCCCGCGAGCCGGAGAGCATGGGCTCCCTGGAGGAGCGGGCCGAGGCCCTCACCGAGGAGTACAACGGCGAGCTCCGCGACATGGAGCAGGTCATGGAGGAGGCCGAGCGCGCCCAGAGCCGGGCCGACGCCACCAACGAGGCGGTCGAGGAGGTCCGCGCCCAGGTGCGCGCCCTCGCGGTGGCCACCTACACCAGCAGCGGCATCGACCCGTCGATGTCGCTGTTCGTGGACACCGAACCCGACGAGGTCATCGACCGCGCGGTCGTCATCGACTACCTGTCCAGCAGCAATCAGGACCGGATCGACCAGCTCGACCAGGCCCTGTCCCGGGACCAGGTCGCCAGGGAGAACGCCGAGGAACGGCTGGCCGAGGCCGAGGCCGACATGGACGAGTTGGAGGACCGGCGCATGGAGGTGCGCCGGCTCATCGCCGACCACCCCGAGCAGCCCATGCGGCCGCCGGACAACATCACCCCGCGCACCGAGCAGATGCGCGACGTGATCATCCAGGAGTTCGGCCGCGGCGACGACGTCGGCGGCGTGGGCTGCTACCGCGAGGTGGGCGGCTGGGTCGTGGGCGAGCACCCCAAGGGGCGCGCCTGCGACTTCATGGTGGACGCCAACGGCCGCAAGCCCCCGCCCGAACAGGAGCAGCGGGGCTGGGACATCGCCCACTGGGCCCAGGACAACGCCGAGGACCTGGGGATCATGTACATCATCTACCGCCAGCAGATCTGGGACATCCGTCGTGGTGACGAGGGCTGGCGTGCGATGTCGGACCGTGGCAACAACACCGAGAACCACTTCGACCACGTGCACATCTCGATGTTCTGATCCGGAGCGGGACGAACCCCGTTCCGGACCTCGTCTTTATCCCCGAAAGGACACGAATGTCCAGAAGGGGAGATCACGATAAGGCCTCACCTCGGGTGATTCTCGGCTCGGCCGGCACGAAATGGTGACGATTCGCCCCACTATCGTCGATCCGACCTGCCTTTCGTCCCTCTACGCAGCTAGGATGCTTGACGTCCCGACTCTTCGACGGGCACGGAACGTTTCTCCTCCGGCCCCGACCACGATGCACGGCGAACCCCGTTCTCCCATCGGGACATCCACTCACGACGCAGGGAACTCCCGCTCCCCGTCATCCGCCCTCGCCCGCGGATCGACGGTGGTCCCGGGCCGTCCTCCCCACGATTCCCCGTGCCGTCACCCGACCGGCCATCCGCCGAAGGTCGCCACGGGAAACTCGTGAGAACCCACCATTGCGCACGCGCATCCCAGACAACACGGTCAGCACTTCACCGGGCGAGGGGAGCCATGAGCGAAAACGGACCTTACAACCAGCCACCGCAGAACCCCTATGGTGGCGGGGACGGCACCGGAGGCCAGCCGCCCTACGGGCCCGGCACCGGCGGTCAGCCCGGCTACGGTCAGGCCCCCTACCCGGGCGGCCCGGGTCAGGACCCGGGCATGTACGCGGGCGCTCCGGGCCAGGACCAGGGCATGTACGCGGGCGGTCAGCCGCCCTACGGCGGTCCTGGCGGCCCCGGTGGGCCGGGCGGCCCCATGGGCCCCGGCGCCCCGGGCGCCTATCCGCCGCCTCCCCAGCCCCCCAAGAGCGGCGGCAAGGCCGGTCTCTGGGTGGTCATCGGCGGCGGCGTGATCATCGTGGTCCTCGTGATCGCCGTGATCATCA
This sequence comes from Nocardiopsis alba DSM 43377, assembly GCF_000341225.1. Taxonomy (GTDB): domain Bacteria; phylum Actinomycetota; class Actinomycetes; order Streptosporangiales; family Streptosporangiaceae; genus Nocardiopsis; species Nocardiopsis alba. Next base: position 318,026 of record NZ_ANAC01000010.1, read on the forward strand.
TGCTCGTCGCCCGCGGTGGCGGTGACGACCAGGTCGTCACCCCCGACCCCACCACCGAGGCCCCCGTCGAGACCGACGAACCGGCAGAGGAGCCCGTCGCCGGCGGCGAGGGCCCCTCCGGCGAGCCGCCCTACGCGCTGCCCCAGGAGCCCTGCGAGGCCTACACCGACCAGGTCATGAGCGACTTCCTGCTCAGCTCCGACCCGGGCAAGAGCGTGTCCGACAACTCGGCCACCTGCTCCACCATCGGCGACTCCCCCGAGGGCAACCCCGACGACGCCTACGGTTCCCTGAACCTGTCGTACTCGGTGCCCTACAGCGGTTCGGACTCCATCGAGGCCGCCACCAGCGAGTTCCAGAGCAGCGTCGACTACTACACCGGTGGTAACGACGACTACTACCCGGCGGACAGCATCACCGAGGACAAGGCCCTCGACGGTCTGGGCGACGAGGCCCACCTCGTGATCACCGAGTACGACTACCTCGGCGACCTCATCCCCGTGGCCGTCCTGATGGTGCGTACCGCGAACGTCAACATCGAGCTGACCTACCAGATCAATGGTCTGTCGGTCGACCCCGAGGACCTCTCCATGCCCGACAACGCCGAGGACATCATGACCTCCGCGGCGGCCGAGGCCCTCGCCATCGTCGGTTCCTGAGGACCCGACCGGACGTTCCCTCGCGGAACGACCACGAGAAGGGGCCGCGACCTCGTGTCGCGGCCCCTTCGCCGTACCCGGGTCCGTACCGTCGGGCGAGCCCCCGACGACACGGACCGGATCAGGCCTCGGCGAGGTCCGCGCGCACCCTACGGGCCGCCTCGACCATGTTGCGCAGCGCCTGTTCCGCCTCGGCGTAGCCGCGCGTCTTCAGCCCGCAGTCCGGGTTGACCCACAGGTTCGCGGCCTCCACGTGCGACACGGCCAGCCGCAACGACACCTCGATCTCCTCCACCGAGGGCACCCTCGGGGAGTGGATGTCGTACACGCCCGGGCCGATCCCGCGCTTGTAGCCCCGCCGCCCCAGGGCCTCCACCAGTTCCATGCGCGATCGGGCCGCCTCGACACTGGTGACGTCGGCGTCCAGCGCCTCGATCCCGCCCACGATCCGGTTGAACTCCGAGTAGCACATGTGGGTGTGGATCGTCGTGCTCGGAGCGACCCCCGAGGTGGCCAGGCGGAAGGAGGCCACCGCCCAGTCCAGGTACTCCTCACGCCGTTCCTCCCGCAACGGGAGCAGCTCCCGCAGGGCCGCCTCGTCCACCTGGATGTGGCGGATCCCCGCCCTCTCCAGATCGGCGACCTCGTCCCGCAGGGCCAGACCCACCTGACGGGCGGTCTCCGCGAGCGGCTGGTCGGTACGCACGAACGACCAGGCCAGCATGGTGACCGGACCGGTCAGCATGCCCTTCACCGGCTTCTCGGTACGCGACTGGGCGTAGGTGATCCACTCGACCGTCATCGGCTCGGGACGCGAGACGTCTCCGAACAGGATCGGGGGTCGGACACAGCGCGTCCCGTAGGACTGCACCCAACCGTTCTCGGTGGTCGCGTAGCCCTCCAGTCGCTCCGCGAAGTACTGGACCATGTCGTTGCGCTCGGGCTCGCCGTGGACGAGGACGTCCAGGCCGATGTCCTCTTGGAGCGCGATCACACGGTCGATCTCCGCGCGGAGGATGCGGTGGTACTCCTCCGTCGACAGTTCGCCACGACGGTGGGCGGCACGGGACCGGCGCAGCTCCGAGGTCTGCGGAAAGGAACCGATGGTGGTCGTGGCCAGCGTGACCCGGTCGGGTCCTCCCCTGTCCTCGGGACGCTCGTAGGCGTCCGGCCCCAGCGCGTCGAGGCGGGCCCGGACACGGGCGTCGGTAAAGGCCGGGTTGCGCGGTGTGGAGGCCCCCGTGTCGACGGCCTCGCCCTCGGAGAGGATCCGACCGAGCAGGGCCACCTCTCCGGCCTTCTGCACGGCGAAGGCCAGGGCCTCACGCAGCTCCGGCGCCAGGGAGGTCTCCGCGTCCAGGTCGATGGGCACGTGCAGCAGCGAGCAGGAGGTGCTCACCGAGAGCTCGTCCGTCAGGGCCAGAAGGGTGCCCAGCCGGCCGATCGCCGAGGACAGGTCGGTACGCCAGACGTTACGACCGTCCACGACACCCGCGACCAACCGTGTGGAGCCCAGACCGGAGACGGCCGCCAGGTCCTCGAACCCCTCCCCGTCGGTGACCAGGTCGAGGCCGACCGCCTCCACCCGGGACTCCTTGAGCACCCGTAGCGCCGCCGGACCGATCGAACCGAAGTAGGTGGACACCAGGAGGGAGGGACGCTCCTCCGCCTCTCCCAGCCGCTTGTAGGAGCGCTCCAGGTAGCCGACGGCGGCACGACCCTCGTCCGTGGCCAGGATCGGCTCGTCGAGCTGGACCTCGGTGGCGCCCGCCGCCGCGAGATCGGCCAGCAGCCGGACGTAGGCGTCCAAGAGTTGGTCGAGCAGCTCGATGGGCTCCCACCCCTCGGGGGCGTCGTCGGCGACCTTGGCCGAGAGAAGGAAGGTCAACGGACCGAGCAGCACGGGCCGGGTCCGAAAGCCCGCGTCCAGGGCCTCACGGAACTCCGCGACGGGTTTGTCGTCGACCAGACGCGGCCGGGTGCTCGGCGAGAGCTCGGGGACCAGATAGTGGTAGTTGGTGTCGAACCACTTGGTCATCTCCAACGGAGGCGCCCCCTGGACGCCCCGGGCCAGGGCGAAGTAGCGGCGGAGCCGCTCGTCCCGCTCCTCCGCCCGCGCCGGAGAGGGAAGGCGGGAGGGCACGAGGTCGAACATGACCGCCGTGTCCAGGACGTGGTCGTAGTAGGAGAACGTGTTGGACGGGATGTCGTCCACACCCGCCTCGCGCAGCCGGGTGTAGGCGTCCCGACGGAGGCCGGCGGCGACGTCGTCGAGCTCCCGGGCGGTGGTGGCGCCCTTCCAGTAGGACTCGATGGCGCGTTTGAGTTCACGGCGGGGACCGATACGCGGGTAGCCGTGCACCGTGGAGCGCACGGACGGTCCGGAGGCCGTCGGAGTGGTGGACATGAAAGCTTCTCTCCCTCGTCGAAAGCCGGGCACCGATCCCGGAGAGGGGAGAGAACGCGAGGAGCACGGATGAGCCGAAGGACACACCCGTCTCGCGACCTCGGCCCTCCCTCGGGGCACGGGACCACCGGCGACACGGACGCGTCACCGGGCGGAGGCAGGTCTTCGGACTCGTGGGCACCTTCGACGAGACGTCGATCCGCCTACCGGCCGTCGCTTCCCGGGCTCGACCCGTCGGGTCGAAGCACCAGTGCCTTTGACGACTTTCGTTCCCACTCACCGCTGCGGGGCAGTCCCGGACTCACACCGGGTTCCCTCTTTCGACACACTCCGACGTCCGCGGAACGGACTCCGATTCCTCGGTGGAGTGTGTACCTTCCACAGCTGGGAGTATAGGGAGATCCCCCTCCGCCCCTGTACCCGGCGTACCCCCTTCCTCCGAGCACGAGGGCGAACCCCTGCCCTGTGCACGGCATCACACCCGTTATCAGCGTTGCGTGGAAGAGGCATGCCCCCGCTCTCCCGCGGACGTTCGTCTGACGATGAACGTGGAGAACCCCCAGGTGAAGCAGCAAGACCGTCCGACCATGACCCCCGATCATCCCGTCCTCACGGTCGCGATCGCGTTGGTGGTGCTCGTGGGACTGCTGTCCATGGCGACCCGACCACCGGGCCCGAACGGCATGAGCCCGAGCACCGACGACGCCACGACGGTGTCGGCGGAGGAGGAGGACCTTCCCCCCGCCGAGGAGGTGGACGGGCTGACCGACGTCCGCGCGGACGCGCTCCCCGGCCTCGAAGAGACCTCCATCTCCTATGAGGGCGGCGGTGAGGTCACCGTCGCCTATCCGGTCATCCCCAACGCCGACCCGCTGTCCGACTTCCTGGACCGCACGCTCACCGAACGCGCCTCCGCGTTCGAGGCGGCCGAGCCCGGGGCCCGTTCGATGACCGGCGAGTGGCGATTGACGGCGGCACGCGATGGGATCGTCGGCGTGCGCGTCACCACGACCGAGACCGACTCCGAGGAGACCCGCGAGGGCCACAGCATCTACTGGTACGAGACCGGTGACGGCGTGGTCCGCGGTTCCAGCTCCCTCCTGGCCGGCCAGGCCGAACTGGAGGAGCTCAACGAGCTGGTGCGCGAGGCCGTCTCCGACACCGCCGCGGTGACCTCCTCCCTGTACCCGATCGACGCCCTCTACGACTCGGTCGGTTTCTCCTCCGAAGGCGACCTGGTCGTGGAGTTCGACGACGGACAGATCGCCCCCGCCTCGGAGGGGCGTCTGCACGCCGTGATCGACCGTGACGAGGCCGAGGGGCTGCTGTCGGAGTTCGGTCTGCGGGCACGCGACGCCGCCACCACCGGCGTGGACGAGTTCACCGTGGAGACCGCTCCGGAGGCCGACAAGGACGGCTCCGTGGAGGCGGCGCCCGGGATGATGTCCCCGAGCGACGACTCCGTCGACTGTTCCGACCCCGAGGTGCGCTGTGTCGCGCTGACCTACGACGACGGCCCCGGCGGGCGCACTCCCGAGCTGTTGGACATGCTCGCCGCCCACGACGCCAAGGCGACGTTCTTCGTCACAGGCCTCCCCGTCAGGGAGCACCCCTGGACGGTGCGTCGTGCCTACGCCGAGGGTCACGAGATCGCCAACCACACCCTGGACCACCCCGATCTGGCCACGATCGGCGCCGGCGCCGTGCGGTCCAACCTGGAGACCACCCAGGCCCTGGTCCAGCGCGAGACCGGCCACACGATGAACCTGATGCGGCCGCCCTACGGCTCCCGCAACGGCACGGTCGACCAGGTCACCGAGGAGCTCGGTCTGGCGCAGATCCTGTGGGGCGTGGACACCAACGACTGGAAGGACCGGAAGGCCGGCGTGGTCTCCGAGAGGGCCCTGGACGGGGCCTCCGACGGGGCCATCATCCTGATGCACGACATCCACGACACCACGATCGACGCGTCCCGCAAGATCATCCGTGAGCTGGACGAACGCGGCTACACCATGGTCACCGTGTCCCAGCTCCTGGGTACCACCGAACCGGGACAGGTCTACGTGGACGGGACGGATCTGTAGAACCCCGGCTTCGGTCGGTGGGGAGGTTTCCCCCGCCGACCGGGGCGGGGAGGACTGACCTCGGTAGAGCGGAAGGACCACCGACGAGGATCGGTGTCCACATGTGGACAGTGCCCCGGGCGCCGGGGCGCTGTCCCCTATGTTGCTCCCAGCGAGCGCGGGAGAGCATCCGCCGAAGGGACGAGGGAGTCGGGTCGTGTCATCGAACTCAGTCGTACCGGATCAGGCCCCGCCCCGGCCTCACGAGGGTCGGACGATCCGGGTCCGCGCCGGGACGGCCCTGGTGGCTCTGTCCCTGGCCCTGACGGCCTGCGGGGAACAGGCCGTCGGACTGTCCGGGAACGAGCGGATGGCGGTGCTCCAGGACGGTTCCGGTGAGGGGATCTCCGAATGGACCGCCTCCGCCGAGGACTACGACGACCATCCCCACATCCCCGTTCCGGACGTGGCCGTCGACGTGACCCTCCCCGTCTTCCCGACCGCCGACGCGTTCACCGAGGCGCTCAAGGAACGCGTCGACGAAGAGGTCGCCGACTTTCGCGCGGGGACCCGGGACCCGGTGAGCCTGGGCGTCGACTGGGAGCTGGTGGCCGCGGGCGAAGGCGTTCTCGGGGTGCGGCTGGTGCGCTCCGAAGAGGACATGCACGGCATGCGCGAGGGCTACTCCACCCACTGGTACGACGCCACCGCGGGCCACTCCGCCCACTCCACCGAGCTCTTGGCCGGACAGGAGGCCCTCGACGAGCTCGACGCGATCGTCGGAGACGAGTTGGCCGACGACGAGGAGGTCGACGGCGACACCCTGTACCCGGTGTTGCGGACCTACGACTCGATCGGCTTCAACGAGAACGGCGACCTGGTCGTGGAGTTCGACGACGGGCACCTCTCCCCCGTGATCGAGGGCCACGTGCCCTCCACCGAGTTCGGACGCAAGGTCGTGATCGTCGACCACGAGACCGCCGCGCCTCTCCTGTCCGACCTGGGAGAGCGGGCTCGGCAGGCCTCCATGACCGAGAACGCCGACCTGGAACCGGCCGAGTTCGAGGAGGACGACGACGAGGAGGCCCCTCCGCCCGTCCCCGGGGTCTTCGACGCCCGGCTCCCCGACGTGGACTGTGAGGACGACGAGGTCCGCTGTGTCGCGCTCACCTTCGACGACGGGCCGGTGGCCGCCACCTCGGACCTGCTGGACCTGCTCGCGGCCGAGAAGGTCACCGCCTCGTTCTTCCTCAACGGAAGCCCCGTCCTGACCCGCCCCGGTCCGCTGCGCCGGGCCTACTCCGAGGGTCACGAGATCGCCAGCCACGGCGATCTGCACGAGCACATGAACCGTATGGACGCCGAGGAGCTGCCCTCCCAGGTCGCCTCGGTGAGCGCGATGGTCCGCCGCCAGACCGGCCACACGGTGGAGCTGTTCCGGCCGCCGTTCGGGGCCACCGACGACGACGTGCACCGGGAGATCTCCGATCAGGGCATGGTCGAGACCCTGTGGACGGTGGACAGCGAGGACTGGGAGGGGCTGACGAGCGACGAGATCGTGGACCGGGTCGTCGACCTGGTCGAGCCCGGCGGCGTCGTCCTGATGCACGACCCCCAGGAGGCCACCCTGGACGCGGTCCCCGAGATCATCCGGCTGCTGCGGGACGAGGGCTACGAGTTCGTCCCCGCGAGCCAGGCGATGGGCTTCCCCGAACCCCCGCACGTCTTCCCCGAGGACTGGGACGGCAGCTGGTAGCGGGGGCGGACCATGGCGAAGGGCCGGTGGGAGTTCTCCCACCGGCCCTTCGTCGTACACGTGTCAGCCCGCGGTCGCGGTGTCGCCGACCACCTTCAGGGCCGGCGCGGGGGCGTCGACGCCGATGGCCTCCTCGATCGACCGGTAGCCGGCGGAACGCACCAGCCGGGCCAGGCCCCGGTGGATCCGGCGCGGCCACAGCGGTCCGCCGTAGATCAGCCCCGTGTAGCCCTGCACCAGGGTGGCGCCCGCCCGGATCCGGGCCCAGGCGTCCTCGGGGGTCTCGATGCCGCCGACCGCGATCAGGGTGACCCGGTCGCCGACCTTGGCGCGCAGACGGCGCAGGACCTCCAGCGAACGCCGCTTGAGCGGGGCCCCCGACAGACCGCCGCCACCGGCCGCCTCCACCTGCTCGGCCGAGCTCTCCAGGCCCTCACGGGAGATGGTGGTGTTGGTGGCGATGATCCCGTCCAGCCCCTCGGCCAGCGCGAAGTCGGCGACGGCGTCGACGTCCTCGTCGGCCAGATCGGGCGCGATCTTCACCAGGAGGGGAAGGTCGGAGCGGCCGGCCTCGGCCAGCGACTCGCGCACCGCGCCGACCAGCGGACGCAGACGCTCCACGCCCTGGAGGTCGCGCAGACCCGGGGTGTTGGGCGAGCTGACGTTGATGACCATGTAGTCGGAGTAGGGGGCCAGCCGCAGCGCGCTGAGCGCGTAGTCGGCGGGCGCCTCCTCCTCCGGGGTCACCTTGGTCTTGCCGATGTTCACCCCGACCACAGGGCCCTCACGGTCACGGTCGTGGTGCAGCCGCTCGGCGACCAGGGCCGAACCCTCGTTGTTGAAGCCCATCCGGTTGACGATCGCGCGGTCCGCGACCAGCCGGGCCAGACGCGGCCTGGGGTTGCCGGGCTGGGGGTGGGCGGTGACGGTGCCCACCTCCACGAAGCCGAAGCCGAGCGCGGCCAGGCCCCGAGGGCTCTCCGCGTTCTTGTCGAACCCGGCGGCCAGACCGAGCGGGCCGGGGAACTCGCGCCCCAGCGCGTGCACGGTCAGTTCCGGCTCACGCGGGCCCAGGACCCGGGTCATGGCCTCGGAGACCCCCGGTACGGCGGTCACGCCGCGCAACGCGGCGAAGCTCAGTTTGTGCACCTTCTCCGCGTCCATGTGACGCAGCACCGAGCTGAAGAGGATCTGGTAGAACACGGTCATCCGTTTCCGTCACCCTCGCGTTCCGCGAGGAAGCGTTCGAGTTCCGCGCCGAGCTCGTCGGCGGTGGGCAGGCCCTCCTCGTCCGTGCCGAACGACCTCGAGTCCCCCTCGCTCTCGGCACGGGAGGAGACGATGTCGTCGTACTGACGCTCCAGGTTGGCGACCACCCGCTGGATCTCCTCGGAGGCGGCCACCTGCTCGGCGATCTCCACGTCGGCGGCCCGGGCCGTCTCCTCCATGTCGTCGGTGGGGATCGCCAGCCCGGTGGCGGCCGTCAGATAGCCGATCGCGGCGATGGCCGCGCGCGGGTACTGCGACTGCGCCAGGTAGCTGGGCACGTGGACGGCGTAGCCGATGAAGTCGTGGTCCAGCTCGCCCAGACGGTACTCCAGCAGCGAGACCGCCCCGGCCGGCACCTCCACCCTGCCGATCCAGGGGGTGTGCCCCGCGACCAGTTCGGGACGGGTCGAATGCGGGGTGACCGTGACCGGGCGCGTGTGCGGGACCGCCATCGGGATGCCGTTGACGCTCAGGGACAGCGAGACCGCGAAGCGTTCGACCAGCCGGTGGACGGCGACCACGAACAGCTCCCACTCGTGATCCGGCTCGGGCCCGTGCAGGACGAGGAAGGGCGTGCCCTCGTCGTCGTGCATCCGGTAGAGCCCGATCTCGGGGGCCTTGTACTCGGTCCAGGTGTTCTCGACGAAGGTCATCGTCGGCCGGTGGTCACGGTAGTCCACGAGTCGGTCGGTGTCGAAGGTCGCGACCTTCTCGGCGGTGAACCGTTCGAAGAGCCACTCGGAGGTCTGGCGGCCCGCTTGTCCGGCGTCGACGAAACCGTCCAGACAGACCAGCATCACCGGGCCGACGATGTCGTCGAAGCCTGGATGGAGTTCGTACAGATCTGCGGGGTCACGCACCGGATTCTCGTCTCCATAGGGTCGGGATCACAGGACGACTCGCCTACGAAGGCCCACCCGAACGGTCCCTTGTGACGCACTTCGGGGTCGCCACGCCCTGCTTTTCCACCATACCGACCCGTTCCGGGTCCCCACCGGCGTCGACCCCTCGGTCGTGACCACGGCCACAGCGCCCGCCGTGGTCCGGCCGTCACACCGGGTACGGACCCGACGGATCGGATCGGCGGCGTCTCGAACGCTTCGGCCGTGTGATCGGACCTCCGCCCGTTCCACGCCAGGGTGAGGTGCTCGACCGGGATGTTCCCGACCGAACACCTCACCCGAGCTTCGGTGTGGGCGACCGATCACGCATGGCGCGATGGCCGAGAGGGCGGTCGGCCGTCCCCCTCGGAGGCACCCCGGTGGTCAGCGCTGTTCGGCGACCCTCAGGGTCCGCAGTCGGTTGAGGACCGCGGCGACCTCGTGCCGGCGCGGCAGGACGTAGTCCCCGTCGAAGTCGTCGCCGAGCAGAGAGACCCCGCGTTCGGCCAGGGCCCGGTCCAGCGAGTCCAGAGCCTCGGCGAGCGTACGGGAACCGTTCAGGTGGCCGCCCTGGACCAGGGCGCGCAGGGCCAGCCCGGCCCCGGTGATCTGCCCGGCGTCGACGAACTGCTCCACCGAGCGGACGTCGACGTCGCTCTCCCCGAAGGTCAGCACGTCCATGTCGCGACGCTTGAGTCTGCTCCGCCCCTTGGCCCCTCGATCGTCCACCGATCTCGGGTCCACCACACGGGCCCGGGGCCGGGTGAACACGGAGTCGGTGCGTTCGCGGGCGAGCGCGCGGGCGCGTTCGGTGACGTCGTGCGGATGGTAGGCGTCCAGCATCACGACGTGGTCGGCGACGTCGAAGTAGTCGCCACTGCCGCCCATCACCAGCACCGTGGAGACACCGTGCTCCCGGTACAGGGGGCGCACCAGGTCGATGAAGGGCACCAGGGGTTCCCGGTCGCCGTGGACCAGTTCCTGCATCCGCTCGTCACGGATCATCAGGTTGGTGGCCGTGGAGTCCTCGTCCACCAGGAGGGTATGCGATCCGGCCTCCACCGCCTCGCAGATGTTGGCGGCCTGGGAGGTGGAACCGGAGGCGTTCTCGGTACGGAAGTCCCTGGTGTCGGAGCCGGTGGGCAGGTTGCGCACGAACGGACCGACGTCCACCCGTTCCACCCGGCGGCCCTCCTCGGCACGGATCTTGACCGCGTCGGCGCGGGTGACCACGAGTTCGCGACCGTCGCCCGGAACGTGGTCGTAGACGCCGCGTTCCAGGGCGTGCAGCAGGGTGGACTTGCCGTGGAAACCGCCGCCGACGATGAGGGTGATGCCCTCGGGCACCCCCATGCCGGTCACCGTGCCCCGGTGCGGCAGGTCGACGCTCACCCGCAGGGACTCGGGCGAGGCGAAGGGCACCATGCCCGCCCCGGTCAGGGGTTCGTCACTCACCCCACTGCGGCGGGGCAGGACGGCCCCGTCGGCGACGAAGGCGACCAGCCCGCGGTCGGACAGGGCCTCGCGCAGGGCGACGGTGTCGACCACGCTGTCGGCGTAGGCCTCGGCGGCCTTCCGGTCGATCTCCTCCCAGTCGAGGTCGTCGACCAACTCGGGGACGGTCCGGCAGAGTTCGCGCTCGGCGGCGCGCCCGTCGATCCGCCGCCCGTGTCCGGGCAGATCCAGACCGAACCGCAGGTCGAGGGAGCCGTCCGCACCCACCCGACAGGACGAACGGACCAGGACCTCTTGGCCCCCGGTGTCGATCTTGAGCCTGGACCCCTTGAGCAGGCGGCGGGCGAGTCGGCCCAGGAAGTCGGCGGTGGCCCGGCGGCGGACCGGGTCGGTGTAGGCGCTCTCGGGGATCCCGGCGTCGGGGCGCAGGATCCGCAGTCGGGAGGGCGGCGCGAAGGGGTCGGCCTGGACCCGCTGCACGGTGAGGGTGAAGTCGCCGAAGTCCCAGTCACCCTTGAGGGACTTGTAGCGCCCGTAGGAGGCGCCGTCCATCTTCGACAGCTCTTGGGACAGGCGCGCGTCGTCGCGCACCCCGCGAATGGGCTCGGGTTCGGGCCGGCGTCCCCCGCCGCCTCCGCCTCCTCGACCGCCCCCGCGGTACCCGTGGCCCTGCCGTCCCGTCATCGTTTCCCCCCGGCGTCGTCGGTTCTCACTGCCCCGCCAGGTTAGGTCTTTCGCGCCTTCCCCGCTCCGGCCCTGTGGACAACCCGCCGAACGGCCCTACGGCTCCGGGTTCGGAAGGACGTCGTCGAGGATCTCCTCGAACTCGTCGGCGGTGGGTTTGGCCTCTTGGAGGAGCGTGTGCAGCAGGATCCCGTCGATCACGGCGGTGACCACGCGCACGCGGACGGGATCGTCGGTGTAGCGGCGGGCGAACGCCCCCACCGCGGCCAGCCAGTCGTCCGTGGACCGGCGCAGGTGGGGGCGGCGTGCGGCCAGGAGGAAGAGTTCGTACTCGGCGAGCAGACGTCCCGGTTCCGCCGCGACCCGACAGAGCAGTTCGGCGAGTTCTCGTCGACGGTCGCCCTCGGTGGTCAGGCGGCGCATCCGCCCCGCGTCCTCGTCCATCACGCTGGTCAGCGCCGCGGTGAGCAGATCACCCAGGCCGGTGAAGTAGTAGGTGGTGGCGGAGGTGGGCAGTCCGGCCTCCTTCGAGACCGTGCGATGGCTGACCCCGGCCACCCCGTCGCGTTCGATGACGCGCAGGGTCGCCTCGATGAGGGCCTTGCGGCGCAGTTCGCCCTTGGCTCGGCGTCCGTCGATCTGGGTCAGCGCTCCTCCTCGGTCCGGGAACCGAGGGTAGCGGAGTCGTTCACCTCCTCTCCGCCCTTCGCGACCCGCTCCGGCAGGCGGTTCGCGACCAGGACCACGACCAGGGCCGCCGCTCCCGCCACGATCGCGACGTGGAGACCGCCGTCGGTCCCGCCGGCCTCCACCGCCCGGCCCGCGGCGAAGGTGCCCAGGGCCGTGCCGACGGTCAGTCCGGTCAGCGCCCAGGTCATGCCCTCGGTGAGCCGTTCCGGGGCGACGATCCCCTCAATGAGGGTCATGACCAGGATCATCATGGGGGCGAAGAACACCCCGGAGACCAGCACCACCAGGGAGAGGGTCACGATGCCGTCGGCCGTCAGGAGGAGTGGCGCGGTCAGGGCCGTACCCGTGACCGCGACCGTCAACTGGGTCCGCGGCCGCCAGGGAATCCGGAGTCCTCCGAAGACCAGACCGGAGACGGCCGAGCCGAGGGCGTAGCAGGACAGGACGATCCCGGTGGCGCCGGGGACGCCGCGGGCCTCGGCGAAGGCGACCGCGACGACGTCGATCGCCCCGACGATCACCCCTCCCGCGAGAAGGATCGCCACCAGCAACAGGAGGTGAGTGTCGAGAAGGCGCCGGCCCCGCTCGGTGGCCCTGGGTCCGGTGACACGGACCGGTGGTTCGGTGGAGCGCTGGGCGACGAACAGACCGACCCCGACCGCGAGGAAGGCGGCGGCCGCCAGCGGGCCCGCCTGAGCGAAGGCCATCGTGCTCAGGACCACGGACAGCGCGGGGCCGGTGATGAAGGTGAGTTCGTCGGCCACCGATTCGAAGGCGTAGGCGGTGCGCAGTCGAGGTGTCCCCCGGTGGATCTCGGTCCAGCGAGCTCGGGACATGGCGGACATGTTGGGCATGGCGCCGGCGGGGATCGCGAGCACGAAGAGCAGGGCGGTCGGGGCCTCGAGCCATACGCACGCCGACATCGCCAGCAGGGAGGCGACCGAGACGAGCGCGGCCGGAGGCAGGACCCGACGCTGACCGAAGCGGTCGGCCAGACGGGAGATCCGAGGCGAGATCAGGGCCATGGACAGGGTGAACGTGGCGGCGACGGCCCCGGCCAGACCATAGCCGCCGTAGGTGGCGGAGAGCATCGTGATGAGGCCGATGTTGGTCATGGCCACCGGCATGCGGCCGATGAGTCCGGCGGCGGTGAAGGCTTTGGCCCCGGGCGCGGAGAAGATCCGCGCGTACGGATTGGGCATGGCTGATCCTCGGGATCGGGTCGGAGGGCGTCGCGGTTCGCGGACGCCGATGCCCCTCGAAAAAACTGGGACACTTGTCCCAGTTTCTATACGCGAACCGCCCGGGGCACAAGGACATGTGGTGCACGCCATGCTCGCCCGTTCCACCGAAGGGCCGTTGCCGCCGCCACTCCGGACGACTACGTTGCGTACAAGCCCGCCCAGACAAGGAGTTCCGCCGTGAGCACGGTCCTGTTCGCCCCGGAGACCTTCGACCTCGCCGAGACCACGCGGACCATCGAGGTCGCCCGGCACCTGAGGGACCGGCACGAATGCGTCTTCGCCGGTTACTCGGAGCGATACGCGGGCCTCATCGAACAGGCGGGCTTCGAGTACTTCCCCCTGTCCCCGGTCCTCACCGACGACCAGGCCGAACAGCTGCTCCGGTTCGACCAGGGGCGCGCCGTGACCCACCCGTTCACCGCCGAACTCCTGCGGGAGCGGGTCGAGGGCGAACGTGCCCTCAACACCCTGCTGCGCCCGGCCGCGACCGTCATCGGCAGCACCATCAGCCAGTTCGTCTCGGCACGGGCCGACGGGGTCCCGCTCGTCTACGTCAAACCGTTCGCCTACTCGTGGCCGCACCTGCGCCAGATCCGGTCGGTGCCGCTGCTCTCCGGACGCGGCACCCTCGCCCGGACCGTCGACGCCGGCGCCGCCCGCCTGCTGCGCGAGGTCGCCCGGTACACCACCCTCAAACCGAGGGGCTTCGTCCAGGTGGCCCGGGAGAACGGGGTGAGCGTCCCCCGGCGCACCGTCGAGGCCTTGGACGGCGACCTCAACCTGATCGCGTCGATCCGACTACGGCCCTACCTGCTTCCCCCGCACTACCGGTGGGTCGGCCCGATCTACGCGCGGCTGGGCGGCGAGGTACCGGCCGAGGTGACCGAGGTGGTGGAGAAGGCCGAGCGGCGCGGCCGACCGGTGGTGTACTTCGCCATGGGCAGCTCGGCGAACCGGGAGATCGTGCTCAGGGTGCTACGGGAGCTGTCCCGCATGCCCGTGACCGTCCTGGCCCCGGTGGCCCACTACCTGAGGCCGGGCGACCGCGCCGCGCTCGGTCCGCACGTGCACGTGTTCGACCTGCTCCCCGCCCATCTGTTGGGCGGCCTGATCGACGCCTCCGTCATTCACGGTGGAGAGGGGACCGTGCAGACGGCGGCGGTCTCGGGCAAGCCCTTCGTCGGCATCGGGCTCCAGGCCGAGCAGCGCTGGAACGTCGACGAGTGCGCGCGGTTCGGCGCCGCGGTGGCGCTCGGTCCGCGACGGGCCCACGGCGAACCGCTGCGGCGCGCCTTCGAAGCGGTCCTGCACGATCCGGCCCTGCGCACCCGTGCCCGAGATCTGCGCGCCCACCTGGCCGGGGTGGACGGGGCCCGCAACGCCGCCGACCACGTCCACGCGCTGATCGAAGCCTCCCGATGAGCTCCCCGCGGATCGAGCCGGTGCTGGAGGTCGACCATGGGAGGTTCCTGCCGTTGTCGGGGGACCTCTCCCCCACCGGGCTGGAGGCCTTCCTGACGACCTGGGCCGAGTACAACGACGCGGAGGATCCGCGTGGACTGCTCGACCAGGAGATGACCCTGTTCCCCGGCGGTCTGCGCGTGATCCGTGCCTCCGGGGCGAGCGTGAACCCCGGGTGCTGCTGTGGCCTGGAGGACTGGCGGGAGTGGTCGAACCTGCTCGATCGCACCCATGTCTGGATGGGGCACGACCCCGGCGTCGTGCAGGAGTTCGTCGGTGACAGGATTCGCTTCTCCCAGGAGGGGAAGGAGTTGCGGATCGACCTGCCCCTGCGGGACCTGCCCGGACTGCTCACCCGGGTCCACGAGGACCTGCGGGGCCTGCTCACCCTGGTCGAGAGGGAGCGTGGAGCCGAGGTCGCCGCCCTCCTCGACCGCGACCTCCACATCAGTGATCCGCTGGACCTCCCTTGATCCCCCAAGGCCTTCGATTCGTGGTCACGCATCGGGGGTGGGGCCTCGAAGCGGTCCGGTGGGTATCCCGGCCCCACCGGACTTCGCGTGTCCGTCCGCACGGCTTCGACCCGAGGACCCACCCCGCCGCGGGCCGGCGGGTGGCCGGAGCGGCATGGGGACACCCCGCTCCGGCCACGGGCGACCACTCGGCTCTGGAGGAACCGGGGTCGCCGGCCAAGGTCGTACACGGGTCAGGAGGGCCCCGGTACGACCGTTTCGGCACCGCCCCGGAGGGGGTGGGGGATGCCGACGTCCTCATTCCTATCGGATCCGGGCCCTCCGTGAGGGGGAAACCGGGATTCCGCGATCACGGAAACCCGCCGGCCACGGCGGTTCTCAGGCGATGGTCGCCCGGAAGGCCCGGTCGTGGTCGTCGACGGGGGCGTCGTCGAGGTCCTGGACGAACACCGCCACGGCCCGTCCGCCGTCCCGGTCGAGCCGCTCGGCCAACTCCGTCCAGTGACGGTGGTTGGGGTGGTCCATATCGGTGCAGGCGGCCGCCGGGGACAGGAGGGCGACGGCCTCCGCCATCGTCTCGGCGTCCAGCGTGTAGGTGGCGGTGCCCGAGACGTGGCCGCAGGCGCGCGCCAGGGCGATGCTCGACAGCAGGCGTTCGTTGACGTTGGTCAGGGTGAAGACGGTCTCGCCGTCACGGAGCTCGCCGATCGCGAAGGCGACCGGTCGTCGCCAACCGGTGTGCGCCTCCTCCATCCGGTTCAGCCCGGCGACGACCTCTTCCCTGGTCCTCCACTGCTCCATGCTTCCTCCTCCTGCTCTCAAAGGTCCAGTTCGCCGGTGGCGACGGTGACCGCGTGGCCGCCGATGAGGACGCGTTCACCGGTCAGCCGCAGTTCCAGGTCGCCTCCGCGCCGGGACGCCTGGTGCGCCCGGAACCCGGTCCGGTCGAGCCGTTCGGCCCAGTAGGGGGCCAGGACGGTGTGTGCGGCCCCGGTGACCGGGTCCTCGGGGACCCCCATCTTCGGCGCGAAGAACCGCGAGACGAAGTCGTACTCTCCGGAGCCCCGCGCGGTGACGATGACGCCGCGCGAGGGCAGCGCCTCGATC
Source organism: Nocardiopsis alba DSM 43377 (assembly GCF_000341225.1). Lineage (GTDB taxonomy): Bacteria > Actinomycetota > Actinomycetes > Streptosporangiales > Streptosporangiaceae > Nocardiopsis > Nocardiopsis alba. Next base: position 334,175 of record NZ_ANAC01000010.1, read on the forward strand.
AGGCCGAGGTCCGGGGTGAGGGAGCGGACAATGTCCTCGTCGTCGAGCTCGACCAGGAGGTCGTTGTTGCCGCCGATCCCGGTCCGCACCGGGGGCGCTCCCAGGGCCTCGACCAGGCCCTCTGGGGCCTCGACCTCCGCGGCCGGGCGGGCCGGGAAGTCCATCCACAGCCGTCCGTCGCGGCGTTCGACCGTGAGGATCCCGCTGCGCGTGCTGAAGCGGTACGGCCCCTCGACCTCCAGCTGCGTGAGGGCGTGCGCGGTGGCCAGGGTGGCGTGTCCGCACAGGTCGATCTCGGCGACCGGGGTGAACCAGCGCAGTTCGTAGTCGGCCTCGTCGGAGTCGATCCGGCGGGCGAAGGCGGTCTCGGAGAGGTTGAACTCCGCCGCGACGCCCTGGGCCCAGACGTCGGGGTACTCGTCCGACAGGACCAGGACGGCGGCCGGATTGCCGGCCAGTGGGCGTTCGGTGAAGGCGTCGACGACGCGGTATTCGGGCATGGGTTCATTCTGCCGAGCCTGCCGGGGAGCGTGCCGCGCCGGCCCGGGTGAGGAACCCCATCCGCCGGCGGCTATCTCAGGGGCGGCTCGTCCAGGATGAACATGGTGCGGGTGCTCTTGACCTCGGGCAGTCGTTGGAGACGTTCGAGGACGAAGGTGCGCAGGGCCGCGGCGTCGGTGACCCGGACCAGGAGGAGCAGGTCGACGTCGCCGGAGACCAGGGCGGCGTGGTCGACCTCGGGGATGTCGCTCAGGTACTCGCGGAACCTCTCCCACGAGTGCTGTTCGATGCTCACCGAGACGTACGCGGACAGCGCGGTGCCGTACTTCTCCGGGTCGATGACCGCGGTGAAGCCTCGGATGACCCCGTCACCGCGGAGGCGTTCGAGGCGGGAGTAGGCGTTGGCGCGGGAGATGTGCGCGCGTTCGGCGACGGCGCGGATCGACATACGGCCGTCGTCGCGAAGGAGGGCGATGATCCGGCGGTCGGTGTCGTCCAGCTTCTCGGCCATGTGTCTTACCTCATACCGTCCCGGTGGTGGACGGATCGGATGTTCTGCGAGGGGGCGGGTCCTACCGAGCAGTTCGTCCAGCATCGGCGTGGAGGCATCGACAATATGGGGTGATTCACTTCATATTCAAGACATGAAGCACATCGATGGGCGAACTCCGTCGGTTCCCGCTCCGGGATCGACGCGCTCGTCGGGGCGGAACGGCCATGGCCGCGGACGTCGTTCGTCCACCGTCCCGGGCGGGTCGTGCTCGTCGAACTCCACCGTGTCGGGACCGTGGAGGGTCCCGGACCACGCGGGCGGCAATGGCGCCGCCGGAAGTCACGCGGGTCCGGACGCCTTCTCATCGGCCCTCGACGCGGGAGCGGGCGGGCGGTCCTCACCGCCCCGCCCGTGGTGCGGGTGGGCCGTCGAGGTCAACGGCGACCGGCGGCCCGCCCACGAACCCCCTCTCAGGACACGGTGTCCATGGGCCTGAGGGACAGGTCGTCGCCGAGAGCCCGGGCCACCTCGGCGGCCCGGGAGTGGTCGTCGAGCCGCCGCGTCAGGTAGGCGCAGGAATGTCCGTGACGGGTGGACCACCACACGGCGGAGCCGCCGATCCCGCCCTTGGCGATCTTGTCCGGATCACGGAGGAAGCCGAGGGTCCAGGTGAGTTCGACACCGAAGACGTCGTCGTGCCCGGTCGCCTGCGGCGCGAGATACTCCTCGTGGAGTTCGGTGCCCAGCAACGCGCGGACGGGCCCTTCAGGGTCGGTGATCCGGGACAGGAGACCGGAGAGCGCCGAGGCGGTGGCGTGCAGGCCGATCCCTCCGAAGACCGACCGGCGCCGAATCGCGGAGTTGGAGCGGTCCGGGTCCAGGCTCCCCCGCGGAGTGGAGAGCCAGGCCGCGGCGGGCAGATCCCTCGCCCAGTCGGGGTGGGCGTACTCCAGGTCGGCGACCCGGTCCAGTTCGTTCTCGGGGACGCCGAATCGGGCGTCCAGGTCGAGGGCGGGCCGTACCCGCTCATCGAAGATCTCACCGAGGGTGGACCCGGTGGCGCCGCGCAGGATCCCGTCGATGAGGTGCCCGTGGGTGAGGGCCTGCTCCCCCGTCCGGGTGCCTGGGGCGTACTCGGGTTCGGCCTCGGCCAGTGACGTGAGGAGTCCGCGCTCGTCGAGAGGGTCGAGGGTCGCCGCCGATTCCGGGAAACGGGGCAGTCCGGAGCGGTGCGTGAGCACGTGTCTCAGGGTGGTCGCCCCCTTGCCGTACCGCTCGTAGCCCTTCCAGTGACGGGAGATCGGTGTGTCGAGGTCGAGGGCCCCGTCACGTACCGCGACCAGGGCCGCCAGGGCGGCGAACGGTTTGGACACCGAGTAGGTCTGGACGAGGGTGTCGTCACGCCAGGGACGTCGCCGCCCCGTGTCGGCCCACCCGGCGGAGAGCCGGACGACCTCGCGTCCTCCTCGCCGGACCGAGAGTCCGGCGCCGGTCTCCCGTCCGTCGTCGACGAACCTCTGGAGCACCTCCCTCAGGCCCTCGTAGCCGGCTTCGGCCTCTCCTCGTACGCGCATCGGCCCGTCCTCTCCGTCCTGGTGTACGAACGAGAACGAAAAATACCCCAAGGGGGTATATGAGGCAAAGGTCGGGCACGCCGAAGGGCCGCGGTCATCCGACCGCGGCCCTTCGTCTTTCCACTCCGGCCCACCCGTGACGGGGAGCCCTGGCCCCTCCCGAGGGAGGGGAACCTGGCCGTTCGGGCTCTCCTTCACGGAGGCCCCGAGTGGTCCAGGGGTGGTCCTGATCTACTTGTCGCCGCCGTTGCGCAGACGGTTGATCATCTCGGAGACGTTGTTGCCGCCCTCGCGCACGAGGTCGAGCAGCGAGGAGACGCCGTGACGACCGGAGCTCTCGGCCATCAGGCCCTTGCCGCTGTCGTCGTCGGCCCCGGCGTGGACACCGGCGGGACGCCGGGTCCAGGCGAAGACCAGAGCGATGATGACGGCCGGGATGATGGCCAGGGCCAGCAGGGCGGAGGCGGAGGGAGCACCCTCGGCGCCCATCAGGCCGGTGCCGGACAGGTCGTTCGTGGCGGTCTCGGCGGTGACGCCGGTGCCGCTCTGACCCTCGTCCTCACCCGCGACGGGGGCACCGTCCTGGTCCTGCTGCTCGTCCTGAGCCTGCTGCTCGTCGGAGCCGTCCTTGGAGGTCTCCTCCTTGGACTCGTCCTTCTTGGACTCCTCGTCCTTCTTGGACTCCTCCTTCTTGGAGTCGTCCTTCTTCTCGGACTTCTCGTCCTCGCCCTTGTACTCGGCGGGCATCGGGGAGACCGCGTCCTCGCACTTGTTCTCGGGCTGCTCGAAGGGGTGCGGAGCACCCTCCTTGCCGGCGCCGTCGCCCCACTTGGTGATGTAGTACTCGACCTCGGCGTGGCCGTTGCCACCCGTGACGACGTAGTTGGTGCTGTCCCAGGACTCGCCCATCATGTCGGCGAAGGTCTTGCCGTCGATGTCGAGAAGGACGTCACAGTCGTGGGAGGGGACCCCGGGACCGCGGTCCCCAATGAAGAATTCGTACTCCTCGCCCTCGTAGACGATGAAGCCCTCGGTACCCAGCGGCCAGCTGGGGCTGGAGAACAGCCCCTTCTGCATGGGCTCGCCACCTGCGGGCATGCCCGTGTCACCGTTGATTCCGGAAGCGTCGTCCCAGAAGTAGGTAGCGGTGACTTCGCCGTGCTGGATCGGAGTGTCGTTGCTCATGTGGTATCAGCCAGGTTGACGACAGGGCCGAGGAGACCGGGACATGACGTGTCGAGGCGCACCGGCGCACAGGACTGCGCTCGGGGTCGATCAGGTCATGAGGTGTTCCGCGTCGCCTGTGGCGGACCGCGGGCGGGAACGGGGGGCCGGATCGGCTCCGCCGGACAGCTGGCGCGTGGATTCGCGCGGCTCGTCCCCGAGCGAGAGAAGAGGTCTCACTTCCCCTTCCGGCCTCGGCCGGTCAAGGGCTCGGCACCGGCTCATTAAAGATCCATAACGAACCGGTCACGAAGGACACTAACCCACGCCTTGGCAAAGTGCCGAAGGATCGCGGGTAAAATGACACACCGTGTCTTGACCGCCACTTTCGGGAAGCGATCGGACACGCCCCGAAAAACGCGAGAACCCCTGGTACACAGGGGTTCTCGACGTGAAAGGGCGACCGGAGAAGGCTCCAGGCGTGGCGCGCGTCATAAACCTGAACATGGCCCTCGAAGGCGAACAATGCCTGCTCAACAGGGGTGTGTTCACCGATACGTCCTGAAAGCGGGGCTGTTCGGACATCGAACCGGGGGACGCACACGCGGCAAAGGCCACGCCAACGTGGTATTGCTCCGGGTCAGCCCCGAGAGCGCGAACCCCTCCGAACGCAAAGAACCCCCCGGTAGGTTGCCCCACCGGAGGGTCGAATGTCGGTCAGGTCACCTGTGACCTGCGGTTGAAGCGCTCGGCCCGCCACTCCCCCGATTCCACGACCTCCACCAGCGCGGTCGCCGCGTCGAAGACGTCCACGTAGCGCAGGTAGAGCGGGGTGAAACCGAAGCGCATGACGTCGGGGGCCCGGAAGTCGCCGATCACCCCGCGCTCGATCAACGCCTGCACGATCGGATATCCGGCGCCCTCCTCGGGCTGGAGCAGGGCCACCTGGCTTCCGCGCCGCTCGTGCTCGGCGGGGGTGATGGAGGACAGCCCCACCGAGGCCGCGCGGGCCAGGAACAGGTCGGTCATGGCCAGGCTCTTGGCGCGGACCCGGTCCATGTCGGCCTTGGCCCACACGTCCAGCCCCGCCTCCAGGGCCGCGTCCGCCACCAGGGGCTGAGAGCCGCTCAGGAAGCGGGAGACCCCGGGAGAGGGCTCGTAGTCGGGGGTGAAGTCGAACGGACGGGCGTGTCCGTGCCACCCGCTGAGCGGCTGGTCGGCGACGGCGTGGTGCCGGCGGGCCGCGTACAGGAACGACGGGGCTCCGGGACCTCCGTTGAGGTACTTGTAGGTGCACCCCACGGCGAAGTCCACTTCGAGACCCGACAGGTCGATGGGGACCGCCCCGACGCTGTGGCACAGGTCCCAGATCACCAGGGCGCCGTGCTCGTGGGCCAGGCGGGTGATGCCCGCCATGTCGCGGAGCACGCCGCTGCGGTAGTCGACGTGGCTGAGGAGCAGGGCGGCCACGTCCCCGCGCGCCAGCTCCTCGGCCAGACCGGGGCCGTCCGGGTCGACCCGGCGCTGCTCGGCGCCCAGCAGGGAGACCGCGCCCTCGGTGACGTAGAGGTCGGTGGGGAAGTTGCCCGCCTCCCCGAGCACGACCGAACGTCCGGACAGACGGACGGCGGCCACCAGGGCCTTGAACAGGTTGGCGGAGGTGCCGTCGCCGACGATCACCTCGTCCGGATCGGCCCCCACCAGGGGCGCGACCTTGGCGCCCAGGGTGCGCGGCTTGTCCCACCAGCCGGCGTCGTTCCAACTGCGGATGAGGTCCCGGCCCCATTCGCGTTCGATCATGTCGGCGACCCGACCGGGGGTGGAGCGCGGCAACGCCCCCAGGGAGTTCCCGTCCAGGTAGATCACCCCCTCGGGGAGGACGAACTCCTCGCGAAGGGGGGCGAGGGGGTCGGCCGCGTCCAGCTCGACGCACTCCTCACGGGTGGTGGGTGTCATCGGGTCCTGCTTCCTACACGGGGCTCGGGGCCGGGGTGGGTTCGGGTGATGCCGCTCAGACCGTACTGCGCAGGGACCACAGCTCGGGGAAGACGTCCTGCTCGGCGTTGCGGGCCAGCCAGGTGAGGCCGTTGGAACCGCCGCTGCCCGGCTTGGCCCCCATGGTGCGCTTGACCGCCATCAGGTGCGTGTGGCGCCATCGGGTCACCCGTTCGGCGACGTCCACCAGGGTCTCGGCCAGCAGGAGCAGTTCGTTGCCCGGACGGTCGTCGGCGTAGACCTCCGCCCAGGCGCGCTCGACCCCTTCGGAGGGTTCATAGGCCTGGGTCCAGTCCCGCTCCACCGCCTCGGCGGGGACGGGAAGGCCTCGCCGGTCCAGCAGGCGCAGCGCGGCGTCGTAGAGTCCGGGACGCTCCAGCAGCCCGGTCAGTTCCGCGGCCACGTCGCCCATCGCCTTGTGCGGGCGGATCATCGCGGCGGACTTGTTGCCGAGGAGGAACTCCAGCCTGCGATAGCCGTAGGACTGGAACCCGGAGGCCTCGCCGAAGGAGTCGCGGAACCGGTTGAAGCCGGTGGGCGTCATGTCGGAGAGCAGCCCCCAGGAGGCGTTGAGGACGTCCTGGGCGTTGCAGGAGCTGCGCAGTCGGGCGATCGCCCCGGGGACGTCGTCGGCCTCCAGCGCGTCGCGCGCGGCCTCCCAGTGCCCTTGGACCAGGGAGAAGAGCAGCTCCATCACCTGTGTGGTGATGATGAAGGTGGACTCGAAGGGCTCGTCGGTACGGGTCCTCTGAAGGTCGAGCAGCGTGTCGACGCCGATGTAGTCGGCGTAGGGGGTCTTGCGTTCGAAGGCCAGGGTCGGTCGGCCCCGGTTCTCCTCGGCCTTGTGGGCCCTGGCCGCCGCGGCGTCCTCGGCACCGCTCTCCGCGGGTGCGTAGGGACACTGCCCGGCGGTGGTGGTGGAGAACATGGTCACTACCCCTCGTGTACTGCGTGACTTCGTCGATCGCACGTATCACGTCGCCCTCGAAGGATCCCCTCTGCACGGACGCCGTGAACGTGAATCCACATAATCGAATATATTCCCGACACAAGGAAGGGCCATCGGCCCGCGAGGACCCCCTGCGGCTTTACATTCATAACGAGAACAAGACGTCGACCTTGGGAACGTGAACCATGACCTCACGACCGCCGATCCCCCTGGACGGCGTCGACCGGCGGATCCTCGGAGAGCTCCAACGGGACGGGCGCCTGTCCTTCAACGAGCTCTCCCGCAGGGTCAACCTCTCGGCCCCCGCCGTGGCCGACCGGGTACGCCGCCTCACCGACCGCGGGGTGATCACCGGCTATCACGCGCACGTCGACCCGGCCGCCGCGGGCCTGCCGGTGACCGCCCTGGTCCGCATGGAGTGCTTCGGGGCGCACTGCCTGTTGCGCGAGCGCTCCTCCCTGGAACTGCCCGAGATCCTCCAGGTCCACCGGGTCACCGGAGACGCCTGCTGCGTCCTGCTCATCGCGGTCCGCTCCATGGAGCACTTCGAGGAGGTCATCGACCGGTTGGCGGAGCACGGTCGCCCCTCCAGCACCATGATCCTGTCCACCCCGGTGCCCTGGCGCCCGGTGACCGCGACGGAGGCGTGATGGGCGTCCTGGTCGACACCCCGGTCTGGCCCGGTCCCGGCGGACGCCTGTTCGCCCACCTGGTCAGCGACGACTCCTTCGAGGAACTGCACGCCTTCGCCCGCCGACTCGGCGTACCCGGACGGGCCTTCGAACGCGACCACTACGACATCCCCGAAGAGCTGCACCCCAGGGCCCTGGAACTGGGGGCCGAGCATGTCGGCGGACGCGAACTGGTCACCCGGCTACGGGCCGCCGGTCTGCGCAGGCCCAAGCACCCCGGTCGGTCCAGGTCACCAGAGGCCCCCCGTCCTCCTACCGGAGAGCCGGTCCACCTCGGCGGAGATGTTGGCCCTGGCCCGGGGCTCCCACCGTTCCCGTCCGAATTCGGTGTTGAAGAGGCTCGGCCGCTCCAGCAGTGAGCGCAGGACGGCCAGCCGCCCACAGCGGAACTCCCTCTCCGGGATCTCCCGGTACTCGGCCCGGATCGCGGTGACGTAGGCCAGGTACTCGTCCCGTGCGCTCCCCAGCACCGCCAGGTCCGCGTCGCACACGACGCCTCCGTCGCGGTCCCCCTCCTCGGGCCGGTGGTCCTTGGTGAGCAGAACCAGGCGCACCACCTCGGAGATCATGGCGGGCCCCACCCCCAGTGGGTCGAGCAGGCGTTCGGCCAGCCACGCGCTCTGTTCCTCGTCCTCCCCGGGGTGTCCCTCGTAGACGGCGTCGTGGAACCAGAGCGCGTAACGCACCGCGTCGACGTCGGACGCCTCCTCCTGGAGGATGTCCACGGCGCGCAGGGTGTCCCACAGGTGGGAGAGCGTGTGATAGCGACGATGCGGTTCGCTCCAACGGTCGAGGAGCTCCCGGCCCACCACCCTGGCCTCGAAGCCCCCGCCCGCCAGACGGGCCCAGGCCGCCGAGAGGAGGATCGCGTCCTCCTCGTGCCGAGGGTGGAAACGGTTCGGTCGCTCTTCGAAGCTCACCATGAGGCCGGTATTCCCCCTCCCGTCCTCGGTGAACTCCGAGGACGGGGACCGTTCCACCCCGAGGGCGACCTGACCGATAGGCCTATCATGGGATGGTTTGTGGCCGAGGGCGAGAGACACAGGACGAGGTCGGATGTCACCAGTGCAGACCCTGCGGCGGATGAACCGGATCGCCGGTTGGCCGTTGCTCCTCGCCACCTTCCTGGCCCGACTGCCCATCTCGATGACCCTGATCGGGCTCCTCACCCTCGTCACCGTCACGACCGGCAGCGTGGCCGCGGCCGGCCTGGTCTCGGGTGCGTTCGCGCTCGGTGAGGCGGTGGGCGGGCCGATCATCGCCCGTTTCGCCGACCGTCACGGTCAACGCCTCCCCGTCCTGGTGACCGCTCTCGTCGACGCCGCGCTGATCGCCCTGCTCGTGGCCGCCGTGGCCGTGGACGCCCCGCTCCCCCTCCTGATCGTCCTGGCCGTGGTCGGTGGCCTGTGCATGCCCCAGGTCGGCCCGATGGCCCGGACCCGCTGGGTGGTACTGATCCGTCGAGGGCCCGAACGCGGTGTGGAGCGCGAGCGTTCGGTCTCGGCCGCCATGTCCGTCGAGGGGGTCCTCGACGAGGCCTCCTTCGTGCTGGGCCCGGCCCTGGTCGGCGTCCTCACCCTCACCCTCTCCCCGACCGCGAGCGTGCTCGGGGCCGCGGTGCTGCTCGGGGTCTTCGGCTCCGTGTTCGCCCTGCACCCCACCGCCCCCGCCGGAAGCGTCCCCGAACGCGGCTCCGAGGGGCGGATCGCCCGCCCCGCGCTGTTGATCCTGACCGTGCCCATGTTCTGTCAGGGCCTGTTCTTCGGCGGGATGTCGACCGGGGTGACCGCCTTCGCCGACAACGCCGGACACGGCGACCTGTCGGGGTTGATGTACGCGGTGATGGGGTCCAGCAGCGCCGTGGCCGGTCTCATGATGGCCTCGTTGCCCGTGGGCTTCACCCTGACCGCGCGGGTCAGGGTGGCGGCCGGCGGGCTGGCGCTGCTCACCCTCCCCCTCTACCTTGATCACGGCCCCGTCGGTCTCGCGGTGACGATCTTCGTGTTGGGCATCGCGATCGGTCCGCACATCGTGAGCCTGTTCGGTCTGATCGAACGGGCCGCTCCGCCCAGCCGACTCTCGCAGTCCATGGCCATCGTGCTGAGCTGCCTGATCCTGGGGCAGGCGTTGGGCTCCATGATCGCCGGTTCCCTCGCCGATCTCCACGGCCATCAGGGGGCGTTCGGTCTGGCCACCGTGGGCGGGGCGATCTCCCTGGTCGTGACGGTCCTGGTGATGCGCGGCCGCTGGTACGAGCGCGTTCCGAAGGCACCGGAGGTCCCCGTGACGAAGGACACCGGGGTCTCGGCCGGATGAGGCGTTAACGACCCGTTAAGGAAGAGCGCGAGAACGGTCGGGCTGGTCTAGCCTCGGGAGCCGTGCTTGAGATGTTCAAGGCGCTGGCACCGGGTGCCCGCCTCCGCTCCGATTCCGCCGTCCCGCCGCTGGCCGGCATGGGACGCGTGACCCTCTCCGTACGCGATCACGAGGTGAGCGCCCGCTTCTACCGTTTCGTGCTCGGGTTCCGTCCCGAACGGCGGGAGTACCGGCACGGCGTTCTGCGCACCGGCTTCAGCCATCCCTGTGGCGTGCTCATCGACCTGGTCCAGTACCCCGACAACTTCAAGGGGCGGTTCGACCACCGCCGTTGCGGGCTGGACCGGCTCACCCTGGCCGTGGACAACCTGGGCCAGTTGGAGGCCTGGGAGGACCGCTTCACCCGGCTGGACGTGGAGCACGAGCCGGTATCGCACGGCGAGGAGGGCTCCACCCTCGTCTTCCGTGACCCCGACGGCACCGCGTTGGCCCTGTTCGCCCCGGCCGACCCCGACACGGGAGAGGACTGATCCTCTCCTTCGGTCCCCGGACGACGGGCCGGGGACCCGCTCCCTTCCTCAGTCGCCGTCGACGATCTTGAGACGCACGTCGCGCTCGGCCAGCTCGTCCAAGGCGGAACGGGGAAGACGGTCGTCGGTGACGATCAGGTCGAACTCCTCCAGCCGTGCCACCCGGAAGGTCCCGAACTTGCCGTACTTGGTGCTGTCCACCACCAGGACGCTCTTGGAGGCGATGCGCAGCAGCTCCTGCTTGGCGATCACCTTGGCCTCCGACGGGGTCGTGGAACCGCGTTCGGCGTCCCAGGAGCTGCTCGCGATGAAGGCCAGGTCGACGTTGACCTGACGCAGGAAGTCGGCGGTGAACTGACCCACCGAGGAGTGGTCCGAGTGCGAGACCACGCCACCGGTGTGGATCAGTTCGATCCCCGGGTACTCCATCAGGTGTCCGACGACGTTGAAGTCGCTGGTGATGACGGTCAGCCCGACCTTGTCGGTCAGCAGCGGCACCATCTGTAGCGTGGTCGTCCCCGCGTCCAGGTAGATGGTGAAGTTCTCCCGGACCAGCTCGGCGGCGGCGCGGGCGATGGCCCTCTTGGCCGGCACCTCCAGCTGGGCCTTGGCCAGGTAGGAGGGCTCGCTCTTCAACCTGGCGGCCAGCCGTACCCCTCCGGTCACCGACAGGACCTTGCCGTCGTTCTCCAGGGCCTGGATGTCACGGCGCACCGTCATGTGGGACACGGACAGCATCGACGTGAGCTCGTTGATACTCAGCACATGGCGCTCCTGGAGAAGCTTGAGGATGTGCTCGCGTCGCTGATCCGGAATCATGGTTCGCCTCACGCTCGGGGGCCTGTCTGGGGGCGCCGTGCGATCACGGCACCCGATAACAAAGTTTCCCAGTTCGCAGCGGTCGAGACGATTCCCACGCGACGTGAGACCGCTCGCAATCGAGGCGTGTCCCACGGCCGTCGTGACGTCCCCACCGCCGTCAGGGTAGGCCTTGGTGGGCGTTTTTCCTGTTTGCACCACGTGCGGCGCCGATCTTTGCCACCCTGGATCGCATGACGTTGTCCATCGCACTACGCGGAGACACCGCGCGCTTCCCGGGTAACACGCTCCCGGCACTGCGGTCGGCCCTACGTGCCGGGGTCGACCTGATCAAGATCGACGTCCACCTGACCTCGGACGGTTATCCCGTCCTGGTGGACGAACGTGTCGTGGCCCTCCCGGGTTCCGAACCCCGACGGATCGGTGATCTGACCCTGGCCGAACTGGCCGGCGCACGTGAGAACGTCGAACGTCGTGTGCCGACCCTGATGGAGGTCCTGGCCGAGTTCCTCGGTCGGGAGACCACCCCCCTGATGGTCGACGCCGCCTCGCCCGAGGCCGCTCTGGCCGCCGACACGGTCCTGCGCGAACACGGCTTCGTCGATCAGGCGTTGTTCACCGGCCCGGTGGAGGCGCTCCAGGCCTTGCGCGCGCGCCGTCCGGCCACCCCGATGATGCTCTCCTGGGACCAACCCGGGCCTCCCCCCGAGGATCTGGCCCGTTCTCTACGGCCGACTTTTCTGGGAAAGCATTACACGCTGCTGGACCGGGAAACGGTCGGGGAAATGCATCGTTTCGGATATCGTGTCGTCGCCTGGACCGTGAATGAATTCCCGGAGATGGCCCGTCTCATCGGAATGGGCGTCGACGCCATAGCCACCGAACGCGTCGACGATCTGGTGTCGTTGACCTCCGGACGCGCCCAGGGCCCCTCCTCTCATGGAGACCCGGTCTCGGGCCCGGTACCCCAGGTGGCTCCAGGGGTCGCAGGGCCCGACTGACGCGCCGCAGGGCCCGTGTGACGGTGGCGGGACGGGGAGGCAAGGGCCCTCGACCCGGCCCTGGAAAGGACACATGAAGCGGTTCATGTGGAACACCGACGTCACCCACCTCGTGCTCTCGGCATTCTTCATCGATCTCCGTCGTTCCACGCTTTTTTCGAAGCCTTGTCGATATCCTTGACGTCCCTCACTTCAACGGCGCACAACGACCGATGAGACGACAATCAATGACGGCCGACCTCTCCCCTCACTCGCTTCGCACGACGGCCCCCGTCCTGGACTGCGCGGCACGCCTGTTCGCCGAGCACGGCTCCCGAGGCCTGCCCATGTCCGCCCTGACCCACCGGATCGCCGCCGAGACCTCCACCGACGGGGCCGCGCTCCGCCGTGCCTTCCCCACCCGCTTCGATCTGACCTACGCGATCGTCCTGCGCGCCACCAGAGAGCGCGTCAACGACCAACTGACCACCGACGTCCCCGACTCTCCCGCGACCCGACGCATGGCCGACCTGGTCCGCAGGCACGTCGCCAGCGGGTGGAGGCATCGGGACGCCGTCGCCCTCGGCCGGGAACTGCTCCCCACCCTGCGCGCCATCCACCCCGTACGACATCGGGAGATCAGCGGTCTGCACCGACTCTTCCGCGATCACGTCCGCGAGATCGTCCTCGCCGGGATCCGCGAGGGCCGATTCGAGATCACCGACCCGGGGAGGGCCGCCGACAAGGTCCTGGAGACCTTCGACTCGCTGCTCCACTGGTACGACCCCGAGGCCGGGCTGAGCATCGCCGACCTCGGAGACGTCTACGTCGACCTGGTCATCCACCATCAACTCGGCCATCCCCGGTGAACACCCGCCCGCGACGCTCCGGTTCAGGAACCGAGCAGTTCGTACAGGTCCACCGACTCGGCGATCGCCCGCAGCCCCGCGTCCCCGGGGTGCAGGTGGTCGCCCGAGTCGTACTCGGGGCGTAGCCGGGTGGGCCGTTCCGGGTCGCGCAGGACCGCGTCGAAGTCCCACACCCCGGTGAACGGGGACTCCGGATCCAGCCGCTGCTCGCGCAGGTGGGCGTTGATCCGTTGCCGTTGTCGTTCCAGTCCCGGGGTACAGCGGCTACCCCCCTCACAGGGCCCCAGGGTGGCCACGAAGATCCGCACGTCGTGATCGCGCGCCATCCGCGCCAACCGGTTCAGGCCGGCGATCACCTCCTCGGCGGAGGCGCCCCAGCGCAGATCGTTGATACCGGCGAAGACGACGACGCTCTCCACGCCGTTCTGGGAGAACACGTCCCGTTGGGCCCGGTGCAACAGGCTCACCCCGTTGGCGTAGGTCGACACCCCCTCGCCCGGATAGCCGTCCGTGGTCACCCGGTTTCCGGCCACTCCCAGGTTCAGCACACCGGGGTCGGGCAGATCGGATCTCTGTCGCAACCGGTCGCTCAACACGTCCGGCCAACGGGCGTAGGCGTCCCGGGTCGAACGGACCCCGTCGGTGATGGAGTCCCCGAAGGTCACCACGGCGCCCGGGCCGTCCATCACCTCGATCCCGGTGAGGAAGGGCCACTGCTCCACCGTTCCGGTGAAGGGCTCCTCCTCGCGCTCCAGGGTGCGATCGCCGCTGCCGGGGGCGGTGGTGAAGTTGGTGTCCACCGAGGCGTAGTGGATCGGCGCCGCGGTGACGCGGTCCGGGAGGTGGATGCTGACCAGGAGTTCGGTGCTCGGCGGCAGTAGGAAGTCGATCGGATCACTGACCAGACGTCCTCCCGCGGGGATGACGGCGCCCCTGGCACCGGAGAAGGTGAGCGGGATCGCCGCGCCCCGTGTGCGGGCACCGGTGTCGCGCAGGGCCAGCGAGACCGCGCCGATGGTCACCGGGCGGGAGGCGAAGGTGTTGTCCAGACGTACCCGGACCTTGTGCCCGCCGGTGGTCGAGCGCACCGCCAGGCGCAACGTCTGGTCCTGCCAGGGGCCCACCTCGGTGTATCCGGAGGTGGCGCGCGCCCAGGTCCCGGTCCATTCCCGATCCGCCTGGCGTCCCCCCACCGAGAACACGTGCAGGTTCGCGTCGGGGTCGGTGACCTCGGGCAGGACCACGTGGTCGACCTCGCGCCCGGGTTCCAAGGGCACCGAGCGCGCGTACAGGCGCACCGAACCGATCACGTCCAGACCGAAGCCGGTGGCCGAGTTGGCGTAGGGCAGGGTCAGGGCGGCGTCGCCGGCGGGTCCGGCCGCCCAATCCGGGACGACCAGCTCGAACTTGTGCTCACCGCCGTCGGAGTAGACGACGCTGCCCACGCTCCGCACGTCGGCGCCGGTCCCGTCGGTGCGGGTACCGGTGGCGAGAAAGGTCAGGGACCGCAGGCGGGTGGGTTCGCCCAAGGTGAGGGACTGGCCGTCGGAGAGCACGTGATCGGGACGGCCCTCACCGTAGACGGGAAGGCGCATGGAGGTGTCCAGGATGTCGACCTCACCGCCCGGCGACCAGCCGGCCGCGGCCAGGGTGCGGGCGGAAAGACTGTTGCCCGCGCCGTCGAGGTCGCCTTCGTCCGATGCCCCGTCCTGGGAGATCCCGGTCCGGTTCAAGAGGTCGTACAGGGGGAGGGCGACGGCGTCCTCCCCCGGTGTGGGGCGCACCAGCACGTCGGGATGGCTCATGGGGTTGAGCACGGTCAGCAGCAGGACACCCGTGACGACCATGGCCACGATCCGCGCGAACCGTCGCCGGGAGGGGCGTGGCTCACCCTCGCCCCCTCGTATCGTTCTCCCCCCGTCCACCACGTGCCTTCCCCCGACGCTCCGAGCCCATCGAACCCTCCGATGGTCCCGACCGGCCGACGGTTGTTGAGACTTGAGGCACCGTGGCCCCGGACCGGCGGCCAGTGTAGAGGAGACGGTGGACCGGGGACGGCCCTCCGAACGCCCCGTGGAGGGTGGTCTCGGTCCCATCCGTTTTCGCCCTGAGGCCGATTCGCGCGCGACCGGGGCCCGAGAATAACAAAAGGGAAAACTATTCGGACAAACGTCGCGAAAAACGGTAATCGACCACACAACACCTGAGGCGAGAATGGCGAAGCCGGGAGAACGCACGGCCCGACGGCGGCGATGCGCAGTGCGACAAGGGATTCCGAGGCGATGGTGAGGGGTAGGCCGGGCAGGACTCGAACCCGCGACCCAGGGATTATGAGTCCCCTGCTCTAACCAACTGAGCTACCGGCCCTCCGCCGTCAGCAAACGCCATCCTAACAGGGTGTGTCCGACGTTTCCTCGCCGAGAATCTGTTGTACGACGGGAACCGACGGGCCCGAACCCGACATGCGCGCCCTTTGACCGCACCTGGGTCGCGAGGGTCGTCCCCGGTCGGTCTAGGGTGTGAAGGTGCGGCGTGCTCGGTCGTACCCCCTGGCCCGGCACCGAAGCCGCCTCGAACCCGTTGGTAACATCGCGGGTCGCACACCGTCGTCAGGAGAGTTCACGTCATGTCCAAAGCACCCGTCAACGTCACCGTCACCGGCGCCGCCGGCCAGATCGGCTACGCCCTGCTGTTCCGGATCGCGTCCGGCCAGCTCCTCGGCGCCGACACCCCGGTGAAGCTGCGCCTGCTGGAGATCCCGCAGGCCGTCAAGGCCGCCGAGGGCACCGCGATGGAGCTCGACGACTGCGCCTTCCCGCTGCTTCAGGGCATCGACATCTTCGACGACGCGGGCAAGGCCTTCGAGGGCGCCAACGTCGGCCTGCTGGTCGGCGCCCGTCCGCGCGGCAAGGGCATGGAGCGCGGCGACCTGCTCCAGGCCAACGGCGGCATCTTCAAGCCCCAGGGCGAGGCGATCAACGCCGGCGCCGCCGACGACATCCGCGTCCTGGTGGTCGGCAACCCGGCCAACACCAACGCCCTCATCGCGCAGAGCCACGCCCCGGACGTCCCGGCCGAGCGCTTCACCGCGATGACCCGTCTGGACCACAACCGCGCGCTGACCCAGCTCGCCAAGAAGCTCGACGTGTCGATCAACGACATCAAGAAGCTGACGATCTGGGGCAACCACTCCGCCACCCAGTACCCGGACCTGTTCAACGCCGAGGTCGACGGTGCCAACGCCGCCAAGGCCGTGGGCGACCAGGCCTGGCTGGAGAACGACTTCATCCCGACCGTCGCCAAGCGCGGCGCCGCGATCATCGAGGCCCGCGGGGCCTCCTCGGCCGCCTCCGCCGCCAACGCCGCCATCGACCACGTCCACGACTGGGTCAACGGCACCCCGGAGGGCGACTGGACCTCGGCCGCCATCCCCTCCGACGGCTCCTACGGCGTGCCCGAGGGCCTCATCTCCTCCTTCCCCGTCGTGTCGAAGAACGGCGAGTGGGAGATCGTCCAGGGCCTGGAGATCGACGAGTTCTCCCGTGCTCGTATCGACGCTTCGGTGCAGGAGCTCGTCGAGGAGCGCGACACCGTCAAGCAGCTCGGCCTGGTCTGAGTCTCCTTCCGTTCGGGTGTCCGAGCGGGATCGACGCGGGCACGCTCCCTCCGGGGGCGTGCCCGTTCGTCGTCTCGGCCCCGAAGGCCCCGGGAAGGGTTCGAACGCACGGGCGCGTCCCGAAAGGGGTCGGAGAGCGGGCAGTATAGAGAGCGTGAGTCTCATCGATGCGCTTCCCACGGAACCAGAACCCGACTCCCTCTTCGAGGCGTTCGCTTTGTGGGTCGAGGAGCGGGGTCTCACCCTCTACCCGCACCAGGAAGAGGCCCTCATCGAGGTCGTCTCCGGGTCGAACGTCATCCTCAACACGCCCACCGGCTCCGGTAAGAGCCTGGTCGCCACGGGCGCCCTGTTCGCCGCCCTGGCCCGTGACGAGTGCGCCTTCTACACCGCGCCCATCAAGGCCCTGGTCTCGGAGAAGTTCTTCGATCTCTGCAAGATCTTCGGGACCGAGAACGTCGGCATGATGACCGGCGACGCCTCGGTCAACGCCGACGCCCCCATCGTGTGCTGCACGGCCGAGGTCCTCGCCCAGATCGCCCTGGCCGAGGGCAAGGACGCCGACATCAACACCGTCGTCATGGACGAGTTCCACTTCTACGCCGAGCCCGATCGGGGCTGGGCGTGGCAGGTGCCGTTGTTGGAGATGCCCCAGGCTCAGTTCCTACTGATGTCGGCCACCCTGGGCGACGTCAGCCGCTTCGAGGAGGACCTGGAGAAGCGCACCGGACGGTCGACCGCGGTGGTCGCCTCCGCCGAGCGCCCCGTCCCCCTCTACTACGACTACCGGGTCACCCCGCTGCACGAGACCCTGGAGGAACTCCTCGGTTCCGGGAACGCGCCCGTGTACATCGTGCACTTCACCCAGGCCCAGGCCGTGGAGCGCGCTCAGTCGTTGACCAGCATCAACATGTGCACCAAGGAGGAGAAGGCGAGGATCGCCGAGGAGATCGGCGACTTCCGCTTCACCACCAGGTTCGGGCGCAACCTGTCCCGGTACGTGCGGCACGGCATCGGCGTCCACCACGCGGGCATGCTCCCCAAGTACCGGCGTCTGGTCGAACGTCTGGCCCAGGCCGGTCTGCTCAAGGTCATCTGCGGCACCGACACCCTGGGCGTGGGCGTGAACGTGCCGATCCGGACCGTGCTGTTCACCGCGCTGAGCAAGTACGACGGGGTCCGGGTGCGCCGCCTGCGCGCACGCGAGTTCCACCAGATCGCGGGGCGGGCCGGTCGCGCCGGCTTCGACACCGTCGGCAACGTGGTCGCCCAGGCCCCCGAACACGTCATCGAGAACGAGAAGGCGCTGGCCAAGGCCGGTGACGACACCAAGAAGCGCCGCAAGGTGGTCCGCAAGAAGGCGCCGGACGGTTTCGTGTCGTGGGACGAGGCGACCTTCCGCAAGCTCATCGACGCCGAGCCCGAGCCGCTGAACTCGCGGTTCCGGGTGAGCAACGCCATGCTGCTCAGTGTGATCGCCCGGCCGGGGAACTGCTTCACCGCGATGAAGCACCTGTTGACCGAGAACCACGACGACCGCAAGACCCAGCGCCGCCACATCCACGAGGCGATCGCCATCTACCGGTCCCTGCTGGACGGCGGGATCGTGGAGACCCTCGCCGAGCCCGACGAGCAGGGCCGTACCGCCCGGCTGACCGTGGACCTCCAGGCCGACTTCGCTCTCAACCAGCCGCTGTCCACCTTCGCGCTGGCGGCGCTGGACCTGTTGGACGTGGAGTCGCCCACCTATCCGCTGGACGTGCTCAGCGTGGTGGAGTCCACTCTGGACGACCCGCGTCAGATCCTCGGCGCCCAGCTCAACAAGGCCCGCGGCGAGGCCGTCCAGCAGATGAAGCTGGACGGTATCGAGTACGAGGAGCGTATGGAGCGGTTGGAGGAGGTCGACTACCCCAAGCCGTTGGAGGAGCTCCTCGACCACGCCTACGAGGTCTACCGGCGCGGCCACCCCTGGGTCGGCGACCATCCGCTCCGGCCCAAGACGATCGCCCGCGACATGTACGAGCGGGCGATGACCTTCACCGAATACGTGGGCCACTACGAGCTCGCCCGGTCCGAGGGCCTGGTGCTGCGTTACCTGGCCGGCGCCTACAAGGCGCTCAACCAGACGGTGCCCGACGACTCCAAGACCGAGGAACTGCGCGACCTCATCGAGTGGCTGGGCGAACTGGTCCGCCAGGTCGACTCCAGCCTGCTCGACGAGTGGGAGCGGCTGACCAACCCCGAGGACGAGACCGAGGAGGGCCACGAGCCCGAGGAGCGGGTCCGCCCGGTCACCGCGAACGCCCGCGCCTTCCGGGTCCTGGTGCGCAACGAGATGTTCCGCCGCGTGGAGCTGGCCTCCCGCCGTCGCTACGGCGACCTGGGCAAACTCTCCGAGGACGACGAGTGGACCGGCGAGGACTGGGCCGAGGCCGTCGAGGAGTACTACGCCGAACACGACGAGATCGGGACCGGCCCTGACGCCCGGGGTCCGAAGATGCTCCTCATCGAGGAGGAGTCCGACGTGTGGCGGGTCCGACAGGTCCTCGCCGACCCCGCGGGTGATCACGACTGGGGGATCGCCGCCGAGGTCGACCTGGCCGCCTCGGACGCCGAGGGCCGCGCGGTGGTCCGCGTCATCGACGTCGATCGTCTGTAGCCCCGTGCCCTCCTCGAAGCACCCCGAGGAGGGCCTCAGGCGAGCAGGTGCGCGTTGACCTCGCGTACGCCCTCGGCGAGCTCGGGGCGCTCCACCACGGACCGTCCGGCCGCCGTGAGGCGTTCCGCCCCGTCGCAGTCGACGAACAGGGCCGGCTCGCGCCAGGCCATGACCACACGCGGGATCGGGGTGCCCAGGATCAGCGCGGTGCACGAGCGGGGCCGTGAGGCCCGGGCGCTGCACGGCTCCAGGGACGTGTAGATCGTCGCCGTCTCCAGCCGCGGGTCCCCGGGGTCGATCCCGCGCAGGGCCGCCTCCTCCGCGTGGTCGAGCGGGTCGTCACGGCGGGAGTAGCCCTCGCCGAGGATCAGACCGTCGGCCGCGACGACGACCGAGCCCACCGAGAAGGCCGTGGTCGAGGGCGGGCAGGAGCGGGACAGCTCGATCGCCCGCTCCAGCCAGTGGGCGTCGGCCGCCCCCTCGGCCGGAACCGGCCCCCGCTCCCCCGCACCAGCGGCGGTCATCGCTCGTCCCCCAGGCGGTAGCGCAGGACCACGACGTCCCCCAGCGCGCGGGTCTCGACCAGCCTCATGGGGTGGGACGGTCCGTGGGGGTAGACCCCGGGCACGACGAAGCGCGGAGCGTCCTCCTCTCCCACGAAGAAGGGGGCCACCGCCAACCGGAGCTCGTCGACCAACCCCGAGGTGAGGAAGAGGGTGTGGATGTGCCCTCCCCCCTCCACCAGGAGTCGGGACACCCCGCGTCCGGCCAGATCGGCCAGGACGGCCTCGGCCGTGGGAGGGTCGCCGGCGTCGACGACCTCGGCCGGCGGATGGGTGTCGGGAAGGTCGGCCAGGAGGCGGGCGGCGGTCTCGGCTCCCTCTCCCCCGCTGTAGACGACCGCGCCCGCGTCACCGGTGGAGAAGAGTCGGGCGTTCGGGTCGATCTCTCCGCTCCGGGTGATCACGGCCTTGAGAAGGTGCTCGGTCCGCCCCTGTTCGCGCCGGCGTTCGCGCAGGACCGGCGAACGGACCAGGAGGCGCGGGTCGTCGGCGCGCAGGGTGCCCGCGCCGACCAGGATCGCGTCGCAGCCGGCCCGCAGCTCGTCGATCTCGGCGAAGTCGGCGGGGTTGGACAGGCGCAGGCGTTCGGGGCCGGTGTCGTCGATGCGACCGTCGACCGACATGGCGCAGCTCAGAATGGTGTAGGGGCGATCCATGACCCCAGGCTAGCCTCGAGGACAGGGGGCGACGGCCGGGCGCCCACTCCGCGCGTGTTCTCTTCGTCGATACGCGATTTCTCGAAGTCCATCGGCACCGGGAAACGAATGGAGAACACCGATCCTCTCCGGATTCACGCTGGCAGGGGTCGGTTTCGGAATTGATCGCCTTCTTTTTCCCATGTTTCTCGGAGTGATTTCCCGCCCCCTCTCGGAGGACCTCGTCCACGTCCCGTGTCGGCCCGGACCTCGACTTCCCCGTACACCCCTCCTCTTCCACTGCCCTCACCGAGGGGGGTTCTCACGCCCGTCGGGGATCGGACGGCCCAGGTTGGAGCCCGAACAACACTCTCCACAAATTGGACATTAGGCGTATAACCACTAGGAGACCCAAGACCTGACGAACATGCGGCGTACGCCTCTTCAAGGACCGGGTCGGGTGGTATTTTTGTGACCTGTATCCTGGACTCGGTTAACAAGCGGGAGATCGAGGAATACAATCCTGGGAGTCGACCACTTCCCCACCTCAGACAAGAGGACGGCGATGTCTCGTTTCACCTCCCCCGATTTCCTGAGGCAGGCGGGGGACAATCACGTCCGGGCCGAACCCCCGCCCCTCGTCAACCTGACCAGGGCCGATATCACCCGGCTCCGCTCCTTCCACCTGAAGGGCAAGGACCACTTCGAGGTGGATCGGGAGTTCGCCGCCCGAGCCGACCGGATCGTCCCCGGCTTCGTCGATCTCGTCCTGGGGGAACGCGCCTTCCTCCAGCGCGCCGTCCGCCACCTGGTCGCCGATCTGGGCATCACCCAGTTCCTCCAGGTGGGCGCGGGGCTCCCCGCCCCGGGCGACCCGCACGAGATCGTGCGCGAGACCACCTCCGAGGGCCGCGTCGTCTACGCCACCTCCGATCCGGTCGTCCTCACCCACCACCTCGCCCTCATCCGTGACGGCCGCACCACCACCGCCCTCAAGGCGGAGCTGGGTCGACCGGAGGGGCTGCTGGAGGACCGCGAGGTCCACGACTTCCTCGACCTGGACCGTCCGGTCGGACTTCTGCTCACCGGCGTCGTCTCGCACACCCCGGACGCCGTCGCGGCCTCCCGCTCCATCGCCGCCCTGCGCGACAGGCTCGCCCCGGGCAGCCACATGGTGCTCAGCCACTACTGCCGTCCCGACCCCGTGCGGTATCGCAAGGACGCGCTCAGGGCCGAACAGCTCCAGGAACTGTTCCTCGGCGACCTCGGCCACGGCCACTGGCGTACCGAGGAGGAGATCTCCGCCTTCTTCGACGGCTGGGAGGCCGTGCCGCCCGGCCTGTTGCAGGCCCAGAAGTGGCGGACGATGCCCGTGGCCCCCCCGGTGTACGGCAGCTACCAGATGCCGCACCGCAACCGTCGACTGATCATCGGCGGCGTGGGCCGGATCTGAGCCGCGTCCCGGCCCCACGCTCCACCGTCCTTCCCCGACGAGGGCGACACCACCCTGACCCTCCGCGTCGAAGCCCTTCCAGGGACCGGCAGCGGACAGGGTGGATCATCACGGTTCCCCGCCCCCACCGATGGGATCGGCCCCCTCACCTCGATGTTCCACCCCTCGGTGTCCCCGTCCCCCGAAGAACCGGCGGAGCGGCCAGCCCGTACCTGTAGGCGGCCACCACCAACTGCGCCCTGTCCCGCGAGCCGAGCTTGGTCATCGCGCGATTGACATGGGTCTTCACCGTCAGGGGCGAGAGGAACAACCGGTCGGCGATCTCGGCGTTGGACAGCCCCTCGGCCACCAGAACGGTCAACTCCCGCTCGCGCGCGGTCAGCTCCGCCACACCCGGATGCGCGGCGGAGACCACGGGCGTCGGCGACTCCAGGAAACGGCGGATCAGTCCCTTGGTGGCCTCCGGCGACAGGAGGGCGTCGCCCCTGACGACCGCTCGGATACCGGCCACCAACACGGACGGTTCCACCCCCTTGCCGAGGAAGCCGCTCGCTCCCGCGCGCAGCGCCTGGTAGACGTACTCGTCGATCTCGAAGGTCGTCAGGATCACCACCCTGACGCCCGCCAGGGTCGAATCCTCGGTGATCTCCCGGGTGGCGGTCAGACCATCGGTCCCCGGCATGCGGATGTCCATCAGGATCACGTCGCATCCGGTCTCGCGTACCAGCGCGACGGCCTCCGCGCCCTCCGAGGCCTCGCCCACGACCTCGATGTCCGGGGCCGCGTCGATCAGGACACGGAACCCTCCGCGCACCAGGGCCTGATCGTCGGCGAGCACCACGCGGATCGTCATACGCCCTCCTCGCCTCCCGGCACCGGTTCCCGTCGATCGTGGGCCTCACCCGCGGGTAGGAAGGCCCGTACCAGGAATCCGTCGTCCACGTTCCCCGTCCACAGGTTCCCCCCGACCGCGGCGACCCGCTCCCGCATACCGATGATCCCCGACCCGGACCCCTCGGTCGATCTCCTCCGCCGCTCGGTGGAAGGGGGCAGGGGGTTGCGCACGTCGATGGACAGGCCACCCTCCCCGTGCCGGAGCCGGACCCGGACACCGCCTCCGCCGTGCCGCCGCGCGTTGGTCAACGCCTCCTGGACGATCCGGTAGGCCACCAGGTCCGTCCCCGAGGGGAGCCCGGCCGGGGCGCCCTCCACCCGGTAATCGACCGCTACCCCGGCCTCTTCGAACGCCTCGACGAGCTTCGACAACCGTTCCAAGCTCGGGGCGGGGGCGGTGGGCGGCCCCTCTCCCTCCTCCGCCCGCATCACGCTGAGCAGGGCGGACATCTCCGCGAGTACCGATCTTCCCCCCTCGCGCACGTGCGTCAGGGCCCGTTCGGCCTCGTCCGGGTCTTCACGCAGGAGATGGGCGGCCACCTCGGCCTGCACGTTGATGAGGGTGATGTTGTGCGCGACCACGTCGTGCAACTCCCTGGCGATGCGCAGCCTCTCCTCCATCACCCTGCGCCGCGCCTCCTCCTCACGTCGCTCCTCGGCCCGGCGGGCCCGATCCCGGAGGTCGGTGAGACGTTCTCTGTGGACCCGCACCGAATAGCCGATGGAGACCGCCGCCCCCACCGAGAGGACCCACCACAGCGCGCTCGGGGCGAACAGGTACTCCCCTCGCGACAGGTCCGCGACGGTGAGGCACAGGGCGGAGAAGAGCCCGATCCGCACGGAGACACCTCGTTCCCTCCGCGAGGCCACGCTGTACAGCGCCACCCCCAGAGCGATCTGCAACGAGGTCTGGAAGACACCGAAGACCGCCACCAGGACGCATCCGACCAGCGATACGAACGCGACCCACACGGGGAGACGGTCACGGAAGGCCACGGGGGCGCAGGCGAGCGCGCCTCCGATCACACTCACCGCGCCGACGGCGCCCTCCACCGGGTCCGTCGCCGCCAAGACCATGGTGAGGACGAACAGGGCGACGGCGAGCGCCGCGTCCAGCGGCCGGGGCAGTGCCTTCGAAGGGATCCCCACTCCCGCCGCACCTCCACCCGCTTCGTCCGTCCGACCCAGGATCGTACAATCCGTGGCCGCGCGCATACGACGATCGCAGTATGTGCGAAGCCCGCGCCCGGAGGACGACAGGATCCGGGCTCCCCCGGCAGAGTCGTGGACATGGCGCATCCATGGTTCGGAATCGGCTTGGGCGTTCTGTCGTGCGTCGCCTACACGGCGGCGGCGGTGACGCAGTGGCGACTCGACACGATCCTGTCGACGCCCCTCACCACGAGGCGGGCCGTGTTCGATCTGTTGCGGCATCCCCTGTGGTGGATCGCCACCCTGCTCAACGTCGCCCGGTCGGTGTTCCAGGTCGGCGCTCTGGCTCTGGCCCCCCTGAGCGTGGTGCAGCCTCTGGGGGTGCTGGTCCTGGTCTTCTCCGTCCCCTGGGCGGCGCGTCTGGACCGCCGATCGGTGACCGCCCGGGAGTGGAAGGGCGTCCTCCTCACCGTCCTGGCCTTGACGGTCCTGCTGGCGATCGCCACCACCGGAGGCGCGGGACGCACCTTGGACCCCGGAGAGGCCCTCGGTCTCACCCTGGGTTCCCTCGCGCTGCTGGGCGCGGGCGCGTGGATCGCCGGACTCACCTCCCCCGCCCGACGCGGTCCGCTGTCGGGCGTCCTCGCCGGAGCGGCCTTCGGGATCTCCTCGGCGCTGGCCAAGACGGCCGTGGACACCACCTCCGGCGGCGGTTCGGCGGTCGAGGCCCTTCCCTACGTCCTGGGTACCGCGCTCGTCGCCCTCCTCGGCCTGTTCCTGTCCCAGGCGGCCTACCGGGGTCTGGAACCGGGCGCGCCCTTGGGCGCCACGGTGTTCGCGAACCCGGTCACGGCCACCGTGATCGCGATCGTCCTCCTGGGAGAGACCTACGGCGGCGGGCCGGTCGGCGCGGGCGTCGCGCTCCTCTGCGTGCTCCTGTGCGGCTACGGGCTCACCCTCCTGACGAGTGTCCGCGAGACCGGTTCCGGATCGACGTCCATGGATCGTCCCCCTCTTCCATCGGCCCCCGCGAAGGAGGCGCACCGGTGACCGGATCGGAGCGGGAGGTGCTGGCCGCCAAGTTCAGCAGGATCCTCCCCCTTCTCAACGAACGCGAACGGCGTGTGCTCTTGGGCGCCGAGGCCTGGGCCCTGGGGCACGGAGGTATCCGGACCGTGGCGCGTACGGCGGGGGGGTCCGAGGCGACCGTCTCCCAGGGCGTCCGGGAACTGGGGCTCCGGACCGGGGTGGACCCGGGACGGGCGCGACGCGCGGGCGCCGGCCGCAGACGACGCACCGAGGAGGATCCCGGCATCCTTCCGGCGCTCTCGGCGCTCCTGGAGCCGGAAGGGGAGGGTCCGTCCCCCTCCCCGCTCCGGTGGTCCGTCAAGTCCACCCGTGAACTCACCGCCGAACTCGGGGAACAGGGACACGTCCTCTCCGCGGACACCGTCGCGAAACTGCTGAGGGAACAGGGCTTCCTCCTCCAGGGCCCCCGGTCCGCCTATGGCGGAAAACGCAGGGAGGGGCGCCACGAGCGGTTCCGCGCCGTCAACGACCTCGTGCTCGCGTTCGAGACCTCCGGAGACCCCGTCGTCCACCTCCGTGCCAGGCGGCGGATCCTAGAACCGTCCGAGGGGACCGGGCCTCAGGACTCGAACGACCGGTGCGAACCCTCCTCCGACGAGCACTCCGTCTCCTCGGCCCTGGCGACGCTGTGCATGTGGTGGACCTCCCATCGAAGCCGCCGGCCGAGGGGTGAACGCCTCCTCATCGTCGTCGATTCGGGGGAGCCCCACGACGGTGCGAACGGGATATGGGAGGAGCGGATCCGGCGCTTGGGGAGGCGGTTCGGCGTCCGGGTGTCGTCCACCCATCTGCCTCTGGGGATCTTCCGTTGGCGGGAGAGCGGTGAGGGCCTGAGGACCAGGTTCCTCCAATACTGGCCCGATGGTCGGAGCGTGGCCTATGAGACGGGGATCCGCCTGGTCTCACCTTCCCGTGTGCGCGATCCCCGTTCGATGGACATCGCGCACACGGTTTCGAGTGACGATGAATAACTCTGGGATCTTCACCCATAAGCTCCTTCATGGTCCAGCCATTCTGGAAGCGATGTCGCACTTGAGAACGGCCGAATAGAGCCAGAATGATTATTCGACGGTCCCCCTTGTCCAGATCCGGCCAAAGCACCACCTCCACCGACATCGATCTCACTGAAAGATCAGACCAGAACCGCATCCACCTGCGATGATTCCCATGGATCCCCATGAACGCACCACATCAGAGAATCGTACTTTAATCTGCGAAATCAACTCAAAAAGCATTTGTCGCACCGACCGACGCACTCTTGACCCTCGAACCGGGGCGCGGTTAACGTCTCTTTCATCGCCGGGGATATCTCCGCCCCGTCGAGACCCTCCGAGAAACCGGGAGCGACAATGGACGAAGAAAAGATCGGCAACGAAATCTCCGCCTACGAGACTCCGACCGTCACCGAGATGGGCGCGTTCTCCGAGGTCACCCTCGGCCGCCCCAACTGGGGATTCGAGAACGACTGGTCCTGCGTCCGGGTCTGCTGACCCGATCTCGGAACCGGCCACCGCCCGGAACGACCGAACGGGCACTCGGGGTCGCGCCGGCGCCGCTCGGGCGTCGGCGCGCTCATGGCCTGAGGACGAGGAATACAGGGCGAACTCGAAAGGCCTCTCGGAGAAAAATGAAGTTCATCGTTCTTCCCTCCACGGGCGACGTGGCCGGAGTGTCGATCGAGCGTCTGGCGCGGACACACCTCCAAGTCGTTCATCGCGCGTCCGGGAGGCCGTGGATCATCGGTGACTGGGACGAGGGCGACGTCTACAAGGCGAGGATCGGGAACAGGAGGGTCGTCCTCTTGGGACGGTTCCTCATGGACGAGCCCGCCCTTCTGCGCGTCCTCGACTCGGCCGAGAGCCTCTCCGACCTCTCCCGGGTCACGGAGGAGATCCCGGGAAGCTACCACCTCGTGGCCGAGCTGGACGAGGGCGTCCGGATCCAGGGGACACTCTCCTCCGGCCGCCAGATCTTCTACTCGAACCGGGGCTCCCCCGTCCTGGCCGCCAGCGACCCCGCCCTGCTGCTCCCGTTCGTCGGACGCGAGTGGGACCGCTCGATCCTGGCCTCACGACTCATCGCGCCCTGGCCGCCCTGGCCGGTGAGCGAGATCCCGGTCTGGAAGGGGGTCTCCGCCCTCGCCCCGGGCCACTTCCTCCAGGTCGACTCGCGGACCGGTACCGCGCGCCAGGTCCGCTGGTGGTCGCCCGAGGAACCCCACCTGACGTTGGAGCGGGGGGCCGAGCTCCTGGCGTCCGCCGTTCACGACGCCGTGCGCAGCCGCGGCCGAGGACGGACCACGGTGAGCGCCGACCTCTCCGGAGGTCTGGACTCCACCGGTCTCTGTTTCGTCGCAGCCGCCACGGGCGTACCCCTCGTCACCACGAGGTGGCAGGCGACGGACGTGGCCGACGAGGACGAGGCATGGGCTCGCAAGGCGGAGCGGCGACTCCCCGAGGCCCGGCACCTGACCTTCGACCGACGCTCCGCCCCCGGCTGGTTCACGGAGCTGCTCCCCCGGCGCCCCGGCGTACACGACCACGAGGGCCCCTTTCCCTGGATCCGCACCCGCGGCCGGCTCGCCCACGCGGCCGAGGCCGTGGCGGATGAGGGGTCCCGGACCCACCTGACCGGCCATGGCGCGGACGAGCTCTTCTTCGCCACACCGCTCAACCTCCACTCCCTGGCCCGAACACATCCGGCCAAGGTGCCGGCCCACGTTCTCGGCTACCAGGCCCTGTACCGCTGGAGGACCGCTCCGACGCTCAGAGGGCTGGCCGATTCGAGCACGTTCTCCGCCTGGTTGGGGAAGGTCACGGGCTCCCTGCGCACCCCGCTGCGGGAGTTCTCGACCGCACCCGACTTCGGATGGGGCCTCTCGGGCCGGATGGCCCGGTGGGTCGCCCCGGAGGCCGTCGAGGCCGCCTCCGAGGCGTTGAGGCGCGACGACGTCCTCTCCCGGGGCCCTCTCTCCCGTTACCGGGCGCAGCACGCCTCCTGGCAGGACGCGCGTCTGTGCGGAGACACGCTCCGGAAGGTGAACCACATCACCCGCGCGCACGGGGTCTCCTGGGAGGCCCCCTATCTGGACGATCGGGTCATGAGGATCGCTCTGAGCGTCCGCTTCGACCAATGGTCCATGCCGGACCGCTACAAACCCCTCCTCGTCGAGGCACTGCGCGGCACGGCACCGCCGGAGATCCTCGAACGCTCCACGAAGTCCGAGTACAGCGCGGAGGCCTACACCGGACTCCGGAGGAGTCGCGAGGCCGTCGCCGAACTCTGCGACGGAATGAGACTCGAAGAACACGGCCTCGTCGACGCCGAGGCCTTCGGCGGGACGGTCTTCAACCCCCCGTCCTCCTCCTTCGGGATCATCCCCGTCATCAACACACTGGCCTGCGAGTCCTGGCTCCGGAGCATCGAGGACGGAAGCAGGGAGAAGGACCTCGTATCGATCCTGGAAGGCTGAGGATGGAATTCATCGACGACACGTCCATCATCTCCACCGAGACCGAGGACGGGATCGTTCTTCTGGACCAGAGGAAGGGCGTGTACTGGCACCTGAACGGTACCGCCGCGGAGATCCTGCGCTCCCTGAGAGAGGACGGGGATCGGGACGTCGCCGTCGCCGAGATCCGGGACAGGTACGGGATAGACGAATCCCGGGCCAGGAACGACGTCGAGGACCTGATCCGGTCGCTCGAATCCGTGGGGGTGCTGCGGCGATGACGGTACCCGTGGCCCTCGAACGGAGCACGCGACCGCCCCTGAGGTATCGCCTCCTCGCGAGGTGTGTCGTCCTCCCGGCACGTCTGATGACACGGATGAGCCCCGGCCGTATCCGGAGCGTCCTCGCCTTCCTGGCGGGCTCCGCCGGTCCCGCCGGCTTCGCGGAGGCCCTGGCCGCGCGCAACGCGGTGGTCCACGTCAGCCGCAGGTGCGCGGGCCCCGGTTGCCTACAGCGCTCCATCGCGACCTTCCTCCTCTGCCGGATCAGGGGGACCGTGCCGGAATGGTGCACGGGTGTCCGTGTGTCCCCGTTCCGGGCGCACGCCTGGGTGGAGGTCGACGGCTCCCCCGTGGGAGAGCTCGGGGAAGTACGGCACTTCCACAAGGTCATGACGGTGAGGCCGGTGATCGTGGTCCGTGATGATGACTGAGATCGTCGCGCTCGCGGCGCAGTACGCGCTGTTCCTGATCTTCCTGGCCGCCTGGGTCGGGAAGATCAAGGGCCCTGGGCGTTTCAGCGGCTTCGCGACGGTGATCTCCCGGTTGACCGGGTGGTCCCCTCCTACGGCGCGGGCCGTGGGCGTCACCGTGGTCGCCGGTGAGGTCCTCGCCTGCCTTCTCCTGATCTCGCCCCTCACCGCCGCGGCGGGGGCCGTCGTGGCCCTGACCCTGCTCACCGCCTTCACCGGGGTGGCGGTCAAGGCCCTGTGGAGCGGTATCCGCTCCGAGTGCGCCTGCTTCGGCGGATCGGATTCGGCCATCGGTTACGCCATGATCGTGAGGAACCTGCTCCTGATCGCCCTCGCCCTGCCACCGCTCGTCGTACGGGCGGACCTCGCGGACCTCTCGGCCACCGGCGTGGTCGCGGTGGCGCTCGGAGCCCTCGCGATCGCCCTCCTCCTCATCGGGTTCTACGATCCGCTCGCCCGCCGCGCCACGGCGGCGATCATCGCGACCCGTCGGGCGACGCGACCCCGGGCCGGGACGGCGGGGGGTGGCGACGATGTCGGGTGACTCCATCGAGGTCTCGAAGGTCGGGAAGGTGTTCGGAAGCGTCCGGGCCCTGAACGACGTCTCCCTGTCCGTCTCCCCCGGAGGGGTGCTCGGTCTGCTGGGACACAACGGGGCCGGCAAGAGCACACTCATCAACATCCTCTCCGGGGTCCTCGAACCGACCACGGGAACGGCGACGGTCGCGGGGTTCGACGTGGTCTCGCAGGCGAGCCGGGTCCGACGTCGTATCGGTGTGGCCGGACAGTACGTGGCCCTGGACGAACAGATCTCCGGGCGGGACAACCTCGTCCTGATCGCACGGCTGTTGGGGGCGTCCCGTAAAGAGGCACGAGAGCGGACGCACGAGCTTCTGGAGCGGTTCGGCATGACCGAATCCGCCGATCGCGCGGTGCGCACCTACTCCGGCGGCATGCGAAGAAGGATCGATCTCGCCGCGAGCATCGTCGGCGGCCCCGAGGTCCTGTTCCTGGACGAGCCCACGGCGGGGCTGGACCCCGAGAGCCGCGCGGAGCTGTGGGCGATCGTCCACCGACTGACGGAGGAGGGCGTCACCGTCCTCTTGACCACGCAGTACCTGGAGGAGGCCGACCGTCTCTCCGACCAGGTGGTCCTCCTCTCCCGGGGACACGTCGTCGCCTCCGGCTCGCCCTCGGAGCTGAAGAGGGGCGTGGGCCGGAGGAAGGCGTCCCTGGGGTTCAACGAGAGAGAGCGTTTCTCGGCCGCCCGGGACGAGGTCCGGAGGATGGGACTGGTCGCCGACATCGGTGAGGCGAACTTCGACATCGACATCACGATCGCCTCGCCTCGCGACCTGGGGGCCGTGATCCACGCCCTGGAGGAGAGGAATCTGGGGATCGACCGTCTCCGGCTCTTCGAACCCAGCCTCGAAGACGTCTACCTCGCCCATGTCTCCACGCGATGAACGCGGCCACGAAGCGATCGGTGAAGGACCCGATGACGATCGACGCCAGAGCCCGAAGGTCCACCGTCCCTTGGAAGTCCGTGTCCTGGCGGGGCTGTTCCGTCCCCCTACAGATCCACATCCTCACGACCAGGGCGCTCCGCGCACTCTGGATGGATCCGAAGCTCGTCCTCGTCAGTGTCGCCTCGCCCCTGGTCATGCTCCTGGTCCTGAGCCAGGTCTTCACGAGCATCAGCGAGACCCGGAGCTTCCCCGGAGGAGTCGACTACATCCAGTTCCTGCTGCCCGCGATCATGATCATGGGCGTCCTACAGTCCGGCATGGGGTCCGGGGCGGCCTTGGGCCAGGAGATCAAGAACGGTTTCGTCCATCGCATGCGCACCCTGCCGGTGTGGCCGGGATCCGTGCTTCTGGGAAGAAGCGCCTCGGACCTGGTGAGGAGCCTGATACAGCTCTCCGCGCTGTCGACCGCCGCGCACCTGTTCTTCTCCTTCCACGCCCCCGGTGGAGCGGTCGGCATGGCGGTCGCGATGCTCATCGCCCTGATGACCGGGAACTGCCTCGGCTGGGTGTTCATCGCCATGGCCTGCTGGTTCCGCAACGCCGAGGTCATGCAGACCTTCTCCGGCCTGGCCATGTTCGCGCTCATGTTCGGCACCAACGCGTTCGTCCCTTTGGACGGCCTGCCGGACTGGCTGCGGAGTCTCTCCCACGTCAACCCCATGACCTACGCCATCACGGCGGCCCGAGGTTGGATCCTGGGCGATCCCGACATGAGCGCCACCCTCTACGCGGTGATCGGAAGCGCGGTGATCGCGCTGCCCTGCGCCCTCTTGGCCGTCAAGGGGTTCGCACGCCCCCTCGGAACGAACTGACACCGATCGGATCATGAGAAGTCGACTGGAGACCACCGTGCCTCTTCAACACCAAGTCAGGTTCCTGCGCTCCGCCCTCGCCAGCATGCGGGACACCGGAGCCGTATTGCCCAGCGGGCGACCGCTGGCGTACGAGCTGGCCCGGTTCCTCAGGGGCCGGGCCACCGGACGCCCGGTCCGTGTTTTGGAGGTCGGGGCCGGGAACGGGGCCGTCACCCGGGTGCTCTTCGCGCATCTTCGACCCGGAGACCATCTCGACGCGGTCGAGGTGAACAAGGAGTACGTGGAGGACCTGACCGAGACCCTGGCGGAGGCGGCCGACGGGTCACCCGGGACGGGGTACACGATCCACACGGCCGATATCCGGGACCTCGCCCCCGAGGCCCCCTACGACCTCATCGTCTCCGGTCTCCCCTTCGCGAACTTCACCCACGAGGAGACCCGCGACATCCTGGACTTCTACATGGAGCACATCGCCCCGCGAGGACACATGTCCCTCTACGGCTATCTGTTCACCCGGGAGTTGAAGGCGGTCACGGCCTCCCGCGCCTCCTACACGCGTCAGAGGCTCTCCCAGCGGCTCGTGGACCGGTTCGTACGCGACCATCTCGTGGTGTCGAAGAGGGTCTGGCGCAACGTCCCGCCCGCCTGGGTGCACCACCTGCGTCGCGAGACCGCCTGAAGAAGACGACCGAGGGCCCGCCGGATGACTCCGACGGGCCCTCTCCCGCTCCCGCGATTGGACTCGAACCAATAACCTGCCGGTTAACAGCCGGCTGCTCTGCCGATTGAGCTACGCGGGATCGCGTCGACGCCCGACCCCGTAGGCCTTGGCGACACCAATAGACTAGCGCCTTTTCGAGGGTGCTCGGGACGGTCTCCCGTATTCGGAGCGCTGTTCTCCGCCCCGCCTTCCGTCGACCGCAGTGAGGGCCCGCCGGATGACTCGGACGGGCCCTCTCCCGCTCCCGCGAGTGGACTCGAACCAATAACCTGCCGGTTAATAGCCGGCTGCTCTGCCGATTGAGCTACGCGGGATCGCGTCGTCGCCCGACCCCGTAGGCCTTGGCGACACCAATAGACTAGCGCCTTTTCGAGGGTGCTCGGGACGGTCTCCCGTATTCGGAGCGGTGTTCTCCGCCCCGCCTTCCGTCGAACGCAGTGAGGGCCCGCCGGATGACTCCGACGGGCCCTCTCCCGCTCCCGCGATTGGACTCGAACCAATAACCTGCCGGTTAACAGCCGGCTGCTCTGCCGATTGAGCTACGCGGGATCGCGTCGTCGCCCGACCCCGTGGGCCCTGGCGACACCAATAGACTAGCGCGCTTTGAGAGTGCTCGGGACCGGTGTCGACCTGTGTGGCCGGAAGCACGACAGGGTAACGTCGGGGCACGGACCACTCCGACCGTCACCAAGGCCTTAAAGAGGGACCCATGCGCTACCGGATCACGTTCGTCGCCGGCCTCGCCATCGGATACGTCTTGGGCGCCAAGGCGGGCCGAGCCCGCTACGAGCAGCTCGCCCGTACCGCGCGCAAGGTGGCCGACAGCCCGCTCGTCCAGGAGGTCGCCGGACTCGTCGGCGCCCAGGCGGGCAACGCGGGCCGGGCCGTCTACGACAAGGCCGTGGAGAAGATGCCCATCACCTCCGTGCGGGACTTCCTGGCCCGTCCCACCGAGGACGAGGAGATCGAGCTCATCGAGTGGGAGACCCACACCTCCAACGGGACCGGCCCCGGCGCCGGCGGAGATCGGAACACCTGACCATGGCCCTGTTCGGGCGGGACGTACCCGCCGAGATCCGCTCCCGGCTGCGGCGCGGTGAGCGCGTGCTCGCGCACGCCTCCGTCGCCGCGGCCCCGGGCGGCACCCCCCTCCCCTATGACGGACCGCCCCTCCTGGTCGCCACCACCCGCGCCCTGTACCTGCCGGACGGCCGTGACGTCCTCTGGCAGAACATCGACCAGGCCCGGTGGGGCACCGAGACGTTCACGTTCGTCGAGGAGGGCCACGGAGAGCACATCATCCGGTTGCGTTCCGAGGAGACCGGCGACGCCGTGGACTACCGCAGGATGGCCGAGGCGGTCTCCGAGCGGGTGACCTCGACCATCCTCGTCAACCGGTTCGTCCCCTTCCCCTCCCCCGACTCCACCCGCGGTTTCCGTCTGGTGGCGCGTCGTCCGCCCTTGGGCGGCGAGATCGACTGGCGCGTCCATCTGGGCGAAGGTCTCGATCCCGAGGACCCGGAACTCTCCGAGGCCGTCTCCCGCGCGCTCTCGCTGCTCCGGGAACAGATGGGCGTCTGACCACCGGTCGGCGGTGTCCGGGGTCCCGGACACCGCCGACCTAGCACGGCCTCAGCCGGCGCTCTCCTTCTTCTCTCGCGCGTCGATGCCCCGCGCGAGCACCTCCGCCAGGTGGAGGGGGCGTCGGTCCGCGCCCTGTTCGATCTGGGTCCGACAGCTGTAGCCGTCGGCCAGGACCAGGGTGTCCTCCGAGGCCGCGCGCACCCTGGGCAACAGTTCGCGTTCGCCGATGGCGGCGGAGACCTCGTAGTGGCCCTCGGTGAAGCCGAAGTCGCCGGCCAGACCGCAGCAGCCCGCGTCGAGGACCTCGCCGTCGATCCCGGCCCGGGCGATCAACTCCCGATCGTCGTCGAAGCCCATCACGGCGTGCTGGTGGCAGTGCACCTGGGCCAGGGCCGTGGCGTCGACGCGGGGCGGCTCCCAGTCGGGCGCGTACTTGTTGAGGAACCCCGCGAAGGTGTGGACGGACTCGGCGACCCGTCGGCTCTCCTCACCCGGTAGGAGCTCCACCAGGTCGTGTTTGAGAGCCGCGGTACAGCTGGGCTCCAGCCCCACCACCGGCAGCCCCTGGGAGACCAGCGGGGACAGCGCGTTCACCGCTCGGCGCATCACCGCGCGGGCCACGTCCAACTGTCCGGTGGAGACCCAGGTCAGACCGCAGCACACCTGCCCCTTGGGCAGGACCACGGAGAAGCCCGCGTCCTCCAGGACCCGGACCGCACCGATCGGGATCCGGGGGTCGAGGAGGTTGCCGAACGTGTCGGGCCACAGCACCACCTTGGGCCCTCCCTGGCGTCCCTCGCCCCGGTTCATGCGGCGGCGGAAGGCCCGGGTGAAGGTGGTGGGCGCGAAGGCGGGCAGATCCCGCTGGGCGGCCACCCCGGCCATCCGCTTGGCCAGCGTGGACACCCCGGGCAGACGCATCATCCGGTTGGCCTCGTTCGGGGCCAGCGCGGCCAGACGGGCCAGGAGGGGTAGCCAGCCCATCGAGTAGTGCGCGGCCGGCCGCACCCTCCCCTTGTAGTGCTGGTACAGGAACTCGGCCTTGTAGGAGGCCATGTCGACGTTGACCGGGCAGTCGCTCAGACATCCCTTGCAGGACAGGCACAGGTCCAGGGACTCGCGTACCTCCTCCGACCGCCATCCGTCGGTGATGACCTCGCCGTTGGCCATTTCGAACAGCAGGTGGGCGCGGCCACGCGTGGAGTGCTTCTCCTCCTGGGTGACCTGGTAGCTGGGGCACATCACCCCCGGCCCGCTCTGACGGCGACACTTGCCCACACCGGAGCAGCGGCGCAGCGCCTTCGCGAACTCTCCGTCGTCCTCGCCGTAGGCCAGCGTGGCCTGGGAGAGCAGGGGGAGTTCGGGCCGCAGGTCGGTGGCGACCCGCACGTCGGAGTCGAGGGGCAGCGGATCGACGATGATCCCGGGGTTCATCAGCCCCTCCGGGTCCCAGATCCGCTTGAACTCGCCGAAGGCCCGGATGAGGCTCTCGGGGTACATGCGGGAGAGCAGTTCGGAGCGGGCCTGTCCATCGCCGTGCTCGCCGGACAGGGAGCCCCCGTGCCGGACGACGATCCCGGCCGCCTCCTCCATGAAGGCGCGGTACTCCCGCCGCCCCTCCTCGTGGGTGAGCTCGAAGTCGATGCGCACGTGCAGACATCCGTCGCCGAAGTGCCCGTAGACCACCCCGTAGCGGCCGTGACGTTCCATGAGGGCGTCGAAGTCGCGCAGGTAGGCGCCCAGGTTCTCCGGGGGCACCGCGGCGTCCTCCCACCCGGACCAGGCCTCCGCGCCCGTGGGAGTACGGGAGGTGAGCCCCGCCCCTTCCTCCCGGATCCGCCACAGGGCCTTCTGGTGGGCAGGGTCGGTGACCACGGAGGCGTCACGGGGGCGGTCGTCGCCCTCCAGGCCGGCGATCATCGTCTTCGCGGCCTCGGCCGCCTCCTCCGGGTCCCCTCCCGCGATCTCCACCAACAGCCACGCGCCGCCCGCCGGCAACGCCACCCGCGAACGGGACCCGTCCCGGTCCAGCGCCGCGACGATACGGTCGTTGATGCCCTCGACCGTGAGCGGCGAGTGCCCCAGTAGGGCGGGGACGGCGTCGGCGGCGGACGGGGCGTCGTCGTAGCCCAGCACCGCCAGAGCGCGGGCGGGCGGCGATTCGACCAGGCGCACCGTGGCGCCCAGGACCATGACACAGGAGCCCTCGGTGCCGACCAGGGCCGCGGCCACGTCGCGCCCCTTCTCCGGAAGCAGCCGGTCCAGCGCGTAGCCGGAGACACGGCGGCGGAACTCGGGCATGGCGGTGCGCAGCTCGGCCCGATGGGTCTCTACGAGACGGGCCAGCGCCGCGTGGATCTCCCCCTCGCGTCCCGGGCGCCGGGTCAGTTCGGAGAACTCCTCCGCGGTGTGCCCGGAGCCGACGGTGAGCCGGGTTCCGTCGGACAGGAGCACGTCCAGGGAGACGATGTTGTCGGCGGTGGTGCCCCAGGCCACCGAGTGGGAGCCGCAGGCGTTGTTGCCGACCATGCCGCCGATGGTGCAACGGCTGTGGGTGGAGGGGTCGGGTGCGAAGGTGAGCCCGTGTTCGGCCGCGGCGGCGCGCAGGTCGTCGAGGATGACGCCGGGCTGGACGGTGGCGGTCCGGGCTACGGGATCGATGTCGAGGATGGAGCGCAGGTGGCGTGAGGTGTCGATGACCACGCCGGTACCGATGGAGTTGCCCGCGATGGACGTGCCCCCACCGCGAGGGACGACGGGCACCCCGTGCGCGGCGCAGACCCTGACGGCCGCGACGCAGTCGTCGACGGTCTCCGGGACGACCACGGCCGTGGGCACACGACGGTAGTTGGAGGCGTCGGAGGTATAGAGGGCGATCGTGCCCGCCTCCATGGCGACGGTGCCACGGACTGCGGACTCCAGATCCCCGCGCAGTGCGGCGAGGTCGGGGCTTGCGGTACTGCTGTGCGGCTCGGACATGTCCACAGAGTGACGCGGCCCTCATCGCCCTGGCAACCGCGGCGCGCGGCCGGGACCGCCCGTCGTTCCGCCTTTCGCGCCTGTCAGCCCAAGGACTCGTCCATGGCCCGGACGAGCTCGCCCTCGGCGTCCATGTCGAGGTTCCAGACCATCATCCCGGCCAACCCCCGGTCACGGACGTACTCCCCCTTGAGCTCGATGACCCGGGGGTCGTCGTAGGTCCACCATTCGTCGCCGTCGTAGATCCAGTGGGCCCCGGCCTCCTCGTCGAGAAAACGCTCGCCGTCCATCGCCTGAAGGTCGGCGAAGGCCCGGGTGGGGCCGTCGTAGTCGTCGTCGGCGGGGCCGGTCGCCGTCTGTCCCCGCCCGTCCCGCTCGGCGGGCACCCCCTGCCAGCCGCGCCCGAAGGCCGGAACACCCATCACCAGTCGATCGGCGTCCGCCCCGAGTTCCTCGTAGCGCCGAACGGCCCGGTCGACGCTGTTGGCCTCCGGATCGTGCTCGGGGGGATAGAGGTTGGAGTGGTGGGTGGTGCGTTCGTTCCACGGCCCGGAGAAGTCGTACCCCTGGACCGTGGCGAAGTCGATGTCGTCGAAGATCTCCGGATCGTAGGCCTCGGCGTGCTCCGCGCCGCCGGGCAGGGAGACGGACAGGACGTACTCCTCCCCGGTCTCCCGTGAGAGTTCGTCCATCTGCCGACGGAACTCGGCGACCAGGAGCGTGAAGTTGGCCGGATCGTCGGGATGCTCCACGTTCTCGGGGTTGCCCTGTCCCCCGGGCCATTCCCAGTCCAGGTCGATGCCGTCGAAGACCCCGGCGGCCACGCCCTCGCCGCCCTGGGGTTCGCCGTCCCGGACCGGCAGGTCCCCGCGCAGCCACAGGTCCAGGCAGGAGGCGACGAAGGCCTCCCTCGACTCCGCGGTCCGGGCCGCGGTGGAGAAGTCCACCGACAGGTTCCAGCCGCCCAGGGACAGGCTCGCGCCCAGGTCGGGATCGAGTTCGCGGAGCTTCCTGAGCTGGTTGAGGCCCCCCGCGAGCTCCTGCTCGTAGTCGTCGGCCTCGCCGTCGACGCTCTCGTCCGCGTCGTAGCGGCGTTGGTAGAGCTCCCAGGGCTGATCGTGCCGGTCCTCGGGGATATGGCACAGACCGTTCTCGTCGATGTCCCCGAAGGCCCACATGATCCGGGTCAACCGGTCGGCGGCCCCGCTCGCGCGCAGGTGTTCGATGGTGAAACCGCGGTTGGCCACGTTCCAGTCGGCGAAATAGCCGATCCGGTGGAGCGGGCGCTGGTTCACGAGGACGAGGATCCCCACGACCAGGACCACGGCGACGACGGCGGCGCCCAGGACCAGGAGCGGGCGCCGGCCGGAAGGACGTTCGGAACCGGAGGGACTCGACAGGGCGTTCACACCTCGACCGTAGGGGCACGGAGGTGTTCCGGAGAGGTCGTTCGCCCCATGTCGGCCACATGAGGCCGTTCACGGGTCGGAGGGAACCCGCGCCCCTCCTCGAACGTTGT
The DNA here is from genome assembly GCF_000341225.1 of Nocardiopsis alba DSM 43377. GTDB lineage: Bacteria > Actinomycetota > Actinomycetes > Streptosporangiales > Streptosporangiaceae > Nocardiopsis > Nocardiopsis alba. The sequence continues at coordinate 372,467 of NZ_ANAC01000010.1, forward strand.
AGCGAGGCCGGAGCGTATCGGCCCGCGCCGAAGGGTCAGCCGCCGTGCAGGAAGTCCTTCAGAGTGCCCGCGCGAGAAGGGTGGCGGAGCTTGGCGAGGGTCTTGGCCTCGATCTGTCGGATGCGTTCGCGGGTCACCCCGAACTCCCGTCCGACCTCCTCCAGGGTCCGGGTGCGCCCGTCCGCCAGGCCGAACCGCAGCCGGATGATCCGCCGTTCGCGTTCGGACAGGTCCCCCAGGATCACCCGGAGCCGCTCTTGGAGAAGGGTGAAGGCGGCCGCCTCCACCGGGGCCACGGCGTCGGAGTCCTCGATGAAGTCGCCGAAGTCGGACTCCTCCTCACCGATGGGAGCCTGAAGGGAGACGGGTTCGCGGGCCAGTCGTTGGATCTCCAGGACGCGTTCGCCCCCGAAGCCCGCGGCCGAGGAGATCTCGGCGACGCTGGGTTCGCGTCCGAGTCTCTGGTGGAGGCTGTGCTGGACCCGGACGAGCTTGTTGATGGTCTCGACCATGTGCACCGGGATACGGATGGTGCGGGCCTGGTCGGCGATGGCGCGGGTGATCGCCTGACGGATCCACCAGGTGGCGTAGGTCGAGAACTTGAAGCCCTTGGTGTAGTCGAACTTCTCCACCGCGCGGATCAGACCCAGGTTGCCCTCCTGGATCAGGTCCAGGAACGACAGTCCACGCCCCATGTAGCGTTTGGCGATCGACACGACCAGCCGCAGGTTGGACTCGATGAGTCGCCGTTTGGCCCGTCGTCCCTCTTCCGTGAGGGCGTCGAGTTCGTCCTGGGTGCAATGCCGGCCTCCGGGACCACGCCGTTGGGCGTACAGGCCGACCTCGACGGCCTTGGCCAGCTCCACCTCCTCCCGAGCGGTCAGCAGGGGGACCTTGCCGATCTCGCGCAGGTAGAGCCTGACCAGGTCGGAGCCGGAGCGACGCCCCGGGTCGGAGGAGGGCACGGCCTCCTCGGGGGCGGCCACGTCGACCCCGCTGCGGGACAGGTCGGAGATCGTCCGGTCCAGGGCCTCGGGGGGCGCGTCGAGGCGTTCGAGAACGGACGCGACCTCCCCACGAGTCACCGTTCCCCGACCGGAATCGGGAAGAAGTCGGACCACCTGACTCAGAGGCGGCGTTCCATTGGTCACAGCCGTGGGAGACATCAGTACATTGTGCCCATATCCCCACTGAAACGGGGAGAAGTACTATTGTCACCCTTTTGCTACATACTCTCGACGCCACCCTCTTGCAGGGCACGTTTCTGCTGGCCGAGGCGCATGAGGTCGGCGAAGATCCGATCGAACTCCTCCGGTTGCGCGGCCTGGTCGATCCGGTGCAACTCCGACTTGAGGTTTGACTCGCGACGGTTGATGGAATGAGTCTTGATCGTGCTCAACATTTCCCGCGCGAAATGTTCATCGAGTTCTCCGTAGAACTCGATCTCCTCCACACCCAGGCGGGTGACGAAATCGCGCTGGAGTTCGTTGGGGGCCGCCTCACGCAGAGCGATCGGCCAATGCTGAGGATCGGCCACCGACGAGACGCCGCCCTGATCCCGGATGATCCGGAGCACCGCCTGGTGCTGGGGGACGGTGAAGTCCTCCTCGGTGAGGGAGTCGAAGCCCCGCGCCAAATGGGGGTACTGGATCGCGAGCTTGAGCGCCTGGCGCTCCCGCTGCACCGAGGGGTCGCGCAGGTCGTAGGGCGCCTCCTGGGCGTCCGACGTCGGAGCCGGAGCGGCCTGCCTCGGGCGGTCGGCACCACCGCGCGCACGGCCCCGGCCCATGTGCTGGCGGACCCGGCGCAGCACGAAGGCCTCGTCCATCAGCCCCAGCCAACGGTCCAGGTTCTTGCCATAGGTCAGACGCACGCCCTCGTCCCGGATACCGGCGACCACGGGGGCGGCGGCGTCCAAGGCGGCGATACGCCCCTCGGCGTTGTTCAGGTCATAGCCCTCGACGATGGTCCGGATCATGAACTCGTACAAGGGGCTGGCGCCGTCGACCAGGTCCGCCACCGCCTGAGGACCGTGCTGAAGACGCAGGTCGCAGGGGTCGAGACCGTCGGGCTGGACGGCCACGAAGGTCTCCGAGGTGAAACCGTGCTCCTCGGCGAAGGCCCGGACGGCCGCCTTCTGGCCGGCCTTGTCGCCGTCGAAGGTGAAGACGACCCTGCCGCCCTGATTGGAGCGGCCCAACAACATGCGACGCAGGATCTTGAGGTGGTCCTCGCCGAAGGAGGTGCCACAGGTGGCGACCGCCGTGGTGACCCCGGCCTCGTGGCAGGCCATCACATCGGTGTAGCCCTCGACGATGACCGCCTCGCCCTTACGGGAGATCTCCCGTTTGGCCAGGTCCATCCCGTAGAGCAGACGCCCCTTGTGGAAGATGGGGCTCTCCGGGGAGTTGAGGTACTTGGGGCCGTCCTCCTCCTCGGCGAGCTTGCGCGCGCCGAAGCCGACGACCTCGCCGGTGACCTCGCGCACCGGCCACAGCAGCCGGTTGCGGAAACGGTCGTAGGCGCCGCGCCGCCCCTGGCTGGCCAATCCGCCCTCGATCAGTTCGGCGTCGGTGAAGCCCTGGTGGCGCAGGTGGGTGGTGAGGTTCTCCCAGCCGGCGGGGGCGAACCCCAGACCGAACCGTTCGGCGTGCACCCGGTTGAACCCGCGCTCGTCCAGGAACCGTCGGGCGGCCACGGCCTCCGGGGTCAGGAGCCGCTCGGCGTAGTACTCGGCGGCGGCCTTGTGGGCGTCGAGCAGACGTCGACGTTTGCCCTCGTCGCGTCGGGCGGTGCTACGGCCGCCCTCTTCGTAGCGGAGCGTGATCCCGGTCTGGCGGGCCAGGGACTCGACGGCCTCGATGAAGCTGAGGCTGTCGATCTTCTGAACGAAGGAGATGACGTCCCCGCCCTCCCCACAACCAAAGCAGTTCCCCGTGAGGATGTTGTCCTCGAGCACGAAGGCGTGTCCCTCGTCCACGACCGCGCAGAAGACCTCCTCGAAACGGTCGGTCTCCTCCACCGAGAGCACGGTCCAACCCCGGCGGGCGAACTTCTTCTCCGCTTCGGAGAAACGCGAGCGATGCGCGTCGTGAAGGAAGAACTCCTCGGTCAGGTCCTCGTTGACGAAGTGCACCCGGAAGATCGAGGAGGGCTCACGTCCGGGGAAACCCTCACGCACCTGCTCCGTGATCCCGTAGGTTCCGATCCCGAGCCGGGTCGCGACCATGCGGACGTGTTCCAGCACGGAGCGGTCGGCGCAGTTGAGCATGACCGTCCCGTCCTTGGAGACGTGCCCATCGGCGGCCAGGTACCCGGCGAGCCAACCGTAGAGGTAGGAATGGGACTCCTCCAGCGACGGCGGGTCCTTGAAGAAGCCGGGGAGGTGATGGACCAGGATCTGACGGCCCTGCTCCGAGGTCTCGCTGTTGGGGAACCACTTGAGCAGCGCGGGATCCTTCTCGGCGTCCAGTCGGGCCATGCTGCCGCGCCCGTGACGTGTCCCGTCCCCGAACGTGATTCCGTGCGCGATTCCGAACGGCGAGGGGGTGGTCCTGGTGATCTTCTTGGGCGGGAAGACGTAGGCGAGACGGTGGTCGGGGCGCAACTCCTCGGTGGTGACCTCACGGACCTTCGAACGGTCCTTGCCCGCCTGCACGAACCACCTGTGCTCCGGGGTGGCGTGGATCTCCTTGCGCTGACCGTTCCTGCTCAGGGTCAGTCTCATGAGTCGCTGCTCACCGAATGAGTAGAAGGGCGCCTCCACCCAAGTGGCGCTTCTGGTGAGGATCGTGTGCCTGCCTCCGGCCAACTCCCTGATGGGCCTGACCCCGTCACGGGTCAGCACCCGTGTCTCTCCCGCCAGGCAGTAGTAGAGGTTTTTGGCCGGGGTGACGTTGAAGGAGGGGGACTTCTCGTCGTGGAAGGGGCACAGGCCCTTCAGCGATCCGCCTCCCGCGTTGCGCAATTGGAGGTACTCGCCGATCACGTCGGCGATGGGGGTGCGCTCGCGTACGAGGGCGATGTCTTCGTCTCTGATCCGTCCTGCCACGGTGTTCAGGGTAGTTCTCCTCGAGCACGTTCCGGCCATCGCCCGGGGTTCGCCGGGGGTCCACCGTCCGGCCATCCCGGTGTCGGACGCCGGTCGGCGACGCGGAGCAGGCTGGGGATCCTCACATCCCCCAGGAGGTGCGCCCCGTGCGTGCTCAGGATCAACGGTCCGATCGGTACCGGAGATGGATCGTACTGTCGGGCGGTGCCGTGGTGGCGGTACTGGTACTGGCCCTCGGCCTCGTGGTGATCGATCGCTTCGGCGGTTCCCCGGTGGTGGTCGAGGGGGTCGTCGGCTCGGAGAAGGTCGATCTGTTCGAGGACGAGAGGGTCCGGGAACGGTTCGCCGAACTCGGATACGACGTTCGGGTACGCCCTCAGGGCTCCCGATCGATGGCCGAGCGGGCCGACGAGTCGGACTTCGTCTCCCCCGGTTCCGCGGCCGCCTCGGAGCACATCCGCGGCCTGCACGGCGTCGAAGACGAATACGACCCCTTCAGCACGCCCATGGTGATGCTCGCGCACGGCCCCATGGCCGAGGCCCTCCGGGAGGAGGGGGTCGCGCGCGTCGCCGAGGACGGCACCTGGTCGCTGGACCTGGCCGCCTATCTGGAGCTGACCGAGGACCGCGTCCGTTGGCGCGATCTGCCCGGCGACGCGGTGAGTTCGAGCAACCGCAACGAGGTGCTGGCCCGCACCACCGACCCGCGCACCTCGAACTCGGCGGCGATGTACGTGGTGGTGCTGTCCTACCTGCTCAACGACGAGGAGGTGGTCACGCCCGGTTCCGTGGACGAGGAGCTGACGTCCACACTGGCCCGGTTGTTCCTGGCCCAAGGGCAGCCCCCGGAGTCCTCACGTCAGCCCTTCGAGCAGTTCCGAGACCTGGGGCCGGGGCACACCCCGCTGCTGTGGGCCTACGAGTCCCAGTACGTGCACGCCGCGGTCCTCGGCCCTCCCCCACCCGAGGACTCGGTGGTGATGTACCCGGAGCCGACCGTGTTCTCGACCCATACCATCGTGCCCTTCACCGGGGCGGGTGACGAGGTGGGGCGTCTGCTGACCGAGGACCCGGAGCTGCGCGGGCTGATCTCCGAGCACGGTTACCGCACCGAGGACACCGGGCGTTTCCGGGAACTGGTCGAGGAGTACGGGCCTGCCGTGCGGACGGGGATCGGCGACGTGGTGCACTCTCCCGCCTACGAGGCCCTGGAGGCTCTGCTGAACGCCATCGAGCAGGAGTACGAGGACACCGGAACGGCCCCCGCGGCCCCGGAGGACGCGTTCGTCGGACGTTCCGGGGGTGGACGGACGTGAAGGGTCGCACACGCGCGGGGGCCGGCGCCCTGGCGGCGCTCTTGGCCGTGAGCGCCTGTTCCTTCGTCGAAGGCGCGGGGGTCGCCGGGACTCTGAGGGTTCTGGCCGGCAGCGAACTGGCCGACATGGAGCCGTTGTTGGCGGAGTCGGCCGAACGGACCGGCGTCGAGCTGGTCCTGGACTACTCCGGCACGTTGGACGGGACGGAACGGATCGTGGCGGGCGCCGTCGAGGACTACGACGCGGTGTGGTTCCCCTCCAACCGCTACCTGCACCTGGTCGACGGCGACCGTTCGTCGGTGCGCGGCGAGACCTCGGTGATGCTCTCCCCCGTGGTGTTGGGGGTGTCCGCCTCGCGGGCCGAGGAGCTCGGCTGGGTCGCCGGGGACGGAAGCGTCTCCGGGGTCACCTGGGAGGACGTGACCCTGGCGGTCGAGGAGGAGGGGTTGACCTACGGCATGTCCAGCCCGGCCGCCTCCAACTCGGGTTTCTCGGCCCTGATCGGCGCGGCGTCGGCGATGGCCGACAGCGGTGCCGCGTTGGAGCGCGAGGACGTGGCCGGGGTGGAGGAACGGTTGGCGACGTTCTTCTCCGGTCAAGAGCTCACCGCCGGATCGTCGGGGTGGTTGATGGAGGAGTTCGAGCGGCGTCGGCGCGACGCCTCCGGGTCGGGGGCGGTCGTCCCCGACGGGGTGGTGAACTACGAGTCGGTGTTGATGTCGTACGTCCCCGAGGCCGGCGAGGATCCGCTGGTCCTGGTGTATCCGGAGGACGGGGTGGTCACCGCCGACTATCCGCTGACCCTGCTGGCGGGCGCGTCGGAGGAGGCCGCGGCCGCCTACGAACGGGTGGTGGCCGACCTGACCTCGGCCGAGGTCCAGGCCCGTATCGCCGAGACCACCTTCCGCCGTCCGGCCGCGGCCGGTGTCTCGGAGCGTGGGTTCCCCTCGGTGGTGGAGCTGCCGTTCCCCGCCCGTCGGGAGGTCGTGGACGAGTTGGTGGCGGCCTACTTCTCGGAGCTGCGCCGCCCGGCGCGCACGGTGTACGTGCTGGACGTGTCCGGGTCGATGTCCGGCTCCCGGATCTCGGGGCTGCGTCGGGCGTTGACCGTGTTGACCGGGGCGGACGAGGGGCCGCTGTCCTCACGCGGGCAGGTCTTCCAGGAACGTGAGGAGGTGACGCTGCTGCCCTTCTCGGACGAGCCCGGGGAGCCGGTCTCCTTCGTGGTGGAGTCGGAGGGCGCGGACCGCGCTCGGCGGGGGTTGGCGGAGGAGATCGCCGCTCTGGAGGTCGGCGGCGAGACCGCGGCCTATGACGCCGTGGAGGCGGCGTACTCCCTCGTGGAGGAGGCCGGAGAGGACGGGTACCTGTCGTCGGTGGTGCTGATGACCGACGGTGAGGTGAACCGGGGGCTGGACCTGGACGGGTTGTTCGCCTCGTTGGAGGGGCTGCCCTCCCACGCCGCGGCCGCGCCGGTGTTCACCGTGCTGTTCGGCGAGGCCGACGCCGAGGAGATGGAGCGTCTGTCGTCCCGGACGGGTGGTCGGGTCTTCGACGCCCGCGACCTGGACCTGGAGGAGGTGTTCCGGGAGATCCGGGGCTATCACTGAGTCCCCGCGCCGCTCAGCGTCGCGGGGTCGTCCCGGTGAGGTCCGCGTGCAGGAGGGCGGCCGAGGTGTCGGTCAGGGAGGCCACCTGGTCGATGATCACGCGCAGCGCCCCGGCGTCGTCGGTGGCCGCCTCGTAGGAGGCCCGGAACTGAGGTTCCAGGGCCTCGGGGGCTCCGTGCAGGAGGGCGTCGACCAGTTCGGTGAGGACGCGGCGTTCCTCCGCCTGGTAGATCCTCGCCTCCTCACGGGACATCACGAAGTGCGCGGCCACCGCCTTGAGCAGTGCGCACTCCAGCAGGGTCCGTCGCGGGAGGACCAGGTCGGCGCCGTAGCGGGTGAGGCGTTCGGGGCCGTGGACCTCGCGAGTGGCCTGTTCGGCGGCGCGGCAGAAGCGGCCGATGAGCTCGCTGGTGAGGTTCTTGAGGGCGGCCAGGGAGGCGAGGTCGCCGGTGAACGCTTCGGGCCACACGGGTTCGGCGAGCAGGTCGGTGTAGACCTCCTCCAGCTCGGCGGTGCCGGCGTCGCAGTAGTGGGCGGCCGCCACCCGACAGATCTCGGCGCGTTCGTGGGGGTCGCGCAGGGCGGACATCCTCACCAGGCCGGCGTGCAGGGCGTCCTCGACGTCGTGCACGGAGTAGGCGACGTCGTCGGACCAGTCCATGACCTGTGCCTCGAAGCAGGTGCGGCCGAGGGGTGCTCCCTCCCTCAACCAGGTGAACACGGCGACGTCGTCGGGGTAGCAGTTGAACTTGGCGGTGTCGCCGCCCTCTCCACGGCGCCAGGGGTACTTGACGGTGGCGTCGAGGGTGGCGCGGGTGAGGTTGAGGCCGGCGCTGCGTCCGTCGGGGTCGATGACCTTGCCCTCCAGCCGGACGAGCAGGCGCAGACTCTGGGCGTTGCCCTCGAACCCTCCGCAGGAGGCCGCGGCCTCGTCGAGGGCGCGTTCGCCGTTGTGTCCGAAGGGCGGGTGGCCCAGGTCGTGGGAGAGGCAGGCGGCCTCCACCAGGTCGGGGTCGCAGCCGAACGATCGGCCGAGTTCCCGGCCGATCTGGGCGCACTCCAGGGAGTGGGTGAGCCTGGTGCGGGGGAAGTCGCTGATCCCGAGTCGGACGACCTGGGTCTTGGCCGACAGACGGCGCAGTGCGGAGCTGTGCAGGACCCGGGCGCGGTCGCGTTCGAAGGGGCCGCGCCTGCGGCTCTTGCGGGACTCGCGGGCGTAGCGTTCGGTGTCGTTCGCCCGGTAGCCGTGGGCCGAGGTCTCGCCCGGGGTGCTCGTCATGGTCGCGACCCTACTTCTCGACGATGACGAAGCACGCCCGTGACGCACCTTCGGGCCCGTTCGGGGTGGATCCGCGACGGTCAGGCCGCGTTGACCCGGATGTCGCTGCTGTCGTTGAAGATCCAGTAGTACCAGAGGGAGGCGGTCTCCCTGGTGATGTACCAGAGCTGGGTACGGCGCTCTATGACGGCGGGGCCGGAGCGGGCGGGCGAGGTGCCCGCCTCGATGCCGTGGTCGGCCGCCATCACCTTGGAGCGCAGGCTGTGCCAGGGATCGGAGACGAGGATGGCCGTCTCCCAATGGTTGGCCTCGAAGACCTCCGAGACCGCCTGGAAGCTCTGGAGGGTGTCGCGTCCCTCCTCGACCGCGATGACGTGGTCGGCGGGGATACCGACCTCGATCAGCCAGTTACGGCCGGCCGCGGCCTCGGTGTAGGCGTCGTCGGGCTGTTTTCCGCCGACGGTGACGATCATCGGCGCCACACCCTCCTGGTAGAGGACCTGGGCCTGCCGCAGACGTGCCTCGAAGACGGGCGAGGGCACTCCGTTGTACTGGCTGGCGCCGAGCACGACGATGGCGTCGGAGACGTCCCGGTCGTCCTGGCGCGCGGTGTACCAGACCCAGCCCCACGTCGCCGGGGGCAGCGCCACGAGGAGGAGCAGGACCACGGCGATGATCCGACGGAGCCGGAAGCGGCGCCGTTTGCGTCGTTTGGGGCGATGGGGCGGTCGGTCGTCGCCCGAAGAGCGGCCACCGCGTCCCGGACCGCCTCCGGAGCCGCCGAAGTCGTCGAAGTCCCCACGACGGGGGTCGTCCTCGGGGTCCTCTCCGGGCACGGGCGGGCCCGGCTCGAAGGGTTCGGGTTCGAAGGGATCGGTCCGGTAGGTCTCGCGCGGCGCGGGTCCGCCCGCTCGGGAGCGCGATCCGGGGCGTTCGCGGACGAACCTGCGGGTGAACTCGGAGTCCGGATCGGGTTCCGGGGTCCGGACGTCCCGTTCGTCGGGGGCGTTCCATTCGGAGGTGTCGAACACGCGGGTGGTGTCGTCGGAGGTCTCCCGTGGGAAGGCGCCCGTGGTCTCGGGGACACGGGTGAAGTCCCGCGTCGTCTCGGACCCGGTGGGGGCGTCCGCGGGGCCGCCTCGGGAGAAGACCCGGGTGGCCTCGTCGTCGGCCGACACGGCACTGTGGTGGTCCCACGCCTCGTCACCACGACCGTCGCTCGCCGTTCGCACCGGCTCACCTCCGCACAGTTGATTCCGGGAACCCTGTTCCCCCTGGGATGTCCCCCGTCCGTCACAGGTTGTGGCCCTCCCCGACCGTCGCGGGGTGAAGTGTGAAGGGTGGTCCGTCCGGCCCTGGAGATCCGCCCGTGGGGGTGGGCGAAGGGCCGCTCTGGGGAAGGCTGTGGCGGCGACCGAGAATATATCACGAAAAGATCACGGCCTTGATTCCCTCCCCGCCACCGAGGGGGTTCCGATTGTAGTGTCCTCGACACCCGGAAACGCCCCCGTCGGCGCCCTTCCCGGGACACCGACGGGGATGTACGTCACTCGGGTTCAGCGGGGGAGGCCGGCGGCACGCCCCGCCTCCAACCGGGCCACCGGCACACGGAAGGGCGAGCAGGACACGTAGTCCAGACCGACCTTGTGGAAGAAGTGCACCGACGCGGGGTCCCCGCCGTGCTCACCGCACACGCCGAGCTTGATGTCGGGGCGCGCGGCCCGCCCCTCCTCCGCCGCGATACGGACCAGGCGGCCCACCCCGTCCACGTCCAGGGACTCGAAGGGGGAGACGCCGAACACACCCTTCTCCAGGTAGGCGGAGAAGAAGGAGGCCTCCACGTCGTCGCGGGAGAAGCCCCACACCGTCTGGGTGAGGTCGTTGGTACCGAAGGAGAAGAACTCGGCGTTCTCGGCGATCTGCCCGGCGGTGAGCGCCGCCCGGGGCAGCTCGATCATGGTGCCGACCGGGAGCTCCAGCTCCAGCCCGGCCTCCTCCCCCACCTCGCGCAGCACGCGCTGGGCGTCGTCCTTGATGATCTCCAGTTCCTGAACCGTTCCCACCAGCGGGATCATGATCTCGGGCCGGGGACGTCCGCCGGCGCGGATACGGTCGACCGCCGCCTCGGCGATGGCGCGGACCTGCATGGTGAACAGACCGGGGACGACCAGTCCCAGTCGGACACCGCGCAGCCCCAGCATGGGGTTCTGTTCGTGCAGGCGGTGCACCGCCTGAAGGACCCGGAGGTCGTTCTCATGGTCCTCCCCACGGGCCTCGGCCACGGCCACGCGCACCGACAGCTCGGTGATGTCGGGCAGGAACTCGTGCAGGGGCGGGTCGAGCAGACGGACGGTGACGGGGAGGCCGTCCATGGCCTCCAGGATGCCGCCGAAGTCCTCCCGTTGCAGGGGCAGCAGGGCGCTCAGCGACTCCCGCTGCTCCTCCGGTGTGTCGGCGAGGATCAGCCGCTCGACCAGGGGGCGACGGTCGCCGAGGAACATGTGCTCGGTCCTGCACAGGCCGATGCCCTGGGCCCCCATCCGGCGGGCGCGCGCGGCGTCCTCGGGGGTGTCGGCGTTGGCCCGTACGTACATGCGGCGGGCCGCGTCGACGTAGTGCATCATCCGGTCGACGGAGCGCACGAGGTCGTCGGCCTGGTCGGAGGCGGGATCGATCTCGCCCTCGAAGTAGCGGACCACCGGGGAGTCGACGACCGGCACCTCCCCCAGGTAGACCAGTCCACTGGTCCCGTCGATGGAGATGACGTCGCCCTCCTCGACGACCTCCCCGCCGGGCGCCGTCATACGCCGGTTCTTGGTGTCGATGTCGAGTTCCTCCGCGCCGCACACACAGGTCTTGCCCATGCCCCGGGCGACGACGGCCGCGTGCGAGGTCTTGCCGCCCCGGCTGGTGAGGATCCCCTCCGCGGCGATCATGCCCTCCAGGTCGTCGGGGTTGGTCTCCCGGCGGCAGAGGATGACGCGTTCCCCGCTTCGGGACCACTTGACGGCGGTGTAGGAGTCGAAGACGGCCTTGCCCACGGCGGCCCCCGGCGAGGCGTTCATGCCCCGGCCCAGCGGGTGGACGTCGTCTCCGGACGTGGCCTCCTCGTCGAAGCGGGGGAACATCAGTTGGGCGAGCTGGTCGCCGGTGACGCGCTGGACCGCCTCGTCGAGGGTGATCATGCCCTGTTCGACGAGCTGGTCGGCGATGCGGAAGGCCGCCGCGGCCGTGCGCTTGCCCACGCGGGTCTGGAGCATCCACAGCTTGCCGCGCTCGATGGTGAACTCGATGTCGCAGAGGTCGCGGTAGTGGTTCTCCAGCGTGGTCATGATGCCCATGAGCTCTTCGTGGCTGTGGGCGTCGATGCGCTCCAGGTCGGTGAGGGGGACGGTGTTGCGCACACCCGCCACGACGTCCTCGCCCTGGGCGTTCTGGAGGTAGTCGCCGTAGACGCCGGTGCGCCCGGTGGCCGGGTCGCGGGTGAAGGCGACCCCGGTGCCGGAGTCCATGCCGAGGTTGCCGAAGACCATGGAGCAGATGTTGACGGCGGTGCCGAGGTCGGCGGGGATGCGTTCCTGGCGCCGGTAGAGCGCGGCGCGGGGGGCGTTCCAGGACTCGAAGACCGCCCTGACGGCGCGGATCATCTGTTCGCGGGGGTCGGTCGGGAAGGGGCCACCGGTCCGGTCGGCGACGATCTCCTTGAAGCGGTCGACGAGACGGCGGAGGTCGTCGGTGTCGAGGTGGAGGTCGTCGGTGACGCCCTTGGCCTTCTTGGCCTCCTCGATCGCCTCTTCGAAGAGGTCGCCGTCGATGTCCTGGACCGTCTTGCCGAACATCTGGATGAGGCGGCGGTAGGAGTCCCAGGCGAAGCGCTCGTCACCGCTCCGTTCGGCCAGGCCGAGGACGGACTCGTCGTTGAGACCGATGTTGAGGACGGTCTCCATCATGCCCGGCATGGAGAACCTGGCCCCCGAACGCACGCTCACCAGGAGTGGGTCGTCGGGGCGGCCCAGTCCGCGCCCCATCTCCTTCTCCAGACGCACGAGGTGGGTCTCGATCTGTTCGTCCAGGCCGTCGGGCATGCTGCCGTGGTCGAGGTAGTGCCGGCACGCCTCGGTGGTGATGGTGAAGCCGGGGGGAACCGGGAGGCCGAGGTTGGTCATCTCGGCGAGGTTGGCGCCCTTGCCACCGAGAAGATCCTTCATGTCCTTGTTGCCCTCGGCGAACGTGTAGACGTACTTGGCCACGGGGGTACTCCCTCGCTCTCTCGGTGACCCGGTGTTCGGGTCAACCCCTGAATCTGGCCGCGACTCTATCCACACTCGACAAGAGCACCCCTCCACGAACCGCCCTTTTACCGCATAGCTGCTGTTCAGGGCTATTAGAGAGGTCTATACCAATGGTTCAGAAAGAGAGGCCGTCGCCCCACCCCACTTCGAGCGACCACCACCACACCCTTGGACGAAACCCCTGTTCAGGGCACCGGCCTTCGCCCTCATACGAAACAGGCACACCGTCGCCCGCACATCGGAGCCGGGAGACCAATACCCGCGCCGACCACCCCCGAGGCCGTGGACTGTGCCGGGCGACACAGCATTACCAGAAAGTAACCTACGCTTCCGTAAGTTAGGCTGGGCGACGGACCCGCCGAGGGGCGGGCCCGTGAGGACCTGAGAGGTGCGCGCGGTGTCGGAGGAGCAGAGGACCGGGGCTTCCGGAAGCGGAACGGACGAACGGGTCGCCCCCGAGGCGACCGGTCGGACCGAGCACGGGAACCCCTCGATACCCGAACGGGCCGCGGCCACCGCCGGCGACCTGCTGGAGGCGGTCAAACCCCGTCTGCGCGGATGGCTGCATCTGGGCACCGCCCCGCTCGCCCTGGCCGCGGGCATCGTCCTGGTGGCGCTCTCCCCCACGATCCCCGCCATGGTCGCCGGCGCCGTCTACGCGCTCAGCTCGGTGCTGCTGTTCAGCACCTCGGCCATCTACCACGTGGGGCGGTGGTCCCCCCGGGCCCAGCGGACCCTGCGCCGCATGGACCACTCGAACATCTACCTGATCATCGCCGGGACCTACACGCCGTTCATCGTGCTGGTCCTGGAGGGGACCCTGCGTGTGGCCATGCTCTCCCTGGTCTGGGGCGGCGCGATCGCCGGGGTGGCCTTCAAACTCCTGTGGCTCAACGCCCCCCGCTGGCTCTCCACGTCCCTCTACCTGGCCATCGGCTGGGTGGCGGTCCTGTTCATCCCCGAACTGGTGAGCGGCACCCACCCGGCCACCTGGATCCTCATCCTCGTGGGGGGCGTGCTCTACAGCGTCGGCGCGGTGGTCTACGGCCTCAAGCGCCCCGACCCCGCGCCCCGATGGTTCGGGTTCCACGAGATCTTCCACTCCCTGACCATCGCGGCGTTCATCTGCCACTACATCGCCGTGTCCTTCGTGGTCTACACGGCGGGCTGACCCCGCGATCGAAGCAGGATCCGGACCGCCCTCGCCCGGAGGAACCGACGACCGCTTCCGGCCAGATCGTCACGATTGGCTTACACGACAGGACAAGAAGGACGAAACACCCTCGTATCCCCCACCCCCTACCGCTACGTTGAGGGAAGGTTCCCCCGGTCGTGTGCGGCCGAGGGTTCCAGGAGGCGACCGGAGACCACATCCCCCCGGGTCCGGTCGTCTCTGTCGTGTTCCGGACCTAGGTCGTGACCTCCTCCGCGTGCCCGGAACCCTCCTCCAACAGCACCCGGTCGATACCGGTGTAGACGTTCATCGAGGCGCCGCGCAGGAAACCCACCAGGGTCATGCCCGCCTCCTCCGCGAGTTCCACCGCCAACGACGAGGGCGCCGACACCGCCGCCAAGGTCGGGATCCCGGCCATCCAGGCCTTCTGCACCAGCTCGAACGAGGCACGACCGGAGACCATCAGCACACTCCCCCTCAGCGGGACGCGGCCCTGACGCAGAGCCCATCCGACCACCTTGTCGACCGCGTTGTGCCGTCCCACGTCCTCACAGACCGCCAGCGTCTCCCCCTCGACGGTGAACAGCCCGGCCGCGTGCAGACCCCCCGTGCGGTCGAAGACCCGCTGGGCCCCGCGGAGCCGGTCGGGCAGCTCCATCAGGATCCGCGACCCGATCCCCACCCGGTCGTCGGCCACCGGCCACTGGGCCCGGGTGCGCACCGCGTCCAGGCTCGCCTTCCCGCACAGCCCGCACGAGGAGGTGGTGTAGAAGTTCCGTTCGAGCGAGGTGTCCGGAGGCGGAACGTGCTCGGCCAGGGACACGTCCAGGACGTTGTAGGTGTTGGAACCGTCCTCGGTCGCCCCCGCGCAGTAGCGGATCACCCTCAGGTCCTCCGCCCGGCGCACCACACCCTCGCCGAGCAGGAAACCGGCGGCCAGATCGAAGTCGTGCCCCGGCGTGCGCATCGTCACCGTGAGAGGCTTCCCGTTCACCCGGATCTCCAGGGGCTCCTCCACCACGAGGGTGTCCGCGCGCTCGTCGACGGAGCCGTTCCTGATCCGCAGGATCCTCCCGCGCGTCGTCGCACGTCCCATGACCTCACCGTGTCCCTCGCCCACCGGCATCGTCCGGTTCCCCGGCGTCACGTTACCGCCGAGGGAGGTACCGGGTACAGGACGGGCCCCGCCCGACCGTCGACGGTCGGGCGGGGCCCGGAAAGGGCGTGCTCCGGTCAGCAACCGGGCAGACGCTCCAGCAGGTACATCTCGACGCGGTCCAGGGACACGCGCTCCTGCGACATGGTGTCGCGCTCGCGCACGGTCACCGCGTCGTCCTCGAGGGTGTCGAAGTCCACCGTGACGCAGAACGGGGTACCGATCTCGTCCTGACGGCGGTAGCGACGGCCGATCGCGCCGGCGTCGTCGAACTCGACGTTCCAGCGCTTGCGCAGCCTCGCGGCCAGGTCACGGGCCTTGGGCGACAGATCGGCGTTGCGCGACAGCGGCAGGACGGCGGCCTTGACCGGGGACAGGCGCGGGTCCAGACGCATGACGGCGCGCTTCTCCAGCTTGCCCTTGGCGTTGGGCGCCTCGTCCACGTTGTAGGCGTCGAGCATGAACGTGAGCACCGCCCGGTCGACACCGGCCGCGGGCTCGATGACGTAGGGGATGTAGCGCTCGTTGTTCTCCTGGTCGAAGTAGGACAGGTCGACACCGGAGGCCTCGGAGTGGGTCCGCAGGTCGTAGTCGGTGCGGTTGGCGACGCCCTCCAGCTCGCCCCACTCACTGCCCTGGAAGTTGAACCGGTACTCGATGTCCACGGTCCGCTTGGAGTAGTGGGACAGCTTGTCCGCCGGGTGCTCGTACAGGCGCAGGTTGTCCTTGGCGATGCCCAGGTCCAGGTACCACTGGTGACGGGCGTCGATCCAGTACTGGTGCCACTCCTCGTCGCTGCCCGGCTTGCAGAAGAACTCCATCTCCATCTGCTCGAACTCGCGGGTCCGGAAGATGAAGTTGCCCGGGGTGATCTCGTTACGGAACGACTTGCCGATCTGGCCGATGCCGAAGGGGACCTTGCGGCGGGCGCTCTGCTCGACGTTCTTGTAGTTGATGAAGATGCCCTGCGCCGTCTCCGGGCGCAGGTAGGCGAGGCCCTTCTCGTCCTGGACCGGGCCCAGGTAGGTGCGCAGAAGGCCGTTGAACATGCGCGGCTCGGTGAAGGAGGCCTTGGCGCCGCAGTTGGGGCAGGCGATGGCGGCCAGGCCCTCGGCGGGCTCGTGGCCGTGCTTCTCCTCGTAGGCCTCGATGAGGTGGTCCGCGCGGAAGCGCTTGTGGCAGGCCTGGCACTCGGTGAGCGGGTCCACGAACTCCTTGACGTGGCCGGAGGCCTCCCAGACCTCACGGGCCAGGATCACGCTGGAGTCGAGGCCGACGATGTCGTCGCGCTCCTGCACCATCGAACGCCACCACTGGCGCTTGACGTTGTTCTTCAGCTCCACGCCCAAGGGGCCGTAGTCCCAGGCGGCGCGCAGACCTCCGTAGATCTCGCTGGAGGGGTAGACCAGACCTCGGCGTTTGGCGAGGTTGACCAGTGCGTCCATTGCCTCTGACTTGGCGGCCATGGGTGACTCTCCATCCGGCTGGCGGTCGGTGGATCGCTGTTCGCGATACATCGTCGGGTGTGTTGGAACGCGGATCACGCGCGGAGCCACGGATGTGGCGCTCCGGGCGACCGCGTCACCCCAGGCTAGAGCAATCGGAGGGCTCTCGCGCACGTATTCGGTCACGCTCGGAGGCGGGCGGCCCGCCTCCGAGACGGGTCTCAGCGGGACCGCTCTCCGTCGAGGATCTCGAAGGCGGTCGGCTCGTCGATGGCCCGGGACAGCAGGGGGACCGCGGTGATCTTGACGTCGAAGTTCGAGAGTGCGCGCCGGTAGTAGCCCGCGCCCTCCCATTCGGTGACGACCGTCCACAGCTCGGGGTCGTCGGCGGCGCGGCCGATACGGTGCCGCACGAATCCGGGTCGGGCGGCCAGCACCGCCACGGCGGCGTCGGCGTCGGTTCGAAAGGCCTCGCTGTCGGCCTCGGGCACGGAGTAACGGGTGATGACGATCACCGGACCATTGTGGCGCAGCCCATGGACGCCCCGGCCCCGGGGCGGGCGGGAGACCGGGTCTCCCGCCCGCTCCCCTACCTTCCTCGGCCCTCGCCGAAGACCCGGTCCACGACGCGGGCGGCGGCGTAACCGTCGTCGAGGGGACAGAACTGTTCGACGAACGCCCGATAGGAGTCCTCGCTGTTCCGGGCGACCTCGTCGATGTCGAGCAGGGAGGCGATGACGTCGTCGGAGCGGGTCAGGAGCGGGCCGGGCGCCGTCTCCTCGAAGTCGAAGTAGAACCCGCGCAGGTTGTCGCGGTAGCTCTCCAGGTCGTAGGTGAAGAAGAGCATGGGCCGGCCGGTGTTGGCGAAGTCGAACATCATCGACGAGTAGTCCGTGATGAGCACGTCGGTGATCAGGAACAGCTCCATGATCTCCGGGTACAGGGACACGTCGTAGACGAAGTCCTCTCCGACGATCGGCACACTGTCCACCACGCGGGGGTGGCGGCGGACCAGCAGCACGTGGTCGTCGCCGAGCTTGTCGTACATCCGGCGCAGGTCCAGGTGCAGGTCGAGCTTGTGCTTGCCCCGCGTGTAGTACTTGTCGTCCCGCCAGGTGGGCGCGTACAGGACGACCTTCTTGCCCTCGGGCAGTCCGAGGACGCGCCGGGTGCGTTCGGCGATGCGTTCCCGGTCGGCGGAGAAGAAGATGTCGTTACGCGGGTAGCCGGTCTCCAGCACCTCGCCCTCGAAGCGGAAGGCACTGCGCAGGATCGGCGTGGCCCAGGGGCTGGGCGAGACCAGGTAGTCCCACTGGCGGGTCTCCCAGGCCAGCTTGTCGAAGTAGTCGCGCGACTTGCCGCGGATGTTCTCCACGTCGAAGCCGATGCGCTTGAGCATCGATCCGTGCCAGGTCTGTACGACCACCTGGTCGGGGTGACGGTGGAACCAGGCGGGCTGACGCGAGTTGGAGACCAGGTAGCGGCTGCGCGCGAGCTCCCTGTAGTACTCCTCGCCCTTGTGCCGGACCGGGGTGAGGTCCTCGGGCAGGTTGACCTGCCCGTCGGCGACCAGCCAGGACATCGGGTAGTCGGCCCAGCCCTCACGACGGCGCAGTTCGGCGTAGATGCTCTGAGGGCTGTCGGAGTACTGGCGGCCGGTGTAGGTGTCGAAGAGGATGCCCTCGGTGACGGGCTCGTTCCGCTGGGCCGGGTAGAAGGTCTCCCGCAGTCGACGCTGGGCGAAGGCACCGCGTTCCACGGGGCGCAGGTCGCTGCCGACCTGGATCACCGGGATGCCGCGGTTCTGGTAGGTGAGCGTGTAGGTGCGCTCGGGGCTCCGGGTCTCCAGGGGCAGATCCCCGAGGAGCGTGTCGGCGAACTCCACACCGACGTCGACGCTTCCGGCGCCGGTCTCCTCCTCCGGTGCGTCGTCCTCCTCGCCGACGCGACCCCACAGCTGGTAGGAGCCCGCGGGAAGGGAGAGCTCCCCGGACAGGGTGCGGATGCGGGAGGGATCGAAGCGGGTGGTGAATCGGTTCCCGGAACGCTCCAGGGAGAGTTCGTGCTCCTCGTCGCGGCCTCGGGCCTTGGCGACGATGCGCAGGTCGACCCCGCTGGGGAACTCGCCGCCCAGGATGAGGACGCGTTCGTCCCATTCGGCGCGGTCCACCACGGGCCTGGCCCGGCCCGCGCGGAGCTTGAGGTGTCCGGTGGCCGTGCGCAGCACGACCAGTTCCTGCTGGGCGCCGTCGGAGTTGTAGGGGGTGGTGGGCACCTCGTCGGGCAGGACGAGGGGTACCCCGACCTGGGAGTCGGTGACCAGTTCGGCGTCCCATTCCTCCTGACGGATCACCCCGCCGCACTCGCTGAGGCCTCGGGCGAACAGTTCCTCGGCGCGGACGCTCGCGCTGAAGCGACCGCCCTCGATCCGGACCGGATAGGTGAGCCGGGCGGTACCGGGACGCCGGACCAACCGCAGAGCGGTGGCGTCGGCGGCGGGCGCGGACAGCAGCTCGCCCTCCAGGTGGAGTTCGGCGGTGCGGGCGTCGAAACGGTGCTCGACGACACGGGCGCGCGCGGGCTCGACCGCGATGACCAGGTGACGCTCACGGTTCCAGTGGGGTCGGATCCACATGTCACCGCCGACCTCGTGGTATCCGGGGCGTTCGGGCTGGCCGGAGACGGGGTTGGCGATGATGCGGCGTCGGGTCAGGCCGCGGTTGAACACGACCAGTTCGATCTTCCACTCACCGGGTTCCCACTCCCTGGCGGAGCGCAGTCGACGCGGGTCCAGGATCGCGGTGAAGCCGCCGTAGTCGTGCCGGGCGGCGTCGGGCAGGTCCGGCAGGCGGTACTCGGCGGCCAGCCGGACCTGCACAGGAACACGGATCCGGCGCTTGGTGGAGGTGTTGATCGCGAAGGCGACGATGTGCTGGTGCCAACGTTTGTGGGCCCGCAGGTGGCGGATGCCGACGCGGCCCTTGATGTGCAGCCGCCCGTCCTCCCAGTAGAGGGCCTCGGTCTTCTGCCGGACCTTGATCTCGTCGTCGAGGCGGTAGATCTCGCGGGGGACCGCCTTGGCGGGGTCCTCGGCGTCGAAGAAGGGGTACCGGATGTAGTAGCCCAGCCCCTGTCGGACGGCGGGCGCCTTCTTGATCTCGACGCTCTTGGCGAAGGTGGCGACCTCCAGCAGGTCGGCCTGTCGCCGCTTGCGCACCAGGTGGTAGAGGAGACGGTCCAGGACGGGCAGGCCCCGCAACAGGGTGTCCGGCACGTGGTCGATGTAGGCGTTGAGCAGGTCCATGACGACCTCGCGGACCGGCTCCTCGGCGTCGTCCAGACGCAGGAGGAGACGGTGGAGCTCGCCGTGGAGGAGGTTGCGGTCCCACAGTTCACGGTCGGTGCCGGGAAGTTCGAGGGCGATCTCGCGCATCGCGGTGAGCCGCCGGGTGAGGGAGGCCTCGTCGAGGGAGAGACGATCGCCGGTCCGTTCGCGCATGAGCAGTACCGGGGCCGGGAGCACGTCCACGGCGTCGGCCCTCAGGGTCAGTCTCCGAACGGCGAGGTCGGCGTCTTCGGGGGCGAGGGCCGAGGTGTCGTGGGCGAGCCAGAACTCCCGCCGCCATAGACGGTTGCCCAGGGTCGCGTCCGAGATCAGGCCGGGGACGTTCCGGGGGTCCTCGGCCAGACGCCGGCGGCCGCACAGTCGCCGGTGCGCCTTGGAGGGGGAGGCGCCCAGCTCGTTGAACCGGTGGACGTTGCCGATGACCAGGTCCGAACGGGTGTCGGCGGCGCTGTGGGCCAAGTGCGCGAGGGCGTAGCCGGTCAGGGCGTCGGCGCCGGAGAGGAAGAGCAGGTGGTCGCCGCTCGCCACCTCCGCCCCGCGGGTGCGGGCCGCGGGGTGGTGAGGGGCGGGGTCCTCGTCCAGCAGGGTGACGCGCAGGCCGGTCGGGGGCGCCGCGGCGAAGGCGCGCGCCGTGGCCAGTCCGTCCTCGCGCGCGGAGTCGACGGCCTCGTCCCCCTGGTCGTTCTCCTCCGGACGCTGTTCGTCGGTCTCGGCCGTCTCGTCGTCTCCGCCGGTGTCCGGTTCGGTGTTCTCCCCTTCGGGATCCTCCGGGACGGTGGGCGCGGTCGAGGTGGCCTCGCCGACGGCGCGGACCGGTACGAGGACCACCTCGATGTCCGGCACGTCCATGGGGCGCGTCGTGTCCTCGATCCGGCTCTCGTCACGTTGACGGGCCAGGGAGTCGAGGCAGTTCTGAAGGTGAGGCTCGGTGACGTCGAACGTCACGATGACTGTGGGTTCGGGCACGGAAGTTGACACTCTCCGGAGGGTTCGTCGCTGGACGAAGTACGGGCACCGTAGTGCGGAAGGTCCGCGCTGCTCAAACGGTCGATAACCGACTGTAGAAGGTACTCGACCCCCCGTACGCCCCGTGGTCCCGACCGGGGGCGGGGACCGCGCGGGTGCCCGGCTCGTCTGTACCCCGTCGTCGAGGCGGGTCGATCTGGACCGGGGGCCGCCCCGGGGTCTCGGCTCCCTCATAGAACCGTCACCATGGGATCGGTGATCCGAAGCCGACCGGGGGGAGCCGCACGCCTCGCGGTGGCGGCCGGTTCCTGCTTCACTGACATGGCGGACCGGAGGTCCCGGCAGACCGGCGCGTCATCGCTCGCTCGGCTGTCACGGACACCTGCGAATCTATCAGGGAAGCGACGAACGCGTGTCCCATGGGAGCGGGTGATCCGGACCCTTCCGGGGAATCGATCGTGGACGACGAGGAACGGGCGGCGATGGTCTCTCCCGAGCACGAGGACGAGCGGCGACGGACCGATCGGGGCGCTTCCCCGACCGAGGGGGACGGCACGTCCGGCTCCGGCTCGGGAGGGTTCCGTCGGGCGGTGGAGCGGCGCAGCGCCGTCCCTCTGGTGTGGCTGCGGCAGCGTCCGCGTTGGGCGGTCCCGCTGATCTTCGGGGCGCTGTTCATCGCGGGGTTGACGGCCCCGGGGGTGATCGGCGCCCTGTGCCTGACGCTGGTGGCCGTGTTCTTCCTGTGGCTGGCCTTCCTGACGTGGCCGACGCTGGACCGGGCACGGAAGACCCCGCGTGTGCTGATGGTGGCGGTGGTGCTGCTCTTGGCCGTGGCGCGCGCCCTCGGCTACTGAGGAGGTCTCCGAGAAGGGGGCGTCCGGGCGATCCGATGAGTTTTGACAATCATTTTCACTTTCGTCATAATGTGTGAGTGTCAGCCCAGTTCGATGGGGCGAGGAGTACCTCTCCCGACGCCCCCGCCGCCTTCCAGATCATCGACGCCCACGCCGCCTACGACGGCGTTCCCGTCCTCGACGGCGTCGATGTCGAGATACCCGTGGGCCGGACCCTCGCGGTCCTGGGCCCCAACGGATCCGGGAAGTCGACCCTGATGCGGGCCATGCTCGGCATCGTCCCCCTCACCTCCGGTGAGATCCGCGTCCACGGGACCCCCTTGAAGCGCTTCCGGGACTGGCGGCGCATCGGCTACGTGCCCCAGCGGCTGACCGCGGGCGGCGCGGTCCCGGCCACCGTCCGCGAGATCGTCGCCTCCGGCCAGGTCGCGCGCCGACGCCGTCTGTCCCTGCCCACCCGGGCCGACCGGGTGGCGGTCGACGAGGCCCTGGCCGCGGTCGACCTGGGCGACCGGGCCGGCGACTCCGTCCGTGAGCTCTCCGGCGGCCAGCAGCAACGGGTGCTCATCGCCCGAGCGCTGGCGGGACGCCCCGACACCTTCGTCATGGACGAGCCGATGGCGGGGGTGGACGCCGACAATCAGCGCGCGTTGGCCGAGGCCATCTCCCGACTGCGCGACCAGGGCAGCACCGTGGTCCTGGTCCTGCACGAACTGGGCCCGTTGGAGGAGGTCATCGACCGCGCCGTGGTGCTCGAACACGGCCGGGTGGTCCATGACGGGGCCCCGCCCAAGGCCACCGGCGCGTGCGCCCGGCCGGGCCACGAGCACCAGCATCCCCATCCCGACCCCAACGATCCCGACGCCCACCCGGAGATCATCCCGACGCGAGGTGCCCGACCGTGATCGAACTGCTCCAGTACGAGTTCATGCGGCGTGCGCTGATCGCCGCGGTGCTGGTGGGTCTGGTCACCCCGGTGATCGGTACCTTCCTGGTCCAACGACGGCTGGCCCTGTTGGGCGACGGCATCGGCCACGTGGCGCTGACCGGGGTGGCCCTGGGGTTGCTCACCAGTACCTCCCCCGTGCTGACCGCCGCCGTCGTGGCGACCCTCGGAGCCGTCCTCATGGAGTTGGTGCGGGTCCGCACGCGCACCAGCGGCGACGTGGCGCTGGCCCTGCTGTTCTACGGGGGCATCGCGGGCGGTGTCCTGCTGATCGGTCTGACCCCCGGAGCCAGCAACGCCACCCTCACGTCGTTCCTCTTCGGCTCGGTGAGCACCGTCGGCGAACAGGACATCTGGATCGTGGGGGCGCTGGCCGTCGGGGTCCTGACGGTCCTGGCCGTGTTCGGTCGCGAACTGTTCGTCCTGTGTCAGGATGAGGAGGTGGCGCGGGCCCACGGGCTTCCGGTGCGTTTCCTCAGCATCCTGCTGGCGGTGACCGCCGCGTTGACCGTGGTGATCGCCATGCGCGTGGTGGGCGTGCTGATGGTGAGCGCTCTGATGATCGTCCCCGTCGCCGCGGCCCAGCAACTGAGTCGCAGCTTCCGGGTGACCGTCGGGCTGGCCGTGCTGATCGGCCTGCTGTCGTCACTGGGCGGGCTGACCACGGCCTTCTACTCGGACCTGGCTCCGGGTGCCACGATCGTGCTGCTGGCCCTGGCGGTCTACTGCGTGGCGGTCGTGGTCGGAGGCCTGCTGCGCAGGGCGACCGCGCGCCGAGGAGTCCCACCCCTGCCCCAGGGCACGGGAGGACCGACGGATACGATGCCCCAGACCGATCGGGGGAGGGTGACACCATGACCACACGACGTGAGGCGGTCCGCCGGGCGCTGACCGAGTCCTCCGGTTTCCGTAGCGCCCAGGACCTGTACGCGGATCTTCGGGCCGACGGCTCCAAGATCGGCCTGACCACCGTCTACCGGGCCCTCCAGGCCATGAGCGACTCGGGCGAGGTCGACGTCCTGCGCACCGACGAGGGCGAGGCCGTCTACCGGGCCTGCGACACCGAGGACCACCACCATCACCTGGTGTGCCGGGTGTGCTCCACCGCGGTGGAGATCGAGGGTCCCGCCGTGGAGCGCTGGGCCGCCGAGATCGGCGCCCAGCACGGCTTCACCGAGGTGACCCACACCGTGGAGGTCTTCGGGACCTGCGCCCGCTGCTCGGCCTGAGACGTCCACGAACGATAGAACGCTTCTCCCCGGGGCCCGCGCACACCATGTGCGCGGGCCCCGGGCGTGCATACGGTCTCCACCCAGAGGTTACTTACCGGTAACCCCCTCGTGTCACGGCCGGACCAGGCTGGAGCCCCGTGTACAGACGAACCGCGGCCGCGCTTCTGACAGCGCTGCTCATCACCCCGCTCCTGCCCACGACCCCGGCCACCGCCTCCTCCGAGACGGAACGTCAGGCCCCCCGCATCACCACCTACAACACGTTCCTCATGCCCAAGGCCCTCTACCCGAACTGGGGCCAGGACATCCGCGCCGACCTGATCCCGGCCGACGGGGTCCTCGACGGCCAGGACGTGGTGGTCCTCCAGGAGCTCTTTGAGAACTCCAGCGCCGAGCGCCTGCGCGAGGGCCTCTCCGAGGACTACCCGTACTCGACCCCCGTCGTGGGCCGTTCCAAGACGGGCTGGGACGACACCACCGGATTCCGCGGCGAGACCGTCACCAACGGCGGGGTGAGCGTGCACAGCGTCTGGCCGATCGTCCGCGCCGAGCAGCACATCTTCTCCCGCGCCTGCGGGGCCGACTGGTTCTCCAACAAGGGTTTCGCCTACGTCGAGCTCGACACCCCCGACGGCCCTCTGCACGTGGTGGGCACCCACATGCAGGCCGAGGACGGCGCCTGCCGAAGCGGCGAGGACCGGCGGATCCGGGCCGGGCAGCTGGACCAGATCGTGTCCGTCCTACGAGGGATCCCCGAGGACGAGCCGATCTACGTCGCGGGCGACCTGAACATCGTGGGCGGGACCGAGGAGTGGAACGACGCCCTCGACCGGCTCGACGCGGTGGAGCCCACCCCCGTCGACGACACCATCTCCTGGGACCCCTCCACCAACTCCATCGCCGGCCACGACTACTCCGGCCACGAGCCCCAGCAACTGGACCACGTCCTGCCGATCCGCAACCAGGCCTCCCCCGAGACCTACCTCAACGAGACCCGGGCGGTGAAGAGCGAGCCGTGGACGGTCCGTTCCTGGGGCCGCGACTACACCTACGACGACTACTCGGACCACTACCCCGTGTTCGGCTCCGCCGCGCGCCCCTGAGATCCCCGTGCGCGGGCGAGCCCGTGACCGGGTGATCGCACGCACGACGTCGGGCCCCGCCCCGGTCCCTCGAAAGGACACGGAGCGGGGCCCGACGGCCGTCTCGCGAACGTGGACTCAGTCGCCCGGACGATACCGCTCGCAGCGCTGGAGCTCCGGACGCTTGGGACTCACACCGTCACCGGAGGAACGACCGGTCAACCGACGACCGATCCACGGCACCAGGAACTCACGGGCCCAGTGCAGGTCCTCCTGCCGGGCGCTGCGCCAACCCCGAGGCTCCGGCGGCGGCCAGGGACGGTTCCAGTCGTCGTCGACCGGCAGACCCAGGACCTCGCACACACGCAGGGCCAGCCGACGGTGCCCCTCCGAGGACAGGTGCAGCCGGTCCCAGTTCCAGGCCCGCTGATCGTCGAAGATCCGCATGCTCCACACGTCGACGACATCGCAGCCATAACGGTCGGCGACCGAACGCATGTGCATGTTGTACGTGGCGATCTTGCCGCGCAGGTGACGCATCACCGGCTGCCAGTTGGTGTCGAAGCCGGTGAAGATGACCACGCGGGCGCCGGTCGAACGGAGCTCGGCGATCATCGACTCGAAGATCTCGACGACCTTGTCCGGATCGCTGCCGGGGCGGATGATGTCGTTGCCGCCCGCGCAGAGCGTGATCAGGTCGGGGGACATCTCGACCGCGCGCGGCACCTGCTCGTCACGGATCTGGGCGATCAGACGCCCCCGGACGGCGAGGTTGGCGTAACGCACCTCGGACACGTGGTCGGCGAGGTGTTCGGCCACGCGATCGGCCCAACCGCGATAACGACCGTTGGGGACGCTGTCACTGTCCGGGTAGGGGTCGCTCATACCCTCGGTGAAACTGTCTCCGAGGGCGACGTAGGACAGGATGTCCTTGTTCTCGAGGTCACCGGAGCTTCCGGTCGGCACACCGCTCATAGTCCTCGATGATGCAACCCGACCCCCGGGTTACGCGACAGTAGGTTCCTGGTTCGTCACGTTTTGGGGTGGAGCTCACACCACGAACGGTACGGCGGAGGCCGCGTGGAGCGACCCCCGTCCCTCAGCCGAGCGGACCGTCTCCCTCTCCCCCGAACGGCGTGAGCTCGGGCCGCTTGGCGGTCACCGTGTCACCGGAGGAACGTCCGGTCAGCCTGCGCCCGATCCACGGCCCCAGGGAGTCCTTCACCCAACGCAGGTCCTCACGGCGCGCGTCGGTCCAACCGACCGTCTCCGCCGTCGGCCAGGGCTCGTCCCAACGCTCCTCGGTGGGCACCCCCAGGACCTCGGCCACCCTCAGCGCCAGCCGACGGTGCCCCTCCGGGGACATGTGCAGCCGATCGTCGTCCCACGCGCGCGGGTCGGTGAGCACGTCCATGGACCACTGGTCGACCAGGAGACAGTCGTGGGCGTCGGCGATCGCGCGCACGTTCATGTAGTAGCGGGCGAACAGCCCGATGGCACCGCGCATATAGCCGGTGGAGACGTTCACCCCGGTGAAGAGGACGACCCGGGCGCCGCCGGCCCGCAGCCGGGACACGGTGTGCTCCAGCACGCGCGCCAGACGTTCGGGGTCTCCCCCGGGACGCAGCAGGTCGTTGCCCCCGGCGCACAGGGTGACCAGGTCGGGCGACATCTCCAGCGCCGGCGGGAGCTGGTCGGTGACGATCTGCCGGATGAGCTTGCCGCGCACGGCCAGGTTGGCGTAGCGGATCCCGCCCACGTGGTCGGCCAGATGCCCGGCCACCCGGTCGGCCCAGCCCCGGAAGACCCCGGAGCCGTCCGGGTAGGGATCGCCCACACCCTCGGTGAAGCTGTCCCCCACCGCGACGAACGACATCCCCCGCCGGAGGAGTCCCTCTCCCTCTACCGTCACTTCTTCTCCCCCTCGACCGGGTTGGGCACGGCACCGCCGTAACGACGGTCCCGGCTCGCGTAGATCTCACAGGCCCGCCACAGGTCGCGGCGGTCGAAGTCGGGCCAGAGCGTCTCCAGGAAGACGAACTCGGCGTAGGCGGACTGCCACAGGAGGAAGTTGGACAGCCGCTGCTCCCCCGAGGAGCGCACGAACAGGTCGACCGGGGGGACCTCGGGAGAGTAGAGGTGGCGGGCGAGGAGGTCCTCGTTGATCTTCTCCGGAGAGATGAGCCCCTCGGCGGCCTGACGGGCCAACTCGCGGGCGGCGTCGACGATCTCGGCCTGGCCTCCGTAGTTCACGCAGAACTGGAGGGTGAGCGCCGTGTTGTCCTTGGTCAGCTCCTCGGCGTCCTCCAGCTCCTTGATGACGCTCTTCCAGAGCATCCCCGGGCGGCCGGACCAGGTGACGCGCACACCGCGGGCGTGCAGCTCGTCGCGCCTGCGGCGGATGACGTCACGGTTGAAACCGAGGAGGAAGCGCACCTCGTCGGGGGATCGCTTCCAGTTCTCCGTGGAGAAGGCGTAGGCGGACAGGTGGGGGATCCCCATCTCCAGAGCGCCCTCGATGACGTCGAAGAGGGAGGACTCCCCCGCCTTGTGGCCCTCGGTGCGCGGTAGACCGCGTTCCTTGGCCCATCGGCCGTTGCCGTCCATGACCACGGCGACGTGTCGGGGCACCAGCTCGGCCGGCAACGCCGGGGGACGCGCGCCGTCGGGGTGCGGGACGGGAGCCGTGTACTCCTGTCGACTCCGCCTGCCGTTGTCGAAGTTGAACAGACTCAAGAACGCTCCACATGCCGCAGTGATCGGATTCCGTTCTCCAGGTGCCATTGCAGGTAGGCGGCGACCATCCCGCTGCACTCGGAGCGATGCCCGCCCTCGCTGGCGTCCGCGCTGTCCCAGTCTCCTCCCAGCAGGGCCGCCATCAGGCGGATCGTGTCGGGTGAGGGGTACACGGAGCCGTGGGGACGGCACACCGAGCAGACCATACCGCCGGCGTGCACCGCGAAGGCACGGTGCTCCCCAGGGCTTCCACACCGGGCGCACTCGACCAGGGCCGGAGCGTACCCGGCCACGGCCAGGGTCCGCAGCAGGTAGGCGTCCAGGATCAGCCTGGAGTCGTGCACGCCCTCGCCCAGCGTACGCAGGGCTCCGATGAGCAGGAGGAACTGGCGCAGCGCCGGGTCCTTCTCCACCGCGACGACCTTCTCCGCGGTCTCCAGCATCGCGGTGGCGGCCGTGTAACGGGAGTAGTCGTGGACCACGGCGGCCCCGTAGGAGCGCACGGTCTCGGCCTGGGTGATGACGTCGAGGGTGCGCCCGGTGTGCAACTGGACGTCGACGTGGGTACACGGCTCCAGGCGGGCGCCGAAGCGCGATCTGGTCCGGCGCACCCCCTTGCCGACGGCGCGCACCAGGCCGGTGCGTCGGGTCAGGAGGGTGATGATGCGGTCGGCCTCGCCCAGCTTCTGGTTGCGCAGGACGACACCCTCGTCACGGTAGAGGCTCACCCTTCCATTGTCGCGGATGTCCCGACCTCTCCGACGACTCCCGCCACTCTGATCAGCTTTATTACGTTTTGGATTCCCTTTTCCCTACATTTGCTCTACTCTCACGCGCTAGGAGTCCGACGACCAGGGCACGCCGCCCTTCCCCCGCGGCGTACGCGGTCCATGAACCGTGGAAGACCCCCTCGGACTCCCGGTCACCGAAGCCACACGTGGCCGTGGGCACGGGAGGAGTCCTCCCGGGGAGGGACACTCCCCGGTCGGCGCCAACCCCGTCGGGCCCTCCGTCCCGACCACCCCGCAGGGGTGCCCGCACGATTCCCCATCCCGGCACGGAAGGTGCAGCGATATGGCGCGAGGTCGCCGAGGCAGACGCAGGAAGAGCCCTCGTGAACAGGAGGCGGCTTCTCGTGAGGGCCACCCGGAACGACGCCGGAGAGGCCGCGCCCTGCCCTTGGTGGCGGGTGTGGCGGCGGTACCCATCGGTCTGACCCTGGCCGGGGCGTTGATCCTGCACGGGGTCGGGGACGAGACCGGCCCCGCCGACGGTTCGCCCACCCTCGGGGCGTCCGGTGAGGGGGTCGCCGACGACTCCATGGTCCCCGGCGCCGAAGAGGACGACGACTTCTTCGTCGAGCCCACCGCCTCGCCCGAGCGCGACGGCCCCGGCGGCGACAGCGGCCCGCGGAGCGACCAGGCCACCGCCTCCTACTCCCCCGAGGACACCGCTGAGAGCTCCGACCGTCCGAACTCCGACGAGGACGGCGGAGGCGACGACGGAGGCGGCACGAACGGTGGCGGTGGGAACGGAGACGAGACCCCGACCTCGTCCGGCCCCCGGGCCACCGCCGTGGTGAACCTGGTCAACGAGGAACGCGCCGCCCAGGGCTGCGACCCGGTGCACGTGGACGGCCGGCTCACCGCCGCCGCCCAGGAGCACAGCGAGGACATGGCCGCCCGCGACTACATGGCGCACGACAACCCCGACGGAGAGGGGCCCGGCGATCGGGCCCGACGTCACGGCTACTCCTCCTGGGGCGCGGAGAACGTCGCCAAGGGCCAGAGCAGCGCGGAGCAGGTGATGGAGGCCTGGATGAACAGTCCCGGCCACCGCGCCAACATCCTCAACTGCGATCTGACCGCCATCGGTGTCGGCGAGGCGTCCAACGCCTGGACCCAGAAGTTCGGCTACGAGTAGCCCGCGGGCCTTCCGAACGCACGAGGGCGGGCCCGGGACCGTGTCGGTCCCGGGCCCGCCCTCGTCTCGGATCAGGCGCGGCCGATGGCGCTGCACATGGCGCGCAGGGAGGCCGTGGTGATGCTGCTGTGGATGCCCACGCCCCACACCACGCGACCGTCGATCTCGGCCTCCACGTAGGCGGCGGCGCGGGCGTTGCCGTCCTCGCCCATGGAGTGCTCGATGTAGTCGATGACCCGGACCTTGACGTCCACCTCGGTCAGGGCGTCGGCGAAGGCGGAGATGGGACCGTTGCCGGTACCGGACAGCTCTCGTACCTCGCCGTTGACGCGGGTGTCGGCCTCGATCCGGTAGGTGCCGTCCTCCGCGGTGCTGGAGCGGTGCGCCAGCACCGACACCGGGCCGGTCTCGGACAGGTAGGTCTTGGAGAAGATCTCCCAGATGCGGTCGGCCGGGAACTCGCCGCCCTCGGCGTCGGTGAACTGCTGGATGACCTGGGAGAACTCGATCTGCAGACGGCGCGGCAGGTCCAGGGAGTGGTCCCGCTGCATGATGTAGGAGACACCGCCCTTGCCGGACTGGCTGTTGACCCGGATGACCGCCTCGTAGTTGCGGCCCACGTCCTTGGGGTCGATCGGCAGGTAGGGCACGTCCCACGGGTAGGCCTCGACCGGGGTACCGGCCTCGGCCGCGCGGGCGTTCAGGTCGTCGAAGCCCTTCTTGATGGCGTCCTGGTGGGAGCCGGAGAAGGCCGTGTAGACCAGGTCGCCGCCGTAGGGGTGGCGCGGGGCGACCGGCAGCTGGGTGCAGTGCTCGACCGTGCGACGGATCTCGTCGATGTCGGAGAAGTCGATCTCGGGGTCCACGCCCTGGCTGAACAGGTTCAGGCCCAGGGTGACCAGGCAGACGTTGCCGGTGCGCTCGCCGTGCCCGAACAGGCAGCCCTCGACCCGGTCGGCGCCGGCCATGACCGCCAGTTCGGCGGAGGCCACCCCGGTGCCGCGGTCGTTGTGCGGGTGCACGGACAGGACCACGTGCTCGCGCCGGGACAGGTTGCGGCTCATCCACTCGATCTGGTCGGCGTAGACGTTGGGGGTGGCGCGCTCGACGGTCGCCGGCAGGTTCAGGATGATCTCGCGACCGGGGCCGGGCCGCCACACGTCCATGACGGCCTCGCAGACCTCCAGGGCGAAGTCCAGCTCGGTGTCGATGAAGATCTCCGGCGAGTACTCGTAGCCGAAGTACTCGGTCTCGCCCAGGTACCGCTCGGCGAAGCGCACGACGTGCCGGGTGCCCTCGACGGCGATGTTCTTGCAGGCCTCACGGTCGACCTTGAAGACCACGCGGCGGAAGGTGGGCGCGGTGGCGTTGTACAGGTGGACGGTGGAGCGCTTGGCGCCGACCAGACTCTGCACGGTGCGCTCGATCAGGTCCTCGCGGGCCTGGGTCAGGACGGAGATCTGGACGTCGTCGGGGATCAGGTCCTCTTCGATCAGGGACCGGACGAAGTCGAAGTCGGTCTGGCTCGCGGCGGGGAAGCCGACCTCGATCTCCTTGTAGCCCATCCCGACCAGCAGCTCGAACATCTCGCGCTTGCGGGCCGGGTCCATCGGCTCGATCAGCGCCTGGTTGCCGTCGCGCAGGTCGGTGGACAGCCAGCGGGGGGCCTTGGTGATCGTCTTGGAGGGCCAGGTGCGGTCCGGCAGGTCCACCGGCGTGAAGGCCTGGTAGCGCTGGAACGGCATGGGGCTGGACTTCTGCTGCGGCACCATAACGGTGTTGCTCCTCGGAGAGAGTGTGGCACGTGATGACGTGGTCGACACGGCAAGCCGAAGTCCCGCGGCGAGGGGGCCGACCGTCTAACGATCCCCGCCGCGGCCACTAAGGAGGAGCAGCACGCGCAGCATAACGATCGTCACGCTAGCAGACGTCCACGAGAATTCGATACTCGACGCTCACATAGTGAGATCATGCGGCCATGACCTGGGACGTTTCCACCGTCTCGTGACGATTTAAACCGATCTGCCGACATGGGTAACTCGACTTCAAGATATAGCCCTCGAAGGGTTACCCTTGGGGGGAACCCTTCAGTGCTAGGGGGGTCATACGGAGTCCGTCGGCGGGACCCAGGGTGCGGCCAACACCCGGGCCCGCTCGCTCACGCCGATCAAGACACGTAAGCCGTGCCGACGCAGGGCCGGTACCGCCGACGGACATCCTCAGCCATACGAACCCGCGCCCCGAGATCACACGATCCGGGGCGCTCGTCGTGTCCGCGCACGGGATCCCCCGAGAGACCCGATACCGTATGGCCGCATGTGGACACGGAGCGTATCCGCACACTCCTCCGGAAAGCGGGCTTCACGTGCGGAGAACCCTAAACAGGACGTTCCCCCACACCCCCCGCCCGTGTTGACATCCCACCTCGGGACGATCTCCAATACCGCCACGTGTTCGAAGCCTCACACCCCGCTCATGGAGGCGACGTGAAGATCCCGACCCCCACACCCCTTCGAAGAACCCTCGTCCCCGTCTCCGTCGGCGCCCTGCTCCTGGGCGGCCTGGTCACGGGAAGCGCGAACGCCGAACCCGCCTACGGTCTCTACGAGATCGACGGGGTCGCCACCGCTCAGGAACGCACCGAGATCGCCGATACCGGCGTGGCGATCGACCACGTCGGAGACGACTCCGTCCTGATCACCGGCTCGTCGAGCGAGATCGCCGAACTCGACGCGCTCGGCTACACCGCCGAACCCCTGTCCCTCCCGGAGACCTACGCCTCCCCCGACCCGGGGTACACCACCTATCCGGAACTGTTGGAGATCATCGACGAGGTGGTCGAGAACAACCCCGACATCGCCGCCCAGGAGGTGTACGGCAGCTCCTACGAGGGCCAGGACCTGGTCGCGATCAAGATCAGCGGCGACGTCTCCACCGACCAGGACCTGCCCGAGGTCCTGTTCACCCACTCCCAGCACGCGCGGGAGCATCTGACAGTGGAGATGGCGATCTACCTGATGCGCCTGTTCACCGAGGGCTACGGCGAGGATCCGCGGATCACCGAGCTGGTCGACGGACGGGAGATCTGGATCCTGCCCAACGTCAACCCGGACGGCAGTGAGTACGACATGGCCGGGGACACCTGGCGGGACTGGCGCAAGAACCGCCAGCCCAATGAGGGCTCCTCGTCGGTCGGTACCGACCTGAACCGCAACTGGGCCTACAACTGGGGCTGCTGCGGCGGCGCCTCCGACAACCCCGACAGCATCACCTACCGGGGCCCCGAGGCCGAGTCGGCCCCCGAGGTCCGGGCCGTCGCCGACTTCGTGCGCGGCCGTGTGGTCGACGGCGAACAGCAGATCACCACGGCCATCGACTTCCACACCTTCAGCGAACTCATCCTGTGGCCGTTCGGATACACCTACGACGAGGTCACCGACGGGATGACGCGGGAGGAGTACGACACCCACCGGGCCCTGGGCGAGTACATGGCCGAGGCCAACGGGTACACGCCCCAACAGTCCAGTGATCTGTACGTCACGGACGGATCCATCAACGACTGGCTGTGGGCCGACCAGAACATCGTCAACTTCACCTACGAGATGTACCCGAAGAGCCTCTCCGACGGCGGCTTCTATCCGCCCTCGTCGGTGATCGAACGCGAGACCTCCCGCAACGAGGAGGCCGTGCTCCGGCTTCTCGACTACGCCGACTGCCCCTACCGGATCATCGGCGAAGAGGCCGCCTACTGCGGCTGACCCCTCTGTCTCAGAGACCCGGGGCATGACGGAGGGGCGACGGTGTGCCAGCGAAGAACACCGTCGCCCCTCTGGGGCCTCCTCCTGCCGGTCTCGGAGGAGGCCGGACCATGGGGCCGGGGTGCAGGTCCAGCCCCATGGTGGTTCAGTGGATCGGGATCAGGCCTCCGGCAGCGGCTCGAACTCCTTGACCGCGTCGATGGCCGGGCCGTGCGGCGTGTTGGCCTCGCGCTCGATCATGATCTCGACCAACACCGGACGAGAGGTGGCCTTGGCCTCCTTGCGGGCCCACTCCAGGCTGTCCCGGATCTCGGAGGGCTCCCAGACGCGACGCCCGGAGCAGCCGTAGGCCTCCATGAGCTTGACGTTGTCGGTGCCGTACTCGTCGTAGTGGATGTCCACCTGGTAGTTCATGTCGAACGGGATCGACGCCTGACGGATCAGGCCCAGGTACTCGTTGTTGAGCATGATGATGACGTAGGGAACGTCGTACTGGGCGGCGACGGCCAGTTCCTCGACCATGTACTGGAAGCCGTAGTCGCCGACGATGCCCACGACCTCGGCGTCGGGGTCGGTGTTCTTGAGCGCCTTCTTGACACCGATGGCGGCGGGGATCTCCCAGCCGAGCGGGCCGGCCTGACCACAGATCTGGTAGTGGCGCGGCTTGTAGGCCTTCTGGTGCTGGCCGCCCCAGATCTGGTAGAGGCCGATCGCGGTGACGAAGTAGGTGTCCTCGTCGAAGACCTCGTTGATCTCCTTGTAGACGCGCGGCGCCTTGACCGGGACGCTGTCGAAGTCCTCACGACGGGTCAGGGTGGTCTTGAGCTCGCCGACGCGGGAGATCCACGACTCGACCCGAGCCTTGGCGTTCCGGCGCTTGGCGGCGTTCAGCAGTTCCTGGAGGAACAGCTTGGCGTCGGAGACCACGCCCAGGTCCGGCTCGAAGACACGGCCGA
Source organism: Nocardiopsis alba DSM 43377 (assembly GCF_000341225.1). Taxonomy (GTDB): domain Bacteria; phylum Actinomycetota; class Actinomycetes; order Streptosporangiales; family Streptosporangiaceae; genus Nocardiopsis; species Nocardiopsis alba. Next base: position 406,589 of record NZ_ANAC01000010.1, read on the forward strand.
TCTGGGTGGCCTCGATGTCGACGTGGATGAACTTGCGCTCACCGCGGTAGACGTCGATCTGGCCGGTGTGGCGGTCGGCGAAGCGCGCGCCCACGGCCAGGACCAGGTCCGACTCCAGGAAGGAGGCGTTGCCGTAGCGCTGGGAGGTCTGGACACCGGTCATACCGGAGTACAGCGGGGAGTCCTCGTCGAAGGAACCCTTGCCCATGAGGGTGACCTGGACGGGCACCTGGAGGTAGTCGGCGAGCTCGCGCAGCTCGTCGGAGGCCTCGGCCAGGATCACGCCGCCGCCGGCGAGGATGAGCGGACGCTCGGCCTCCAGCAGCAGGTCGAGGGCCTTCTCGACGCGGGGCAGGTGCGGCTCGACCGTGTTGATCTTGAGCGCGGCGTCCAGCTCGGGGTCGTACTCGATGACCTGCTGGGCGACGTCCAGCGGAATGTCGATCAGGACGGGGCCGGGACGACCCTCTTGGGCGATCCGGAAGGCCTCGCGGAAGATCCACGGAGCGGTCGCGGCCTCCTTGATCTGGACGGCCCACTTGGTGACGGGCTTGGCGATCTCGACGATGTCGACCGCCTGGAAGCCCTCCTTGTCGAGCAGGTCGGTGCGCTGCTGACCGGTGATGCACACGATCGGGACCGAGTCCGCGATGGCGGTGTACAGACCGGTGATCATGTTGGTGCCGGCGGGACCGGAGGTACCGATCGCCACACCGACCTTGCCGGTGGTGCGCGACCAACCGTCGGCCATGTGGGTGGCGCCCTCTTCGTGGCGGACGGTCAGGTGCTCGATGCCGCCGACGTCCTCCATCGCCTTGTAGAGCGGCAGGATCGCCGCGCCGGGGCAACCGAAGGCGGTGTCGACGCCTTCGTCCTTGAGGACCTCCACGACCGCGTTCATCGCGGGCATTTTCGCCATGGGTGCGAACCCTTCAGTGCTGGGGTGTCCGGTGCGCCGGGGACGACCGTGTTCGATCGGTCGCCCCCGGCCCGGAGAAACAGGTGCCAGGGGTGGGGCGGCGTGTTCGCCGGCCTCCCGGGTGGGCCAACACCCGGGGGCGAGACGACGCCCCGGTCATACGGTGTGCGGTCGCGGTGACTACTCGCCGCGGCCGGAGAGCTGCTCGACGATCTTGAGGAGCGCCGAGTGGTCGAGGCCGCCGTGCCCCTGGTTCTTGAGCGCGGCGACGTTCTGGGCGACCTGGGCACCGAGCGGCACCGCTACGCCGGCGGCGTGGGCGGAGTCGGTGACGATGCGCATGTCCTTGTCGTGCAGGGCGATCCGGAAGCCCGGGGTGAAGTTGCGCTCGCGCATCCCCTTGCCCTTGCGCTGGAGGACGGTGCTGCCGGCGAGACCGCCGCCGAGGACCTCCAGGCCGGACTCGGTGTCCACACCGTGGGCCTCCAGGAACACCAGGGCCTCGGCGAGGAGCTGGATGTTGCCGGCCACGATGAGCTGGTTGGCGGCCTTGACCGTCTGACCGGAGCCGCTGGGGCCGACCAGGACGGGGGTGGTGCCCAGGACGTCGAAGACCGGACGGGCCGCGTCGAAGTCCTCCTGGGAACCGCCGACCATGATCGAGAGCTTGGCCTCGATGGCACCGGCCTCGCCGCCGCTGACCGGGGCGTCCAGGACACGGAAGCCGCGCTCGGCGCCGATGCCGGCGACGGAACGGGCGACGTCCGGGCGGATCGTGCTCATGTCGATGACGAGCGTGCCGGGCTTGGCGTTCTCGAAGACGCCGCCCTCACCGGCCAGCACGGCCTCGACGTCCGGGGAGTCCGGGACCATCGTGATGACGACCTCGGCGTCGGCCACGGCCTCGGCGATGCTGCCACCGCGCAGACCGCCCTCGGCGACCAGGGAGTCGACACGCTGGGGGCTGCGGTTGAAGCCGGTGACGGTGTGACCGGCGCGGACGAGGTTGACGGCCATGGGCAGACCCATGATGCCGAGGCCGATGAAGGCGATCTTCTTCGCGGACATGGCGGAGTCCTTGTCTGTCTGTCGGTACGCCCGGTGGCGTGTCTCGCACCGGACTCTGTGTGGCTTGGAAGCCTCGGGTACACCGGATCTTCGCAGTGCACCCGAGGCGGTCGGGCGGCCGGGCCGCGCGTCAGCGCAGCCAGCCGAAGCTCTCGGTGGTGGGGACGGTGGGCTTGTACTCCAGGCCCACCAGGCCCTGGTAGCCGCCGGCCTGGGAGGCGCTCAGCAGCTCGTCGATGGCGAGGTCGCCGGTGCCGGGCTCGCCGCGGCCGGGGGCGTCGGCGATCTGGATGTGACCGAAGGACGCGGCGTGCTCACGGACCACGGCGGCGACGTCGTCGCCGTTGACGGCCAGGTGGAAGAAGTCGGCGAGGAGCGCGACGTTCGCGGCGCCGGCCTCCTTGGCCTTGGCGACGAAGGCGAGCCCTTCCTCGGCGGTCTTGAAGGGGTAGTCCTCGGAGCCGCTGATCGGCTCGATGAGGACGGTGCCGCCGACCTTGGCGACGCCTTCGGCCGCGGCGAGGGTGTTCTCCAGGGCGATCCGGTCCTGCTCGGCCGGGTCGACGCCCTCCTGCCGCAGGCCGTAGAGGGCGTTGAAGCCGGTGGTCCCGGTGCGCTCGGCGATACCGACGACCACGTCGATGTTGGCGCGGAACTCGGCGGCGCGGTCGGGGTGGGAGAGCACGCCGCGGTCCGGACCCGGGAGCCGGCCGGCGAAGAAGTTCAGGCCGGTGAGTCGGACGTCCGCCTTCTCGATGGCGCCGACGAAGGCGTCGACCTCGGCCTGGGCGGGCGTGGCGCTCTCGAAGGGCCACCAGAACTCGACGGCGTGGAAGCCCGCGTCCCGTGCGGCCTGGGGGCGCTCGTTGACGGGGAGCTCGGTGAACAGCAGGGAGCAGTTCACCGTGTACCCGAGTGTGTGGCTCATGCGTTGCCTCCAGCAGCTACTTCCACATTGCGGAAATCAGATTTCGCTTTAAGGAATGATCTGAGTGTGCGCTGAGCCACCGCCCCTTGTCAACCACTCCGGTCCGCTCACTTTGAACGGAGTGTGACCTCATGTGCCCCAAGCACACCACCAGCCTCGGAAGCCGACGTGAACTTCACTACTTCTTGCGCCGAGGTCACAGATTTCGGAGTTTTTCGCAGGATGCCCCTTGCGAGTGTTGACAAGGTCACACTGGCATGAACTAGAGTCCCCCCAATCCGTAATACGGAATCCGCAATCTGCTCTACGAAATGCACGGAGCCACGGGAGTACACATGCCCGAGACCACCCCGGACGCGTCGGGGGCGGCCGTCCCCGACCCGGGACTGGCCCGCCTGAACCGGCTGTCCAAGGAGGAGCTGCGCACCGAACTCGCGCAGTGCCTCAACGTGGACCGCTGGGTGGAGGCGCTCGCCTCCGAAGCGCCCTTCGCCGACAGGGAGACCCTGCTCGCCAGTGCCGACGGGCACGCCCGAGCGATCACCTCCGAAGAGGCCGCCACCGCCCTGGCCCGCCACCCCCGCATCGGGGAGAAGGCCGAGGGCGAGGACACCGAGTCCGCGTGGTCGCGCGGTGAACAGTCCGCGTTCGCGGCCGACACCGACGACGCCTCCGCTCGTGTCCAGCGGATCTTCACCTTCGCCCAGGGCGAGTACGAAGGCCGCTTCGGCCAGATCTACCTCGTCTGCGCGAGCGGACGGACCGGCCGCGAACTCCTCGCCGACCTGGTCGCCCGTCTGGACAACGACACCGAGACCGAACTCTCCGTCGTCGGCGAGGAACTGCGCAAGATCGCCGGGCTGCGCCTGGTCAAACTCCTGGAGGCAGCATGAGCCACGTGACCACACACGTCCTCGACGCCGCGCTGGGCAGCCCCGCCCGCGACGTCCCCGTCCGCCTGGAGGCCGCCGCCGACCGCGAGCGCACCTCGTGGAAGCCGGTCGCCGAGGGCCGCACCAACGATGACGGCCGTGTCCCCGACTTCGGACCCGAGCGGCTTCAGGCCGGGTACTACCGGGTCGTGTTCGACACCGAGGCCTACTTCACCGCGACCGGGCAGAAGGGGTTCTACCCCGAGGTCACCATCGTGTTCGACCTCGCCGACGAGGACTCGCACTACCACGTGCCGCTCCTCCTGAGCCCGTTCGCCTACTCGACCTACCGGGGCTCCTAGCGGTACGGACGCCCCACGGGACCTGGCTCACCCCGTGACCGGCGTCCTCCCGCCCCGGTGAAAGCGACATCCGGACCAAGGAGGAGATCCAGGCAGAACACCCGACCCCAGTCCCCCCACATCTTCGAGTGCGTGACAGGTCCTTCCGCATGACCACAGCGGTCCTCCCTCATACGCACACTGCGCAGGCCGAGGCACATGGCGGCGCAAGCGATGAAAAGAATCCACATGGATGGAGTTCACCCTGATGGGCATCAAGCTCGGAGACAACCAGTACGGCAAGGCCGAGGTCCGTCTCGTCCACATCAACCGCGACACCGACGTCCACCGGATCAAGGACGTCAACGTCACCTCCCAGCTCCGCGGGGACCTGGAGGAAGTCCACACCATCGGTGACAACGGCACGTGTCTGCCGACCGACACCCAGAAGAACACCGTCTACGCCAAGGCCCGCGAGTGGGGCGGCGTCGGCGCGATCGAGGACTTCGCCCTGCGTCTGGCCCGCCACTTCGTGGACGAGCACGACTACGTGCACGGCGCCCGCCAGGAGATCGAGGAGTACTCCTGGGACCGGATCGACACCTCCAGCGGCCCGCACGACCACGCGTTCTCCCGCAACGGCGCCGAGACCCGCAACACCATCGTCAACAAGGACGGTGACAAGGAGTGGGTGGTCTCCGGATTCGAGGGCCTGACCGTCCTCAAGTCCACCGGCTCGGAGTTCCACGGCTTCCCCAAGACCCGGTACACGACTCTTCAGGAGACCACCGACCGGATCCTGGCCACCGACGTCGCCGCCCGCTGGCGCTACGTCGGCACCGACCACGACTTCGACAAGACCTACGCCTCCGTGCGCGCGCTGTGCCTCGAGGCCTTCGCCGAGACCCACAGCCTCGCCCTCCAGCAGACGCTGTACGCGATGGGCAAGGCCGTCCTGGAGGCCCACCCGGAGATCGCGGAGATCCGCTTCTCCATGCCCAACAAGCACCACTTCCTCGTGGACCTGTCCTCGTTCGACCTGGACAACCCGAACGAGGTCTTCTTCGCCGCCGACCGGCCCTACGGCAAGATCGAGGCCGTCGTCCAGCGTGACGACGCCCCCGAGGCCGGCGACGCCTGGAAGACCGTCCCGGGCTTCCTCTAAAGGACCCGTTCAGGGCACGTTCCCTCCCGGACCCCGCCGCGCGGGACCGAGGACCGAACGTCCCCCGTGGAACGGGCCGACACCCGTTCCACACCTTCCTACTCCGGGGCCCGCGCGTGCGGCCGGGCCCCGGCTCCCGAACCGGAGTACACCTCCACGACCGAGGCCTGTCCCTCCTCGTGCGACACGCGTGTCCCGCCCGGGATCAATATCCGAGGTTCTCCTCGCCTGCCCGTCTTCATGGGCCCCACCGACCTCCGTCGTACTTCTTGAATCGGGTGTACCGAGGTCGGCGCGACATCAACGGATCCCCCGAATCCGAACCCAGGTCATCCCCTGACCGCCGATCGCAAAGGCTGGAAACTGGCCATGTCGAACAGTCCGTCCGCGAAGGACTCGGCCACAACAACCGCCACGACCCCCGCTCGCCCCGAGGACGAGAAGCTGCCCGCGCGGCTTCTGCTCGTCTACGGACTCCAGCACATTCTCACCATGTACGCCGGTGCGGTGGCACCGGCACTCGTAGTAGGCGCCGCCGCTGGGCTCGCGAACGACCCCGCCGCCATGGGAATCCTCGTCAGCGGTGCGCTTCTCGTGGCGGGTATCGCCACTCTTCTCCAGACCGTGGGACACCGCCGACTCGGCGCGCAGCTGCCGATCGTGGTCGGCACCTCCTTCGTCCCCGTCAGCGCCATCACCGCCCTGGCCGCCGGTCAGGGCGGTGAGAACCTGCCCATCGCCTTCGGCGCCTCGATGGCCGCCGGTGTCTTCGGGCTCATCCTGACCCCCTTCTTCGGTCAGCTCATCCGCTTCTTCCCCCCGATCGTCACCGGAACGATCATCACCGTGATCGGCATCAGCCTGATGCCGGTGGCCGCCCGCTGGATCATGGACGGGTCGACCACCACGTTCAACGGTGAGCAGGTCGACGCCGCTCCGATGGCCAACCTGGGTCTGGCCGGCCTGACCCTCGCCGTCATCCTCATCGGTTCTCGACTCTTCCCGGGCATCTGGGGTCGTCTGTCGATCCTTCTCGGTCTGCTCGTCGGCACCCTCGTCTCGATCCCGCTGGGCATGGCCGACTTCAGCCGTGTCGGCGAGGCCGACATCGTGTTCAACCCGGCCTCGGTGTTCTACTTCGGTGCCCCGCAGTTCCAGGTCACCGCGATCATCACCATGTGCATCATCATGCTGGTGGTGCTCACCGAGGGCGCGTCCCACATCATCGCGGTCGGTGAGATCACCGGCACCAAGATCGACGCCAAGCGCATCTCGGCCGGTCTGCGCGCCGACGTGAGCGGTTCGATCATCGGTCCGATCTTCAGCGCCACCCCGACCAGCTCCTTCGCCCAGAACATCGGTCTGCTGGCCCTGACCGGTATCCGCAGCCGCTACGTGGTCGCCACCGGCGCCGCCATCCTTCTCGCCCTGGGCATGTTCCCCGTGCTCGGTGGCGTGATGGCCGCCATCCCGACCCCCGTGCTGGGCGGTGCCGGTCTGGTGCTGTTCGGCAGCGTCGCCTCCAGCGGTGTGAAGACGCTGGCCAAGGTGGACTTCACCAACAACCTCAACCTGATCCTGGTGGCGTCCTCGATCGGTGTGGCCATCATCCCGCTGGCCTACCCGACCTTCTACGCCTTCCTGCCCGAGTCGGTCGAGCTCATCGCCCACTCGGGCATCATCGGTGCCGCGATCGTGTCGATCCTGTTGAACATCTGCTTCAACGTGATCGGTCGACCGGCCTCCGGTACGCCCGCCGACATCGACCAGGCCGACATCGGTACCGCCGGCCCCGGTGAGGCCAAGTACACCGATCAAGCCGGAGCCACCTACCGGAGCAGCGACTCCGACCGTCCCGAGGCCGACCGGACCCCCGGCCGGTAGACCGAGAACGTCCGGGCGGCGAACCCGCCCGGACCTTCGGGGCCTCCCCCTCTCATGGCGGGCGCACGGTGACCGTGCGCCCGCCCTTCGTTCTCGGAACCGTTTCGAGCACGCCACCGAATCCGTTAAGCGGAGGTGAATGGTATGTCTGTGAAGATGACCGACTGGGATCTGCGCAAACTCCGTGTGCTCCGCACCCTCCAGGAGCTCGGCACCGTCCGGGCCACCGCCGAGGCCCTGTCCATGACCCCCTCCGCCGTCTCCCAGCAGCTCTCCTCCCTGTCCCAACAGGTGGGCGTGGCCCTGCTGGAGGCGCACGGTCGGCGGGTCCGGCTGACCGACGCCGCCCACGTGCTGCTGCGCCACACCGACGTGGTCCTGGCACAGTTGGAGCGGGCCGAGGCCGAACTCGACGGGTTCGTGCGGGGCGAGGCCGGACGGGTCCGGATCGGGGCCTTCGCCACCGCCATCCCGACCCTGGTGGTCCCGACCCTGAAGATCCTGCGGCGTACCCGCCCGGATCTGCGCACCCGGGTGCACCAGGCCGACGCCGCCGAGGTGTACGAACTGTTGGCCGCGGGTGAGATCGACATCGGTCTGTCGCTGGCCGCCCAGGCCCCCAGTGACCAGGATGGACGCTACGAGCGCGGCGAGCTTCTCGCCGACCCCCTGGACGTGGCGTTGCCCGTCCAGCACCGGCTGGCCTCGGCCCCGGCGTTGGGTCTGCGCGACCTGGCCGACGAACCGTGGATCTACGGGGCGTCGGGGCCGTGGCGGGACATCACCATCGCCGCCTGCGCGCAGGCCGGTTTCGTTCCGGAACAGGGGCACGTGGCCTCGGACTGGCGGGCCATCCTCGACATGGTCGCCGCCGGGCTGGGCGTGGCCCTCATCCCCCGCCTGGCCGCGGCGGCCGACACACCGGAGGTGGCCCTGCGCACCCCCCAGATCGACCAGCCGCGCCGTCACGTGGTCTGGGCCGTGCGGGCCGGGGCGGGGCAGCGACCACAGATCGAGGCGACGCTTCGGGCCCTGGCCGAGACCGCGTCGACCCTGCGAGCCGCGAATGTTCAGTCCAGATGAACGTAATGATCATAAACTTTCGATGGAATTAACCGGTTTCTCCTGACAATCTAGAAAAGTCCCACCCATCGATACGACAGGAGAACCATGAGCGGGGCCCAGCCCTTCGATCCTCGTGCCTACAACGCCCAGCCCTACCAGGGCGGTGACCCCTACGCCGACTACAAGGACACCAAGCTCGACTTCTCGGGCCTGGTCGACCTCGCCGACCGGCGTCTGGGCGGCAGCGTCGTCGCGGCCAACGACGAGTTCTTCGCCCACCGCGAGAACCTCCTCAAGCCCGAGCCCGGCAAGTTCGACCCGCACGCCTTCGGCCACAAGGGCAAGGTCATGGACGGCTGGGAGACCCGCCGTCGCCGCGGTGTCAGCGCCGAGCAGCCGCACCCGACCTCCGAGGACCACGACTGGGCGCTCATCCGCCTGGCCCTGCCCGGCGTGATCCGCGGCGTGAACATCGACACCGCCCACTTCCGCGGCAACCAGCCCACCGAGGTCTCCCTCGAGGCGACCCACGTCGAGGGCACCCCCACGACCGAGGAGCTGCTGGCCGCCGAGTGGACCGAGCTGGTCCCCCGTACCCCCGCGTACGGCCACGCCGCCAACGCCTTCGAGATCTCCTCGACCCGTCGCTGGACGCACCTGCGCCTCAAGCAGTACCCGGACGGCGGCATCGCCCGTCTGCGCGTGTACGGCGAGCAGGTCGCCGACCCGACCTGGCTGTCCGCCCAGGGCTCCTTCGACGTCGCGGCCCTGCTCAACGGCGGTGTCGTCGAGGACGCCTCGGACCGTTTCTTCTCCCCGCCGGAGAACATCATCACCCCGGGCCGTTCCCACAAGATGGACGACGGCTGGGAGAACCGCCGTCGCCGTGACAACGGCAACGACTGGGTGGTCTTCCGTCTGACCGCGCAGGCGAGCGTCCGCGCGATCGAGGTCGACACCGCCTACCTCAAGGGCAACTCCGCCGGATGGATCACCATCCTGGGCCGTGACGCCCACTCCGACAAGCCGGACGAGTGGTTCGAGATCGTGGGCCGCACCGCCCTCGAGCCCGACAGCCCGCACCGCTTCGTGCTGGACGCCCCGGCGACCGTCACCCACGTGCGCACCGACGTCTTCCCCGACGGAGGCATGTCGCGTCTGCACGTCTACGGTTCGCTGACCGAGACCGGCACCGCCGACCTCAAGGCCCGTTGGGAGGCCGCGCGCGGCTGATCGCCCGGTCGACGCGCGAGCGCCGAAGGGGGAGGGCACCACGAACGGTGCCCTCCCCCTTTCGCCTGCCCGGGCCTCGCCCGCGCCCTCTCCCCCGGAACGCGAGAGGGCGCCCCGCCGTGCGGCGGGGCGCCCTCATCGGAGCGTCGCTCAGGAGCGCGCGATCATGCGACCGGAGACGCTGTCGGCGGTGATCTCGACACCGCGCAGGAGGGTGCGACGCACCCGGCCCTTGAGGTCGGCGCCGTCGTAGGCGCTCACCGGGTTGCGGTGCGCCAGGGAGCGCGCCTCCACGTGGAAGGCCTCCTCCGGAGCGAACACCGCCAGGTCGGCGTCGTTCCCGACCGCGATGGAACCCTTGCCCTCGACCCCGGCCACGGCCGCGGGAGAGGCGGACATCCACCGCACCACCTCGGCGAGCGGCACGCCACGGCCGGACGCCTCGGTCCACACGGCCGCGAAGCCCACCTGGAGACCGGCCACGCCGCCCCAGGCGGTACCGAAGTCACCGGTGTCCAGGTGCTTCAGGTCCGGGGTGCTCGGCGAGTGGTCGGTGACCACGCAGTCGATCAGCCCGTCGCGCAGCGCCCGCCACAGCAGGTCGCGGTTGGCCGAGTCTCGGATCGGCGGACAGCACTTGTAGCTGGTGGCCCCCGCCGGGACCTCCTCGGCCGCCAGGGTGAGGTAGTGCGGGCAGGTCTCGACCGTGAGAGCCACCCCCTCCTCCTTGGCCCGGGCGATCAGCGGCAGCGCCGACGCGCTCGACAGGTGCAGGATGTGCGCCCGCACCCCGGTACGCCGGGCCGTCTCGATCACCAGGGAGATCGCCGCGTTCTCCGCCTCGTCCGGACGGGAGGCCAGGAAGTCGGCGTACTCACGACCCGAGGCCGCGGGCGCCGAGTCCAGCACCTTCGGGTCCTCGGCGTGCACGATCAGCCGGCCACCGAAGGCCTGGATGGCGGTGGCGGCAGCCTCCAGACGCTCGGCGGTCAGGTGGCCGAACTCGTCCACGCCCGAGGGCGAGAGGAACGCCTTGAACCCGTACACGCCCTCCGACCACAGGTCGGACAGCACGCCCGTGGTGTCCGGACCGGTGTTCTCCGGCACGGCACCGCCCCAGAAGCCCACGTCCACGGCGAGCTTGCCCTCGGCCGCGGCCCGCTTGGCCTTGAGGCCCTCGGTGGTGGTCGTGGGGGGAACGCTGTTGAGGGGCATGTCCACGATCGTGGTCACACCGCCCAGGGCGGCCGCGCGCGTGGCGCTGGCGAAACCCTCCCACTCGGTGCGGCCGGGCTCGTTGACGTGCACGTGGCTGTCGACCAGCCCGGGCAGCAGGACCTCGTCCTCGGCCAGACGCAGCTCGCGGTCGGCGTCGACCGTGGCGTCCACGCCGTCGAGGACGTCGGTGATCCAGCCACCGTCCACCACCACGCTGACGGGACGCTCCCCCTCAGGGGTGACGGCGCGGGCGGCCCGCACCACCAGTACGTGTTCTGCCATCCCTACTTCTTCTCCTGTCCGGCCCGGCGGGTGGCGAGGTTCTCGATGCTCGCGGCGTCGGTCCCGCAGGCCTCGACCACCTCAGTCTCCTCCAGCGCGCCACAGCGCAGGCCACCGGCCAACACCGAGGCCAGCGCCTGGGCGGTGGCGGGCTCGTCCATCACGTTGCCGGAGGCCTGGCCCAGGTAGGCCTTGAGTCGGGCGGCGGCCGGGGCGAAGGCCTCGCGGTAGAACGCGTAGGTGGCCAGGAAACGGATGGTGAGCTGGTTCGGGTGCAGGTCCCAGCCCTGGTAGTAGCCGCGCTCCAGCGAGCGACGGATCAGGTCGGCGTGCAGCCTCCAGGCCGAGTGGACCTCCTGACGGGTGCCGACCGGCAGGATGTTGCTACCGCCGTCGGACAGCCACACGCCGGTGCCGGCGGCGGCCACCTGCATGACGGCCTTGGCGTGGTCCGCGGCCGGGTGGGCCAGGCTCTGGTACGCGGCGGTGATACCGCAGGAGGCGCTGTAGTCGTAGGTGCCGTAGTGCAGGGCGGTGACCCGACCCTCGCCGGCCTGGATCATCCGCGCGACCGCGGCGGTGCCGTCGGTCAGCAGGATCGACTGCGGGGTCTCGATCTGGAGCTCGAAGCCCAGACGCCCGGCCGGAAGACCGAAGCGCTCCTCCAGGCGGCCGCTCAGCCAGGTCATGGCCTCGACCTGCTCCACCGAGGTGATCTTGGGCAGGGTGAGCACCAGGTTCTCCGGGAGGGAGCCGTGCTCGTCCAGAAGGGTCTGGAGGAAGAGGCCGAGCGTACGCACGCCGCGGTGACGGCCGGGGGCCTCCATGCCCTTCATGCGGATACCGAAGTAGGGGGTGGCCTCCCCGTTCCTCAGGTCGGCGGCGAACGCGCGGGCGACGGCGCGCGCGTCGGCGTCCTCGGCCTCGTCACCGGGGTCGCCGTAGCCGTCCTCGAAGTCGGCGCGCAGGTCCTCGATGGGCTCCCGGGTGAGCTTCTCCCGGACCCGGGGCAGGGCGTCGGCGACGGCCTCTTCGCTCAGGCCGGTGGCCTCGGCCAGGTCGGAGGCCTTGGGGGCGAACTCCTCCAGCGCTTCCAGGGCCTTCTTGCCCCAGTCGGTGGCCAGGCCGGCGCCGACCTTGTCGGCGGGGACGTAGACGCTGTGGATGGGCTGGCGACCACCGTTGTTGCCCGGGTACTCCCGTGCGAGGCGCTCGTCGGCCTCGGCCAGGCGGGTGTCGAGTTCGGTGGCCAGGTCGGTCAGACCGGACGGGATGTCGCTCGCCACGTGTGGTGTCCTCCTCCGTCGACGGAACCGGGCTCCCCCTACGGGAGCCGGGATCAGTTTTCTACATGCGGATATTAACTTCTGCTATTCGGAAGAACAAGGGGTTCGGGCGGTATCATGATGCGAGACGGAGATCTTCCATGGGCGAGTAAGAGCGAAAAGCGCCTTTCGTATTGCAGAATGAACCAGTGACCTAGCGGCCCTCAGCATGGGAGCACGACCCTTGTCAGCCTCACAGACCCCCCCTATGGACCAACCCCGCAGCACCGTGGAGACGTCCCGTCGTCCCGGTGGCGTCCAGTCCCTCGATCGCGCGTTCTCCCTCCTGGAGATCATGGCCGAGCAGGGCGGCGAGGCCTCCTTGAGCCAACTCGCCGACTCCTCCGGACTCCCGCTGCCCACCATCCACCGGATCATCCGGACCCTGGTCGGCAACGGCTACGTGCGCCAGCTCCCCTCCCGCCGCTACGCCCTGGGCCCCCGCCTGATCGGACTCGGTGACAAGGCCGCCCAGATGCTCGGCACCTGGGCCCGCCCCCACCTGGCCCAACTCGTCGAGGACCTCGGAGAGACCGCCAACCTCGCCATGCTCGACGGCGACAAGGTCATCTACGTCGCCCAGGTCCCCTCACCCCACGCCATGCGCATGTTCACCGAGGTCGGACGCCGCGTCCTGCCCCACTCCGCCGGCGTCGGCAAGGCCCTCCTGTCCCAGCTCAGCGACGAAGAGGCCCTGGCCACCGTCCGACGCACCGGCATGCCCGCCGCCACCGACCGCACCATCACCGACCCCGACGCCTTCCTCGCCGAACTCCACCGCATCCGCGAGACCGGCTACGCCATCGACGACGGCGAACAGGAGGTCGGCGTCCGCTGCGTCGCCGTCCCCGTCAAGGACGCCCCCTCCGGCATGGCCGTCTCCGTCTCCGGCCCCGAGGCCCGCGTGGGATGGGACTTCGTCGACCGGGCCGCGCCCATCGTGCAGAACTGCGCCACCGTCCTGGCCATCGACCTCAACAACCAGAGCTGACCCGCCCCGCCCGTCCCTGGACCGTGTCCGACGACGCGAAGCGGGACCCGGCCCGCGACAGCACGAGGGGCCCTGACCGAAAACGGCCAGGGCCCCTCGTCCATCCTCAGCTCTGCTGGTCGAAACCCAGCTTCCGCAGCTGCTTGGGATCGCGCTGCCAGTCCTTGGCCACACGCACCCGCAGGTCGAGGAAGACCCGCTGCCCCAGAAGACCCTCGATCTGCTTACGGGCACGAGAGCCCACGTCGCGCAGACGCGAACCCTTCGTACCGATCACGATCGCCTTCTGACTGGGGCGCTCCACGTACAAAGACGCGTAGATGTCCACCAATTCCTTGCCCGGCTTGGTGTTCTCACGCTCGTACATCTCGTCGACGACCACCGCGATCGAATGCGGAAGCTCGTCCCGGACCCCCTCCAAGGCGGCCTCCCGGACCAGCTCCGCGACGAGCATCTCGTCGGGCTCGTCGGTGAGATCGCCGTCCGGGTAGAGCGGCGGCCCCTCCGGAAGATGCGAACAGAGCACGTCGGTGACGGTGTCCAACTGATAGCCGCCCCGCGCCGACACCGGAACGATGTCGGCCCAGTCCCCCAACTCGTCGACGGCCATCAAATGCTCACCGAGAGCCGCCTTGTCGACCAGGTCGGCCTTGGTCACCAGGGCCACCACCGGGGTGCGGGTCTGCGCGGCCAACTCCTTGGCGATGTAGGTGTCGCCCCGGCCGATCGGCTCATCGGCCGGCAGACAGAACGCGATCACGTCCACTTCGACCAGCGTGGACCGCACCAGGGAGTCGAGCCGTTCCCCCAACAGGGTCCGGGGCTTGTGCAGCCCGGGAGTGTCCACGATGATCAGCTGCGCCTCGGGGCGATGCACGATCCCGCGCACCGTCCGTCGAGTGGTCTGGGGACGGTTGCTGGTGATCGCCACCTTCTGCCCGACCAGCGCGTTCATCAAGGTGGACTTGCCGACGTTCGGGCGGCCCACGAAGCACACGAAGCCGCTCCGGAAGCCCTCCGGATAGGAGGGGAGTTCCAGAGGGACCCGCAGCTTCTCGAGGTCGAGGTCGTTCATGTGTCCTTCTCAGCGCCGGGTGATGCTCGCGGGCACCCCGTCGGGGGCGGCGATCACCACCACCTGGGTCTTCAGATCGTCCATCACCGAGCGGTCGTCCTCGGTCAGGGCCTCGGCCGTGGTGACGACCGCCGCGGCCTCCAGCGCGGTGGCCTCGCTCGAGACCGCCGCCGCCACCGCCGCCTGGAGCGCGGAGAGCCTGAGCGAGGGCAGGTCCACCGTGGTGGCCACGTACGTGCGCCCCGTCTCGTCGCGCACCGCGGCGCCCTCGGAGGCCGCGTTGCGGGCCCGAGAGGCCCGCGCGAGCGTGATGAGCTTGCCGTCCTCGGGGCCGAGCCCCGTCGTGTCCGTCACTGGTCCGTGCTCCTCGTGTGCTTGTCCTTGTCCCCTTCGGACTCGGTCTCCTCGACCGGGAGCCGTTCCACCAGAACCGTCGTCATCCGGTTGCGGCGGCTGCTCTTGCCCTCCAGAGTGAGTCTGAGTCCAGCGTATTCCGCCTGGGCGCCTCCGGCCGGGACCCGACCCAGCACGAACGCCACCAGGCCGCCCACCGTCTCCACGTCGGACACCTCCAGGTCCCGGTCGGGGAAGAGCTCGGCGAGCTCGCCCAGAGGCAACCGCGCGGTCACCCGGACACGATCCTCGTCCAACCGCTCCACCGGAGGGATCTCGTGGTCGTACTCGTCGGTGATCTCACCGACGATCTCCTCCACGATGTCCTCCAGGGTCACCAGCCCGGCGGTACCGCCGTACTCGTCGATGGCGACCGCGACGTGGTTGCGCTGCTTCTGCATCTCGCGCAACAACTCGTCGATGGGCTTGGTGTCGGGAATGTAGGTGGCACGACGCATCACGTCGCCCGCCGTCAACGGAACCTCCTCGGCCCCACCGGCGGCCGCCGCCCACCGATCGCGCAACCGCTCCACGAGGTCCTTGAGATAGACGATGCCGACCACGTCGTCCTCGTCCTCGCCCGTGACCGGGATCCGCGAGTATCCGCTGGCCAGCGCCAGGGTGAGGACCGCGTCGGCGTCGGCCGCGCGGTTGGTGAAGACGATGTCGGGCCGGGGCACCATGACCTCGCGGACGGAGGTGTCGTCGAGCTTGAACACGGAATGGATCATCTGCCGTTCCTCGGCGTCGATCACCTCTCCGCGCTCGGCCAGGTCCACCAGCTTGCGCAGCTCGACCTCACTGCTGAACGGCCCCTCACGATCGCCCTTTCCACGCGGGGTGAGCGCGCGTCCCGCCCCCACCAGCAGTCGGGCCGGCGGACCGAGCACGAACCGGAGCGGATGCACGACGGTGGCGCTGACCCTGGCGATGGGCCCGGCGAACTGACGGCCCAGGATCCGGGGGGTGACGGCGATGAGCACGCACTCCACCACGATCATCACGAGCGCGGTGACCACCAGCGCGGGCCACCCCGGCCCCCACAGGAACAGCATGCCCACGGCGGCCGCCAGGACGGCGCAGACCTCGCACACCACACGCAGGAACAACAGCGTGTTCAGGTGGGCGGTGGTGTCCGCGGCGACCCGCTCCCAGGCGGGGCTCGCCTTGACGGCCCGCTCGCCGTAGGTCGCCTCCATGCCGACCGCCATCACCCTCGTGACGGCGACCTCCGCCGCCACCAGGAAACCGGCGATCCCGGTGAGGGCCAGGGCCACCGCGAGGGCCACGATCCACACCCAGGGCTCCGCCCCGCCCATCGAGGCGGGGTCCGGCCACAGTGAGGCGCTCATCGGGCGGTCTCGTCCCCTTCGGACGTGCTCTCCCCGGCCGCCTCGCGCTCACGCCAGGCGGCGAGGATCTCGCCTTGGAGACCGAACATCTCCTTGTGCTCCTCGGGCTCGGCGTGGTCGTAGCCGAGCAGGTGGAGGATGCCGTGGGTGCACAGCAGGTCGATCTCGGCCTCGGTGCCGTGACCGGCCTTCTCCCCCTGACGCTCCGCGACCTGCGGGCAGATGATCACGTCACCGAGCACACCGGGGTCGCTGGTGCGGCCGGGGCCACCGGGACGCAGCTCGTCCATGGGGAAGGAGAGCACGTCGGTGGGGCCGGGCTCGTCCATCCAGCGAACGTGCAGATCGGTCATGGGGCCTTCGTCCACCAGCACGACGGACAGCTCGGCCAACGGGTGGACGCGCATGGCGTCGAGCACGTGCCGGGCCAGACGGGAGAGCCTCTCCTCGTCCACACTGGAGACGCCTGACTCGTTGGCGACGTCGATACTCATCGGTTGCGGGTGCCTCACTTGGTCGGTGGTGATCGGCGGGACGGGCCGCCGGACGTTCTTCGGAGAACGGACGCCGTACCGACAGCGGTGGGCCCGCACGTGGCGGGCCCACCGGCCGGTGTCATCCGTACGTCCTCTCAGTCTGCCCGGTCCGGGCCGTCCTCGGTGCGGTCCGTACGCGGGATGTCGCCGGAGGGGCGCCGTCCACGCCGAGGTCGGGACCGGCCGGCCCCGTCGCCGTTCACGCCCTGGGCCGCGTCGTAGCGACCGTAGGCGTCGACGATCTGGCCCACGAGCCGGTGCCGGACGACGTCCTCACTGCTCAATCGGCAGAAGGCGATGTCGTCGATGTCACGCAGGATGTTCTCGATGGTCCGGAGCCCGCTGGTCTGTCCACCGGGCAGGTCCACCTGGGTGACGTCACCGGTGACCACGATCTTGGAGCCGAAGCCGAGCCGGGTGAGGAACATCTTCATCTGCTCGGGCGAGGTGTTCTGCGCCTCGTCCAAGATGATGAACGAGTCATTGAGGGTGTTGTGCGTGAGCAGGAAGTCCTCGGTGACGTAGAGGGAATCCTCCGCGGCCACCTGGATGCACACGCACTCCTCGCTCCCCGCCGGTTCGATGGCGTCGACGAAACGCATCGGCCGCCCGCCCCCGGTCGCGTCGTACTTCTCCTGCTTGCGCCGCAGACGGAAGGGCCGAACGCCCTCCGGCAAACGCAGGTCGAGCACGTACGCGTCCTGCCGGTGGAACACCTCCCGGCCCCTCGCCAGACCAGGGGAACGTCCCTCGGCCGGCCTGGAACGCTCGTAGACCACGCCACCGAGAGACCTCGTCAGGAAGGTCACCGCGTCACGCAGCCGAGGCGAAGCCGTGCCGTACTGGACACGGCAGGTGCGTCCCGCCTGCGTCACCGGGCCCCCGTCCGAGTCGAGGAGACCCTGGAGCAGGGCCAGTCGTACCTCGGCGGTGTTGTACAGGTACTCGTCCGGGACGAACTTCGTACCCGAGGTGGCCCCGCACAGGCCCAGATCGCGCATGATCGCGGTCACCGGGTTGGCGATGGTGATCACGTCACCGGGCTCGCTCTCGCGGTTGAGCACGTAGTCCACGTCGGTCTTGCGCCGTACCCGCACGCCGGGAAGGAGGCTGTCGAGCGCCTCGGCCAGCTCCGGGTCCCGGGTGGCGAAACTCGGGGTCGTCGATCCCGTGAGGCATCCGTCCCCGAGGAGGAGACCGAGCGCGTAGGCGTCCATGGGCACCTCCCGCTCCGGGAAGGCGACGGGTTCACTGAGGAGCGGGAGCTCGTACTTGCGGTAGTGGGCCGTACGCAGCCCGCTCTCGGCGATCTCCTTGGCGGTGAGCACCCGGGGCGGCTTCCCCCGACGGGCGTCGTCCCGGGTCCGAACCGTCCACAGGTGATCCTCGGAGCAGAGGGTGGACGCCCCGTCCTGGGAGGAGAACCGGTAGATCGGCTTCTCTCCCTGCGGGTACACGCCGATCACCGGGGTGGGCCTCCCGTCGGAGCCCACCACCAGGTCGCCGACCCGCAGATCCCCGATGGGCCGGAAACCCTCCGGGGTCAACACCTTGGTCCGCAAGGGCTGCGCCCGCCCGCGCATGTACGCCAGGGGGGCGACCTCGATGGTGCCGGCGGCCATCAGCTTGGGGATGGAGTCCGGGTCCAACATGTCGTGCAGGGCGTCGTAGAGCGGCCGCAGGTAGGGGTCGATCTTGTCGTAGAGGGTGCCCGGAAGGAATCCCAGACGCTCACCGGCCTCGACCGCCGGACGCGTGAGGATGATCCGGTTGACCTCCTTGTCCTGGAGGGCCTTGACCGCCTTGGCCATCGCCAGGTAGGTCTTACCGGTCCCCGCCGGGCCGATGCCGAAGACCACGGTGCTGCGGTCGATGGTGTCGACGTAGCGCTTCTGGTTCAGCGTCTTGGGGCGGATCGTCTTGCCCCGGTTCGACAGGATGTTGGTGGTGAGCACGTCCGCGGGGCGCTCGTTCCCGGGCGAGCGCAGCATGTGGATCATGCGCCCGATCGTGTCGGGGGTGATGTGCGTGCCGCTCTTGGCGAGCTCGATCAGCTCCTCCACGAGGCGGACCACCACGGCGGTCTCCTCGGGGGTGCCCGTGATCGTGAACTCGTTGCCGCGGACGTGGATGTCACTGTCGAAGGCCCGCTCCAGGGCCCGGAGGAGTTCGTCTCCCGAGCCGAGCAGACCGACCATCGTATGTTCGTCCGGCACCACGACCTTGACCTGGGTCTCCTGGTCCTGGTGCGCGTGATTTGACTCGGCCATGGTGTGGCCTTGCGGCCGCTGTCCTTACCCTTCGGTCACGTACCCCACGGCGGGGGCTTGTCCCGGGCCCGGCACCGAGGTCGGTCGACGGCGCCGCCGTGGTCACCACGGGTGTTCGAGACACCCGGAGCGACCGATGAGCCCTGGTTCGATTCTACCAACGCGGGCCCGGCGGGCACGATCGGTTAAAACGGGCGGCCGCCGGGCCGGACGGGCGTTCGTCGACGGTGTCGAAGGGGCCGGACCGGGCGGAACCGGTCACCGTCTATCCGGGGGGCCAGTTGAGACCGCGGCCGCCGAGCACGTGGGCGTGGAGGTGGAAGACGGTCTGTCCGGCGCCGGGGCCCGTGTTGAGAACGATCCGGTAGCCGGTCTCGGCGATGCCCTCGGCTTCGGCCACCTGGTGGGCCTCACGGACGATCTCGTCCAGCAGGCCGTTGTCGGCGATGGCCGCCGCGACGGCGTCACGGTGGTGTTCGCGCGGGATCACCAGGACGTGGGTGGGGGCCTGGGGGTTGATGTCGCGGAAGGCGAGGGTGCGCTCCGTCTCGCGAACGATGTCCGCGGGCACCTCCCCCTTCACGATCTTGCAGAAAAGGCAGTCGGGGTCGACCATCGCGTACCTTCCGTCGCTCGGCCCGACCGTTCTCCGTCGGGCCCTCCGGGTGCGTTCGGGCACCATGATGCCGCAGGGATCGGTCGGTCGCAGGGTTCCGGCCGGGGAGATGAACTCTCAACCTTTCCGCAACCGGGCCGATCTCCGTTCCCTCGACGGCCGCGAGCGGCGACACGATAGGCTTTCTGTCCGTGCGCGTCATGAGCGCCGATCTCGTCGCCTTTCGACCGGATCGGGCCCCTTCGAATCGGAACGCGCGTCTACCTGGAAAAGAAGAGGTATGCCCTTTCGTAAACCCCGCGACAAGGGTGTGCGTCGAACTGACGTGACGACAGAAACCATGGTGGCCGGAGCCACCACGGCGCCACTCGCGGTCGAGTGGGACGCCGACCACGCCGTGACGGAGCTCTACCGGGAGCACTACCGCCCCCTCGTCAGGCTGGCCGCGCTTCTCGTCCGGGACCATGCGACCGCGGAGGAAGTCGTTCAGGACGCCTTCGTGGCCATGCACGGAGCCTGGCGCCGTCTACGGGACCCCAGCAAGGCCCTGTCCTATCTGCGTCAGGCCGTGGTGAACAAGGCCAGGTCGGTCCTGCGCCACCGCGCGGTCGTGGAGAAGCACGCCCCCAAGGCCCTACCCGACGCCCCCAGCGCCGAGCACGGCGCCATGAACCTGATGGAACGCGAAGCGGTCATCAGGGCCCTACGCAAGCTACCCACTCGTCAGCGAGAGGCCATCGTGCTCCGGTACTACGGTGACCTGTCCGAAGCGCAGATCGCGGACGCCATGGGCATCAGCCGAGGTGCGGTCAAGAGCCACTCCTCCCGTGGTATCGCCGCGCTCCGCTCTGCACTGGAGCAGACCACATGAGCAGTCCAAACGACCAGAACGACCTGGAGTTCGAGGAACAGCTCCGCCGGATGCTCCAAGCGGAGGCGGACACCGTCTCGCCCTCGGCCGAGGGCCTCAACCTGATCCGTGAACGCACCGAGCGGCATCGGCGTTCGTCCTGGTTCGGCCTTCCCTGGCTACGTCCGGTCGCCGCGGTGGCGGCGGCGGTCCTGATCGTGGCCTCGGTGATCATCTCCAGCCCCCAGGTGCGCGACCAGGTGTTGGAGATGGTCCCCGCCGGCGCGGATCGTGAGGGTACGCCTCCGGTGGCGGGCGAGGAACGCGACGGCGACGTCGTGGCGACGTCCGACGAGTCCGACCCCGCCATCGATGGTGGTGGGGCCTCGGAGGAGCCGGAGAAGGACCGAGAGGGTTCGCCCAGCCCCGACGCCGAGGAGGGGTCGGACGAGGAGAAGGTGGAGTCCGCCGCCTCCTGCCGTCCCACGGACATGGCCTCCCCCTCGCCTTCGGGTTCCGACAGGGAGAGGGACCGAGAGGGTTCCTCCTCTCCCGAGGATCGCGACTGCGATCCGGAGAAGGAGCCCACGGCCGACCCGAGCTCTCCGAGCACCGACCCCGGTTCCGACCCGGACAAGGAGCCCGAGGACAACGAGTCGCCGAACGGCGACGGTTCCGGGAACGGCGGCGGAAGCGGCGGTGGAGGTTCCGAAGAGGACAACGTCACCGTCGAGTGACCGCGACGGTCCGTGTCATGACACGGTCGTACGAAGAGGAGGGGCCGCGCGATCGCGCGGCCCCTCCTCTTTTCGTTCTCTTCGTGTTCGCGGTCCGGCGGTGCCGGGTGCGGTCACCAACGTCCGGTGCGTGCCTGGAGTATCGACAGTGCCGCCACTCCGGCCGTGGAGGTCCGTAGGACCGAGGGCCCGAGTAGGGCCCGTACGGCGCCGGCCTCGTCGAAGGCGGCGAGTTCGGCGTCGGATACTCCTCCCTCCGGCCCCACCAGCAGGACGATGCCTCCGTCGTGGGGGGCTT
This sequence comes from Nocardiopsis alba DSM 43377, assembly GCF_000341225.1. Lineage (GTDB taxonomy): Bacteria > Actinomycetota > Actinomycetes > Streptosporangiales > Streptosporangiaceae > Nocardiopsis > Nocardiopsis alba. Next base: position 428,007 of record NZ_ANAC01000010.1, read on the forward strand.
CGGGGAGGGTGAGCGTGGAGAGCCGTTCGGCGCCGTCCTCGTGCAGGACCACGGCCAGATCGGCCGCGGCGAGCAGTTCGGCCGCGCCCTTGCGGTCGACCGGTTCGGTGACCTCGGGCATCCGGGCACGCCTGGCCTGTTTGGCGGCCTCTCGAGCGCAGGAGCGCCACTTGGCCAGGGCCTTGGAGCCTCGATCGCCCTTCCACTGGGTGACGCAGCGTTCGGCCGCCCAGGGGACGACGATGTCGACCCCGGCCTCGGTCATCGTCTCGACCGCCAGTTCGCCGCGGTCCCGTTTGGGCAGGGCCTGGATCACGGTGAGCCGTGGTCGCGGCTCGGGTTCGTCCAGGCGTTCGGAGACTCGGCAGAGGAGGGTGTCCTTGCCGACGACCTCCACCACCTCGCAGCGGGCCCGGAGGCCGAGACCGTCGGAGAGATCGACGGTCTCGCCCTCACGGATGCGTCGGACGGCGGCGGCGTGCCGACCCTCGGGTCCGTCGAGACGGATCAGGTCGGCGGCCAGGGCCCCGGTCTCCACCAGGAAGACCGGCGGCGTCACTTGTTCGCGCCGAAGGCGTCACGGATCTTGGAGAAGAACCCGCCGTGTCCGGGGCTGAATCGTCCCGGGTTCTGGTCCTCGCCGCGCAGTTCGGCGAACTTGCGCAGGAGGGCCTCCTGCTCCTCGTCGAGCTTGCCGGGGGTCTCCACGTCGACCCGGATGCGCAGGTCGCCCCGGCCTCCGCCGTCGAGGTGGGTGACGCCCTTGCCCGGCAGGGTGATCACGTGTCCGGAGTTGGTCCCCGGGCGCAGGTCGATGTTCTCGGTGCCGTCGAGGGTGTCGAAGGCGAAGGAGGCGCCCAGCGCCGCGGCCGTCATCGGCACGGTGATGGTGCAGTGCAGGTCGTCGCCGCGACGTTCGAACGTCGGGTGGGACTTCTGCACGATCTCCAGGATGATGTCGCCGCGCGGTCCGCCGTTGGGGCCGACCTCGCCCTCGCCGGCGAGCTGGATGCGGGTGCCGTCGTCCACACCGGCGGGGATCTTGACGGTACGGGTGACCTTCTCCCGGACCCGCCCCTCTCCGGCGCAGTCTCCGCAGGGGTTGGTGATGACCGAGCCCTGGCCCGAGCACTGCGGGCAGGGGCGCGAGGTCATGACCTGGCCCAGGAAGGAGCGCGTGACCTGGGAGACCTCTCCCTGGCCGTGGCACATCTCGCAGGTGGTGCGGTGCGAACCGGCGGCCGTCCCCTCACCCTGGCAGGTCTCGCACAGGATGGCGGTGGGGAAGGTGATCTCCTTGCTCACGCCGAAGGCGGTCTCGACCAGGTCCAGTTCGATGCGGATCTTGATGCTGCGTCCGCGCCGGACCCGTTCGCGCGGCCCACGCCCACCGGGCTGGCCGCCGCCGAAGAAGGCGTTCATGATGTCGTCGAAGGCGAAGCCGCCCGAGCCGCCGAAGCCGCCGGCCCCTCCCCCGCCGCCCGGAGCGAAGGGGTCCTGGCCCATGTCGAACATCCGACGCTTGTTCTCGTCGGAGAGGACCTCGTAGGCCTGGGTCACCTCCTTGAAGCGCTCCTGGGTCGCCGGGTCCGGGTTGATGTCCGGGTGCAACTCGCGCGCGAGCCGCCGGTACGCCTTCTTGATCTCGTCCTTGGACGCGTCGCGACGCACCCCGAGAACCTGGTAATAGTCTCTGGCCACTGAGTTACTGTCCTGCCAAAATCTGTCCGACATACCGAGCCACCGCACGGACGGCGCCCATCGTCCCCGGGTAGTCCATCCGGGTGGGTCCCACCACACCGATCTTGGCCAGCGACTGGTTTCCCACACCGTAGTCGGCCGACACGATGGAGGTGGATCGAAGCCCCTCGTGGAAGTTCTCCGCGCCGATACGCACGGTGAGCATCGAGGGGTCCTTCGCCTCACCCAACAAACGGATGAGGACCATGTTCTCTTCCAGTGCTTCGAGTACGTCCCGCAGGCTCGCCGCGAAGTCGACCGCCGCGAGGTTGGCGGTGCCCGCCAGGACGATCTTCTCCTCGTGCCGCTCGACGAGGCTCTCCAACAGGACCGAGAGGACGGCGATCGCGAACGATCGGTCCTCCGGCGCGACCTGGGCGGGCAGGTCCTCCACCGCGTCGGGCACGTCACCGAGGTGTTTGCCGGCGATGGCGCGGTTGAGCATGGAGCGCAGGTCCTCCACCACGCTCTCGTCGACGACGCCGAGGCCGTCGATGACCCGCTGTTCGACACGGCCGGTGTTGGTGATGACGACCATCATGATGCGGTGGCCGCCGAGGGGTACGAGTTCCACGTGCTGGACCGACGAGCGGGTCAGCGACGGGTACTGGACGATCGCGACCTGGCGGGTGAGCTGCGCGAGCAGCCGTACCGTGCGAGCGACGATCTCGTCGAGGTCCACGGCGCCGCCGAGGAAGGACTCGATGGCGCGGCGTTCCGCCGCGGAGAGGGGTTTGACCGAGGAGAGGCGGTCCACGAAGAGGCGGTACCCCTTGTCCGTGGGCACCCGTCCGGCACTGGTGTGCGGCTGGGTGATGTACCCCTCCTCCTCCAGCGCGACCATGTCGTTGCGAATGGTCGCCGGAGAGACACCGAGAGGGTGTCGGTCGGCCAACGCCCTGGAACCGACCGGTTCGTTGGTGTTGACGAAGTCCTCGACGACGGCACGCAGGACCGCGAGCTTGCGCTCATCCAGCAACTCGCCACCTCCTGGCACTCCGTGGTCCTCAGTGCCGATTCTATGCCCGACCGCAAACCCGCACGGCTACTCGCCGGGGGCAACGTCCGGGACGCCCTCTCTTCTTCCCGGTGGATCGGCGACCTACCGCACACGGTCGCCGGAGCACCGATCCTCTCACCAGTACACTGCACCACCGTGGCTACCAAGGGAACCGGCCGGTACGGCCGAGACGTTCTGGCGGAGGATCGACGACGACGCGGCGCGAGCGTGGTGCCCGAGGTACCGCTCGCTCGCGACCTGGTCGTGGAGGACGTCGAGGAGACGTTCTGTGGGGCCGTGGTGGCCTGGGACAAGGCCACGGTGACCTTGGAGGATCGGGCCGGTCGACGGCGGGTGTTCGATCTGGAACCGGCCGCCTTCTCCCTGGAGGGGCGCACGGTGACCCTGGTGCGTCCTCGTGAGGCGCCCAAGGGGCCGTTGCGCAGCGCCTCGGGGTCGATCGCGGTGACCGACGCCCGTGCCCGTACGGCCAGGGAGAGTCGGATCTACGTCGAGGGCGCCCACGACGCGGAGCTGGTGGAGAAGGTGTGGGGTCACGACCTTCGTGTGGAGGGTGTGGCCGTGGAGTTCCTGGAGGGCGTGGACGATCTGCCCTCGGTGGTGACGGAGTTCTCCCCCGGACCGGGGCGGCGTCTGGGCGTCCTGGTGGACCATCTGGTCCCGGGCTCCAAGGAGAGCCGGATCGCCGAGCGTGTCCAGGGCGAGGACGTGCTCGTGGTGGGGCATCCGTACGTGGACGTGTGGCAGGCGGTGCGCCCCGGGGCGGTGGGGATCCGGGCCTGGCCCGAGGTCCCTCGGGGGCTCCCCTGGAAGGAGGGGGTGGTCTCCGCGCTGGGTTGGCGGATGGAGACGGGCGAGGCCTGGCGGCGCATCCTCGGCTCGGTCCGCGGTTACGGTGATCTCGAACCCTCCCTGTTGGGGCGGGTCGAGGAGCTCATCGACTTCGTCACCGGCCCCCACCCCCTGGAAGACTGAGGTCCCGGGCGCCGTCGTGGTGTGTCCGCCCGACGTCCCGACCGTCGAACCGAGGAAGAGCATGAGCGAGACCCCGTCGAACCCCCCGTCCCCGGACGAGCCTCGGGGGCAGTGGCCGCCGCACCGGGACCAGAGAGGTGGTCCGGGGGCCTCTCCCGCTCCGGGAGGTCCGTCGGGCGGGCATCCCGCGCCCCCTCCGCAGCGACCTGAGGGTTCTCCCCGTCCGGCCCCGCCCGCGGCCGGTGACCATCACACCCTCGGACGACGGCCTTTGATGGGCGGGCGCCCGGACTTCGCCCCTCCGACTCCGCCCGTGCCCCAGGGGCCCCGTCAGGATCACCCGGCTCCGGCTCCACATCACCCGTCGGGCGGGCACCCCGCGCCGACCCCTCAAGCTCCCCAGGGCGCTCCGGTTCCGGGGGGACACCCCGGCCAGGGCGCGCCCCACCCCGTGTCCGTCGCCCCCGCGCCGGTCGGCGGTGGCCGCGACGTCCTGGCGGCGATGCTCGCCCACCTGTCCGGTTTCGTGTTCGCCTTCCTCGGTTGGATCCCACCGCTCGCCGTCTACCTCGCCGAACGCGAGCGTTCCCCGTTCGCGCGGCATCACGCTGCGGAGGCCACGAACTTCCAGCTCACCCTGCTGATCCCCTATCTGCTCTCGGGGGTGCTCTACGTCGTCCTGGGGCTCTTCCTCGGGGATCTGGCCTGGATCGGCCCTCTACTCGTCGCCCTGATCTGGCTCGTGGCGATCGTCCTCGGCGTGATCGCGGCGTCGGGGGCGAACAACGGGGCCTGGAACCGCTACCCGTTCGCCCTCCGTCTCCTGAAGTGACCCCCACGCCATGGGATCCATCGCGGGGCCCGCGGAACGTGCCGGCGGGCGACGTGTCGGTGACCGGCCGTACCCTTCTTCCGGAACACCCTCGAAAGTCGTGGTGTCCGTGTTCATTTCCGGTTTCCGCGCGGCCTCGAGGCCGAAGTACTCTCGGAACCGGCAGGTAGACCCAGTTCCCGCACCTCAAGGATTCCAGTCATGTCCTATCCCGGAAACCCCTCACCCGAAGATCCCTACGGTGGGCAGAACCAGGGCGGATACGGCGGGTATCCGCCGCCGCAGGGGGGACAGCCCTCCGGTGGGTATCCGACTCCGGGGCAGCCCGGCGGGTATCCGCCTCCCCCCGGTCACCCCGGCGAGCACCCTCAGCAGGGCGGGTACCCGCCCATGGGCCACGAGCAGGGCGGTTTCCCGCCCCCCGGGCAGGACCAGGGCGGCTACCCGCCCCCTCCCGGTGGCTACGGCGGCTACGGCGGTTACGGGCCCCACCCCGGCGCGGCGGCCTCCTCCGCGACCACCGGTCAGCCCAACGCCGACGAGCGCAGCATGGGTCTGATCTCCCACCTGGGCGGTGGCCTCCTCGGCCTCCTGGTTCCGCTGATCATGTACCTGATCAAGAAGGACGAGTCCCCCTTCATCCGCGACCAGGCGGCGCAGGCGCTGAACTTCCAGATCCTGATCCTGATCGTCTACATCGTCTCGTTCCCGCTCATGCTCCTGATCATCGGCTACCTCACCTGGTTCGCCGCGTGGGTGTGCGCGATCGTGTTCGGCATCATGGGCGGTATGGCCGCGAACAAGGGCGAGTGGTACCGCTACCCGTTCAACGTCTCCTGGATCAAGTAGTCCTCGACGTACGAGAGGGGCCCGGCGTCGCCGGGCCCCTTCGTCGTGTCCGTCGGGTCAGGTGAGGTCGCGGACCACGGCGTCGGCGAGCAGCCGTCCCCGTCGGGTCAGGACGGCGCGGCCCTCGGCGTGCGCGCGGGGGTCCAGGAGCCCGTCCGCGACCAGCCGTTCCGCGGCCGCCAGTCCGTGGGCGTCGAGCAGCTCCAGCGGGCAGCCGGACTCCACCCGCAGTTCGAGCAGGATCCGTTCGAAGCGGCGTTCGGCGTCGGTGAGGATCTCCCTCGCCTGGGCGGGGGTCTCTCCGGCGGCCAGGCGGGCCGCGTAGGCGGCGGGGTGCTTGACGTTCCACCAACGGGTCCCCCCGACGTGGCTGTGCGCCCCGGGTCCCACGCCCCACCAGTGACCGCCGGTCCAGTAGAGCAGGTTGTGGGCGCTGCGTCCCTCTTCGGTGCGCGCCCAGTTGGACACCTCGTAGGGCGTGTATCCGGCGGACGCGAGGGCCTCGTCCGCCATGAGGTAGCGGTCGGCCATGGCGTCGTCGTCGGGTTCGGTGAGTTCGCCTCGGCGGACGCGGGCGGCCAGACGGGTCCCCTCCTCGACGATGAGCGAGTAGGCGGAGACGTGGTCGGGGCCGGCCCCGATGGCGGCCTCCAGTGAGGCGGCCCAGTCCTCGTCGCTCTCGCCGGGGGTGCCGTAGATGAGGTCGAGGTTGACGTGGTCGAACCCGGCCTCGCGCGCCCAGGTGACGCACTGTTCGGGGCGGCCCGGGGTGTGCCCGCGTTCGAGGACGCGCAGGACGTGCGGGCGTGCGCTCTGCATGCCGAAGGAGACCCGGGTGAACCCGGCCCGCCTGAGACGGCGCAGGTAGTCGGGGGTGACGGTCTCGGGGTTGGCCTCGGTGGTGATCTCCGCGTCGGGGGCGAACCCGAAGCGGTCGCCGATCGCGGAGACGATACGTCCCAGGTCCTCGGCGGAGAGCAGGGTGGGGGTGCCTCCGCCGACGAACACGGTGCTCACGCGAGGGCGGTCTCCGGCCAGGACGCGGTCGGCCGTCTCGATCTCGGCCACCGCCTGTCCGGCGTAGGTCTCCCGGGAGGCGGTGGCGGTGCCGTCCCGGGAGACGAGCTCGTCGGCGGTGTAGGTGTTGAAGTCGCAGTAGCCGCAGCGGGTGACGCAGAAGGGCACGTGGACGTAGAACCCGAGGGGTCGGTCCCCGAGCTCGGCGAGGGAGTGCGCGGGAAGGTCCCCGGTGCGAGGGACGGGTTCACCATCGAGGGCTACGGAAGGCATGTCCCCAGTGTCGCCGACCCTCCGTAGTGCCCCGACCGGTGTGTTCCGCCGGTCGAGCGGCCTCGGAGCCCCGGTTCAGCGGCCTCCGGCGACGCGTTCGGGGTCGCGGAGCGGAGGGTCCGCGAGCGTGGGGGCCGGCGGGGCGACGGCGGTCGAGCCGCGCACCACCAGTTCGGGGTCGAAGAGGTACTCGGTGTGCGAGACCGGGTGGCCGGCGATCTCGTCGCACAGGGCGCGGGCGGCGGCCATGGCCATGGCGGTGACGGGCTGCCTGACGGTGGTCAGGGGCGGGTCGGTGAAGGCGATGAGCTGGGAGTCGTCGTAGCCGACCACGGAGAAGTCCCGGGGGACGCGCAGGCCCCGCTGACGGGCGGCCCTGATGGCGCCGAGCGCCATGAGGTCGGATCCGCAGACCATGGCGGTGACCCCGCGTTCGATCAGACGGACGGCGGCGGCGTGTCCGCCCTCGACGCCGAACAGGGAGAGTTCGACCAGCCCGTCGCCGTCCAGTCCGTGTTCGGCCAGGGCGCGATGGAAGCCCTCCAGCTTGCGACGGACCGGCACGTAACGCTCGGGGCCGCTGGTGAAGCCGATGCGGGTGTGCCCCAGGGCGACCAGGTGGTCGACGGCCAGGCGGCCGGCCTCGCGGTCGTCGGCGGAGATGAAGGCGGCGGGGATGGCGTCGGCGTAGCCGTTGACCAGGACGATGGGCAGGCGTCTGGAGACCAGGGCCTGGTAGCGCTCGTGGGAGGCGCTGGTGTCGGCGTGTTTTCCGGAGATGAAGAGGATGCCCGAGACGTTGCGCTCCAACAGGAGTTCGACGTACTCGTCCTCCGATATCCCGCCGGGGGTCTGGGTGCACAGCACCGGTGTGTAGCCGCGTTGGGCCAAGGCGCTCTCCGCGGCCTGCGCGAACATCGGGAACACCGGGTTGTCCAGTTCGGGGGTGACCATGCCGACCAGGCCGGCGGAGCGTTGGCGCAACCTGGCGGGACGCTCGTAGCCGAGCACGTCCAAGGCGGTGAGGACGGCCTTACGGGTGTCGCCGCCGACGCCGGGCTTGTCGTTGAGCACACGCGAGACGGTGGCCTCGCTGACTCCTGCGTGCCGTGCGATGTCGGCTAGTCGTGGACCCATGCGCACAACTCTAGTGGAGATCGGCATCACATGACAGAAAGTTGACGGTAATCTTGCGCAAGAACTTGCAATCCTGATTGGGAAGGATCCCGTTGATGGAGCACAAGGCGCGTTGGTGGCGCGAGGCAGCCATCTACCAGATCTACGTGCGCAGCTTCGCCGACTCCAACGGTGACGGGGAGGGCGATCTGGCGGGCATCCGCGAGCGTCTTCCCGACCTCGCCGAACTGGGTGTCGACGCGATCTGGCTGACCCCCTTCTACGTCTCCCCCCTCGCGGACGGGGGCTACGACGTGGCCGACTACCGGGACGTCGACCCCAGGTTCGGCACCCTCGACGACTTCGACGCTCTCCTTCGGAGCGCCCACGACCTGGGCATCCGGATGATCATCGACGTGGTCCCCAACCACTCCTCCTCGGCCCACCGGTGGTTCCGCGAAGCGGTGGCGGCCGAACCCGGCTCCCCCGCCCGCGCGCGCTACATCTTCCGGGACGGCAAGGGCCCCGACGGGGAGGAGCCGCCGAACAACTGGAAGTCGATCTTCGGCGGCCCGGCCTGGACCCGGCTCCAGAGGCCCGACGGCACGCCCGAGCAGTGGTACCTGCACCTGTTCGACTCCGAGCAGCCCGACTTCGACTGGACCCACCAGGAGGTGCACGACGAGTTCGACGACGTGCTGCGCTTCTGGCTGGACCGCGGGGTGGACGGTTTCCGGATCGACGTGGCGCACGGGATGGTCAAGGATCCGGCGCTGCCCGACATCGACCCGGACGCCAAGGCCGATCTGCTCGACGGCAGCACCACACTGCCCTACTTCGACCAGGACGGTGTGCACGAGATCTACCGTCGCTGGTCGGCGCTGGCCGCCGAGTACCCGGGGGACCGCGCGCTGGTGGCCGAGGCCTGGGTGGAGAACGCCGAGCGGGTGGCGCGCTACCTGCGCCCGGACGAGCTGCACCAGGCGTTCAACTTCGAGTACCTGACCGCCCCCTGGGACGCGAACCGTCTGCGCGAGGTGATCGACGGTTCGCTGGCCGCCAATGGAACGGTGGGCGCGACCACCACGTGGGTGCTGTCCAACCACGACGTCACCCGGCACGTGACCCGGTTCGGCGATGGCGAGCAGGGGCTCCGGCGCGCCAGGGCCGCGACCCTGCTCATGTTGGCGCTCCCCGGTTCGGTCTACCTCTACCAGGGCGAGGAGCTCGGGCTTCCCGAGGTCACCGACCTGCCGGAGGAGTCCCTCCAGGACCCGACCTGGAAGCGGTCGGGCCACACCGATCGCGGTCGTGACGGCTGCCGTGTGCCCCTGCCCTGGGAGGGGGACGTCGCGCCGTTCGGTTTCGGTCCCGAGGGGAGCGAGCCGTGGCTGCCGGTCCCCGAGCACTGGGGGGAGCTCTCCCGGGCCGCCCAGCGCGGTGTCGAGGGTTCGACCCTGGAGCTGTACACCGCCGCCCTGCGGCTGCGCCGTGAGCTGGAGGCGTTGGGTGACGGGTCCATGACCTGGCTGGACTCGCCCGAGGGCGTTTTGTGCTTCGAGCGCGAGCCGGGCGTCCGTGTGGCCGTGAACCTCACCGAGGCGCCGGTCGAACTGCCCTTCTCCGGCGAGGTGCTGGTGGACTCCGGCCCCGGTGTGAAGACGACCGACGACGTCCTGCGTCTGCCCGCCGAGACCGCGGTGTGGCTGCGCGTGTGACGCACCCCGCGGGGTCCTCCCCTTCGGTGGAGGACCCCGCCCTTGCCCCATCCGTTTCCGGGGTGTTTCCACATCTTTATCCCTGACGTCTGCAAAGCCTTTCAAAGTTTGCAAGGAGTTGCTAACGTCACATCACCGAGCATGCCCCCGCGTTGGTGCCGACCCCTCGGCGCACCGCATGCCCGACCCCGACAGGCCCCCGGAAGGAAGACACCATGAGATCCAGCAGAGTGTCGGCGGTCGCCGGAATCGCCGCGATCGCGTTGACGGCGAGCGCGTGCGGCGACGGTGACGCCGGTGACACGAGCGCCCCCACCCTCGTCATCTGGTCCGACCCCGAGCGGGCCGACGCCGTTCAGAGCGCCGCCGCCGCGTTCGGCGAGGCCAACGGCATCGAGATCGACGTCCAGAACGTCTCCTTCGACGACATCCAGGGCGACGTCGTCAACGCCCACCAGGCGGGCAACGCCCCCGACATCTTCGTCGGCGCCCACGACTGGGCCGGCAACCTCATGCGCAACGGCACGGTGCAGCCGATCGACCTGCCCGCCGACCGCGAGGCCGCGCTGGACGAGACCGCGTTGGAGGCCATGACCCTGGAGGGACGGCTGCTCGGCGTTCCGTACACGCAGGAGAACATCTTCCTCATGCGCAACACCGAGCTGGCGCCCGACGCCCCCGAGACCTTCGAGGAGCTCGTGGAGATCGGCACGGGGCTCAAGGAGGCCGGAGAGGCCGAGGAGGTCCTGGCCATGGCGGTCGGCCAAGAGGGCGACCCCTACCGGATGAACGCGCTCATGACCTCCGCCGGCGGCTACCTGTTCGGGCAGGACTCCGAGGGCGACTGGGACCCCGAGGACCTGGGCATCGGCTCCGACGAGACCATCGAGGCCATGGAGCTGATCGCCGAATACGGCGAGGCCGGCGAGGGCGTGCTGCGCCGCTCCATCGACCTGGAGAACGAGGCGGCCCTCTTCTTCGACGGGAAGGCCCCCTTCTTCGTGGCGGGCCCCTGGACCATCGGCGACGCCGAGGCCTCCGACATCGACTACGAGATCAGCGCCATCCCCGGCTTCGAGGGCAAGGACCCCGCGGCCCCCTACATCGGCTACCAGGCCTTCTTCGTGACCGACGGCAGCCCCAACAGCGCCCTCGCCGAGGAGTTCGTGGTCAACCACGTCACCGACCCCGACTTCATCCTCTCCCTGTACGAGGCCGACCCGCGAACCCCGGTCCAGCTCGAAGCCCTCGAGACGATCTCCGCCGAGAACCCCGCCATCGCCACGATGGCCGAGACCGGCGAGAACGGCATGCCCATGCCCAACATCCCCGAGATGGGCGAGACCTGGGACCCGCTGGGCATCGCCCAGGCCCGGATCATCGGCGGCGAGGACGTCCGTGAGTCTCTGGAGACCGCCCACGAGACCGTCGCCGAGCGGATCGGCGGATAAGGGTGGCGACCGACCGTTCCGGCGGCACGGGAACTCCCGCATCGGGAGCGACCGGCCGCCGGCATCCCGCGGAGAGAAGGTTCCAAGGCTCCCTCGGCGGCAGGATCGTCAAGATCCTCCTGCTCGGCCTGTTCACCGCCCTGGGCGTGTGGGCGGTCCTGCCGCTGTACCTGGCCGGCGTGTGGTGGGGCATCGGCCTCGTCGTGGCCGTGGTGGCGCTGGTCTACTACGTCTACCTCTCCGGACGCACCGTCCCCGCCAAGTACCTGGTGCCCGGCGTCCTGTTCCTGATGGCCTTCCAGATCTTCCCGGTGCTCTACACGATGAGCACCTCGCTCACCAACATGAGCGACGGGCATCGGGGGTCGAAGGAACAGGCGATCGCCTCCATCGAGGCGTTCTCGGTGGTCCGAGAGGACGACTCCCGGGAGTTCGCCCTCACCGTCGCCACCACGGGCGACCCCGACACCGGCGACCTGGTCTTCCTCCTCACCTCGCCCGAGGGAGACACCTACGCCGGTACCGAGGAGGGGCTGAACGAGCTCATCGGAGCCCAGGTCGACCCCTCGGGCCGGGTCACCGGCGCCCTCGGCTACACGATCCTGACACCCGCGCAGGTCAACGAGCGCAGCGGCGAACTCCAGGAGTTCGCGGTGCCCACCGACGACGGCTCCGGCATCCGCTCCAGCGGACTGTCCACCGCCTTCGAGGGCACCGCCGTCCGCGTCTACGACCAGGCCTGCGACTGTATCGAGGACACCGAGACCGGCACGGTCTACCACGCCGACGACGAACGGGGCGCCTTCTACGACGAGGACGGACGACGGCTCGCCCAGGGTTGGCAGGTCGGCGTCGGCCTGGACAACTTCTCCCGGTTCCTGCTCGACCCGTCCTTCGCCTCCTCCTTCTTCGGCACCCTGGTGTGGAACATCGTCTTCGCCGCCTCGGTCACCTTCCTGGTGTTCGTGGTGGGTCTGGCGGTGGCCCTGACCCTGCACGTTCCGAAGATGCGCGGCAAGACGTTCTACCGGGTCCTGGTGATCCTCCCCTACGCCATGAGCTCGTTGGCCATGTACCTGTTGTGGCGGGACATGTTCAACGTCGACTTCGGTCTCTTCAACCGGATGCTGGGGTTGCAGGTCGACTGGCTCGGGAACGTATGGGCCGCTCGGGCCGCGGTGATCCTGACCAACGTCTGGCTGGGCTACCCGTACATGTTCCTCGTCGCGACCGGCGCCCTCCAGGCCGTGCCCCGCGAGCTGGGCCAGGCGGCCCGGTTGGACGGCGCGGGCCCCTGGCAGGCCTTCCGCCACGTCACCCTGCCCCTGCTCATGGTCGCCATGACCCCGATCCTCATCGCCACGTTCGCTTTCAACTTCAACAACTTCAACGCGGTATGGCTGGTCACCAGGGGCGGGCCGTACGGTTCGGAGGGCACCGCCGCGAGCGGCGCCACCGACCTTCTCATCACCTACACCTACCGACTCGCGTTCAGTGAGGCCACCGCCCAGTACGGGTACGCGGCCGCGCTGTCGGTGATGATCTTCCTGATCGTCTCGGTGATGTCGGTGACCGGTCTGAGCAGGACCAAGGCCCTCCAGGAGGTGGACCGATGAGCGTCCCCGACACCACCGTCCGCCCCGTCCACCGGCGCTCCACCACCGACCGGTTCCTCCTGTGGGCCGGCCGACTGGGGTGGCGCCACGCCGTGATGTGGCCCGTGGTGATCTTCGCGGTCTTCCCGGTGCTGTTCGTGGTCTCGGCCGCGCTGAACCCGATCGGCACGCTGAGCGGCTCCCGGCTGTGGCCGACCGGGGCGAGCATGGCCAACGCCCAGGACCTGTTCCAGAACACCCCGTTCGCCACCTGGTACGTCAACTCCCTGTTCTTCGCCATCGGGAACGCGGCGATCACCGTCCTGCTGTCCGCGCTGGCCGCCTACGCCTTCAGCCGGATGCGGTTCAAGGGGCGACGCGTGGGACTGATCGGGCTCCTGGTCATCCAGATGTTCCCCCAGTTCCTGGCGATCGTGGCGATCTACCTGATGTTCTCCGACCTCGGAGAGCTCTATCCGGTGATCGGCTTCGACACCCGGTGGGGGCTGCTGCTGGTGTACCTGGGCGGCGCCCTGAGTATCAACACCTGGCTCATGAAGGGCTTCTTCGACACCGTGCCCAGGGAACTGGACGAGTCCGCCCAGATGGACGGGGCCACGCACGCCCAGGTGTTCTTCCGGATCATGCTGCCCCTGGTCACCCCGGTGCTGGCGATCGTGGGGCTCCTGGTATTCGTCTCCACCATCAACGAGTTCCTTCTGGCCAGCGTCTTCCTCCGAGACACCGGGGCCCAGACCCTGGGGCTGGGGCTGTACCAGCTCGTGGACTCCCAGCGCAACGCCAACTTCGGCATGTTCGCGGTGGGCGCCGTCATGCTCTCCCTGCCCACGTTGGCGGTGTTCTGGTTCCTCCAGCGCTACATCAGCGAGGGCCTGACCACCGGAGCCGTCAAGGGTTAGCGGGGCCACGGAGAACGGAACGAGGGGCGTCCCCGCGTCGGGGGCGCCCCTCGTCGTCTCGTGTGCCGTCCCGAGAGGGGACGGCGCACGAACAGGCACTACTTCTTCTTCTTGTCCTCGGCCGAACCGCCGTCGGTGGACAGCGCGGAGATGAAGGCCTCCTGGGGAACCTCGACCCGGCCGACCATCTTCATCCGCTTCTTGCCCTCCTTCTGACGCTCCAGCAGCTTGCGCTTACGGCTGATGTCACCGCCGTAGCACTTGGCCAGCACGTCCTTGCGGATGGCACGGATGTTCTCACGGGCGATCACGCGGGCACCGATGGCCGCCTGGACCGGAACCTCGAACTGCTGCCGGGGGATGAGCTCGCGCAGCTTCTTGGTCATCTCCACGCCGTAGGCGTAGGCCTTCTCCTTGTGCACGATGGCGGAGAAGGCGTCCACGGCCTCGCCCTGGAGAAGGATGTCGACCTTGACCAGGTCGGCGACCTGCTCGCCGATGGGCTCGTAGTCCAGCGAGGCGTAACCCTTGGTCCGGGACTTGAGGGCGTCGAAGAAGTCGAAGACGATCTCGGCCATGGGGAGCGTGTAACGCATCTCCACACGGTCCTCGGACAGGTAGTCCATGCCCTGGAGCTCACCACGACGGTCCTGGCACAGCTCCATGATCTGACCGATGTAGTCGGACGGGCTGAGGACGGTGGCCTTGACCATCGGCTCGTGGATCGAGTCGATCTTCCCGGTGGGGAACTCGCTCGGGTTGGTCACCACGTGCTCGGCGCCGTCCTCCATCTCCACCCGGTAGATGACGTTGGGCGCCGTCGAGATGAGGTCGAGGTTGAACTCGCGCTCCAGGCGGGCGCGGGTGATCTCCAGGTGCAGCAGCCCCAGGAAACCGCAGCGGAAGCCGAAGCCCAGGGCCGCGGAGGTCTCGGGCTCGAAGTTCAGGGCGGCGTCGTTGAGCTGGAGCTTGTCCAGCGCGTCGCGCAACACCGGGTAGTCGGTGCCCTCGATCGGGTACAGACCCGAGAACACCATCGGCTTGGGCTCCTGGTAGCCGGAGAGCATGTCCTCCGCCGGCTTGGCCAGGGAGGTGATGGTGTCACCGACCTTGGACTGGCGCACGTCCTTGACGCCCGTGATGATGTAACCGACCTCGCCGACGCCCAGACCACCGCACTTGGTGGGCTCGGGCGAGCTGACGCCGATCTCCAGGATCTCGTGGGAGGCCCTGGTCGACATCATCTGGATGCGCTCACGCGGGCTGAGCTTGCCGTCCACGACACGCACGTAGGTCACCACACCGCGGTAGGTGTCGTAGACCGAGTCGAAGATCATCGCGCGGGCCGGGGCGTCGGCGTCACCGACCGGCGGCGGGATCTGGGCGACGATCTCGTTGAGGAGGGCCTCCACGCCCTCGCCCGTCTTGGCGCTGACCTTGAGCACGTCGGAGGGCTCACAGCCGATGATCCCGGCCAGCTCCTCGGCGTACTTCTCGGGCTGGGCCGCGGGAAGGTCGATCTTGTTGAGCACCGGGATGATGTGGAGGTCGTTCTCCAGCGCCATGTAGAGGTTGGCGAGGGTCTGGGCCTCGATCCCCTGCGCGGCGTCGACCAGCAGGATCGCGCCCTCGCAGGCGGCCAGGGAACGCGACACCTCGTAGGTGAAGTCGACGTGCCCCGGGGTGTCGATGAGGTCGAGCGTGTAGGTGAGGTCGTCCGCCGCGGTGAAGGGGATCCGCACCGCCTGGGACTTGATCGTGATGCCGCGCTCGCGCTCGATGTCCATCCGGTCCAGATACTGGGCGCGCATCTGGCGGTCCTCGACGACCCCGGTGATCTGGAGCATCCGGTCGGCCAGCGTCGACTTGCCATGGTCGATGTGCGCGATGATGCAGAAGTTGCGGATCAGCGCGGGATCGGTCCAGTTCGGCTGTGCCACCGTGCTCCGTTCGACAGGGGTCGGGTCAGGGTCGTGCGCGCCGGTGAGGGCGCCGCCCGCCGTGGCCTCGGGCGCACGGCATCCTTCATCATCCCATGGCGCCCGGACCGCCCTCACCGGATGTTTCCGGGAGGGGTACGGCAGTATGGGCGCGACAAGCGGATGTCGACGTCCAGGTTATGCGAACCGGCGACGGGAACGGGCCCGCCGGTGCCTTGGGAGAGCGGGTGACGTACGGGTGATGTGGTTTCTGAAACGGTTGATCGCCGGAGTGGCGGCGGTCCTGGTTCTGGTGGTGGCCGCGGGAGCGCTGCTGAGCCATCAGTACTCGGGGACGCCGCTGCCCTGGGCGGCCTCCCAGCAGACGGACGCGGCCTGGGTCGGTTCCTGGGAGGACACCGAGAGCCTCGCGGCGCTCCTGGACACCGGTGGTGTGGACACCCTGTACGTGTACGCGGGCGACGTGGCCGACGACGGGACCGTCGAACGCGTTCCGGAGACCGACGCCCTGCTGTCCTGGCTGGACGCGCGCCATCCCGACGTGCGCCCGCTGGCCTGGCTCCGGTACGTGGAGACCGGCTCGTCCCTGATCCGCGACCGGTTCCCCGCCGAGGCGCGGGAGATTCTGGCCCCTCGCGTGGCCGAGGTGGTCGAGGACGGCTTCGCCGGCGCGCACCTGGAGATCCGCCCGGTGACGGTCAACGATCCGTCGATCCCCACCCTGATGGAGATGGTCCGCGAGGAACTGGGCGAGGAGCCGGTGCTGTCGCTTCAGGCCCAGCACGTGGAGCTGCTGCCCGGTGGCCGCATGCCGTCCTTCATCGCCGGCGGCGAGGAGAAGTACTGGTCCAAGGGCTATCTGGAACGGGTCTCGCGGCACGCCGACGAGGTCGTCCTTCCCGGTGTGGACGCGAACATGCCCACCGGCGGTATGTACGGCGGTTTCATGGTGCGCCAGGTGACCGAGTCGGTGGCGGCGCTCCAGGGCCGGGAGGACCTGACCCTGCGGTTCGGCGTTCCCACCTACGAGAACGAGGAGTGGGGACCCGCGAGCTCCGAGGAGAACGCCATGACCGCGATCGCCGGCGTACGGCTGGGACTCTCCGAGGCCGAACCCCCCGAGGAGATGGGCCGGGGCGTGGCCCTCTATCTGGCGGACGAGGCCGACGAGGACGACCTGGAGGCCTACCGGAACGGTTGGTTGTCCCTGGCTCCGTGATCCGAGGTGGTCGACGCCTCGCGGTACGGGGCCCGAGTGGTCCGTCGAATGCGGCATACTGAGAAGTCCGTGTCTCGGACTTCCACGTTCGAATTTGAGCCCTGTGGACTCACACACCCTGCGTCGGCGCCCACGCGCGCCCCTCACGGATCGGCTGCCCGTGAGATGAGCCGTCTGTTCGACCGACGCGATGATCAGAGCAACTGGAGCACGTTTTCGCATGGCGAACATCAAGTCGCAGAAGAAGCGCATTCGGCAGAACGAGAAGGCCCGTGTCCGTAACCAGGCCGTGCGCTCTTCCCTGAAGACGGCCGTTCGTAAGTTCCGCGAGGCCGCCGAGGCCGGGGACGTCGAGAAGGCCACCGTGGCGCAGCGCGAGGCCGCCCGCGCCCTGGACAAGGCGACCAGCAAGGGCGTCATCCACAAGAACCAGGCCGCGAACCGCAAGAGCGCGATCGCCAAGCGCCTGCACTCGATCCAGTCCGCCTGAGGACCGAGCGATCCGAGCTTCACAGGGCCCGGTCTCCCCACGGGGAGGCCGGGCCCTCGTGTTCCCCCGCTCGGGGAGAACCCGGTCGACGGTCTCGGCCCGGTGAGTTGTCCACAGGGAGGAATCGGCCGGTGACAGAGGCGGACTCCGCTCTCTAGCGTTGTTCCATGACCGTTCCGCGCCGGTCACGGCGCCGTCCCTCCGTGCCGTCCCCCGAGGAACGTCTCCGTTCTCTCGGTCTGCGCCCGCCTCCGCACTCCCCACGTCCACGCGCTCTCCCGTGCCCACCCTCCCCCGCCCGGTCCGGGGCCGGTGTGCCGTGCGCCCCCTACTCCCTTCCGGGGACCACCTCCCCCTATCGGCCGTCGCCGGGTCACGAGGACGATCCACCAGGGCGTCTCGACGGCCTCGTCACCGAGAGGCACCCGGTCTCCGAGCCGCGCGAAGGTCGCGCTCCCCGGCCCGAGGGCGCGCTTCCGGACGAGGGGGCCCGGATCGAGGGCCTCCCGGGCGAGATCCCCACCCCGCGTCCCGAGGGCGGGCCCTCGGGCACGCCCGGCCCCTCCCCCGAGCCCTCCTCCACCGACCCCCGCGAGTCCCCTGAGGCCGCCCCGCGGGGCTCGGAGGTCATCGAGGAGCCCATCACCGAGAGGCTCACCCCCGGACCCTCGAACGACCACCCGCCCCGCACCCGAGCGACGCATCCGCACCGGGGGACTCCACCCCTCGAACGCCCCACCGACCGACGGACCACCTCCCCCGGTACGGAGGTCCCCGAAGAACCCACCACCGAGAGGCTCCTCCTCGCCCCACGTCCCGGCCCCACGAACGACCTGCCGGTCCATCCTGAAGGGACACGCCCGCACCGGGGACGCCCCCTCCTCGGAGGGTCCCTCGACCGACGACACGAGAACCGGCGGGCCGCCTCCCACACCCCGGAGTGCCTCGAAGAACCCACCACGGAGAGGCTCTCCCTCTCTCCGAGGCCCGGACCGTGCGGGGACCGTGTCCCCCACGACGCGCGCCGGAAGACCATCGGTCACCGCCCCATCACCCGCCCGCGAGCACGACCGAGGAAAGAACACCGTCGGGAGACCCCGTCCGACCTCCCCGCCCCGGAGAGGCCGTCTCCGTCACCGGGGCGCGGGCCCACGAACGGTCACCCGGCCCTTCCTCGTCCTCGGGAGGGCGGTGAGACCGCCCTTCACTCTCGGGAGGGGCTCGACGCCGCCACCGAGAGGCTCACCCTCGCCCCGACCCGTGCCACGCCCGGGGACCGCGTACCGCATACCGGGCACCACACCGTCGGAGACCTCCCCCCGTTTCAAGGTCCGAAGCCCTCCACCTGGGAGAGGCCCCGCACCTCATCGCCCTCCGAGCCCCGCGAGAAGGGCGGGCCCGCACCCTCTCCAGAGGGGGTCTCCACCGGGGAGGCCGATCCGGCCGAGGGGCGTCCTCCCTCCCCCGAGAGCGCGGAACCTCGACGAAGGGGGCGCCGGCCTGAGGATTCCCGTCGTGATCCGGCGGAGGAGACCGGGACTCGACTCTCCGAGGAGCTCCCCTCCCCCTCGGCCGACCGGCCCCCGGACGTCTCTCCCGACCGCTCTCTCCCGGGGTACACCGAACTCCTCCCCGACGAGCCCGGCTCCCTCCTGGATCGACTGACCCGTGGCCGGTTCGGTGAACTCGCTCCCCCGCGCCGTTCGGTGACGGTGTTGCTGGTGCTGGGCGCGGTGGCGGTGGTGATCGCCTTCCTGACACTGCGCGAAACCCCTCGGGAGGTACCCGAACTCGAACCGGTCTCCCGGGCCTCGGCGGAGGAGCTCGAAGCGGTCCCCGAGGGCGGATCCCCCTCCACCGCACCGGAGCCGGAGGGCGAGGTGGTGGTGCACGTCGGCGGCGAGGTGGCCGAACCCGGGCTGTACACCATGCCGGCGGGCTCCCGGGTGGCCGACGCCGTGGAGGAGGCCGGAGGCGCACGGGCCGACACCGACCTGGACCTGCTCAACCTGGCCCGTCCCCTGACGGACGGGGAGCGGATCCTGGTGGGGGTCGAGGAGGAGCACACCGTCGACGGGGCCTCCGGCGAGGCGGGAGGTCCGATCGACATCAACCGGGCGGGAGAAACGGAGCTGCGGACCCTGCCGGGGATCGGTGAGAAACGGGCCCGGCAGATCCTCGCCCACCGTGAGGCCCTCGGCGGATCCTTCGGCTCGGTCGACGACCTGCTCGGGGTGGAGGGCATCGCGGAACGGACCCTGGAGAACCTGCGCCCCCACGTGACGGTGGGGTGAGCCGCCGTGACGACCTGGTTGGGGACCGATGGTCACGGACTCGACCGGCCGCCCGACCTCCGGTTGTTCGCCCCGGCCGCGGGCGCGTGGGCGGCCGCCCTGGCCGCGTTGGCCGTCCCCGCGTGGTGGGCCTGGGCCGGTGCGGGGACGGCCGCTCTCCTGGCCGCCGCCCTGTTCCTGTGGGGACGTCCTCCCTCGGTCTTCGGGCGGACGGTGGAGTCCCTGGCCCTGGCCGGAGCGGCGACCCTGGTCTGCGCGGCGACGGTGGCGGCGGTGGCCGGGTTCCACACGCACCGCACGGCGATGAGCGCGGCCTCGGAGGCGGCCGACCGGGGCGGGGAAAGGGCGTTCGGCGCGGTCGTGACGGTCGACCCGCGTTCTCGTGCGGGGATGCCCCGCCCCGGGCGCGCGGAGTGGGTGGTCCGGGCCCGCACCCTGTGGGTGGACGCGGAGGGCGGGATCCGCACCTCGGAGGTACCGGTGGTGGTGTTGGCCTCCGGTGAGGCGTGGGGCGACCTGTTGCCGGGGCAGACCTTCACCGCCCGGGGCGCCTTCCTCTCCGTCGAGGACGACCCGCTGACCGCCGCGCTGGTCTCGGTCCGGGGCCCTCCGGAGGAGGTGGGCGAGCCCGGCCGCGCACAGGTCTTCGCGGCCGAGGTGCGGGCCGGTCTGCGCGAGGCGGCCGAGGGCCTGCCCTCCCCCGAGAGCGGGCTGCTGCCCGCCCTGATCGTCGGCGACGTATCGCGGTTGCCGGAGGAGACCGCCGAGGACTTCCGGGCCACCGGCATGACCCACCTGCTCACGGTTTCGGGCGCCAATCTGGCGATCCTGACCGGGTTCGTCCTGGCCGTGGCCCGCTGGTCCCGGGCCCCGACCTGGTGTTCGGTGGCGGGCGGGGCGGTGATGATCTGGCTGTTCGTCCTGGTGTGCCGGCCAGAGCCGAGCGTGGTGCGGGCGGCGTTCATGGGCTCCCTGGGGCTGTTGGCGTTGGCGACCGGAAGACCCGGGGCCGGGCTGGGCGCGCTGAGCGCCACGGTGGTGGGGGTGCTCTTCGTGGCCCCCGGGCTGGCCGCCTCCTACGGGTTCGCGCTGTCGGTCCTGGCCACCGCGGGCATCCTGCTGCTGGTCCCCTCGTGGACCCGGGCCTGGTCCCCGCCTCTGTCGCGGCCGGTGGCCGAGGCGGCGGCGATCGCGGTGGCCGCGCACGTGGCGGTCGCTCCGGTCCTGGTCCTGCTGTCCGGTGAGGTGTCCTGGGTGGCGGTTCCGGCCAATCTCCTGGCGGCCCCGGTGGTCGCGGGTGTGACCGTGGCGGGGGCCGCGGTGACGGTGGTGGCCTCGTTGTGGCCGGAGGCCGCCGCCGTCCTGGTGCACCTGCCGGGCCTGGGGGTGTCCTGGATCGCTCTGGTGGCGGAGACGGGCGCCCGGGTACCCCACGGTGCCCTGTCCTGGCGTTCGGACGTGACGGGAGCCGTGCTGTCGGCCCTGCTCATCGCGGCGTTCGTGGTGCTCAGGGGCGGGGTTCGTCGTGTGTTCGCCGCGGTGGTGGCGGCGGTACTGGTCCTGGGCGTGGCGACCCGGTGCGTACCGGGCGGCTGGCCCCCTCCGGGGTGGGTCCTGGTCGCCTGCGACGTGGGGCAGGGCGACGCGTTCGTGGTCTCCACCGGCCCTGGGAGCGCGATGGTGTTCGATACGGGTGACGATCCGGATCTGGTGAACGGGTGTCTGGAGCGGCTGGGGGTGCGCGAGATCCCCCTGTTGGTACTCAGCCACGACCACGCCGACCACGTGGACGGCACCCCCGGGGTACTGCGACATCGTCGAGTGCTCTCGGCACTGGCCCCCGAGGGGTTCGAGGGCTCCTCCGTCGGCCGTCTGCTGGCGGCCGAGGGGGTGGAGATCGGGGCCGCCGTACGCGGGGCGACCTATCGGGTGGACGGGTGGACGCTGCGAGTGCTGTGGCCCCCGAGGGGGCACGTGGGGACGGTGAACGACGGGTCCGTTGTGGTCCGGGCGGACGGCACCCACCTGTCGGCGTTGTTCACCGGGGACATCGAGGAGCCGGCCCAGAGCGCGTTGACGCGTGGTCCCGATCGCGACCTGTTGGCGGTGACGGTGTTGACCACCCCGCACCACGGGTCGAACACTCAGGAGCCCGGCTTCATCGCGGCGGTCGACGCCGAGGTGGCGTTGACCTCCGTCGGGAGGGACAACGGCTACGGCCACCCCACGCCGTTCGCCCTGGGGTTGTTGGCGAGGACGGCGAGGGTGAGCGCCCGCACCGACCTCGACGGCGACGTGGCCGTGCTGGACTCCCCCGTACGGGTGGTCGCGCGCGGCCCCGCCCCCGAGGGATGAACCGCACCGGCCGGTCGGTGGGTCGTGGCATGCTCGTTGTATGCCTGCACCCGCCCTCATCACGCTCATCGTCGGCGACGAGGAACTGCTCGTCGACCGGGCCGTGGCCGCCGTCGTCGCCTCGGCCCGGGAGGTCGACCCCGAGGTGGACGTCCACGACCTCGTGCCCGCCCAGGTGGGCCTGTCCACCCTGGTGGAGGTCACCTCCCCGTCGCTGTTCGGCGACCGCCGGGTGGTCGTCCTGCGTTCCTCCCAGGACCTGACCAAGGACCTGGCCGCGACCGTCGTCGACTACCTCTCCTCCCCCGCCGACGACGTGAACCTGGTGTTGACCCACGCGGGCGGCGCCAAGGGCAAGGCCCTGCTCCAGGCCGCGACGAAGGCGGGGGCGCACAGGGTGGACTGCAAGGGCCCCACCAAGGGTCCCGAGCGGGTGGCGTTCGTCAAGGGCGAGTTCTCCGCCGCGGGCCGGCAGATCACCGGCGACGCGGCCCAGGCCCTGGTGGACGCGGTGGGCACCGAACTACGCGAGATCGCGGCGGCCTGCACCCAGTTGATCGCCGACACCGAGGGACGTGTGGACGCGACCGCGGTGGCCCGATACCACTCGGGTAAGGCGGAGGCCTCGGGGTTCACCGTGGCCGACCGGACCGTGGAGGGCCGGCTCCCCGAGGCCCTGGAACAGCTCCGCTGGTCGTTGGCGGTGGGCACCGCCCCGGTCCTGATCAACAGCGCCCTGGCCGGCGCGGTACGCGGGATCGCGGTGGCGGCGCAACCGCCCCGGGGGATGAGCGAGGCGGACCTGGCCAAGCGGGCCAAGGTGCCGCCGTGGAAGATGCGCGGTCTGCGTCAGCAGGCGCGGGGTTGGAACGTCCGGGGGGTCACCCGGGCGATGGCGGTGGTGGCCGAGACCGACGCGCTCATCAAGGGCGGCGGCCGTGACCCCGAGTACGCGTTGGAGCGCGCGGTCATCGAGATCGCCCGGGCGCGCGGCATCCGCTGAGCCCGCCGGTCCCGGAGCGGTCAGCGGATGGTCCGTCCGCCCTGCCAGACGCGCAGGGTGCTCAACCCCATGGACCAGGCGAAGGCCCCTTCGTGGTCGGCGTCCCACTGGACGAGATCGGCGAGACGCCCGGGGGCGATGAGTCCCCGGTCGTCGAGCCCCAAGGCGTGCGCGCCGCCCACCGTGGCGGCGTTGAGCGCCTCCTGGACGGTCATCTCGAACATGGCGACGGCCAGGGAGATCACCAGGGGCATGGACGTGGTGCCGGCCTGCCCCGGGTTATGGTCGGTGCCCAGACCCACCGGGACTCCGTGGTCGAGCAGGGAGCGCACCGGCGGGGTGCGCCGTTCGTGCAGGGCCGTGGTGGGGCAGGCCACGACCGGGGTACGGGTGGCGGCCAGGGCCAGCAGGTCCTCGTCGTCGGCCTCGTGGAGCAGGTCGACGGAGTCGCATCCGAGCTCGGCGGCCATGCGGACGGCTCCGTGGCGCGGACGTGAGCAGGCGTGCAGAGTGGTGCGCAGCCCCACCGACCGGCCCACGCTCAGCAGCATGTGGGCGTCCTCGGTGGTGAACTGTTGGTTGTCGCAGTAGATGTCCACCCCGTCGGCGCCGACCATGGCGGCGTCGCCGAGCCAGGAGGCCACGGTGCTCACGTACTCCTGGGGGCGGCCGAAGAACTCCGGGGGCACCCCGTGCGCGGGGAAGAAGGTGACGTGCAGGCGCGGCATCCCGGGTTCCTCCTCCAGGGAGCGCAGCAGTCGCACGTCGGCGAGTTCGCCGTCCCGGGTGAGGTGGTAGCCGGTCTTGGCCTCCACGGTGGTGCTGCCGGACAGCACCCAGTGGCGCAGGCGTTCGCGTACCGCGTTGCACAGGGTCCAGGGGTCGGTCCCGCGGGTGATGGTGACGGTGGTGGACACCCCTCCGCCCGCCGCGAAGATGTCGGCTCGGGTGGCGCCCTTGGCCCACATGTTGACCTCGGCGTAGCGGTCGCCCGCGTAGACCGGGTGACAGTGGGCGTCGACCAGGCCCGGTGTGACGAGCCCGCCGCCGATATTGACGATCTCGTCGACCTCGGTGAGGTCCTCCATCACCCCGGGGATGCGCTGGGGGAGGTCGGCCGCCGGTCCGACCCAGGCAATCCTGTCGTCATCGATGAGGACGGCCGCGTGGGTGATCAGCTCATGGCCCGTCCAGAGACGGCCGATGTTGGTGAGGAGTACTGCCGGCATGGGGTGGTCCGCCCTCGCCGGTCAGTTCCGGCCGAGAGCGCACGGAACGGGGGCGTGGGGTACGCGGGCGGGCATGGCGACCTCGATATCTGGATGCGGTTCCGGCAGGGCCGTGGACGGCTCGGGGCCGACTCGCGGTGCCGTGACGGTGGGGGTTCGACCGTCGGGGGACGGCGACCTCTGCCGGCCGGTGATCCAAAACCGTAGTCCATCCGTCGACATCGTGTACACCTCCCCGGTGGGAGGAATGCGAGCGATACCGACCGAAACTCGCAGGATCGTGAAGTGATGAAGGCCACCCGGACCGTGGGCGGCGCGTACGTCGTCCACGCCGCCGCCCCGGGCGGTGTCTCCCCCACAGAACGAAGGCCGGGGCCTCCCCTTTCAGGGAGACCCCGGCCTCGGTCCGTTCGTCCGGAGCGGATCAGACGCGGGTGAGCGCGTACTCCTCCAGCCTGGCGGCCAGCGGAGCGGGGACGAAGGCGTGCAGCTCGGTGCCCTCTCCGGTGTGCTCCTCGCCGATGATCCGGCCCTCCTCGTGAGCCCTGGCGATGAGGTCGCCGCGCGAGTACGGCACGAGCGCGCGTACCTCTTGGGCGATCTCGGGCAGGGCCTCGGCCAGGGCCGTCACCAGTTCGGGGATCCCCTCTCCGGTGCGCGCCGAGACCTCGACCAGGTCGGGGTGGCGGGTGCGCAGGGTCTTGAGGGTGTCCGGGTCGGCGGCGTCGACCTTGTTGACCACGATGAGCTCGCGGACGTCGCCGGCGTCGATGTCGGCGAACACCTCGCGGACCGCGCTGAGCTGCTGCTCGGGGTCGGGGTGGGACCCGTCGACCACGTGCAGGATCAGGTCTGCGTCGGAGACCTCCTCCAGGGTGGAGCGGAAGGCCTCCACCAGCTGGTGCGGCAGGTGACGGACGAACCCGACGGTGTCGCTCAGGGTGAACCCTCGACCGTCGGGGGTGCGTGCCTGTCGCACCGTCGGGTCCAGGGTGGCGAACAGGGCGTTCTCCACCAGGACCCCGGCTCCGGTGAGCCGGTTGAGCAGGCTCGACTTGCCGGCGTTGGTGTACCCGGCCAGGGCGACCGAGGGCACCTGACGGGTGCGTCGGACGTCGCGCTTGACGTCGCGGGCGGTGCGCATGTGGGAGAGCTGACGGCGCAGCTTGGCGATCTTGTCGTTGATGCGCCTGCGGTCGGTCTCGATCTTGGTCTCACCGGGGCCGCGCAGACCCACACCGCCGTTGCCGCCGCCTCCGGCGCCACCGGCCTGCCGGGACAGGGTGTGGCCCCAGCCTCGGAGTCGGGGCAGCAGGTAGCTGAGCTGGGCGAGTTCGACCTGGGCCTTGCCCTCGCTGCTGCGCGCGTGCTGGGCGAAGATGTCCAGGATGAGCGCGGTGCGGTCGATGACCTTGACCTTGACCACGTCCTCCAGCTGGATCAGCTGGCCCGGTGTGAGCTCACCGTCGCAGATGACGGTGTCGGCGCCGGTGGCCGCGACGGCGTCGCGGAGTTCGGCGGCCTTGCCCTTACCGATGTAGGTGGCGGGGTCCGGCTTGGCGCGGCGCTGGGTGAGGCCTTCGAGGACGAGCGCGCCGGCGGTCTCGGCCAGGGCCGCGAGCTCGGTGAGCGAGTTGTCGGCGTCGGCCTGCGTGCCGCGGGTCCAGACTCCGATCAGGACCACACGCTCCAGACGCAGGGAGCGGTTCTCCACCTCGGTGACGTCGGTGAGTTCGGTGGACAGCCCTTGGACGCGGCGCAGGGCGTGGCGCTCGGCCAGCTCCATCTCGCCCCGGTCAGGGGTGCTCTCGGGGTGTTCACGGCGGTCGCCGTCGGTACCCGGGGCCTCGTGGAACGCGTGGTCGGTACGGTCTCCGTCCTCGACGGTGACCGCCTCACGGAACGCGTCCTCACCGGGCCCTTCGTGGGCCCGACGGTCGCTTCCGTGGATATCGGCAGTATTCATATCCCTCCAGGTGGGTCAACGCGGCCATCGTCGGGTTTCTTCCCGTTCGCCCATGGGCGGGGTGGTGGGCGCGCGGGCCCGTGCCGTCCCCTTTGCGGGTGGGGCGCGTGTCCGCGGAGGCGCCCATGACTCGATGGTGGCACCTTGTTCGGGTGAAGGCACGTGAATTATCGCAGGTGGTGTGACACAAGCCACCACCCTCTACAACCGGGATGGCCTACCGAAGTCCGAGCGAAGCCAAAGAAGTCCGATATTTCATGCAGAAGTTTGACGAATCTTCCCACATCGAAAACATCGCACGTCATGGGTACCGCGAGTGACATTGACCGCTTGACGTCAAGATAGTAGTTTCACTTCCACATACCAGAAGCTTGTTTCGTATTGCGGAAGGTTTTCCATGGGTGCCACGCACGGGGTCGAGATCACGGGCCCCCTCAACGACCGGTTCGACGAGATCCTCACCGACGACGCCCTCGCGTTCATCGCCGAACTGCACCGCGCTTTCGAGTCCCGCCGCCAGGAGCTGCTGGCCGCGCGTAAGACCCGCGAGGCTCAGATCGCGGCCGGGGAGGACCTCGACTTCCTCCCCGAGACCAAGCACATTCGCGAGGACGACGGCTGGAAGGTCGCTCCGCCCGCCCCGGGCATCACGGACCGCCGTGTGGAGATCACCGGCCCGACCGACCGCAAGATGACCATCAACGCGCTCAACTCCGGCGCGAAGGTGTGGCTGGCCGACTTCGAGGACGCCAACACCCCGCTGTGGGAGAACATGATCCAGGGGCAGCTCAACCTGCGCGACGCCCTGGACCGCGCCATCGACTTCACCTCCCCCCAGGGCAAGACCTACGCCCTCAAGGAGGACTCCGAGCTCGCCACGATCGTCGTGCGCCCGCGCGGCTGGCACCTGGACGAGAAGCACATCCTCGTCGACGGTCGGCGGACCAGCGGCGGCATCGTCGACTTCGCGCTGTACTTCTTCCACAGCGCCAAGCGTCAGATCGCCAAGGGCAAGGGCCCGTACTTCTACCTGCCGAAGATGCAGAGCCACCTCGAGGCCCGTCTCTGGAACGACATCTTCGTCCTGGCCCAGGAGCGTCTGGAGATCCCCCGCGGCACCATCCGCGCCACCTGCCTGATCGAGACCATCCCGGCCGCGTTCGAGATGGAGGAGATCCTCTACGAGCTGCGCGAGCACTCCGCCGGCCTCAACGCCGGTCGCTGGGACTACCTCTTCAGCATCATCAAGACGCACCGCACCCGCGGCCGCAAGTTCCTGCTGCCCGAGCGCAACGCCGTCACCATGACCGCCCCGATGATGCGCGCCTACACCGAGCTGCTGGTCAAGACCTGCCACAAGCGCGGCGCCCACGCCATCGGCGGTATGGCCGCCTTCATCCCCTCCCGCCGGGACGAGGAGGTCAACCGGAACGCCTTCGCCAAGGTCCGTGACGACAAGTCCCGCGAGTCCGGCGACGGCTTCGACGGCTCCTGGGTCGCGCACCCCGACCTGGTCCCGATCGCCCGTGAGATCTTCGACGGCGTCCTGGGCGACAGGCCCAACCAGATCGACAAGCAGCGCCCCGAGGTCGAGGTGACCGCCGCCGACCTGCTCGCCGTCGACAAGACCCCCGGCGGGATCACCCTCGCCGGCCTGCGCGGCAACATCAACGTCGCCCTGCAGTACCTGGCCGTGTGGATGGGCGGCAACGGCGCGGTGGCCATCCACAACCTCATGGAGGACGCCGCCACCGCCGAGATCTCCCGCTCCCAGATCTGGCAGTGGCTGCACAACGACGTCACCCTCGACGACGGCCCCAAGGTCACCGTCGAGCTGGTCAAGCAGACCATCGAGGAGGAGCTGGCCGCCATCAAGGCCTCGCTGGGCGACGCCTACGACGAGGACCTGTACAAGCAGGCCAAGGAGCTGTTCACCGAGGTCGCCCTGGACGACGACTACGTCGACTTCCTGACGCTGCCGGCCTACGAGCGCATGCCGTAGGTCCTCTCACGGGGAGACGGAGGCCTTCATCGCCCGAGGCCCTCGGCCCTCCCCGTGAGCGGTTGACCGCTCCCACAGCGCCCCTCGCTCCGGCGGGGGGCGCTTTCGCGTCTTCCGCGACACGGAAGGACGCTCCGACCCTTGAAAACGACGACTCCACGGTCGTACGGTCCCCTTGCGAGGTCGCAGTCGAAGGACACCCCCTGTCCGTCCTTCGATCGAACCCGGGAGGCGCCCATGGCCACGACCGCACCCACGACGAGTTCGACGGCCTTGGCCGACCTCGTCCCCCGGCTGCGGGAGATCTGCGGTGAGGACGGCGTCCTCACCGACCTCTCCCGGCGCCGGGTCTACGAGAGCGACGGACTCACCTACCACCGCGCCACACCGGGGGTGGTGGTCCTGCCGACCACGACCGGCCAGGTCGCCGCGGTCGTCTCCCTGTGCGCCGAGCACGGCGTCCCCTACGTCCCCCGCGGCGCGGGCACCGGCCTGTCGGCGGGAGCGCTCCCCCATGCCGAGGGCGTCCTCCTCGTCACCTCCCGCATGCGTCGGATCGTGGAGATCGACCTGGAGAACGAGTGCGCCGTGGTCGAGCCCGGAGTGGTCAACCTCGACATCACCCGCGCGGTGGCCCCGCACGGCTACTACTACGCGCCCGACCCCTCCAGTCAGCAGGTCTGTTCGGTGGGGGGCAACGTCGCGGAGAACTCCGGCGGGGCGCACTGCCTCAAGTACGGGTTCACCGCCGGCCACGTGCGCGGGCTGGAGATCGTCACCCCTTCGGGCGAGGTCGTGGAGTTGGGCGGCAAGGCGACCGGGGCGCACGGTTACGACCTGATCGGCGCGTTCATCGGTTCCGAGGGGACCCTGGGCGTGGCCACCCGGATCACGGTCTCCCTGACCCGTTCACCCGAGCGCACCGTGACCCTGCTGTCGGCCTTCACCTCGATGGACGCCGGCGGGGAGGCGGTGGGCGCGATCATCGCGGCCGGGGTCCTGCCCTCGGCGATCGAGATGATGGACGCTCTGGCCATCGAGGCGGCCGAGGCCGCGGTGGCCTGCGACTACCCGGCCGGCGCCGCCGCGGTGCTGGTGGTGGAGCTGGACGGCCCGGCCTCGGAGGTCGACACCCAGGTCGAACGGGTCGTCGCCCTGTGCGCGCGGAGCGGCGCCTTCGAGACGAGGACGGCGGACGGCCCCGAGGAGCGCGCCCTCATCTGGAAGGGACGTAAGTCCGCCTTCGCCGCCGTGGGGCGGATCAGCCCGGCCTACATCGTGCAGGACGGGGTGGTACCGCGCACCGCGTTGGGCGAGGTCCTGGGCCGGATCGCCGCGCTGTCCGCCGAGAGCGGCATCCGGGTGGCCAACGTCTTCCACGCCGGGGACGGGAACCTGCATCCGCTCGTCCTGTTCGACGACTCCGAACCGGGAGCCGGGGAACGGGCCGAGGAGGTGTCCGGGGCCATCCTCGACCTGTGCGTCGAGCACGGAGGGTCCATCACCGGCGAGCACGGTGTCGGCGTGGACAAGGCCTGCAAGATGCCGCGCATGTTCGGCGAGGCCGATCTGGAGACCTTCGAGCTGTTCCGGCGGGCGCTGAACCCGGCGGGGATCGCCAACCCGGGCAAGCTGCTGCCCACTCCGCGCCTGTGCGGGGAACGGCCGGGGGTGCGCACCGGCGTGCATCCGTTGGTGGAGTCGGGGGAGGCGGAACAGTTCTGAGCGATCGATCCGGGGTGGAAGAGGCGGGAAGGACGAGCGTGGACGATCCGGACGTGAAGGACGTCGCCCTGAGAGAGGGCACCGACGAGGACGCCATGTGCGGGGTCGTTCCCGCGAGGGTGGCCCGCCCCGAGAACGTCGGAGCCCTGGCCGACCTGCTGGCGGCCGCGCGGGAGTCGGGGCTCACCGTCGCCGCGCGGGGCGGCGGCACGGCGATGGACTGGGGGACGGCGCCCCGTTCCCTGGACCTTCTGGTGGACACCTCGGGGCTGTCCTGGATCGACCACAACGCCGGCGACCTGGTGGTGGAGGTCGGCGCGGGAACGCCGGTCGCCGATCTGGAGCGTGTCCTGGCCGAGGCCGGTCAGCGGCTCTCCTACGATCCGGTGCGTTCGGGAGGCACCGTGGGAGGCGCCCTGGCCACCGGACTGAGCGGTCCCGGGCGGCTGCTCGCCGGGGCGTTGCGCGACCTGGTGATCGGGATGACCGTGGTGCGCGCCGACGGGGTGGTCGCCCGGAGCGGCGGCCGGGTGGTCAAGAACGTGGCCGGATACGACCTGGCCAAACTGCACACCGGTGGCTACGGGACCCTGGGGATCATCGTCTCGGCGACCTTCCGGCTGCATCCGAGGCCACCGGCGGTCCGTCTGGTGAGCGCCCCGGCCCCCTCCCCCGAGGCGGTGGAGCGGGCGGCGGCCGCCCTGCGCGCGAGCACGGTGGTGCCCTCGGCCGTGGAGTCGATACACCCTCTGGCGGGACCACCACGTCTGTACGTGCTTCTGGAGGGCACCGAGGAGGGGACGACGGAACGCGCGGACGTGACCGCGCGGGCCCTGGGCGGCACCGGGGTGGAGGTGGCCGAGGCGACGCCTCCCGGTTGGGGACTCGTACCGGACGAGGGCTGTCTGATCCGTGTCCTGGCACCTCCCGCGGAGCTGCCCGGGCTCGTCCACGATCTGGTGGCGGCGGCCGATCGCCTCGGGGGCCGGGTCGGGGCGACCGCTTCGCTCCCCGCCGGGACCCTGTACCTGTACACCGCTCCGGGGGCCTCCGCCGAGGCGGTCTCCTCGCTCTTGGAGAGGGCCCGCTCCGGCTCCGGGAGGTCCGCGACCCTCCTGCGCGCCGAACCCCACGTACGCGACGCCGACGTCGATGTCTGGGGCGAGGTTCCGGGACTGGCCCTCATGCGCGCGATCAAGGACTCCCTGGACCCCGACCACCGTCTGTCCCCCGGCCGTTTCGCGGGCGGGATCTGAGCCATGGACCACACGCCCCGTACCCCCTCGGAGGACTCCGTGACCGATCGACCGGACGAGAGCACGATCGCCCCCGGCCCCGAACGGTCCTTCGGCGACCTGCTCGGGGACTGTGTCCACTGCGGTTTCTGTCTGCCGACCTGCCCCACCGACGTCCTGTGGGGGCAGGAGATGGACTCGCCCCGCGGTCGTATCCACCTCATGGGACAGATGCACGAGGACGACGTGCTCACCGAGACCGCGGTCGGGCACTTCGACAACTGTCTGGGTTGTCTGGCGTGTGTGTCCGCCTGTCCCTCGGGGGTGGCGTACGACGCCCTGATCGAGCACACACGTCATCGGGTGGAGACCGAGTACGAGCGGCCTCGCGGGGAGCGCCTCCTGCGCGAGGCGGTGTTCTCCCTCTTCCCGCATCGGGGGCGCCTACGGGCGCTGCGCGGACCGTTGCGCGCCTACCAGGCCACCGGGGTCTCCTCCCTGGTGCGCCGTTCGGGCCTGTTGGACCGTCTCTCGCCCGGTCTGGCCGCCATGGAGCGGGTCGCTCCGAGGCTGTCCTCTCCCCCGCCGCCGCTGCCCGAGCTCGTGCCCGCCGTGGGCGAGCGCCGTGCGCGTGTGGGCATGCTGGTGGGTTGTGTCCAGGGAGCGTTCTTCCCCGAGGTCAACACCGCGACCGCCCGGGTCCTGGCTCTGGAGGGGTGCGAGGTGGTGATCCCGCGCTCTCAAGGCTGCTGTGGCTCCCTCTCCTCGCACTCCGGCCGTCTGGAGGAGGCGGTGGACTTCGCCAAGGGGCTCATCGAGGTGTTCGAGGCGCGCCAGGTGGAGCGGATCGTGGTCAACTCCGCCGGTTGCGGCTCCGGCATGAAGCACTTCGACCGGACCATGGCGGAGGCCGGTGAGAGCCGGGCCTGGGTGGATCGTGCCCGCGCGGTGTCGGAGAGGGTGGTGGATCTGGCCGAGTTCCTCGTGGATCTGGGCCCCCGCGCGGAGCGTCACCCCCTTCCGGTCCATGTGGCCTACCACGACGCCTGCCATCTCTCCCATGGCCAGGGCGTCACCGCCCAGCCCCGTGAGCTGCTTCGCGGGATCCCGGGGCTGACCGTGTCCGACCTGCCGAACCGGGAGGTCTGTTGTGGTTCGGCAGGTGTGTACAACCTGCTCCGTCCGGAGGCGGCGAACGCCTTGGGCGACCGGAAGGGCGAGGACGTGGCCTCGACCGGGGCGCGGGTCCTGGTGTCGGGGAACCCCGGCTGCTCCTTGCAGATCGCGGCGGCGATGGAGCGCGCCGGAAGGCCGGTGGTGGTGACCCATACCGCCCGTGTCCTGGACGCCTCCCTGCGCGGTCTGGGCGTGGAAGGGCTGCTCGGTTCCGGGTGATACCCGTGTGACGGAATACCCTTAACGAGATTCAACGAGAAACATCAATGTCGGGAGAAGAATCCCGACATGGGCGTACCGATAGCTTGGTACATATGTATCTCGTAGCCACATTCGGCCTTATGCATTTGCAGACATCTTGAGCTGCACGAACGACACACCGGGTCACCTCATGCATACGCGAGGAAAACTCGAACAAATCCATAAATGATCTCACCATCCCCCTCTCCACCTGCGGATATTCATTCGACTCGACCGCGTACACCCCGATCCGACTCGATTGACTCCAGAGAAAAGGGAGGCATAATTATTTTCAGGGCGACCGAAGGACCGTCCTGAATCCCCCACAGAAGGAAACCATGAGCAGAACGAAGAGAGCGATCGTCACCTTACTGGTCGCGGCGGGCATCGGCGTGGGAAGCGCGGGTGTCGCCTCGGCGGCCGTCGAATACGTGGGAGGTGGCGTCTGGGATCACGGCATCGTCTCCGACCGTGTCTACTCGAACTACCTCCACGACAGCAGGTGCCACGGTTCCACCGCCGTGGGAATTCGCACCGTCCGGTCCGCGAACACCGGAGCCGGCCTGTGGTCACGGGCGAGCGTCCAAAAGGCGAACACCAACAACCAGACGTACTGGCGTAATACCTGTGGCTGACCGAACAGGAGAATCCCCCATGAGACTCACCGAGTACCTCTTCGTGACCACACTGCTGACCGCGGGGATCGCCGCCGGTTCCGCCTCCGCCGCGAACGCGAGCAGCCCCGTCTGGAATTACGGCGTCACCGGCGCCGGGTTGTCGGGAACCAGCTACTCGCACTACTACCACCCCACCGCGTGCCATGGCGCCACCGCCGTGGGCCGCACGACCGTGCGCACCCCCGACGTCAGGGCCGGTGCCTGGGCCCGCGCCGACGCGCCCAGGGCGATCGCCAACAACCAGGCCTACCGCCGCACCTGCTGACCCCCATGATCCGGCCCGCCGGCGCCGAGCACCGGCGGGCCTTCGACAGGACCCCCCGTGCCCGACCGAACACTCACCTTCGCCTACACGGCCTGTGCCGTGTTCGCCGTGGTCATCGCCTTCCTCCTGGCCACGACCGCCGAACGCACCCTCTTCGTGCTCGAGGACTCCCCCGTCGTGTGGATCACCGAGAACGACGGGAGCCACGACACCGACGAGGTGGCCGCCACCGTCCAGCGTGTGGCCGACGAACACGACGCCGCGATCGGTTACGCCATCGCGGACGTCCGAGAGCCGACGACCAGGATCCACCTGTACCTGGCCGTGTCCGACCCCGACTCCCGCCACGCGGCCTGGTCCGAGGAGGGATATCCGACCTTCGGCCGCGGGTTCACCATCGACACCCACCCCATCGCCGACTTCGGCGATGTCGGCCCCAACGGCCACTACCTCGTCCTGGACGCGCCCGAGGCGGAAGAGGCCCTGCGGACCGAACTGGCCGCGCTCGGGCTCCATGAGGCTCCGGGTACACAGGCCGTCCGGATGTGGCACTACTTCACCGGCGGCCACCTGTTCCATCTTCTGATGGTCGCCCTGCTCGGGACGGTGACGGCGGCGGGCGCCGGCGTACTGCTCGGCTCCCGCGACTACGGGGTCATGCGTCTCCAAGGGCGCTCGTACCCATCGATCCTGGGCCACGACCTGCTCAGGACGGCCCGATCGACGGCCGTGGCTCTCGCGGTGATCGTCCTCGGCACACTCGTGTTCCTGGGCTGGTACAACGAATGGAACCAACTGGGGTTCTACTCCCGGACGGCCCTCCTCTTCCTCGGCGCTCTCACCGTTCCCTGCCTGCTGGTGCACGCGGCGACCCTGGCACTGGTGCACACCACGCGCATCCTGCCATCGCTCAAGGGGCGGCTCCCCCTGAAGGCGACGACCACGGCGATCTACCTGGTCAGAGCGCCCTCTCTCGTCCTGGCCCTGATCATCCTCGGGGGCGTGGCCTCCTATTCCCAGAACGTCCGCGACCTGGAGACGGCGCTGGAACTGCACGAGGAACAGGGCGAGACCTCCTTCCCATCGCTCAGCGCGAACTACGGCTGGGCCGACGATGAGGCCGTCGACGAGGAACTCGGCCCTTGGCTGCGCGAGGTCGACGCCTCGGGGGACATGGTGTTGGCCGTACACGGATATCCACTGCTGTCGACGCCCTACGATCCGCGGCCGTCCGGCGCGGCGTCTCCGGAACCTCCACTGCTCATCGTCAACGACACCTATCTGGCCGAACAGGAGGTGCTCTCGCCCACCGGTGAACCGTACGGCCCCGATGAGGACGTTCGCGTCCTGGTCCCCGAGAGCGCCACCCTCGACACCGAGGAGCTGGTCGAAGCGGTCCGGAGCCAGTGGGTCGAGACCTCGGACGCCTCCGACGTCGCCCTCGAGATCGAGGTGTTGCCGGCCGCCGCCGAGCAGACCCTGTTCACCTACTCGGCCAAGCGTTCCGACGCTCCACGGCCCTACCTGCCCCTGCTGTACGAGCCGGTCATGGTCGTCCTGCCCAACGGCGGTGTGCTCTCCGACGGCGCCTATGTCTCTCACATGACCCGGGGGTCCACGATCTTCCCCGACCCGGAGGTCGTGACGGAGTACCGGGACCGCGTCCCCGAGGCCTCGCGCTACCTGGCCATGGTGGAGACGCTCTCCACGAGCGCGCGGGACGAGCTCGCTCGTCATCTGATCGTGCTGCGCGGTGAGCTGTTCAACCTGGTGGGGGTCGCGGTGGTCCTCCTTCTCACCGGTATGGCGGCGTGCGTCGTCCACGTGCGCACGCGGGCCCAGGAGATCTTCGTCCGGCACATCAGCGGATGGACCTTCCTCGCGACCCACCGACGCCTACTGCTCGTCGAGGGCGCCCTCGCCCTGGGTTTCCCGGGCTGGGCCACGTGGGACACGCTCCGTCGACTCGCGGTCACCTCCGACCCCATGTACGGCGGTCCTCTGGAGGCCGCTCCCAGTGGGGCCGAGCCGTTCTACGCCCTGGGGATCGCGTTGGTCTGCCTGTCGGCCACCATCGCGGCACTGGCCCTCTTCCACCGTCGCATCGTCCGTGAAGGCGCCTCCCAGGCCTGAGGCCCGAAGAGACCGAGGAACCCATGATCACCCTGAACAAGCTCACGAAGTCCTTCGGCGCGCGCACGCTGTGGGAGGACCTCGACCTGAGCGTCGAACCCGGGCGGATGCTCGCCCTGGTCGGCGCCAGCGGCTCCGGGAAGACCACCCTGCTCAACTGCATGGGCCTATTGGAGAGGCCCAGTGGAGGGAGCGTCCGTTTCCGGGACACCGACGTCACCCGACTGGGCCCCGGGGGACAGCGCCGATTCCGACGTGACCACCTGGGCTACCTGTTCCAGGACTACGCCCTGATCGAAAACGCCACGGTGAAGGCCAACCTCGACGTGGCCGCGCGCCGGGGAGACCGGTCCGACACCGCGGAGGCGTTGGAGCGGGTGGGGCTGGGCGGACGCGAAAAGGAGAAGGTGCACCACCTGTCCGGTGGGGAACAGCAGCGCGTGGCCCTGGCACGTCTGATCGTCAAACGACCGTCGCTGGTGTTGGCCGACGAGCCCACCGGGGCCCTGGACCACGCCAACGGGGCGATGGTCGTGGACGTCCTGCGCCGGATGAGCCGCGAGGGTCGTGCCGTGGTCATCGCCACACACGACGACGCCGTCCGTGACGCCTGCGACGTCGCCTTCGACGTGTCCACACTGAGGATGTTCTCTCCCCACTGACCGGACCTCGCCGTCCCGAGGGCCTTCCCGGGACGGCGAGGGTTCAGATCAGGGAGGTCTCGCCCTCGGCGACGATGACGGCGGGGCCGCTCAGACGGGCGCCGGAGGCGTCCAGCTCGACGGTGCACTCGCCTCCCAGGACACGGACACGCCAGGTGGCGCTCTGCCCTTCGGGGGTCGCCGCGGCCGCGGTGGCCACGATTCCGGTCCCGCAGGAACGGGTCTCGCCGGAGCCGCGCTCGTACACGCGCATGTCCAGCACACCGGGGGCGACCCGGTTGTACAGCTCGACGTTGGCTCCCTCGGGAAAGTCGTCCGCGTCGAGTTCGGGCGGGCGGGACAGGTCGAGGTCGGCGACCGGCTCGTCTATCTCGCAGGCCAGGTGCGGGTTGCCCACGGAGATCTGGGCTCCGTGGACGACCCCGCGGGCGAGCCCGGCCGAGGAGACGCCCTGACGCTCCACGCGCCCCATGTCTATGGTGATGTCGCCGTTCGCCTCGACGGTGACCCCCTTGGCCCCGTCACGGGTCCCGATCTCGAAACGGTCCGAGTCGACGAGGCCGACGTGCAACAGGTAGCGGGCGAAGACCCGGACCCCGTTCCCGCACATCTCCGCGATGCTGCCGTCCGCGTTGCGATAGTCCATGAACCACTCGGCCCGTTCGGCGGTCCGCGCGGCCGGGGCCAGCGTCTCGCCGAGCACACGCGTGCGCACCACTCGTAGGACACCGTCGCCGCCGATGCCCGCTCGGCGGTCGCACAGTGACCGGACGTCCTCCTTCGTGAGTTCGAGCTCCCCGTCCGGGTCGGGGAGGATCACGAAGTCGTTCTCTGTTCCGTGGCCCTTGGCGAATCGCATGTCGACCATCCTAAAACCGTATTTCCGGGCCGCCGACAGGCGCGAACACTCCACCTGGACGCGTGGCGTCCTCGGCGTGACTACGCTGGAGGGATGATCAAGGTGATCGCGGTCGTGGGCCCGACCGCTGTGGGCAAGTCGGACCTGGCCGTCGATCTCGCCTCCCGGTTGGAGGAACGTACGGGGCGTCGCGGCGAGGTGATCAACGCCGACTCGATGCAGCTCTACCGCGGTATGGACATCGGTACCGCCAAGCTCCCCGAGTCCGAGCGCCGGGGCGTGCCGCACCATCTCCTGGACATCTGGGAGGTGCACGAGCCCGCCGACGTGGCCAGCTACCAGACGCTGGCCCGCGAGCGGGTGGAGGATTGCGCCGACCGTGACGTCGTCCCCATCCTGGTGGGCGGGTCCGGCCTGTACGTGCGCGCGGTCCTGGATCACATGGACTTCCCCGGCACCGACCCCGAGGTACGGGCCCGACTCGAGGCCGAGTTGGCCGACGTCGGCCCCGGTCTGCTGCACGCCCGTCTGGCCGAGGCCGACCCGGCCGCGGCCCGCACCATCCTGCCCGGCAACGGGCGTCGGATCGTCCGGGCCCTGGAGGTCATCGAGCTCACCGGGCGGCCCTTCACCGCCAACCTGCCCGACCACACCTCCTTCTATCCGTGCGTCCAGTTGGGTCTGACGGCCCCTCGGCCGGAGTTGGACGAACGCATCGACCTGCGTGTGGAGCGGATGTGGGACGGGGGTCTTCTGGAGGAGGTGCGCCGGTTGGACCCGCTCGGCCTACGGGAGGGTCGTACCGCCTCCAAGGCCCTCGGATACGCGCAGGCGCTGTCCCAGCTGGACGGTGATCTCACCGAGGCCGAGGCCAAGGAGAGCACCGCGCGGGCCACCCGCAGGTTCGCCCGCCGACAGGAGTCCTGGTTCCGCCGCGACCCTCGGGTGCGCTGGCTGCCCTACGACGCCCCGAACCTGGTGGAGCGGGCGATGACCCAGGTCGAGTCGGCCCTGTCCGATCGTGTCGAGGAGGAGTCGGGCGAGGCCCTGGTGGACGTGGCCACCATGCTCCCCTACTCCCGGAGCTGAGCCCCCGGGGCCTCGGCCCCGTCGAAGTCGCTCCCGATCCAGGTGGCGACGAGGTATCCGACTCCGTAGGGCGCTTCGTAGGCGATCGTCTCTCCCTCGAAGGGCGCCCCCTCCGTCGCTCCGGCCAGGACCTGCCAGGCGGGGCGACCCGCGACCATGAGCTCGCGCGCCGTGTCGACCGTGAGTCCGGCCAGGTACGGAGCGTCGGCGCGGGCCAGGGCCTCGGCGACCGCGTCGTCGTAGGGCACGGCCCGTTCGTCCACGTACCCGGGTGAGTGTTCGTCGCGGCGCGCGCTGCCGTCCCCCATGACCAACAGGGCGACCCGTTCCGCCTCTCCCGCCAGCTCGCGACCCAGTTCCGCCGCGCGTTCCGGGGTGGTGTCCGCGGGCAGCTCCAGGTAGCCGTCGGGGACCGTGCCCGCGCGTTCGGCCAGTCGACGACCCACCGTCGCGGCCAACCCCAGTACCCCGGGGGCGGGTCCCACCCGCACGTCGACCCCATAGGCCGTCAGGTCTCCCCCGGCGTCCGATCCGTGACGCCGTTCGGAGTCCCCCCGCCCCACCACGTGGAGCCGGTCGGCCCCGCTCTTCACGAGCAGGGCGACGGCCCGGTCGCAGGCGGCGCGCAGAGGGTCGAGCTCGGCGGCCGCGCCCTGGGCGACCTCGGGGAACAGGACGGGCGGATGAGGGCACACGGCGGCGGCGATCAGCACAAGGGCGAGGCTATCGCTCCGAGCCCCGTCCGGTGCCCGCACACCCCTTGTGGACGGGCACCTTCCGACCTACTCTTGACCGTGTGACCAGATTTGAAATCTGGTCACATGGTCAAAGACGATCGGCTCGGGAGCGGAGGTGCGGATATGGTCATCGCGTCAGCGCCGGTGGGGACCCCCGTCGGCGGTCCCCGAGCCGAAGGAGTCGTCCGTGACCCGGCCCACCGAGAAGCCCACCGACCGACGCGAACTGCGGGCCGACCGCATCCTCGACGCGGCGGGGGAACTGATGCTGGCCTGGGGGGACCGCAAGGTCACCATCGAGGACGTCGCCCGACGGGCCGGGGTCGGCAAGGGCACCGTCTACCTGCACTTCTCCACCAAGGAGATCCTCCTGCTGACCGTCGTCATGCGGGCCCAACTGGCGATGATGGAACGGATCCTGGCGTCCATGCGAAAGGATCCCGAGCACGTACGTCCCAGCGAGGTGGCGGGCCGGATGTACCGGGAGCAGTTCGACTCGCCCATCATGCGCTTCGTCCTGACCTCGGGGACGAACCCGCTCCACCGGCTCACGGAGGACGCGAGGGAGCTGGTCGGCGAGACCGTCGCCTACCGCTGGCGGACCCTGTTCGAGTACTGGGAACTGCTGCGCGAACACGGGGTCATCGCCGCCGACGCGGACACCGGGGAGCAGGTCT
Source organism: Nocardiopsis alba DSM 43377 (assembly GCF_000341225.1). Lineage (GTDB taxonomy): Bacteria > Actinomycetota > Actinomycetes > Streptosporangiales > Streptosporangiaceae > Nocardiopsis > Nocardiopsis alba. The sequence continues at coordinate 467,487 of NZ_ANAC01000010.1, forward strand.
ACGCCTACAGCACCACGGTGATCGGCCATCTCATGGCCGAACCCCTCCTGCGCGAGCAGGGGCTCATCCCGCCCGGCCAAGAGGCCCGGGCCCTCCTCTTGACCCGAAGCGTCCGCTCCCTCCTCGAACGGGAGACGGTCCCGAACACGGAGATGCGAGCGCTGCAACCGAAGGTCGTCGCCCTCTTCGAACGACTGGCCGAGCGCCTGAGGACGGAGATCGGCGAGCAGAAACGCGTCGAACGCGCCCCCTGAAACCCCGAAGGAGACCCCGATGACCGGCACGGCACGGAAGCGACCCGATCCCGCCTTCCTCGAGCTCGACCACGAGTTCGCCCACGATCCCCACACCGCCCTGGAGCGCGTCCGTGCCGCCGGAGGCTCCATGCCGGGCTCCCTGCGAGGCGCCCCCGCCCGGCTGTTCGTCGACGACGCCGACGTGCGCACCATCCTGAGCGACCGGCGTTTCGTAGTGGACTCCGCCTCCCTGGCCCCGTCATCGGATGAGGGCGCCGCCCTCTCCCGTGACGAGCTGCTGCGGCACCTGGGCATGGAACCCGATCTGGTCGTCTACATCACCCAGGGGCTCCTGGACAAAGACGGGATCGACCACGTCCGTCTGCGCAAGCTGGTCTCACGCGCCTTCACCGTGCGCCGGGTGCGGGAGATGCGTCCCAAGGTCCAGGCCATCGCCGACCGGCTTCTGGAGGAGCTTCCCGACCACGCCGAGGACGGCTCGGTCGACCTGTTGGAGCACTTCGCCTACCCCCTGCCCATCGCGGTGATCTGCGACCTCGTCGGCGTCCCCGAGGAGGAACGCGAGGTGTGGCGGCGTTGGAGCCACACCTTGACCTCCTTCGCCCTCGACGATCCGGCCCTGCTCAACCGGACCATCGGGGCCCTGGTCGAGGCCGCCCGGCGACTGATCGTCGGCCACCGGGAGCGGGAGTACGACGACCTCCTGGCCGATCTGGTCCGGATCAGCGACGACGACGGCGACCGTCTGTCGGAGGACGAGCTGATCACCATGATCTTCAGTCTCGTCATCGCCGGACACGAGACCACGGCCGGCCTCATCGGCAACGGCACCCACGCCCTGCTCACCCACCCCGAACAGCTCTCCCTGCTCAAGGACGATCCGACGCTGCTGCCCTCGGCCGTCCACGAGCTACTGCGCTGGTGCGGCCCGGTCTTCCAGACCCGGATGCGCTACCCCACCGAGGACGTCGAACTCCGCAGCGGCACGGCGCGACGTGGGGAGGCCGTCATCGCGATGATCTCGGGCGCGAATCGGGACCCGGAGGCCCACCCCGAACCCGAGCGGCTCGACGTCACCAGGCACCGCGGCCGCCCCGGAGAGGCCCACGTGGCGTTCGGCCACGGACTGCACTACTGCCTGGGGGCGGCTCTGGCCCGCATGGAGGGCGAGGTGGCCTTCGGTTCACTGACCTCGACCTTCCCCGACCTTTCCCTGGACCCGGCCCGGCCGCCCGTACGTCGGCCCAACCCGGGGTTCAACCGTTTCGAGGACCTGTACGTGCGCCTGTGATCCTCCTCCGGACATGGATGAGGCCCCCGGTGGACACCGGGGGCCTCGGAGCACGAACGGATCAGAGGTCGCAGCAACCGCCGGCCGGGGCCGGCTGCTCCTCGGGCACCCCGATCCGGGGCATCCCCAACATCACGTCGGGCTTCTCGATCTTCACCGGCCGCCCCTGACGGGCGTCCCAGGCGTCGCCGGCACGGGTACGGCGCAGGGAGCGGATCCCGGAGTCGGCGACCAGGTGGTGCGGGGCCGCGTAGGTCACCTCGACGGTGACCATGTCGCCGGGGCGGGGCTCCTCGGAGTCGCCCACGGCGAAGTGCACGAGCCGGTTGTCGGGGGCCCGGCCGGACAGACGACGGTGCTCGCCGTCCTTCTTGCCCTCGGCCTCGGCCACCATCAGCTCGACCTCGCGGCCGACCAGCCGCTGGTTCTCCTCCCAGGAGATCCGGTCCTGGAGGGCGACCAGGCGCTGGTAGCGCTCCTTGACGACCTCCGGGGGGACCTGGTCCTCCATGGTGGCGGCCGGGGTTCCGGGACGCTTGGAGTACTGGAAGGTGAACGCCATCGCGAACCGGGACTCCCGGACCACGTGCAGCGTCTCCTCGAAGTCCTCCTCGGTCTCGCCGGGGAAGCCCACGATGATGTCGGTGGTCAGCGCGGCGTCCGGCATGGCGGCGCGCACCTTCTCCACGATGCCGAGGAAACGCTCCTGGCGGTAGGAACGGCGCATCGCCTTGAGCACCTTGCTGGAACCCGACTGCAACGGCATGTGCAGCTGCGGCATGACGTTGGGGGTCTCGGCCATCGCCTCGATGACGTCGTCGGTGAAGTCGCGCGGATGCGGAGAGGTGAAGCGGACCCGCTCCAGCCCCTCGATCTCGCCGCAGGCGCGCAGCAGCTTGGAGAAGGCCTGTCGGTCCCCGAACTCACTGCCGTAGGCGTTGACGTTCTGGCCCAGCAGGGTCACCTCGGTGACGCCCTCCTCGACCAGGGCCCGCACCTCGGCGAGCACGTCGCCGGGGCGGCGGTCCTTCTCCTTGCCGCGGAGTGCGGGCACGATGCAGAAGGTGCAGGTGTTGTTGCACCCGACCGAGATCGAGACCCAGGCGGCGTAGGCGGACTCCCGACGGCTGGGCAGCGTGGACGGGAAGTGCTCCAACGACTCGGCGATCTCGACCTGCGCCTCCTTCTGGACGCGCGAACGCTCCAGGAGGGCCGGCAGGGAACCGATGTTGTGCGTTCCGAACACCACGTCCACCCAGGGGGCGCGGCGCACGATCTCCCCGCGGTCCTTCTGCGCCAGACATCCGCCCACGGCGATCTGCATCCCGGGGTTGGCGTCCTTGACCGGACGCAGATGCCCCAGGTTGCCGTAGAGGCGGTTGTCCGCGTTCTCCCGGACCGCACAGGTGTTGAAGACGACGATGTCTGCGGTGGTGTCCTCGGCTGCGCGCGCGTACCCAGCGTCCTCCAGCAGACCGGAGAGGCGCTCGGAGTCGTGGACGTTCATCTGGCAGCCGTAGGTCCGCACTTGGTAGGTACGACTCTGGCTCACCCTCCCAGGCTATCCGTTCCCCGACGACGTCCGTGCCGCCGCGAGAGGCGGGCCCGTGGGCGGGCGGGCTCTTCGGAACACCGTGCCGAAAAGGAGATGGACCCGGAATCGGCCCGCACATAATCCCCCTTTTCCCGATGTCGGGAGTGACCGTCTTCGGTCACGGGTATCTCCGAGACCGATCGAGATCGTTCAACAATCACCGGAGATCTCCTGGAAGCGCGACCGGAACTCTCCGGAAGACGGGATCAACACAGAGTGCGACAGGAACGAATCCATGCGTCACGGTGCATAACGGTTTCGCGGATTCCGTCGTAACAAGTCTGCTACTCCGGGGTCAGGTGGCGTTTTCGTGATGACACGGCAACATGGACCCATTAAGTTCCGAACATGACCTCAACTCCTCTCGTCGTGCTGGAGAACGTCAACAAGCACTTCGGCGACCTGCACGTGCTCCGCGACATCGATCTGACGGTTAACTCCGGCGAGGTGGTAGTCGTCATCGGTCCGTCCGGATCCGGCAAGTCGACGCTGTGCCGCACGATCAACCGGCTCGAGACGATCGACTCCGGCACCATCACCCTGGACGGACAGCCACTCCCCGCCGAAGGCCGCGGACTCGCCAAACTGCGCAGCGACGTCGGCATGGTGTTCCAGTCCTTCAACCTGTTCGCGCACAAGACCGTGCTCCAGAACGTGACGCTGGGACCGCTGAAGGTACTCCGACAGTCGAAGTCCGAGGCCGAGGCACGCGGCATGGAACTGCTCGACCGGGTACGGATCGGCAACCAGGCCCACAAGTACCCGGCGCAGCTCTCCGGCGGCCAGCAACAGCGTGTGGCCATCGCGCGCGCCCTGGCGATGAACCCGAAGGTGATCCTCTTCGACGAGCCGACCTCGGCTCTGGACCCCGAGATGGTCCAAGAGGTCCTCGACGTCATGACCGACCTCGCGAGCGAGGGCATGACCATGGTCGTGGTGACGCACGAGATGGGCTTCGCCCGCCGTGCGGCCAACCGCGTCGTCTTCATGGCCGACGGCCAGATCGTCGAGGAGAACACCCCCGACGAGTTCTTCACCTCCCCCCGGTCCGAGCGGGCCAAGGACTTCCTGTCCAAGATCCTGACCCACTAGCTCGACCGCCAAGGTTCCCTCGTGTTCTTCGCACGCTCTCAGGAAGAGGTACCCCACATGCGAGCACGTCGCTCCACCAAGATCATCGGTAGCGTCGCCGCCCTGGCCATGGCCGCCGCCCTCACGGCGTGCAGTGGCGACAGCGACACGATCCGTATCGGTGTCAAGTACGACCAGCCCGGCCTCGGTCTCGACGAGGGCGGCACCCCCGTCGGCTTCGACGTCGACGTCGCCACCTACATCGCCGAGCACCTCGGTTACACGGAGGACCAGATCGAGTGGTCGGAGGCCGCCTCCGCCAACCGCGAGTCCTTCCTCCAGCAGGGCACGGTCGACATGATCCTGGCGACCTACTCGATCACCGACGAGCGCCGTGAGGTCGTCGACTTCGCCGGCCCGTACTACGTCGCGCAGCAGGACATCCTGACCGCGGCCGACGACACCGACATCGAGTCCCCCGAGGACCTCGACGGCAAGGTGCTCTGCTCGGCCTCCGGTTCGCGTTCGGCCAACAACATCGTCGACGACATGGGCATCGGCGCCGAGCTCCGCGAGGCCGGCAACTACTCCGAGTGCCTGGAGCTGCTGAGCAACGGCACCGTCGCCGCGGTCACCACCGACAACACCATCCTCGCCGGTTTCGCCGCGCAGAACCCCGGCAACTACCGCATGACGAACAACCCGTTCGGCGAGGAGCAGTACGGCGTCGGTCTCCCCAAGGGCTCGACCGAGCGCTGCGAGGAGATCAACGAGGCCATCACCCAGATGTGGGACGACGGCTCGGCCGCTCAATTCCTCGAGGACGCCTTCGGCGAGACCGACTTCGCCTACGAGGAGTCCACCCCCGAACTCGCGCCCTGCGCCTGAGAGTCCCTTAACTGACCACGCGCCCGTAGCGGCGGGGCCGCCCCCGGCCCCGCCGCTCGGCCCTTGACCGGCTGGGGCCCATGGAAGCCTTTCTCAGCAATATCGACAGGGTTGTCGACGGTTTCTCATGGACCGTCCGGCTGACCCTCTTCAGCGCCTTCTTCTCGTTCGTCCTCGGTGTGGTGCTCACCGCGATGCGGGTCTCCCCCGTACCGCTGTTGCGCACGTTGTCCACCGTCTACGTCGAAGGCATCCGTAACAGCCCGCTCACCCTCGTCCTGCTCTTCTGCGGCCTCGGCCTCAACAGCGCGATGGGGTTGAGCCTGGCCGACTCCGTGGCCTGGGACGTGTTCTGGTGGGCCGTCATCGGTCTGTCCGCCTACACCTCCTGCTTCGTCTCCGAATCGCTGCGCGCCGGTATCAACACGATCCCGGTGGGCCAGGTCGAGGCCGCCCGTTCCCTGGGTCTGACCTTCACCCAGAACCTGCGGCTGATCGTCATCCCGCAGGCGCTGCGCACCGTGGTCGGCCCGCTGGGCAGTGTGCTCATCGCTCTGATCAAGAACACGACCGTCGCCTCCGTCGCGGGGTTGGGCGTTCAGGAGGCGTCCCGCCAGATGAAGCTGATGTTCGACCAGGGCATCGCCCCGGTCCTGCCGACCTTCGTCGGCTTCGCGATCGGATTCCTGATCCTGACCCTGCCGACCGGTTACTTCTTCGGCTGGCTCGCCAAGCGTGTGGCGGTGGTCCGATGAGCGCGCAGGCGGTTCTCTTCGACGTCCCGGGTCCCAAGGCCCGGGCCCGCAACAGGATCTACTCGGTCCTCAGCCTGCTCCTGATCGCGAGCGGCCTGGCCGCCATCTACCTGGGTTTCAACCGGACCCTGGTGATGGTGTCCTCTCCGGGCGACCTGACGAACACGGCGATCTGGGCGGTCAACCCGAGCGGCCAGTGGGCCGCCGATCGTTGGGCGCCGTTCATCGACCCCTCCACCTGGACCAACTACGTCCTTCCGGGTCTGATGAACACCCTGACCGCCGCGCTGATCGCCTCGGTGCTCGCGGTGATCTTCGGTCTGGTCTTCGGTATCGGCCGGCTCTCCGACCACTGGTGGATCCGTATCCCGGCCGGGGCCGTCGTGGAGTTCTTCCGCGGCATCCCGCTGTTGATGCTGATCTTCTTCACGATGGCCATCCCCATCGTGATGAACCAGGTGTTCGGTCTGCCGCCGGCCCAGTTCCAGGTGACCGCGCTGGCGGCCGTGGTGACCGGTCTGACCCTGTACAACGGTTCGGTGCTGGCCGAGGTGTTCCGCGCGGGCATCAACGCGGTGCCCAAGGGACAGACCGAGGCCGCGCAGTCCATCGGTATGACCAAGACCCAGACGATGTGGACGATCCTGATCCCTCAGGCCGTCACCTCGATGATGCCCGCGATCGTGGCCCAGCTCGTGGTCCTGCTCAAGGACTCGGCCCTGGGTTACATCATCGCCTTCCCGGAGCTGCTGCGTAACTTCACGCTGGTGGCCACCCGGGAGAACAACGTCATCCCGGCGGCGATCGTCTGCGCGATCATCTACATCGTCATCAACCTGTCGCTGAGCCGTCTGGCGATCTGGTTGGAGCGTCGCAACGCGCGGCGGGGCAAGCCCTCCGCCAAGGCCACCGCCGCCGGCGGGGCCCCGGTCGCCGTGAACGGCGCGGCCGCGACCCCCACCGGTGACGAGGCGGCCGGGGCCGCTCCCTCGGAGCCCCGGAACGAACCGCTCCCCGACACGGAGGAGCGGGACGGACGGGACGACGACGGAACGGACGGCGACGGCTCCCAGAAGAGCTGAGTCCGCCGGAACCGACCTTCCCGAAGGCCCCGGCGAACCACGCTCCGAGCGTGGTTCGCCGGGGCCTTCCTCTATGGGGCGGCCCCTCATCGGGCATGGCCCCGGGAAGGTCGGGCGTTCCGGTCGCTCACCGGGCCCGTGGCCCGATGCGGCCCCGGAGACCGGTGATCCTGACTGCACAAGGCGGCCTCCCTGGCATTAAGGTCGATATGTCATCTGAAAGCACTCGACCCTTCCTGAGCGGGACATGTCTGAACTGTCGAGCCCCCACGGCTCCTGGCCCTCGCCCATCAGCGCCGGTGACGTCGCCCGAGGAGTGCGCCTTCCCGCCTACCCGTCCGTTCGGGGCGACGAGGTGTGGTGGGAGGAGTACCGCCCGGACGAGGACGGCCGCACGACCCTGATGCGGCGGGACGCGGACGGGACCGTGCACGACCTTCTTCCCCCCTCCTGGAGCGCGGGCACCAGGGTCCACGAGTACGGAGGACGCTCCTACCTCCCGGTCCCCCGCCGTGACGACAAGGCCATCCCCCGAATGGGCGTGGTGTTCTCCGCCCGTGAGGACCAGCGTCTGTATCTGCTGGAGCGCGGCGCCAAGGAACCCGTCCCGCTCACCCCCGAACCCGCGATCCGGGCCGCCGTACGCTACGCCGACCCCGCCCTGTCCACGGACGGCAGGCACGTGTTGTGCGTGCGAGAGGAGCACACCGACGGGGAGGTCCGCCGCTCCATCGTCTCGGTCCCCCTGTCCGGCCGAGGCGCCCAGACCCCCTCCGCCGTTCGCGAACTGGTCTCCGGGGCGCGCTTCTACGCCTCCCCTTCCCCCTCCCCCGACGGCCGGCACCTGGCCTACGTGCGTTGGAACCACCCCCGGATGCCCTGGGACGGTACGGAACTGCGCGTGGGAGAGGTGACCGACTCCGGGCTGATCGGGGAGTACACCCTCAAGGGCGGGGTCGACGAGTCCGTCCTCTCCCCCGTCTGGGCCGACGACGAGACCCTGTACCTGGCCTCGGACTGGCCCGGGTTCTGGAACCTCTACCAGGCCGGGCTGAAGGGTCAGGCCATCGCCCTGTACCCGGCCGAGGAGGAGTTCCACGCGCCCCCGGGCCGCCTGGGCTCGCGCTCCTTCTGCGTACTGGACTCGGGACGTCTGGTGACCCTGCACGGGGACGTCTCGATGAGCCCGAGCGTCTACGACCCCGACACTCTGGACCTGACCGGGATCTCCACCGAACTCACCTCCTGGTCGCAGGTGGACACCGACGGGACGAGCGTGGTGGCCGTGGCCGCCTCCGCCGACACCTCCCCCTGCGTCGTCCGGCTCGACCCGGAGCGCCGGAGCGTGGAGGTCCTGCGTCGTTCGATGACCGAGGGCCCCGACCCCGCCTACCTGCCGACCCCGATCCAAGAGACCCTCCGCGGACGCTACGGGGCGACCGTGCACGCCAACGTCTACCCTCCCACCCACCCGGACGTCACCACCGAGGGACCGGCCCCCTACGTGGTGTGGGCCCACGGTGGCCCCGTGAGCCACGCGGGTCGGGAACTCGACCTGGTCAAGGCCTACTTCACCAGCCGAGGGATCGGCGTGGTGGACGTGAACTACGGCGGTTCCACCGGGTACGGGCGCTCCTACCGTCGCCGCGTCAACAAGGAGTGGGGCGTCGTGGACGTGGCCGACTGCGAGGCCGCGGCCCGCGCCCTGGTCGAGCGCGGCGTCGCCGACCCCGAACGTCTCGCCATCCGAGGCCCCAGCGCGGGCGGATTCACCGCTCTCTCCGCGGTGACCGGCGACACCTTCGCCTGCGGGGTCTCCTATTTCGGGGTGACCGACCTCCTGGGACTGACCCGGACCACCCACGATTTCGAGTCGCGTTTCCTGGACAGCCTGGTGGGCACCCTCCCCGGCTTCGTCGAGACCTACCGGGAGCGGTCGCCGATCAACCGGGTCGACGAGATCGACGTACCGGTCCTGCTGCTCCAGGGCCTGGACGACCCGGTCGTCACCCCGGACCAGGCCTTCCGCATGGCGACCGGTCTGGGATCGCGCGGCGTACGGCACGCGCTCTTGGAGTTCGAGGGAGAGGCCCACGGGTTCCGCGGTGAGGAGGCGCGCGTGCGCTCCCTGGAGGCGGAACTCGCCTTCTACGGCGAGGTGTTCGGGTTCGAGACGGACGTGCCGTCCCTGGAATTGAGCACCGTCCCGCCAGAGCCCCGGGTCGAGAGGGCCGAGGCGACGACGGACGAGGCTGTGGGTGAGGACGAGGAGGACGATCTCCCCGTCGCGGAACGACTTCCCGAGGTCACCCCGGCCGCCGGGGTCGACGCCGAGACCGGAGAGCCCGCGCGGCCTCGGGAGTGAGAACGTTCGGGCCCGTACGGGCCCGACGAACCGAGGGCATGCGCTCGGTGGCCGCTTCGGCCCGTGTCCACACGGGCCGGGAGCGCTCGGGCCGCCGCGAGGGGTGGAGCGGCCTCCTCACAGGTCCGGGTCGGCGAGGAGGTCGCTCTCCTCGCCCTCGGCCTCCAGCTCCTCGCGGACGAGGCGATAGGACATCCCCGCCGGATATCCCTTGCGGGCCAACGCCCCCAGGGCACGTCGGATCCGTACCTCCTGGTCGCGCCCCCGGGTGCCGGCCAGTTTCTTACGGGCCAGGGCCCGAGCGGCCTCCCGCTCGTCCTCGTCGTCGATCTCGGCGACCGCCTCCCGTACGGTCTCCTCCTCCACGCCCCGGGTGCGCAGCTCTCTGGACAGAGCACGACGGGACAGACCACGGCTGTGGTGTCGGGAGGAGACCCACCCGCGCGCGAAGGCCGCGTCGTCGATCAGCCCGGCCTCCTCGATCCGGTCGAGGACCCGCGTCACGACCTCCTCCTCGTAGCCCCGACGGTGCAGGGAACGGTCGAGTTGGGCGCGGGTGCGCGGAGAGTGCGTGAGCATACGCAGGACCAGGTTCCGGGCCTTGTTCTCCATGTCCTCTCCGGACGGGCCCGCGGGCCCGTCCGGGGGCTCGTCGGCGTTCACCGGATCCCGTCCGGTGCGGTCGGACGACCGTCGCCGCTCAGGCATCCGTCGCGGGCGCCTTCGCGGTCTTGACCGTCGTCTTCTTGGCCGGAGCGGCCTTGGTGGCGCTCTCCTTGGCCGGTTCGGTCTTGACCTCGTTCTCGGGGCCGGAGGCGCTGTCGTCGCCCGAGGGCACGCCCAGCTTCTCCTTGATCTTCTTCTCGACCTCGTTGGACATGTCGACGTTCTCGCGCAGGAACTTGCGGGCGTTCTCCTTGCCCTGTCCCAGCTGGGTGCCCTCGTAGGTGTACCAGGCGCCCGACTTGCGCACGATGCCGTGCTCGACACCGAGGTCGATCAGGCTGCCCTCACGGGAGACCCCGACACCGTAGAGGATGTCGAACTCGGCCTGCTTGAAGGGCGGCGCGACCTTGTTCTTGACCACCTTGACCCGGGTCCGGTTGCCGACCGCGTCGGTACCGTCCTTGAGGGTCTCGATCCGACGCACGTCCAGACGGACCGAGGCGTAGAACTTGAGCGCACGTCCGCCCGAGGTGGTCTCGGGGGAGCCGAACATGACTCCGACCTTCTCGCGAAGCTGGTTGATGAAGATCGCGGTGGTACCGGTGGAGTTGAGCGCGCCGGCGATCTTGCGCAGCGCCTGCGACATCAGCCGGGCCTGGAGACCCACGTGGCTGTCGCCCATCTCACCCTCGATCTCGGCCCGGGGCACCAGGGCCGCCACGGAGTCGATGACGATGATGGAGATGGCGCCGGAGCGGATGAGCATGTCGACGATCTCCAGCGCCTGCTCACCGGTGTCGGGTTGGGAGAGGAGGAGGTCGTCGGTGTTGACGCCGATCTTCTTGGCGTACTCGGGGTCCAGGGCGTGCTCGGCGTCGACGAAGGCGGCGATACCGCCCTGTTTCTGGGCGTTGGCCACCGCGTGCAGCGCGACGGTGGTCTTACCGCTCGACTCCGGGCCGTAGATCTCCACGACCCTGCCCTTGGGCAGTCCTCCGATGCCCAGGGCCACGTCCAGCGCGATGGCGCCGGTGGGGATCGCCTCGATCGGCGGGCGGTCGTCGTCGCCCAGGCGCATGACGGAGCCCTTGCCGAACTGCCGCTCGATCTGCGCGAGCGCTGTTTCGAGAGCCTTGTCTCGGTCTCCAGAAGCCACGGGATTCCCCTGTTGGGTCGATGCTTTCTTCTTCATGATGCGCATGACGCTACGCGCTCGGTACGACAATCGCGACGCTCAACGTCCGCTCTCGGTGCACCCACCCTACCCGAACTCCTGTTCGATTCAGGGCCGGCACGCCGTGCCTTCTCCGTTCAGCGGGCCGTCGCGGGGAGGTCGAACGCGTCGCACACGGCACGCCAGACCTCCTTGGCCGCGATCCCGTCGGCCAGGGCACCGTCGACGGTGCGCGAACCGAGCCCCTCGATCACGTAGTCCTTGGCCAGACTGTGCGCGTAGGCCTCGCCGAACTGCTCGTACATGTTGTTCCAGAAAACGGTGAGTCTCATCGGCCCCAGTATGGGTGATCGCCGCCCCCTCACGGAGGTCGTCCACAGGACGGATCGCGTCGCTTCGGGAGGCGGGCGTGTCCTCGCCCCCGTTCCGTCACCGGTCTTGGGCAGACTGACCGGATGACCGATGTGACCGATCCCCTGGCACCCTTCGGCCCGGCGACGCGGACCTGGTTCGAACGGGCCTTCCCCTCCGGCCCCACCCCGGCCCAGGCCGAGGCCTGGGCCTCGGTGTCCCGAGGCCTGGACACCCTGGTGGTGGCCCCCACCGGTTCGGGGAAGACCCTGTCGGCCTTCCTGTGGGCCCTGGACCGGCTGTCGCACACCCCTGTGCCGGAGGAGCGTTCTCACCGGTGCCGGGTGGTGTACGTGTCCCCGCTGAAGGCCTTGGCCGTGGACGTGGAGCGCAACCTGCGCCGCCCCTTGGCCGGGATCGCGGAGGAGGCCGAGGCGTCGGGCGAGTCGTTGTCCCCGGTGACCGTGGGCGTCCGCACCGGGGACACCCCCGCCCGGGAGCGCCGCGCGTTGGCCTCGCGCCCGCCGGACGTCCTGATCACCACGCCCGAGTCCCTGTTCCTGGTGCTGACCTCCAAGGCCCGGGAGGGGTTGGCGGGGGTGGAGACGGTCATCGTCGACGAGGTGCACGCGCTCGCCGGGACCAAGCGAGGGGCCCACCTGGCGTTGAGTCTGGAGCGGCTGGGCGCCTTGACGGAACGTCGTCCCCTGCGGATCGGTCTGTCGGCCACGGTCCGCCCCCGTGAGGCCGTGGCCGGGTATCTGGGCGGGGCACGGATCGTCGCCCCGCCGGACACTCCGAGGATGGAGCTGAGGGTGGAGGCCCCGGTCCCGGATCTGGACGAGCCGGGCGGCCCGCCCTCCCCGTCCGAGGGGGCGACGTCAGACGCCGGGGCACGAGGGTCGGTATGGCCGCACGTGGAGCGCCGGGTGCTGGACCTGGTGGAGGCGCACCGCTCCACCATCGTGTTCACGAACGGTCGCCGCTCCGCCGAGAGACTGTGCGCCCGCGTCAACGACCTGTACGCCGAACGCGTCGGCGCGACCCTGCCCGTCGAGGAGGTCGCCGCGCTGGTCTCCGGACAGTCGGGGCAGGGCCGGGGAGGAGAGGCCGTCATCGCCAGGGCCCACCACGGGTCGATGTCCAAGGCCGAGCGGGCACGGATCGAGGACGACCTCAAGGCGGGCCGGCTGCGCTGCGTGGTGGCCACCTCCAGTCTGGAACTGGGGGTGGACATGGGCGCCGTCGACCTGGTGGTGCAGGTGGGCGCTCCCCCGTCGGTGGCGAGCGGTCTGCAACGGGTGGGGCGCGCCGGCCACCACGTGGGCGAGGTGTCGCGCGGGGTGTTCCTGCCCACCCATCGAGGCGATCTGTTGGCCTCCGCCGTGATCGCCGGTCGGATGCGCGAGGGCGGGATCGAACGCCTGGAGGTGCCGCGCGATCCGTTGGACGTGCTGGCGCAGCAGATCGTGTCCATGGTGGCGATGGACGACTGGACGGTGACGGATCTGGCGGCGTTGGTACGCCGGGCCTCTCCGTACGCGGACCTGTCCGATCGGGTTCTGGACGCGGTGCTGGACATGGTGTCGGGGCGTTACCCGTCGGACGAGTTCGCCGAGCTGCGCCCCCGTCTGGTGTGGGACCGGGAGGAGGGGATCCTGCGGGCCCGCCCGGGGGCCCAGCGACTGGCCGTGATCGGCGGCGGGACGATCCCGGACCGGGGGCTGTACGGGGTGCACCTGGTATCGGACGGGTCGGGAGGGGCTCCCACCAGGGTGGGCGAGCTGGACGAGGAGATGGTGTACGAGTCGCGGGTGGGCGACGTGTTCGTCCTGGGTTCGTCCTCCTGGCGGATCGAGGCGATCACCGCCGACCGGGTCCTGGTCTCTCCGGCGCCGGGGCGACCGGGGCGGCTGCCGTTCTGGAAGGCCGACACCACGGGGCGTCCCGCCGAGCTGGGCCGCGCGGTGGGGGCTCTCGCGCGTGAGCTGGGTTCCCGGTCGGAGGAGGAGGCGCTGACGCTGGCCGGTGAGAGCGGGGCGGGCCCCTGGGCCGCGGAGAACCTCGTGGCCTACGTGGCCGAACAGCGCGAGGCCACGGGCGAGGTCCCCGACGATCGCACGGTGGTGATCGAACGCTTCCAGGATCAGGTGGGCGATTGGCGCGCGGTGGTGCACTCCCCCTGGGGCGCCCGGGTGAACGGGCCGTGGGCGATGGCGATCGCCGCCGGGCTCCGGGAACGGTTCGGAATCGACGCGCGGGTGGTCCACGGTGACGACGGGATCGTGCTGAGCCTTCCGGACGTGGCCGAGGGCGGGATCGGCCGTCTCGGCGAGCTGGTGGACCTGGTGTCCCTGGACCCGGAGACGGTGGAGGGGACCGTCGCCGAGGAGCTCACCGGGTCGGCGCTGTTCGCCTCCCGGTTCCGCGAGTGCGCGGCGCGGGCCCTGTTGTTGCCCAGGCAGAGGCCGGACCGTCGGATGCCCTTGTGGCAGCAGAGGTTGCGGGCCGGGCATCTCCTGTCGGTGGCGGGACGGTACGGATCGTTCCCGATCGTGTTGGAGACGGTCCGCGAGTGCCTGCGCGACGTGTTCGACGTACCGGCGTTGACGGAGCTGTTGACCGACCTCCGGGCGCGACGGATCCGTGTGGTGGAGGTGCGCACCCCTCGGGCCTCTCCTTTCGCCCGGACGTTGTTGATGGAGTACACGGCCGCGTTCCTGTACGAGGGGGACGCCCCCGCGGCGGAGGCGCGGGCCCAGGCGCTCACCCTGGATCCGTCGTTGCTGCGGGACCTGTTGGGCGGCGCGGATCTGCGGGAGCTGTTGGACCCCGAGGTCGTGGAACGCATCGACGGTCTGTTGCAGCGGACCGCCGCCCCGGTGCGGGACGAGGAGGGGACGGCCGACCTGCTGCGCGAGGTCGGACCGTTGAGCGACGAGGAGGCCGAGGCCCGAGGGGTCCGCCGGGAGTGGCTGCTCGATCTGGAACGGGCCGGACGCGCGGTGCGCGCGAGGGTGGCCGGGGTGGAGCGCTGGTGCGCGGTGGAGGACGTGGCCCGTCTGCGCGACGCCTTGGGAGTCCCACCGCCTCCGGGGGTGCCCGAGGCGTTCCTGGAGCCGGTGGAGGCCCCGCTGCTCGACCTGGTCTCCCGGTACGCGCGCACGCACGGACCGTTCACCGTGGAGGAGGCGGCGTCCCGGCTCGGGGCGGAGGACGGCGTGGTGGAGGAGGCCCTTCGGACCCTGGAGGATCGAGGTCGGCTGTCCCGGGGCGGGTTCCGGCCCGGCGGTTCGGGGACCGAATGGTGCGAGGTCGACGTGCTGCGCCGGTTGCGGCGCGGGTCGATCGAACGGTTGCGTCGCGAGGTGGAGCCGGTCGCGCCCGAGGCGTTGGCGACGTTCGTCCCACTGTGGCAGCGGGCCGCTCCGGGCGAGCGGTCACGCGGTCCGGACGCGGTGTTCGAAGCGGTGGAGTCGCTGAGGGGGACCCCTCTGGTGGCGTCGAGCCTGGAGTCCCTGGTGCTGCCCGCCCGTGTGGAGGGGTACGTCCCGGCGGAGTTGGACGCCCTGACCCAGGCGGGAGAGGTGCTCTGGGCCGGCGCGGGGTCGTTGCCGGGCGGGGACGGGCGGCTGATGCTGTTCCCCGCCGAGGACGCCCCGTCGCTGACGCCCGAACCCGTCCCGCCGGAGGAGGGGTCGATGACGGCGACCGTCCTGGAGGTCCTGCGGGGCTCGGGGGCCCTGTTCTTCCGGGACGTCGCCGACCGCGCCGCCCGTGCGTCGGGGGGTGCGTCGGTCTCCGACGCCGACCTGGTGGCGGCCTTGTGGGAGCTGGTGTGGGCCGGATGGGTCACCAACGACACCCTGGCCCCGCTGCGCGCGTCGTCGGGTTCGGGCCCCGTGCCGAGGCGTTCGTCCTCGCGCGGGCGTCGACGTCCGACGTTGCCGACCCGTTCGGGCCCTCCCACCGTGGCCGGGCGTTGGTCGTTGCTGCCCGCCCCCGACCCGGACCCGACCCGGCGCGTACTGGCACGGGTGGAGTCCCGGCTGGAACGCGACGGTGTGCTGGTCAAGGGGCGGCAGGGCCAGGGGTTCACTTCGGACGAGTATCGGGTGCTGCGCTCCCTGGAGGAGGCGGGCCGGGTCCGTCGGGGGTACTTCGTGAAGGGTCTGGGCGGGGCCCAGTTCGCCCTTCCCGGAGCGGTGGACCGGCTGCGCGCCTCGTCCCGCGAGGCGTCGGACGGGGCGTTGGATCCCGTGGTGCTGGCCGCCTCGGACCCGGCGAACCCGTTCGGCGCCGCACTGCCCTGGCCCGAGGCCGCCCGGAGCGGGGAGGGCGGCCGTCCGGGGCGCAGCGCGGGGGCCGTGGTGGTGATCGACGGAGGTCGGCCCACCCTGTACCTGGCGAAGGGCGGGCGGACGGCCACGACGTTCGGGGCCTCTCCCGAGGCGTTGGTCCGGGCGACCCGAGCGGTGGCCGGGCTGATCGGCGAGGGCTCGCTGGAGTCGTTGACGGTGGAGCGTGCCGACGGCGGGGAGGTGTTCGGCACCCCGTTGGACGCCGCTCTGGTGGCGGCGGGTTTCCACGTCACCCCCAAGGGGCTGCGGATACGGCGTTGATCGTCGAGGTGGGCCGGGCTCCGGAGGAACGACCCGAAGGTCCTGTTTGAGAGAATGGGCCCATGACCCCCACAGATCCCTTCGATCCCCGGCGTCCGACCGAGGACCTCTCCCGCTCCGGGCGGCAGAGGTTCACCGACCGTTACGAGATCCGTGACGAGCTCGGCAGCGGCGCCATGGGCACGGTGTGGCGTGCCCACGACACCCGGCTGGACCGCGAGGTGGCGATCAAGGAGGTCCACCTCCCCGACGGCATGCCCCCTCGTGAGCGTGAACGCGCCCGGGCCCGCATGATCCGCGAGGCCAGGGCCGCCGCCCGCGTCCCCCACCCCTCGGTGGTGACCGTGCACGACGTGCTGGAGGTGGACGGGGTCCCCTTCATCGTCATGGAGCTGCTGTCGGGCGAGTCTCTGCGCGACCGTCTGGCGCGGTCGGGTCCTCTGTCCGAGACCGAGGTCGAGCGGATGGCCCGCCCCTTGTTGGGCGCGCTGTGGGCGGCCCACCGGGTGGGGGTGGTCCACCGCGACGTCAAGCCCGCCAACATCATGCTGGTCGACGGCGGGACCCGCCCCGTGCTGACCGACTTCGGCATCGCCAACCTGCCCGACCACGGCGGGACCGCTCTGACCGGGACGGGGACCGTGCTGGGGACCGCCGCCTACGCGGCGCCCGAACGGTTGGAGGACGAGGACGCCGGTCCGATCTCGGACCTGTGGAGTCTGGGCGCCACCCTGTTCGCCGCGCTGGCCGGAGAGTCGCCCTTCAAACGGGAGACTCTCACCTCGACGCTCACGGCCGTACTGACCATGCCGATTCCACCGCCGCCCGCCCGGGGGCGATTGTCGGAGGTGGTCTCCGGTCTCCTGGCCCGTGACCCCCGTGCGCGTCTGGTGCCCGAGCGGGCGCTGGCCCTGCTCGACTCCCCCACCCCGAGCACGTCGCCGACGCCGGTGCCGCCGCCTCCGAGCGGGCGCCGTGACCTCCGGGCCCCGTTGTGGATCGGTTCCGTGGCCCTCGTGCTGCTCTCCCTGGGCGGCCTCACGGCCTGGAGCCTGCTCCCCGATCGGGAGGCGGAGGGCGAGGCCGCCGTCGACGTCTCGGACGTGGAGAGCCCCTCCCCCACCCCGTCGGCTTCGGAGGAGGTGGGCACGGTGTCACGTGAGGACGTCCCCGAGGGGTTCGTCCGGTTCCGGGACCGGAGGGTGGAACTGCTCGTCCCCGAGGACTGGGAGGCACGGGAGGCCGAGCAGGAGGGCGCCTCGGGGAACACCCGACTGGCGGGGTACGAGTTCGACACCGGGGTGGAGACGGGCACGGCGACCGTCCTCGTCAACCGCTACGACCTTCCCCTCTACGACGCGGAGGCCGCCGTGCTCCGTATGGAGGAACTGCTCGAGGGGGACGATTCCTTCGACGAGGTCGAACGATTGGCGCTGGACGTGACCCCCGAGCGGGACGGTGTCGACAGCGCCGTCTACGAGGTGCTCTTCCGCCACGAGGAACGTGAGGTCCCGGAGCGCTGGATGTTCACCCGGGAGATGACCCGACACGGCGGGAGCATGTCCTACAGGGTCAGCCTCAACTTTCCCGCGGAGCTGCGCGAGGAGTACCGGGACGACTTCGAGGTCGTGCTGGACTCCTTCACGCCCCTCACCGACGACGAGGGCGACGAGACCGAGTAGACGCACGACCGCGCCCCGGCGGGTGAGGAGGGCCGGGGCGCGGGAACGTCGTGGATCCTTCGGTTCGCTCCTCTCAGACGGTGGAGGAGAAGACCTCTTCACGGGCGCGCTCCAGGCCGTGCAGCAGGGCGCCGCGCACCACCGGACTGCCCTGGACCGACCCCAGGGCCACCTCGGGGGTGTTGGGGGCTATACGGGCGGTGGCGGCCTGGACCCGTTCGGCGAGCTTGGCGCCACCGGCCATGGCCACGTCCCCGCCGAGGACGACCAGGCCCGGGTCGATGATCACGCTGACGGCGGCCACACCTCGGGCGAGCCGTTCGGCGAAGGCGTCGAGGAAGGCGTCGCCCTCGGGGCTGTCGGAGGCCGCGGCCCGCGCCACCACCTCGGTGACGTCGTTCCCGGTGAACCCGTGCTCCGCGGCGAGCCGGACCACCTGCTTGGCCTTGACCAGGGCCTGGAAGCCGTGGGGGAGGTCGCGGTCGCCCGCCTCCTGAAGCGACTCGTATCCGCCGGTCAGGCCCACGTCGCTCGGCATGGGGGCGCCGGGAACGGGCAGGTAGCCGATCTCTCCGGCACCGCCGGAACGGCCGCGGTGGATACGGCCGTCGATCATCATGGACATGCCGACGCCGCCGGCGGCGCTGAGCCAGATGAGCACGAACTCGTCGTAGCCGACGGCGGCGCCCTCGGAGTGCTCGGCCAAGGCGGCCAGGTTGACGTCGTTCTCCAGCATGACCGAGCGGGCGAGGTCGGTCCTGAGGGTCTCCAGTACCCCCTCGTGCCAGGACATGAGGTCGAAGGAGAAGCGGATGTCGCCGGTGCGGGGGTCGACGACGCCGGGGGTGCCGATGACGCAGGCGCGGACCTTGTCGAGGGGGACCTTGGCGGAATCGACCAGACGCATCACCGCGGTGTGGACGAGGGAGACGGGGTCGTCGGAGGTCGTGGGGTCGACCGAGACGTCACTGATGATGCGGCCGGTGATGTCGGCGATGGTGGCGGTGACCCGACTCGCGCTCACGTCGAGGACGGCCACATAGGCGCTTTCGGGGACGACCGCGTAGAGGGCCGCGTTGGGTCCGCGTCCGCCCGCCCGGCTGCCCACGACCCGGACGAGGTCGCGTTCCTCCAGACGGGCGAGGAGTTGGGAGGCGGTCACCTTGGACAGCCCCGTCCTCGTACCGAGTTGAGTCCTGGTCAAAGGTCCGCCGGACAGCAGTAGTTCCAGCGCCGCTCGATCATTGAGCTGGCGCAGCAGCCGGGGAGTCCCCGGACGTTGAGACATAACCGTGACACCTCACCCTGTTTTTATTAGGAAAGTTTCCTGTTAATTTAACTCACAACCTCACAGGAGGTCACGTCCCGGCAGGTCCGTGATGGTTTCGGACCCCGGTTCCCGCGCCGGCGGGGCGATCAGGAAGTGCTGTCCCAGCACACCCCCAACCAGTTGTCGAGGCACTCGGATCCGTCCATGATCCCAGGCCGCCTCGAGCACAGGCGCCGGACTCCGGCGCGACGTGCGAAGGGAGATAGGTTCACATGAGGTTTCCCAAGATCGCCCTGGCCTCGGCCGTGGTGATGCTGGCGGCCGCCTGCGGCGGAGGTTCCGAGGACGGAGGGTCCGGAGGGGCACCCGACAGCCTGACCGTGTGGGTCATGGGCACCGCCCAGGACGAGCTGGTCAACTACTTCGACGACGCGGAGAGCCGATTCCAGGATCTCTACCCCGGCACCTCGGTCAACGTCGAGTTCATCCCCTGGGGCGACGCCCAGGAGTCCATCACCAACGCCATCGCCGGCGGTGACGCCCCCGACGTCCTGGAGGTCGGCAACGACCAGGTCTCCAGCTGGGCCTCGCAGGGCGCCCTGCTCGACATCGGCGAGTACGTCGACGAGTGGGCCCCCTCCAAGGACATGGACCAGGAGGCCTTGGAGTACGGGACCTACAACGGCGTCCAGTACGGCGTCCCGTGGTTCTCCGGCGTGCGCACCCTGTACTACCGCTCCGACTGGCTCGAGGAGCTCGGTCACGACGCCCCCGAGACCTGGGACGAGCTGCTCGAGGTCTCCCAGGCCATCGAGGAGGAGTACGGCGTTCCCGGATTCGCCGCCCCGACCGACTTCACCAACGGCATCGCCAGCTTCATCTGGGGCAACGGCGGCGAGATCGCGGTGCAGGACGGCGAGGAGTGGACCGGCCGACTGACCGACCCCGCCACCGTCGAGGCCGTGGAGTTCTACGCCGACCTCACCGCCGAGCACGAGATCTCCCCGCAGAGCTACGTCGGCGAGAACGAGCTCGTCCCGCTGGCCGACATGGCCAACAGCCAGGTCGGCATGTACATCGACGGCGGCTGGGCCCTGGGCTCCATGGAGGAGCAGGCCGAGGACCCCGAGGTCCTGGAGAACATCGCCTCCGCCCCGATCCCCGGCGCCGACGGCATCGCCCCGGTCTTCGCCGGCGGTTCCGCCCTGACCGTCTTCGGTCTCACCGAGCACCCGGAGCAGGCCTTCGACCTGCTGGGCGTCCTGGGCGACCAGGAGGGCGGCAAGGCCTACGCCGACGTCGCGGGCTTCTTCCCGGCCTACCCCGAGCTCCTCGAGGCCGACGAGTACCAGAACGACCCCGAGCGCGCCGCGGCCGCCACCAGCATGCAGAACACCCGTTTCTTCCCCAGCACCCCTCGCTGGAACGCCGCCGACCTGGACAACAAGATCCTGCCCGGCGCCGTGCTGGACATCGTCCGGGGCGGAGACCCCGAAGAGGTGTTGGAGGCCGCCAACGAGCAGCTCACCGACATCCTCAACGAGCCGGTCGAGTAACGGCCGCTTCCGTCCTCGCAGAGCCGTGACGGGCGGGCCCGGATCCGAGCCCGCCCGTCACGGGCGACCCCGCCCCGATTGAGAAGACCATGCCGCGAACCGTCGACAAAGCGTCAGCCGCACCGGAAGGTGCCGCGGAGCAGGCCCCACGCTCCAGGTCCCGCCTGATACCCACCCCCTATCTGCTCATCATCCCCTCGGTGATCCTGCTCGCGGTCGTGCTGCTCTGGCCGATCGTGCAGATGGTCTGGTACTCGTTCACCAGCTTCACCACCCGGAACCTGATGCCGAACCAGCCGGGCCCGGAGTGGAACGGCTTCGGCCACTACCAGACGTTGCTCACCGACGGCGACTTCTGGACGATCCTGCGCAACACGGTCGTCGTCTGTGTGCTCATGGTCGGCATCACGATGATCCTGGGCACCCTCATCGGGATCCTGCTGCACAAGCTGCCCAAGTGGTTCTCGGCCATCGTGGCCATCGGCATGATGCTGGCCTGGTCCACCCCGGCGCTGAGCGCCTCCCTGGTCTTCCGCTGGCTCTTCCTGCCCGAACGCGGTCTGGTCAACGTCACCCTCGACCGCCTCCCGAACTGGCTGGTCGGCGACGGATGGCTCCAGTACAACTGGTTCCTCGAGCCCCTGCCCCTGTTCACGATCCTCATCTCGGTGATCGTCTGGCAGTCGTTCCCGTTCGTCGCGGTGTCGGTACTGGCCGGTCTCAAGAGCATCCCGTCGGAGCTGTACGAGGCCGCGCGGATGGACGGCGCGAACGCCTGGAAGGCGTTCTGGAACGTCACCTTCCCCATGCTGCGTCCGCTGTTCGCCCTGCTGCTGGTCCTCCAGATCATCTGGGACCTGCGCGTGTTCACCCAGCTCTACATCCTGGCGAACAGCTTCCAGAACAAGGACGTCTACCTGCTCTCGTACTACATCTACCAGCAGGGATTCACGGCCAGCCCCGCCAACTACGGCATGGGGTCGGCGATCGCCGTGGTCATGACCGTCATGATCCTCGCCGTCACCGCGTACTACCTGCGCATCATGATCCGCCAGGGGGAGACCCGATGAGCGCCGTCGACAAGACCACCCGGACCGCCTCGGCCGCCTCCAAGGGTTCCCAGGGCACCGGGAGGACCTACCGTCGCAGCCCGCTGCGACGTCTGCGCGACCTTCCCCTGTACGTGGCGGGCATCGCCGTCTTCGTCTTCTCGGTCTTCCCCGTCTACTGGATGGTCGCCACGGCCTTCAAGCCGACGGGCGAGATCTTCACCCGCGACCAGAGCCTGGTCCCCCAGGCGCCCACCCTCGCCCACTTCGACCGGGTGATCAACGGCCAGTTGATCCCCGGGGTGAACTTCGGAACCTTCCTCACCAACAGCCTGCTGGTGACCCTGGGCGCGGTCGCGATGGGAGCGTTCTTCTCCCTCCTGGCGGCGGTGGCCGTCGCCAGGTTCCGCTTCAAGCTGCGCTCCGCCTTCATCATGCTGCTCATCGTCATCCAGATGGTGCCGATGGAGGCGATGATCATCTCGATCTTCATCAACTTCCGCTCCCTGTCGGAGGCCACCGGAATCCAGCTCCTCGGCAACCTCACCGGCCTGCTGGTGGTGTACACGGCGGTGTCCCTGCCGATCACCATCCTGATGCTGCGGGGGTTCGTCGCCGCCGTTCCCAAGGAGTTGGAGGAGGCGGCCGCCATCGACGGGGCCGGCAGCTGGACGATCTTCTGGCGGATCCTGATGCCGCTGGTCGCGCCGGGCCTGGTGGCCGCGAGCATCTTCGCCTTCATCACGGCCTGGAACGAGTTCATCGTCGCCCTGACCTTCCTGGGGCGGAGCACCGACAACTACACGCTGCCGCTGACCCTGTCCTACTACTTCGGACGCTTCGGCACCGAGTGGGGTCCGATCATGGCCGCGTCGACCCTGTTGACCATCCCCGTGATGATCTTCTTCCTCTTCGTCCAGCGCCGCATGGTCTCCGGTCTGACCATGGGCGCGGTCAAGGGCTGACCCTCGCCTCCCCGGGGCGGCGTGACCGTACCGCCCCGGGCCACCGCCTTCACGCCTACCCCCTTTCCCCGCCACGCGTCTGCTCTGGACCGGGCATCTCCCGCTCACGAACGGAGTCCGTCATGCCGCACGATCCGACATTGGAACGTCTGGCCAACGCCACGCTGCTGGTGCCCTTCGAGTCGCTCCACGCCCCTCGGTGGATCCTGGAGGGGCTGGCGGACGGGATCTCCGGGGTCTGTCTGTTCCACAACAACCTGGAGAGCCCGGAACAGATCACCGCGCTCAACGCCGGCCTGGGCGAGGTCACCGACCACCCGCTGATCTCCCTGGACGAGGAGGGCGGCGACGTCACCCGGATCGGCCAGGCCCGAGGCAGCGGCTATCCGGGCAACGCCGCCCTGGGCCGGGTGGACGACACCGACCTGACCCGGGAGACCTTCCGGGCCCTGGGTCTGGAACTCGCCGACCTGGGATTCAACCTGGACCTGGCGCCGTCGGTGGACGTCAACGTCGCCGACGACAACCCGGTCATCGGTACCCGCTCCTTCGGTTCGGACGCCGAACTGGTGGCCCGCCATTCGGCCGCCTCGGTCCTGGGTCTCCAGGAGGCCGGGGTCGCCGCCTGCGCCAAGCACTTCCCCGGCCACGGCGCCACCTCCCAGGACTCCCACCACACCCTGCCCCGTGTGGAGGCCGACGCCGACCTGCTGCGCCGCCGTGAGCTGCTGCCCTTCCAGGCCGTCATCGACGCCGGGGTCCGGTCGATCCTGACCGCCCACATCGAGATGCCCGGACTGGGCGGCGAGGGCCCCGCCACCCTCACCCGTGCCCTGGTCAACGACCTGCTGCGCAACGAGATGGGCTTCGAGGGCGTCGTGGTCAGCGACGCCATGGACATGCGCGGCGTCAGCGAACGCATCGGCATCCCCGAGGCGAGCGTGCTGGCGGTCGCGGCCGGCTGCGATCTGCTCTGCCTGGGCCGTTTCGTCTACGCCGACCAGGTCGCCGAGGTCCGTTCCGCGCTGGTCCGCGCGGTCCACGAGGGCCGTCTGACCGGAGAGCGTCTGGAGGAGGCCGCCGAGCGCAACGCCCGTCTGCGCTCCTGGGTGGGCCGCTCCTCCGCCGAGCGGACCCGTTCCGAGGCCACCGGGGCGGTCGGCCTGAACGGCGCCCGTCGGGCCGTGCGCGTGGACGGCGAACTGCCCCCGCTGGAGCGCCCGTACGTGGTCGAGGTGGACGCCCCGGCCGGGGTCGCGGTGGGCGACGTCCCCTGGGGTCTGGGGCCCTGGTTCCGCGACACCGTGCGGGTCTCCCCCGAGACCGACGACCCCTCCGCGATCCTGACCGCCGCGGCCGACCACGACCTGATCGTGGTGGTACGGGACGCGCACCGCTACCCGGACGCCCAGGCGTTCGTGAACGGCCTCCTGGCGGCCCGCCCCAAGGCGGTCGTGGTGGAGATGGGCCTGCCCATCTGGCGTCCCGACTGCGGCGCCTACGTGAGCACCTACGGCGCCGCCCACGTGAACGGACTGAGCGCGGCCGAGGTCCTGGGGTCCGCCGCCGCCCTCGAGACCGCCGACTGACCACTCCCCCCTGCCCCGGCCCGGTCCCTCCCACCACTCCTCGGGACCGGGCCGGCGGCCTTTCTCCAGGGGACACGCCCACGATCGGCGGTGGCGGGAACGAAGGGGAGACATCGCCCATGTCCCCGAAACCCGGTCGGAGAAGTACTCTTGACCTGTAGCACCCCGGCCGTCGACGACACCCGTCGGCGTCCGGTGCCCCATTCGCCCTTCTAACCACGGCATAATCACAGCATGCGCCTTTCAGCCCGGGTCGACTACGCGCTTCGCGCGGCCGCAGAGCTCGCTGTCGCCGGCGACGGTCCGGTGACGGCCGAGCAGCTCGCACGCGCGCAGGCCATCCCCGGAAAATTCCTAGAGAACATCCTCACCCAGCTACGCCGAGCAGGCCTGGTACGCAGCCAACGGGGTCCCGTCGGCGGTTACTGGCTCGCCCGGCCCGCGGGGGAGATCTCCCTCGCCGACATCATCCGAGCGGTCGACGGACCACTCGCCAACGTGCGCGGGGAACGCCCCGAGCACGTCGACTACGACGGGGCCGCCCGCAGCCTGCAACAGGTGTGGATCGCCCTGCGCGCCAGCGAACGGGCCATCCTGGAGGGGGTCAACCTCCAGCACCTGGTCACCAACGAACTCCCCGAACAGGTGCGTTCCCTGGCCGAGGACCCCGAGTCCTGGGTCAACCACACGCATCGCTGAGAGCCCTACCCCGCACCCCCGCATACGACGAAGGAGCAGGCCCACCCCTCGGGGTGGGCCTGCTCCTCGTGGACTTCGTGGGGCCGACGTCCGAACGCGGACGGAGTGTCCTCAGACACCCGCCATGTCGGCGACCTGGGGAACACGGTCGGGAACGGACTCGATGCCGAGGTCCTGCGCCGGGACCGGGTCGCTCGTGGCCGGATCGCCCAGCAGCGCGGCCTCTTGGAGCTCGGCCAGCGCGAGCTGGTCGGAGACCTCTCTCAGCACCTGTGAGAGCGGAACCCCGAGGGCCCCGCAGATCGAGGAGAGCAGCTCGGAAGAGGCCTCCTTCTGTCCGCGCTCGACCTCCGACAGGTAGCCGAGGGACACACGGGCGTCGGCCGACACCTCGCGGAGGGTGCGGCCCTGGCGCTGCCGCAGCCGCCTGAGCACGTCACCAAGTAGGTGACGAAGCAGGACCATCATTCGCGCTCCCTCCCACCGGTAGCGACCTTCATATACAACACCGTACCTGCCCCACGCCCGATTCGGGCACCTCTTGTCGTCCTGTTCGCTGGAGGGGGAACCCCACCCGGGGGTGGTTTTGTTCCCATTCCATGGGAGAAGGGGTATCAACCGAAAGGGTCGTTATCGGGCTCTGCTCCTCGCTCCTCACGAACGGTGGTCGTCAGAAGCCTGAGCGCACCTTCGACCGTGTGGTAGCGGATACCCGAACGATCCCCGGTGAAACTGAACCGGGCGACCCGGGTACGGGATCCGGGCCCCGCGACGGCCGCGAAGACCGTCCCCACGGGCCGTCCGTCCTGAGGATCGGGGCCGGCGACCCCGGTGACGGAGATCGCATAGTCCGACTCGACCGCCCGGCGCGCCCCGACCGCCATGTGACGGGCCACGTCGGGGTGGACCGCACCGTGCTCGGCCAACAGCTCCTCGGGGACCCCCAGGAGGGTGGACTTGGCGTCGGTGGCGTAGGTGACGAGTCCGCCCCGGTAGGTGGCCGAGGAGCCGGGCACGGAGGTCATGTGGGCACCGATGAGGCCCCCTGTGAGCGACTCCGCCGTGGCGCATGTGGAGCCGGAGGCGAGGAGGGCCCGATGCGCTTCCAGGGCGGCCTCGGCGGCCGCCCGCTCGATCTCCGTGATCGGGACGGCGCGGTCCCCCTCCTCGTTCATCTCCGGCTCCTTCTAGTCGCTCCGGTTCCCCTTGGCCCGGGCCAGGCGTACGGCGTCCACGACGTAGGTCAGTCCGGTCCACAGGGTGACGGCCAGGGCGGCCGCCATCACGCCGTGGGCCACCCAGACGAACAGGTCCATGAACGGCAGCAGGTGCAGGGGGAACAGATAGATGCTGATCGCGACGATCTGAAGGACGGTCTTGAGCTTGCCGCCCTTGCTCGCCGGGATGACCCCGTAACGCAGGACCGCCAGACGCAGCAGCGTGATCCCCCACTCGCGGACCAGGATGGCGATGGTCACCCACCACCACAGGTCGCCCTGAACGGAGAGCACGATCAGGGCCGCGCCGGTGAGGGCCTTGTCCGCGATCGGGTCGGCGATCTTGCCGAAGTCGGTGACCAGGTTCCGCCGGCGGGCCAGCTCACCGTCGACGCGGTCCGTGATGGCCGCGAGCACGAAGACGCCGAAGGCCGCCAGACGCCACCACGTGCCGTCCAGGAACATGAACCACACGAAGACCGGCACCATGACCAGACGGCTCATCGTGAGGATGTTCGCGATGTTCCACAAGGGGGCCTGGGGGGCGGGCGACGCCGCGGGATCGTGGCTGCTCATCTGTCCCCGGCTTCCCCGTCCTGCTCGGCGACGAGGTCGGCGCCGGCCGCCTGGATCACGGTCGCGCGCACCAGGTCGCCGACGGAGAGCCCCTCGCCGTACAGGATGGTGCTGCCGTCGACCTCGGGGGCCTGGTGCTCGGACCGTCCCTCGTAGACGCCGTCCTCGATGACGGACTCCACCAGGACGGTCACCTCGTCACCGATGCGCTCCTCGGCCCGCTGGGCCATGAGCTCCTCGGCCAGTCGGTTGAGGCGGTCCACGCGTTCCTGGACGACCTCCTCCGGGACCTTGTCGGCGTGGCCGGCGGCCTCGGTGCCGTCCTCGTCGGAGTAGCCGAAGACGCCGATGGCGTCCAGGCGGGCCTCGCTCAGGAAGGCCACCAGCTCCTCGAACTCCTCCTCCGTCTCGCCGGGGAAGCCGACGATGAAGTTGGAGCGGGCCCCGGCCTCCGGGGCCTTGGCACGGGCGGTGGCCAGCAGCTCCAGGAAGCGCTCACGGTCACCGAAACGGCGCATACGGCGCAGCAGCGGACCGCTGGCGTGCTGGAAGGAGAGGTCGAAGTAGGGGACCACGCCGGGGGTGCCGGTGAGCACCTCGACCAGCCCCGGACGGACCTCGGCGGGCTGGAGGTAGCTGACGCGCACGCGCTCCAGCCCCTCGACAGCGGCCAGCCTCGGCAGCAGCTTCTCCAGAGCGCGCAGGTCGCCCAGGTCCTTGCCGTAGGAGGTGGAGTTCTCGCTGACCAGGAAGACCTCGCGGACGCCCTCGCTCGCCAGCCACTCGGCCTCACGGACGATCTCGTCCATCTGGCGGGAGATGTAGGCGCCGCGGAAGGCCGGGATGGCGCAGAAGGTGCACCTTCTGTCACAGCCGGAGGCGATCTTGAGGTTGGCGACCGGGCCGCCGGTGAGCCGGCGGCGCGGGATCGAGGTGCGGTAGGGCAGCTCGGTGCCCTCCGCCCCCTCGGAGTCGGCGAAGGAGGCGTGGCCGGGAACGTGGACCTGGGAGGCGTCGCGCTCGGCCGGACTGATCGGCAGGAGGGTGCGACGGTCGCGAGGGTCGTGCGGGACCAGGGAACGTCCGGCGACGACGTCGTCGAGACGATCGGTGATCGCCGCGTAGTCGTCGAAGCCGATCACCTGGGCCTCGGGGAGGGCGTCGGCCAGTTCGGAGCCGTAACGTTCGGCCATGCACCCGGCGGCGACCACCTTGCCACCCGACGAGGCCGCCTCCAGCAGGGTCTCGATCGAGTCCTGCTTGGCGGCCTCGATGAATCCGCAGGTGTTGACGACGGTCACGTCGGCCTCGGTGTCGTCGTCGACGAGGTCCCAGCCGCCGGCGGCAAGGCGTCCGGCGAGCTCTTCGGAGTCGACCTCGTTACGCGCACACCCCAGGGTGACGAGTGAGACAGTACGGCGCGATGACATGGCTTCCAAGCGTGTGGGAGAGCTGTGAGCGGCGCGGATGCGCGGCGCGAACGAAGGCCGGAGTACGGTCGGGTTCGCGCGCGACACGGCGTCGATCGGCGCCGCCCGCGGCCACCAACACTACCGTGATCGACTCACCCGCCCGTACCCCGGCCTCGGAACATCGTCGCTCCGCCCGCGGTCGAGGGCCCCGGTCAGTCACCGATGCCCTCGGCGCCGACGGTGAACTCCTTCACCTCGCCCACGCCTCCGCTGGGACCGAGGTCCTCTCCGTCGACCGCCACCGCGACCTCTCCGGCGTTGCCGACCCACAGCTCCAACGGCGCCTCGGTGACGTAGTCCCGGGTCTCGCCTTCGAGCAGGAAGCCCGTGAAGAGGTTCTCCCCCTCGGCGTCGGTGACCTTGACCCAGCTGCGACCGGAGCCGTTGAGTTCGACGGTGAACTCCTCGGGTTCCTCCGCCTCCTTGACGCCCTCCTCGCCCTGGGCCTTGCCCACGACGGCGCCCTCCTCGGGAAGGACCACGGAGCCGGCGGCCTCGTCGCCGTCCCGCTCCTTGTCCCGCATCGCGTCGAAGGCCGTGCGGACGGGGCCGCTCTCCTCGTCCTGCCAGGCCCGGACACCGACCACGACGGCGGCGACCAGGATGAGGCCGACCACCGCCCAGGGCCAGTGACGGCGCACTCCCCCGTCGGGGCCGGCACGACCCGCGAGGGCCCCCGCCGGACGCCCGCGAGGCGGACGTCGATCGTCCCCGCGGCCCGGTCCTCGACCGTCCCGCTTTCGGGCGCCCTCGCCCTCACGTGGCCCCGGGACCGCGGCCGCCGCGGCCGGCCGGCGTCTACCGGGTCGGTCCGCGGGCTCGGTCCGTTTCGCCAGCCTCTTGTTGCGTTCGAAGTGGCCCCAGTTCTCGGCCCGCTGCTCGGGGTCGATGTCCTCGTCCCCGATCCGGGCCGGGATCTCGTGGCCGCCCTCCTCGGAACGGCCCCGCCCTCCTCCGCCGCCCGCCGTGGCTCGGGCGGCCTTGGGCGAGGCGGCCGGGTGCCTGGGAGGCGGGACGAAGGTGGGCTTCTCCTTGGAGGCGTGCTCTCGTTCGTACTCCTCCAAGAGCGGCTCGGGGTCGACACCCAGGAACTTGCAGATCCTCCGGATGTGGCCGCGTGCGTAGAAGTCCCCTCCGCAAGGGACGAAGTCCTCGTTCTCTATGGCTCTGAGGACCTGCATCCGAATGCGTGTACGTGTGCTCAGGTGCTCCAAGGAGCACCCCGCCGCGATCCGTGCGGCGGACAGGGTCTGGCCGATCGTCGCCATGCGCACTCCCCCCGCGACTTTCAGTGCCTATGCGACTCCACTCTGCTACCACTACCCGCCCGGTGGGGCGCACCACGCCCTAAGGCACCGCCAAGATCGCACCAAATCGGGCGACACGGACGGGGCGGATCGGGCGGGCGCGCCAGAGGATCAACCCCCTCGGATGTCCGTCAGGACCGCGGCCAGATCGTCGGGCTGCACGAGGACGTCCCGCGCCTTGGAGCCCTCGCTCGGGCCGACGACGTCCCGGCTCTCCATCAGGTCCATGAGTCGACCGGCCTTGGCGAAGCCGACACGGAGCTTGCGCTGGAGCATCGACGTGGATCCGAACTGGGTGGTGACCACCAGCTCGACCGCCTGCAACAGCAGGTCCATGTCGTCGCCGATGTCCTCGTCGATCTCCTTCTTCTTCGCCCCTTCGACCGCGACGTCCTCGCGGTAGCTGGGTTCGGCCTGCTTCTTGCAGTGGTCGACGATCGCGCGGATCTCCTTCTCCCCCACCCACGCGTTCTGGAGCCGGATGGGCTTTCCGGCTCCCATGGGGAGGAAGAGGGCGTCGCCCTTGCCGACCAGTTTCTCCGCCCCGGGCTGGTCGAGGATGACCCGGCTGTCGGCGAGGCTGGAGGTGGCGAAGGCCAGGCGGGAGGGGACGTTGGCCTTGATCAGACCGGTGACCACGTCGACGCTGGGCCGCTGGGTGGCCAGGACCAGGTGGATCCCGGCGGCGCGGGCCAGCTGGGTGATGCGCACGACCGCGTCCTCCACGTCGCGCGGGGCGACCATCATCAGATCGGCGAGCTCGTCGACGATGACCAGGAGGTAGGGGTAGGGCTCGTACTCGCGTTCACTGCCGGGCGGGGCCTTCAGCTCACCGGTGCGCACGGCGGCGTTGAAGTCGTCGACGTGGCGGTACCCGGAGGCGGCCAGGTCGTCGTAACGGCGATCCATCTCCCCCACCACCCATTGGAGGGCCTCCGCGGCCTTCTTGGGGCTGGTGATGATGGGGGTGATCAGATGAGGGATGCCCTCGTACATGGTCAGTTCGACCCGCTTGGGGTCGACCAGGATCATGCGCACCTCGTCGGGGGTGGCGCGCATCATCAGCGAGGTGATGAGCCCGTTGATGCAGGTGGACTTACCGGCGCCGGTGGCGCCCGCGACCAGCACGTGGGGCATCTTGGCCAGGTTGGCCACGACGTTGGTGCCCTCCACGTCCTTGCCCAGCCCGACCAGCATGGGATGGTCGTCGGAGGTGGCGGCCGTGGACCCGAGCACGTCTCCCAGGCTCACTATGTCCTTGTCGGTGTTGGGGATCTCCACACCGATCGCGGACTTGCCGGGGATCGGCGATTGGATGCGCACGTCGGCGCTCTTGACGGCCAGGGAGATGTTCTTCGACAACGCCGTGACCTTCTCGACCTTCACCGCCGGGCCGAGCTCGATCTCGTAGCGGGTGACCGTCGGCCCCCGGGTGAACCCGGTGACCTCGGCGTCGATCTTGAACTGCCCCATCACCCCCGACAGCGCGGAGACGACCTCGTCATTGGCCTTGGTGCGCGGCTTGACCGGCGTGCCCGGCTTGAGCATGGTCGGAAGCGGAAGCTCGTAGTCGCCCTCGACCACCCGTGAGGGCAGGGAGAGCTGCTCGGTGGCGACCGGCGGAGGCGTCGGATCGGGGACCGGCGCCTTGGCCTTGGACTTCTTCTTGGCGGGCTTGGCGGCCGCCTCCTCCTCGTCGGTGAGGGCGGGGGCGATCGGCTCCGGGCCTTCGGGTGCGTCGGAGAGCACCGGGCTGTCGTAGGGGCGCTCGTGGTCGCCGGCGACCGTCTCGGTGTCCTCGGCCCGCTTCTTGGGCCTGCGCTTGCGGGTCGGCTTCTTCTCCGCGTCGGCGCCGAGGATGCCGATCCCCGCGTCCGGCCCGGGGTCGCGCTCCATCAGGGCGGTGAACAGCGTCTGGAGCCGGTCCGGGATGCGTCGGATGGGGGTCGCGGTCACCACCAGGACACCGAAGATCAGCACGAGGGCGAGCAGGAGGCCGGTGAGCCAGGGGGTGACGATGGAGCTGAGCGGACCGGAGGCGACGAAGCCGATGAGTCCGCCCGCGTTCTGGAGCCCCTCGATCCCGTCGGCGGGCTGGGGGATGCCGTGGGCGATGTGGATCAGCCCCAGGAGGCCGAGCATGATCGCGGTGATCCCGATGAAGAGCCGCCCGGCGTCGCCCTCCTTGGCGCTGCCGGGGGTGCGCATCAGCTTCACCGCGATGGGCAGGAACAGCAGCGGCAGGATCGGTGAGAAGGTGCCGAAACCACCGACGACCACCATGCGGGTGGCCTCCAGCAACGGTCCCTCGCTCTGCCACCACACGGCGGCCGCCACGAGGATGCCCAGGGCCAGCAGCACCAGCCCGATCCCGTCGCGCCGCAGGTCGGGGTCGAGGTCGCGGGCGCTGCGCCCGACCGCTCGAGCGGCCCCTCCCACCGTATGGGCGATGAGCTTCCACAGGACCAGCAGGAACTGCCCGAAGAGCGTGACCACGTAGGCGATGGGGCCGTCCGGCATGCGCTTGGCGGCCGCGGGTCTGCGCGCGGTGGTCTTCTTGCGCTTGGAGCCGCCAGAGGAGGCGCGCGTGGCCATTGAGGGGGTCACCTCCACGGGGACCGGGTCGTTCTCGAAGCCCGGACACAGCGTCCCGGCACGGCGGGAAGCCTACTAAGGCGTCCACCCCGAGGCACGAAGGGGGGACCGGCGTGTCGTGCGCGGCCACCGGGCACGACGTCGAAGGGGGTCGGACACGTCGAACGGCCCGGGAGCGCCAGGGGCGTTCCGGGCCGTTCGACGTGACGTGTCCCGTCGGGTCAGACCTCGACGAGGACGGGGATGATCATCGGGCGACGACGGTACGTCTCGTTCACCCAACGCCCCGTGCTGCGACGGATCAGCTGCCGGAGCTGGTGCGGGTCGTTGACCCCGTCGGCGGCGGCCCGGTCCAGGGCGTCCTGGAGCTTGTCGATGACGTCGTCGTAGGCGTCGGCGCCGATGCCCGCGCCCCGCGTGTGGATCTCGGGCTCGCCCAGGATCTTGCCGCTGTTGGAGTCCACGGCCACGACCACGGAGATGAAGCCCTCGTCACCGAGGATGCGACGGTCCTTGAGCGCGGCCTCGGTGACGTCGCCGACCGAGGAGCCGTCGACGTACACGTAACCGGCCTGGACCGCGCCGACGATCCTGGCCCGGTTCTTGTACAGGTCGACGACCACGCCGTCCTCGGCGATGACGACCCTGTCGGCCGGGACACCGGTGAGCTTGGCCAGGTCGGCGTGGGCCCGCATGTGGCGCCACTCGCCGTGCACCGGCATGAAGTTGCGCGGACGCACCATGTTGAGCACGTACAGCAGCTCGCCGGCGGAGGCGTGTCCGGACACGTGCACCAGGGCGTTGCCCTTGTGCACGACCTTGGCGCCCCAGCGGGTCAGACCGTTGATCACCCGGTTGACCGAGTTCTCGTTGCCGGGGATGAGCGAGGAGGCCAGCAGGATGGTGTCCCCCTCCTCGATCCGGATCTGGTGGTCTCGGTTGGCCATCCGGCTGAGGGCGGCCATGGGCTCGCCCTGCGAACCGGTGCAGACCAGGACGACCTCGTCGCCGGGCATCTTGTCGAGCTGCTTGACGTCGACGATCGTGTCGCCCGGAATGCTGAGGTAGCCCAGGTCGCGCGCGATGTTCATGTTGCGGACCATGGAGCGGCCCACGAAGGCGATCTTGCGCCCGTGCGCGGTGGCCGCGTCGATGACCTGCTGGACACGGTGCACGTGCGAGGCGAAACAGGCCACGACGATGCGCTTCTCGGCCTGACGGAACACCTTGTCGATGGCCTCGTTCAGGTTCCGCTCGCCGACGACGAAACCGGGCTGCTCGGCGTTGGTGGAGTCCGACAGCAGCAGGTCGACGCCCTCGTCGCCGAACCGGGCGAAGCCGGCCAGGTCGGTGAGGCGGCCGTCCAGCGGAAGCTGGTCCATCTTGAAGTCGCCGGTGTGCAGCACCGTACCGCCGGGGGTGCGGATACCGACCGCCAGCGCGTCCGGGATGGAGTGGTTGACCGCGAAGAACTCCAGGCCGAAGGGGCCGAAGTCCTGCTTCTCCCCCTCCTCGACCTGGACGGTCACCGGCTTGATGCGGTGCTCGCCCAGCTTGGCGCTGATCAGCGCCAGGGTGAGCTTGGAACCGACGATCGGGATGTCGGCGCGCTCACGCAGCAGGAACGGCACACCGCCGATGTGGTCCTCGTGCCCGTGGGTGAGCACGATCGCCTCGACGTCGTCCAGGCGGTCCCGGATGTAGTCGAAGTCCGGCAGGATCAGGTCGACGCCGGGCTGCTCCTCCTCGGGGAAGAGCACGCCGCAGTCGACGATGAGCAGCTTGCCGGCGTACTCGAAGACCGTCATGTTCCGGCCGATCTCACCGAGACCGCCCAGCGGGACGACCCTCAGGACGCCCTCGCCCTGGGGCGGGGGCGGGCCGAGCTCGGGGTGCGGGTGACTCATACGGAACCCTCCGTGAGGCGCTCGACGCGGACGGCGCTGGCCGGAACCGCCTGGTGCGGGGCGAGCCCGATCGGGCCCTTGACCCCCGCGGCGGCCAGGTCCTCGCGCAGCAGGGCCTGGAGCTCGGAGGAGGCGTCGGCGAGCGGGGTCCGGACGGGGCCGGAGGGCAGGCCGAAGAGGTTCAGGATCGCCTTGGTGGTGATGACGCCCTGGGTGCGGAACATACCGGTGTAGACCGGGGTGAGGCGGCGGTGGATGGCCAGGGCCTGGCCGACCTCGCCCGCCTCGAACGCGTCGATCATGTCCTTGAGGTCGCTGCCCACGATGTGGCCGACGACGCTGACGAAACCGGCGGCGCCCACCGACAGCAGCGGCAGGTTCAGGATGTCGGTCCCGCAGTAGTAGGCCAGGTCGGTGCGCTCCATCACCCAGGAACTGGCGCCGACGTTGTCCTTCGCGTCCTTGTTGGCGACGATCCGCGGGTGCTCGGCCAGCCGGACCAGCGTCTCGGAGGCGATCGGGGTGCCCGTGCGGTGCGGGATGTCGTAGAGCATCACCGGCAGTTCGGTGGTGTCGGCGATCTCCGTGAAGTGCCTGATCAGGCCTTCCTGGGGAGGCTTGTTGTAGTAGGGCGTGACCGCCAGGAGGCCGTGCGCGCCGGCCTTCTCCGCGGCCTTGGCCAGCTTGACGCTGTGGCGGGTGTCGTTGGTGCCCACGCCCGCGACGATCTGGGCTCGGTCGCCGACGGCCTCGACGACCGTGCGGAGCAGGCGATCCTTCTCCTCGTCGCTGGTCGTGGGCGACTCACCGGTGGTGCCGCTGATGACGAGGCCGTCATTGTGCTGCTCGTCCACCAGGTAGGTGGCGAGTCTGGCGGCGCCTTCGTAGTCGAGTTCGCCGTCCTCGAGCATCGGGGTGACCATCGCGGTCAGCATCTTGCCGAACGGGCGGTTCTTGGTGTCAACCATCACGTGTGAAAGGCTCTCGGGCCCGATACCGCGAGGCGCGGGCCCTCGTATGCCCCTCCTCCTCTCCGTGTCCTATCGGAAACAGTCGTTACATGTCCCGTGGCGGGTGCTTTCTCCGTACACGGGTGGGGCGGCGTTGTACGTCCGCCACCGCGATCGGCCCTGTGGGCCGGACGCGGGAAAGTCTGTGTCGCTCCGCTCCTACGAGTGTCGGAGGCGGCGTCCGGTTCGTTCCCCGTCCTCGTCGGTCGAGGTGGGAGAGCGTCACCGGGAGTGTGAACCTACCCGCCCCGGGCCCTCGCCACTCGGACGGGACCCGGGGTCACCACGTTCGGAAGGGGTGGTGTTCGGGGTTGTCGACAGGGTCAGTCGTCCTTCTGGTCCGGCAGGAACATGCTCAGCAGCCAGCTCACGACGGCGACGACGATGGCCCCCCAGAAGGCGGGCCAGAAGCCGTCGATGTGGAAGGGGAGGTCGAACAGCCCGGCGATCCACTCCGTGAGCAGGAACAGCAACGCGTTCACGACCAGGCCGATCAGGCCCAGGGTCAGAGCGTAGAACAGGCAGCCGACCGTTTTGACGATCGGTTTGATGATCGCGTTGACCACACCGAAGATCGCACCGACGACGAGGAAGACGACGATCTGTCCGACGGTGTCGTCGGTCCCGACATCGATGCCGTCGATCAGAAAGACAGCCGCCCAAAGGGCGAGTGCGTTCACGATAACTCTGATAATGAGGCTCACACCGTAGATGTTCCCATGCCGTGGCAAGCTCCGGAAACTCCGGCACCGCCCCGCCCGGACGGGAACCTTCAGAGGAGGCCCTCAGTGTCCAGTGCCCAGTTCGTCCGCCCCGCCCGTGTCGCCGACGTGGACCGGGTGGTGGAGCTCCAGGTGGCGTCGTGGCGGGCGGTGTACTCGGGTCTGTTGCCCGACGAGGTGGCCGAGGAGATGTCCGGCCCCCAGGCCGCGCGGAGTTTCCGTGAGCAGTGGACGGAGGCCCTGGAGTCCCCGCCCACCTCCAGGCATCGACTGGTGGTGGCCACCGACGAGGTGGGCGGCGAGCGGCACGTCGTGGGGTTCGCGGCCTTCGGGCCGGCGGGCGACCCCGACCTGTGGCCGGCCAAGGACGCCGAACTGTTCGCGTTGCACGTGGACCCCGAGCGGGCGCGTGAGGGACACGGTAGCCGGCTGGTGAACGCCTGCGTGGATCACCTGGTGGAGGGCGGTTTCGGCACGGTGCACGTGTGGGTCCCCGAGGAGGAGAACGCCCTGCGGGGGTTCCTGGAGGCGGCGGGCTGGCGGGCGGACGGCGCCCGACGGGAGATCGACATGGGCCGGACCCTGCCCATGGCGCGACTGCACGCGGCGATCTCGGAGTAGCCGGTCTCGGGCGAGGGCGGTCAGGCACTACCGTGGGGTGGTTGTTGTGGCGCGCCCTCGCGCGCCCCGTATCGAACTGGAGGACCGGCGCGTGGCCACGGTCAGTGAATGGGTCTCGGGGTTGCGCCCCCGTACGCTTCCGAACTCGATCGTCCCGGTGGCGGTGGGAACCGCCCTGGCCTTCGCGCTGGACGGGTTCGTGTGGTGGAAGGCCCTGCTCGCGCTCGTGGTGTCGATGGCCCTCCAGGTGGGGGTCAACTTCGCCAACGACTACAGCGACGGCGTCAAGGGCACCGACACCGAGGAGCGGACCGGCCCGACCCGGTTGACCGCCTCCGGCGCGGCGCGGCCCGGCCAGGTGTTGGGCGCGGCGCTGGGGAGTTTCGCCTTCGCCGGTGTCGTGGGGCTGGTCCTGGTGGCGACCACCTCATGGTGGCTGCTCCTGGTGGGCGTGGCGGCGATCGCGGCCGGGTGGTACTACACCGGCGGTCGTACCCCCTACGGCTACCGCGGTCTGGGCGAGATCTCGGTCTTCGTGTTCTTCGGTGTCGTGGCCGTGGTGGGCACCGTGTTCGTCCAGTTGGAGTCGGCGCCGTGGCAGGCCTGGGTGGCCTCGGTCCCGGTCGGGCTGCTCTCCTGCTCGGTGCTGGTCATCAACAACCTGCGCGACATCCCCACCGACCGGGAGACCGGGAAGATCACCCTGGCCGTGCGGTTGGGCGAGACGGGGACCCGCCGTATGTTCGCGACGATGATCGTCGCCTCGTACGTGTTCGCGCTCGCGCTGCTCCCCGTCTCCTGGTGGGTGCCCGCGGTCCTGCTGTCGGCGCCCCTGGCCGTACCGCCGCTGCGCCGTGTCCTCGGTGGTCAGGTGGGGCGCGACCTGGTGCTGGGGTTGGGCGAGACGGGCCGGCTCCAGATGGCGTTCGGGCTCCTGTTCTCCATCGCCCTGGCCCTGGGCTGACGAAGGGCACGTCGCGGCGGGGCCGGAGGTACGTCCATGACACCCTGGCCCCGTTCGCCACGTTCGCCGACCTTCGAAGGAGCGATGGCCATGGAGCGTTCCGCCCGAGAGCGCGACGACGAGAGGTTCTTCGCCTCCCTGCCCGCCACCCGGGGCGCGGCGGGCGCGCTCATCCGCTCCCCCGAGGGGGACGTGCTGTTGGTCCGCCGTGCCTATGAGAGCGACGCCCTTTGGGGGATCCCCGGCGGGATCGTCGAGGCGGAGGAGTCGCCCCTGTCCGCCTGTAGACGGGAGATCGCCGAGGAGTTGGGCGTGACGGCGACCGTCCGCGGTCCGTTGGTCGTGGACTGGGTGCCCGCCCGGTATCCGCGCACCGCCGCCCTCCAGTGGCTGTTCCGCGTCGAGGTGCCCTCGGAGGACCGGTTCTCCCTCCAGCCGGAGGAGCTGTCCGGATGGGAGTGGGTCCGCCCCGGGAGGATCCCGGAGTACCTGCCCGAGGGCACGGCCCGTCGCATGCTCGCCGCCGTCGCGGTGGACGACCATGGGGGCGGCCCGGTCTACTTGGAGGACGGGAGGACCGTCCTGCCCGACCACCGTCCCGCCGGCGGGGAGGGTTCCCCGCGCGGGTGAGGCCACCGGGGCGCCGCCGTGCCCCGGAAGGGAGCGAAGACCGTGCCGAGCGACCACAGCGACCCCCGATCCCCCGCCCACGACCCCCGTTCATGGGACGAACGCGCCTCCGCGCAGGCGCACGCCTTCGACCTCATCGGGGAGCGCTACGACGAGGTGTTCCCCGACAAGAAGGGGCAGGAGGAGCACGTCCGACGCCTGTTGGAGACGTTGCCCGCCGGCTCGCGCGTGCTCGACCTGGGTTCGGGCACCGGTCTGCCCACGGCCCGCCGGCTGGTCGACGCCGGTATGAGGGTGACCGGCTTCGAGATCTCCGAACGGATGCTCGAACTGGCCCGCCGCAACGTGCCCGAAGCGGAGTTCCACCGCACGGACATCGTCGATCTGGATCCGGACGGGACGTCCTATGACGCGGTGGTGGCCTTCTTCTCCCTGCTGTGCCTGCCCAGGGCTCGGATCCCCGAGGCCCTGGCCCGTGTGCGGGAGGCCCTGGTGCCCGGAGGGACCCTGTGTCTGTCGATGGTCGAGACGGACCTGGACGACGCGCCGATCCCGTTCCTGGGGGCGAGTCTCCGGGTGTCGGGCTATCCCCGCGAGGAGCTGCGGCGCGTGGTGGAGGCCGCGGGCCTGGCCGTCGAGGGCGAGCGCGCGGTCGTCTACGAGCCCGAGGGCGGGGACGCGCCCCCGGAGACCCAGGTCTTCCTCACCTGCCGCCGGAAGGGGTGAGACGGCTCGGCCCCCGGTACGCGTGTACCGGGGGCCGACGTACCGTCACGGGAGCGGACGGATCTCGATCTAGTCGAGACCGAGCAACGGCTCCAGGCCCAGGGTGAGGTCCTCGGACAGATCGGCGACCTTGCGCACGCCCAACAGCACCCCCGGCATGAAGGAGGTGCGGTTCATCGAGTCGTGGCGGAGCTTGAGGGTCTCGCCGTCGGTACCGAACACGACCTCCTGGTGGGCGATCAGCCCCTGGATCCGAAGGGCGTGCACACGGACCCCCTCGACGTCGGCGCCGCGGGCGCCGGGGATCTCGGAGGTGGTGGCGTCGGGCATCGGCGCGGTGCCGGCCTCGCGGCGCGCCTCGGCGACCAGCTCGGCGGTGCGGTAGGCCGTACCGCTGGGAGCGTCGGCCTTGTTCGGGTGGTGCAGCTCGATGATCTCGGTGGAGTCGAAGTAGGGCGCGGCCTTCTTCGCGAAGTGCATCATCAGCACCGCCGCGATACCGAAGTTCGGCGCGACGAGCACCTTCGCCCCGGGGCGGGCCTCCTGCATGCGGCGCACCCGGGCCAGTTTCTCCTCGTCGAAGCCGCTGGTCCCGACCACGGCGTGGATCCCGTTGGCGATCAGCCACTCCAGGTTGTCCATCACCACGTCGGGATGCGTGAAGTCGACGACGTAGTCGGCCCCCAGTACCGCGTCACGGTCGTCGGCGCTGTCCACGCCCGCGACCAGTTCCATGTCGTCGGCGGCCCGAACCGCCTTGACGACCTCTGACCCCATGCGCCCATCGGCGCCGAAAACTCCTACCTTGAACACGGCACGAGCGTACCGGAGTCGACGACGACGTTCGGCGTGGTGCGACCTGGTCCGACCCCCGCTCCGTGCGACTCTGACGCCATGTCACAGGAGCACTCCGATCGGTCCCGGCAACGTCTGGGCTCCCTCTTGAACGGTCTGAGGGCCGCCGTGCTGGGGGCCAACGACGGCATCATCTCCACCGCCGGCCTGGTGGTGGGTGTGGCGGGTGCCACTCCGCACCGGGAGGCGCTCCTGGTGGCCGGGGTCGCCGGCACCCTGGCCGGGGCGCTGTCCATGGCGGCGGGCGAGTACGTCTCGGTCAGCACCCAGCGCGACACCGAGCGCGCCGCCATCGCCCGGGAGCGTCGTGAACTCTCCGACGACCCTGAGGGCGAACTGGAGGAGCTGGCCGAGATGTACCGGAGCCGGGGGCTGAGCGATCGGCTCTCCCGCGAGGTCGCCCGAGAGCTCACCGAGCACGACGCCCTGAGGGCGCACGTGGAGGTCGAACTCGGGCTCGACGGCTATCGGGCGAACCCGTGGCAGGCCGCCTTCGCCAGCATGTTCTCCTTCCTCCTCGGAGCCCTGATCCCGTTGGCGGCGATCCTGCTCGGCCCGGAGGCCTGGCGACTGCCCGTGACGGTGGTGGCGGTGCTCGTGGCCACCGGCCTGCTGGGCGCTGTCAGCGCCTGGACCGGCGGGGCTCCGGCCCCGCGGGCGGCGATCCGGTGCGTGGTCGGCGGTTCCTTCGCCATGGCGGTGACCTACCTGACGGGGACCCTCCTGGGGGCCGCCGCCGGTATGTGACCGGTCATCGGACGGTGGCCAGGCCGAGCGCGAAGTCGCCGTTCGGGTCGGTCCACCAGTGGGCGAGGTCGAACCCGGCCGTGTCGAGTTCGGCGGACAGGCCCTCGCGGCGGAACTTCGCGGAGATCTCCGTGCGCATCTCCTCGCCCTCCGCGAAGTCCACCTCCAGGTCGAGGTCCCGTATGTGGGCGCGCAGGCGCCGTCGGGCCCGCAGCCGCATCTCGATCCACTCGTTCTCGGGGTCCCACAGGGCCACGTGGTCGAAGTCGTCCGGATCGAGGTCGCCGCCCAGCCGGTGGTCGATCACCGACAGCACGTTCCGGTTGAAGGCGGCGGTCACGCCCTGGGAGTCGTCGTAGGCGGCGACCAGACGTTCGGGGTCCTTGACCAGGTCGGCTCCGAGGAGGAGTGAGTCGCCGGGGGCGAGGGTGTCGTGGATGTCGCGGAGGAAGAGGGCCCGGGCGGCCGGTTCCTGGTTCCCGATCGTGGATCCGAGGACGGCCAGGAGCCGGCGTTCCCCCTCCCCTCCGACCGGAAGCAGCCCGAGGTGGTGTTCGAAGTCCCCGACGACGGCGTGGACGTCCAGCCCCGGATAGTCGTCGGCGACAGGTCGGGCCGAGGAGGCGAGAAAATCGCCGCTGACGTCCACCGGCACGAAACTCTCCAGGGTTCCATGGCGACTCATGGCGTCGAGGAGGAGGCGGGTCTTGACCCCGGAACCGGAGCCGAGCTCGATGAGGGCGGCGGCGTCGGCGGCCTCGGCGATCTCGTCGGAGCGATGTTCGAGGATGGCCCGCTCGGCCCGGGTCGGATAGTACTCGGGAAGCCCGGTGATCTCCTCGAACAGGACGCTGCCGCGTTCGTCGTAGAACCACTTGGGGGGCAGGCTCTTGGGGCTGGAGGTGAGCCCCTCCGCGACGTCGGCGCGCAGCGTCTTGTCCAGTTCGTCGGCGGTCAGATTACGGTCGATCCGGAACATGGTGCCTCCTGTGTCCCTGGGAGTTGTACCCGGTACGGGGCGTGGCCATGGGAAGGGTGTGGTGCTCTGAGTCAGCCGAGTGGCCGGATCTCGGTGCGCTCGTGGTCGGCGACGACCACCGAGTCCTCGGGGATCCGGTGCCAATCCGGCCCGTCGTCGAAGGGCTCCGAGGCGAGGAGGACCCCCTCCCCCGGTCGTCGTGACGTGAACAGGGTGTCCCCCGCCGTCGTCCCGACGATCGCCTCCCCGTCCGAGGCCAGCAGGTTGTAGCGCCCCTCGGAGTGCTCCCGGGCGCGTCGGACCGTCTCGGCCAGAGCGCCCACCAGGTCTCCGGAGGAACGCCACGAACGGACGGTGTGCGCGAACAGGGGCGCGGAGTCCACGGGCGCGCGTGCGTCCAGGGCGCCCGGGGGCGCGGGATGTCCGAGCCCGGCGTGGAGCGCCTCGTCGTCCTTCGCGGCCCCGTTGTGACTGAACAGCAGACGGTCGGCGCGGAAGGGTTGGGCCCCGGACTCCTCCGACCCGAACCCGACGGTGGCGTCGCGTACGGCCGCGACCACGCACCCGGAGACGATGGCCCGGGCCGCGTCCGCGAAGGAGGCGTCCCCCCAGATCGGCATGGCCCGGCGATAGCGCAGCGGCTCCGGAGCCCGCGGGCCGACCGCCTCGGGGTACCAGCCCACGCCGAACCCGTCGGCGTTCACGGTCCCGTACCGCTGGTGGCGCGGGGCCCAGGACTGGACGTGCAGCGAGTGGGGCGCCGCGTACAGCAGAGCGCGCAGGGAACGCGGCGGCCCCAGATAGGCGAGATGGCGGCACATCAGTCGCGGTCCACATCACGTGCGCAGCGGAACCCGCTGAAGATCTGCCGTCGGATCGGATGATCCCAGTTGCGGAAGGTGGAGCGCACCGCGGTGGGGTGGGTCGCCCAGGAGCCGCCCCGCAGCACCTTGTAGCCCTCGTCGAAGAAGACCTCCGAGTACTCGCGGTAGGGGAAGGCCCGGAAACCCGGATACCCGTGGAAGGTGGTGGAGGTCCACTCCCACACGTCGCCGATCATCTGACGCACCCCCAGCGGTGAGGCGCCGTCGGGATGGGCCCCCACCGGCGCGGGGCCCAGACGGCGTTGGCCGAGGTTGGCGTGGCGCGGTTCCGGTTCCTCGTCACCCCAGGGGAAACGGTGGGACCGTCCGGTGACCGGGTCGTGGCGCGCGGCCTTCTCCCATTCGGCCTCCGTGGGCAGTCTCTTGCCGGCCCAGCGCGCGTAGGCCGACGCCTCGTGGAAACTCACGTGCTGGACGGGTTCGTTCGGCGGCACGTCCTCATGACGCCCGAACCGACGCCGGGTCCAACGGCCGGCCTCCAGGGTCCAGAAGGCCGGAGCGACGGCGCCGCGCGCGGTACGCCACTCCCACCCGGCCGGGCTCCACCACCGGGGGTCCCGATAGCCGCCGTCGTCGATGAACGCCTGGTAGGCGGCGTTGCTCACCGGGGCGGCGTCGATCAGGTAGGCGGGCAGGTCGACCGTACGGGCCGGACGCTCGTTGTCGAAGGACCAGGGGTCGTCGTCGGTGCCGAGGGTGAAGGGGCCGGCGGGGACGAGCACCTCCTCGGCCTCGGGCGGGATCACCGGCCCGATCTCGGTGGAGCCCTCCAACAGGGCGGGTGCGCCTCGACGCAGCTGGTGTGTGGCGAGCATCGTCTCGTCGTGCATGTGCTCGTGCTGGATCACCATGTGGAAGACGAAACCCGCGTCCAGCAACGAGCGATCCCCGCCGGCCGGGTCCGGCGGCCGGGCGGACAGGTCGGCGCCCTCCAACGTGTCCAGGACCTCCCGACGCACCCGCTCGTTGTACTCGCGCGCCTCGTCGGGCCGCAGCAGAGGAAGGGCGACCCGGTCCGCGCGCGGGTTCTCGAAGGCGTCGTAGAGGCCGTCGATGTCGGGGCGCAGCGCCTCACGACCACCGGCGGCCCGCAACAGCCACTGCTCCTCGTAGTTGCCGATGTGCGCCAGGTCCCAGACCAGCGGCGACATCAGCGGAGAGTGCTGGGCGAGCAGGTCCTCCTCGTCCAGGCTCTCCAGGGTCAGTCCGTTACTGCGCCGCCTGCTCCGATCGAGTTCGGCGGCGATCCGTTCCTTGACACGTTCCCTCTCCACGCTCATGGCGTGCCTCCACGATCCTCGACCCGCTCCCGACCGCCGAGGTCGGTCGCGACGAACACGGTGTCCTCGGTGGGACGCGGGGCCGGAACGACACTGTCGGCGGGGCAGAGCCCGCGACGGACGTACCGTTCGGCGTAGGCGTCCACGAGACCGGCGAGCCCGGCCGCCCCCATCCGAGGCAGGGCGTCGACCGCCGCGTCGAAACAGGCCCGCGCGCACGCGGCGACCTCGGGGTCGGCGGGGCCCAGCCGGGCCGAGCGCAGCCACAGGCCCGGGGAGGGGGTCGTGTCCCCGCACAGACGCGCGGTGGCCTCCTCCGCGACGGCGCGGGCCCGCGGATCGTCGGCCAGGGCGGCGGCGAGCGCCATCGGCACCGGCCACCAGCGCGGAGGGACCGCGTCGATCATCCGCAGCTCCCACCAGCCGCGAGGGCGCAGGGGCGGGAACAGCGTGCTCAGGTGGAATTCGAGGTCGGCGGTGGTGACGGGGCGCGGCCCTCGACCCTCGACCCACTCGGCCAGGGTGATCCCCGGGTCGGCGATCCAGGATCCCCCTCCTCCGGGGAACTCGGGAACGGCCATCACCCGGGCGGCCAGGGCGTACTCGGCCCAGGCCGTGGCGGGGTCGGGCCCGGTCCCGGGTTCGAGGACCGGTCGGGTACGGCCGGAGTCGGTGGCGGCCCAGATCGCCCACCGTGTGGACTTCCAGCCGGTGGGACGGCCGCGCCAGACGGTCGAGTTGGCGAAGGAGGCCACCAGGACGGGGCCCAGGCGGTGCAGGAGACTCCAGCGTTCACGGGCGTCGTCGAGGTCG
Source organism: Nocardiopsis alba DSM 43377 (assembly GCF_000341225.1). Lineage (GTDB taxonomy): Bacteria > Actinomycetota > Actinomycetes > Streptosporangiales > Streptosporangiaceae > Nocardiopsis > Nocardiopsis alba. Next base: position 511,718 of record NZ_ANAC01000010.1, read on the forward strand.
GCGCCGGTGTCCAGGCAGACCTGGAGCGAGGCGGTGCTGCACATCATGGTGCGACCACTGGGCTGACGGTGCTCGGTGAAGAAGCGCTCCATCGCCGTGTAGCGGGGCAGTCGGAGCTGACGTACCGGAGGTCGAACGGGGTCCAGGGCGGTCTCCGCCAAGGCCAGTCCGTCCTCGGCGAGGGCCTTGCCCACGTGGCGCAGGTCGGTCTCCAGGGCCTCGTGGGTCCGGGCCGGTCCCGGAAGCGCCACCGAGCTGAGCTCGATCTGGCCGCCGGGTTCGAAGGTGATCCGGCTTCCGGCGGGTGGAGGCCCGCAGGCCTCCAGCAGCGCCGAGAGGCGTTCGATGGTGACGGGTGCGGTGGGGCTCGCGAGGTCGGTGACGAGCCATTCGGTCTCGGCCCCGACCTTCCCCGGAGGTCCGGTCTTGAAGCAGACCCCGTTGATGTACTCGTGAACGTCTTCCGTGGTCATGTACGCCATGGGCTGACTCCCTCGGGATGACACCTCCAAGGTCCTGCCCCTCCGTTCGTGAAGACGAACGTGTGCGATCACCCCAAAATCCCCACGCTCCGTGAAGAAGCGGACCGGCGGAGTATCTCCGTGGGAACGGGATACCCGCCGGCCTTTCGGTTCTCCCAGAATCCGGCGGAACGGACCGCTCGACCGGCCGCTCATGTGATGCCGGTCACATATTCAGAAAACCGCGCACCCGATCCTCCACGGTGGCGCGTTCTTCCTGGTCAAGGCGGATGTCGAAGATCTCGTGCAGCACCTTCCCCACCTCGCTCACGGGCAACTCCCGCACCTCACGTTCCAAGGTGGCCCCGGACGGGTCCGCCCGGTCCGCGCCGACCCGATCGATCGTCAGGGTCGTGTTCGTCAGCGCGTACCGGGTCCCACCGACCGTCCGGGCGACCATCAGCCGGTTACCGAAGGGAGAGCGGGGGTCGGTGATGAGGTAGTGATTGAAGATGACGTAGTCCTGTGGCAGATTCGCCGCTATGGAGAAGGAGTGCAGGTTCTGCCACTCCTCACCGTCGAACGAACGCAGCAACCACTCCTCCGCGCCCACCTCGGTGATCAGATCCAGCCGCAGGTCCCAACCGTCCTGGGAGACCTGGTACCCGTCCACCAGAGGAAGCGGTTCCAACAGCCCTCCGCCGAAACCGACGTCCAGCAGCCACGACCCACCGTCCAGGTCGACCCGTAGCAGGGCGTGCGTGGAAGGACGGGGCCGCCCCTCCGCGCCCACCAGCACCCGCGCGGTGAGCGCGGTCACCGTGAACCCGAGCCGGTCCAGCACCGCGGCCAACAAGAGACCGTGCTCATAGCAGTATCCGCCACGGTGATGCCGGACCATCTTGTCCGTCAGCGACGGGACGTCCAGCGGGACGGGACGGTCCAGCAGGAGATGGATGTTCTCGAAGGGGATCGTCGCCAGGTGGGCACGGTGCACGGCGACGAGGGTGTCCAGGGTCGGGGGCGGCGGGCCCTCGCCCGACAGGCCGACCCGTTCCAGGTAAGCGCCCAGATCCAGCTCTCCGCCACGCCAGAAGTCGCGGTCGGTGAACACCGGCAGGGGTCTTGGAGCGATGCCCGGTGTGGTCGGCGACTTCGTGTTCTCGGCACTCTCGTAGATCGTCATGACCGCACCAACGGTGCCCGAGATGTCGCTGTTCCACCTTCGTGGGGGTCTCCTCCGGCCGGAATAAACCGGAGGGAACGGGTGTGGAAGCGCGCGTTCCGGAGACGTCCACGGTCAAGGCACCGGCGCCCGACTCAAGAGGACATGGGGCCCTCCACCGTCCGCGGGCTCTCGGGCCCGCCGACGCGGGCCGCCCAGTGGCAGGCCGTCCGATGGCCCGGCCCGCCCGCCAACACCTCGGGGTCCACGCTCGTGCACATGTCCGCCACACCGGCCCTCGCGGCCTCGCCCGAGGCCAGGACCGGGCAGCGGGGATGGAAGCGACACCCCGTGGGCACCCGCTTGGGGTCCGGCGGCTCGCCGCCGAGCACCACGGGCCCCTCCTCCACCCCGGAGTCCGGGAGCACCGACAGCAGGGCACGCGTATAGGGGTGCTCGGGGGCGGACAGCACCTCCTCCACCGTGCCGACCTCAACCACCCGCCCCAGGTACATCACCGCGACACGGTCGGCGATGTTCCACGCCAGGCCGAGGTCGTGCGTGGCGACCAGGGCGGACAGGCCGAGGTTCTCCCGCAACTCCAACATCAGCCGCAGGATCTCTCCCCGCACCGAGGCGTCCAGCGAGGCCACCGGTTCGTCCGCCACCAGCACCTCGGGGTCCAGGATCAGGGCTCCGGCGATCACCACGCGTTGGCGCTGGCCGCCGGAGAGCTCGTGCGGGTAGCGGGACAGGAACCTCTCCGGAGGCCGCAGACCCGCCCGGGACAGGGCCCGGGCCACGCGTTCGTACTCGTCGACGGTGGTGCCCTCGTGGATGCGCAGCCCCTCGACGACCGACTCGTAGACGGTGCGACGCGGGTTGAGCGAACCCATCGGGTCCTGTTGGACGAGCTGGACCCGACGCCGATAGTCGCGCAGGTCCCGGGAGCGGTGGCTCAGCGGGGCGCCTTCGAACAGCACCCGCCCGCCGGTGGGTCTCTCCAGGCCGAGCAGGGTGCGGGCCAGGGTGGTCTTGCCGCAGCCGGACTCACCGACCAGGGCGACGATCTCGCCGGCCGCCACGTCCAGGTCGACCCCGTCCACGGCCCGTGCGGTCCCCCGTCCTCCACCCGGGCCCACTCCGGAGGAGAAGGCCACCTCGACGGCCTCGGCCCTCAGGATCGGAGTCTCGTCCGTGTCGGTGCCGACGGTGGAGGTCTGGGGGTCGGTCTCGGCGCTCAACGGCTCGTCTCCTCTGTACTCGTCTCCCCCGGGGTCGACGCTCCCTCGATCCCGTCGCGACCGGAGCCGACGTGCACACAGGCGGCGCGCCGCTCCGAGTGCCCTACCGCGTCGGGTCGGACCGGCCACAGCGGGGGGTCGACGGTGGCGCACACGGTCTCGACCATGGCGCAGCGCGGCCGGAAGGCGCACCCCGAGGGCGGGTCGGCCGGATCGGGCGGATCTCCGGGGAGCCCGCGCGGGGCCAGCCGCGAGGCGGGGTCGCCGATCTTGGGGAAGGCCGCGCTGAGCGCGCTCGCGTAGGGATGGGCGGGGTCGTGTACGACCTGGTGGGCGGGGCCCTCCTCCACGATCCGTCCGGCGTACATGACCGCGACCCTCTTGCAGGTGGCCGAGAGTACGGACAGGTCGTGGCTGATCATCAGCATGCCGATGCCGTTCTCCTCCACCAGGCGTTCCAGCAGGGCGAGGATCTGTGCCTGGATCATCACGTCCAGGGCGGTGGTGGCCTCGTCCGCGATGATCAGACGCGGTTCGCAGGCCAGGGCCATGGCGATCATCACGCGTTGGCGCTGACCGCCGGAGAGCCGGTGGGGGTGGTCCTGTGCGCGGGAGGCCGGCAGTCCCACCTGTTCGAGGAGTTCGGCCACGCGTTCCTCGACCCGCTTGGCGGGCACGGTCCCGTGGACGAGGAGGGGCTCGGCGATCTGATCGCCGATCCGTCTGACCGGGTTCAGGGAGTGCATGGCCCCTTGGAAGACCACGGAGGCGCCGACCCAGCGGACGGCGCGCAGACGCCCCCACTTCATGGTGAGGACGTCCTCGCCCTCCAGGAGGATCCGTCCGGTGACCCGGGTCCCGGCGGGGAGCAGCCGCAGCAGGGCCAGGGCCACGGTGGACTTGCCGCTGCCGGACTCCCCGGCCACACCGAGGGTGTCGCCCGGTTCCAGGGACAGGTCGACGCCGCGGACGGCGGGGACGTCGCCGGCGCCGCTCGTATAGGTGACGTTCAGGTCTCGGACATCGAGGAGTCCGCTCAACTCCGCCTCCTCAGTCGTGGGTTGATGACGGCCTCGACCGCGCGCCCGCACAGGGTGAAGGAGAGCGCGACCACGGCGATGGCGAGGCCGGGCGGGACGATGTACCACCAGATGCCGGCGCTGATCGCGCCCGAGGTCCGGGCCGCCTGGAGGAGGGCGCCCCAGGAGATGGTGGTGGGGTCGCCCATGCCCAGGAACGCGAGGGTGGACTCGGCGATGATGGAGGTGGCCACCAACAGGGTGGTCTGGGCGAGGACGACGGGCATCACGTTGGGCAGGACGTGCCAGCCCATGACGTGGGCGTGGCCACCGCCGAGGGCGCGGGCCCTCTCCACGTAGGGGCGTGCCTCCACGGCCAGGGTCTGGGCCCGGACCAGACGCGCGGTGGCCGGCCAGACCGTGAGGCCGATCGCGAGGATGATGGTGCCGGTGCCGCGCGGCAGGACGGCGGCCAGGGCCACCGCCAGCACCAGGGTCGGCAGGACCAGGAACCAGTCGGTGACGCGCATGATGATCGAGGCGACGACGCGCCCGCCGGTGCCTCCGGAGGAACCGAAGTGTCCGGCGGTGATCCCCGCCAGGGTGCCCAGGGACACCGAGACGAACGTGGCCAGCAGGCCGACGGTCAACGAGACCCGTGCTCCCCAGATGATGAGGTCCAGGACGGAACGACCGAAGTTGTCGGTACCGAGCGGGTGGTCGCCGCCGGGGGGCTGGAAGGGATCGCCCGGGGCTCCGGTGACCGTCAGGTGGGTCTGGTCGATGAACAGGGGAGCGGTCAGCGCCAGGGCTCCGATGACGAGCAGCGAGACCAGACCGAACATCCCGGCCCGGTTGCGCGCGTACTCACGGGCGAAGCGGAGCAGGGCCTCTCGGCGTCGACGCCGGGCCAGGGACCGGGGCGACCGACCCGCGGTCGGTTCCGGTCCGGTGGGCGGTTCGGGGCGTGGTCCGGGGACGGATCCTGTGGGCGCGCTCATGGGCGCACCCGGGGGTCGAGCAGCGGGTACACCAGGTCGGCCAAGAGGTTCATGAGGATCACCGAGGCCGCGAAGACCACGAACAGGCCCTGGACGAGGCCGATGTCGGGGACCTGTAGGCCGGAGTAGAAGAGCTGTCCGAGACCGGGCCAGGAGAAGACCGTCTCCACGAGGATGACCCCGGACACGACCTGTCCGAGGTTGAGGAAGATCAGGGTGACCGTCGGCAACAGGGCGTTGGGGACGGCGTGCCTGCGGCGGACCAGGGCGTCGCGCAGGCCTTTGGCCCGGGCGGTGGTCAGGTAGTCGGCCCCCTTCTCGTCCATCAGGGAGGAGCGCATGATCATCAGGTACTGGGCGTAGATGACGGCCACCATGGTGACGATCGGCAGCACCATGTGCTGCGCGGTGCTCAGCGCCCTCTCCACCGGGCCGGTGAGGGTGGGGTCGACCATGCCGCCGGTCGGGAACAGGCCGGGCATGAACCCTCGTCCCGAGGCCAGCAGGACGATGAGCAGCAGGCCGAGCCAGAAGGTGGGCACCGACCAGAAGAACAGGGCGACGGCGGTGTTGATCCGGTCGCCTCGTCCCCCCGGTCGCCATCCGGCTCGGGTGCCCAGGAACAGGCCGAGGAGCGCGGCGATGATCGTGCCCGTGCCGGCGAGCAGCAGGGTCGGTCCCAGACGCTCCAGGATGAGGTCGGCGACCGGTTCGCGGTACTGGAACGAGACGCCCAGGTCGAAGTGGAGCAGACCCTTGGCGTAGTCGAGGAACTGGAGCCACAGGGGTTGGTCGAGGCCGAACTGGCGGCGCAGCTCCTCGCGCTGTTCCGCGGTGACCTCGCGTCCTTCGGTCATGGCGCGGACGGGGTCGCCGGGCAGGATCCTGAAGAGGAAGAACCCGGCGACGATCACCGCGAACAGGGACACGATGGCGGTCAGGAGCCGGCCGAGCACGTAGACGGCCACGCTCGCGGCCCGTCCCGGTCCTCGGGGCCCCGCCGGGGCGGGGGCGTCGTCCGCCCCCGCCCCGGTCGGTCCGTCCGCCGCTGTGGGCGTGGTCGTCACTCGCGGTCCTCCATGGTGGAGCGTCGGCGGAAGAAGAGGAAGGCCCCGGCGACCACCAGGACGAGGGCTCCGACCCCGATGCCGATGACCGCCCCGGTGGACGGCCCCCCGGTCGGGGAGCCGGAGGTCTCGGCGGGCTGCGCCGACCACCAGGCCCAGTAGCCGTCCTGGCCCCAGATGTTGCCGCCCTCGGCCGGTTCGAGCTGGAGATCCTCGATCTGGTCGGTCCGGTAGGCCTCCAGGATGTTCGGGTAGGTCAGGACGTTGACCACGGCCTCCCGGTAGAGGACCTCCTGGAGCCGGTGGATCAGTTCGGCCCGCTTCTCGGGGTCGTACTCGGCCAGCTGCGCCTCGTAGAGCTCGTCGTACTCCTCGTCGCAGAAGTAGGCGTCGCCCTGCATGGTGCCGGGTTCGGTGGGCAGCGCTCCGCACGTGTGGATGCTGAGCACGTAGTCGGGGTCGGGGTTGACCGTCCACCCGGTGAAGATGAGGTCGTACTCGGCGTCGTAGAGGGCGTCGCTGAGGATGCCCGGGTCGACGGTCCTGTTGTCGATCTCGATGCCGACGTCGGCGAGCCGTTCGGCGATGACCAGCCCGGCCTGGACGTTGTCCGGGCGGTCGGAGTGGACGAACATGCGCAGCTCGAGACGGTCGCCGTCGGGCGAGACGCGTACGCCGTCGTCGCCCCGTTCGTAGCCCGCCTCGTCGAGCATCTCGTTGGCGGCGTCGGGGTCGAAGTCGAGGATCGCCTCCTCTCCTTCGGGGGACCAGTGGAAGTCGGAGTAGCGCGGCGGAATGTAGCCGCCGGCCGCGACGGCCTGGCCGTTGGAGCCCTGGCGGACGATCTCCTCGTTGTCGATGGCCTTGACGATGGCCTGGCGCAGGGTCAGGTCCTCGAGCGCGGGATGTCCGTCGCCGAACTCCTCGCCGTCCTGGGTGACGGCCCCGGGGTTGATGGTGAAGGCCTGGAAGCGCTTGCCGTCGGCGATGTTGACGGCGATGTCCTCGACCGATTCCAGGGAGGTGATCTGGGCGTCGGTGAGCTCGTAGACGAAGGAGACCTCGCCGCTTCGGAGCGCCTCCACGGCGGCGTCCTTCTCCGAGTAGTAGCGGAAGTACAGCTCGTCGAAGCCCGGGGCGCCGCGCCAGTGGTCGGGGTTGGCCCGCAGCATGATGTGCTCGCCCCGCGAGTGCTCGGTGAGGACGAAGGGGCCGCTGCCGACCGTGGGCAGGTCGTCGCCGGTGTACTCGGAGAAGGCGTCGCCCTCCTCCTCCAGGATCGGTTCCCAGACGTGGCGGGGGACGATCGGCACGTTGAGCGCGGTCATCGTGGCCTGGGGCTCGTCCAGTTCGATGACGACCGTGCGGTCGTCCTCGGCGGTGACCTTCTCGAACCCGGAGACGTAGTTGCCGGAGGCGATGGCGGCGGCGTCGTTCTCCATGATGGTGGTGAACGTCCACGCCACGTCGTCGGCGGTGAGCTGCTCGCCGTCGCTGAAGTAGACGTCGTCCCGAAGGTCGAAGGTCCAGGTCAGGCCGTCTTCGGAGGTCTCCCAGCCCTCGGCGAGGGAGGGCGCGGGCCCGTTGGTCTCCGGGTCGATGGTGACGAGCCGGTCGTAGACGTGCCGGAGGATGTTGGTGGTGACCGCCAACTGCGCGGTGAAGGGGTTGAACGAGTCGACCTGTTGCGCGATGGCGACGGTGAGCCTGCTGCCATCGCCCTCCTGGGCCGCGGCGGGGACCGCGGACAGTCCGCCGATGAGAACCAGCGCGGCGGTGGAGGCCGCCGTCCGTCGGAGAAGGGTGCCGGTGGGAGGATCATGATGGTTCATAACGGCCCCTGTCAGGATTCGTGGGGTGGTGGCCTGGCCACCTGGGGGTTGTTGGTTGTTTACCAACTGGGTGTGATGAGCGTCAATGATCTTCGAGGTGAGGCGTGATATCGCAACACATTCGACTCCGGACCTGGTAATACGGTCGTTTTGTGGTGGTTGAGTGTCGAATGTTCATCTGACCGAAACCGCCCTCCGGTTCGCGGTGATCGACCGACTCCGCTACGGTTCCCGCCATGATGGGGCACTCTCACGCACTCAGCGGCGTGGTCGGTTGGATGGCGGTCGTACCGTTCGTCCAAGGCAGCGAATTCCTCGGGCTCAGCTTCGAACTCGGGCCCGGCGAGATCGTCGCCGGCTCATTGGTGTGCGCGGGTGCCGCCCTCCTCCCCGATCTGGACCACAAGAGCGCGACGGTCACCAAGACCTACGGAAAGGTCACCGAGACCCTCGGTGGCATTCTGAACTGGGCCTTCGGCGGGCACCGCATGGGAACGCACTCGTTCTTCTTCGCCGCTCTCATGGGGACCATCGTGACGCTCCTGGCCCTGTGGTCGGAGCTCGCCGTGCAGATCTTCGTCTTCCTGCTCATCGGCATCGCCCTCCAAGGGCTGGGTTTCGGCCTGGACAAGAACCGGGCCGCCTCGGGGGTCATCAACGCCCTGGGCACGGCGGCGATCACGCTCGGGCTCTACGCCGCCGGCCTGAACTACACCTGGTTGGGCGTGGCCGTCGCCTTCGGCGTGATCCTGCACTTCTTCGGCGACATGATCACCAAGATGGGCGTGCCGATCTTCTGGCCCTTCTGGAAGAAGCGCATCGGCCAGAACCAGGGCTTCGTCACCAACGGCCCCGTGGAGCAGAAGGTGGTCACCCCCCTGCTCACCGTCGGCGTCATCGTGGGCTCGATCTACCTCTTCGACTGGCCCACCCTGCTCCCCGACCACTGACCCGGCGCCGGGCCGAGCCCTCAGGGGTTCCGTCCTCCGACGGGGAACGGATCCTAGGCTGTCGCCTGTGACTCGAACCTCGGAAGCCCTCACGCCGGAACTGCACGCCTACATCGTCGCCCACACCGAGCCGGTGGACCCCGTCCTGGCCGACCTGGCCGAGGAGACCGCCCGTCTCTTCCCGGATCGGAAGGGGATGCAGATCGGCCCCGAACAAGGGGTCTTCAGCACTCTGCTCACCCGGATCTCCGGAGCCCGGAACGCGGTGGAGATCGGGACCTTCACCGGATACTCGTCCATCTGCTTCGCCCGGGGGCTCCCCGAGGACGGCACACTCCTGACCCTGGACGTCAGCGAGGAGTGGACCTCGGTGGCCCGCCGCTACTGGGAGCGCGCCGGGGTCGACGGGAAGATCGAACTGCGGCTCGGTCCGGCCCTGGACTCGCTCCGCGCTCTGCCCGACGACACCCGCTTCGACCTGGCCTTCGTGGACGCGGACAAGACCGGGTACGTGGACTACTGGGAGGAACTGGTACCCCGGATCCGTCCGGGCGGCCTGATCCTGGCCGACAACACCCTCTCCCACGGGCGTGTGGTCGACCCCGAGGAGACCTCCCCCGCCGTCCAGGGCATCCGCGACTTCAACGAACGGCTCGTCTCCGACGACCGGGTCGAACAGGTCCTGCTCCCGATCGGCGACGGACTGACCCTGGCCCGTAAACGCTGACCCCCGTCGTCCACAGGTAGGCCGGTTCTCCCGGCGGGGACGGCCCCGACTCCGATAATGTCCGGTTCCATGCGCCTGCTGCACTCATCGGACTGGCATCTGGGTCGTTCCTTCCACCGGGAGAACCTCATCGACGCCCAGGCCGCCTTCCTGGACCACCTCGTCGACACCATCCACGAAGAGCGCGTCGACGTGGTGGTGGTCTCCGGAGACCTCTACGACCGGGCCCTGCCACCGGTGGACGCCGTGCGCCTGTTCGACCGTGCCCTGGGCAGGATCCGCGACACCGGGGCCCGGGCGGTGCTGATCAGCGGCAACCACGACTCCATGACGCGCATGGCCTTCGCCACGGACCTGATCGACTCCTCCGGCGTCCACCTGCGCAGCTCCCTGGACGGGGTCGGGACCCCCGTCCTCATCGAGGACGAGCACGGCCCGGTCGCCTTCTACGGCATCCCCTACCTGGAACCGGAGATCGCCCGTCACCACTGGAACCTGACCGAGCGCGGCCATCCGGCCGCCATCGGCCACGCCATGGATCTGATCCGGGCCGACCTCGCCGAACGCCCGGGCGTCCGTTCCGTGGTGCTCTCGCACGCCTTCGTCACCGGCGGAGAGGGCTCCGACAGCGAACGCGACATCTCCGTCGGCGGTGCCTCGCACGTTCCGGCCTCGATCTACGACGGTGTGGACTACGTGGCCCTGGGCCACCTGCACGGACGTCAGACCATCACCCCCACGGTCCGGTACCCGGGCAGCCCGCTGGCCTACTCCTTCTCCGAGGAGCACCACCGCAAGGGCTGCTGGCTGGTGGACCTGGACGCCGACGGCTTCGCGGGGGCCGGGTTCGTCGACGCGCCCGTGCCGCGACCCCTCGCCCGGATCCGCGGCCGTATCGAGGACCTGCTCTCCGGCGAGGAGTGGGAGCGTTACGTCGACCACTGGCTCCAGATCACCCTCACCGACCACCGTCGCCCCGCCCGCCCCATGGAACGGCTGCGCGAACGCTTCCCGTACGCCCTGCTGTTGGAGTTCGCCCCCGAGGGCGGACCCACCGAGTACCGTCCCGTCACCGCGGCCGTCGCCGAACGCCCCGAACGCGACGTGGTCGCCGACTTCGTCGAATGGGCCCGCGGCGCCCCGCCGACCCCCGAGGAGCGCGCGCTCGTCGACCGGGCCGTCGAGGAGGTCCGTCTCCAGGAAGGCACCCGCTGATGCGTCTGCACACCCTCACCGTGACCGCCTTCGGTCCCTTCGCCGGGACCGAGAGGGTCGACTTCGACCGTCTGGGGCGGGGCGGGCTCTTCCTCATCCACGGCCCCACCGGCGCCGGCAAGACCTCCGTGCTGGACGCGGTCTGCTTCGCCCTGTACGGCGGTGTCCCCGGCGCCCGCAACAAGGACCGCTCCCCCAAGAGCGACCACTCCCCGCCCGATCTGGAACCGGAGGTGACCCTGGAGTTCACCGTCCGGGGACGCCGGATCAGGATCATCCGCAAACCCCGTTGGGAGCGACCCAAGAAGCGGGGCGTGGGCACCGTCTCCCAGAATCAGAAGGTCGTCGTCTCCGAGCTGGTGGAGGGGGCCTGGCAGGGGGTCACCACCCGGCCGGACGAGGCCGGACAGTTCGTCGGAGACCTGCTGGGGCTCACCCTCACCCAGTTCTGCCAGATCGTCATGCTGCCCCAGGGGGACTTCGCCCAGTTCCTGCGGGCCCGCTCCGACGACCGCCGCAAGTCCCTGGAACGGATCTTCAACACGAGGGTCTTCCGGGACGTGGAGGAGTGGTTGGGCGGCCACACCCGAAAGCTCGAACGCGAGGTGCGTTCCGCCGAGGAACGGGTGCGCGAGGTCGCCGGGCGCATCGCCGAGGTGTGCGGCTCCACCGCGCCGAACGACCCCGAGGAGCTCACCGCCTGGGCCGCCGAGCTGGCGGTGGTGACCGCCGCGACCGCGCGCGACGCCGAGGCGATCACGGAGGCGGCCGCTCTGGAGCGAGGACGGGCGCGGGAGGCGTTGTCCGCCGGTCGGACCCTGCGGGATCGTCGCGACCGCCTGGCCGCGGCCCGCGAGCGGGTCGCCCTGCTGGAGGAGCACCGACCCTGGCGGGCCGAGGCCGAGGAACGGTTGATCTCGGCCGAACGCACCGACGCGGTCACGCCGTTCCTGCGCGCCCGGAACCAGCGGCGCACCGAACTGGAGAAGGCGGAGATGACCGCCGTCGACCGGCTGTCCCTGGTCGGCGGATGGTCCGGTGTCGACACGACCGGGATGGTCGACGCCGAACCCCTGCGCGCCGCCGAACGGATCCGACACGACGAGCTGGCCCGGCTGGACCTCCTGCGCGAGGACGCCGAGCGTCGTCGCTCCCTGCACCGCGAACTCACCGGGCTGGATCGTGAACTGACCACGCTGCGCGCCGAGGCGGCCCGGACCCGTGAACGGGGCCTGACCCTGCCCGCCCGGGTGGAGACGATCACCGGCGAGCTGGAGCGCGCCCGGGAGCGGGCCGTGCTGCTGGACTCGGCACGGCTCGCCCTGGAGGCCGCCGAACGCCGCGGGAACGCCGTCGTGGAGGTCGAACGGCTCGACGACGAGGTGGCGCGGGCCGAGGAACGCCGCAGGGTCGCGGTCGACGCGGCGCAGGAGGCCCGGGACCGGGCCCAGGACCTGCGCGAACGCCGGATCGGGCACATGGCGGCGGAGCTCGCGTCCGGGTTGACCGAAGGCTCGCCCTGCGCGGTGTGCGGTGCGACCGCGCACCCTTCCCCCGCCCTCCCCAGCGAGGAGGGGCTGGTCTCGGCCGAGGAGGAACGGCGGGCCCAGGCCGGCGCCGAGTCCGCCGCGACCCGACGCGCCGAGGCCGAGAACGACCTGGTGTCGTTGCGCGAGCGGCGCTCGGCGGCCCTCGAACGGACGGAGGGGCGCGACGCCGCCGCGGCCGCCGAGGAGGTGGACACCGCCGGACGCGCCCTCGTCGACGCCCGCGAGGCGGTCGCCGAGGTGCGGCGGCACGAGGAGGAGCTGTCGCAGGCCCGGACCGAGCTGGAGCGGGTCCGCTCACGCGAGGGCGAACTGGACCGGCGGGAGAGCGAACTGCTCGCCCGCCGGGAGAGCGCCACCGCCGAACACGAACGGTTGACCGCCCTGCTGGACCGGGCCCGAGGTCGGGACGCGGGGCTGGACGAACGGGTCGCCAGGGTCACCGGTGAGGCGGAGCTGCTGCGCGAGGCGGCCGAGGCGGTGGACCGACGGGCTCGGGCCGCCGAGGAACTGCGTTCCGCCGAGGTCGAGGTGACCGAGGCGATGGCGGAGGCCTCGTTCGCCGATGAGACCGAGGTGCGCTCGGCCGTGTTGGAGGAGTCCGAGCGGCGAGGGCTGCGGGCCCGGGTCCGTGACTTCGACGACCAGTGGGCGGCGGCCCGGGCCCGCCTGTCGGACCCCGAATTGATGGCAGCCGAGGCGGAGGAGGCGCCGGACCTGGTCTACCTGGAGACCGCGGCGGTCGCGGCCGAACGGGCCGCCGACCGCACGGTGGCCTGGCGGGGTGGTCTCGTCGACCGGGCCCGCAGGGCGGCGGAGCTGAGAATCGCCCTGGCCGACCGGTTGTCCGGTTCCGAACCCGTCCTGCGCCGCTACGCGGTGGCCCAGGGTCTGAGCACTCTGGCCGCCGGGACCTCCCCGGACAACACCGACAGCGTGCGTCTGTCCGCCTACGTGCTCGCGGCGCGCCTGGAACAGGTGGTGGCGGCCGCCAACGATCGTCTGGCGACGATGTCGGACGGCCGTTACGAACTGAGATACACGGTGGACAAGGCCGCCGGAGACGGGCGCGCCCGTTCGGCGGGCGGGCTCGGTATGCGGGTGGTCGACTCCTGGACCGGGGCCGAACGCGATCCGGCGACCCTCTCGGGCGGTGAGACCTTCTTCAGTTCTCTGGCCCTGGCCCTGGGGCTCGGGGACGTGGCCACCGCCGAGGCCGGTGGGACGGAGATCGACACCCTCTTCGTGGACGAGGGGTTCGGGACCCTGGACGAGGACACCCTGGAGGAGGTCCTGGACGTGCTGGACCGGTTGCGCGATGGCGGCCGCGCCGTGGGTGTGGTGAGTCACGTCGCGGATCTGCGTCAGCGGGTGACCACCCGGTTGACCGTGCGCAAGAGCTCCTCCGGCTCCCGGGTCGAGCACCACGGCTGACCCCGGGTCGGGGCACCCGCGCGGCGGTGGGACAATGACCAGCGTGAATTCGCTGGTCAACATCGCCGTGTTCGGAATCGGGGGCGCCGTCCTGGTGGCGGCCCTGATCGGTCTGCTCCTCGTGCTCTCCGGGAGTTCCCGGGGGCTGCCACCCCGGGTCCTCACCGGCTTCGGGGTCGTGTCGATCGTGCTCTGGGTGGTGCTCCCGGCGTTGGCCGCGCTGAACGCGATGTCCGCCGGGTTCGGCTTCTGGGTGGGTTTCGGCACCGCGAGCGTCGTGGCCATGGTGATGTACGCGGTGAACGCCGCGATGCTGCCGATGGTGGCCCGTCGTCAGGCGCTGGTGAGCGGGCGTTCCTCGCTCGCCGGGATCAAGCCCACCCCGTCGGTGCTGTCGGGCGGCCTGTTCGTCTGCCTGGCCATGTCGCTCCTGGTGACCGGGGTCATGGCCTTCCTCACCTGAGCCGTCTTCGACGCCGACCACGTTCGTTCGTGGAGCGGCGCCTCTCCACGTGACGATGCCGGGGTCCCTCCGTGAGGGGCCCCGGCATCGTCGTCACGGATGCGCGGATCCGATCGGGTCAGGCCTGTCCCTCTCGGGAGCGGCGGTCCAGTTCGGCCAGGTAGTCGTTGTAGGCGTCCATGTCGGCGTCGTCGGAGCCGCCGCGACGGCTGTGCCGTTCCCGTCGGCGTTCCTGACGTTCGTCGTCACGGGACCACTGCCAGACCAGCGCCAACAGCACCATGACCGTGGGGATCTCGCCCAGGGCCCAGGCCACACCGCCGCCCGCGTACTGGTCCGCGCCCTGGTCGGCCATCCACGGGATCGTGAACTGGCCGTAGAACTCCATCGCCATCGGCGCGGACTGTTCCATGATCGCGATGCCGAAGAAGGCGTGGAAGCCCATGGCGACCAGCAGCAGCAGGATGCGCAGCAGGAACGGGATCTTCCTCGGCGACGGGTCGATGCCGACGATCACCCAGTAGAAGAGGAAGCCCGAGAGCAGGAAGTGCACCCCCATGAACAGGTGACCGAGGTGGTCGTTCATCAGGGTGGGGAACAACGGTGTGAAGTAGAGGGCGTAGGGGCTGAGCACGAAGATCGGCGCGGCCACCGCGGGGTGGGTGACGACCTTCGAGTAGCGGCTGTTGAGGAAGGCGTTGAGCCACTCCCTCGGTCCCCGGTCGCCGCGGCGTTCGGCCGGGCGCAGCGCGCGCAGGGCCAGGGTGGCCGGGGCGCCCAGGACCAGCAGGATCGGGATGACCATGGCCAGCACCATGTGCTGGATCATGTGCATCGAGAACATGATCATCGCGTAGGTCGCGAACCCGCTGAGCTGGACCGCGACGACGCACAGCAGACCGAGCAGGAAGGCGACGGTGCGGCCGACCGGCCAGCTGTCGCCCCGCTTGACCAGACGCGCGACCCCGCCCAGGTACAGGCCTCCGGCGATGACCACGAACATGATGAAGAACAGGTCAGGGCGCCAGAGGGTGAGCAGGTTCTGGAAGGTCATCTCGGGCGGGATCGGGAAGCCGAGGATGGCCGCCGCCGGGTCGACGGTGCTCTCCAGCGGCGGAGGCGGCGCGGTGCGGGCCAGGCCCGCGGAGACGCCCATCACCGCCGCCATGACGAGGATCTCGGCCCCGGCCAGACGCAGGAAGTTCCAGCGGCGGAAGGCGTGGCCGGCCTTCCCCACGGGAGCCTGCTCGATGCGGACCACCGTGGCCTTGCGGTGGGCGTAGCCGAAGGCACCGAGGACCGCGAAGAGGACGACCTTGACGATGATGATGCGCCCGTACTCGGTGCCGAACAGGTCGTCGAGGGAGTAGAGGCGGGCCAGGGCGCTGGCGACGCCGCTGATCGCGACGCCGACGTAGGCCCACAGCGCCATACGACTGAAGCGGTGCGCCGCGGCCCCGGGGGCCTCTCCCTCGGGGCGCAGGGCGTGGTAGGTGACCGCGGCCAGGCCGCCCACCCACACGCTGATCGAGATCACGTGGAGGGCGAGGCCGGTGACGGCCAGCTCGTGCGCTCCGGAGGAGGCCGAGTGACCGGTCAGCGCGGGCGGGGTGATCGCGACCAGGGCGGCGATGAGCAGCCACATGCCACCGGTGGCGCCGGTGGTCGTGCGGCCGAACAGGGCGATCCCCGTCGTGAGGAGGATGACGAACATCAGCGCGATGCCGCCGGAGACCGAGCCCGCGTAGGAGGTGACCTCGTCGACGGTCACGGTCCCCATCGGCGCGGCCAGGAACTCCGAGGCCTGGAAGTACAGGGTGGCGACCGTCGCCAGGGCCCAGGCCAGGGCGGCCCAGGTGGCGGCGCGGACGTATCCGATGGCCTGGTCCGACAGCCTCCCCTTGAAGGAGGGGAGGAGCAGGATCGCCATGAGGAGGAGGCCGATGGTCAGTACGGCCGAGACGTCCATGATGGTCTTGGCGATGGGCATGCCCCAGCGCACGGCCTCACCGGCGTCGGGAAGTCCTGGGATGACCTGGGCGAAGACCGAGCCGCCCAGAACGAGGGTGGCGCCCAGGGCGAGGGCGCACACCAACGCGGCGATCATGGCGAAGAGCGGGACGATGCCGGTGCCCGGGGCCGGGTCCGAGTCGGTTCGAGGTTCCTTGAGAGGGGATGTGTCGTTCTGTGCGGGAGGAGCCACGTGCCACTCCGTCGTCGAGTGCGGTCAACTGGTAGGTCAGCGCCCTTGGCCGTGATGGCCACCGCACTTCTTTCAACGGGAATCCGGCAGGGGCCGTGCACGGAGGAACACCTCGACCAAGGTTAGACCGTTTACTACACAGTGTCGGACTTGGTCCCTCCCGACCATCCCCCCGTACGCGAAAACCGCCGCCGTCCCCGTCGTTCCGCCCCTCCGGAAGTGCTCCACGCGATACGCTCGTCCCTCTGCGCGTCCCCTCATCAGTACGAACGCGGACAGGCGCACGTGAAGGGGGAGCGATGCCCGAATTCGACACCGTCATCCGTTCGACGCGCGTGGTGGTCCCCGAAGGGATCAGAGCGGCCGACGTCGTGGTCCGCGAGGGCCGGATCGAGGCGGTGCTCCCGTACCGCTCCCGGTCCGACGAGGGCGCCCCCGCCACGGACGGCGGCCCTCCGCCTCCGGTCGTCGACCTCGTCGATCGCGCCCTGTTGCCCGGTGCCGTCGACCTCGGGACCGGGGTGCACGTTCCGGGGCGCGACCTGGGCGAGTGCTACCGGAGCGCCGCGGCCGAGGCCCTGCGCGGCGGTGTCACCTGCCTGGTGGTCTCGCCCGCCCCGGCTCGACCGGCCATCACCTGCGCGGACTCTCTCCAGGTACACCAGAGCGCGGCGGCGGGCGTGCCTGTGCACGTGGCCTTCCTCGGCGGGGTGACGCCGGGTACGAGCCCGCTGGACCTGGCCGACCTCCAGGCCGGTGGGGCGGTCGCCTTCCAGGCCTCGCTCTCCGACGGTGGCGCGCCGGACATGGCGGCGTTGGGCGACGCCCGACTGCGCAAGGCCATGGCCGAGATCACCACTCTGGACTCCCTGCTGATGGTGCACGCCGAGGACGCGTCCGAGCTCGGCACCCCCGCGGTCTCGGCCGGTCGACGTCCGCCCCGGGCCGAACGTCGGGGGCTGGAACGGGTGATCGCCGCCGCCCGGGTGGTGGGGACCCGGACCCATGTCGGTCCGTTCACCGCGGCCGAGTGCGCGGCCCTGTTGTCGGCGGCCGGGGCCGCCGGGGTGGAATTGGGCGCGCACACCTGTCCGCACTACCTGTGTCTGCCGGAGGATCTGCCCGGACCCGGGTCCCCGGTCCACGCCTGCCGACCGCCGCTGCGTTCGGACGCCAACCGCAAGGCACTGTGGAGCGCCCTCCTGGAGGAGGGGTCGTCGATCCGTACGGTCGGGTCGGGTCACCTGCCCGCGATCGGTCTGCGTACCCTGGAGTGGAGCCTCTCGGCCCTGTGGACGGCCGCGCGCAGGCGCGGGCTGTCCCTGGATGACCTGGCACGATGGACGGCGCGGGGTCCCGCCGATCTCCTGCGGCTGAACCGGGGGAGGATCGCGCCCGGTTTCGAGGCCGATCTGGTCGCCTTCGACGACGGAGCCGTGACACCGGTCCCCTCGACCGATCCCGGCCCCTACGCGGGGATGGATCTGGTGGGCCGTGTCGAGCGCGTGTGGGTCGGCGGTCGGAGCGCTCAGACGTAGCCCCGTGTCACACCCCACACACTCGGCTTACACACTGTCAATATGCAGGCTCAGACCTATGCACATTGATGGTGGTGTTCGGGCACCCACGCAGGTCACAGTGGGAGGTATCGATGGCGATACCAGTGGGAGGAACCGTGCGCATCGGCGTGCCCCGTGAGATCAAGAACCACGAGTACCGAGTGGCCATCACCCCGGCGGGTGTCCACGAGCTGACCCGCCGAGGGCACGAGGTCTTCGTCGAACGCAACGCGG
Source organism: Nocardiopsis alba DSM 43377 (assembly GCF_000341225.1). Taxonomy (GTDB): domain Bacteria; phylum Actinomycetota; class Actinomycetes; order Streptosporangiales; family Streptosporangiaceae; genus Nocardiopsis; species Nocardiopsis alba. The sequence goes on from NZ_ANAC01000010.1 coordinate 529,839, forward strand.
GCCTGGGGTCCTCCATCACCGACGAGGAGTACCGGGGCGCGGGCGCCACCGTCCTGGACGAGGCCGACGACGTGTGGGCCGCCGGAGACCTGATCCTCAAGGTCAAGGAGCCCATCCCCTCCGAGTACCACCGGATGCGCGAGGGCCAGACCCTCTTCACCTACCTGCACCTGGCCGCTTCGTTGGAGTGCACCGAGGCCCTGCTGGACCGCAAGGTCACCGGTATCGCCTACGAGACCGTCCAGCTCCCCGACGGCTCCCTCCCCCTGCTCGCCCCCATGTCCGAGGTGGCCGGACGGCTGGCGCCCCAGGTCGGCGCGGCCACGCTCCAGCGCCCCAACGGTGGACGCGGGGTCCTGATGGGCGGGGTCCCCGGGGTGCGCCCGGCGAACGTCACGGTGGTCGGCGCCGGGGTCTCCGGGTTGAGCGCCACCCGGATCGCCGTGGGGCTGGGCGCCGACGTCACGGTGCTGGACCTGAACGTCGACAAGCTCCGTCACGTGGACAACCTGTACCGGGGCCGGGTCAAGACCGTGGTGTCCAACGCCTTCGAGCTGGAGAGCTCCGTCCTGGATTCGGACATGGTGATCGGCGCCGTGCTCGTGCCCGGGGCCAAGGCCCCCACGTTGATCTCCAACGAGCTGGTCTCCCGAATGCGCCCGGGGGCCGTGCTGGTGGACATCGCGATCGACCAGGGCGGTTGTTTCGAGGACTCGCGCCCCACCACGCACGACGACCCCACCTTCTCGGTGCACGACACGGTGTTCTACTGCGTCGCCAACATGCCCGGGGCGGTGCCCAACACCTCCACGCACGCCCTGACCAAGGACACACTGCGCTACGCGGTGGCCCTGGCCGACAAGGGGTGGCGTCGGGCCCTGCGCGAGGACGACGCCCTCGCCGGCGGTCTGAACACCTACGCGGGCGACGTGGTCTATGCCCCGGTCGCCGACGCCCACGACCTCAAGTACCGGGAGCCGTCCGAGGCCCTGGCCCTCTGACCTCTCCGGGCCCGATCCGCCCGTCCTCCGTCTCCGAGGGTCCGTCCGCCGCCGGCGGGCGGACCCTTCGTCCTGTTCCTCGGCCCGCCCCACCTGGGCACCCGGCAGCATCGGGTATCGCCCACGGGGTGGTCGGGCAGGTCGGGCGGGGGTACCGTCGAAAGCGGGTCCCACTCCACGTCGGACCCGTGCTCGTGGCCGAACAGAGGTGGGGACCGTAGTGACACACGCCGGAGCGGTGACCGTGACCCGGATCGTCGAACTCGAACTGGTACGACTGCGGCCGTCACCGGTGGGGCGAGGCGCGGACGGTTCGGTCCCGGTCCTGGTCAGGGTGTCCGACGGCGTCTTCGACGGCTGGGGCGAGGTCCCCGGGGCCACACCCGGACAGTGGGAGGCGCTCACCCGCGACTTCGGACCCGCGTTGGTGGATCATCCATGGCGGCGGCCGACCGAGGCGGCCGAGGCCTTCGCCGATCTGCCCTGGGATCCCGCCCTGGTGGGGGCGTTGGACACCGCCTGCTGGGATCTGTGGAGTCGTCAGCGCTCCACTCCCCTGGCCCACGCCCTGGGCGGGTCGCGCACGGCCCTGACCGCCGGGGTCACCCTGCCGCGCCAGGTCTCCCTGGAGTCGGCCGTCACCGAGGTGAACCGCCAGGTCGGCGCCGGTTTCCGCCGGATCAGGCTGGAGATCGAGCCGGGGTGGGACGTCGAGGTGGTCCGCGCGGTCCAGGCCACTTTCCCCTTCTTGGTGCTCCAGGTGGACGCGGGCGGACGATATTCCGATTCCGAGTCCGACATGGACGCGCTCCGGTCCCTCGATTCCCTGGGATTGTTGGCCATCGAGGACCCCTTCGACCCCGAGGATCTGGCCGCCTACGGGCGGTTCGCGGCCGAGGCGCGTACGTCGGTGGCCCTGTACCGCCCGCTCTCCTCGTTGGGAGACCTGGTCGAGGCGATCCGGGCCGAGGCCGGTGACGTGGTCCACGTCGACCCGTCCCGCTTGGGCGGGTTGACGGCCGCCCGACGCGCGGTGGACCTGGCGGTGGACGCGGGCCGGAAGGTCTGGTGCGGGTCCTCGGCCCGTACCGGTGTGGGCCGCGCCGCGACGGTGGCCCTGGCCTCGCTGACCGGTGTGAGCCTGCCCGTGGAGATGCCCCGTGCCGGCCTCCGGGGGCGCGACCTGGTGCTCCCGCCCGTGCGGGCGCACGACGGCGTGGTTCCGGTGCCGTTGACCGAGAGCGGGTCCGGGCACGCCCCCGACCCGGGTCTGCTGCCCGGATGGACGGCGCGATCCGTGATCCTGGGTTCTCGTGGCACCGACGCCTCCGACCGGCCCACCCGCGGCGGCTGAGGGATCCCGCGCCTTCACGGCCCGGACCCCGTCGGATAGGGTGGCGCGCACCACAGGGCCCCGCGACCGGGCCCGCCCCCGAGTGGAGCGTGGAGGCGCGATGCGCGTGTTCGCCGACATCGACGAGGTCGTCGCCGCCCAGGGCGAACATCTCGGCCGTACCGACTGGCTCACCATCGACCAGACGCGTATCGACCGATTCGCCGACGCGACGGAGGACCACCAGTGGATCCACCTCGACGCCGAACGCGCGGCCGAGGGCCCCTTCGGCGCCACCATCGCGCACGGATTCCTGTCGCTGTCGCTGCTGCCGTACTTCGCCCGGAACCTGTTCACGCTCGTCGAGAAGCCGGCCATGTCCATCAACTACGGGCTGAACCGGGTGCGTTTCCTTCGTCCCGTGACCGTGGGCTCGCGTGTACGCGACTCCGTGGACCTGAGGGAGGTGACCCGGACCGACAAGGGATATCTGGTCACCACCGGGCACACCGTGGAGATCGAGGGCTCCGACCGTCCCGCGCTGGTCGCGGAGAGTCTGGCGCTCTGGGTCCGAAGGTCCTCCGCGGAGCGTGAGGGCTCTTCCTCCTGAACGCATCGGTCCCCGGGTCGGAGGGGACTCCGACCCGGGGACCGTGGACCTCGTGGTTCAGCGGGCGATGCGGCGCAGGATCCGACGGGTGAGCCCGGGCGTGAACCAACGGAGCTTGCGTTCGGCGCGTTCGGCCCGACGGCGCATCCGGTCGCCCCGCACCGTGGCCTGTTCCAGCCGGGCCCGCAGCCGTTCCACCGACTCCTCCGGTTCCTCCGAGGAGCCCTTGACACCCTCCAACTCGGCCTCTTCCGGGCCCGAGGCGACGACGATGTCGGTGGCGGGGGTCCAGTGGATCCCGTACACCTCCTCCACCAGCCGGTCCAGCTTCTCGCCCTCGGCCTCCGGGGCCAGGTGACGCGCCCTTTCGAAGGCCGCCACACGTTCGAGACGCAGCACGCCCTCCTTCGCCCTGAGCGCGCCGGGCAGCGGAGCGCACAGGAGGCCCGCCCCGGAGGAGTCGCACGCCCGGATCAGCTCGGCCAGGGCATCGGACGAGGTGGGCGGTCCCGCCTCCATGTACAGACGGAAGGGCACGCGCGGGTCGGTCTCCGGGGGCTCCTCGACGAACCGGACCCTCGGGTCGCCCCGGAAGGTCTCGTGGATCAGCCTCAGGTCCAGGGACTCCTCCTGAAGAGGAGAGCGCCGTCCGTCGTGCAGTCGCGACCACGACCCGACCATCCACAGGCGCAGGTCCGGGGTGGAACCGCCGAGCAGGGCCGAGGCCGTGGTGTCGACCTCCTCCAGGGTCCGCTCGGCCACGTCCAGCACGACGTCGACCAGCGGGACCTCCCACTGGCGATCGGGGCGTTTACGGCGCAGGTGGAAGTCGGGCACCCGGTTGGAGACATAGGGGCTCCGGTAGCGGGTGCCCGCGTTCCTCTGTTCCTGCATCTGTGAGCGGCCCAGGTGCCAACTGCTCGTGTCCTCGTCCGGGACGAACACCGCGCCCCGTTGGGCGAGACGGTGACCGAACTCGCTGTCGCCGCCCAGCACCAGCTCGGGAGCCATGCCCCCGGCCGCGTCGAACAGCGAACGGTGCAACGAACCGGTCGCGCCGACGTAGACCTTGAACCCCTCGTGGCCGGCAGAGCGCAGCCGGTCGGTACGGGCGATGAACCTCTCGACCCAGTGCGGGTCGGCGGAGTCGCGGTCGAAGAGACGATCCGCCCGCCCCGCCGCGACCTCCTCGTACACGTATTCCGGTACGAGGGCGGACGGGTCGAAGTCGACGAACAGCTTGTGCCCCATGACGACGGTGTAATCGGCCTGATGGTGCCAGCGCATCTGGGACTCCACATGCTCCCGATACACCAACATGTCGGCGTCCAAACGCAACACCACCTGACCCGACGACACCCCCACACCCGTATTCACCGCATGAGCCGAACCCCAACCACCCTCGGCCGACACCACCAACCGCGTATTCTCCGGCCGCACACGAGGCAACACCAACGGCTCAGGACTCCCATCGTCCACCACGACCACCTCCATGAGATGAGCCGGATAACTCTGAGCCGCCAACGAAGCCAACACCAACGCCAACTTCTCCGAACCACCATGAGCCGGAACCACCACACTCACCGACAACGACGGCTCCCACCCACCCAACGGGGGTACGGGCAGCGCGGTGTAGTCGTTGCGATGGACGATCGGTCGGCGAAGCGGGCCGGACTGTTCCGGGATCGATGCGGTCTGCACTGTGTTCTCCGCGCCCTTGCGGGTGGAGGTGTTGTCGGCGGTGGTCAACGGTGTCCTCCCGTGGTGGTCGTCGACGGCCTGCCCTCACGGGCGGACGGCACGGAGAGCGTCGTCTCGGGCACGGTCTCCGAGCCCAGCGGGCGGGGTTCGCCCTCCAACAGGGCGCTGGGACGCCAACCGGACCACTGCCTGCTGTTACGTCGCAGGAAGTACCCCATGTCGGCCCCCCAGGTGTGCCCCTCCCCCGCCCGGCGCAGCAGGTATCCCAGGCCGTGGGTGCGGTAGATCCGCCCTCCGTGACGGCGGACGGCCAAGAGCAGTTGGCTGTCGATCGCCCGGGGCAGCGGGCGGAACCCTCCGACGTCGATGAGCACCGATCGATCGATGACGATCGTGCTGCCCACCACGTCCGGTGACGGCTTCTCCGTCTGGTAGCTGCGCCACACCGTCAGGTCCAGTTCCTGGAGGTAGACCAGGTCCTGGGTGATCCCGACGACGTCGGCCCCGGAGTAGGTCCGCGCCATGAGCATGTCGGCCAGGTGGTCGGGGCCGTACCAGTCGTCGTCGTCCCACTTGGCGATGACGGTCCCGCTCGCGCGGTCGGCCGCGTCGTTGAGGACGGCGCCGAACACCTGGTCCCCGGGGGCCTCGTGCACGGTGATCGGGATCCCCGACGCGGAGAACTCCCGTACCGCCGACCGCACTTCGGGCAGGTCGGCCGAGAAGCCGTGCAGGGCCAGCACCAGTTCGAAGCGGACATCGCGTTGGCGGACCACCTGGGCGAGGGCGAAGCCGACGAGTTCCGGCCGGCGGGTGCACAGCATGACCGTGACCAGGGGCTCGGGAGGCGTCGGAACGCCCGCGCCGGCGGCCAGGGCGGACCAGCGGGCGGCGCGCCCGTGGGTCCCCAGGGCGGCACGACGCAGTCGAACGCTGTGCTCCTCCCGGGTGAGAGGGTCGGCGAGGCCCCGCTCCTCGACCGAGGTGAGCAGATCGATCAGGGGGCGCCCCAGCGATGACGCCCAGGGCGGGACGGGGCCGGAGACCAACGGCACGCCCGCGGCCGCCAACGAGGCCACGGCCCGCACCATGGAGACCGGTCCCACCTGCCCGGACCAGTTCACGCGGACGCCGCGCAGGTAGCGGACCCGGCCGACGTCCAGATCGGTCACGGTGCCGTGTTCGGGGACGGTGAACAGGACCTTGCGTCCCTCGGACAGGGCCGTACGATCCCCGTGGTCTCCGAGGTCGCCCATGGGACCACCGGCCTTCTTGGTGAAGCCGATGGGGTTGACGAAGCGTTCGTCGATGGGCGGGATCGTGTGCGTGTCGAAGGAACCCGTCCGGTGCGGATCCTCGCCCGCCTCCGTGATCGTGATCCGGGGCCGCGAGGTGGTGGGGACGTCCAGATGGGGGACGACCGGGTCCTCCCAGACCGGCAGGGCCCCCTCGTCGGTGCGCAGGACCACATCGGCCACGGGCGAGACCCGACGCAACGGGACGGGGCCGGTGGCGGTCACCCCGGTGGAGGCGATGTCGCCGGGACGCCACAGGCACCCCTCCCGCCCGTGGACGGCGGCGAGAGGGAGGACACGACGGCCGCGACGTCCTCCCCTGGTGCCGTGGACGACGCAGTCGAGGGCCAGGGCGGTCTCGACGGAGTTGGGGAAGAAGAGTTCGCAGACCCAGCCTCTGCGGCCGAGTCGACGTACCCGCGCTTCGAGGAGGTCGTTCCACTCGTCGATGCCGGGCGGGGTCGGCAGAAGGGGCCCTTGGTGGCCCGGGGTGTCGGCCACCGCCGCGAGCAGGTGCACGGTGGGAGGGAGTGCGGTGGCGACCGTCAGGACACGGCCCAGGTCGGTGAGGCTGGCGGCCACGACCGCGACCAGGCCCACGGCCTCGGGCTCCCCCTCGCCGCCCACCCCGGGTATCTCGATCGGGTCGCCCGGGCGGTGGGCGTCCAGGTCGACGAGCAGGTCGCCGGAGCGCAACCGGAGCGAAGCGAGTTCACGCCTGGCCGTCGTCGGGTCCCCGGTATGACACAGGACCGCGGGTTCGGCACCGCGTGTACGTAGGGCCTGACGGACGACGGAGGTGATCATCGGGCAACCTCGGGCGTGTAGGCGAGACTGTGGTCACCCGTCGAGACGGGCCAAACACAGAGTGCCACAATGATCACGGTTGGTGACTTTTACGAAGGGGTGTGTCGTCCTCGCCCTTTCACGAGGACGGGCCGCGGAGCGGTCGCCCCACGGCCCGTCACCCCGTCGTTCAGCGGGCGATCCGGCGCAGGACCCTGCGCCCCAGGCCCGGGGTGAACCAACGGAGCTTGCGTTCGGCCCTCTGGGCACGGGCACGCATACGGTCGGCCTCGACCAGGGCCTTGTCCAGCCTCTGCTGGAGTACCTCGGGCCGCGCCGTCGGGGTCTCCTCACCCTCGTCGACCGCCAGGAAGCGCTCCCCCGGGATCCAGTGGGTGCCGTGCGTCTCCTCCACGACCCGGTCCAGGTCGGCACCCTCGGCCTCGGGCTCCAGGTGACGGGCTCGGGCGTAGGCGGAGCCGCGCTCCAGACGCAACAGCCCGTCCCCCGCACGGGTGGCGCCGGGCAGCGGGGCGCACAGGAGGCCCGCCCCCTCCTTGTCGATCTCCTTGACCAGGTCGGCCACGGCCGTGGATCCGAGAGCGGGCCCGCCCCCGAGGAACAGACGGAAGGGCACGCGCGGGTCGGTCTCCGGGGGCTCCTCGACGAACCGGACCCTCGGGTCGCCCCGGAAGGTCTCGTGGATCAGTCGGGGGTCGAGGAGCTCGTCGTCCAAGGGCCTGCGGCGCTCGTCGTTCAGCCGTGACCAGGGACCCAGGAGCCACAGGCGCAGGTCCGGGGTGGAACCGTCCAGCAGTGCGGAGACCGTGGTGTCGACCTCCTCGAGGGTCCGTTCCGCGGTGTCGACGACGACGTCGACCAGCGGGACCTCCCACTGGCGGTCGGGGCGCTTGCGGCGCAGGTGGAAATCGGGCACCCGGTTGGAGACATAGGGGCTCCGGTAGCGGGTGCCGGCGTCGCGTCGGGTCTGCATCTGTGAGCGGCCCAGGTGCCAACTGCTCGTGTCCAGGTCCGGGACGAACACCGCGCCCTGCTGCGCCACACGGTAGGCGAACTCGGTGTCGCCGCCCAGCACCAGCTCGGGAGCCATGCCCCCGGCCGCGTCGAACAGCGAACGGTGCAACGAACCGGTCGCGCCGATGAACACCTTGTAGGAGAGTCGACCGGCGGTCCTCAGCCGATCGTGCTGACCGATCAGACGTTCCACCCAGTGCGGGTCGGCAGAATCACGGTCGAAGAGACGATCCGCCCGCCCCGCCGCGACCTCGTCGCGCACGTACTCGGGGGTCATCGCCGCGGGATCGAAGTCGACGAACAGCTTGTGCCCGAGGGCCACTCCATAGTCGATGAGGTGATGCCAGCGCATCTGGGACTCCACATGCTCCCGATACACCAACATGTCGGCGTCCAAACGCAACACCACCTGACCCGACGACACCCCCACACCCGTATTCACCGCATGAGCCGAACCCCAACCACCCTCGGCCGACACCACCAACCGCGTATTCTCCGGCCGCACACGAGGCAACACCAACGGCTCAGGACTCCCATCGTCCACCACGACCACCTCCATGAGATGAGCCGGATAACTCTGAGCCGCCAACGAAGCCAACACCAACGCCAACTTCTCCGAACCACCATGAGCCGGAACCACCACACTCACCGACAACGACGGCTCCCACCCACCCAACGGGGGCGGAGAGAGCACCGCGTGGTCGTTGCGGCGCACCCTCGGCTGCGCGCTCATGTCCACCGCGCCCCGGGGCAGGGGCGACCCCGGTGAGGTCGTCCCGGCCACGGCGGGGGCGGTGTGCTCTTCGGTACTGGTCATGCTGATCCCCCCGGGTACGTCGCGGTCACGACCGGCTCTCCACCGTCGACGGGGCGCCCCAACGGGACGGGTTCGCCCTCCAGGAGGGAGCTGGGTCGCCAGCCGGACCACTGTCGTGCGTAGTTGTGCAGGAAGTAGGCCATGTCCTCGGACCAGGTGTGTCCGCCGCCCGTGCGACGCAACACGTACCCCAGCCCGTGGGTGCGGTGGACGCGCCCCCCGCCCCGGGACACGGCGATGAGCAGTTGGGTGTCGATGGCGCGCGGCAGCGGACGGAAACCTCCGGTCTCCTCCAGCACCACGCGGTCGGTGAGGATCGTGCCCCCGGCGATGAAGCGGGTGGCGGTCTCGGACTCGCGGCTGCGCCAGACCATCAGATCCACCTCTTGGAGGTAGACGAAGTCCTGACCGGTGCCGACCAGCTCGGCCCCCGAGTAGGTCCGGGCCAGCACCAGGTCGGCCAGGTGCTCGGGGCCGTACCAGTCGTCGTCGTCCCATTTGGCGATGAGGTCGCCGGAGGCGCGGGCGACGGAATCGTTGAGCACCGAACCGAAGATCCGCTCCGCGGAGGCCTCGTGGACGACGATCGGCAGGCCGGTCTCCCGGTAGGCGTCGATCGCGGACGCCACCTCGGGCAGATCCGCCGGGAAGCCGTGCAAGGTGAGGACGGTCTCCAACGCGACCCCGCGCTGGCGGGCGATCTGGGCCAGCGCGAAACCGACCATGTCGGGCCGCCTGGTGCACAGGATGACCGACACCCGGGGCTCGGGCGGGAGCGGGATCCCGGTCTCCGCGGCCAGACCCCGCCAACGCGAACGCAGGCCGTGCGTGCGCAGGGCCGCGCGACGCAGACGGACGCTGTGCTCCTCTCGGGCCAATCGGTCGGTGAGGTCGGCCTCGGTCGCGCCCTCGATGGCGTCGATCAGCGTCGTCCCCAACCCGGCGGCCCAGCCGGGGACCGGTTCGGCCACCAGCGGAACCCCTCCGGCCGCCAGGGAGGCCACGGCGCGCACAGCCGCGGTCGGGCCGGTGTGACCGGTCCAGTCGATCCGGACCCCGCGCAGGTGGCGGATGCCGGCGAGGTCCACGTCGGTGACGGTGCCGTCGGCGGCCACCTCGATCAGGTCCTTCTTCCCGTCGCGGACGACCGCCCGGTCGCCGTTCAGGGTGAGGTGGCCCAAGGGGCCCTTCTCCGCCTTGCCGAACCCGGTGGGATTGACCGTGGTCTCATCGATGGGGGCGATCAGGGATACGGGGTCGGCGACGGCCGAGACGGTGAGCCCCGCGGCTCGCTCTCGCCCGTGTTCTCCGGCCAGCCCCTCCCAGGAGTCGGTCCCGGTGGTGACCCGGTCCAGGACCGGGACCTTCTCATCGGCCCAGTCCACGGCCGCGGCTCCATCGCCCACCCGCAGCGCCAGGTCGGCGACGGGGGTGACCCGACGCAGCGGGACCGGTCCGCCCTGCTCGACCCCGTGGGCGCCGGTGTCCCCGGGGCGCCAGAGCGAGGCCTCGGCCCCGTTGAGCGCGGCCAAGGGGGCCACGGAGGGGCCTCGACGGCGGCCACGGGTGCCGTGCAGGACCGCGTCCAGGACCGGGGCCGACTCGACGGGGTTGGGGAAGAAGAACTCGCAGACCCAGCCGCGCCGGCCCACCCGGCGTACCCGCAGCTCCTGGAGGTCGCGCCACTGGCCCATGCCCGGCCCCGCCGGGACCGGCGGGTCCTGGTGCCCGGGGGTGTCCAGGAGGGCGACGACGACCTGGACGGCCTTGGGCAGGTGGACGGCGGCGGTCAGGGCGCGGTGGAGGTCGGTGGGGGTGGCGGCGACCAGTGCCACCAGGCCGGCGACGGGCTCCCGTTCATCGTCCGTCGCCCCCTCCACTCCGATAGGGATCGGCTCGCCCAGGGGGTGGGCTCCCAGGTCCACGGTCCGGTCCCCGGCGTTCCGGGGGAGGCCGGACAGTTCCCGAAGGGTGCCGGCTCCGCTGTGGCAGAGCACGGCCGGTTCGTCTCCACGGGCACGCAGGGCGTGCCGGAGGACGGTGGTGATCATCGAGTGGCCCTCTCGGTTCGGCTGGGGGACGCCTCGGTCGGTTCGGTCAGCGGACGTTTCGGGTGAAGACGTGCGCGCCCTTCTCGGTGGGCTCCTCGGTCCTGACCAGATCGGGGTGGGCCGCGAGCCAGCGCTCACCGAGAGAGCGCTCGTCGGGGCGGGCGGCGTCGTCGAGGACGAAGACGGCGTGATCCTCGCAGGCGGGCAGCAGGACGGGGACCGCCGGGTGACGGGCCTCGACCCCGGTGGCCTGCGGCGGACCGTCCACGAAGACCAGACCGATGCCCTTGAGGTCGACCAGCGCCTCGGTGTCGTACCAGGGCACATCGGCGGAGACCCCGTCCGCGTATTCGGCGGGCACCGGGGCGAGGGGGGCGTGCCGGATCTCGACCACGTCCTCCAGGGAGTGGGCGGCGACGAGGTCGCGGCTCAGCTCCGCGTAGCGGGCGTCGTGCTCGATGGCGACGAGCCTGCCGGTCCCCGCCTTGCGCAGGGCGTAGCCGATCCACACGCTGGAGGCCCCGCTTCCGCACTCCACCACCAGCGCGGGGCGGTCCCGTTCGATGATCCGGACCAGGAGTCGCAGGACGTCCGGGGACGCGGCCCAGCCGCGCAGCGGCGGCATGAAGGGGGCCACGTCCAGGTGACCGCGCAGTTCGGACCAGGCGACCTGCTGTTCGTAGTCGTCGCGGCCCTGGCGGGTTCCGGCGCGGACGACGGTCTGGACCGCCTTGGGCAGGGCGTTGCCTCGCAGGTCGGCCACCTCGCCTCGGACCTCGTCGAGGGCGCGGGCCAGCTCCAGTCGGTCCCGGCCCAGGAGCTCGGTGACCGTGCGGGTCTGGGTCCGTACGGAGGTGGACAGTTCCCGCACCGAACGGCGTGTCAGCCACAGGGCCGCGCCGAGCGCGCACACCAGGGCTCCCAGGAGCAGGACGGCGGTACCGACGACCACCTCGCCCCACGTGATCAGACCGAATCCGCCGAGAACGATGGGGGTCGCGAACACGGCCAGGCCGGCCAGAGCGACCAGGGGCAGAAGGCGGCGGATCCTGCGCCTGAGGGAATTCATGGGGGTTACCTCCGCGGAAGGGGAGCGGCGACCTGCGCACGGCGATCTCGTGCCCTTTTCGAGAAAAACGCCACCGAGAAAGCCACCGTGCGCTTTCGACATTAACCTCTCGAAAAGGTGACCGGGGGCGACATGTGCCGTTTCGAAACCCACGTGAGCGACAATTCCCCCAGCGTTCACCACCCCCTCATCCGGGGCTCACGGCAGAGTGGCCGAAACGTCTCCGGACCCCCTTTCCGGGGGCCCGGGGCGTACGGCCCGGGTCACCAACCCGTGGCCTCCAACAGGGCCTTCTCCACCATGGGGGTGAGCGTCCGGGCGTAGGTGGCGGTGATGTGCGAGTGGTCCCAGTACACCAACACGTTGCCGACCACGGCGTCGCAGGAACCGCCCGGGCACACGTACTCGGTCAGGTCCATCGGTTCGACGTTGGGCGGCAGCTCCTCGAGGGTGGCCGGGTCCACGGCCGCGAGGCTGCGCGAGGCCGGGCTGGTGCACTCGGCCGGGTCTCCGGCCTCCACGCACTCCCCTCCCCTATAGGGCAGTCGGGGCAGATCCCGCAGGCCGACCACGTCGATCCCCAGGTCGTTCAGGTGCCACCACAGGTCGGTGTAGCCGTCCTCCACCGCCTCGCCGTCGACGAAGGCCCGGGTGGAGGAGAGCAGCACCGCGTCGGGGTTCAGCTCCTCCAACTCGGCCAGCGCCTTCTCCTTCCAGACCTCGCACTCCTCGAACAGGGCCCCGTCCCTGGTCGAGGGCGCCAGGCCGAATGGACAACCGCTCTTGGTGAAGGACACCAGACGCCAGCCGTACTTCTCGGCGACCGCCTCCACCGCCGGGTACCAGTGGGCGGTGCGCGAGGCGCCCACCAGGGCGAGCGTGTGTTCGGCGTCGGCGGGACCGCGGTCGCACACGACCAGCTCCTCCGAGGCCAGGTTCACGTGGCAGCCCTCCTGATGGTGGGAGGACAGGTCCATCTTGGAGTCCTCGGGGTCCGGACGCACCGGGACGTCCGGGAGCGAGTCGAGCAGAGACGGATCCGCGACCACGGCGGCACCCGGGTAACTCTCGGGGGAGGCGATCTCGTGAGCCCTGCGCTCCCGTTCCTGTTCCAGACGCTCCGTCCACACCAGCGAGAGCACCAGGACCGGGACGAGGAAGAGGGCGGCGACCACGGTCGGGCGCACCGGGCTCCGACGGTCGGCCGACCTCGTGAACGGCTCGAGGCCGCGCTCGACCAGGCGATGCGTCATCCAGGCCAGCAGGATCGACGCGCCCAGGATCGCGGCGCCGCCCCAGGGGGTGGCGAGCCGGCGCCCGGTGACCTCCAGATAACAGACGAGGAGCGGCCAGTGCCACAGGTAGATCGTGTAGGAGAGCCGGCCCAGCGCCATCAGGGGCGGCCAGGTCAGCAGCCGGTCGACCCCTCGAGGGCTCCCGGTCGTCCCGGCCAGGACGATGAGCAGCGCGGCGAGGGTCGGCCACAGGGCGATGTACCCGGGGAATAGCGTGGAGACCTGGACGAGCATGCCGCAGGAGACCAGGGCGACCAGACCGACCCAGCCCAGGACCACACGGACCCGGGCGGGCATCCGTACCCGGGTGATGGCCAGGGCGAGGATCCCGCCCAACGCCAACTCCCACAGTCGTGCTCCGGTGTCGAAGTAGGCCCAGGCCTGGTCACGGCCGGTGATGTACACCGAGTAGGTCAGGGAGACCGCGAACACCGCGACGATCAGGGCCAGGATCGTGGGACGCAGCGGCAGCCGCGAGCGGGAGGCCAGGATCGCCGCCAGGGTGATCAGCACCGGCCAGATCAGGTAGAACTGCCCCTGGATGGACAGCGACCAGAAGTGCTGGAGGGGGCTGACCGCGGCCTCGCGGGCCAGGTAGTCGACCGCGTCCCGGGCCAGGGCCCAGTTCTCGTGGTAGAGGGCCGAGGCGCGTACCTCGGCGAGCACGTCCGCCCATCGGGAACGGGGCAGCCACAGGTACATGGCGCCCATGGTGGCGAGCAGGACCACGGCGGCCGGCGGGGCCAGACGACCGATCAGCCGGGCCCAGAAGGCGCCGAAGCGGATCCGTCCGTCGCGTTCGACCGCGCGCACCAGGGAACCGGTGATGAGGAAACCGGTGAGCAGCAGGAACACGTCCACGCCGCCGGAGACCCGACCGAACCAGATGTGATAGGCGGCGACCAGAAGTACCGCCAGGGCGCGCAGACCCTCGATCTCGGGTCGATGGCCGCCTCCGCTCACGGTCGAAGACACGGCTCGTGCGTCGGAGGGGGCACTGCGCGGGGACGAGGGGACGGGGACCCCGGTGGTGGTGTCACTCATGTTCGGAGGCGGCCTCGGGAGCTGGGGAAGGATGATTCACCGAACGGGCGTGCGGGTCCCGCCATTCGAATTCGGCGCTGCATTCTCCCCGTTCCCGATGCCACCGCGGTGAATGACGATGGAACGCGCGGACAACTCTCCCCCTCGCCCCTTCGGAGCACGGGGGATGTGTCGGCCAGGGTAACCATGGGGGTCCGGCGCCTTTCCGCAAAGGAACCCCGAGGAGGTTCGCGGAGAAAACGGACCCCGGGGGCGGTGGGTCCCCGGGCCGGCGGGCGTGGGCGAGGGCCTGGGCGGAGGGCCCCGGATCGGGTGTCGCCGCCGGATTTTATTCCCGTCCACTGGTGTCGACAGCCTGACATCGGGGGTGCGGCGCCTCGGCTGATAGCTTGCTGAGTAGCGATCACATCGCTGGTAAGCCCGACGAATCGCGTCTTTGGAAAGGTGCGTCAGAGATGTCTGCGCCGTACTCGCTTCCCGAACTGCCCTACGACTACGCGGCCCTGGAGCCGTGGATCTCCGGTCAGATCATGGAGCTGCACCACGACAAGCACCACGCCACCTACGTCGCCGGTGCCAACAGCACCCTGGAGCAGATGGCGGAGGCCCGCGAAGCCGGTGACTTCGGCACCGTGAACCAGCTCCAGAAGAACCTCGCGTTCCACCTGGGCGGCCACGTCAACCACTCCGTGTTCTGGAAGAACCTGTCCCCGGAGGGTGGCGACAAGCCCGAGGGCGAACTGGGCGCCGCCATCGACGACCAGTTCGGCTCCTTCGACGCCTTCCGCGCGCACTTCAACGCCGCGGCCACCGGCATCCAGGGTTCCGGTTGGGCCATCCTGGCCTGGGACGCCCTCGGTCAGCGCCTGATCATCGAGCAGCTCTACGACCAGCAGGCCAACATCGCCATCGGCACGCAGCCGCTGCTCATGCTGGACATGTGGGAGCACGCCTTCTACCTCCAGTACAAGAACGTCAAGGGCGAGTACGTGAAGGCGTTCTGGAACGTCGTCAACTGGGCCGACGTCCAGGAGCGCTTCGCCGAGGCCCGCAAGACCAAGCTGGGCTAGGTTCCATCGGGGCCGTCGACCTTGAGCCGGGTCGGGGGTCTCCCGGAGAACGTTCGAGGGCGGCACCCGGTGGGTGCCGCCCTCGCGTGTTCCGTCCCCTCGGGGCCGGGTGCGCTCAGCCCTGGACGTCGGGGGCCATGGGCGCGCCCATCGCGTGGTAGCCGCCGTCCACGTGCATGACCGTACCGGTGACGGCCCGGGCGGCCGGAGACATCAGGAACAGGGCCGGGCCCGCGACCACGGAGGCGTCCTTGGTGTCCCAGCCCAGCGGGGAGTTGTCGCCCCAGGAGTCGGCGATCTGGGAGAAGCCCGGGATGGAACCGCCCGCCAGGGACTTGATCGGACCGGCGGAGATCGTGTTGACCCGGATCCCCTCCGGTCCCAGGTCGCGCGCCAGGTAGCGGGCGGAGTTCTCCAGGACGGCCTTGGCCGATCCCATCCAGTCGTAGACCGGCCAGGCGACGCTGGCGTCGAAGGTCAGCGAGACGACGCCGGCGCCCTCGGGCGCCTTGGCCAGCAGGTCGCGCATACCGACGGTGAGGGCGGCCAGCGAGTAGCCGGAGACGTGGATCGCCTTGGCCACGTCCTCCCAGCCCGTGTTGAGGAAGTTGCCGCCCAGAGCCGACTCGGGGGCGTAGGCGATGGCGTGCAGCAGTCCGTCCACGTGGTCCCAGTGCTCACGGACCGCCTCGACCGTGGCGTCGATCTGCTCGGGGTCGGTGACGTCCATCGGCAGGACGGCCACCGGTTCCTTCGGCAGTCGCTTGGCGATACGTTCGCAGATGGAGAAGGCGCGGCCCGGAGGGTTGGTCAGGATGACGTCGTGTCCCTGACGCATGGCCTCCTCGGCGATCGCGTAGGCGATGGAGGACTGGGTCGTGATGCCGGTGATGAGCAGGTTCAAGGGGTCCCCTGGGTGGCGGTTCGGTCGCTGCTGCTGGAAACGTATCGGCGCGACGACCGATCGTCAGCCGTGGAAGCCGACAAAGATTCGCGCCTGGGCTTTGGCGCGTCCTCGCACGTCCCGCCGGCCCCGGGACCCCGGCCATGGTGACACTCCGTACAACCGAGCCAGGGATCGGCACCGATTCTTTGTGGTCTTCCACTGGTGACTGCGCGGGCTCGAGGCGGCAGAGTCATGGACATGCCTCCCTGGCACATGAGGGCCGGGGCGACCCAGCGGGCTTGGCCGCCGCTGGGTCGCCCCCTCCACACCCTCTTCTCCCCCGACCTCGTGTCCTCCCCGGTAGGGGTGGAATCGGGCGTCAACTCCGCGAATCCACCCCGGGTAACCTGACTGCTGGACCAGACGCCCGAGTACGCGGGAGGCGGTAACGGCCGTGTCAGCACGCGACGGTGAACCCGACGTGCCCGAAGAGACCCCCCGATCCGACGACGCTCCCACCGAGGACCCCGGTACCGCCGGGTCGACCGACGAGGAGACCGCGCCCGAGGGTGCCGAAGGCGAAGGGGATGTCGCGCGGCCCCGACGCCGGCGGGCCCGGATCGCCGTGGTCGTTGCCGCCGCCCTCGCCCTGATCATGGTCGCGGTGGTGGCCGTGCCCACCACCCGTAACGGTCTGCTCGACCTGTGGTGCGACGTCACCGGCGGGGTCTGCCCCGGCGAACCCCTTCCTCCGATCACCGAGGACGAGGAGGTCGACTGGCGGGTGCGGGTGGAACCGGAGGAGGCCGCCCTGTGGGGCAACTACGTCGCCCTGGGCGACTCCTACTCCTCCGGGGACGGCGCGGGCGACTACGATCCCCTCACCGCCGAGCCCGGTGAGTGCTGGCGTTCGGAGAACGCCTACCCCAGGCTGATCGAGGAGGAGTTCCCCTTCGAGGGCTCGCTGGCCTTCTACGCGTGCAGCAGCCACCGGGGCTCGCAGATGCTCGAGCAGCTCGGCACTCCCGAGTCGCAACTCGAACGCGTCACCGAGCACACCTCGTTGGTGACCCTCGGCATCGGTGGGAACGACCTGGGGTTCATCCCGGTCCTGCGTACCTGCATCATGCGTATGCCGCTCCTGGAGCGGACGGCCTGCACCGACCAGGAGTCGGAGGTCGACGAGCGCATGGACCGCTTCGAGAAGACCCTCACCGAGGTCCTCGGAGAGATCCGTGACCGTGCTCCGGACGCGCGTGTGCTGGTCCTGGGCTACCCGAGGCTGTTCCCCGAGGATCCTCCCGGCATGTACTACACCCTCTCCGCCAACGACCAACTGTGGCTGAACGGGCTCGCCGAACGGTTCAACGACCGGATCCGGGACACCGTCTACCGGGCCGACGGCGAGGTGTACGGGGCCCGTCAGGTCGGCAGCGTCGAGTTCGTGAACGTCTTCAGCTCGTTGAGCGGCCACGAGGTCAGCGAGGACGACGCCTGGTTGAACGGCATCGTCCTGGGACAGATCGGCGAGGGGTTGAAGGTGGACCGGGCGAGCTTCCACCCCACCGCGCAGGGGCAGCGGTCGATCGCCGAACGGGTCCGCCTCCAGATCGCGGAGGGGCCGGAACGGGTCCTGTACCAGTCCAAGGAGCGGTTGGAGAAGGTCGACCCGGACGTGCTCACCAGGGAGCTCGGCGGCCCCTTGGACCCGGTCCATCCCGAGGACGGGGAGGAGGGGGACGGCGACGAGGTCGCCGACGAGGCCTCTCGGGAACCGGCGGCGGATTCCTGAGACCCCTCCTTCGCACACGACGGCACCCCGGTCCGGAGAACGGACCGGGGCGCCGGTGTTCGCGCGAGGGGTCTAGGCCTTCTCGGCCTTGAGCTCCCGGATGACCTCGGCGAAGCGGTCCAGGCCCCAGTGGAGGTCCTCCTCCTCGATCACCAGGGGCGGCGACATGCGCACGGTGGAGCCGTGGGTGTCCTTGACCAGGACCCCGTGCTCGGCGAGCCGCTTGCACAGCTCCTTGCCGGAGGCCAAGGCCGGGTCGACGTCCACGCCGGCCCACAGGCCGATGCTGCGGGCCGAGACCACACCGTCGCCGACGAACTCCTTGAGTCGTCGATTGAGAACATCGCCCAGTCGGCGGGCGTTCTCCACGTAGGGGCCCTCGGTCAGCATCCGGACGACCGTGGAACCCACCGCGCCCGCCAGCGGGTTGCCGCCGAAGGTGCTGCCGTGCTGGCCCGGCTGGATGACCCCGAGCACGTCCTCGTCGGCCACCATCGCCGACACCGGGAGGATGCCGCCGCCCAGTGCCTTGCCGAACAGATAGGCGTCGGGGACCACTCCGGTGTGCTCACAGGCCCGGATGGTGCCGGTGCGACCCAGCCCCGCCTGGACCTCGTCGGCGATGAAGAGCACGCGGTTGTCGTCACAGATCTCGCGGACCCTGGGCAGATAGTCGTTCGGCGGCACGATCACGCCCGCCTCGCCCTGCACCGGCTCGATCAGCACCGCGACGGTGGTGTCGTCGATGGCCTCCTCGATCGCCGCCGCGTCCCCGTAGGGCACGGAGCGGAACCCCGGCGTGTAGGGGCCGAAGCCCGTCTTGGCCTCGGGGTCGGAGGAGAAGGAGATGATCGTGGTGGTGCGGCCGTGGAAGTTGGCGCCGGCCACGACGATGGTCGCCTGATTCTCGGGGACGCCCTTGACCTCGTAGCCCCACTTACGGGCCACCTTGATCCCGGTCTCCACCGCCTCGGCGCCGGTGTTCATCGGCAGGACCTTCTCCTTGCCGACCATGTCGGCCAGAGAGCTCACCCACGGACCGAAACGGTCGTTGTAGAAGGCCCGGCTGGTCAACGTCACCCGATCGAGCTGGGCGTGCGCCGCCGCCATCAGTTCGGGGTTGTGGTGACCGAAGTTCATGGCCGAGTAGCCGGCCAGACAGTCGAGGTACCTCTTTCCCTCCACGTCGGTCACCCAGGCACCACGGCCTTCGGCGATCACGACGGGCAGGGGTGCGTAGTTGTGCGCCGACCTCGCCTGGGCGAGTTCGATGTGGTCAGCGCTGGAGAGTCCCTCTCCGACGGGGTTTCCGGCGGAGTCCTGCTGTCCCGGATTGTGGGAGGTCATCTAAGCCGCTCCGATCACCATTGACCGATGTCAGACAGTAGATACCCACCGTGAGGCCCGGTAGCGCCCCGCCGGCGGGATCTCCAAGAGTTGAGCAGATGATCCGGTGAGCACACAAGAGGTGGCCGACATCACCGACCGCGGGAAGGGCCCGAAACCCGGGGGTCGTCGTCACCGGTACGCCCTCTGAGCGGGACTCTTCCGGGCTCGGCCACGAAAGGGTGACGGAGCACGGTTACGCAGGTGACGCGGTCCACACGGCTTTCCACGATCAGGTCGGTCCGCGAGGGGTACGGTCGCCGTACAGTCACAGCCGCCGCGAGCGCCTTCGCCGGGGACGGCCGTCACACGACGTCAGGGAGGATCAGCCGTGCCACACGCGTCCCCGGACACACCCTTCTCCCTCGCCGGTCTGATGGCGGAGGTGAGTCGGGCCGTGCCGGAGCGGATCGCGATCATCGCGGGTCCCCGGCGGCTCACCTACCGCGCCCTGCACGATCGCTCCACCCGCCTGGCCCGCCACCTGGTGTCGGCCGGTGTACGCCCTGGTGAGAACGTGGCGATCCTGGCCTTCAACCGGGCCGAATGGGTCGAGTCCTTCCTGGGGATCCTGCGCGCGGGCGCGGTCCCGGTCAACGTGAACTACCGGTACGTGGCGGGCGAACTCCGACACGTGCTCGCCGACTCCCACGCGGTGGCCCTGATCGCCGAGGACTCCCTGGCCACGACGGTCACCTCGGTCCTCCCCGACCTCCCTCGGCTCGGGCACGTCCTCCTGTTGGAGGACGGCACGGAACGCGACGCCGCGCTGAACGGTGTGGACTACGAGGAGGCGTTGGCCGCCCAGGGCGCCGAGGGTTCTCCGACGCCCGAGCTCCCCGTGACCAGCGGTGAAGACCACTACCTGCTCTACACCGGAGGCACCACCGGCTATCCCAAGGGGGTGCTGTGGCGCCAGGCGGACATCTTCCGCGCCGCCGTGGAACGTCGCGCCCCGGGTTCCCCCCGGTCCCGCACCCCCGAGGACGTGGCCGCCCGAGCCGTACGCTGTTTCCCGCAGCGGATGCTGGTGCTGGGCCCGCTCATGCACGCCGCCGGCCAGTGGAACGCCCTGAGCATGCTGTTGTGCGGCAAGCGCGTGGTGCTCTCCACCGACCGCAGCTTCCGACCCGACCGGATCCTGGAGTTGGCGCACCGCGAGGGTGTGCACACCGTTCAGCTCGTGGGCGACGCGATGGCCCGCCCGCTGGCCCGGCACCTGCTCACCGAGCCCGGCCTGTGTCCGGATCTGACCTCGGTGCGTTCCGGCGGCACCCCGCTCACCCCCTCCGTGCAGGCCTTGTGGCGGGCCTGGCGGGAGGACGTGGTGCTGGCCGACTCCTACGGCGGTTCGGAGACCGGTGTGTGCGGCTCGGCGACCGCCCCCGACACCGCGGCCACGGTCGCCGACGCCACCGACCGGCGCAGCTTCACCATGGGCGGCAGCATCGAGGTGCTCGACGACGCTCTGCGACCACTGCCGCCGGGCTCTCCCGAGGTCGGCAGGATCGCGCGGACCGGTCGGATCCCGATGGGCTACTACAACGACCCCATCGCCACCGCCCGCACCTTCCCCACCGACTCCGCGGGCCGACGCTGGGCGCTGTCCGGCGACTACGGGACCCGGGCCTCCGATGGATCGATCGTCCTCCTGGGCCGGGGAAGCGTGGTCATCAACACCGCCGGGGAGAAGGTCTACCCCGAGGAGGTGGAGGCGGTGATCAAGTCGCACCCCTTCGTGGACGACGTGATCGTGGTGCCCGCGCCGGACGAGACGTTGGGCCAGCGGGTGACGGCCCTGGTCTCCTCCACCGCCGAGAGCGCTCTGGACGAGAGGGCGCTGCGCGCCTACTGCCGTGGTCGTCTGGCGGGGTTCAAGGTGCCCCGGACCGTGCACTTCGTGGACCGGGTGCGGCGTACCGCGGTCGGCAAACAGGACTACCGGTGGGCGGCCTCCGTGGTCGACCGCTCTCCCTCCTCCGCCGTCCGAACCCTGACCGGGCCCTCCGGACTCTGATCCTCGGGATCCTTCCCGGCTCCTGGCCGGGAAGCTTCTCGGGAGGACCCGAGTTCACTCTCTTCCCATCCGCATCGGTTTCGGCTGTCGATCTCAGAGTTATTTCATCAGCCGGAACCGGGAATCCGGACGGCCGAGACGCTTCTGTCCCCTTCGGGCGACGCTAGAATGACGACGCCCGGCCCCGGGGCCCCAGCGCCCTTCCCCTCGTGCGGCCGGGGCGATGAACCTCGGCGCGGATCCAGGGATCGGACCCTCCCGGTCTCCCTCGTGGGCCGCGCCACCAGTACCCCTTTTGCTCCGCCGGCCTACCGTGGACACGGGACCGGCGGCACCACCAGGACGGAGGACGGCGCCCCCTTCCCGGTCGTCCCGGGGCAAGCGCCCGACAACATGGCCAACTCAGTAGGCTCCTACATCTTCAACGCGGTGCGCGGCGGAGCCGTGGGCACCTCCGAGGCTCTGCCCGGCATCAGCGGCGGCACCGTCGCCCTGATCGTCGGTCTCTACGACAAGCTGATCGGCGGCGCGGGCCACGTGGTCAGCGGGATCAAGCGTTACGTCACCGACGTGCCCCGCGGCCGCGGCAAGGACCGGGCCATGGAGCAGTTCCGACTGGTCGACTGGGCCGTGCTGATCCCCGCCCTCATCGGTATGGCGGTCGCGCTGATCCTGGCCGCGGTGCTCATCGCCCCGCTGGTCGAGAGCCACACCCAGTACGCCTACGCCCTCTTCTTCGGCCTGGTCCTGGCCTGCCTGTGGATCCCCTACACCGGGGCGGGCAAGACCTGGAAGGCCTGGCACTACCTGCTCGCGCTGGTCTGCGCGATCCTCTCGTTCCTCATCATGGGCCTGCCGGGCGCCAACCTGCCCACGCACCCGGTCGTGGTCTTCTTCGCCGCCGCGGTGGCCATCTGCGCCCTGGTCCTGCCCGGCATGTCCGGCTCGTTCATCCTGCTGGCCCTCGGTCTGTACGAGCCCACCATGGCCGCCCTGCGCGCCGCGGACCTGCCCTACATCAGCGTCTTCGTGCTCGGCATGATCACCGGCCTGGCGTTGTTCGTGAAGGTCCTCCAGTTCCTGCTGGAGAACCACCACCACATCACCCTGGTGGTGCTGACCGGGCTCATGGCCGGTTCTCTGCGCGCCCTGTGGCCTTGGCAGAGCGAGGACCGCGAGATCCTGCCGATGACGGACATCCCCATCACGGTGACCTTCATGGTGGTCGGCTTCCTCGTGGTCACGGCCTCGATCGTCTGGGAGCAGCGTAAGAAGGCCCAGGCCGAGAACCCCCGACGGTACGAGGACATGCCCGTCCACTAGAGTCGGACACAAGCCCACAAAACACATATCGGGGCGGGGCCGGACACCTTCACGGGGTCCGGCCCCGCGAGGCGCGGGGTGCCGGAATCTCCTCCACCGGCTGAGAGCACACCCGTCGAACCTGCCCTAGTTCGTACTAGCGAAGGAACGCCCATGAGTGCGTACAACGTCGTGTCCATCGCCGGTAGCGACCCCAGCGGGGGCGCCGGTATCCAGGCGGACCTGAAGTCGTTCTCCGCCCACGGGGTCTTCGGGATGAGCGTGGTGACCGCGCTGACCGCCCAGTCCACGCGCGGGGTCACCGGGGTCCACGGGGTGCCGGCCTCGTTCGTCACCGACCAGATGGACACGCTGTTCCAGGACGCGACCGTGCACGCGGTCAAGGTGGGCATGCTGTCCACCGCCGAGGTCACCGAGGCCGTCGCGGCCGCGATCGACCGCTACCGGTTGCCGAACGTGGTGGTGGATCCGGTGATGGTGGCCAAGAGCGGCGACCGTCTACTGGAGAGCTCCGCGATGGAGGCGCTCCGCCGGGAGCTGCTCCCCCGCGCGGACCTGATCACCCCGAACCTGCCCGAGGCCGCCGACCTCCTCGGCGAGGACGAGGCCACCGATCTGGCGACGATGTACTCCCAGGCGGAGCGGCTGCTGAAGCTGGGCCCGCGCCGGATCCTGCTCAAGGGCGGACACCTTCCCGGCGAGGAGTGCGTGGACCTGTTGGTGGACGGCGTCTCCGACCCCCTGGAGCTGCGGGCCGACCGGGTCCCGACCCGGAACACCCACGGCACCGGCTGCACCCTCTCCTCGTCGATCGCCGCGCTGCTGCCCCAGAGGCCGGACATGGCCGCCGCGGTCACCGACGCCAAGACCTGGCTCACCCGGGCCCTGCTCCACGCGGAGGAGATCGACGCGGGCGGCGGGCAGGGGCCCGTGCACCACTTCCACGCCTGGTGGTAGACGACCGCCGATGACGGCGGAGGGGGCCGGCTCCACATGGAGCCGGCCCCCTCCGCGTCCTCTCATCGTGTCGGGAGGCGTCCTAGCTTCGGACGTCCTCCATGACCGCGTCGGGGTCCCGCCAGTTCGGGTGACCGAAGAACTTCTTGGTCTCGGCGACGATGACCGGGGAGAGCAGGAGCAGACCCACGAGGTTCGGCAACGCCATCAGACCGTTGGCGATGTCGCTGAACAGCCAGACGGCGTCGAGACTGGCGACGGAACCGACGTAGATGATGGCGATGAACACGAGCCGGTAGGGCAGCACGAACTTACGGCCGCCGAGGAACTCCACGCAGCGCTCACCGTAGTAGGCCCAGCCCAGCAGGGTGCTGAAGGCGAACACGCCGACGGAGATCGCGACGATGTAGGTACCGGCCGCGCCGAGGGCGGGGTCGATGACGCTCAGGCCCTCGGACATGGCCCGAGAGGTGAGCAGCGAGCCGTCACCCGCGTTGTCCGTCTGCCACACACCGGTGACGATGATGACCATGCAGGTCATGCTCACCACGATGATGGTGTCGATGAAGGTCTGGGTCATGGAGACCATGGCCTGACGGACCGGCTGGGTGGTCTTGGCCGCGGCCGCGGCGATACCGCCGGTGCCCAGCCCGGACTCGTTGGAGAAGATGCCGCGGGCGAAGCCCATCTGGATGGCGAGCATGATGCCGGCGCCCGCGAAGCCGCCGGTGGCGGCGGTCCCGGTGAAGGCGTCGGAGAAGACCAGCTGGAGCGCGGGCAGCAGGGCGGCCCAGTTCACCGCGAGCACGATCAGGCAGATGCCCACGTAGCCGATGATCATGATCGGCACGAGCGCGGAGGCGACCCGACCGATGCTCTTGATCCCGCCGAGGATGACGGAACCGGCGATGATCATGAGGAGCAGACCGACGAGCCAGGCCGGCAGCGGGGTCACGCTGGTGACCTGCTGGGTCAGGGTGTTGGCCTGGGTACCGTTGCCGATGCCGAAGGCGGCGATGGCGCCGAAGACCGCGAACGCCACCCCGAGGGTGGTGCCGAGGCCGCCCTTGATGCCGTACTTGAGGTAGTACATCGGACCGCCGCTCTGTTCGCCCTTGGCGTCGGCGCGACGGTACTTCACCCCCAGGAGGGCCTCGCTGTACTTGGTCGCCATCCCGAAGATGCCGATGACCCACATCCAGAACAGGGACCCCGGGCCGCCGATACCGATGGCCAACGCCGCGCCCGCGATGTTGCCGACGCCGACGGTGGCGGCCAGGGCGGTGCTCAGGGCCTGGTAGTGCGAGATGTCGCCCTCGACGGACGCGTCCTCCTTGCGGCGGACGAAGGCCAACCACATCGCGTGCGGGAGGCGGATGAGCTGGATGAGTCCCAGCCGGACGGTGAGGAAGACACCGACCCCCAGCAGCAGCGGGATGAGGACGAAGGGTCCCCAGATGATGCCGCTGACGAGATCGGCCATCTCAAGGAGTTGGTCCACAGGGGAGCTCCCTTTCGGTGAGTGTGCGGGGTCGAGAGGACCGGCGACGAAGCGGGGGAACCGACGCTCTCGTGGTCACGTCGGCACTGGCGAGCGCTGCGCGATATCGGCACAGAATGGCACCGACGCGTAACGAACACGTCACATGTGTTCCACATGAACGTTTCGTCGCGTCGATCCCGGCTCCCGCCATCTTGTCCCGTTCAGTCCTTTCCGCCCTCGACCTGCTCCAACGCCAGACGTGTGAGCGCGTCCGCGGCGACCTCGGGGTCGACACCTCGACCTACGGCCACACCGAGCAGGTAGGTCGTGAGCGGCGCGGCCGGGCGTGCCACGGAGTGCGCCGCGTCCCGCGCGAGGTCGAGGACACGGTCGACGTCGGCCTTGTGGAGCGGCTCGCCTCCGGCCGCGCCGAGTTCCTCGCGTACCAGTTCCGTCCATTCCTGGAGGGTCACCGATCAACTCCCTAGAGCGTTCTTTTGACTACATAAAGTGATGATAGCGATGTGCGGGGTCATACGGAGGACGACCGCCCGTACCGGCCACGTCACCCCCTGCTCGTCGAACCCACGCCCCGCCTTCGGACCGGGTTCGTCCGGGAAGCGTCCCCGGTTCACCCGCCGAGCCTAGCGTCGTGGACAGCGAGAACCCGGCGTTGGGAGCCCGTTCGCATGTCCCCCACCACCCCGCTCACCGTCCTCCCCCCGACCACCGATCACGGCCGTCCCCTGAGGGTGGCCATCGTGACCGAATCCTTCCTCCCCCAGGTCAACGGGGTCACCAACTCCGTGTGCCGTGTGGCCGAGCATCTGTCCGCCCGAGGCCACCGGGCCGTCATCCTGGCGCCCGGCCGCGGACCGTCCTCGTACGCGGGTCTCCCCGTCGTGCGTATGCCCGCCGTCCCCCTGCCCGTCTACCGCGACTTCGCGGTCGGGCTGCCCTTCCTCCGCACGATGACCGCGGCCCTGCGCTCCTTCGGCCCCGACGTGGTGCACCTGGCCTCCCCCACCGTCTTCGGCGCCACCGCCGTGGAGGTGGCCCGCCGCTGGGCGCTGCCGACCGTCGGCGTCTTCCAGACCGACCTGGCCGGTTTCGCCGGCCGCTACGGGCTGCCCTGGACCGGCGGCCTCTGGTCGTTGTTGCACAGGACCCACTCTGCGGTGGACCGCACCCTGGTCCCCTCCTCCGCCACGATGGAGGCCCTCTCCGCGCGTTCCTTCCCCCGGCTGGCACTGTGGCGACGCGGGGTGGACACCGTGCGCTTCTCCCCCGGTCACCGTTCCGAGGAATTGCGCCGCAGGCTCTCCCCGGACGGACGGACGCTCGTGGGATACGTCGGTCGTCTGTCCAAGGACAAACGGGTGGAGCTGCTCGCCCACGTCGCCCGACTGCGCGGTATCCGCCTGGTCGTGGTCGGGGAGGGCCCCGACCTCCCCCGGCTGCGCCGTCTCCTGCCGGACGCGGTGTTCACCGGACGACGCACCGGAGACGACCTCTCGCGTCTGTACGCGGCCCTGGACGTGTTCGTGCACACCGGGGCCGACGAGACGTTCTGCCAGACGGTCCAGGAGGCCCTGGCCTCAGGGGTGCCCGTGGTCGCCCCCGCCACCGGCGGGCCGCTGGATCTGGTGACCGACGGGCTCAACGGGCTGTTGTACACGCCCGACTCGGTACGGGAGTTGAGGGTGGCGGTGGGCCGACTGGCGCACAACCGGACGGTGCGGGCGTCCATGGCCGCCGCGGCACGTCCCTCGGTCGCCCACCGGACATGGGAGACGATCAACGAGGAGCTGATCGAGCACTACAGGTCGGTGATCGCCCCCAGCCGTGAACTGGCCGGAGAGCCGCTCCCCTCGCACAGGGAGCCCTGACCGCTCGAGAACGACGAAACGGGCCCCTCCCCGGGAGAGATATGGGGAGGGACCCGTTCGGGGTTGCCGCCGCGCCCCCTTAAAACGCGGCGGCACATCCACGAACCGGTCGGAGACCGACCGGATCGCTTCAGGCCCGGGCCACCTCGCGGCGGACCGGGATGACGGTGGAGGCGTGCTTCGGGCTCTCGGAGAGCACCGAGTCGAGCACCTCGGACAGGCGGGTCAGGTGGGCGCGGACCCACGGCAGGGCCAGCGGGTCACGCGCGGACAGGGCCGCGTAACGACGCTCCTCGGACTCGCCGTAGAGAAGGCTGGTGGCGACCCGCATGCGCAGGGCGTCGGTGCTCTCTCCGAACTCGACCGCGGGCAGGACGCCCATGCCGTACCGCTCCAGCAGCAGGCCTGTGAGCCCGGGGCCGGTGGTCACGCCGTGCAGCTCCGCGAGACGCTCGCGGAGAGGCTCGAAGTCCGGGTAGAGGTAGAAGGCGGCGGTCGGCGCGGCGACCGTGGCACCGGCCCGGGTGAAGACGTCGGTGACGGCGCGGGCCACGATGCCGTGCAGGCGGCGGCTGCGGTCGATGTGGTCGACGAGTTCGTCCGGCTCGGTGAAGGCGTACGACGCGGCCTCCTGGACGGGGGCCGCGGGGCTCGACCAGATCTCGCTGGCCACCCCGAGCAGGCCCCCGCGCAGACGGTGGCCGATCTCGGAGTCCGGCAGGCGCAGGACGCCGATCCGCCAGCCGCCCAGGGCCAGGTTCTTGCTCAGGCCGCTGGAGATGACGGTGCGCTCGGGCGCGTACTCCGCGGGGCTGTGCACGACGACGCGGTCCTCGCCCTCGGGGCCGAGGTGGACCAGGTCGCGGTAGATCTCGTCGGAGATGATGACGAGATCGAGTTCGCGGGCGACCTCGGCGAGGCGGCGGACGGTCTCGGCCGAGGCGACGGTGCCGGTCGGGTTGTCCGGGACGGTGACGACGACGGCGTTGACCGTACGTCCCTGCTCACGGGCGTCGGTGACGGCGGCGTGCAGGAGGTCGGGCTGGGGTACGCCGCCCTGGCCGGTGGCGGTCGGGACCATGATGGGGCGCTGTCCCACCAGGCGGCTCTGCGCGGCGTAGCTGACCCAACTGGGCGCGGCGATGGCGGTGTCCCCACCGATCTCCAGCAGGAGGCTGTAGAGCAGGGGCTTGCTTCCGGGACCGGCGATGACCATGCCGGGGTCGGTCGGCAGTCCCCGACGTTCCCAGTAACCGGCGGCGGCCTCGCGCAGGGCGGCCGATCCGGCGACGGGACCGTAGGCGTTGGCCCCGTTTCCGGCGGAGAGGCGGTCCCGCATGACCGGGTGCACCGGCAACCCGGCCTCCCCGAAGCCGAGCGGCAGAACACGCACCCCCTGGCGGCGCTTGTCGTTGAGAGCTTCGTTGACGGCGAGGGTGGCGGACACAGTGACGGTCATGGACGACTCATCTCCGACTGATCGATTAAGGCGCTGAGCCCCTGTTCGAACCGGTGATCCGCTGGGCGGACGACCTTTGACCCTCACCCTCCCCCGGAATCGCCATCAGTACAAGCGAGTCTTTTCGATGCTGAGCATAAGATGTCCTTATGCTCGATCTCCGTCGCCTCCAATTGCTCCGTGAGTTCAGCGTTCGAGGCACCATCGTCGCGACCGCGAACGCCCTCGGATACACGCCTTCGGCCGTCTCCCAGCAGTTGGCCACACTCGAACGGGAGACGGGGGTCGCGCTCTTGGACCGCTCCCCGAGAGGGGCCGAACTGACCGACGCCGGGCGGTTGCTGGTCACCCAGGCGGAGGAGATCCTGGCCTTGGTGGAGGCGACCGAATCCGTCCTCGCCGAACAGGCGGACATCGCTCTGGGCGTGGTGACCGTCACCGCCTTCCCGACCGCCGCGGTGGCCTTCGCCCCCCGGTTGGCTCCCCCGCTTCGCCGACACGAGGGCATGCAGCTCATCCTGCGTCAGACCCTTCTGGCCACCGGCACCCAGAAGGTGCGTTCACGCGAGGTCGACATCGCGATCATCGACGATTGGACCGGACAGGACCCGGGACGGGGGCCCGACAGCGGGCTGCGCCACGTCCACCTGTTGCGGGACCCGATGGTGCTGGCGGTCCCGGAGGACCACAGGCTGGCCGACCCGGACGTGCCCTTGGTGCTGGACCGGCTGTTGGGGGAATCGTGGATCGTGGCCCCGGCGGGAGAGCGCTCCCGGTACGGCACGGACTCCCTGTTCTCCGAGGTCGGCGGGTTGCCCGCGGCCACATGGGAGTTCGAGGGACTGGGCACGATCCTGAGTCTGGTCTCGAACGGGATCGGGATCGCAGCGGTCCCGGCGTTGGCGATGGTGGGCGCGCCGGCGGGGCTGGTCTACCGTCGGCTGCCCTCGCCCCCGGTCCGGCACCTGTACGCGGTGCTGCGGCCGGCCTCCCTGCGTCGCCCCTCGGTACGGGTGACCCTGGAGGCGCTCAGGCAGGCGGCGCGCGATGTGGAGGGGGAGATCGACCCTCTACCCTCCGGGGAGGAGCTCCCCTACTGAGGACGAGGGCGCACGACATCGAACGCGACGCGTCTCGGCGGACGTGTCACGTTCGACGATCGGGTTCGAGGACGGGCGCCGAGCGCGGCACCCTCACCCCTCGCCTCCCCGTTTGCGCGCCTTGTCGATCTTCTTGCGGAGTCGACGACAGACGTGGCGGGCCCGATCGCGATCGTCACGGGCGTTCCACCAACGCGCGTAGACTTCCAGTCTTCGTTTGCGCAGGGACTCCAGTTCGGCCTCCATCCGGCTCACCCGATGCTCCAGGTCGATGCGTTCGCGCTCGAACGACGACATGTCACGCTCGTGGGAGCCCGCCTCGCGTTCGGCGCTGTGCAGCCGCTCGTCGAGACCCTCGGTCGCGTTCACGCCCGCGGCGCTCCGGCCGAGGCCTACCTGTCCACTGATGCCTTCGAACCACACAACCTGTGTGTTTCCCGATGTGCCCCAAGATCACCGATGGCTACGCAAAGAATACGGAAAGTGGCCTAAGGCGCTTTTGTCCACTTTCTTAGGAATCCACCGCTTTCAAGCGACCAGAGAACGGTGTGAGGACGCCCGGAGCGTCCCCCGCCCCCTCAGGCTCTCGTAGACCCGCTCGAAGCGTTCGAGAGAACGCCGGTGATCGTGGCCCAGGGCCATCTCCCGACTGGCCGCCCCGAACCTCGATCGCTCCGGACCGAGCACCGTGACCAGCCGTTCCGCCAACAGCGCGTCGTCGCCCGGCGGGAAAAGGAAGCCATTGCGCCCCTCCTCCACCAGATGCGGCAACGCCATCGCGTCGGCGGCCACCACCGGCAGCCCCGTCGACATCGCCTCCAACGTGGCGATGCTCTGTAGTTCGGCCACGCCCGCGATCGCGAACGCGTCCGCCGCCGCGTACACCAACGGCAGATCCTCGTCGGGCACGAAGCCCAGGAAGAACACCCTGTCCCCCACGCCGAGACCGGCCGCGAGCGCGCGCAACTCCTCCTCGCACTGTCCCGTCCCGGCCAGGACCAACTGCGCGTCGCGCTCCGGAACGATCCTCGCCAACGCGCGAACGGTGTCGCCGATCCGCTTCTCCTCGTCCAGACGACCGACGAAGACCACCGTGTCACGGTCGGGAAGACCGAAACGGAGCCGCGCGCGAGCACGATCGCGGGGTCGGGGATGGAAACGTTCCAGGTCGATCCCGCACGAGATCGCCTCGACCTCCCGCGCGTACCCCTTCTCCCTCAGAAGCTCGGCGGCGCGCGGGGTCGGCGTGGTCACGTGGTCGGCCTCGGCCGCCACCCGGACCATGTCCCGCCAGGCCGCCGCGCCCGCGACCCGCTGCATCGGCCGCGGCACCCGGGCGTGCGCGTACAGGTTGTCCGGCATGAAGTGGTTGGTCAGCAGGACCGGGATCCCCACCGCGCGGGCCCGACGCAGCGCCGAACGGCTGAGCGTGAAATGGCTCTGGGTGTGGACGACGTCGGGGTCCAGCCGACCGAGGAGACGGGTGATGTGACCGCCCATGCCCAACGGCAGGGCCGCTCTCATGTGCTGTTGGAAGGGGATCGGGGCCGAACGCAGCCGGTGCTCGGTGACCGCCCCGTTCACCGTCACGTAGGGGTCCCCCTCGTCCGAGGGGCAGAGTACGTGGACGTGGTGCCCTCGCTCGGCCAGACCCTCGGCGAGACGGTGGGTGAAGTATCCGGCGCCGTTGACGTCGGGCGGGTAGGTGTCCGAGGCGATGAGCACGTTCAGAGGACGGGCGGACTGGGCCATGACGGGCACTCCTTCGTACGACGTGGTCCTGACGTTCGGTCGGGGGTCACCGCGGTCGGTGCCGCCTGGTGACGGTGGTGGTCGCGCGCCCCGGTGCCTCCGGGTTGCGATGTCGGGAACGGGCCAGGCTCACCGTCCCCAGGATCGCCGTGAGCGCGAAGATCCCGGCTCCGACCTGGGCGGCGAGCGTTCCGGGCACCCCTTCTCCGAGCAGGAGGGCCCCGATCCCCACCCCGACCACCGGGTCGGCGATGAGCAGGGTCGCGTAGGCGGCGGCGAAGTGGCCGGTCCGGTAGGCGTTCTGTAGGAGCAGGGCGCCGAAGACCGCGGTCACCACGGCCATCAGGGTGAGCCAGTCGAACAGCCGCAGCGGATCGGTCACGGCCCCGGCGGTGATCACCCGGGCCAGGCCCGAGGTCGTTCCGAGCGCGGCGCCACCCGCCAGGGCCAGGGCGAGCGCCCGGGCCCCGCTGGGCATCCAACGGGCGGTGAGGTAGACGATCGCCCCGAAGGCGATGATGGTGCCGGCCAGCGCCAGACCGGTCCCCGTCGACATGACGGGGGGCCGGGAGCTGTGCGGGAACAGCGACAGCACACCGGCCAGGCCGACCATCACCGCCACGCCCGCGACGATCTGCGAGACGCGGACACGCTGACGGTTGAAGAACGCCGACAGCACGATGGCGAACAGCAGGCCGGTGACCCCGATGGGCTGGATGATGGTGAGCGGGGCTCCGCTGAGCGCCACCAGGTGCAGAGAGGCGCCCAGCGCGGCGGCCCCGGTCCCCGCGAGCCAGCGCGGTTGGCGCAACAGGTGGAGGAGGAAACCCGCGCGGGCCACCTGTTCCCCCGGAGCCCGGACGGCGTCGCGTTCCTGGAGGGCCGAACCCAACGCCAGACTGAAGGCGCCCACCATGGCGATGAGCACGGACCACACCATCAGCGCCACCGTCCCGCCCCGCTCGGAACGGTCTCCCGCGTTCCCCGCATCCCCGGTACCCCCACCACTCGGTCGCGCCCGTGTCCGACAGGAGAACGGGTATGGCCAGAACAGTACGGTCGGGGCCGTGAGCAGGCGATAACGTCAGCCCCCGTCTCCTCGGTCGTGTCACCCCCACCTCGGAGAGAGGGGTAGACCCGACCACCGGGCGAGGGCGTTCGGCGCGCGATCGCGTTTCGGCGACGCCGACATCGGTCCTCTGTCCCTACGTCTCCCGCAAAAGCCGGTGCGTTAAGAGCCTTTCGGGGTCAAAAGTAGGTATTGGGTAGCCCTAAAAAAGGGACCCTCACGACCGTTAGACGGTGGGGCTGTGCCTCGTTCGGCGAGCGTGACACTATGTCCGGTATTGGTCTAGACCGGATAGGAGCAGTACTCCATGTCTGACAACCCCCGCACCTCACCCATGTCCCTGGTCCCTCTCCCCCGCGAGATCAGGACGGAAGGAGAGGAGGGGCTGGTGCTCACCGCCACCACCCGTCTCTCGGCCGACAACGAGGCCAAGGGCACCCTCTCCTGGCTCCGGCGCGAGCTCGGCGCCGCGACCGGTCTGCCCCTGAACGTCGGCGAGGAGGAGGACGCCCGGATCCGGTTGAGCGTCGATCCGACCGCGGGCCTCGGCCGTGAGGGCTACCGTCTGATCGTCGACGGGGAGGGCGCCATCATCGTCGGCAACGACCCCGCCGGTGTCTTCTACGGAGCCCAGACCCTGCGCCAGCTCCTCCCCGTCGACGCCTACCGTGACGCGCCCTTGGGCGAGGAGACCGTCTGGCGACTCCCCGCGGTGCACATCACCGACGCCCCCCGATTCCGATGGCGCGGGGCCATGCTGGACATCGCCCGGCACTTCCAGCCCAAGCGCGAGATCCTGCGCTTCATCGACCTGCTGGCCCTGCACAAGCTCAACGTGCTGCACCTGCACCTGACCGACGACCAGGGATGGCGGATCGAGATCCGTCGCTACCCCCGCCTGACCGAGGTGGGCTCCTGGCGGACCGAGAGCCAGGTCGGCACCTCCAAGCCCCCCGTGTTCGACGGTCGACCGCACGGCGGTTTCCTCACCCAGGACGACATCCGCGAGATCGTGGCCTACGCCGACGCCCGCCACGTCACGGTCGTCCCGGAGATCGACGTGCCCGGGCACTCCCAGGCCGCCATCCACGCCTACCCCGAACTGGGCGAGGTCGGAGAGATCCCGGTCGGCACGCAGTGGGGCATCTTCGAGGAGGTGCTGGCGGTCACCGACAACGTGCTGGAGTTCTACAAGAACGTCTTCGACGAGCTCATCGAGCTGTTCCCCAGCACCTACGTGCACGTGGGCGGGGACGAGTGCCCCAAGACCCAGTGGAAGAACAGCGAGTCGGCGCAGAAGAGGATCCGGGAGGAGGGCCTCGCCGACGAGGACGAGCTCCAGAGCTGGTTCATCCGACAGTTGGACGACCACCTGACCGCCCGGGGCCGGCGTCTGCTCGGCTGGGACGAGATCCTCGAGGGCGGTCTGGCCCCGGGCGCCACGGTGATGTCCTGGCGGGGCGAGGAGGGCGGGATCGACGCCGCGCGCGCCGGCCACGACGTGATCATGGCCCCCACCGCCACGTCCTACCTGGACTACAAGCAGTCCGAGAGCCCCGACGAGCCCGTCCCCGTGGGCACCCTCCTTCGGGTGGAGGACGTGTACGACTCCGGGATCGTCCCGTCCGGTCTCACCGAGGAGGAGACCGAGCACGTGCTGGGCGCCCAGATGAACCTGTGGAGCGAGCACGTCGACAACGCGCGCCGGCTCGACTACATGGTCTTCCCGCGGCTGACCGCCTTCTCGGAGAAGGTGTGGTCCTCCCACGAACGCGACTACGCCGCCTTCGAACCGCGCCTTCGGGAACACCTGCGCCGCCTGGACGCGGCGGGGGTGGAGTACCGCCCCCTGGACGGTCCTCGTCCCTGGCACACCCGTCCCGGTGTGTACGGCTGGGGCTACTCCCCCGACGGTGAGGCGCCCGAGCAGGGCCACGACCGGGCCTGAGCCCGCGCGGGGGCGGTGCGAGCGCACCGCCCCCGCGTTCGACCGCGGGAGGCTCAGAAGTAGGTGGCGATGACGTCGACCACCCGGTCCTCGTCATCGACGACCGGGATGATCCGCCAACGGTCGAAGGCCGTGCACGGGTGGGAGATCCCGAAGGAGACCAGATCCCCCGGGCGCAGGGTGGTACCGGAGGACACCTCGAGGTAGGCGTGGTGGTCGTTGAGCCCGACCACCTCGATCCCCTCCGCCGGCACGGTCTCCCCGTCCACGCGGCGTACCACCCGGGGGATCGGATACCCCTGGTCGTGGTTGGCCTCGCGGCGGCCCATCCCGGCGATCGCCAGGCCCTCCTCCGGGACCGAGGTGATCTGCGCCCACAGTTCGAGGGCGCCGGCGAGGGCCTCCGGACCCTCGGGAAGACGGTTGTAGGGGGTCGTGCGCCGGTAGAGCCCGTCGTCGTGGGCGACGTAGGCGCCACTGCGCAGGATCGGGACCACGTCCTCGCGGCCGCCCAGGGCGTCGGCGACCAGGTCGAACCAGGCGCTGCCGCCGACGGAGAGCACCGGCCGTTCCAGACCGTGCTCCCCGACCAGGGCCGACGCGTCTTCGAGGAGATCGTCCAGGAATCCCCGCACACCCTCGGCGTCGCCGAGCTGTCCCTCGTAGCCCGCGACCCCGGCGAGCTCCAGTCCCGGCGCGTTCACGACCTCGCGGGCGATCGACAGTACGCCCTCGCGTGTCCGTCGCCCCGTACGGCCGCCGGGGGTCCCCCGTTCGACCAGCACCCGGAGCGGGCGGCCGTTCTCGCGCGTGACTCCGCCGGGCGCCGAGGCCTCCGAGGCGATCGCGACGCCCTCCGAGGAGTCGACGTAGAAGAGGAACTCGAAGTCGGGATCGGCGTCGAGCTCGGCGACCGCCCAGCTCAAGGCCTTGGGGTCGAGCAGCTCGTTGGCGACCAGGATCCGACTCACCCCGAAGCCGCGGAAGGCCAGTGCCTGGCCCGCGGTGGCCGCGGTGATCCCCCAGGCCCCCGCCTCGATCTGACGCCGGGTGATGACCGGAGACATCGCGGTCTTGCCGTGCGGGGCGAACAGCAGACCGCGCTCCCGGGAGAAGTCGGAGAGCGCGGAGAGGTTGCGGTCCAGGTCCGAGGCGCGCAACACCATGAGCGGCCAGGTGAACGGCCCGGTGAACAGATGATCCCGACGAGAGGCGAACTCGTCGAGGGTGATGGGATCCCTCGGCCACCACAGGCCCTTGGTGTGCCGGTCGATGTACTCCTCGGGGACGGACAGCCGGTCGCTCACGTGGTCTCCGCTTCCTGGCCGGCCCGGTTCCGGAAGGTGCCGTTCGGGCTCCTCCGGAACCGGGTGCTGAGGTTCGTTCCGGCACCGATCATCGCACCGACGTCGAGAGCCGTCGGAGACCGGGGCCGCCGGATCGATCCTCGCCCCACGACCGGGGCGGAAGGAGCGGCTAGTCCTCGTCCTGCCCCTGATCGTCGTCGTTCTCGTCCTGCCCCTGGTCGTCCTCCGTCGACCGCTCACGCTCGGCGAGGAACTCGTCGATGACGTCCCGGCCCACGGCGGGGACGTCGGTGATGAACCCGTCGACCCCGGTCTCCAGGGTCCGGCGCATCTGCTCGGGGTCGTTGATCGTGTACGGCATGATCTCCAGGCCCGCCTCGTGGACGGCGGACACGTAGTCGGCGTCGACGTCCTTGTAGGAGGGGTTGATCATGCGGGCCCAGGAGTACTCCTCGATCCGGTCCACGGGGACCAGGCCGAGCAGACCGTGCGGAACGGAGGGCAGCAGCTCCTGGGACAGCTCGGTGGACTCCCAGTCGAAGCTCTGCACCACGAGGCGGTGCGGCTCGTCGGGCGAGTCGGGCATCAGCCAGTAGGGGCTCCGCGCCAGTTCGTCCGCGATCCGCTTCTCGATCCCGGGGTAGAGCTCGGGGGCCTTGATCTCCAGGAGCAGGTTCATCTCGTGTTCCTGGAGGCGGTCCAGGACCTCGCGCAGGTCGGGGACCGGTTCGCCCGTGTACTCGGGCCCGAAGGAACTTCCGGCGTCGAGGCGGCGGATCTCCTCCATCGTGAAGTCGCCGACGTCGTAGGGCGCCCGGCCGGGGAAGACCTCGGCGACGTCGGTGGTGCGTTCGAGCGTGGTGTCGTGCATGATGACGAGCTCGTCGTCCGCGGTGAGCTGGACGTCGACCTCGACGGTCTCCGCGCCGAGTCGGTCGGCCTCGTCGATGGCCGCGAGGGTGTTCTCGGGCGCGGTGCCCGAGGCCCCTCGATGGGCGACGGCGATGATCGGGCGGGACGAGGTCTCGGAGTCGAGTCCGACGCGCTGCGCCCCGGGGCCGGCCGAACCGGTGGTGGTCGGTGTGGTCGTCTCACGTTCCTGCGGAGCGAGAGCGGACGTGGTCGCGAGAGCGGGGCTCGCGAGAACGGACAACGAGAGTGTTGTGACTCCGACGATGAAACCGATGCGCTGGTGCACCGGGCCTCCCATATTCGCGTGGACTGGCCGACTGCACCCTTCAGGGTGAGCGCGCCCGGTGACCTGTCGGTGACCGTGCGCGGAGCAGTCGGTGATCCGCCGCCCATCTTCTGGTGGCCGAAACCACCATGACCGACGAATCTCACCCTATGTATGCCTTTGGCTACTTCATGTCCGATTTTTGACTACAAGCCCTTCGATAAACACGGAGGGTCTTGAAAAAATCACTAGCAGTAGTCGATGGGAAGGAACACGCATGCGCAAGCACCACAAGAGGTGGGTCGCGCTCCTCGGCGCCGCCGCGATCTCGACCTCGGGTCTGGTCGGCCTCGCCGGAACGGCGGCGGCGGACGACAGGGACGCCCAGGCGTTCGCCTGGCCGATGATCGAACAGGGGACGTCCTCGTACAGCATCGACGGGTACGAGATCGGCTACCTTCCCCCGGAACTGGGCGACTACGGCATCAACGCCACGTCCACGACGGACCGTCACGGGGACCGGGAATCACGTGTCTCGTGGGTCCGAGGCCCCGACCAGCTCTACGCCCGGGTCGGGATCCTGCGCTCCGAACGCGTCCAGGACCTGGAGGACCTCCGGGAGAGCCGCTACAGCCACCTGTCCAAGGACTCGTTGGAGGCGCTCCCCGAGAGCGAGACGTTCCCGAGCGGGGCCTATCTGTCCGAGGAGACCGGCGACCTCTTCTGGGTCGAGGAGCCGGGCATCGCCGTCACCACGCATCTGCGCCCCGAACTGTGGGATCGGGCCGAACTGCTGCGGATGGCCGAGGCGGTCGCCCCGTTGGACGACCGCGCCGCGATCGAGAACGTGCCTGCGACGACCGAGGAACCCGCGGCCGAGACCGTCGCCGTGGAACCCGTGACCGAGGAGGCCGCCGCGGAGGCCGTGTCCGAGGAGGTGTCGGTGGAGGAGACCCCCGCCGAGGAGGCCGCCGCTCAGGCCGGGCCCGCCTCCGGTCAGGGGGAGGTCGAGACCCCCGCCGAGCAGGCCCCCGCCGAGGAGACCGCCGTCGAGGAGACCGCCGTCGAGGAGACCGCTGTCGAGGAGGGCCAGGCCGAGGCACCCACCGAGGAGGTCGCCGAAGAGGCGCCCGCCCAGGAGGGGGCCACCGAGGTGACGGCCCCCGAGGCCCCGGCCGAGGAGAGCGAATCCGAGGGCGTCGGGCTCCCCGAAGGCGTCACCTCGCGTGAGGTGAAGACCTGTCTGATCGAACGCTTCGTCGACCTCGACACCGGGGAGAGCCGACTCGACCGGTCTCGGATGACCCCCACCGCCGAGCGGTACCTCGACGAGGCGTTGGCCGCGAAGCCCTTGGACGACACCGGCCGCGACCGTCTGCTCGCCACCGTCTGGTACTACGGCGACGAGGGCGACAAGGTCGCGGCGACCGACGATTGCGCCCAGCGCTTCTCGCTTCGGGACGAGGAGGTCGAGGGCGTGCTCGGCCAGGTCTCCGACCTGATCGCCGGGATGGTCCGCGACGCGGAGGAGGTGGCCTTCGGTTCGGAGGAGACCACCGAGGAGGCCCCGGCCGAGGCGCCCGTCGAGGAGGTCGCCCCCGAAGCGACGGACACCGCCGAGGGCACCGAGACCACGACCCGGGAGAGCGCGGAGCAGGAGAGCCCCGAGCTCGTCATCGACCCGATCGGCGCGGCCGAGTGGAACGAACTCCTGGACTCACTGCCCTGGAGCCTTCCGGGTACGACCCGCTAGGACGAAGGGAGCGATCTCCCGTCCGATCGATCGGCCCGGGGTCGGCGCGTACCCGCCGGCCCCGGGTTCTCTTCGTCCACTCCCCACCCCTCTCCCCCCAGAACCTCCCATTCGCCCTCAATTCACCAGAACTCATGCTGTACCGTCACCCTCGTCCGATCGGCACGCCCCGCCCCGATGGTCCGGCCATCCCCCATCCCACAGGAGGACGAGTCCATGTCCGGTTTCACCACACGACCCCAACTCCGCGGCGACTTCGGCATGATCGCCTCCACCCACTGGCTGGCCAGCGCCACCGGCATGTCCGTCCTCGAACGCGGCGGCAACGCCTTCGACGCGGCCGTCGCCGCGGGCTTCACCCTCCAGATCGTCGAACCCCACCTGAACGGCCCGGGCGGTGAGGTCCCGATCATCTTCCAGGCGGCCGGCCGTGCCCCCCGCGTGCTCTGCGGCCAGGGCGTCTCCCCCGCCGCCGCGACCATCGAGGCCTTCGCCGGCCGGGACCGCATCCCCGGCAGCGGTGTTCTGGCCGCCACCGTCCCCGGCTCCTTCGACGCCTGGATGCTCCTGCTCCGCGACCACGGCACCATGAGCGTCCGCCAGGTCCTCGACCACGCCATCGGCCTGGCCGAGCGCGGCTACCCCGTCCTCCCCCGGATCGCCGCGGCGATCGAGAACCTCCGTCCGGTCTTCTCCGAACACTGGGCCGGATCCGCCTCCGTCTACCTGCCGCACGGCGTCCTCCCCACCGCCGGATCCCGCCTGAACAACCCCCTGCTCGCCGCCACCTACCGGCGGATCGTCGCCGAGGCCGAGGCCGCCGGCGGCGACCGCGAGGCACAGATCGACGCGGCCCGCCGCGCCTGGTCCCAGGGGTTCGTGGCCGAAGCCGTCGGCGCCTTCCTCGCCAAGCCCGTCGTCAACGGCCGCGGAGAACCCGAACGGGCCCTGCTGACCGCGGCGGACATGGCCGACTGGAGCGCGTCCTACGAGGACCCGGCCTCCGTGACCTATGGTCACCACACCGTGCACAAGACCGGCCCTTGGGGTCAGGGCCCCACGATGCTCCAGCAGCTCCGCATGGCCGAGGTCCTCGGCCTCGGATCCGACGTACGCGAGGGGGTCGGTGTCGACTTCGTGCACGGGGTCACCGAGGTCGCCAAGCTCGCCTTCGCCGACCGTGAGGGCTGGTACGGCGACCCCGACTTCGTCGACGTCCCGATCGACGGGCTGTTGAGCTCCGGGTACGCCGAGGAGCGCGCCCGTCTGGTCGACCGGGAACGCAGCCTTCTCGACCCGCGTGCGGGCTCCCCCGACGGCCGTCCGCCCTTCGACGCGCCGCTGTACCTGGCCGACGAGACCCCCGGGGACCGCACCACCGGTGAGCCCACCGTGCGCAACGCGGCCATCGGCTCGCCCACCGACCACCGCGGCGATACCTGCCACGTGGACGTCGTGGACGCCGACGGCAACATGGTGTCGGCGACCCCGAGCGGCGGCTGGCTCAGCAGCTCCCCCGTCATCCCCGAGCTCGGCTTCCCGCTCGGTACCCGCGCCCAGATGTTCTGGCTGGACCCGGCCTCGCCCAACTCCCTCGCCCCGAGGAAGCGACCTCGGACCACCCTGTCGCCCACCCTGGTCACGCGCGAGGACGGTCAGGCGGTCCTGGCCATCGGCACCCCCGGCGGCGACCAGCAGGACCAGTGGACGACCACCGCGCTGTTGCGCGTGCTCAACGGGGTGGACGACCTCCAGGAGGTCCTGGACACCCCGATGTTCCACACCAACGCCTTCGCCAGCTCCTTCCACCCGCGCGAGACGATCCCCGGGGACCTGACCGTCGAGCCCGGCATCGGCGAGGAGAACATCGAGGAGCTCCGTCGACGCGGCCACCGCGTCCAGGTCGCCGCCCCCTGGTCCCTGGGTCGTCTGGCCGCCGTGGCCCGCGACCCCGAGACCGGTGAACTGCGCGCCGCCGCCGACGCGCGCGTGATGCAGGGGTACGCCGCCGGCCGGTGAGGCCATGAGGCCCGGTGCTCCCCCGCCGGGCCTCTCCCGGCGTCTCGCCGAGGACCGCGTTCCACGTCGGTCGTGCCCGGGAGGAACGGTGCTTTGGGGTGACTTGAGGCGCCGTGCGCGCCTTGGTCGGACCTCTTGCCAAATCGTCCGGTCACTGCTTACCTAGACCCTGTGCCAAGGCGCCCTCGGCGATCGCCGATCATGGTGCGCCCTCACAACTCCATACCACCAACACAGGGTTGACGACCGCTGTCTCCCCCTCCCTCAGCGGTGACCCTGTCTCCCCTCCTGACCGAGGCCTGCCTTCCCCTCCCGGCGGTTGTTCGGACAAGGAGAAGACGGGCCGCGGTGCCACCGGAAGGTGACACCGCGGCCCGTCTCCGTTCCACCCGGTCAGGTCTGGACGCGCACCGCGCCCGCGTAGTTCTCGGTCCGGACCGGGGTGACCCGGACGTCCAGGCCGGTCCTCGGGGCCTCCAGCATCTGGCCGTCGCCGAGGTAGATGGCCACGTGCGAGATGTAGTCGGGCGCCGTCGGGTCCGAGCGCCAGAAGATGAGGTCTCCCCGCCGAAGGTCGTCCCACTCCACCCGGGGGCCCGCGTTCCACTGGTCGTGGGTGACCCGCGGAATGCTCACGCCCGCCTCGGCGAAGGCCCACTGGAGCAGCCCCGAGCAGTCGAAGCCCACGTTCGGGGTGGTGCCGCCCCACACGTAGGGCACGCCCAGCTGGCTCTCCGCCTTGGCGATGACCTGCTCGATCACGCTGGGCGGTACGACGTCGCCGTCCTCCAGCGGCTCGGGGGCGTCCGCCACGAGCTGGAGCTGGGTGTCCTCGCCGAGGGCCTCGCCCAAGGCCTCGTGCAGTTCCCACAGGTCGGCGTCGGGCGCCGAGATGATCAGGGCGTTGCCCTCGGGCATACCGAGCTCGCGTGCGCGCTCGCGGGAGACCAGCGCGTCGATCCCGGCGATACCCGAGGTGGCGTGGGTCCACACCTCCATGGGCACCCGACCGTGGGCCCCTGCGAGGGTGACGTCCCCGCCGACCTCGAGCTCGCGCTCGGTGCCCGCGTCCTTGGACAGGGCGATGTGGCCTTCGGCGACGCCCTGCCAGACCTCGTCGGACTCGGCCGAGGGACGAGGTGCGTGGTTGCGGAAGGTGGAGGGGTTCACCCCCAGCACGGAGGTGGTCTCCCCGTCGAGGGCGACGCGGGCCGCGTCGACGGTCAGGACGTTCTCCACCCCGGAGACCCGACGGACCTCGTCGACCGCCTCACGGGGCAGGGGTGCGTCGGAGACCGCGAAGTACTCGACGGAACGGGCCTCCTTATAGGGGGCCACGTAGGTGTCGCCGCGAAGTTCGTCGACGTCGGCGACGTCCGGCGACTCACTCGCCTCGGCGGCGATCCGGGGCTGGGAGCCACTCGGCACGCCATCGTCGAGAGAGGTCTGGTGGGACGGTGGGGGCCTGTCGTCGATCACGGGTTCGGCCAGGGCCGGGGATGCCCCGAAGGCCGTGAAGGCGACCGCCAAGGCGGCCGTGGTGCCCGCACACGTTCTGAGACGGTTCCGCACGGGGGTCGATCACCCTTTCTGCGACCGCGGCGCGCGGGGGAAGCGCTGCGGCACACGGCCCTCGGTTGAAGTGTTCGCGTCCCAGAATGAGCGCACCCGGCCCCGTTTTCAAGAATCCCACGCCGTCCGATATCGGACGTCTACCTTTCGTCCAGGTGACGGATGGGAGAACGCATCGGGCTCTCGCCTCCGATCAGGTCTTCGCGTAACAGTCGGTGACCGAGATGTCGAGGGGGAAGCGCACCGGGGTGTCACCGAAGAGGGTCGTACGGGTGAGGGCCTCGGCCCGATGGATCGCCCGGACCGTCTCCTCCGCCAGTTCCTCGGGAACGTGGAGGACGACCTCGTCGTGAACGAAGAAGACGATCCCGCAGCCCTCGGGCATCGATGGCGACTCCTGACGTAGTGAGGCCAGCAGCACCAGGGCCCACTCCGCCGCGGTGGCCTGGACGACGAAGTTCCGGGTGAAGCGGCCGTGGGCGCGACGTCGCCGCTCTCCGTCCGCGCGCGCGATCGTGGCCGTCCAATCGCTCGGCGCGGGGGAGGTCCGTCCGAGCCAGGAACGAACGATGCCGCCGCCCTCTCCGGTCCGGGCCGCGGCGTCCACGTAGCCCAGGGCCCTCGGGTACAGACGCCGCATCGTGGCCAGCAACGGCGCGGCGTCGCCCGAGGTCTGTCCGTACATGGCGGAGAGCATCCCGATCTTCGCGCGTTCTCGGTCGTCCCCCACGTGCGCGGCCAGGCGGGCGTACAGGTCCTCCTCCGCCGCGGCCTCCGCCAGGGCGCGGTCCCCCGAGACGGCCGCGAGGACCCTCGGTTCGAGCTGCCCGGCGTCGGCGCGGATCAGGAGCCGCCCCGGGTCCGCCCGGACCGCGCCCCGAACCGCTTTGGGGATCTGTAGGGCGCCGCCGCCCCGGGTGGCCCAACGTCCCGAGACGACACCGCCCACGACGTAGTCGGGACGGAACCGGCCCGTTCTCGGCCCGTCGGGGTGTTCGGGGTCGCGCCTCTCCTCGACCCAGGTCTCCAGCCAGCTCCACCCGTTGGCCGAATGGAGTCGGGCGAGTTCCTTGTACCTCAGCAGGAGTGGGACGACGGGGTGATCGATCCGCTCCAGCACCCAGGATCGGGTGGACTCGACCGGGTGCCCCACCCAGGCCATGGCCCTCAGCACCTGGGCCGGCGAGTCGGGGTTCACCTCGTGCCCCACCACCTCGCCGATCCGAGCGGCCAGTTCGGCCAGGACACGGGGACGCTGCCCGGCGGGAGGCCGGGGGCCGAGGATCTCGGTGAGGATCCGGTCGTGGACGTCGGGCCGCCAGGGAAGGCCGTCGTGACTCATCTCCACCGCCGCCAGCGCCCCGGCCGACTCGACCGCGACGAGGAGCGAGAACCGAGCGGGGGCGGGAGATTCCGCCACACGCTCGCGTTGCCCACGATGGACCTCGATGAGCGCGTCGAGCCGGTCCGTGCCGGGCGGCAGGGTGGAA
The DNA here is from genome assembly GCF_000341225.1 of Nocardiopsis alba DSM 43377. Lineage (GTDB taxonomy): Bacteria > Actinomycetota > Actinomycetes > Streptosporangiales > Streptosporangiaceae > Nocardiopsis > Nocardiopsis alba. The sequence goes on from NZ_ANAC01000010.1 coordinate 573,325, forward strand.
CGGTCGGCCTCGAACAGGGTCGGCTGGGCCGTCGTCCCCTCTCCCGACCGTCGCACGGGATCGTCGGGGACGGCGCGGCCTGGGCCCGGGCCCAGGCCGCGCCCAGCGAGCGCGGTTCGCCGTGCCGGGCCGCGTGCCCGAGCAGGAGGGCCTCGGTGAGCTCGACGTCGTGGCAACGGCGCACCCGTACCCCGGCCCGGACCAGCTCCGGGTAGACGTCCTCGGTGGCCGCCCAGATCCAGCGCGGCGGTTCCCCCGCCTCTCCCTCGATCCGGCCGACCTCGGCCGCCAGGTCGTCCACGTGACGGGCCGGGCCGACCGGCGCACCGCCGTCGAGCTCCCTCAGCCGGCCTCCACCCTCCCCGTCGGGGACCACCGCGATACGCATACCGCCAGTCTCCTCCTCGGGTACGACGAACGGGAGGAGACCCGCGACGAACATCGCCCCCTGGTCACGCGGCCACGCGAGGCGACCGTCCCACCCGGAGGGCTCTCTCCGGGCGGGGCGGCGGTCGATCAGCGTCCGGGGCGCACGACGTTGGAGAGCGCCTCGCCCTTCGCCCACCGGGCCAGCTGCTCGTCCATGAAGGCGCGGGCCCGCGGGTAGAAGGCCGCCGAACCGCCCGCCACGTGCGGGGTGAAGTACACGCCGGGGGCCTCCCAGAGCGGGTGTTCGACCGGCAGCGGTTCGGGATCGGTGACGTCCAGCGCCGCGCGGATCCGCCCGTTCTCGGCGATCAGGGCCTCGGTGTCCAGAACGGGGCCGCGCCCGACGTTGACGACCAGGGCGTCGTCGCGCAACAGGGAGAACTCGCGCCGACCGAACAGGCCGCGGGTGGCCTCGGTGAGCGGGGTGACCAGGACGACCACGTCGACCTCCGGCAACAGCGCGTGCAATTCGTCCACGCCGTGCACGTCCTCGTCCGGCCGTGCCCGCCCGGCGACCCGGACCACCTCGGTCTCGAACGGCAGCAGGCGCCGTTCGATCGCCCGGCCGATGCTGCCGTATCCGACGATCATCACCCGGGAGTCGGCCAGGGAACGCTGCGGGCTCGGGGTCCACCGACGTTCGCGCTGGTCGATCGCCCACCGCGGCAGTTCACGCTGCGCGGCGAGGATGAGAGCGAGCGTGTGCTCGGCGGTACTGGCGTCGTGCAGCCCCCGCCCGTTGCACAGGGTGACGTGGTCGGGCACCAGGTCGAGCACCTGCTCGTACCCGGCCGAGACCAACTGGAGGACGCGCAGTTCCGGCATTCGGCCGATGATGTCCAGCCGTTCGTCCACTCCCTGGGTGGAGGGGACGTAGGGTACCTGGTAGAAGGTGACGTCCTCCAGTTCGGCCGGAGCCGGCCCTCCGGCGTACAGGTCGACGTGGAGCGAGTCGGGAGCGTTGTCCCTGTTCTGTTCCCACTGCACCAGTGCTCGGCCGCCCATGACGTGCGTCCTCCCTCGGTATTGGTCCGTGTCACGCGACACCCTAGACGCTCACCTCGGCGCCGACCTCGACCGGGAGGGTTCCGAGGCCGGTCAGACCCCGTGGACCCGGCCGGAGACCGCTCCGAACCGGGCCAGTTCGTAACAGGCGACGGCCGCGGCGGCCGTCACGTTGAGGGAGTCCACGTCGCGGTCGGCCATCGGGATGTGCACACGTGAGGTCGCCCGCTCCAGCCAGCGCGCGGACAGACCGTCGCCCTCGGTTCCCAGCAGCAGGCCCACCTTGGCGTCGGGGGCCAGTCGCCCCATCGCCTCCGCCAGGGGCAGGGAGCCCTCGCCCGGTGTGAGGGCCATCAGGTCGAAACCGGCCTCGCTCAGGGTGTCCAGTCCGCCGTACCAGTCGCCGAGCCGGGTGTAGGGGAGGGTGAAGACCGACCCCATGGAGACCTTCACCGAGCGCCGGTAGAGCGGATCGGCGCAGCGCGGGGCCAGGATCACCGCGTCCACGCCCAGCCCGGCGGCGCTGCGGAAGATCGCGCCCACGTTGGTGTGATCGACCAGGTCCTCCAGCACCACGATCGCGCGCGCCCCTTCCAACACCTCGTCGAGAGAGGGCAGGGGCTTGCGGTGGTAGGCGGCCAGGGCACCGCGGTGCAGGTCGAAGCCGACCAGGCGTTCGGCGGTCTCCTCGGAGACCACGTACAGCGGTGCCTCGGTGGCGGCGACCACGTCGTCCAGGGCCTCGGCCCGACGTTCGGTGAGCAGGAAGCTGCGCGGAACGTAGCCGGCGGTGGCCGCGCGGCGGATCACCTTGTCGCCCTCGGCCATGAACAGGCCGTGTTCGGCCTCCAGGTGGCGGCGCAGATTGACGTCGCGCAGACGGGTGTAGTCGGCCAGACGGGGGTCGGCGGGGTCACTGACCCTGATGACGTTCATGGTCGTCGATTATCCCGACCCGCTCGCCTCCGCCGCACGTCGGCGGCCCCTACTCGTTCTCGAACCGGTCGGTGACGGAGGTCAGACGCTGCCAACGGGCCTCTTCGCAGGATCCTCGACGCGAGAGGGTGGTGTCGATCTCGCGGCCCTCCCACGTGCCCTCGATGACGGCCTGTTGGGGGCCGTACACCTTGTCGGTGCACACGGTGCCGTCCCGGACCTCGGCGAACAGGGTGTCGGCTCCGGGGTCGTCCTCGGGGTCGATCTCCTCCTCGTCCTCGGGCGGGACCGAGGCGGTGGGATCCCCCGCCGTGCCCTCCGCGGCCTCGGCCAACGCGGCGCAGGCCTGCGGATCCCCCTCCGGATCCCCCTCGCACTCCAGGGTCTGGACCCAGGCGTGGTGTCGGTCGATCACCTGAACACGCAACGAACCGACCGGAGCCCTGGTCTCGGGCTCCTCGGCGCTCGGCTCGATGACGCTGCCGAGCACCTCGGGGCTGGAGGCGTTGGCCGCCTCCACGTCCTGGGGCGGCAGCATCGACGGGCCGACGAACACGGCGTAGGTCACCGCGCCGAGGCAGCAGGCTCCGGCCAGCAGAGCGGTTCCGGGCCCGCCTCGGCCGCGTCGATCACTGTGCGAATGGGACATGCCAAAACCCTCGGGGGTCGGTTGGTCGCGAGGGTTCCGTGGAGGGCACCCCCGCCACTGCGGGGCATCCGCAAAGCGGACGTCAAGTATCGGTCAAACGCTGACCGGGGGCCAATGGTATCCGTGAGCGGGGACCGCCATCCGACATACGCCGTAACAAAGCGGTCACCGGACGCCTACGGGGGCGGCGATGTGAGCGGTACCACCCGTCCCCTTCCACTCTCCCATTACCAACAAGTAAGGTCCGGTGGAGGAATCGGTCGTTCGTGATGATCGTTCGTCTTCACACCTTGTGGGACGCCGCTCATGGGACGACGGTTCGTTCCCTTCCTTCCGCGGGTGCCGGGCGCCGCGACCCGCGGCCGCCCCTTGAACCCGGCCCGAAACCCCCGCCCGGGGCCGGAATCGTCACACCCGGAGTGCCCGTGTCCACTGGACGTCATCGTCTCGCCTCACCGGCCGCCGCCACCACGCGCAAGGCGGTGCGGTCGCCCCTGGGAATCACCGCGATCGTCGTCGCCCTCATCGCCACGGCGGCGATCGCCGTGCCGGCCGGTCTGAACGCGCTCGGCTGTGGAGAGACCCGCTACCTGCGCGTGTCCACCACCCAGAGCGTCGCCCCCGTCCTTCGGGAGGCCGCGACCGAGTTCAACTCCGACGACCCCTCCTACGGCGGCACCTGCGTGTACGCACAGGTCGACGAGATAGCCCCGCACCGGATCATGGACTCCCTGTCCGGGAACCGGCCGGGCGACTCGACCATCACCCCGCACGTGTGGGTCCCCGAGTCCTCCGCCTGGGTGGAGCTGGCCCGGGTCTCGTCGGGCGGAGCGCACGGCATCGAGACCGATCCGCCCTCGCTGGCCTCCTCCCCCGTCGTCCTGGCCGCTCCGCCCGACGCCGAGGGCATGCCCGCCCAGGACGACGCCGACTGGACCATGCTCCTTCCCGGTGAACGCGACCCCGACCGTCCCGTCGTGATGGTCGACCCCAACCGCGGCGCCGACGGCATGACCGTCATGCAGGCCGTGCGCGCACACCTGGGCACCGGCGACGACGCCGACACCGCCATGACCGACTTCGTACGCGACGTCCAACTCGACTCGACCTTCGGAGAGATCGACCTGACGTCCGTCTTCACCGGATCGGCGGCCGCCCGGGATCGCACCGCCCCCGTCATCGCCGTCCCCGAGCAGGCGGTGGTCTCCTACAACCTGCGTCGCGCCGATTCGGCCCCCGAACTCCAGGCGTACTACATCGGCGACGGGACGGTCTCGCTCGACTACCCGTACGTGACCACCACCGACGACTCCGCCCTCGGTTCGGCCGCCGCCGACCTGTACGAGGTCGTGCGCGGCGACGAGTACCGGGACCGGTTGCGCGAACTCGGCTTCCGAGACCCCGGTGGCGAGGCGTCGTCACTGTTGGCCTCCCAGCCCGGCGTCATCGCCGCGGCGCCGCCCACCCACGAGGACCTGACCGGGGACGCGCTCCTGGCCTCGATCACCGACTGGAACCGGCTGTCGATGCCCAGCCGCACCCTGGTGCTGGCCGACGCCTCCGCCGGCATGGCCGAGAACCTCGACGGGGGGCTCCCCCGCATCGAGATCGCCAAGCGGGCCGCGCTCCTGGGCCTGTCCCTGTTCCCCGACGAGACCGACATGGGCCTGTGGCTGATGGCGGAGGGCTACGGGCCGAGCGGACGGGACAAGGCCGCGGACATGCACCCGCTGGGTGCGGCGGACGACGGGGACGTCACCCGCCGTCGGGAGATGGTGGACGTCGCCGAGAACCTGGAGGTCGAGGGAGGCGGCTCCCGTCTGTACGACAACATCCTGGCCGCCTACGACGAGGTGCAGGCCGGATACCAGGAGGACAAGATCAACAGCGTCATCCTGTTGACCGCCGGCCAGGACGAGGGCTCCAGCGAGATCTCCCACGAGGAGCTGGTCGCCGCCCTCCAGGACCGCTTCGACCCCCGCAGGCCGGTCACGATGTTCATCATCGGGTTCGGAGACGGGGCCGAGGAGCGGGAACTGGCCGCGATCGCCCGGGCCACCAGCGGTTCGTCGTTCGTCACCGACGACCCCGACGAGATCGGCGACTTCTTCCTGAGCTCGATCTCCCGGCGCCTGTGCGTGCCCGACTGCGACAACTGAGCCCTACCCCTCCCCCTGTACCCGCTCACCCCCTTGTACGACCCCGTGCGTACACCACCCAGTGAGGAAAGCTGTGGGACGTCACCGCGGAAAGCACACAGAAGAACCCGCCGAACGAGGCCGCCGTCGAGGCCGCGGCGGCGCGATCGCCGCTCTGGCCGCCGCGTCGGCGATCGTGATCGTCATCGCCGCCGCGGGCGTGTACATGTTCGGTAAGGGCGACGGCTGCGGCGGTTCCGACCTGACCCTGGACATCGCGGTCAGCCCCGAACTGGGGCCGGCCCTGGGCGACGTGGCCGACGACTTCAACGCCGAGGAGCACACCGTCGACGGCGACTGCGTACGCGCCTCGGTACGGGAGATCGACTCGGCCAACGTCGCCTTCGGCATCACCGGGGCGGGCGCCACCATGGGCGAGACCGAGTCCGACGTGTGGATCCCGGACTCCTCGATGTGGACCCGTATCGTCCAAGGGCAGGCCGGGGACGCCGTCGTCACCGAGACCGGCACCTCCGTCGCCCGCACGCCCCTGGTCGTCGCCGAGCGCGCCGACCTCTCCGAGGCCGACGACGCCCCCACCACCTGGATGGACGTCGTCCCCACGGACGCCCCCGGCGAGGAGGACGGGCGCACGGTCCGCGTGGTCGACCCGGCCCGCAGCTCCAGCGGTCTGGGCACCCTCCACCTGCTGCACGGGGCCCTCGAGGGGACCGGCTCCGACGCCGACACCTTCAACGCGAGCATGACCGCCGCCCTCCAGTCGTTGCACAGAGGGGCCTCCGCCGACGAGGAGGCCGCCTTCCTCGCCCTGAGCGGCGGCGGCGAGTCCGCCTCTCCCGTGATGGTGATGTCCGAACAGGCCGTGTGGCGCTACAACTCCGTCCACGGCGACGCGCCCGCGCGCGCCGGTTACCCGGACGAGGGCACCTACTACCTCGACTATCCGTACATCGTGCGCAGCGAGGACAGCGCGATCACCCGCGCCGCCGAGATGTTCCGGACGGCGGTGCGTTCCGAGTCGGCCGCGGACCGTCTACTGGCCGAGGGCTTCCGCGGCCCCGAAGGGGAGAGGGACCCCTCCGTCCTGACCGAGGAGGCCGGGTTCCTCCCCGAACCGCGTGATGAACTCTCCTCCCCGTCGGAGAGCTCCATCGAAGACCTGATCCGTTCCTGGAACCAGCTCAAGATGGACTCCCGGGTCCTGACCATCGTCGACATCTCCGGGTCGATGCTGGCCGAGGTCCCCGGAACGGGGCTGACCCGGATGCAGGTGGCCGGCGCCGCCTCCGCCGAGGGGCTCCAGATGTTCTCCGACAGTTCCGAGTTGGGCCTGTGGGAGTTCTCCACCAACGTCAACGGCGACCTCCACCACCAGGAGATCGCCCCGGTCCGTGAGCTCCAGGCGACCGACGGATCGGGGAACGAGCATCGTGACGTGCTGGCCTCCGCGCTCCAGAACCTGGAACCGCTGCCCCAGGGCGACACCGCGCTGTACGAGACCTACCTGGCCGCCTATCAGGAGATGTCCCGTACCTACCGGCCGGATCGCACCAACGTGATCCTGATGCTCACGGACGGGGACGACGACAACCCCGGTGGGATGGAGCTGGACGAACTGCTCTCCCAACTCGACTCCCTCTCCAGCCCCTCACGGCCCATCCCCATCATCACGATCGCCTTCGGTCCGGACGTACGGAACCTGGAACCCCTCCAGGAGATCGCCGCCGCCACGGGAGGCGCCGCCTACATGACCGAGGACCCCACCGAGATCGGCGACATCTTCCTCCAGGCGTTCTCGTTGCGGATCGCCGACACCGAGGACGACCGGGACTGACCCACGCGCCTCCTCCCCGGGCCGGGACGCGGACACCACCGCGTTCCGGCCCTTCTCCGTTCCCCGCGAAGGCCGACCGTGACTCTCGGGTGCGTGGGGCGGAACAGAAGGTGACATGAACCTCACCAACGCACCAAAGGCTCTGGACTTCTCCCCCGGGGGTGGCGTACCACGGGAGGGAACCGCGATCCGGGCCCCTTCAGCGCTCCCGCCCCGGATCCCCCGCCTCGAAACCGGTGTGACCGGATGGGAGAGTGCCATGGCCAAGGTGTGGATGCCCGGTGCCGAGAGGATCGACGGCGGGACCTCCCGAACCGCCGCGGGGGCCGGTGCCCCCCGTGCCGTCTGGACGGTGACCGGGTCCGATCCGAGGACCCGATCGGCACGCGAGGAGGCACGCAGACTGATCCGCGAAGGCCGGACCACCCACCTGGTGTGGAACCCGGTGAGCGGAGAGATCGTCCAGCTCCTGGCCGCCACCCGACGCGGCGCTCTCCCCTTGGGCGGCACCCCCCTGGAACGACGTCTCCTCGACCACGGGGACGAGGGACGTGTGTGCCTCGTGGTGGCCGTGGTGGCCACCGAGCCGGAACCGTTCACCGACGGTCCCATGGTCGGCCTGGACCCTCTCCTGGCATGGCTGGACTCCTGGGGGGTCTCCAGACACTGGCCCGCCGGAGCCCCCGGACGGCGGAACGGACGGCGTCCCACACGACAGGAGACCACCCGGGCCTGGTCCCGAGGCGGCCACTTCGGCCATGACCAGGTCCCGGGATCGGTCTCCACCGCACCGGGACACATCAGTCCGGAGCGCGTGGCCACGGGGGAACGGGTGATCGCGCGGGTCCCCGAGAGCTCTCCGGCCTCCGGAGAACACCCGGACCACAACTCTCTGTCACAGGGAGGACACGAAAAGAGAGACGTGGACCTCTCGAACCACCGTCGGCTCAGCGAATCGGATACCACTGGTTAAGTGCGGTACCGAAACCCCTTAGTCTGTCGGCCATGGGTGGATCTATCGAGCCGGGTTGGTATGCGGACCCGCAGGGCGACGCGCAAACACTCAGATGGTGGAACGGTGAGGAGTGGACGCGGCATACCCGTTCACTGAGCGAGCTCCAAGGCGGGGCCGAGGGTCCCGAGGACGAGCTCCCGACCACCGACCTGAGCGGTCGGGGCGGGGGTGCGCCCTCGGACGAGGACGAACTCCCGACCGCCGACCTGAGCGCTCACAGGGGAGGCACGACCCCCGACGACGATGACGAGGGGACGGTCCGGCTGGGCCCCTCCGCACCCGGGGCCCCTGGTGCCCCCGGTGACGAGCACGGCACCGTCCGCATCGACCCCTCCCGGCAGAACGACCCCTCCCTTCGGCGATCCCCCACGTCCCCCACCCCGGTGGATGACGAGCCGAGCACCATGCGCATCAGCCCCTCCTCGTGGGGGTCCGACCCCGATGACGAAGAGCCCACCGCCGACCTGAGCGGCGCCGGCGCGACCATCCGGGTCGACCCTTCCGACCTGCCCGGCCGCGCCGACCCGGCCCCCTCCCCCTCGACGGACGACGACGAGGAGCCCACCGCGGACCTGAACGGCGCCATCGGGGACACCCCCCGTACCGCCGTCTTCGACCCGAACCGGATCGACGACGCCCCGCGTACCGCCGTCTTCGAGCCCGGCCCCGCCGAACAGTCGCCCAGCGGCACCGCGATCTTCGACCCGAACCAGATCGGGGAGACCCCCCGAACCGCCGTCTTCGACCCGAACGCGGGCGCGAACACCGACGCCCCCTCCCCCGGAGGCACCGCGATCTTCGACCCCTCCGACCCGATGTTCTCGGGTGGCGTGGCCGAGGGCTCCGGCGAGGAGAACCAGAAGGGCGGCAAGTTCAACAAGTTCCTCGGCAACCTCAAGGAGGGCTGGGCGGACCTGTCCGAGGAGCGCAAGGAACAGCGTCGCCAGGCCGAGGCCGAGGCCGCGAAGAAGCGCGAAGAGGAGCGGGTCCGCAAGGAGGCCGAGGCGGCCGAGCAGGCCGAAGCGGCCCGAAAGCGCGCGGAGGAGGAACGCGAGCGGGCCGAGGAGGCGCGCAAGAACGCTCCCGAACAGCCGAGCGCCCCGGAGGGCTCCGCCGGTTCCCCGCCCGCGGCGTGGACCCCGCAGAACCCGGGTCAGGCCGGCGGACCGCAGCCGGGCCAGGCCCCCGCCTTCGGTCAGCGACCGCCGTCGGAACCGCAGCAGGCACCGGTCTTCGGGCAGCAGCCCCCGTCCGGCCCCCAGCAGGCGCCCTCCCCAGGCCAGCAGCCACCTTCGGGACCGCAACAGGCGCCCTCCTTCGGGCACCGGCCCCCCGCGCCCCCTCAGCAACCCCCGGTGGCCCCTCACCAGCCTCCATCCGGCCCCCAGCAGGCGCCCGTCTACGGTCGGCGTCCTCCGGCGGGCCCGCCTCCCGGCTACCCGCCGCAGGGTTTCGCCCCCCAGGGGCAGCCCCCGCATCAGCAGTTCGGCGCTCCGCCGCCCCAACAGTTCGGTCCGCCTCCCGGCCGGCCTCCGGGCCCGCCGCAGGGCCCGCCTCCGGGTTTCGGCCCGGGGCAGCCCCACATGGGAGGCCCCCCGCACGGAGGCCCGGGGCACCCTCAGGGCCCGATGGGCGGCCCCCATGGCGGTCCGCCGCCCGGCGGCCCCCAGTGGGGCGGCCCGGCGGGACCCCATGGTCACCCCTACGGTCCTCCCCAGCAGCAGCCGCCGAAAAAGAAGAAGCGCGGATGCGGATGCGGGTGCTTCACCCTCATCCTGATCGTGCTGATCCTCGGGCTGCTGGGCTACCTCCAGCTCTCGGGGACGTGGGACTGGATGTACGACATCTTCGCCGTCCACATCTGATGGTCCGGCGGTGACGCTCCGACGAAGGGGGTGGTGGGCCTCGATGGCCCACCACCCCCTTCGTCGTCCGTTCCGAGATCCGAAACGCCTAAGCTGACCCGTATGAACGACAACTTGGTGTGGATCGACTGCGAGATGACGGGCCTCGACTTCGAGAACGACGCGTTGATCGAGGTGGCCTGTCTGATCACCGACAGCGAACTCAACATCCTCGACGAGGGTGTCGACGTCGTGATCAAGCCTCCGCAGGACGCTCTGGACCGGATGGGCGACTTCGTCCGGGACATGCACACCACCTCCGGGCTGCTCGCCGAGCTGGACGACGGCGTCACCCTCCAGGAGGCCGAGGACATCGTCCTGGAGCACATCCGCCGCTATGTGTCCGAGCCCGGCAAGGCGCCCCTGTGCGGCAACTCCATCGCCACCGACCGCACCTTCCTCGCCCGCGACATGAAGCGGATCGACTCCCACCTCCATTACCGGATGATCGACGTCTCCTCCATCAAGGAGCTGCTGCGCCGCTGGCACCCGCGCGTCTACTACGCGAGCCCGGAGAAGAAGGGCGGCCACCGCGCCCTGGCCGACATCACCGAGAGCATCCAGGAGCTGCGCTACTTCCGCGCCGCCGCCTTCGTGCCCGAACCCGGGCCCGACTCGGCCACCGCCCGCGCGATCGCCGCCGAGATCGTCGAGGGCGGCACCGGCATGAAGGCGCGTGACGTGGCTCTCGCCGAATCCGCCCCCGAAAAATGATCGAAGCACTCCTCGGAGTCCGCTAAGCTTTCATACGTACGCAGGGCCGAGAGGCCCGGCGGACATGGTGGGTGTAGCTCAGCCGGTAGAGCACTTGGTTGTGGTCCAAGAAGTCGCGGGTTCAAGTCCCGTCACTCACCCCAGAGGCTCAAGCCCCTGACCAGCGACAACGTCGCAAGGTCAGGGGCTTTTGCGTGTTCGGGGGTGCACCGGAGGGTGCACGGGGCCGGAAAGCCGGGTCGGTGAGTGCGCACCACCCATCCCGTCACTCACCGATGTCGCGGGGGTGCACGGCCGTGCACCCCCGGCCCCGACCCGCCCCGAAGCCGCACAGACCCGCCGCATACGGGCATTGGTACATCCGTCGGACACCCGTCCTGGCCTGCGCAAAGATCTTCGAGGACCTTCGCCGATTCCCTTCGCTTTGGCCCGCACCCAAGCGATGGTCCACCCATGGCAACCATCAACCAGCGCACCCTGGCCGACGGACGCGCCCGCTACTGGGTCAAATGGCGGCTCGGCGGCACCCGTGGCGGAGCGCCCCAGTCCGAACCCTTCGACACCCGCGCCGACGCCCACACCTTCAAACTCCACGTCGAAGCGGCCGGACACCACTGGCCCGAGAACTGGATCCCCCGCCGGGGCTGGGCCGAGGGGTGGGTCCCCGGCCACGGCTGGATCAAGGTCGAGGAAGAAGACGAGCCCGAGGCCGAACCCGTCATCTTCGCCGACTTCGCCCGCGAGCTCATCGACTCCATGACCGGCATCGAGGAACGCACCCGCGCCGACTACCATCGCGAACTCGAACTCCACCTGATCCCGCACTTCGGACAGGTGAACCTGCGCGATGTCACACAGCTCAAACCCAAGGACGTCCGCGCCTGGGTCAACCAGCTACGCACCGGCACCCCCGATCCCAAGGCCTCCTACCGCACCCCCAACCCCAGCCGGGGCCGCCAGAAGGAACCCGGATGGCTACGCAAACCCCTGGCGGCCAAGTTCGTCCACAACCTGCACGGGCTGCTCTTCTCCATCTGCGAGGCCGCCGTGCGCGAGGACCCGCCCATCCGGCCCTCCAACCCCGCCGCCCGCACCCGGCTGCCCCGCGCCGACCACGAGGCCGACACCGAGATGTGCTTCTTGACCCGCGAGGAATTCACCCTGCTCCGGGACTCGATGCACCCGGACGTACGCGACATGGTCGAGGTGTTCGTGCGCACCGGCATGCGCTACAGCGAACTGGTCGCCCTGCAGGTCCGCGACGTCAGCTTCACCCCGACCATCGACCACGAGGGACAGCAGCAGGTGCGCGGGCACCTGGACGTGCGCCGGGCCTGGAAGCGCGGACCCAACAACACCTTCCACCTGGGAGCGCCCAAAACCCGCAGCTCCCGGCGGCGCCTGCCGCTCTCGCCCCGCACCATCGACCTGCTGCGCCCCAGGCTGGAGGGCAAGAAGCCCGAGGAGTTCGTCTTCACCACCGACCAGGGGTCCTGGTGGCGGCACTCCTCCTTCTACGGCCGCCGCTGGGCACCCGGCGTCAAGGAGGCCCAACGGCGCGGGCTGGGCAAGAAGCCGCGCATCCACGACCTGCGCCACACCCACGTGGCGTGGCTGATCGAAAAAGACGTGCACGTGTTCAAGATCCAGCGCCGTCTGGGGCACACCTCGATCACCACGACCATGGACCGCTACGGGCACCTGGTCACCGACATCGACGACACCATGATCGAGGCCATCGACGGCCCGCCCACTCCCCCGAGGCCGCGCACTGACCCCGGCGGTGAGCAGCGCCTGCGCCTGATCTCCTAAAGCCCAGGGGCAGGAACGCACGGGGCCGGTGGCGCGGGTCAGCACCCGCGCCACCGGCCCCGTTGTCGACTCCCTCCCTACCCCTGGCGCCTCCACTGGTGGGCCATGCGCCTGGGGGTGAGAGCGTGCTGCGCCGCCCCGTCCACGATCGCCTCCAGGTCGCTCGCGGTGAAGCGCACGTGCTTGCCGAGCCTGCGGTGCGCGACCCTGCGCAACCGCACCCGCTCCCGCAGCCAGGACTCGGGCACCGCCAACACCCGTGCCGCCTCAGGAATCGTCAACAACCGCTCCGGCCGGGCATCTTCGGTTTCCTCGTCACGCCGCTCGGTTTCGCCCAAGCGTGCCCCCTTCGCGCTCTCCCCGCACCGCGACCCGGTAGCGGCGGCGCTCCTCCTCCGAAGCACCGCCCCAGACCCCGTACTGCTCGTCCCGACGCATCGCCTCGGCCAGACAGTTGAGCTGCACCGGGCACACCCGGCACACCCGTTTGGCCGCACGCACCGACCCGCCCTGGGCCGGGAACCACAGATCCGGGTCCCGTCCCCGACAGGCCGCGTACCCCCACCAGCCCCCGGCCGCCCCACTGTCGGGCGCCGTGGGGCCGTCAGTGCGCCGGTGGGCCCCTGACGGCCCGCGCGCGCCCGGTGGGCGCGGCGCCGGTTTCCGGCCCGCCACGTCGCGCACCGGGCCCGGACCGCCCGAGCGCGGCGCGCGGGGCCCGTCCGCCCCGTGTGTGGCTTCGTCATCCATGGGCGCCGCCTTTCGCGCGGCCGGGCTCGGGCATCGCTGACCTCGCTTCGCGCAGCCCGGCCGGCCTCACCACCGGCGCAGTCATGGTCCTCAGGTCAGAGGTAGAGCAAGGCGAAGCCGATGGCAGCTCGGTTGGCGGGGAGGGTTTCCGGCAGGCCGAGAGGCCTGCCGGGTGAGGGTGTGCGGGGGCGTTCGCGTCCCCGCACACCCGGGCCGCCGCCCGCCCTACGTGATGGAAACCGCCTACTGGGGTAGAAAGCCGGGGCGGCCGCTGGACCACCCCAAAGCCCGTCTGACCTGCCGTGAGTCCAGACTCAGGGGTGGTCCACCCAAGGCGGGTCCCCCACCCGGCCCACCGGTCGGAGCAACGGCGGGACAACGGAGCGGACCTCCCATTGGCCCACTGGTTCACTGCCCGATCCGCGCCCATCAGCCTTCCTCCTTCGCCTTGCGCCACGGGTGGATGAAGCAGATATCGAGCAGACTCAGCGGCCGCGGATCGGTGGCCGAACGCCACACCTTACGACCGGCTCCCAACGACGCCATCCGGTGGTGGGTGCTCAGGTACACCCCCACCTGCTTCGAACAGTGCTGGGCCAGCTTCTTGGCGGCGTTGGCCTCGCGCTCTTCGGAGTGCACCAGGAACAGCACCACCGAGGGCAGCCTGCTCGTCTCGGCCAGACGCGCGTACCCGTACATCTTCGTTTGAAGCTGGCTCAGCGACTCCGAGCCGGTGTCGTACTCCACGAATGCCCACAGCTTCTTCCCGCTCTGGCTCCACGACAGCAGCCCATCAGGGCGGCAATAGTTGCTGTAGTCCCGTTCGCAGGTGCGCTCGCCCTTCCATTCGCCCACCTTGGCGCCCACCTGCGGAGCACCCTGGAGAAACGCCACTCGTGTCTGGGCCAGCCCTAGGATGTGGTCCAACTTCGCGGAGAAGGCCACCGCCAGAGCCCGGTCGCCCCGGAAGTTGAGCACGTCCGGCTCCTTGCCCTGATCCAACGCGACCAAGACCGCACCGGTCGGAGACAAGATCCAGTGGTCGGGAGCGTTGCGGTCGTGGGCATGGCGGCGGAAGCGGTTGACCACCCCGTACCGGTACAGGCTGAGCATCCGGCTGCGGGCCCGCCGCGCACCCGCGTCGGGGAAGAAGATCTGGTGCAGGTGGTGGGTGGTCAGCACCCGGTGCTCCCACAACCCGTAGAGGATGTGCTTGTCCCGGTCGGTGATCCGGGGCAGCAGACGGACCAGGGTCTGTTCGTACTCGTTCACGGGCGTCCTCCCAAGTGACGGCTGTTTTTGCCCTTCACTGAGTAAGAAGCGCGCCCCCACTCCCGGATTCGACACCTCACACGGGAATTACCTGAACCGAACACACCCAGGCCCGGAGTTGAAGCCGGGCCCCGTGAACGGCTCACAAGGCCCTCAAAGACCTGCTAAGAGGTGGCCCACGCCTGACTCACCGCTGTGTGGTCCGACCTCACAACCCCCGCCACGCAAAGCAAACAGGGCGGCGCCGACCACGGCACCGCCCCGAGGCGAGAGTGTGCGCTCAGGTGGCCAGGCTCAACCAGGTGCGCACCGCGGCGGCCAGATCATCGAACTCCCCCGACGCTTGCATCACCGAGGAGTGCTCCTTGCTGAGGCGAGCCCGCTCCGTGTCGTGGAACAGGTACGGGCGCACCCCGCGCACCCCGTCGTCGTCCACACACCACCCCTGCTCCGAGGGGTGTGGCCGTCGGGGTCGCGGCACTCGCACCGGCCCCGGCTCGGGTTTGGGCTCGCCCTCCCGGGTGGCGAGTTCGGCCACCGTCCTGCTCCGCGTCACGGGAGAGGAGGCAGTCAGGGCCTTGGGGGTCGCGCGGCGTTCCAGCACCAACCGGCCTTGGTGCCTGGGGCGGTCGGTGTTGCGGCGCGGTGGGACTTCGATAGGGCTGCACAGCACGGCGGCCAGGACCGCGCCGAACAGCCACCGCACGCGCTGTCCCCAGCCCCGTACGGGTTTGCGGTGCCTACCAGTAGGCTTCTCCACGGATCTCCTCCTGCTTGCTTCAGGTGGGGATTTCAGCCCCGGCCCGGTGTTCGCCGCACCGCGTCGGGGCGCCTCCACTTCTGGGTCCTTCTTCGTTGCTCGGCATGGGCGGGTGTCTCTGGCCCCGAGGTTGCATGCCGCCCGGGGCTGCGCTTCCCACCCACGCCACACAGGGCATACGGCCCTGGATCCCCCGCTGGAAACGCCGTTCCCGCGAGGGGTGGTCGATGTTCGCTTGGGTGAGCGAGGTGCTTCAACCCCTGTCGGCCACAACCCGGTGGCGGGTTTTCAGGCGGCCATCCGGGTGCGCCCGGATCGGTCGAAAGCGGCACGAACCATCAACCCGCCGTCGGGATCGCGGGTGAAGTCCCAGTACAGGGCCATCGCGTCCACCAGGGCCAGGCCGTATCCGCCCTCGACGAGCAACCCCTCAGCCCCGCACTCCCCCAGCACCGGGCGCGCCTCGGGCACAGTCACCTCCGCTTCGGGGCGGGGCCCGTCGTCGGTGACACGGAGCAGGAACAGCCGCCGGCGCCGCTCGATCTCGATACGCACCCGCCCACCGGGCAGCCCCGAAGCGCTGTGCTTCAACGCGTTGGTGTGCAGCTCCGAGAGCGAGACCAACAGCGGGTCCGCGCAGGCAGGGGTGGTGCGGGCCACGTGAGTAGCCCAGCTACGGGCGGCCTTGAGGTGCCAGAGCTGATGCCCGCACTCCAGAGAGCCCTGGTCCGGATCCGTGCAGCGGATCCGCCGGGGCAGGTCGAGGGACGGCCGAGAGAAGAGCATGGAATCCACCGGTTCCTTTCGTCGTCGCGCTGATGGCTGCGGGCCCGCGACAGAAAGGATGTGGCCTGGGGCAACGGTATGTGAAGGCTGCTCGGAGAGCTCACGAATCTTCCAAGGGCGTCTGGAATTCTCTGGAATCCCCCACAAGCCGTCGCCCCCTGTGTTCCTATGGCTACATGCACACAGACGAACGGGATCTGAAGGCATTCGGGCAAGAGCTACGCAGGCTTCGAGTAGAAGCAGAGCTGACCCAGCAGGCCCTGGCACGAAGGATCAGCCAGCGCGGCACGACCATCAGCGATTCACACCTGTCCGACGTCGAGAACGGCCGAGCCATGGCACGGCCCTGGTTGAGGAAGTTCCTGGACGAGGTCCTGGAAAGCGACGGAAGGCTGGACAAGCTCTGGGAGGAGCTCACGGGGTCCGGTCGCCAGGTGTGGCTGCACGAGGTCATCAAACGCACCCATGCTGCTGACGCCATCTTGGAGTACCAGCCCCTGGTGTTCCCGTCGTATCTGCAAACCGAGCAGTACGCGCACGCACTGATTCGCTACGGTTCACCATGGCTCTCCAGCAAGGAGGTCGCGGCGCTGGCCAAAGAGAGGTGCGAACGCGCCGATCGGATGGCCCAGGCCGAGGCTCCCTCCCTGTGGCTGATCATCGACCAAAGCGTGCTGGCGCGGCGCTACGGTTCCCCGGCAATCCAACGAGCACAACTCACCCGTGTCGCCGACTTGGTCAACAGCGAACGCCTCACCGTGCAGATGATCCCCACGAACTCCCCTCGCCACGCGGGAAACTCAGGGCCCCGTCGCATCATCACCACGGCGGACGAACCCGAGGTGGTCTACATGGAATCCGCTGAAGAGGGCCGAATCATCACCGACTCCGCTGGTATCTTTCGAAGCCGGTTGCTGTTCACCTCTCTCCAGGGGGCTGCCCGCGACCCGCAGGAGACTCTGGATGCCATCCACGACGAGATGAGGAAGATCGACGATGAGTGACTGGCACAAGAGCAGCTACAGCGGCGGTTCGAACGAGTGCGTCGAGGCCCGAGAGCACCAAGGCGGAGCCGACGTGCGGGACACCCAAAACAGGGATCTGGGCCACTTGTCCTTCACTCGCACGGAGTGGCAAGCCTTCATCGAAACCACTCTCCACAACCGCCGGTGATCCGCTACGCGGCCCAGTCGCTCGGCCCTTGCCCGAGTGGCTCCATCGCTCTCTACTGCCCGCCTCTGAGCCGGTCCAAGGCCTCCGGCAACGACAATCCGGAATCGTCCTTGTCCGGCTCCCACAGATCGAACACCGCAGCTGCTGCCTCAGCCATCTCTCCGGGCAGACCTGCCGCAGCCAGGGTTTCAGACACCTCACGCATCTCCGGTGCCCATCTCCAGGCCTTAGCCGCCACCCCGGTCAGGTAGTCAGGAGTGGCCAACGGGGACTTGGCCAGGCGCCGCGCCTCCTCCGTCAGGTGGGCTTCCACCCCGTGAACACGCCCCAGCGCCTGAGCCACGCCCGCCAGAGCGCAGGCAGCTTTCTGGTAGGACCCGTAGGCCATCTTCAGGGCCGAGGCGTCACCGACCGGGCCTTGCATCCGGATCGGGGCGACGGCGCTGTCAGCGAACAAGTCCCCGACCGCCTCCACATCCTGCTGCTGCCCGGACAGGTAGAGATGGGTGTCCTCCGCGCCTCTGGGAGGAGGGCCGATGACACATCCATCAACGGTGCGGATCCCCTCTCCTGCCAGATCAGCGGCGATCCGCTTGGCTCGTTCGGGGCTGATGGCGTTGGCATCGACGAAGAGCCCCCCGAAACCGGCTTCCCGGACCGAAGCTGCGGTTGCCTCAGCGGCCGCTGGCGGGCACAGGGAGATGACCACGGCGGCCTGCTCCAAGAGCGCCCCAAGCTCGGATGCAGCTTCGAGTCCGGCCCGTTCAGCGCGCCGCGCACTCGCCTCACTCCGCCCGGCGGAACACCACAGGACCCGGACCCCCGCTGCGGTGAGTTCACGCCCGACAGCCGCGCCCATGCGGCCTGGGTGCAGCAGACCGATAGTGGGGGGAACGTTCATGAGAAGTGTCCTTCAGTGAGGTTAGGAGGCGAAGGGGTGAGGCGCTCTGATGGTATGTCGAGCGTAGGCGCGGCCACCGGGCAGCCGACGCTCACTCAGTGTCAAAGCACAGGGCAGTGATGCTGGACAGGTCGATGCCGTAGCGGGCGTAGACCTTGGTGATGTTCTCACCCGTCAGAGACGACTCGTCGAATTCGAGCAGCGCGGCCACCCGCACCACCTCGGCGCGGCTGTCCGCTTCGATCTCCAGATACGCGGGGATCCGCGGCCAGGTGTCGATCTCCAACTGGACGCCGTCCAACATGAAGCTGTGCCGTCGGTTCTCCTGGTAGGCCTTGGGCGTGTATCCGAGTTTGCCCAACAACGCGTTGGCGGTCTCGAAGCCACCGACCTCCGTCTCGGTCTCACGGGTGCCGCCGATGGCGTCGGAGTCGATATCTCCTTCACCGTGAGCGTGACCCGGCTCCCGGTGTCGCGCAGACGCACCCACCGCGACACGTCCCCGGGCTCGATGTCGTACACGTAGCGCCGCTGAAGCACCTCGCCCAGGTCAGCACCGCCCTTGTCGAGAATGAGCCGGGCCGCCTGTTCGGGGTCGATGTCCAAGACCTTGGCCTCGTATTCGATCACGCTCATGGAGCCTTCTCTCTTGTTCCTCTGAATCCATATGCAGCACTGCATCAGCGAGAGAGCGAACCGGCCGTTGTTCGATGCTGGGTGAGGTCGTGCAAGCGTGCCAAGGCATCGGCCCGAACTTCCTCGAGCCCGGGTTTGGCGGTGCTCCGCACCACGCGCTGAATCTGGTGCGGCAATCGAAGACGTGTGGCAAGGGACAACGCCTCGCTGTACAAAGTGTGCGCACTGGTGAGGTCCCCTACCTCGGACAGCGCGTCAGCGGAGGTGACGGCTT
Organism: Nocardiopsis alba DSM 43377; assembly: GCF_000341225.1. Classification (GTDB taxonomy): domain Bacteria; phylum Actinomycetota; class Actinomycetes; order Streptosporangiales; family Streptosporangiaceae; genus Nocardiopsis; species Nocardiopsis alba. The sequence goes on from NZ_ANAC01000010.1 coordinate 592,334, forward strand.
CGATAGCCGCCCACTGAGGTGCCGGCGCCTCTCCCAATCCTGGGCGAGCTCGGGCCAGTTCTGCTGCCGCAGATGCGCGCCCGGTTCCCAGCAGCCCTCGCACGCGCACTTCGCGCAGGGAGAAGGGGGTGAAGAGGATTCCGCTCGGCCCCGCAGCGTCCATGAGAAGGTCAGCGGTGGTTACGGCCTCGTCGTGCCTGCCTGCATCCCCCTGCTCTCCGGCCGCACGTGCAAGAAGGACGAAGGTCTGACCTCGCTCCCCCTCGTCATGCGAGAGCTCGGCTGCCTCAGCCAGACGCGCGATAGCGGCTCCCGATCGGCCCGCCTTCCTCAGCTCGTTGCCGTGCATACGCAGCACGTGCCCGAGGAAGTCACCCTCGTCCAGATGCCGAGCGAGCCGCATGGCACCGCCCGTCCATCGCGCGGCCAGGTACAACTGCTCCTCCGGCAGGACGTGCCCCAGCGACGTGCCGAGCGTTGCCCGCGCCCGTGCCAACAGAGAGGCCGTCCCGTAGTCGACCCGTCCCTCACTCAGGCGTGCCTCCAGCCGGACCACCAACGGCCACAGTTCCTCGACCGCCTCTGCCGCGCGTCCCGCCTGCCGGGCGATCTCAGCGAGCCGTACCGTCGACTCCCCGAACTGCAGTGCGGCGAGGAAGTCCGCGTCCTCGTCGCTGGTGATTCCCAGGGCGTGCGGCAGAACGCCCAGGACTCGGCTGATGTGCAACAACCCCTGCCGGTCATTGATGGTGCGCTGGCGCCGCTCCAGCAGGGAAACATAAGAGGGGTCGTATCCGAGGAGCTCTCCCATCGCCACCTGCGAGAGTCCCGCGAACTTGCGATAGCAACGCAGGATCACCGCCAGTTCCCGGGTCTCCAGGGCTCGACGTGCCTCGGGTAGCAGCCACAGCCAGCGGGTGGAGGTCGAAGCGGTCACGTGTCCGGCTGGGCGAACCAGGAGAGGACCGACCTCTTGTACCCCTCCGGCATTGTCAGACGGGGTACCTCGTCTTCGGTGAACAGCCCTGCTTCCTTGTGCTCGCTGGAGACCACGACCGGGGCGTCCGAGTCCACATGACAGCCGTAGGTGACGATGAAGACGTGCTTGTCGACCTGGGTGATGTGGTACATCCACGAATCGAGGATCTGCGCCACCGTGACCGGCCAGCCCGTCTCCTCCTCGATCTCCCGGGCCAAGCACTCCTCCGGGGTCTCCCCCAGCTCGATCTTTCCGCCGGGGAGCTCCCACTCGTCACGCTCGTTGCGCAACAGCAGTACCCGCCCGTCACGGATGGCGACGCCTTTGACGGAGACGGGGAACGTGAGCGGTGTGTAGGGGGCGTCGGACACAGTGGCTCGCTTTCGACGGCGTAGGGGTTCGACGGTAGTGAAGCTAGCAGGCGCGTACCCGATCTCGGGCAGCTCGCGCCTTGACAGATTGTCACTGGCCTCATCGCCCGGTATTCGTGAAGCTGGGCGGTGTGTACAAGACGACACCTCCCCTGCCCGTCGACACCAACACTCGCTTCGAGCGTCACCGAGTCGACCCGCGCAGAACCGACCTCCACCCACATCTGGCGTCCGCCCTTCGTGAGCGGGGTCTGGCAACGTTCAGCGAGATGCCCAGCCGCCCCGCCTTCGCCGACTTGGTGCGTGATCTGGCCGTCCTCTACCCGCACCCGGACAGCGGCCCTGACGGCCTCACCCTGCTGCATGCGCGGGACGGGAGCCCCGGGGCCGGCCAGCTCGGATTCACCGACTCCGAACTCCTCCCGCACACGGAGCGGTCGTGCCTACCGAGACCACCACACCTCCTCATGCTCATGTGCCTGACTCCAGCGCACCACGGAGGCGAGAGCGTCCTCATCGACGGGCGGGCCGTGGCCGAGGAGCTATCCCTGTCCGCCCCGGAGACGTGGAGTGCGCTATCCGCGCCCCGGAGCGCCTACTTCGGAGGCTCCTCCGGATACGTCGGCGCGGTCTTCGAACCTGCCGCACCAGAAACGTGGACCATCCGGCTAAGGCTTGACGAACTCATCCGCTTCGCTCCCCGCACGGTTCGCCACGTCGAGATCCTCCGGAAGGTCATGGACCGGCACACCATGGTCCTGCGCCTGGGCAAGGGCCAGGGATTCATCCTCGACAACACACGTTGGCTGCACGGCCGTCGTTCCTTTACCGGTCCCCGAGTGATGCTGCGCGCTCTGGGCGAGCGGCATACCTGCCTCCCGCTGGAACGCGGATTCCGCCTGCCCTGACCTCCTATTCCAGAACACGACGTGGAACGAGTGAACATGACCGAGATCGTGAAGCAGAGCGCTCGCGTCCTCCTCTTCGACAGCGAGCAGCGGCTGGTGCTCATCAGGCGTACCAAACCCGAACAGGAGCCCTACTGGGTCGCCGTGGGAGGCGGGGTCGAGGCGAAGGACATCAGTGTCGAGGCGGCCTTGCACCGTGAGGTCCTGGAGGAGCTCGGCGGTCGAATCGACCGGATCCGCCAGGTCCTCGTCATCACCGACGACCTCCCCGGCGGTATCGGAATCCAACACGTCTTCATCGCACGGTTGACCTCCATGGACCTCACCAACCGCACCGGGACCGAGTTCACCGAGCCCGGACGCGGCACCTACGAAGTGGCCCGTGTCCCCGCCACACGAGACGTCCTCGCGGGACTCCGTCTCCTACCGCCCCGACTCGCCGAATTCGCGCAGGCGAACATCCACGGCCTGCTGGCACTGGTGAACGAGGAAGACGCAGCGGACGAGGCGCCATGACCGACTTCGTCAGCCTCAACGGCCCCGACAACAGCGGCAAGTCGACGCAGGCGCGCATGCTGGCGGACAGCTGGCACGGGTTCCACGACCTGGGTCCGGTTCACCGCCACGATCCGGCCACCTGGGCCCGTGTCTCGGGCCCGGGATACGGCACCTGGTGGTTCACCACCTCCAGCACGGAGGAGCTGACGCGCATGCTGTTCTCCAGCCACGCCGCCCGAACCAGAGCCCGCCCTCCCGGAAAGATCGGACTCCTGGACCGCGGCTGGTACATGCTCCTCGCCACGGCCGTTGCGACCTGCGCGGTCAAGGAGTCGCTCACCGTCGAAGCCGCCTGGACCCGAGTTCTCGCCTTGGTGGACACGGACGAACCGCGCCCACCGGAGCTCTCCATCCTGCTGCTCCCCGCGCTCGACCTTGAGCAGAGCATCGGCATCGCCCAACAGCGGGAGGGACGTCCGTGGGCCGGCGTCTACCTCGACTACCAACGGCGTCTGCACCGCGTGCTCCTGCACATGGCGCATCAAGGCGTGTTCGCCGAGGTTGTCTCCGGACAGACGCACGGCATCGACGCGACGCACGCCTTCCTCAGCAGAGTCCTCACCGCGCACGACGTCAGCGCCCCCTCGATCAACCACCCCGCGAAGAACGGATGTTCGCCGTGAACCCTCCTCCTCTTCCCTTCAACGAACCCCTTGCTGCCTTACTGGCTCTACTCCCGGCCAAGGAACGCACCCGGTTCGACGAAGCTGTCAGCGGACTCCACCGCACCAACCACCGCCTGTGGCGAGCCGAGGACGGCGTACGCGTCGAGGCGGCCGACCCTGTGCGGATAGCTGACGGCAAGCGCGTGATCGACCAGCTCAACATGGACCGCGTCCGCTACGCCGAGCGCCTGGACGAGGTGATCGCCGCCGGATGCCCGGTGGCCCCCGCCGTGACCGCGCCGATGCACACCGAGCCGTTCAGTTCCGCGGTCGACCGGCTGTCGGTGACGGTGCTGCGACTGCACCACACGCGGCTGGCGGCGGACGAGGACCCCGGTGTCCAGCCCCGTGTGGCCAGAGTCCAAGCCCAGATCCACGACCTGCACGAGGCGCTCGGGTCCCTGTCCGAAGACGTCGTCACCGGTCGGAGGCGGCTGCCCGACGGGGCACGGTTCAAGCTCTACGGCACGGCGATGCACGCGGACACCCGTCCCGCCCCGAACCCCAACCTGCCCCCGGTCATCGCCTTGGGCGGCCTGAGTGAGTGCGGCAAGAGCACATCGGGAATTTTCCTGAGCCGGGACGAGGACGCCGTCCGGTTCAAGATCGGCTTCCTACTGACCCAGGCCGCCGCCCGTCAGGGCCTGGCCGATCCCTATGCCCTGTCGCCCATGCGTCAGGCGGAACTGCTCCTGGACGAGCTCAACCGGTTCGCTGACGCTCACGTGGACGTCGAGCTGATCACCATCGAGTCCGTGCACAGGGCCGAGTCGATCGCGGCTCTGAAGTCCTTGATGGGTGAGCGGCTACGGGTGGTCTACGTCGACGTCCCCTTCGCGGTGCGACTGGCACGCTCGGGAGGTAACCGGCAGGCCCTGGAGGAGAAGGACCGGATCAAGACCCGCCGGGGCGCGGACCGGATCCCGGCTGATGAGGTCCTGGACAACTCCGGCAGCGTGACCCGGCTGCACGGCGGACTTCGGCGCCTGGCCAGCCCTCCGACCACGGCACGGGTCAAGACCATCCCACCCCAGGAGCTCCGGCTGCCCACAGCGGTGCGGGGGGCGACCTCCCGACTCGTGGAGTCTTTGTCCGCCTTGCCTGACGAGCGGTGCCTCGTCGCGTTGACCGGGAGCGCGGTCAACGGCGGTTGGGAGGAGGGGTGGTCCGACGTCGACCTGCTCGCCATCACCGAGAGCGGGCACAGCGAACGGGTCATGCGAGCCATGGACGAGTACCGGTCGACGCTCCTGGCCTGCGGTGGTATCCACCTGGGCGCGACGGTCCTGCCCGTCTCCGAGGCCCAGGTGCGCCGCCTCCCCAATCGGGTGCTCGCCGCCCTGGTGATGCTCCAGGAAGGAAGCCCCGCGCTTCTGGCCGGCCCCGGCCTGCGGTTGCCGGTGGTCTCACGCAGGGAGGTGGAGCGCGGTACTCCCGCCGCCCTGGCCGACGCGGTCGCGACCACGCGACGGCTGCGCCACGATCCCGGGCACGGCCGTGTCCGCCCGCTCTACAAGCACCTGGTCCTGCTCTGCCGCCTTCTCCTGCGGGAGCAGTCGGTATGGGTGAGCGGCGACGACATCGTTCCCGAGGCCGTTCGACGGCTGCCCGGGCTCGGCCCTCTCGATCTCCCTCCCCTGGCCGCGGTCGTCTCCGCCCATCGGGAGGACACGGACCGAGCCCGGGTGCTCGGCGCGATCGAGACGGCCGTGGACCGGCTGCTCACCTGGCACGAACGACAGTGTGCCGCCTGAGAGCGGCCTAACGAGAGGAAGACCATGGAAGCGGTCACCCAGAGCACGGGCTTTCACGCCGAGGTCGTGGCGCGGCTGGACGCGGGGCCGAGCAGCCGGCCCGAACGGGTGGTGCACGATCTCGACGGCGCCCGGTCAGCGGTCTCCCCGGACCAACTCTCCGCTGCAGGACATCTGTTGTGGGGAGCTCTGCGCCGCACGGTTCCTGCCGTCTCAGGCGTCGACGCGGTCCTCGGTCTGGACGCGGGCGGCATCGTGCCGGCGCTCGCGGTGAGTATGGCCTCGGGCCTCCCGTACAAGCTCGCGTGGAAGGTGCGCGTTCCTCTGCCTGGCGCCGTTCACTTCGTCGAGGGCCACGCCAACCGCCCCAACGTGTTCGCCTACGGAATCGCTCCCGGGCACGGCTACGTCCTGGTCGACGACGAGGTGACGACCGGCATCACTCTGGTGAACCTCGCCCAGGCCCTACGCCGTCACGGGGCGCACCCGGTCGCTGCGGTGTGCCTGGCTGAGGACACCCGGTACCAGGCAAGGTCCATCCTCGAAGAGGCCGGTCTGCCCCTCGTCTCCCTCACCCGGATCGGACAGGACGGATGAGCCCGGTCGTGCCCCTGGTGACCCGGCACTGGGGAAACACCGCCTACGCCCCCGAGCAGGTACTCAGCATCCCGCTCGGTTATGACCGCTCCGTGACGCCCGTCGGTGCCGTCCTTCCCGAGGCACCCGACCCCGAGCTCCGAAGTGCCCTGGACCGATGCGCTCGGGTCGTGGTGGCCTTTGACGGCAAGCTGGGTGACTCGCTTCTCGCCTTCGGTGCGGTTGCCGCGGTCACCGACGCGCTCATCTTGCTTGGACGTACCGTCCCGGTCAGCTCGTCGGGCCGGTACGGGTGCCTGTACCCGACAACGAGCACAGCCTGTTCGCGCGGCTGCTCTCCACGGCTCATCATCGGCGACGACCCCGGTGTGCAGCTGACCCGGCCGACCGAGGACGACCACGTCCTCCTCTGCTATCCGGAGCAGGCCCACTGCCGCGACGACGGCCAACGCGCCCACACCCACCTGCCCGCGCGCTATTACCTGAGGTTGGAGGAGCGGATCGGCCTCCGGCTGCCGGGCGAGCCACCATTCCTGCCGCCCCTGGCCCGCAATACAGCTGAGCCCGTTGGAGAGGCGTTGACGATCGCGGCCGTCACCGCGACCAGTTGGCCCGGCCGCAAGGACTACGGAGCCGCACGGTTCACCGACGCCGCCCGGATCATCGGGGAACGGTCCGGCCGTCATGTGCGGCTCCTCCTCGTGTCCGGCCACGAAGAGACGGCTCCCCGACCACCCGCAGAGGCGGCTGGCGTCCAGACCGAATCGGTCACGGGCGCCGACCTGGCGACCCTGATGGACCTGTTCGCCCGCTGCGACGTGGTCTTGGGCAACGACACCGGGTTGACCCACCTGGCCGCGCTCGCCTCGGCCAGGGCCGAGGTCATCGGGCTGTACGGGCGGCACTCCCACAGCAAATGGCGAACCGGTCTCGGCCATCACCACGCGCTCGCTACTCCCTTCTCCGAACGCATGCACCGCCAGGACATGTGCCCGGTACGCGATGGATTGGACGACACCGACAACAACGGACGCGCCCCGCTGTCCGCGATCTCCCCGGACCTCCTCGCGGACACCGCTCTAGTTGCGTTGGAACGGAGTGGCGCATGAGGGCACTGAATCTGCTCCCACGCATCGGGACTCCGCTGAGGTTCACCCGCAACCGGCTCTATCCGATCGACACCCCGCGACGGCGCCTCATCGCCAAGCGCATGCCGGACCACGACGAGGCCCGCGCCGAGGTACGCGGCCACCGTCTGCTGAGCGACTGGTACCCGGTGCCCGCTCTCCACCACCACGCCCGTCTCCTCGGCCGCACCGTCCTGGTGTACGAGCGGCTGCCCGTGGACACCGACCGCGGGCTGCTCCTGGACCTGCTCAACACCCCCGACACCGCCGACCACGCACCCCTGGACGGCTACATGCGGGAACTGACCAGCACCTATCTGCGTGTCTTCATCGAGACCGCCGAGCTGAGCCCGCCCTCCGCCGTGGTCGGCAAGCTCTACCGGGGCCGGGCGCTACCCGGAGGGCGACTCAATCACTACTACGCCGGCCATGACCTCCCGCTGACTGGAACCGTGGACGGGCCGAGATTCAGTGACCTGGCGCGGACGGGGCTGTACGTCAACGGGAGCCACTACCAGCTCGACTGGTCCGGAACGCTCCGCTGGCTCCGCACCGCATTCGACTCCCCCGTCTGGAGCGTGATCAGCCAGGGCGACCCGACCGACGCAAACCTCGCCGTTCCCCTTGCCTGGCTCGACTACGACACCGCCGGGCGCAACGCCATCGCGGGAGAGATCGCCAACTTCAGCTTCTACATGACCGTCCTCGGGGGATGGCTGGTCCCCACTCTCAACCCGGAGGCATTCACCCAGCATCCCGCCACATTCGACCGCCTTCCCGCGAACACGCCACGCGTCAGTACCCACCTCCAGGCGGGCACCGTCCACGTCCGCTTCACCGACCGGCTCGCCCTCGCACGACGGCGGGCGCTGTCCCACTACTGGGAACGGCTCGTCCGCCCGCTCACCGCTCGTTACTTCCCCGGACACGCCCTCTCCGATGCCCTCCGCCCCTACCTCGCGATGCGGATCATCGGCGTGTTCAACCTGGCCGAACTGGCACCGGAACAGCGGCTGTACCTGCTCGCCAAGCTCGCGCAGTGCATGGCCCCCGACTTCTCACCCTGGAGTTTCTTCAACCTCACGGAGTCCTCGTGCCCTACCCACTGAACAGCCGTCTGGCGCTGGTGACGGGAGCCACCGGAGGCATAGGTTCGGCCATCACCCGCACGCTTGCGCACTCCGGTGCCCGTGTGGCGCTGGCCCACTTCGACACACCCGATGACGCCCGTGAACTCGCCCAGGAGATCAGGAACATGAGCGGAGAAGCCGAAGCCTTCGCAGCGGACCTGCGCTCGGCCACCGCTGCCTCTGACCTCTACGAGCGTGTCCACGACCAGATGGGGGCACCGGACATCCTCGTCACCGCCGCCGGAGACTACCCCCGGACACCCCACGCGGACCTCACGCCGGGCCGCTGGGACGAGTGCCTGTCCCTCAACCTGACCGCCCACCACCTACTGGCCCAGGCCGCCGTCCCGGCGATGGTCGCCCGCGGCCACGGCCGCATCGTGACGGTCGGCAGCGTCCTGGCCCACACGGGCCGCCGCGAACTGGCCGACTACATCACTGCGAAGGCCGGCCTCGAAGGGCTCACACGCGCGCTCGCACGCGAGCTCGGTGAACACGGCATCACCGTGAACTGCGTGGCGCCCGGCTCCATCCGAGTGCCCGCCGAGGGCAACGTCGTCCCTGATCCCGTCGCCATGGAGAAGCGCCAACTCGCCCGCCAGTGCGTACGGCGTCGCGGACAGCCCGAGGACGTGGCCTCCGCCGTCGCGTTTCTCGCCAGTGACGAGGCCGGATTCATCACCGGTCAGACACTGCGTGTAGATGGAGGGTGGGTCCTTGGCTGACCTCTACCTCATGCGGCACGGACACTACGTCGGGCACCGGCCGGGCTACCACGCACCCGACGACGCGGAACTCTCGCCCCGGGGCCGAAGAGAGGCGATCGTCGCCGCACGGATTCTGCCACCCGTGGCCGCGATCGTCTCCAGTCCTCTGCCACGCGCGCTCCAGACCGCAGAACTCTTAGCCCAGCGCTCCGGGTTCCCCTTGCTGGAGCCCGTCCCCGACCTCCGGGAGTGGCGCAGCCCCACCGCGGTCCAAGGATTACCTCCCGACGAGTTCCCCAAGGACTACGCCCAGTGGCGCTTACGACGAACCCTCGACCCCACCAGCCGGTACGGGGACGGAGAATCCCTACAGGAGCTGAACGAGCGGGCCGCGCGTGCCCGCGCCCAGCTGTCCACCTTCGTGGATCGGGAGGGTACTCTGCTGGTGGTCTCGCACACGCTCTTCCTCTCACTACTCACCAGCGTCGAACCAGCCGCCACCGCGTTCAGCACCGCCGCACGTAACCAGTGGCCGTTTCTTGAGGTCCGTAGCTGCTAAAAGTCATGTCTGCGTGGTTAGCGACTCCCGGCTGGCCTCGACCCGCCCGGAGTTGAGCCGCTCCAGCGCCGCGCGCAAGTGCTCCAGCGTGCGCTCCCTACCCAGTAGTTCCAGGGATTCGAAGAGCGGCAATCCGACCGTGCGACCGGTCACCGCCACTCGGACCGGTGCCTGAGCCTTGCCGAGCTTGAGCCCTTGGGCGGCCCCGGCCTGCTCAAGGGCTCCCTTGAGGGCCTCGGCCTCCCAGTTCAAGGACTCGTCCGAGTAGGTGGCGATCGCGGCGGTGAGCATCTCCGCACCAATACCGGGCTTCATGGCCTTGGCCCAGCTCTTCTCATCGAAGACCGGCGAGTCCAGGAACAGGAAGTCCACGTTGGGCACGATCTCGCTGAGCACCGCCACCCGGCTCTGCACCAGCGGGGCGATCTGCGCGAACACGCCTGAGTCGAAGTCCTCCGGCCGCCACGGCACCCCCTCACCCTCCAGGTAGGGGGCGCAGCGCTTGACGAACTCGTCCACGTCCAAGGCGCGGATGTAGTCGCCGTTGAAGGCCCGCAGCTTCTTCTCATCGAAGAACGCCGGCGAGGAGTTGACGTCAGCCAGGTCGAAGAGCGGGATCATCTCCTCAATCGGCATGATCTCCCGGTCCTCACCCGGAGCCCAGCCCAGCAGCATCAGGTAGTTGACCATGGTCTCGGGCAGGAAACCCTCGGCCTGATAAGACTCCATCGCGACCTTGTCACGCCGCTTGGACAGCTTCTGGCGCTTCTCGTTCACCAGCACAGGGGCGTGCGCCCACACCGGCGCGGTGTGCCCCAGCGCCTCCCACAGCAACTGCTGCTTGGGGGTGTTGGACAGGTGCTCCTCGCCCCGGATGACATGCGTGATGCCCATCTCGACGTCGTCCACCACATTGGCCAGGACGAACAGGGCAGTGCCGTCGCCACGGGCGATGACGAAGTCCTCCAGCGCCTCGTGCGGGAACTCCACCCGGCCCCGAATCTTGTCCTCGACCACGGTCGGACCGCCCTCGGGAATACGAAAGCGCAATGCCCGCCCCGGCCCGGACTCCAGCCCGCGCTCCCGGCAGAACCCGTCATAGCCCAGGTTGGGGTTGTCCCGGCGGGCCTGGACCTGCTCGCGCTTGCAGTCGCAGTAGTAGGCCAGCCCTTCATTCAGCAAGCGCTGGGCGGCCTCGGTGTGCTTGTCCGCATAGTCGGTCTGGGAGTAGGGGCCCACGTACTGGGTGGAGTCCACCCCTAGCCAAGCCATCGCCGCCAGGATGCCCTCAGTCCACTCGGGGCGGGAGCGGGCGGCGTCGGTGTCCTCGATCCGCAGCACCATGGCGCCGCCGGATTGTCGTGCGACCACCCAGTTCAGCAGCAGAGACCGGGCGTTGCCCACGTGGAACATACCGGTCGGGGACGGCGCGAACCTGGTACGAATCGAGGTGTCAGTCACCCCACAGAGCCTAGCGTGATCCGCCGCTGAACCGGAGCGAGACAATGAGCAGAAGGAAAGTTCCAGGGGTTTCCTGTATGTCAGTAGAAGCCTCTACCTTGATGTGAACCACGAAAAAATGAAGGAGTGGCGATGAGCCTGCATGAGGTAGAGCGCCTGGTCAAGTCCAAGCAGCGCGTCGCCGACCATGGTGAAGTGTTCACCCCTGCCTGGATGGTCGAGGACATGCTCAACCTCGTCAAGGAGGAGTCTGAGCGCATCGACTCGCGTGTGCTCGAACCGGCATGCGGTTCCGGCAACTTCCTGCTCCTGGTTCTGGCTCGCAAGCTCACCGCTGTCCAGCTTCGTCATGGCAAAAGTGACTTCGAAAAGCGCCACTATGCCCTGTTCGCCCTCATGTGCACTTACGGTATCGAACTGCTCGCCGATAACGCCCAAGAGTGCCGAGACAACCTCGCTGACCTCTTCAACACCTTCCTCGGCACTGAAGACGACGAATGGGCTCGGGCGGCCCGCTCAGTCCTTGCCACGAACATCGTCCAGGGCGATGCCCTGACCATGACCGTTCCAAGTGGGCGTCCAATCACATTCCCCGAGTGGGGCTACCTTGGCAAGGGAAAATTCCAGCGACGTGACTTCCGCTACGACGACCTCACCCAACGTGCCTCCTATGAGGGCACCCTGTTTGGCCAGCTTGACGACGAAGACCTTTTCATTCCGAGCAAGACCTACCCAACGATGACCGTCCACCAGATCGCTGAGCAGGTGAGTGCGGTATGAACCTTGCACCCTTCACTCTGCGAAGCCACAACCCAGACGTCCTGACCTGTATCGCCAACCTCTCCAACGATGAGGTCTTCACCCCACCAGAGATGGCCAGCGCGATGCTCGACCTGCTCGCCAGGACCTGGTCTGAAGCCAACAACGGCGCAGACATCTGGGCCGATCCGGATGTGAGGTTCCTCGACCCGTTCACCAAGTCCGGTGTGTTCTTGCGCGAGATCGTTCGTCGCCTCACTAGCGGCCTCGCCGCCACCATCCCCGACCTCGAAGAGCGCGTCGATCACATCCTCACCCGGCAGGTCTACGGGATCGCCATCACCAGGCTCACCGGTTTACTGGCCCGACGCAGCGTCTACTGCTCAAAGCACGCCAACGGCCCCCACTCGATTGCCAAGTCCTTGACCACCGAGGACGGCAACATTTGGTTCGAACGTACAGAGCACACCTGGACGAACGGCACCCGCGAGTTTCGCGTTGACCCTCTCACCGGCGACGAGGTCACCATCTACACCAATCGGCGCTGCATCTACTGCGGGGCTGGCGAAGGCGATTACGAACGCGGAAACGAACTCGAAACCCACGCCTACGCGTTCATCCACACTGACGACATCAAAGCTCGCGTTGCCGAGCTGTTCGGAGAAGACATGCAGTTCGATGTCATCATCGGTAACCCTCCCTACCAGCTCAGTGACGGCGGGTTCGGCACCTCGGCGGCACCGATCTACCAGATGTTCATCGAAAAAGCTCTAGGACTTGACCCCCGCTTTGCCGTCTTTGTCACCCCTTCGCGCTGGTTCGCAGGCGGTAAGGGACTCGACGAGTACCGCAAGACGATGCTCAGCGACCATCGCATGCGTAACATCGTGGACTACCCTAAGCTCTATGAAGCTTTCCCCGGCGTGAAAATCAGGGGCGGCGTCTCCTACTTTCTGTGGGACCGCGACTACGAGGGCCCTTGCACCGTTCAGACCATGTGGGACGGCCAACCCATCGGCGAACCTGTTGCTCGCTACCTCGATGCTTACGACGTACTTATCCGCCGCAACGAGGCGATCCCCATCCTTGAAAAGGTCTGTGCCGAGCACGAACCAACCCTGGATGTCCGGGTCTCGAGCCGTAAACCGTTTGGCCTCCCGACCAACTTCCACGGCAGCACGACGAAGCGTGGACTCAAAGACCCCGTTCAACTCTTTGGCTCACGCAAGGTGACCTGGGTCGATCGCTCGGACATTCCGCTCAACCACGCCTGGATCGACGAGTGGAAGGTACTCATGACCGCGGTGCAGGGCACGAGCGCGGCTGTTGAGACAAAGTTTCTTTCCAAACCGATCATCGCCGGTCCGGGCACCGCTTGCACCGAGACCTACTTGGTTGCGGGCAAGTTCTCTACCGAAGAAGAAGCCACCCGGTACGCCATGTACCTACGAACTCGCTTCGCACGCTTCCTCGTTTCCCTGCGCAAGTCCACCCAGCACGCCACACGTGATGTCTACGCCTTTGTCCCGGACGTGCCCCTGGATCGAGACTGGACCAACGCTTTGCTCTATGAACGCTACGACCTTGCATCAGAGGAAATTGCATTCATCGAGTCCCAGGTCGCCGAGCACGACGACACCCTCGTCAACCACGGCGGTGAGCACAGCGATGAGTAAGGAAATCGGCGAGCTACTCCCTGAGAAGCCCACCGCACGGCTGCGTATCTACGCCTGGACACCGAACAACCCACCCGCCGATTATGTTGGGCTCATCAAGGTCGGCCAGACCACCAAGACAAACGTCAACGCTCGCATCCGCGAATCACAGGGCCAGATGCAACAGTCCTACACCCTTCATGTCAACGAATCTGCAGAGCGCGATGACGGCACAGCATTCCGTGACTTCGAAGTGCGCCAGCGCCTCATTGAGAAGGGATTTGAGAATCCCATCTTTGGCTCAGCCAGGGAGTGGTTGCGCTGTACCCCAGCAGATGTACTTACCGCAATCACCGAGCTGCGCACCGGCCAGAAGCTGACCGGCACGCACCACGAGACGTTCCCGATGCGTCCCGAGCAGGCTCGCGCCGTCGAAAAGACACAGAAGTACTTCGAGTCGATCTGGGCCGAAGGTACGAAAACAGTGCCAAGGTTCTTGTGGAACGCCAAAATGCGGTTCGGTAAGACCTTCACCTCTTACCAGCTCGCCAAGCGCCTAGGCGCCAAACGTGTCCTCGTAGTGACTTTCAAACCCGCCGTCGAAGACGCCTGGAAGACCGACCTGGAATCCCACGCCGACTTCGAAGGATGGCAGTACCTCTCAACTGCCACAGGAGAAAGCCCTGACACTGCCGACCGTACGCGCCCACTGGTGTATTTCGGTTCGTTCCAAGACCTACTCGGCCGGGATAAAAAGACCGGACTCATCAAGGCGAAGAACGAATGGATTCACACCGCCAACTGGGACCTCGTGGTCTTCGACGAATACCACTTCGGCGCCTGGCGCGAGTCCGCCCAAGAGTTGTTCGAGGGTGAGGACGAAAAGGTCAAGAAGAAAGAACTCGCCGCCGAGTATCACGACGGCCTCGCCACCTTCGATGAAGAACTCGACGAGCTAGGCCACGACGAGGACGAATTCCTACCCATCACCACCCGCGCCTACTTGTACCTCTCGGGCACCCCGTTCAAGGCGTTGGCCGACGGTGAATTCGTCGAGGAACAAATTTTTAACTGGACCTACACCGATGAGCAGCGCGCCAAGGCCGACTATGCCGATGCCCACCCCGGCACGTGGAACCCCTACGGGGCTCTACCGGAGATGCGGCTGTTCACTTACCAGATGCCCGACGAGTTGGTCGCGGTGGCCAGTCAGGGCGAGTTTGACGAGTTCGATCTGAACGCCTTCTTCGAGGCCACCGGCACCGGCAAGGACGCCGAGTTCACGCACAAGACGGATGTGCAGAAGTGGCTCGACATCATCCGTGGCGCCCACCTTCCCACCCAGGTAGACGCGATGAGAATGGGGGCCCGGCCACCGTTTCCATACTCCGACGTGCGCTTGCTTCCGTACTTGCAGCACTCCTTTTGGTTCCTGCCCAACGTCGCCGCCTGTGAAGCGATGGCCAACCTACTGGCTGAGCGGCACAACGTGTTCTGGCATGACTACCAGGTGCTCATCGTCGCAGGCCCTCACGCAGGAATTGGGCTCGACGCCCTGCCACCGGTGCGCGAGGCCATCTGCGATGGTCATGACACCAAGACCATCACTCTGTCATGCGGGAAGCTCACCACCGGTGTCACAGTCAAGCAGTGGTCTTCGATCCTGATGCTCCGAAACCTTAACTCCCCGGAGACGTACTTTCAGGCGGCTTTTCGGGTGCAATCACCGTGGTCGATCAAGAACCCTGACGGCAACGATCCAGATGAGGAACTCGTACTCAAGCCGGTGTGCTTTGTGTTCGACTTTGCTCCCACCAGGGCACTGCGTCAAATTTCCGACTACGGGGCTGGGCTGGCGCCGGAGACTCCGAACCCAGAGCAGGCGGTTGAGGAGCTGGTGAAATTCCTACCGGTACTCGCGTACGACGGGTCGAACATGACCCAGGTCGACGCGGGTGGCATCCTCGACATCGCCATGGCCGGGACATCAGCGACGCTCTTGGCCCGCAAGTGGGAGTCCGCCATCCTCGTCAACGTCGACAACGACACGCTACGCCGCATCATGGGCAATCAGGCCGCATTGAAGGCGGTAATGAACATTGAAGGCTTCCGCACCCTGGGATCATCGGTCTTCGAAACCGTCGTCAACAAGAGCGAGTCTGTGAAAAATGCTAAGAAAGAGAAAGGCGAAGACCTCACCCCTCAGGAGAAGAAAGAGCTAACGTCCGAGGAAAAGGAGTACAAGTCCAAGCGGAAGCAGATTCAGGAAAAGCTGGTAAAGTTCGCCACTCGTATCCCGGCGTTCATGTACCTGACCGACTTCCGCGAGAACACACTCCAAGACGTCATCACCAAGCTCGAACCCGACCTGTTCAAGACTGTGACCGGACTGAGTGTTGCCGACTTCCATCTGCTGGTCAATCTTGGAGTATTTAACGCCACCCACATGAACCAGGCAGTCTTCGCCTTCCGCCGGTACGAAGACGCATCCTTGACCTACACCGGCATCGACTCCCATAAGGGAATCCGGCATTACGGCCTCTACGACACCGTGATAGCCATCGATGACGCACCCAGTATCTGATCACAACGTAGCAACCAGCAAAAACCTGACCCGAAATTGCGGACATCACTCAAATTTGCAATTTTAGGCAAGAAATGGGCACAGCGTAGATTATTATCTCTTGCCACCACAAAGCTAAAACTTGGCGCCGTAGTTACCTCTCCCCTAGCTACAAAAGTACGGCCGGTGGTGCATCCTGCAGGGTGCACCACCGCGGTCTAAGACGTGCACCCGGAGGGTGCACACTTCCCTACGGAAGGCGGGGCAACCCGGCACAACCAGGTGAACACCTCCCCCACTACCTGCGACTTCTCGCATCACCGCAGGTCACACCACTCCCCCACCAGCATTCAAGTCCCGTCACTCACCCCAGAGGCTCAAGCCCCTGACCAGCGGAAACGCAAAGTGGTCAGGGGCTTTTGCGTTGCCGGGGGTGCACCAGCGGGTGCACGGGACCCACAACCCGGGCCGGTGAGTGTCCACCACCCATCCCGTCACTCACCGATGTTGTGGGGGCACACAGCCGTGCACCCCCGACCCGGACCCGCTCCGAAACTACACAGACCCGCCGCATACGGGCATCAGTACATCCGTCGGTCACCCGTCCTGGCCTGTGTAAAGATCTTCGAGGACCTTCGCGGGTTCCCTTCGCTTTGGCCCACACCCAAGCGATGGTCCACCCATGGCAACCATCAACCAGCGCACACTGTCCGACGGACGCACCCGCTACTGGGTCAAATGGCGACTCGGCGGCACCCGTGGCGGCCCGCCCCAGTCCGAACCCTTCGACACCCACGCCGACGCCCACACCTTCAAACTCCACGTCGAGGACGCCGGACACCACTGGCCCGAGAACTGGATCCCCCGCCAGGGCTGGGCCGCGGGGTGGATCCCCGGCCGTGGATGGATCAAGGTCAAGGAAGAAGAGGAACCCGCAGCCGAACCCGTCGTCTTCGCCGACTTCGCCCGCGAGCTCATCGACTCCATGACCGGTATCGAGGAACGCACTCGCGCCGACTACCACCGCGAACTCGAACTCCACCTGATCCCGCACTTCGGACAGGTCGACCTGCGCGACGTCACCCAGCTCAAACCCAAGGACGTCCGCGCCTGGATCAACCAGCTACGCACCGGCCTCCCCGACCCCAAGGCCTCCTACCGCACTCCCAACCCCAGTCGGGGCCGCCGGAAGGAACCCGGGTGGCTACGCAAACCCCTCTCGGCCAAGTTCATCCACAACCTGCACGGGCTGCTCTTCTCCATCTGCGAGGCCGCCGTACGCGAGGACCCGCCGATTCGGCCCTCCAACCCCGCCGCCCGCACCCGGCTACCCCGTGCCGACCACGAGGCCGACACCGAGATGTGCTTTTTGACCCGTGAGGAGTTCACCCTGCTCCGGGACTCGATGCACCCTGACGTACGCGACATGGTCGAGGTGTTCGTGCGCACCGGCATGCGCTACAGCGAACTGGTCGCCCTGCAGGTCCGCGACGTCAGCTTTACCCCGACCATCGACCACGAGGGACAGCAGCAGGTGCGCGGGCACCTGGACGTGCGCCGGGCCTGGAAGCGCGGACCGAACAACACCTTCTACCTAGGGGCGTCCAAGACCCGCAGTTCCCGGCGGCGGTTGCCGCTCTCGCCGCGCACCATCGATCTGCTGCGTCCCCGTTTGGAGGGAAAGAAGCCCGAGGAGTTCGTCTTCACCACCGACCTGGGGTCTTGGTGGCGGCATTCCTCTTTCTACGGCCGCCGCTGGGCGCCAGGTGTCAAAGAGGCCCAACGGCGCGGGCTGGGCAAGAAGCCGCGTATCCACGACCTGCGCCACACCCACGTGGCGTGGCTGATCGAGAAGGACGTGCACGTGTTCAAAATCCAGCGCCGCCTGGGGCACACCTCGATCACCACGACCATGGACCGCTACGGGCACCTGGTCACCGACATCGACGACACCATGATCGAGGCCATCGACGGCCCGCCCACTCCCCCGGTCCCGCGCACCGACCCCGGCGGTGAGCAGCGCCTGCGCCTGATCTCCTAAAGCCCAAGGGGAAGGAACGCACGGGGCCGGTGGCGCGGGTCAGCATCCGCACCACCGGCCCCGTTGTCGGCTCCCTCCCTACCCTTCTTGTCTCCACCGGTGAGCCATTCGCCTGGGGGCGAGGGCGTGCTGGGCCGCCCCGTCCACGATCGCCTCCAAGTCACTCACACTGAAGCGCACATGCTTGCCGAGCCTGCGGTGCGCAACCTTGCGCAACCGCACCCGTTCCCGCAGCCAGGACTCGGGCACCGCCAACACCCGCGCCGCCTCGGGGATCGTCAGCAACCGCTCCAGCTGGGCATCTTCGGTTTCCTCATCACGCCGCTCGGTTTCGCCCACGCACTCCCCCTTCGCGTTCTCCCCGTACTGCGACCCGGTAGCGGCGGCGCTCCTCCTCCGAAGCACCGCCCCACACCCCGTACTGCTCGCCCCGGCGCATCGCCTCGGCCAGACAGTTGAGCTGCACCGGACACACCCGGCACACCCGTTTGGCCGCACGCACCGACCCGCCCTGGGCCGGGAACCACAGATCCGGATCCCGCCCCCGACAGGCCGCGTACCCCCACCAGCCCCCGGCCGCCCCGCCCTTGGGCGTTGTGGGGCCGTCAGCGCGCCGGTGGGCCCCTGACGGCCCGCCCGCGCCCGGTCTGCGCGGCGCCGGTTTCCGGGCCGCCACGTCGCGCACCGGGCCCGAGCCGTCCGAGCGCGCCGCGCGAGGCCCGTCCGCCCCGTGCGTTGGTTCGTCATCCATGGACACCACCCCTGGCACCGTCTGGCCCGGGCATCGCTGACCTCGCTTCGCACAGCCCGGGTGGCCTGAGCACCGGCGCAGTCATGGTCCTCAAGTCAGAGGTAGAGCAAAGCTGATCTGATGACGGCAGGGCTGTTGGGAAGGCTTTCCGGCAGGCCGAGAGGCCTGCCGAGTGAGAGTGTGCAGGGGCGTTCGCGCCCCCGCACACCCGGGCCGCCGCCCACCCCACCCTGTGGGAGTACAGGCTCAGCATCCGACTACGAGCCCGCCGCGCACCCGTGGCGAGGAAGAAGACATAGTGCAGGTGGTGGGTGGCGAGCACCTGCGGTTCCCACAGCCCGTAGAGGATCGGCTTGCCCCGCTCAGTGATCCAGGGCAACAGGCGGACCGGGTCTGTTCGTACTTGTCCACGAGCACCTCCAAGGTGACGGCTGTTCTTACCCTTCACTCAGTAAGAAGCGCACCTGCACCCCGGGATTCGACACCTCATACGAGCATTCCCCGAACCGAACACACCCGGACCCAGAGTTGAAGACGGGCCCTGTGAACGGATTGCCCCACCTTCAGAGATTGCCCAGAGATGGCCCCGCCTGACTCCTCCCAAAGCGGGCCGATCTCGTACCCCGCCGCACCAGGCAAACGCGTCAGCGTCGACCATGGCAGCGCCCCTAGAGGAACTGGTTCTCAGTTTTCCAGGCTCGACCAGGTACGCACCGTACTGACCAGGTAGTAGAACTCCCCGGAGCACGCACCACCGAGGTGTCTGCCCTGCTGTCGGGAACCCATTTCGCGTCGTGGGAGAGGCAAGGGCCTACCCCGCGCGCCCCTTAGGCGCTCCGACGCCAGCGGTCAGAGGGACCGTGCCGGCCCGGTCTGCGCCGCTACCCTGGCTACCGCGCACCCTGGTCAACGATCCGTGACCGAACCGCCCCAAACCCCATACCGTCAGCATTATCCGTGTGCTTGCATAGAAACCTCCCCGCTCCTACCCACTCTTCCCACCTCCCGAAGAATGAAGGGCACATCCATGGTCGATCTCGCCGCAGCCGCCACGGCAGGAGCCACCGCCCTGGCCACCACCATCGGCACCAGCCTGTGGAAGGGGGTCCGCCCCACCCTCCAACAGTGGCTGACGCGCTTCGGTGAACGCCGCGCCCAGATCGCGCTGAAACACCTCGACACAAGCCACACCGAGCTCTCCCAGACCACTGACACCCCTTCATCAAAGGACCAGGAAGAGCTCCGTTCCTCTTGGCGGACCCG
This sequence comes from Nocardiopsis alba DSM 43377, assembly GCF_000341225.1. Classification (GTDB taxonomy): domain Bacteria; phylum Actinomycetota; class Actinomycetes; order Streptosporangiales; family Streptosporangiaceae; genus Nocardiopsis; species Nocardiopsis alba. Next base: position 612,182 of record NZ_ANAC01000010.1, read on the forward strand.
CTTTGAGGACTTCCTCCACGAACTCGACGGCACCGAACGCGACCAATTCGCCCAACAGCTTCTGGACCTCGCCGCCGAAATCAATGCCCGGAGCGGCGGTGACAACGTCTCCGTAGGGGACCACGGCATCACCGCCGGGGGGAATGTCACCGTCAAAGCCGAGGACGGTTCCTTCGCCGCAGGCACCGTCACGGGCGGAGTGAACTTCAATTCCCCTTCCCGGCCGGGGCAGGGCAACAGCACCGAGAGCTGACTGACCCCGGCGCCGCCTCCCCCACCGCCGCACAGACCCCAAGCGTCGGCGCCCAGTACGGCAGTGCCGCCTTCGGTTCTGCCCGCGATGTGACCATCCACCAGCACCATGCGGGCCATGAGGTTCGCTGGCCGATCCGTATCGGCGTGATCCCCGAGCAGGCAGCCCACTACCAGCACCGGTCCATCTCCGACCAACTCGACGAGGCCTTGCGCGGCTTCGGCACAGTGGTACTGCGCCAAGTCCTGTCCGGTACCGGCGGGGTCGGCAAAACCCAGCTCGCGGCCCACTACGCCCGTACCCTGCGCGATCTCACCGACCCCGATGAACGTGTGGATCTGCTGGTATGGGCCAACGCCTCCACCCGTGACCAGATCACCTTCGCCTACGCCCAAGCCGCGCAACAGCTGTTCACCACCGTTCCCGACGACCCCGAACACGCCGCGCAGCGGTTCTTGACCTGGTTGCAGTCCTCCCACCAGCACTCCAAGCGGAGGTGGCTGGTGGTGTGGGACGACCTGGCCGACCTGGCCGCCGTTCAGGATCTATGGCCCCCGCACGACCAGCCCCGCGGCCGTGTCCTGGTCACCACCCGCCGACGCGACCACTCCCTCACAAAGCAGGGACATCGCCTGATCGACGTGGACGTCTACACCCCTGAAGAGGCCCGCGCCTTTCTCACAGACGCCCTAGACCAGGCAGGGATCGCGCACACCCCGGCCGACCTGGAGTCCCTCGCCCGCGACCTGGGACGTCTCCCCCTGGCTCTGGGGCAGGCGGTGACCTACATGGCCGAGCTCGGTATGGGCTGCGACGCCTACCTTCAGGTGTTCCACGACCGGATGCGCACCCTGGCCAGGGTGTTCCCCGACTGGGACACCCCCACCCCGCTCGCCGCCACCTGGGAACTGTCGCTGCAGCAAGCCGACACCTTCCAACCCCAGGGTCTGGCACGCCACATGATGGGGCTCATCGCGCTCCTGGACGGTACCGGCATCCCCCAGCAGGTACTGACCGCCCCTGCCGTCCTGGAACACCTCGCCACACACCAGCCGCCCGGCACGCGCACCGAAAATCCCTCGATCTCCCCTGCCACCGTCCCGCGGACACCCCGTTGGGGAGCAGGGCTGAAACGCATGCTGGGCCTGGGCCGAACCACCTCCCGGCATACATCCGCCACACTCGCCACGCCCGCGTTAAGCGAGGACCAGGCACTTCGGGCCCTGGCCAACCTGCACCGGCTGAACCTCATCACCCGCAACGTCCGGCTTCGGGAGCAAGAGCACACCGAACCCGGCGGCACGCTGGTGGGAGCCCACCAGCTGATCCAGCGCGCCACCCGCGAGCACACCACCACCCGCCCCACCGGGGACAGTGTCAAAGCTCTGGCCGACGCGCTCCTACAGGTATGGCCCGAGGTCGAACGCGACACCTCCCTGGCCCAGCAGTTGCGCAGCAACACCACCGTTCTGGGCGGCCACCACGCGGTGCAGGGGCGTAGCAGCCAGGAGTGGTTGTGGGAACCGGAGGGCCACGCGGTGCTATTTCGCGCAGGTAGAAGTCTGGGCGAGGTGGGTCGTGTGAGCGAGGCCGAATCGTACTGGCAGCGCATGGTCGAGACCGCCCACCGGCATCTGGGCCCCGACCACCTCGACACCCTCACCACCCGAGGCAACCTCGCCCACTGGCGCGGCCATGCCGGAGACACCAAAGGCGCCACCCACGCCTTCGAACAACTCCTCACCGACCAGCTACGCATCCTGGGCCCCGACCACCCCGACACCCTCACCGTCCGCAACAACCTCGCCTCCTGGCGCGGAGAAACCGGAGACGCCGAAAGCGCCGCCACCGCCTTCGAACAACTCCTCACCGACTGTCTACGCATCCTGGGCCCCGACCACCTCGACACCCTCACCACCCGAGGCAACCTCGCCTCCTGGCGCGGCCGCGCCGGAGACCCCGAAGGCGCCGCCACCGCCCTCGAACAACTCCTCACCGACCAGCTACGCATCCTGGGCCCCGACCACCCCGACACCCTCACCGTCCGCAACAACCTCGCCTACTGGCGCGGAGAAACCGGAGACGCCGAAAGCGCCACCGCCGCTTACCAAGAACTCCTCACCGACCAGCTACGCATCCTGGGCCCCGACCACCCCGACACCCTCGCCACCCGCAACAACCTCGCCTACTGGCGCGGAGAAACCGGAGACGCCGAAGGCGCCACCCACGCCTTCGAA